>DEJG01000022.1:52534-133212 GCA_002353295.1 Prevotella sp. UBA2754
TTCGGTTCACTCTTCGATGCTAATCAGACTATGGTTTCAAAGATTGGTGATGGCAACTCTCTCGTTCAGGTAGTTGCTTGGTATGACAATGAGAACTCTTATACTTCTCAGATGGTTCGCACCATTAAGTACCTCGCTGAGCTGAAATAAGATAGTTATAAGCTGCCTAGCTAATAGCTATTGGCAAAATAAAGGCCGTTCGATTTTGTCGAACGGCTTTTTTTTTGTAACTTTGGCGACAAATAGTTAAAGATATGGAAGTAATACAGAGTTTTACGATAGATCATACACGGCTGAAGCCTGGGATTTATATTTCTCGTGACGATAAACAGTTTCGTACGTTCGATCTGCGTATTACAGAACCTAACAAAGAGCCTGCAGTGGCTCCTGCAGCGATGCATAGTATTGAGCATTTGATGGCTACATGGTTTCGTAATTCAGAGGTGAAGGACGATGTGGTTTATGTAGGTCCCATGGGCTGTTTGACAGGCATGTATATTGTGATGACCGGTAATTATGGTGTGCAGCACATGCGTGAATTGACCATGCGGTGTCTGGAATGGATTCTTACTCAAAAGGAAGTGCCTGCTACAACGCCAGAGACTTGTGGTAATTATCTGCTTCATGATTTGCCTATGTGCAAGTGGGAATGTCAACGTTATTTGAATCGTCTCCGAGATGATTTTCATTGTGAATATAACCAGTTGCAGGTAACACTTGGAGATGGTAAAGTGTTTGCTGATGCCTAAATATAAACAAAGGTGGAAAAACAACTGATAACCATACTCGGGCCTACGGCTAGCGGTAAGACGACGTTGGCAACTGCTTTGGCTCAAGAAGTTGGGGGAGAAATTATTTCTGCCGACTCACGCCAGGTATATCGCCGTATGGATATCGGAACAGGCAAAGATTTAGCCGATTATCACGTGGTCGGCCATTCTGTTGTAGACATTCCCTATCATCTGATTGATATTTGTGAACCGGGCACAAAATATAACCTTTTCCAATATCAACAAGACTTCTTTGATGTCTACCAAGATATACGGAGAAGAGGAAATCGGCCTATTCTCTGTGGTGGTACAGGTCTTTATATTGAAGCCGTACTGAAAGGATACAAATTATCACCCGTGCCTCAAAATGTAGAACTTCGGACCAGTCTAGAAGGAAAAAGCCTGGAGGAGTTGACGCAGATATTGGTGGAACTGAAAGAGAAAAACGGTTCAAACATGCATAACAAGACCGATGTGGATTCTTGTCAGCGTGCTATACGTGCAATAGAGATTGAAACCTTCAATTTGGAACATCCCACTCCTCGCCGTGAACTTCCTCCCGTTGAGTCACTGATTATTGGGGTAAATATCGATAGAGATGAACGTAGAAAGAAGATTACGCATCGATTGAAGGTAAGACTCGAAGAAGGGATGATCGACGAGGTGAAAGGGCTGATGGATGAAGGAATTCCTGCAGATGACCTGATTTATTATGGGTTGGAGTATAAATATGTGACGGAATATCTGATAGGTAGACTGACATACGACGAGATGTTCGAACGACTAGAAATAGCCATTCACCAATTTGCCAAGCGTCAAATGACTTGGTTTCGCGGTATGGAGCGTCGTGGTTTCACAATCCATTGGATAGATGCCATGCTCCCCATGGAAGAAAAAGTAAATATAATTAGGAATTTAATGATGGACTTTGAACTATGAATTCAGAACTAAATACAAGGTGGGGCATACTGTATTGCCCAAAGAGGCGTAGCGGAAAGTATAGAGAACGTATACAGAAAGTACTGGATGAGCGTCAGGTGCAATATGATTTTGTACAGAGTGAGTCGACGGACAGTGTAGAACGACTTGTGTCGATGTTGATTCATAATGGATATAAAACCATCATTGTAGTAGGCGGAGATTCTGCCTTGAACGATGCCGTCAACTGCTTGATGAAAGAAGAAAAACAAGTACGCGACTCCGTTGCCTTGGGTGTGATTCCTAATGGCGTGATAAACGACTTTGCCCGCTATTGGGAATTCAAGGAAAGTAATTTGGAACAAACAGTAGATTGGCTGATCAAACGCCGTATACGCCAAGTAGATTTAGGATGTATTCGCTATACGAACAAAAAGGGCGAACAGTGTCATCGTTATTTCCTTAACTGTATCAATATCGGCTTGATTGCCGATGTGATGAATATGCGTCGTCAGACACGTTCACTATTGGGGTCACGTACGCTGTCGTTCATTGTTTCCATTTTCCTAATGATTTTTCACCGCATGGACTATAAGATGCATGTAAAAATCAATTCAGATGTTATCAATCGGAAAGTGATGACTATGTGTATAGGTAGTGGTCCTGGATATGGTCAGACTCCCAATGCCGTTCCTTATAATGGATTGCTGGATGTCTCAATGGTATATCACACAGGCATACTACAAGTGTTTGCCGGCGTGTGGTTGTTGATTACAGGCAGATTCCTTAATCATCGTAGTGTACATCCCTACCGTACTCGTGAAGTCAAGGTGGAGGAGGCAAAACATGCTTTGGTCAGTGTGGATGGACGATTGATGGGTACACCTGTGGGGGCGTACCATATTGATGTTGAACAAGAAATAATTAATTTCTTGATTCCAGATTAACCGTTCATTGAGATTTTATGTAACTTGGTTTCGTCAAGAATCTTAATGCGTCGCCCGTCAGTAACAACGAGATATTCAGAAGCGAAGGCTGACAGCGTGCGGATAGCATTACTGGTCGTCATGTTCGACAGATTGGCCAAGTCTTCACGGCTGAGACTGACGGCAAGTGTTTTTCCGTCATCTTCAACACCATATTTGTTTTTCAGGCGAAGCAATGCTTCTGCCAGGCGCCCACGAATATGTTTTTGCGTCAGATTGACCGTCTGTTCATCTGCATGTCCTAGTAGACTGGCTAATTGCTTGATGAAATATAAAGCAACATCGTTATTTTCATGAATAATTTTAATAATGACAGGAAGAGGAATCTGACATACCGTTGCTGAATCAAGTGCAGAAGCAGAAGTACTGTAATGAACACCGACAAAACCGGCGCGATAGCCGAAGAATCCTTCCGGCTTTGCCATGCGGACAATCTGTGGGCGTCCACCAATACCCTCCTTGAAAATTTTTACTTTTCCTTTAGAAAGACAAAATAAATATTGAGGAGTATCTTGCTCGTGATAGATAAATTCATTTTTTTTGAATTTTTCAAGTGTCGTATATTTTAAGAGGAGAATACGTTGATCCTCTGTGAGGAGTTCCCACAAGTCTTTCAATGCTTGTGTGATTTGTTCTCTTTCTGTTTCTTTCCCTAATATTACCATGTCTGCAATATATTCTTGTAACGAATATGCAAAAGTAACATAAAAGTACAAAATACTATTCTTTTTTCCGTGAATAATCTTCTACTTTGAGAAAAATAAAGCTATTTCACAAAAAAAACCTCTTTTTATTTTGTAATCACACCGAAATTGAGTACTTTTGGGAATTGAAAACAAATCTAAAACTAACACCTTAAAATAGGAACTATGAGTTATTTGCGATTAGAAAAAGCTGTAATGACCAACCTGGAGGAGTCGCTCCGTCGTGAATTGCTTCGAACAAACCGTTCTGGCGCTTATAGTGCTTCTACCCTCGTAGACTGCAATACGCGCAAGTATCATGGTCTGCTCGTTGTTCCCGTGCCGGAATTAGATGACGAAAATCATGTTTTGTTGTCATCGCTCGACTGCACGGTAATTCAGCACGGTGCTGAGTTTAATCTCGGACTCCACAAGTATCAGGGAAACAATTTCAGCCCTAAAGGTCACAAGTACATCCGTGAGTTTACTTGTGATGTAGTGCCTACCACACTCTATCGTGTTGGTGGCGTGTTGTTAAAACGAGAAACAATCTTCCAGGCTTATGAGGACAGAATCCTTATTCGCTATACACTGGAAGATGCTCATTCGGCTACGACGTTGCGTTTCCGTCCGTTCTTGGCCTTCCGTTCAGTAAGGCAGTTTACACATGAGAACTCGACGGCATCTCGTGAATATCATGAGGTAGACAACGGTATCAAGACTTGTATGTATGCCGGCTATCCCGATCTTTACATGCAGTTCAACAAGAAGAATGAGTTTGTATTTCAGCCCGACTGGTATCGTGGTGTGGAATATCCAAAAGAGCAGGAACGTGGATATGCTTCTAATGAAGACCTGTATGTGCCCGGCTATTTCGAAGTTTCCATCAAGAAGGGGGAGAGCATTATCTTTGCAGCTTCCACCAAGGAAATTAAGAGTAGCAGTCTGAAGGCTCTTTTCCAGAAAGAGATTGATGTGCGCCAGCCTCGTGACAATTTCTATCATTGCTTGGTAGCTGCCGCCCACCAGTTCCATTTCCGCGATCGTCGTAGTGGCAGTTCGGCAGAGCATCTTGATGATAATGACGACCGCTACCTGTTGGCTGGTTATCCTTGGTTTAAAGCACGTGCTCGTGATACTTTTATTGCCCTGCCGGGTCTAACATTGGCTATTGGCGAGCAGGATTACTTCGAACACGTCATGAAAACGGCAGAAAAAGGGCTCCGTGAGTTTATGGAAGGCAAACCACTCAGTGTGAAAATCTATGAGATTGAACATCCGGATGTTCCTCTGTGGGCAGTATGGGCTATTCAGCAGTATGCGAAAGACGCTGGCTTGGAAAAAGGCTATAAGATGTACGGTAAACTGGTGAAGGATATCGTCAATTATGTCATCAAAGGTGGCAACGCCAATATGCGTCTGGATGAGAATGGATTACTTTATGCCAATGGTCGCGACAAGGCTATTACATGGATGAATTCCACAGCAAATGGTCGTCCGGTAGTGCCTCGTTCCGGTTATATAGTAGAGTTTAATGCGCTGTGGTATAACGCTTTGAAGTTCTGTGCTTCACAGGAGAATGAATTCGGCGACAAGAAGTATGCTGCCAAACTTGAAAAGTATGCAGAACTCTGCAAGACTTCTTTTGTGGAAACTTTCCTCAATGAGTATGGCTATTTGCTGGATTATGTAGATGGCAATATGATGGACTGGAGTGTTCGCCCCAATATGATATTCGCTGTTGCTTTCGACTATTCTCCACTATCACAGGAGCAGAAGAAGAGCGTGCTGGATATCTGTACCCGCGAATTGCTCACACCGAAGGGCTTGCGTTCTCTCTCTCCAAAGAGTGGAGGCTATAATCCAATGTATGTAGGTCCACAGACCCAACGCGACTATGCTTATCATCAGGGAACTGCTTGGCCTTGGTTGGGTGGATTCTATATGGAGGCTTGTCTGAAAATCTACAAACGCACTCGCTTGAGTTTTGTAGAACGCCAGATGGTAGGTTATGAGGATGAAATCAACTATCACGCACTCGGAACAATCAGTGAATTGTTTGATGGCAACCCGCCATTCCACGGACGTGGAGCAATGGCCTTTGCCATGAATGTTGCTGAGATTCTGCGTACGCTGAAATTGTTGGAGAAATATTCATATCAAAAGTAAAATAGGAGGAGAAGACTATGAAAGTATTAATGTTTGGATGGGAGTATCCTCCTCACGTATTCGGTGGACTTGCCACTGCTAACTATGGTATCTCTCAGGGCTTGCATGCTCAGGGTGATATGGATATCACACTATGTCTGCCAAAACCTTTTGGCGATGAAGACCGCACTGCCTGCAATATTGTGGCTATGAACGCTGTGCCCATAGCTTGGCGTGATGTCAACTACGACTATGTGCGCGACCGCGTGGGCAATATAATGGATCCCGATCTGTATTTTAGATTGCGCGACCATATCTATGCCGATTTCAATTATATGCACGTCAATGATTTGGGTGCCATGGAGTTCGCTGGTGGTTATCCCGGCAATCTGCATGAGGAAATCAACAATTACTCAATAATAGCCGGTGTGGTGGCTCGTACGTTTGATTTTGATATCATTCATGCACACGACTGGTTGACCTATCCTGCCGGTATTCATGCTAAGCAGGTAAGCGGTAAGCCACTTTGTATTCACGTTCATGCTACCGATTTTGACCGCTCTCGTGGAAAGGTGAACCCAACCGTTTATTCTATTGAGAAAAATGGTATGGACTGGGCAGACTGCATCATGTGTGTATCAGAACTGACTCGTCAAACAGTGATACATCAGTATCATCAGGATCCACGTAAGTGCTTCACCGTTCATAATGCCGTTTATCCTCTGCCCGAAGAGTATCAGGCTATTCCTCGTCCAGACCATACAGGCAAGGACAAGGTGGTCACCTTCCTCGGTCGTATCACGATGCAGAAGGGTCCAGAGTATTTCGTTGAGGCTGCCAATATGGTCATTCGCCGCACACGTAATGTTCGTTTCTGTATGGCAGGTTCTGGTGATATGATGGATGCTATGATTCATTTGGCAGCTGAACGCGGTATAGCCGATCGTTTCCACTTCCCAGGATTTATGCGAGGTAAACAGGTATATGAGTGTTTGAAAGACTCTGATGTCTATGTGATGCCATCTGTTTCTGAACCTTTCGGTATCTCGCCGTTGGAGGCTATGCAGTGTGGCACACCTTCTATTATCTCTAAGCAATCTGGTTGTGCAGAGATTCTCCATAATTGTATCAAGGTCGACTATTGGGACATTCATGCACTGGCTGATGCCATCTATAGCATATGTGCCAACGACAGTCTCTTCCAGTATCTAAAGGAAGAAGGTAAGAAAGAAGTGGACCAGATTACTTGGGAGAAAGTGGGCGCATGGATTGCAACGCTGTATAAGAGAACCTTAGGATGGGAACAGTAAAGGTAAAAAAGTAAAAAGGTAAAAAACGAAAAAGATTATGAAAACAATTTGTTTATATTTCGAGATACATCAGATTATTCATCTGAAGCGCTATCGTTTCTTCGATATCGGTACCGATCATTATTACTATGATGATTATGAGAACGAGCGTAGTATCAGTGACATTGCTGAGCGTAGCTATATGCCAGCCCTGAATGCCATCAGCGACATGATTCGTGACAATGGCAAGGATTTCAAGGTAGCATTCTCGCTTTCAGGTGTAGGTATCGAGCAGTTGGAAATGCATGCTCCACAGGTCTTGGAGAAGTTGCAAGAGTTGAACAGCACTGGTTGTGTTGAGTTCTTGGCCGAGCCTTACTCTCACGGTTTGTCTTCTTTGGCTAACGAAGAGACCTTCGCACTGGATGTGAAGAAGCAGTGCCAGAAAATAGAAGAGTACTTCGGCAAGAAGCCAACAGTTCTCCGCAACTCTTCTCTTATCTATAGCGATGATATCGGAGGTCAGGTAGCTGCTATGGGTTTCAAAGGTATGCTGACAGAAGGTGCCAAGCACGTACTGGGTTGGAAGTCGCCTCACTATGTCTATAACTGTAACATCGCCCCCAACCTGAAACTGTTGCTTCGTGATGTAGAGTTGTCAGATGATATCTCGCTGCGTTTCAATAATGCAGACTGGGATGGTTATCCATTGTTTGCCGATGCATATATCGACCGTATTGCTCGTCTGCCTGAAGAGGAACAGATCATCAATATCTTCATGGAACTTTCTGCATTAGGTATCGCTCAGCCACTAAGTTCTAATATCCTCGACTTCTTGAAGGCGCTGCCTGCATGTGCTAAGGAGAAGGGTATTACATTCTCTACGCCTACCGAAATCTGCATGAAGGTGAAGAGTGTAAGCAACCTGGATGTGCCTGATACTCTGTCGTGGGTAGACGAAGAGCGCGATGTTTCATGCTGGTTAGGTAACGCCATGCAGCGTGAGGCATTCAACAAACTTTATAGTGTTGCTGATCGCGTGCGTATTGCCAACGAGCCACGTATCAATCAGGACTGGGATTATCTGCAGGCCAGCAACAACTTCCGCTTTATGACCACCAAACCTTCTAACGTTGGTCTGGACCGTGGTATCTACAGCGGACCGTTTGATGCCTTCACCAATTATATGAATATTCTGGGTGACTTCATCAACAGAGTGAATGCGCTGTATCCTCCTGAAATCGACAACGAGGAACTCAATGCACTGCTCACGACCATTCGCAATCAGGGTGATGAGATTGAGTATAAGGACGAGGAAATCACTCGTTTGAAGGCTCGCCTGTCGAAATATGAGTCTCCTGAGGAGGAAAAGCCTGCCAAGAAGGCGGCTCCTAAGAAAGCTCCAGCAAAAAAGGCTCCAGCCAAGAAGGCAGCTCCTAAGAAATAACAAAAAAAGAAATCCTCTCAGTACGAGAGGATTTCTTTTTTATTGAATATTTACTATTATCTTTTTCAAGTCTTTGTCTGCACTCGACGACCCTACCATCAATTCATATCTTCCAGGAACAACCTTGATGGTATTTGTCTGTATGTCCCATCCCTCAAAACGTTCGCGTGGGAAATCAATCTCAACGGTTTTGCTTTCTCCTGCTTTTAGATTGACGCGCTGGTATGCACGAAGTGTTTTCAATGGACCTTCTGTGTCTGCGGTATTACGCATATAAACCTGAACCACTTCCGTGCCGTCCATTTTACCAGTATTCTTCACTTTCACACGTACCTTGTTATATAAGTATTCTGGCTTACCTATTTCAAATGTAGTATAGCTTAGACCATAACCGAAAGGATAGAGAGGCTCGCCTTTAAAATAGCGATAGGTTCTATTCTGCATGCGATAGTCCAGGAAGTCAGGCAAGTCATTCACACTCTTATAGAACGTCATCGGCAATTTACCATTGGGATTATATTTGCCAGTGATAATTTCTGCCATAGCCTCACCACCACGTTCGCCACCATACCATCCCTGAATGATAGCATCGCATATCTCTTGTTCTGGAACCATAGCCATTGCACCGCCTGAGCAATTGATGAAAATGATTTTCTTACCAGCTTTGTGCAGTGCTTTTAGAAGTTCACGTTGAACGGCAGGAAGTTCAATGTCTGTTCGGTCACCTCCCTTGAAACCCGGTTCACTGATTTTCATCTCTTCTCCTTCAACTCGTGGAGAGATGCCTCCGGCAAAAATCACGACATCCGCGTTCCCTATTTGTCTGATAATATCCTGATGTGTAGGCGCCTCTTTTTTGACAATATCAAATTTTATAGCAGCCATCCCCCCTTCTTGCAAATAGTCTATCTGGATATGATAAGGTTTGCCTGCTTTTACTTTCAAGTCTTTGCTTTTTTCTTGCATTCGATTCATAATGCGCCAGACATTGATAATCGTATCACCGTTTACTAAGATACGCATCTTATTATCAGAGCTGCCACGGAATGTCAGTGTTTCGTCCCTGGTAGGAATAAACGTTCCTTCATATTTAGCAGAGAAATGTTCCAGATTAACACCTGGTGCAAATACTGTGTTTCCGCCATTACTCAGGTTCAGTGGTTCTTTTATAATGATTGTTGTGACAGGCTGACCTTCCATTTTCGTATTGTTCCAATAGGTAGCTTGTAACCCTTGCTGACCTTGTGGCGTCTGTATTTGGTTAAAATGACTTTCCTGCACTTCTTGACGAGTCAGTCCGCAGCCTTGTATGTATCTGACATGACCAAGTTGTTGCCGAAGTCCTTCAAGTATGGTGATGGTCTTAGTTGCAAAACCACTATAGTTTCCCCACATCATGATAGAGTCGTTAGCATTAGGCCCCATGACAACGAGTTTAGAGTTTAGAGCATTCCCGGGCTTTGCTCGCCTACCCGTAGTCTTTGGGAGTTGAGAGTTTAGTGGCAAGATGCCATTATTCTTCAACAGGACAGTGCCTTCACGAGCCATTTGCAGGGCCAGTTCTTTATGCTCTTTGCAGGCAATGACACTGCTGGGAATCTTTGTCCATTCTACCATATCATCGCTATCGAAGTCGCCCAACTCAAAACGAGCTATCAGCAGTCGTCTCAAACTGACATCCAATTGTGCTTCAGCGATGTCGCCGCGTTTGACGGCTTCGGGCAGATGTTTGTATTGCGAACCGCATTCTACGTCAGTTCCAGAAAGAACCGCTTTGGCTGAGGCAGCAGCACCGTCTTTTGAAACGTTATGCCATTTTGGCAGGAAGTCGCGAATAGCACCGCAGTCACTGGTGATCAGTCCTTTGAATCCCCATTCATTACGCAGGATGTGCTGCTCGTAACGTGCATTACCGCAACATGGATCTCCGTCAATACGTTGATATGCACACATAATTTCAGCCACATCTCCTTTTTGTACCAGATCTTTGAAGGCTGGCAAATAAGTTTCCCATAGGTCACGTTCAGGTAGTTGTTGTATATCGAACTCATGACGATTCCATTCTGGTCCGCTATGTACGGCAAAGTGTTTGGCACATGCCAGAAGCTTCTTATATTTATGTGTGTTCTGAGTATTCTGGTGGTATGTCTGTCCTTGCAGTCCGTTCACTACAGCCAGTCCCATCTGTCCAGTCAGATATGGATCTTCACCATAAGTCTCCTGACCACGTCCCCATCGAGGGTCGCGGAATATATTGATATTAGGTGTCCAGAATGAGAGTCCCTGATAGCGTTTCAAATTGCCGCTTTTCTTGGCTTCCTGATTTTTGGCTCGCGCCTCATCGCTGACTGCTGTGAATACCCGATAGAGTAGGGCGTCGTCCCAGGATGCTGCCATCATGGTAGTAATAGGGAATACGGTGGTATAACCATTTCTGCCCACTCCATGTAAAGCTTCACTCCACCAATGAAACTGTGGGATGCCCAATCGGGGAATGGCAGGTGACTGGTCCATCATGAGTTTGACTTTTTCCTCTAAGGTGAGTCTTCCTAAAAGATCTTCTGCTCTTTGTTCCGCAGTCAGTTGTGGATTCTGATAGGGTAGCATCTGTGCATTTGCTGATAATGTCAGCATTGCAAAAAGTGTAAGTATAGTTTTCATCATAATTAATAATTTACAATTGCTACAAAGTTACTAATTTTTTTGTAAATAAACAAATATTGACATCAGATGAATGAGTTGTTGAGAATCTTGTATATATGTGTAGGATAATATTATACATTAGGTGTTTTCTTAGTGTATTTTCTTGCTAGATGAGTATTTCTTTTGTACTTTTGTCATGTATAAAAAATTTTTTATAAAACGAAGACTAAACGAGATATGCATATCGGAAAAAGAATTAAAGAGGTTTTGGACGAACAAGGACGTTCGGCCAGTTGGCTTGCTATGAAAGTTCCATGTGAGCGAACCAATATTTATGATGTTTTTAAGCGTAAGGATGTTTCTGTAGCGTTATTATTCAAGATTTCGTCTATTCTAGGTCATGATTTCTTCTTGGAACTTTCTGACGAATTACGGGCTCAGTGTTCGAAGGCTTCGCCATATGATCTCCCTACGGCATTTAATAAATAAAAAATAATCGGACAAACATTTTGAATGGTCTGCCCGATTATTTTTTTTCTATTCTAATTTAGAAAGTGCTTCTGAAACCATAGCCATTGGTAAATCCTCCAATCAAGGCATTTTCAGACATAGGAACCAAGTAAATTGGTGCAGACTTGAAGTCCCAGCCCTTGAAGAGATCATCATAATAGAATCCGTTTGTTTCTTCTTGATCTACGAGTCCCTTACCCCAATCCATTTTGTAGTAACCTTCAGGAGTAGAGGTAATGTTTGTAAACAGACCTTTAATGGCAATGTTACTGTTGGGATATGAACTGGTACTATAATATTCCCAGTCGTGCTGACCACGCCATCCGGGGAACTGTACTGCTTCTTTATCAGTGGTAGGCTCATAACCGCCAACCAACATCTCTTCTGGAGTAGGACCAGTCACGCGTGATGTCATCCCCAGTGCTGTAGGGTCTACCCCCTTGTAGTAGATATAGTTACCGATGGTATTCCCATTATCGAATGTGTAGTAACCATTGGCCTTTAAACCATCAATCATCTTCTTGGTCAATTCTTTAATCTCCTTGACTTTCTTTCCGATAAAGCCAGTGCGAATCAGTGTCCAACGACGGTCACCCTCAGCAGCAAATTCAAAGCCGCGCTCGTCAATTACTTGTTCCAGAGTGACACCAGTAGCCTTTGCGAGACCTGCACGCTCGTGAGTCTTGTTATAATAGGTGTCAGCTGTTGTTTGGTCAGGTGAAGTCTTCATCAGAGCAGCCTCAGCCAAACCGAGATATATCTCAGAGAGGCGCATGTATGGATGGTTGATACCAGACCTACGCTGTTGGGTGGTATATGGGCTTACCTGACGGTTCTCGTCGAACTTGCCACAAGCAATACCGGCACCGTCGGCAGCAGTCTTCATATTGAAACCAAGCAGCACCTCATAGCAGCATCCCTTACCATCATATCCTTCAAGGTCTTTACGTTTTGTAGCGGCTTTCAGATATGAACCGGTAATAACACACGAAATGTCACGACGCTTATCTTTAGGATCGAACTTGCCATAATAGAAAGCAGGATTGATGCGGCATTGACCATATGACTTGCATACTCCAAACTTGTTAGAGCTGGTTGCTGGACGACCGATAGCGTACGGACGCTCGCTATTACCAGAAGTAGAAGATCCCTGAACGTTTTCGTCTTCGAAGATAGATTCATCTGCATAGTTTCCATCTACATCATGAAGCTGTGTGAAGAAAGTGGTATAGTCGCTGGAATCGAAGCTAGCTCCACCTGGATTTTCTGCCACCCATTTGAAGGCTGTATAAGCCTGATCGTAGTATTCCTTGTAATTGGTTGGACGAGCATAAGTTGCGTTATTGATGTCTGTATAGTCAGGATGTTTTTCCAGGCGAGAGGCATCTGTCACGTCAAGACGGTATGTCTGATAGCTTCCAGCCTCCATAGCGATTCGTCCCAACAGTGCATAGGCATACTGCTTAGTGAACTTAGTCTTATTAGCAGCAGTGAGCTCAGGGCACATGTCCTTAACAGCATTCAAGTCCTCAATCATTTTGTCATAGAGATCAAGTCGTGAAGTCAGCTCGGTTGGGATATCGTCAAGATCAAAGACGTACATGACGTCACCATAGTACTTAATCAGTTCCCGATAGCATGTTACCTTCATGCAGGTTGCCTGAGCATAGATAGATTTGTAATCTGTTCCATTCTTCTCATCGTTCATCATATCCTCCGTAATACCGTCAGTCAGTACGTTGGTATTCGTGATGAGTTTATAAAGCAGATAGAATGCAGTCTTTTCGTCAGCAGTATTCAGATCTGTCTTTACCGTGAAAGAAGAAATAACATCGGCATTAGCTCCGTTATAGAAAGTCTCAGCGGCGATACGACCAATGTTTTGTTCACCACCATGACGCTCGATGTCAGAACCTGCAGCATCCAATGCGTAAAAAAGACCATTGGCAAATATTTGGTCACGCAGTGCGATATGGAAATCATTGTAAGCTCCATCGAGTGTCGTCTGGCAACCGTCTATGGACGATGTTGCCAAGTCGGCAGAGATTGTTGATGGAGAAGATGTTTCAAGATAGTCGCCACAGGAGCTCATCGCAAATAGTCCTGCTGTGCAAAGGGCGATACCTACTATTTTGTTTCTCATTTTATTCATCGTTATTATTTTCCTATTAGAATGTTACGTTAAGACCGAAAGTGAATGTGCGGCTTCTTGGATATGCATTGTAGTCATATCCAGGAGTTGGGAATCCTGCATAGTTGGTATTCATCTGTGAGTCCGTATTCACTTCGGGATCGAGACCATCGTACGATTTAATGCAGAAGAGGTTACCACCAGTGAAGTAGATACGTGCATTGCTAATGCCAATCTTCTGAATCAACTGCTTAGGCAGTGTGTAACCGATAGTAAGTGTTTGCAGGCGCAGGAATCTAGCGCTCTCGATATAATCGTCGCTGATGACAGGAGCATCGTGCTTGACATAACCTAAAAGACCATACTGGGCATTCTGGTTCAGAGCAGCCAGAGCCTCTGGTTCGGTTACGAGTTCAAGGTCACCGTTTGCATTGATATCATACATTCTCCAATGATTGTCGAACTTAGATGACAGACGGCTCATAGAAGCCCATTTATCGGTGTTACCGCTATGTACCGAGCGAGCGTAGTTGGCATTGAATACCTTACCGTCAAGCTGATAAGTGAAGTTGGCGCTGAAGTCAAATCCTTTATAAGAACCATTGAAGTGGAAACCACCAGTGTGCTTAGGTGACATGCGACCAATGATAGTAACATCGTTTGCATCGGCTACACCGTCGTTGTTAGTATCTGCATACTTAGGCATACCGGGGAATGCGGTCTGTCCTTCGGCAAGTGTATAGTTATTGCTTCCAGCATAAGAAGTTACCTTGGTATCGTGAACACCGTCTTTCAGGGTCCATACACCATTATCATAATTGAAGTCATTAACAGTATAGAAACCTGCAGACTTGTAACCCTCTATTACACCAACGGGTTCGCCCTTGCGGATAACGTATGGAGTTTGTGGGTTCATAGATGTTGAGGCGAAAGTCATGGTAGATCCCATGTTGGCATCTGCTACTTCCTCAATCTTGTTGACATTGTAGTTGTAGTTGATACCGAAACTCAAGTTCAGATCCTTACTCCTGATGATGTTGTAGTTGAAAGCAAATTCAATACCTTTGTTAGAGGTTTTGGCAGCATTCTGGAACTGATAAGAACGGCCGGTACCCAAGGAGATAGGAACAAGCATCAGACAGTCTTTTGTGGTATTCCAATAGAAATCGATAGAACCATTGAACTTACCGCCGAGGAAACCGTAGTCGAGACCGATGTTGCGGGAAATGGTCTTCTCCCATGTCAAGTTAGGGTTGCCTTTGATAGAACCAAGTCCATAGCTATACGAACCATCAACAGCACTCTGAGTTGAACTCCATGCATCAATGAATGCGTTGGCATTAATATTGTCGTTACCAGATACACCGAAAGATAAACGGAGTTTCAGGTTATCGAGCCAGTTTTGGGCACTAGCCAAGAAAGGCTCTTCAGAGATACGCCATGCGATAGCTCCAGCGGGGAAGTATCCCCAACGCTTACCATCTGCAAATTTCGAGCTACCATCAGCACGCATGGTAAATGTAAACAGGTATCGGCTTAGGAAATTGTAGTTGACACGTCCGAACCATGAAATAGTACGAGCAGGAACACCGATGCTATTTTCAAATTTACTCTGGTTACGATCCTGCGCCATTTGAATCTGTCCGAAAACAGTCTCCTTGTCCCATGAAGTGGGGTACTGATAACCGAGGATGGAAGAACTGTTGGAACGGTTTCCTAGTATTTCATTACCGAAGAGCACGTTCAAAGAGTGGTCTTCCGTCTTCAGGATGTCTGCAAAGTCATAGTTCAAGGTTGTTGTCCATGAAGTGTTATAGCCATCGCCTTTGGTCAGTCTGGCCTGTGAAACGAGGTCGCGACCGTAGTTAGGGCCATTCCATATTTCTGTCGTGTTCCAGAAACGAGAGAGACCCAATTCTGTTCTGGCAGTCAAGTTGTTGATGATAGTCCAAGTCAGAGCAGTATTCAAACGGATACGCTGATTTTTTCTGGTATAATCGTTATCGCTGATAACTCCCAATGGGTTATACTGCTGTTCTGCAAAGATGTTACCTTCACCGAAGTCCGTCGTTGCACCAGAGCCCAGAGGATTGTCAATCATATTGAACATCCAGGGATAAACCAACGTGTTGTTAGCATGTGAGCTTTGGAAGAACCTGTTCAACTGAATCTTGGACTCCGTATAACGTGCGTTGATATCGAGTTTCAGATTCTTGGTGATGGCCTGTTGAAGTTTCAGGTTGATGTTCCAACGGTTGAAACCAGAATTCTTCATGGTCGAATGATCGTTGTTGTAACCAACGGATGCAAAATACTTTGTCTTGTCGGTACCACCGCTTACTGAGAGGTCATGGTTCCACATGTGTCCTGTTTCAAACACATCCTCCAGATAGTTGTGAGATGCTACGCTCTTATATTCATTCAGGTGATTACCATTGGCGCTTCCCAGTCCATAGTATCTGGCTACGCCATCGCCCTTACCGTCGGCAGTCAGGTATTCCCATGAATTGCTAACGAAAGTGTAAGCATCCTGCAGAGGCAACAATTTGGGTTTAGCCTTAATCTGATAGTACATATTATACTTTACAGTAGCCTTACCTTCCTTAGCGCCCTTTGTGGTTACCATGATAACTCCATTAGCACCGCGGGCACCATAAATTGCCGTAGATGAAGCATCCTTCAGTACATCGATTGATTCGATTTGGTCGGCAGGAATATCGTCAATAGAGCTGACTGCGATACCATCTACAATAAACAATGGGTCGTTCGACTGTGTGATAGAACCACCACCGCGAACACGGATTGACATTTCACCGCCAGGACGTCCGTCCTGTGCAATGACGTTGACACCACCCAGTTTACCTTGCAGTGCTTCAGAAACATTAGATACCGGAACGGCAGACAGAGACTCACCTGTAACAGAAGCCACAGAACCTGTCAAGTCCTTACGTTTCATGGTACCATAACCAATGACAACCACGTCATTCAGTGTAGTAGCATCTTCTGCCAGAACTACATTGATGGATGACTTGCCATTCACATTAATCGTCTGAGTCTTCATACCAATGTATGAGATGACGATAGGCTTGTTGGCCGTTAATTTGATAGTGAAATTGCCATCGAAGTCGGTCACACCACCATTCTGCGTGCCCTGTTCCAGGACGCTGGCACCAATGACTGCCTCGCCTGTTGCATCTTTCACGTTGACCTGTACGGTCTGCGCTGACAAACTACCTACAATCAGTAGGAAAGCAAGTGTGAACGCAATTCGCATACTCTTAAGTTTAACAGACATAAAATTAGTAGTTTTAAAAATTAATAAAGTGTTATTATAGTTTCGGGCGCAAAAGTAATAAATTATTCAGTCATATAAAATATCTTTAACACTTATTACTCCGTAAACGTTTACGATTAATGTTTGCTATTCAATTACTTTATCCATTTTTTCCCGTTTTGGATATAGATACCTCGTTTTGTAGGTTTTCCCTCAAGCCTTTGGCCTTGCAGCGTATAATAAGCTCCTCCCGCTTTATTGACAGTAATGTCGGAAATCCCTGATGTCTTATTCCATGAATATGTAGCCTCATAAGTATTCTCCATAACCGCACTCAAATCAGCATCGCTGGCTTTTACTGTTTTGTTGTCCTTAGTTCTGGTAAATGTGCAGCCATTGATAAATTTAATGTCTTTACAGTAGAACAGTCTCACACCGTTTTTATGTGAAATGTTTACATTGTCGAAAGTAACATCATATACATAACTTTCCGGGCGTCCGTAAATCATGATACCATTGTAATTTTTATCATTGCTGCTTTTATTATTATAACCTGATGCCGTGACGTTCTGAATCAGAATATGATGATACTCGGGTGTCGTCGGTGTCTTGTCTTTTGTTTCAGCGTTTTCTGGTTTATCAGGTATTTTGTCGTACCAAGCCGTAATTTGTATTGGTGTCGCTACATTTGTCATCTTGCAGTTACGGAAAATAATGTCGTGCACATCGCCACTGCGTTCTACATTAGACTTTAGGCGGAAACCACAATCAGTACCTTCAAATGTCAAATTTTCATATATGATGTGATGCATATTTGATGTATAGCTGCCCAATGAAGCCCCATGACCGGCTTTGAAGTCACAGTTCCATACATGCACGTAGCGAGCTTCGCTGTCAGTTACTACATTGTCGTCACCCGTATCAATGGTGCAGTTGTAAATGTTCACATACTGTGTCCATATGGGTATTCCGTCAGTGTTGTGCGACGGATCTTTTGCAGATGATGCCGGTGCATAAATGTCTACATCGTGTACAGTGTTGTGTGCACCTTTTCCGGATTGCCCTATAGTAAGATTTGTACCAGGAGCATTCTGTATGCGGAAATTGCGGAACAAGTAGCGTTCCCCCTGATTAAAGCGGATAATAGAGCCACGTTGCAATCCAGACACTTTGGTTTCGACTGCATCCCACCAAGGGCCACCTTGTCCTTCGATGATAGATGTCTCTTTGCTCTCGCCTTCGATGATGATATCCGACGCACCGCTTTTACCGGTGATATAAGCAGTTTTATTCGTGTGGTCAGGCTGACTGTCATAGGAAAGCAGTTTCAGCGTAGCCCCAGCGGCAAGGTGAAGTATTGTTTTCGATCCCACTGTGATGCGACCGAACATCCATGTTCCGGCGGGTACCACCACCATTCCGCCCCCTGCACTATTGGCAGCATTCAAAGCCTTTTGTATGGCAGAAGTATTATCTGCAGCCGATTCTGTCGCACCATAGTCCACAATATTAAAAGTATTGGCTGCGGTAATTGTCGGTACTTTGGGGAGTTCTACAGCAGTCCATCCTTCTGGCGTGTTCTGTTCGTTCGACTCTTTTTCAACTCCTTCTGCAAAGGCAGATGAAAGAGGGAAAAATAAAAGTGTTAAAATAGATAGCAGTTTCATATTTTTATTCAATTAATAGTTATTTATCTAGGTGACTTTTGAGCCATAACATTTGTGAGTAATTGGTCGTATCTGATGTCCAATGCTCGTTAATAGGGGTAATGAGCGACTCTTTTGGAGCTGTTATCAGATTCCAGACGATGTAACTGGTGGTCGGAGGACATGTATTGTCGTTAAAACCCCAAGTCAGATATACTGGACAGGTGATGCGACGGGCAAAGTTGACTACATCATAGTATGCCATTGTTTCCACCTTTTCGCGAGTCAACATGTTGTTCATTCGATTGAAGTGCGGATAGCCACCAGCCCGATGATCCAGATATCCTGCCATATCTGCTAATGCAGGGTGGTTGGCAACACAAGCTGTAATTCTGGAGTCAAGACCTGCTGTTATCAATGCAAGAGCGCCTCCTTGACTTCCCCCTTGGACAAATACGTTTTTCCCATCCCACTCTTGAAGAGAAGTCAGGTAGTCAATAGCTCTGACGCATGCTACATAAACATGTTTCATATAGTAATTGTCACGATTATCCAGGCCATTGGTGAGATATCCATTTTCATGATCAAAGGCACGGGTGATTTCTTTGAACTGTTGATCCGTCATCTCGGGATTAAGTCCGTGAATCTCCATTTCCATGCGAATAAAACCATTCTCCGCATAGAACAGGTTGCGCATCGGTTCTTTGATCGTTTTGATGCCGGCTCCAGGAGGACAGAGTACAACAGGATATTTTCCTGCTTTTTGGGGCTTAGTCAGATAAGCATAGATGCTATGCCGTTTATCCGTTTTGATATTCAGCAGGAAAGCCTCCACTTTATTTGTAGAATACTGTTCTGCTTTTTTGCAGGTCACGCTGACGGGTGTCTTACGGGCTTCCTTCAGATTCTGTTGCCAGAAGGCATCAAAATCAGCAGGATTCTTTGTGTAAGGTTTCAACTTCTCAGGCGAAAAACCCACCTTCATGTGGTGCAGATATTTCTTGTTGTTTATAGTTGATGTTAATCTTAAATCCAAGAATCCTGGCTCTTTCAGCGTACCTATGGCAATAACTCCACGTCCGTTTTTAAGTTTTATCCTGCCTTTAGATGTTGCTGGCATCATGTCAGGAGCAATCTCATACTCCACTTCTATATTCTGTGGTACACCATAAAGATAGAATCCCACCTCCACTTTAGCCTTTTCACCGCATTGATATAACCAGTCGCCATGGTCGGGTACTGTTGTCCACATATAATCAGAACGATACGGATAATTTTCTGCTATGGCTTGGAGACAGCTATTGACGAAACATAAAAGGAATAAAAAAACTCTCATTTATTTTTTTAATTTGGTAGCAAAGGTAATAGTTTTCTTCGTAACTTCCAAACATTTAGCGAAAAAACAATCGGGCAGACATTCAGCGTGTCTGCCCGATTTTGAGTTATAGAGTAGGGATGATTGGCTTATTCTGCCCAACGTGGGTCACCGATACCGTCTTCTCCTACGCTAGTAATCAGTTTGAATTCACCTGAAGCAGGAGCACTCCAAAGTCCTGTCTCGTCCACGCTGAGTTCCTGCAGGCCATCCAGAGGATAGGTTGTTAGGTTTGCACCAACTTCAGTCCATGTAAAGTTGGTCTTGAAGCTCTTTGATACAGATGCGAGTGTAGTTTCACTTCCGTTCAAGAAGATGGAGCCTTTTTCACCAGCTTTGTACGTAGTGATTGAAGAGCCGCCACCACCAGTGTACATAGAAGGACCAAACAGCGTGTTCTGTACATTGAGATTTACAGTGTTCTTGTTTCCATTAATACGGAACAATGGTGTGTCAGCTTTTGCTGTCGTCTCGATTGGCGCATAGCAGAATGTGCAATTAACAATATTGAACTCTATGTTACCCTTGGAATTGCGAAGGTCGCAGAGCATCACAATATTTGTAATCGTACTATTCTTCAATGTAATCTTTTGGAAATCAGCAGCCTTGTTGTTTGTTGTGAATACACCTTGGTTACCGATACCGTTTATGATACAATTGTCAACTTCAATCTCCTGAATGGCATCAGTAGCTGCTTGGGCACGTACCATAGCACGATAACCCTCGATTTTACAACCTTTAAATGAGATTTTCTTCAGTGTCGAATTCGTACCGTTGATATTGAACACCTGACGACCTCCGAATCCCGTGTCTTTATTAGTGGCAATTTCATTTCCTCCGTCAGGCATTGCCTTATCACTGATAAAGTCAACATTTACAAATTCAATGAAGTCGATAGTAACACCCTTTGCCAGAGTCAAACCACCTGATGAAATGAAACGTGCGTTGTTACCAAGTGTTGAAGCAGTCACGAATCGTACAGACTTGTCGAAGGGTTGACTGTTGTTGACTTTATAGTCAAAGTCACCGCGAAGAATGATGGTCATACCGTCAGACACCTGTTCCCAGAATTCTGGGGTCTTGAGGGTGTCCTTAGCCTGTTTCTCGTCATACTCACGAATGTCGAGCCATTTTCCTGCACCATAAGCCTCATCAAAGTCGATGGGTTTTGAGGTAGTAGCAGTTACTTTTCCAACATAAGTTGAGTTGGAGAGCTCTTCCTTGTCGCTGTAGGCAGTAAAGATATACTTTGTACCAGCCTCCAGACCCATAATATCAATCTGACCAGCCTCATACTGTGCGTCGGAGAGTGTAACAATTACTGGATCACCTTCGCCGTCCTCTGGGGTAGCAACGATAGTCTTGATCTGGTCACCGTTCAGATCCCAAGTAATACGTGCAGCATTATCAATTGTCTTTGGAGAAGACTTCAGACTGGTAGGATATGCTACGTTTACATCACTGGTTGTATAAGTCTTAGATTCGATATTGTTGCCAGAGCAACTGATTTCAACACGATACTTCTCGTCCCAAGCCAAATCATCGAAAGTATAGGGAGATGATTCGCAGCTACCAGTTGATACAGCTTCATAGATATTCTCACCGGCTTCGTCTTGTCCAGAAACCCGGTAAAGCGTTAAGTTATATTGGGTCGCACCACTGATGTTGTCCCATGATGCTGTAACCGAGTTGTTGCTAGTTACGAGAGAAGCAACAGGACGGAACAGACGAGGAGCCAGACTGTCAGTAGCTTTATCGCTACAGCTGCTCAGAAAACCAGTTGTCGTAGCTGCGAGCAGCATAATTGCTAAAATATTCTTAAGTTTCATAGTCCTTGCTTTTTATTTGTTTCGAATAGCATAACCGTCGTTTGACAGTGTACCCTTAGAAGCTGATACACGAGACGATGGGATAGGAATAACATAAGGAGCAACTTTTGAACGGATTGGAGTCAAATCTTCTGTACCATTGTCCAGGACGCCCTCAGTGATACCCAGCCATGAGTAGCGGATACGCTCGTTGAAGATACCCTTCTTAATCGTGTTACCATCATCGTCGGTACCGTACTTCTGCTTAGTCTCAGGATCGGTGTCGCTTACTGACATCAGATCTTCCAAGAATGCAACATACTTCAGTCCGTCAAAGGTGGCACCTGCTGACTTGATGTCCTCATCTGCCAGTTTCTCAGCTGTGCTGTATGGGCTGGCCTTCTTGTCGCAGTATGTGAAATAGTCGTTAACAAACTGAACTTCACCTTTGGTGTAGTTGTAGAAGAGACGGTTGGCAATACCCAAATCCAGAATCTCCTGATTCTTGTCGTAGATGAACTCACCATTAACAATAGAGGTCTGGTTGTAGTTCTGGGCTACATCACGAATCCACTCGATGGCATCAACAACCTTGCTTGCATAGTTGTTCCAGCGAATGAGGTCGAACTTACGGATATTCTCACCGCCGAACTCCCAAGCACGCTCGTTGATAATAGCCTCTTTGAAGTCATCGTGAGAGGTCAGGGCGTTAATATAATCGGTAACCATTTCGGTCTGGTTGGTAGCATTAGCAAACGCACGAGCACGAACGCGGGTCAACATTTCTTTGGCAAGAGCTGTTGGGCCATTGTTAATTTCGTTGTCGGCCTCAGCCAATAACAGCAGTACGTCAGCATAGCGCAGTACAGGCCAGTTGATACCAGTACCCTTGCTCTCAACAGTAGTAACATTCAAGTCCATACGACACCACTTGGCGGGCTGTACGTTCAATGCATCAACAGCAGCTTGCTTGTTGTCGTTCAACCAGCGGAAGTTAGCACATGTTACTGGCAGACGCTGATCCTGGGGATTGAAAGAGCATGCATAACTTGGAGTGAGGTTGGTATAGGTTGTACCAGCACCTTTTGAGCTGGCCACAACGCTCAGGCCATGACACCAGCCGATGTCACCACCAGAGTTAGGAACGAAGCCCATTTCAAAGAGTACATCGCTGTCACCAGGGCTGCAACCATTGATTTCATTAGCAAAGATGCCTTTGAAGTCAGTGCTCAGCGGACGGTCCTTCAAATCAATCAACTTCAAGGCATAAGCCTTAGCTACCAAATAGTAGTCATCTGCTGTGGTAGCAGTCTTTTCTGTGCCATTCTCATCCTTGTAAGTAATGGTGTAATCCTCACCAGAACCAGTAGAGCGAGCCATCGTTCCATCAGCCTGCATTGAGTATCCGGCACGGAACATAGCGAGCTTAACGATGAAACCAAGAGCGAACTCACGATTCATGCGTTCAGTAGAGATTTCTGAACTCCACATCATTTCCTCTTCCACATTGATGAGGTCCTGGATGCACTTGCTGTAGATGATGTTCTTGTCAATACGTCCACCTATCTTATCGTAGTTTTCCTTTGTTGTTGGCTCAGAAGAGTAGGGTACATCAGCCCAGAAGTTACACATCAGCCAGTACCAGTAGGCACGCAGGCAGTATGCCTCACCGTGCAGTTGCTTCATGTCGCGGTCAAGGCCGTCCTTATAAGCACTGCTGTTTTCAATACCGGCAATACACTGGTTGGCGAAGTCAATAGCTTTGAAAGAGTTGTCCCAGCAGTTCTGGATATCGTTGAACTGAGAAGCGTTCAAAGCCCAGATACCACGACGTGTGTTTTCTACCGTATTGGCTTTTGTCAGGAATCCTACTTCCACGTCCGTATTCTGCATCCAGTTGGTGCTCATACGTGAAGTGTAAGTATCTTCGCAGAAGAAAGCGTAGACGTGGTCTATCATCTTTCGGGCATCAGTCGAGTTGGAGCAAAGATAGTCCAAGTTATCGGTTGACAGCGTCTCGGTTTCCAGCGTCTTTTCGCAAGAAGAGAATCCTACTGTCAAGGCTAATGCTGCAATATATAAAATTTTCTTTTTCATATTCTTAATATGTAGTAGGTTTGATTAGAATGTGATGTTAGCACCGATAGTCCATGAGAATGACTTAGGATATGCTGAGAAGTCGGCACCAGGAGTCAAACCGCTGGTCTTGCTGCCACGGATACTTGAGTTGACCTCAGGATCGTATCCCGTGTACTTGGTCAGACAGAACACATTGTTCAGTGTGCAGTAGAGACGGAACTGGTTGCAAGCGAACTTCTTGGTCCACTTCAAAGGCAGTGTATAACCCAAGGTGAGGTTCTGTAGACGCAGGTATGAACCATCTTCGATGAAGTAAGATGTTGGAACAGGGTTGTTGTCGGATACGGTAGCACCAGACCACAATGTAGCACCAGCATTCATATTCTTCAATGTAGTGTAGTCA
The DNA here is from genome assembly GCA_002353295.1 of Prevotella sp. UBA2754. Classification (GTDB taxonomy): domain Bacteria; phylum Bacteroidota; class Bacteroidia; order Bacteroidales; family Bacteroidaceae; genus Prevotella. Next base: position 76,645 of record DEJG01000022.1, read on the forward strand.
GTAATAATCTGTCCAGAAGATGGATCCATATAGGTCCATGCCTGTCCGCCCTGGGTTACAGGAGCCATTTCCTGACGGAGAGCAGCCCACTGGTTACGATATGACTGGTAAGTAATCATCTTATCCATGTTGTAAACATCGTTTCCAACTACATAGTTGAAGTTGGCTGCGAAGTCAAAGCCCTTCCAAGTGGCGTTCAGACCGAAACCACCAGTGAACTTAGGCTGAGTCTTACCGATAATGGTACGGTCGTGATCAGCATCGATGACGCCGTCACCGTTCAAGTCCTTCAGCTTGGGAGCACCAGGACGCAGACCACCTCTGGAACCAGCAGTGGTGTAAGTGTTGTCAACAACACCTTCCTTGAGGATATATTTACCTGATGAGTCAAACAGGAACTGTGTGTTTCCGTTATCATCCACGTATGTCTGGAAGTCGTCAACACCATAGATACCATCGTAAACGAAGCCCCATACCAAACCGAGAGGTTCGCCAACGATTACGCGATAGTCGTCGCGGCCACGCATATCACTTGAGAAAGCGTTAGACTCGTAAGGCATGTATGTAACGCCGTTAGCCAATTCGTCAACTTTGTTCTTGTTGAAACCAATGTTGAAATTGAAATTCAGCGTGTAGTCCTTATGCTGCAGGATGGCTGCATTCAATGTCAGTTCGACACCACGGTTAGAAGTCTGACCGATGTTCTCCTGCATAGACTTGTAGCCGATAGCAGTGATGGAGCGATCGACGAGCAAGTCTTTTACGGTGTTCCAATAAACATCCAAACTACCGGAGAGGCGTTCATTGAAGAAACCGAAGTCGATACCGATGTTACGTGTAATAGTAGTCTCCCACTTCAGGTCGGGGTTAGCCAACTGCTCATTGTTCAATGTGTAGTGTGGGTTCTGCTGATTGCCGGCACCATAGTACTTGCTGCTTGAGTAGCTCTTGTACTCTGTTGCGAACATGGCATTGCCAATACGGTTGTTACCAGCGGTACCATAAGAGAGACGCAGTTTCAAGTTGCTCAACCAAGACTTGGTTTTCTCCATCCAAGGCTCCTCAATCACACGCCAACCGAAAGCGAAGGCGGGGAAGAAGCCCCAGCGGTTACCCTTAGAGAACTTCGAGCTACCGTCTTCACGAATGGTAACGGTGAAGAGGTAACGGTCCATCAATGTGTAGTTGGCACGTCCGAAGAATGAAACGGTGCGATCCTCTTGACCGAGGCTTGAAGAAATGGTCTGTGCACCCATGGCGTGTGAGTTGTTCTGCATTGAAGCAAACATCTTCTCTGGACTGATATCTTTCTGGAAGTACTTACCAAGCATTGACATGGTCTCGTTGTTGCTGGCAACATATTCCTGACCAATCATCACGTTCACGTCGTGAATCTTATTGAAATTCTTCTTGAAAGTCAAAGTGTGAGCCAGGCGCAGTTTCCAAGAATCTCTCTTGTCCCACTGTCCCATAGGCAACGAACCACCATCCTGAACGGCCTTGTTACTGCGAGCACCGAACCAGTCTTTCAACTGATAGAAAGTGTAGTCGTAACCACCCTCAGCGCGATAGGTGAACATCTTGTTGATTTTCCAGTTGATGGCTGCATTGAAGTTGTACTTACGCTCGTTCTTACGGCGCCAGTAGTCGTTTACACGATCTTTCAATGAACGGGTAGCATTAATATACTCCTCATATTCCTCTTCAGACATAGTACTGGGGTCAATCTCAATCTGGTCGTATAGACCGAATACAGGACCTGTGGCGATAGCATCGTAAGAACGAATCTTGTATGATCCACCACCAGTACCCTGACCCTTTGTCTCTGTATCAGCCAGACGTACACCGAAGTCGAGGTCAAGACCATCGGTGATCTCATGCTTCAGTTTGAAGTTCATGTTGTAACGGCGATAGCCATTGCCTTCCATCAAACTGTTATCATTAGCATACGTTCCGCTCAAAGAGTACTTTGTCTTATCAGTACCGCCGCTGATGCTCAGATTGTGACTCATAGAGATGTCGTGATTGCCGAACATCTCGTCCTGCCAATCGTGACCAGCCTGGTACTTGTACAGATCGAGGTCATCGAAAGCACCATAGCGCTTTTCGAAGTTGCTGATACCAGAAGCTCCCTGCAGAGCCTGACGCTCGTACAGATACATCACATATTGGTAAGGATTCATGGTGTCAAGTGTCTTGCGGATGGTCTTACCCTGGATGTACATGTTGTAGCTAACCTGGGTCTTACCGCCCTTAGCACCCTTGGTTGTAATCAGGATAACACCGTTAGCACCCTGAGAACCGTAGATAGCTGTTGAAGCAGCATCTTTCAATACGGTGATGTCTTCGATATCTGAAGAAGAAATGTCACCAATACTTGATACGGGGAAGCCGTCTACAATGTAGAGAGGTGAGTTGTCACCAGTGATAGAACCGCCACCACGAACGCGAATCAGCATTTCTGCGTCAGGCGAACCATCGGAAGTGGTAATCTGCACACCAGCTAACTTACCAGTCAGTGCCTCAGCAACGTTGGTAACAGGCACTTTTACAAGGTCAGAACCCTTCACGGTGCTCACAGCACCTGTCAGGTCTTTCTTTCTTGCTGTACCGTAACCGATAACAACCAGTTCTTCGAGCTGGGTGTTGTCGTCCTGCAACGTCACGTCAACGTGGCTCTTACCTTTAACGTCAACCGTCTGACTCTTCATACCAATGTATGAGATAACGATTGGCTTGTTTCCTGATACCTTCAATGAGAAGTTACCGTCGAAATCGGTTACTGCAGCATTTGAAGTACCCTGTTCCTGGACAGTGGCTCCGATGACAGCCTCACCTGTTGCATCTTTGACTGTTCCAGTAACGTTCTGCGCCGACAAACTACCTACAATAAGCAGGAAAGAAAGTGCGAACGCAATTCGCATACTCTTCAATTTAACAGACATAAAATTAGTAGTTTTAAGAAATTAATAAAAATATTTTTATGATTCTGCCTGCAAATTTACAAATAAATCTTAAAACTGCAAAATAATCTTATTGTTTTTTCTTGCAATCGTTTACGGAAATGCTTTTTTAACTAAAACAGCAGTGGCTGCATTCCCCGTGTGGGAAAACAGCCACTGCTATATTTTTATAAAGGTGTAGTGTTTACTTTACAATCACCTTCTTTCCATTCTTGATGACGATGCCCTTGTAAGAACTGTCAACTTTCTGACCAGCGAGGTTGTAGATGGGACCGTTGCCCTCAGCATCCACACCTACCTTTACTTTGTTGATGGCAGTAAGGACTCCATCAATAGTATAAGTAACAGTTTCAGCGGTGGCATTTGACAGATATGCACAGAAAGGTTTGATGTCGGTAGTACCATCAGCAGCCTTCTTAAGTTGACTGTTGTTGAAATAGTAGCTGTCAACAGGCACCTTACCTGCTTCGTAGATACCACAGAAAGTCCATCCGGCAACAGTTTGCTGAGCATCAGCCTTTACCAGTTTGATTCCGCTGATATTTGCTGAGGCAAAGTTTTCTGCAACGTTGATGATGTAAGGCTTATTGGCCTCAATGGCTGTGGCAGTTGTGAAGTTAATTTGTGCATTATCTGCTGTCTTAAGTTCTGCAACTTTAGCATCACTTCCAAACATTGTTGCAATCTGCTCTGCTGTGAGTGCAAATGGCAGAACGATAGGAGACCAGTTGTTTGCAGTGAGCGCCAGTTTCAGCGTGATGTCTCTTGTTACACCGTTGCTGGCTGCAATGTTGCAAACGTTGTAAGCACTGTTCTCGTCAAGGTTTAGGACGTCGCTGTACATCTTTTCAGGGGTGAAACCTAGTTTGCTTACAACGCCCTCATAGAGTTCGAGTGCTTTTTCATCAGGAACAACACCATTGATGTTGGCTCCAGTAGAACCTGTTGTGTTGTATTTTGCATTGATAGTAGGATCAAAGTCGTAAATGTGGAGGTTGGCTGTTGCTGCAGAAACTCCGCCACCCATATCTTTCCACTCAAATTTCAGTTTGTCGCCAATCTCGTTTTTCAAATTGAAGTAATAAACACTGGCTCCAGCTCCGCCCCAGTCGCGTCCGAGATTAGCAAGGATGTATTTACGAGTTCCTGCTTTTACGGTGCAGTCACGGAAAATATATGTCTTGCTGGCATCCAGAGTATTTCCTTCTTTGTATGCCGTGATGTAAGCGCTGGTTTCTTTGTCACTATAGCCTCCGATTGTCAAATCACAATTGTCAAAGACTACGTAGCCACCGCCAAAGATGTAGTCTGTATTACCAATGATATTGCAATCCTTGACGTAAATCTTACCACTGCTGAAGAAGGTGTCCTGTGACCCGATAAAAGTACAGTTGTAAAGTTGTACACCAGTAGGGTCGTTCTCAAATGCAATAGCAGCACCACGTTCAGTGACATCCTTGGTGTCTGCTGCCTTATACCCTGTAGCTCCCTCTGTTAAAGTACGATCGTAGTTAATCTTTTGAGCTCCGTTAGGACGCACACCATCCACAACTTCTTCTTTGGTGTAGCGCTGGTTGAAACTGTTCTCAAAAGTGATGTTCTCTGCCCTGAAGTTATTACCCTTGCTTGTCACAAGTACAGTAGCACCCCAGCGCTGAGGGTCAATCATGTTGATGGAGTTACGTGTGTTGGCGCGGTCCTTGTTGTAATAGCCGTCAGAACCTAAGCTGTAGTATGTGTAGCCGATACCATAGTAGAAGGTGATAGTTGCCGTTTCCTCGCCGCTGGTCTTCAGTGTAACGTTAGGCATGTCTACCTTAACCTGCTCCATATAAGTCTGTCCACTGGTCAGAGTGATGATAGGGTTGGAGATATTACCGGCCTTAGCGGCTGCAAGGGCATCAGTAACAGTGTTATAAATGTTTGCAGCAACAGTAGCAGTGTTGTCAACAGTAATGTTTTGACTTGTTGCAGCAGGTACGGCAGCTTCAGGGTAATAGATGTTGAATGTTACAGCTTCTTTCAATACCTTAAAACTGGCTTTTGACAAAGGAGACAAAGTTCCTGCAGATGAATTGATGGTATAGGTATCTGGATCCAGTACAACACTATATGATGTAGCATTTGCCTCAAGTGAAATCTTTTTGTTGTGAGAAGCACCAGTGAAGGTTAACTCAAATGCTTCTGCTGGGGCATTGGTGATTTGTCCAGTTACGGTCTGTTCTTGTGCTGCAATGACTGTTATAGTTCCGATACTACCATTATCACTAACGACCACGTTTTCAGGAGAACTGATAACGTAGTTCACATCCTCGCTCAAACTCAGAGTGTAGGTGTCAGCAGGGAGTTTGACGCTAATGGCACCTGATGCAATCTTTGATGAATATTTCTGTCCGTTGCCTTCTGCAGTGAAAGTAACAGCAGCTCCATCAATAGAAGCCCCTGTAACATTTCCTGTAGCCTCGAAGATATCAATGGGCTCAATCTTCATGCTGCTCATGTAACCCAAGCCTTTGGCTGTCAGTTCAGCAGTACCTTCTTCTAAAACGACATAATATTTGTTGACCAAGTCTCCTCCTACAGTCATACCAGCAGTAACGCCAGTATTGTAGGCACCCCATGAAATCTTTGAGCCTGCGTATGCAGGAACTTTGAAGATGGTACCATCGCCACATTGGGTCCATTCATCTTTGTTATAGACGAATTTGCCTTTCGCTGTATTAATGATGAGTGTTCGGTCGTCTATAGTATATTCATAATCGCCTTTTCCTTGCAGGTTAAATTTTTCTCCACCAGAAGAAACGCTCAGTGGCCAAATATGTGTGTAGCCGTCAGCACCAGCAAGTGTGACAAATTCTGTACCAACAACGGTGATGCTCTTGATGTAGCCATTGGCCTTGCATGTCATCACAACATTCTCGTCCTTTTTAGTTGTGTAAGTCTCTCCGTTCTTATAATCAATACCGTTTATGGTCAGGGCCGTTGAGTTGTAAAGAGCAAATGTAATGGTGCTTCCTTGAGGAACGCCTGGGAGGGTTAGGATAGTATTTGCGTTAATCTGAGCCCAATCTGTGCTGTTTGGGCCAAGTTTTCCATTGGTTGCATCAACATGAAGAAGTGGAGCCTTGGCTGCTGGGTCAGCTGTTGTTGCAGCAACGTCGCCTTCCTTCTTTTCAATTTTTTTTGTGTTGTCGTTAATTGCTGTAGCAAGATCGTATACTGTGGTGTATTTTGTAACCTCACCATTCACCTTGCCATTAACAACCACGTTCGCAATGCCGACTTGTTTGGAAGTCGGTGTCAACTTGCCAATATAGATGCGGAAGATGGTTTCACCAGTGGTTGCTACAATAGCAGTCTTTGTAGTTAAATCGAATGTTTGATGTTCACTGGGAGTTTCTCCGTTATCCCTCGTTATAGCTACTTCTTCCGCTATTGATGTCGTGGTAGTACCTTGTATGCACTCAACCCATATTTTGGGATCGCCAGTCGCAACTTTTACGATGTCGAAGCTCAGCGAAGTTGGTGTTGCTGTTACTCCTGCCTTTGGCGTGAACTTGAACTCAACGTAGTTATCGTCAATCGATTCGCGTTTGTTGTCCTTTTTGGTCTTGTCTGTGAAAAGGGTGAATACCTTTTCAAAATGAGTTCCTGTTTCGGTAGTGTTTAAGACGATGTTGCTACCCATTCCCCATGACATGTCGCCAATGGCGGCGGCTGGGTCGGCTATGCCGGTGCTTAGCGAACCTTTGTTCATACTCCAGGTAGCACTGAAGTCCTGATTAGTGTACGTCTGTGCCTGGAGTCCTAAGCAACAGCATAAAGCTAGTAAGCAAAGCGTACCTAAACGAAGTAATTGTTTCTTCATAAACTGTAAGTTTTAAGTTATTAATTTAATAATATATATATCTTAGTAGCAGTTTGCGTGGCAAAGGTACAAAAAATATGTTGGAGAAACGAGAATTTTGTGGGTAAAAAAGCAACAAAAAGTCCGTAAACGTTTACGAATAATAGAAAAGGGTTAAGCTAAACTTTTAGATACGTTCTATCAGTAGCGTCCTTGTCCAATGCTAATTTTTCTTGTGCCTGAGCACCAACGGTCATCAGAGAGGCAGCAATAAGAGTAAATAATTTTTTCATAAGTATTTTGTTTTAATTTGGGTTATTAATATAAAAGTTTCGATTCGTTCACGTTCATTTGTACTCACCTCGCGGGGGAAGTAGCATATAACACGATGCATAATTACGTAAACTTCTCATAACTACCAAATATTTCTGTCGCAAATTCTTTTTTTACCCTAGATTAATTTTTGCTACTATTAAGTCTAGCAATAATTTCCCTACTAGAGAAAAATTCTGAATGCATACAAATTCGTTTCCTTTTGTACTCGGGAAGCCTGCTCATTTTACAAATATTTATTTACATTTACAGTGTCGTGTATGGGATGTATGTTGGTTTGTGATTTTGCAGCGTTCTTGCTTTTAGAGAAACTAAACGGCAGATTACCTTGAGAAATGCAATTTACTGACTCGGCACCCCCGTTGACTTGGCTCGAGCCAGAACGGGGTTTGGCTCGAGCCAAAACCCGATTTGGCTCGAGACCCCTCTTTTCAGTATTGTTTTTGCATCGTGTTATATACCACCTCCCCGCGCGATGTGGACAGACACAAATGAACGTAAACGAGTTGAAACTTTTATATTAATAACCCAAATTAAAACAAAATGCTTATGAAAAAATTATTTACTCTTATTGCTGCCACTTTGATGGTAGCCGGTGCTATTATTTGAACAGAGTGACCAAAAAAAATTGCAAAAAAAAGGAGGCTCATTAGTGAAGTGAGCCTCCTTAATGTTTATTTCTGGATATACTTTTTACCGTTCTTAATCACGATACCTTTATAGCTTTCGTCTACTCGCTGACCTCGGAGGTTGTAGATATGTCCGTCGCCTTTGATAACGACAGGAGTGCTGATGCCTGTAGAACTGTCAATAAGGTTACCTTGAATCATGATGTTGCAGAAACCATAATCCTTAAGGCTTCCCGTTTGTCCTAATGCGTAGAGGTTAATAACTAATGAACAAGGATCGTTTGTCGCTGTTGATTGATTCTTTATGTCATATTCATACGTGGTATAGAAAGGATCCTCACTGGGTTTCCCTGAAGGAGTAGAATTACGTTTTGGTGTCAGGGCTGTTCCAAGTTTTATTTCTTTCACATCGTTCCATGTAATATCAATTTTACCTCCGTCGGTACCTATTTTGGTTGCAGTAACAGAAACTTTGGCGCATTTGAACTTATACCCAGAGGCAGGGGTGAACTTGAAGGTGATGGCATTGCTTGCAGCAGGCGATGGTGCGTTAGGAACGTTTGCTTTGATTTTGGTTTCTTTGCCAATTGATGAGATGTTTTGAGTCCCATCGTAAGATAAGTCATCGCCTAATGTCACAGAAGTTGAAGCAATGTTAGCGCCAAAGGATGCCGAGATGGATGATGCTTGATTTGCGCCACCAACATTGAATGGCCACATGATGCTTCCTGATACACCATCGGCAGGGTCTGGCTCATCACGTTCTTCCCCATAGGGCAGGGTGGCGCCAGCACCAGCTTCCACTGCTGCAGGAACATCGGCTGTAGGGGCTACGGTGTAGGTATAGGGGACAGTGACTTTGGTGCCAAAGGAGGTAGGCTTAGAAGCACCACTGGGAATAGTGTTGTCGTCAGCCCATGTAACTGCTGTGGCATCATTGTTTCTATAGCATTTCGTTACGCCAGCAGCGAAATAGTTGCCTTCGATGAGGAACTCTGAGTTGATGCGAGGGTTCATACAGAGACTGGCACCTGTGCAGGTGTAATAATTGTTCAGCATGTGGATTTTTCCCACGCGTCCCATTGGCATACGCTGATTACAACCAGAAGCCCACCAGTTGAAAGCAAAAGTGGTATTGAGATAACCTTTTGCCTCGCTGTCACTGCTACCAATAAGGTTCGTGTTCTGGTGCATATAAGAGCGCTCAGTGTAGCGGAAAATACACCAGCTGATGGTATTGAAATCAGCACTGTTTGTAATGTCGAAGTTGCCATCCATACCATCCATAAACTCACAATGGTCAATCCAGCAGTGTTTAGCTCCTGTGCAGACGATGAGGTCGTTGCCGGCAGCATCAAGAGAACCAGGCCCCTTGAAGGTGATGTTGCGGATGATGACGTTTTGACAACCGTTCAACGTGATACATCCGGATTTACGGTAGTTCTCGTTCTTGTATTTTTCGTAAAGGAGCTTACGGGTGATGTATTCTGCCTGTTCTTTGATAGTTTGTCCAGCTACCGTTCCTCCCAAATTGTCGTCAGAGCTGGTGCTCATATTCTTAACTCCCTTTTTTGCGGGTGTTCTGTCGTCGGTAGCATTGTTGAGCAGGTCCTTGATTTCCTCGTCTATGTACCATTTTGTGCTGATGCACGCATTGTTGATACCAATGATAGTCTTGTTGGACGCTGAGATTCCCACATTGCTACTGACAATAAATTCACCATCTGCTCCATCGAGAATGACGACGTCGTTCTGTTTGATAGCATTCTGAATAGCCGCCTGTTGATCCTGACTATTTGACTTCAGTATGATAACTTTGCCGGTAAATCCGTCTGTGGGGTAGGTGTATATTCCTCCTCCAGTAATATCATAGGTGCTGCTTGTCTCAGTGCGTGATGACACGGTACAGAAGCCGAAAGGCTTGTTAAGATTATAGTCTTCGGCTGCAGCAGCTAGTGACAATAGTGCAGCCGATAGGGTTAACAGATACTTCTTCATAATTTCTTTTCCTTTATAGATATATTCACTTTTTCAATTTCTCAGTTGTATATCCCATCATTTCCATTTCGAGCGAGGCCCAAATGAAAGGACCTACACCTTTTGCATCGTTGTCGCGAAGAGGCTCGCTGAGATAGTATTTATAACTACCGTCGCGACGGCGATTCTCTTTAACGGTGCCTTTGGGGTTGATTTTCTTCATAGCAGCCACTACTTCTGGTGTAGCAGCGGGACCAAGACCAGCAACCTCACAACACTGGGTCAGTGAGATGGTCTTGTCAGGATTGATGCGGATGAAATGATTGATGATGCCCTTATAGGCCTTGATACCTGCGTCACGGTATTTCTCGTCTACATAGCCCTTACGACAGGCCTTCAGCAAGGCATAGGTAAACATCGATGAACAGGTAGATTCCAGATAGTTGCCTTCCTCTTTCGGGCTGTCCATGACCTGAAACCAGAGTCCCGTCTTCTTGTCTTGCCACTTCAGGATGGCATCGAAATCCTTTTTCAGCAGTTCAATCACCTCTGAACGTCGTGCATAGTCTTCAGGCAGTGCGTCGAGCACTTCTACGAGTGCCATCGTGAACCAACCCTGCGCGCGACCCCAGCAATGTTGGGAAAGTCCCGTCTGCTGATCAGCCCAGAACGTCTTGCGTGTCTCATCGTAGGCATGGCGGTTCAGGCCTGTCTTGGGATCGAGGGTGCGTTCGTAGGTAATCTTTAATTGGTTGACCGCATCATCGTAGATACTCTGAGTAGTCGGATTTTTCCGGCTTTTCTGAGTCTTCTGAAATTTTTCCATGATAGGTGCTGTCAGTACGCGGAAGGGCAGTCCCATGAAGATGCCGTCGAGCCAAACCTGATAGGCATAGATGGCTTTGTGCCAGAATACCTTGTCGGCAATCGTGCGAGGCTGATCCTGCAATTGCTTCATCATCGTCTTCATAGCCAGCAGGTTCTTCTGCTCAGGCCAATGCTGATACATACGGGTCACAAAATGGCCTGTACGGATGTTGTCGAGATTATAGTCGAGGATGTTATAGCCTGTGATGTCGCCATTCTCTGCAATCATCTTGTCGGTATACATCTTGCAATATTTCAGGATCTCGTCACCTCCATAGCGCAGGTAGGTGTCAAGCATACTCTCCAGTTCGATACCCATCACATAGCTCCATTTGGGTTTCTTCGAGAAATCAAGCATATAGCTCTCTGGCACGCGCTTCATCTCTGAGTAGGTGAGCCACTCCGAATAGTTCTTGTAAGGCTTCTCCTGCAATACCAGGCCGCCATTGACAATCAAGTTGTCGTAGGTGACATCCTGAGCCAGTCCTATCTGCTGGACGGGTTTGTCGTACACACCGTCGAACTGACAGTTGCGCACGGTGATATTGTTGACGGTATAAGCCAGTTTGGGGTCTTCGTAACCCACAATCATCACGCCGTACTTAGACTTCTGACAGGTGACATTTTCCATTGTGACATTGCGTACGGTAGGGTAGAAACCACGACAGCAAATCTCGCGTGGCTCATAGTCTGTATTGATTTTCAATACGGCTTCCTTGCACTGGCCTACCTTGACATCACGCATGTTGATATTCTCGATGACACCTCCACGACAGGAGTTCGTCTTGATGCGGAGCACGCGATCCAAATTCGGAGAGTCCATCACACAATCGTGTGCATAGACATTCTTGCAGCCTCCGCTGATCTCACTGCCCACAACGACACCGCCATGACCGTTCTTCATCTCGCAATTACGGATGATGATGTTCTGGCTGGGCATGTTACGCTCACGTCCGTCACGATTGCGTCCGCTCTTGATGGCAATGCAGTCGTCGCCAGTATTGAAGAAACAATCCTCTATGAGAACACGGTTGCAGCACTCAGGGTCGCATCCGTCTCCATTGGGTCCGTCGTTAATCATCTTGACACGGCGAACGGTGATGTCATTCGAATGTAGGGGGTGGATGACCCAGAAAGGTGAACGCAACAGGGTGATGTCCTCCATCAGAATGCCTTCACACTTATTGAAATTCACCAGCTGGGGGCGCAGGCCGTCTTGAGGGCCGAATACACGCTCAGGGCTTCTGTTGCCTTTCTCATCATACATGGGGATGCCGTCTTCACCTGCTTTCAGAAGGCGTGCACGACCACCCTTGGTCTGGGAGATGCCTCCCTCCTTGGCTCCGAAACGACCGTTGCCACACCAAGGCCACCATGTCTCGTTGGAACCGCCTCCGTCGATGGTCCCCTTACCGGTGATGGCAATGTCTCTGGCTCCGTAGGCATAGACACAGGGTGAGAGGTTGAAACATTCCAAACCCTCCCAAGAGGTCTCTACGATAGGATAGAGTGACACGTCAAAGACAAACTCCAAGACAGCACCTTCTTCCACGACGAGGTTGACACCGCTTTTGAGCTGGATGGCTCCTGTCAGGAAACGCTTGCCGGCAGGAATCACCACCTTACCGCCACCTTTCTTCGAACATTTGTCGATAGCTTTCTGGATGGCTTTCTGGTTTTTGGCAGCCTCGCCGTCAGGCTTGGCACCATACTTGGTGATGTCATACACTTTGTCTGCAAATTGCGGAACACGTATGCTCTGTTCTATCTGTTTGTATTGCTGCTCGTCCCATCCTTTGGCCTGCAAAGAAAGGGTGGCCAGACACAGCATCAGCAAGGGGAAAATTTTTCTCATATTATGTTGTTTTAGTAGTTTGAGTGCAAAGGTAGCAAAAAAAGAGCGAAAAATCGCTCTTCTTTTACATTATTTATATATTTCGTTATTGTGCCAAGGCTTCATAGAGTTTGTCCAGTGCCTCGTCGGCATCCTTGCTCTCGCTGAGCAGTGTGACGAACTTCGATCCGATAATGGCACCAGCGGCATTGTCCTGAGCAGCTTTCAGCGTCTGTGCATTACTGATACCGAAACCTATCATGCGAGGATTGCGCAGGTTCATGGCATTGATACGGCGGAAGTACTCCTGTTTGGCATCGTCGAACGATTTCTGTGCACCTGTGATGGCTGCAGAGCTGACCATATAGATGAAGCCATCAGTATGGGCGTCGATGAAACGGATGCGCTCGTCTGATGTCTCCGGCGTGATGAGCATGATGACGCGCAGGTCGTAGCGGTCGGCTACGGGCTTTACCAGTTCCAGATAGTCCTTGAAGGGCAGGTCTGGGATAATCATACCACTCACGCCACTATCCACACAGCTTCGGCAGAACGCTTCGAATCCATACTGCATGATAGGGTTTAAATACCCCATCAGCACGAGAGGAATCTGCACATCGTCCTTGATTGTTTTCAGTTGATCGAAAAGCAGTTGAACGCTCATGCCGTTCTTGAGAGCCCGTGTGGCGGCATCTTGGATGACAGGTCCATCTGCCATCGGGTCGCTGAAGGGAATTCCCACTTCAATCATGGAGATACCTCGTCGTTCCAGTGTTTTAATAACTTCTGCCGTACCCTCCAGAGTAGGGGCACCGGCACAGAAATAAAGTGACAGTAGTTTGCTGTCTTTCTTTTCAGAGAAAAGTTTATTGATCTTATTCATTGTGTTCAGTGATAAATTGTTTTAATTTTTCAATATCTTTGAGAGCGGGACTGAGCTCAAAACGAGAGTTCAGGTCAATACCAGCCAGTTGGGGGTGATGAAAGTTCCTGACTTTCTCTGCGTCGTCAGGACCGATACCTCCGCTGAGAAGAAAAGGCGTGTTGCCACGATAGGCCGAGAGGACGGACCAGTCAAACTGCGTGCCATTGCCACCAACCATCTTCGCCTTTGTGTCAAACAGGAAATAGTCGACGAGTCCTTCGTAGGGCTTGGTCTGTTGTAAATCTTCAGCAGTGGCAATGTTGAAGGCCTTGATGAGTTGCTGTTGGCTATTAGCTTTTAGCCATTGGCAGTAGTCAGGTCGTTCGTCGCCGTGAAGTTGGATGATGTCGAGGGCATATTTTTCAGCCGTAGCCAAGACTTCTTCGATATTTGCATCAACAAAGACACCAACACGTTTCGTTTTCGTCGGTAAGTAGGCCGGTTTCTCGCTCACATAGCGGCTTGAACTGGGCCAGAAAATAAATCCCTGCCAGTCGACACCCAGTTCTTCAACATCCTTGATGTTTACCGGGTCGCGCATGCCACATACTTTAATGATCATTTTTTTTCGATATTTCTAAAATGAAATCCTTGAGCGCCAAGCCCGGATCGGGTGTCTTCATGAAAGTCTCTCCGATGAGAAAACCATGAAAACCAGCCTGGCGAAGATCACAGATGGTTTGAGGGTTGGAGATGCCACTCTCGCTCACCTTGACAGCCTCCTTTGGCAACAGTTCTGCCAGTCGGTAGCTGTTTTGCACATCGGTGATGAAGGACCCCAGGTTACGATTGTTGATGCCACACATATCAGGTTCCGAGGCGGCATACTCCAATTCAGGTTCGCTATGCATCTCCAGAAGCACTTCGAGGCCTAGCTCATGAGCGGAACTCATGAGCATTCGGCATTCTTGTTTCGTTAGGCAGGCAGCAATGAGCAGGACGGCAGAGGCACCGCAGAGGCGAGCTTGGAAAAGTTGATACTCGTCGATGACGAAGTTCTTGTAAAGGATAGGAATCTTTACGCCTGCATACCGTGCCTTTCGGATGAAGTCATCGTGCCCACCGAAGTATTTCTCGTCCGTGAGGATGGAGAGAGCTGCAGCACCCTGTTGCTGGTAAGCCAGAGGAATGATTTCTGCCTGTCCTTCCTCTTTAATCCAGCCCTTCGAGGGGGAGCGGCGCTTAAACTCAGCGATGATGCCAGATGCGGAAGTTGTCAATGCTTCTTTCATGGACGGAGGATAGAAATCAGTGATAGATTCTACGCTGTGGTGAATATCACGCTCTGACAGTTGCTGCTTGAACAGCTCTACCTCTATACGCTTGTGAGCCACTATTTCCTGTAGGATGTCCATAGGCATGTTATGAATTGATCTCAGCAAATTTCTTGAAGGTTTTGAGAGCGTTGCCACTGTCGATACTTTCACGGGCTATAGCAATGCACTCCTCGATGCTCTTTTGTCCTTTTTCCAATACTTGAATTCCGAAAGCCGCATTTGCCAGCACGATGTTCTTCTGAGCCGGCAGGGCACGATTTTCCAGTACGGCATCAAAAATCTCTGCTGCTTCCTCTTCGTTGGCTCCACCAACCAACTCTTCGGGCTTGGCGATGTCGAAACCGAGATCCTGTGGCTTGAAAATACGTTCATACTGGTTGGTCGTTACCTTGAAATCGCCAGTCAGTGAAATCTCGTCATAACCGTCGATGCTGTTGACAATGCCATAGTCAATACCAATTTTCTGATATACATTATTGTATAAGCGCATCTGGTCGAGGTTGGCCACCCCTAAGAGTTGACACTTGGGCTGACTGGGATTTACCAGAGGACCAAGCAGGTTGAAGATAGTGGGAAACTGCAGCGCCTTGCGGATAGGACCAACGAATTTCATGGCCTTGGCAAAGAGTTGGGCATGCAGATAGACAATACCAGCCTCATCGAGTGAACGGTTCAGTCGGTCCAGGTCGTCGGTGAACTTGACACCATGATGCTGAATCACGTTCGATGCACCCGAAACGGAAGTGGCAGCATAGTTGCCGTGCTTTGCTACTTTATAGCCGGCTCCGGCAATAACGAAGCAGCTCGTTGTTGAAATATTAAATGTGTTCTTGCGATCACCACCTGTTCCCACAACGTCAATATATCGGTCAGCATTGAGGATGGCAGGGACTCCTGTTTCCAAGATACCATCCCGGAAACCCAGCAATTCGTCAACGGTCACGCCGCGCATTTGCAAAGCAGTGAGCAAGGCTGTAATTTGCTCGTTGGGAAATTCACTCTGTGTGATACCTATCAAAATATTCTTCATTTCTTCACGAGAGAGTTCCTCGTGGTTGAGCATCCTATTGAGGATGTCTTTCATTGTCAATTTCATATTGTTTAGTTTTTTGATATTCGATGTTAGAGGAAAAGCCAGTTCTGCAGCATCTTTTTGCCATCGGGCGTGAGTACGCTTTCTGGGTGGAATTGAATGCCGCGTATGTTGAGGGTCTTGTGCTTAAGAGCCATAATCTGTCCCTCATCGCTCTCAGCAGTGATTTCCAGACATGAGGGAAACCCATTCTTGGAGACTACCCAGGAGTGATAGCGGCCCATCGTGATGCGGGAGGGAAGTCCTGCGAAGATAGGATCGTTGCCCAACTGGGTACCCTCGGTAGCTACTCCGTGGAAGACATCGCTTAAGTTTTCCAACTGTCCGCCAAAGGCCTCGCCGATGGCCTGATGGCCAAGGCAAACACCGAGGATAGGCTTTTTGCCAGCATAGGTGCGGATGACATCCAGCAGTAATCCTGCTTCTGACGGGATGCCAGGACCTGGTGAGAGAATAATCTTACTGAAAGATTCCAGTTGGGACAGTTCGAACTGGTCATTGCGGAAGACCGTCACCTGTGCACCCAGTTCTTGAACGAGGTGGGCCAGATTGTAGGTAAACGAGTCGTAATTATCAATGATGACTATTTTCATAATTCTTCTGCTTTTAAGATGGCACGGCGTAACGCACCGAGTTTGTTGTTCACTTCCTGTAATTCATATTCCTCATTGCTCTTGGCTACAATGCCTCCACCTGCCTGGAACCATAGTTCTCCGTTACGCGAGACAAAGGTGCGAATAGTGATGGCTTGATTCAGTGTGCCATTCAGTCCGATGTAACCGATACAGCCGCCATAAGCGCCACGGTTATGTGGCTCATATTCGGAGATGAGTTGCATGGCGCGAACTTTAGGTGCACCAGAGAGTGTGCCGGCAGGGAAAGTGTCAATAAAAGTCTTGACAGGGTCGGCTCCCTCATCCAGTTCGCCACTGACGCGGCTCACAAGATGAATGACGTGGGAGTAATATTGCAAATCTTTATAGAAATCGACTTTCACCCCATGACAGTTGCGGCTGAGATCGTTGCGAGCCAGGTCTACCAGCATCACGTGTTCGGCATTCTCCTTCGGATCCTTGCGCAGATATTCTGCTCCTTCCCGATCTTTTTCAGCATCCCCTGTGCGGCGGGTCGTGCCGGCAATAGGGTCGATATAAGCCTTTTTACCTTCGATGCGACAGTGTGTCTCAGGGCTGGAACCGAAAATGCGGAAACCGCCGAAGTCGAAATAGAAGAGGTATGGCGAAGGGTTGATACTGCGCAAGGCGCGATAGAGTTTGAAATCATCACCCTCGTACTTTTGGATAAAGCGTCGGGAGAGAACAATCTGGAATACATCACCCCGCAAGCAATGCTTAATACCTAAGCGGATATTGGCTTTATGTTCCTCGTCAGTCAATGTCGAGTGAACCTCTCCTACAGGGTGGAAATCGTAAGCCTGCACATTGGTTTTGTTCATGGCGCGGAGAATGTCAGTTATCTCGGAGTTGTCAGAATCGTCAGTGTGGTCAGAAAGGCTTACGATGGTCAGCTGACTATTGAAATGGTCGAAGACGATGATGTCCTTATATAATATATAGAGCATGTCTGGCGCATCGTTTTTCTCCTGTGTCTCGTCTTTAACGGCAATATTTTCGAAATAGCGCACGGCATTGAAAGACGTATAACCGTACAGTCCACAGAAATCGGCATGCTCTCCCTCTACCTTGACACAGTCGATGAGGGCATGAATGGCTTCTGCAGTACCATACTCTTTGGTGATGGTATGTTTTTCTTGGGAACCATTGGGAAAAACGATGGTCGCGATGCCATGACCAATAGCGACAGAGGCGATGGGATTAATGCCGATAAACGAGCGGGAATTGTCTTTGTCATGATAATCCGAACTCTCCATCAATGCACTTTGCGGATAGATATCACGCAGTCGCATATACACGCCGACCGGTGTATATAGGTCGGCCAGTATAGTTTTTGTGTTGGTAGTATAGTTAAAAGTTTCCATATTCTCCAGCCATTTCTTTGTGTGACAGATAGGTTTCTACGTCTTTGTCTCCCCGTCCGCTGACAGTCAGAACCACTACATCTTCAGGTTTGAATTGTATTTTCTGCAGGGCGGCTATCGCATGGGCACTCTCCAATGCAGGAATGATGCCCTCCATACGTGTCAGTTCATAGGCAGCTTTAACGGCTTCGTCATCATTGATAGAATAGACGGTCGCACGATGCTGGGAGGCCAGATTGGCATGCATCGGACCGATTCCGGGATAATCGAGACCAGCTGAGATGCTCTCCGCTTCGATAATCTGACCGTCAGGGGTCTGCATCACCAATGTTTTCGCACCATGCAGGATACCCAAACGACCTGCGTGAATCGTAGCGGCAGTATGTCCCGTATCGGCACCCTGGCCGCCTGCTTCGGCTAAGATGATACGAACGCGCTCATCGTCAATATAGTGATAGATAGTACCAGCAGCATTACTGCCACCGCCGACACATGCCATCAAGACGTCAGGATAGTCGCGTCCTATCTTCTCCTGCAATTGCTGTTTAATCTCTTCGGAAATAATGCTCTGAAGACGAGCTACCATATCAGGGTAAGGATGAGGACCTACGGTGCTACCAATAATATAAAAAGTATCGGCAGGATGGCAACACCAATCGCGTATAGCTTCGTTAGTAGCATCTTTCAAGGTCCAGTTACCCGTTTTCACAGGACGTACCTCAGCACCTAACATTTTCATGCGCTCTACATTGACATGCTGGCGTTCCACATCCAAGGCACCTTGATATACCACACATGGCATATCCATCAGTGCACATACAGTTGCTGTAGCCACACCATGCTGACCTGCACCGGTTTCAGCGATGATGCGTTTCTTGCCCATTTTTTTTGCCAAGAGAATCTGTCCGATGGTGTTGTTGATTTTGTGTGCTCCAGTATGGTTCAGGTCTTCACGTTTCAGATAAAGCTGACAACCGTACTTTTCACTCATACGCTTAGCGTAGTAGAGAGGGGAGGGGCGCCCGACATAGTCGCGAAGCAGTTGCATATACTCCTTCTTAAACTCCTCCGACTCGATGATGGGCAGGTACTGCTCCTGCAGGTTCTTGACGGTGGCATAGAGAATTTCAGGGACGTAAGCACCTCCGAATTCTCCGTAGTATCCTTTCTCGTCAACTAAAAAAGTTTTTTCCATATATGATGTTTTGTGTTAAGTTTCCAATGTTACGTGAAAAAGGCCCGTCGCGTTAACGACGAGCCTTTTATTATTTGTTGAACACATACGGCATCGTACCCCGCGACTATTTCAATCTCGAGTTACGCCACCACCATGCATTCTGTAAATTCGTCATTTTTTATTGAACGTTTTATGTTTTCGGATGCAAAAATACATAGTTTTCTTCTAATCAGCAAATTTTTTTCTGATTATTTTTACGGTTTGATAGAAAAATAGTAATTTTGCCGACAAATGTTAAGAATTTGATGATGAATATTCAACAATTCCTGAATACGAACGACCGTTTTGCTGCAGCAGCAGGTTGTGTGATTACTGAAATGTCGGAAGGGAGGGCTGTGGCTACCATGGCCGTTACCCGTGAACATTTGAATGCTGGCGGTGTCTGCCAAGGGGGCGCCTTGTTTACATTGGCAGACTTGGCTTTGGCTGCCGTGATGAATAGTCGAGGTCAGTTGACCTTTGGTATACAGAATAATATTATGTATCTGGCTTCTGCTCGTGAGGGTGATGTCTTGACGGCTGAGGCTATCGAGATTGTCAATCATCACAAAATCCCTTCTGTAGAAGTGCGTATCACCAATCAAGAAGGTCAGCTGCTATGTCATGTGACAGGAATGGCCTATCGGAAGTCAGCGCCCTTGGTGACGAAATAAAAGTTAGATTTTTTGAAAAAAGATAGTTAAAAATTTGTTAGTTTGCTGATTAAGTACTATATTTGCCACCGATAAGGCATTGTCAGCAATTGCTTGACTATCTTATCATATTATGAAGTGAGGTTGGTAGCGTCCTGCACCAACCTCTTTTCATATCTTCATCATATAAAATTATGGGGATTAGATTTCCCAGCCGATGGCTGAAGCACCGAGTACAGCAGCCGACGCACCATCCAGTCCGCTTACCAAGAACTGTGCTTTATTGCGGAAGATGGGGAGCACATGCTCGTTGTAAGATCTCTTGATGGGCTCCATAATCAGATCGCCTGCTTTCACCATACCTCCGAAGAAGATGAAAGCTTCAGGAGACGAGAATGCGGCAAAGTCAGCACAAGCCTCACCCAGCATATTGCCTGTGAACTCATAAATCTCCTTAGCCAATTCGTCACCTTTACCAGCAGCAATGCTGACATCCAAAGAGGTGATGTCTTCTGGATTCATTTCACGAAGCAATGACGGACGCTCGGTCTTGCTCAGCAGTTCGCGAGCTGTACGAGCCACACCAGTAGCAGAGCAGTAAGCCTCCAGACAGCCGGTACGTCCGCATCCGCACAAACGACCTTCGGCACCACGTACCATAGTGACATGGCCTAACTCACCGGCAAAGCCGTCGTGTCCATAGAGTAACTGACCATTAACCACGATACCGGAGCCTACACCGGTACCAAGCGTGATGACAATGAAGTTCTTCATGCCACGGGCTACACCGTAAACCATTTCGCCGATAGCAGCAGCATTGGCGTCATTGGTCAGGGCTACAGGAATGCCCAATGCATCGCTGAACATTTTACCCAGAGGTACGATACCGTCGTGAGCCCAAGGTAGATTGGGTGCAAATTCTATAGTACCATTGTAATAGTTGCCATTAGGAGCACCTATGCCCATAGCTTTGATTTTCTCGATACCACCCACCTGTTCGATAATAGGCTGCAGTGCCTCAACAGATGCCTTGACGTAATCCTCCACTTTTTCAAAACCCCCAGTCTTGATGGCTGTAGTGGCCTTGATATCGCCACGGGCATCAACAATACCGAAAACAGAGTTAGTTCCTCCTAAGTCTAAGCCAATGACGTATGGCTTGATGTTTGCTTGATCGTTCATAATTTATAGTTTATTGTTTTTATTGCTTGACATTAAAACAGCCACAAAGGTATGAAAAAAGCACGATAATGCAAAGTTTTATGGTGAAAATCTTATTAATTCACATAAAATTAGTACCTTTGCAATCGATATGCCGTTTCATGTACCTATTAATATATTAGATTTTATAGTCAAAGGCATGCTGATAGGTATGATAGCCTCAGCACCAATGGGACCTGTAGGTATCCTTTGTGTACAGCGTACTTTGAACAAAGGACGCTGGTATGGTTTTGCCACAGGTTTGGGAGCAGCTGTTAGTGATATTATCTATGCAGGAATTGCAGGGTTTGGTATGTCGTTCGTGATGGATTTCATCACAAACGAAAAGAATCGTTTTTATCTGCAGATAGTGGGCAGTGTGATGTTGCTTTGCTTTGGTCTTTTCACTTATTATTCCGATCCTACCCGGAAAATGCATCAGTCGGGGCAGCAGAAGGGAACGCTTTGGTACAATACGTGGACGGCATTCCTCGTCACCTTCTCCAATCCTCTGATTATCTTCCTTTTCTTGGCTATGTATGCCCAGTTTGCTTTCGTATTGCCCAATCATCCGTTTGAGATGGTGGTCGGCTTTTTAAGTATAGTGGGAGGTGCCATGCTATGGTGGTGGGGATTGACTTGGTTGGTGGATAAAATTCGTGCCAAGTTCGATGAGTTCGGCATCCGATTGATTAATCAGATTATTGGTGTTGCAGTGATTATAGGTTCCATCATTATGCTGTTAGGATTGACAACTAATCTGCTGAGATTTTAAAATATGTTGATAGCTCAAGAATTAAGACGCAAGAATATAGCAGAATATTTGCTATATATGTGGCAGGTAGAGGATACCATTCGTGCTTTTGGTTGTTCGCTCAGCCGCATCAGAAGAGAATATATTGACCGTTTCGATTATACTGACGAACAGAAGGAAGATGAGGCTGACTGGTTTGGGAATCTCATTCGGATGATGAATGAAGAAGGTTGTCGTGAAAAAGGTCATATTCAGATTAATAAGGTGGTGTTACAGCAGTTGGAAGAATTGCATGTACAACTGCTGGGTAGCAGTAAGTTCCCTTTTTATAATTCTGAGTATTACAAGGTGCTGCCTTATATAGTTGAATTACGTAATCACGGAGCCAATAAAGAGGAAAATGAAATCGAGACCTGTTTCAATTCCCTCTATGGAGTGATGATGCTACGCTTGCAGAAAAAAGACATCTCTTTGGAGACACAGCATGCCGTGAAGGAAATATCTACGTTTATCGGGATGTTGAACGATTATTATTTGAAGGATAAACAAGAACCTTTAGAATTCGATTAGAATGAATATATTGATTACAGGCTGTCAAGGTCAGTTGGGAAATGAAATGCAGTTGTTGGAGACTTCATATCCCCAACACCGATGGTTTAATACTGATGTTCAGGAATTGGATATCACCGATCAGACAGCCATCGAACAGTTTGTTGCCGAGCATGAGATTGACGGTGTAGTCAATTGTGCCGGTTATACAGCTGTGGATAAGGCAGAGGATCATGAGCAACTATGTCGGCTTCTCAATGCTACGGCTCCAGGCTATTTGGCTGCAGCTGCAGAGAAACGTGGCGGGTGGATCATCCATATATCGACCGATTATGTGTTTGACGGAACGAATCATACGCCCTATGTCGAGACTGATATACCGCATCCTAACAGCGTCTATGGTTGCACGAAACTGGCAGGGGAATTGAGCGTGTCGAATTCTTGCACGCGCTCGATGATTATCCGTACTGCCTGGCTTTATAGCTCATTTGGTAATAACTTTGTCAAAACGATGATTCGCTTGGGAAAGGAAAAAAGCGAACTGGGGGTTATTTTCGACCAAATAGGTACGCCTACCTATGCTCGTGACTTGGCATCCGTCATAATGACAGCTATTGAAAAAGGTATTCAGCCAGGTATCTATCATTTCTCCAACGAAGGTGTCATCTCATGGTATGATTTTGCCAAGACTATTCACCGTCTGGCAGGTATTGCTACCTGTCATGTACGTCCTTTGCATACGGCAGAGTATCCTACACCTGCCAACCGTCCCCATTATTCCGTATTGGATAAGACAAAAATAAAGACTGTATATGGTATTGAAATTCCTTATTGGGAAGAAAGTTTAAAAGATTGTCTGGAAAAGATTGTAGAATTGTAGAATTGAATAATTGAAATGAATCAAGAAATAGAACGCAGGCGTACATTCGCCATTATATCGCACCCGGATGCCGGTAAGACTACCTTGACAGAGAAATTCCTCTTGTTCGGCGGTCAGATACAGGTGGCTGGTGCCGTTAAGAACAACAAAATCAAGAAGACAGCAACTTCCGACTGGATGGACATTGAGAAACAGCGTGGTATCTCGGTGTCAACTTCAGTGATGGAGTTCGACTATACACCCGATGGATCGGATATAGAGTACAAGGTGAACATCCTTGACACCCCAGGTCACCAGGATTTTGCCGAGGATACCTACCGCACGTTGACGGCTGTCGATTCTGCCATCATCGTGGTGGATGGGGCTAAGGGTGTGGAGACACAGACTAGAAAGTTAATGTCTGTTTGTCGCATGCGTAACACGCCTGTGATTATCTTTATCAATAAGATGGACCGTGAGGGTCGTGATCCTTTCGATTTGCTGGATGAATTAGAGAAAGAGCTGGAAATCAAGGTACGCCCACTGTCGTGGCCTATCAACCAAGGTGCTAAGTTCAAGGGCGTCTATAATATTTACGAGCAAAAGCTCGACCTCTTCACCCCCGACAAGCAGCGCGTAACCGAAAAGGTGAGTGTTGAGCTCGATTCCGTTGAACTCGATAACCGTATCGGTGAGCAGGATGCAGCAAAACTGCGTGAAGATCTGGAACTGGTGGATGGTGTCTATCCTGCTTTTGATGTAGAAACCTATCGTTCCGCTGAGGTAGCTCCTGTATTCTTCGGTTCAGCGTTGAATAATTTCGGTGTTCAGGAGTTGCTCAATTGTTTTGTAGAGATAGCGCCCAGTCCTCGCGACACTAAGGCAGAGGAGCGTATGGTGAAGCCGGAAGAACCTAAGTTCACTGGTTTTATCTTTAAGATTACCGCCAATATCGACCCCAATCACCGCTCTTGTATCGCTTTCTGTAAGGTGTGCAGTGGCAAGTTCCAGCGTAATCAGCCCTATCTGCATGTACGTCAGGGAAAGACGCTGCGTTTCTCGTCACCGACTCAGTTCATGGCACAGCGCAAGTCAACCATCGATGAGGCATGGCCAGGGGATATCGTAGGTTTACCCGATAATGGTATATTTAAAATAGGTGACACGCTGACCGAAGGCGAACAGTTGCATTTCCGTGGCTTACCTTCTTTCTCGCCGGAACTCTTCAAATATATTGAGAACGATGACCCCATGAAGTCCAAACAGCTTCAGAAAGGTATTGACCAGTTGATGGACGAGGGTGTAGCCCAGTTGTTTGTCAACCAGTTCAATGGTCGCAAGATTATCGGAACGGTAGGTCAGTTGCAGTTCGAGGTCATCCAGTATCGTCTGGAGAACGAATATAATGCCAAGTGCCGTTGGGAACCCGTCCATCTCTATAAAGCCTGTTGGATTGAGAGTGACGATGCCGATGAACTGGAGAACTTCAAGAAGCGCAAGTACCAGTATATGGCGAAGGACAAAGAGGGACGCGACGTCTTCCTGGCTGATTCCGGTTATGTGCTGTCCATGGCACAAGAAGACTTCAAGCATATCAAGTTCCATTTTACCAGTGAGTTCTGATGACAAGAGAAGAAGATATAAAGAACGCAGTGGAAGTGCTGCGGAAGGGTGGGGTAATCCTTTATCCTACAGACACCGTTTGGGGCATCGGATGTGATGCCACCAATGCTGAGGCTGTGAAGCGGGTATATGAGATCAAACAGCGCGACGATTCCAAAGCGCTCATTTGTCTGGTTGACAGCGATGCCCGTCTGCAGCGTTATGTACGCAATGTGCCCGATGTGGCATGGCAATTGCTTGACAGTATGAAGGACAGCGATAGCAAGCCCACCACGTTGATACTCGACGGTGCCATCAATCTGGCTCCGAATCTGATTGCGGAGGATGGCAGTATCGGTATGCGCATCACGCAGGAGCCTTTCTCCAAGGAGCTGTGCTATCGTTTCCAAAAGGCATTGGTTTCTACTTCAGCCAATATCAGTGGCGAACCTGCGGCGCAGAACTATCAAGATATCGACCCTCGTATTCTGGAGGCGGTTGACTATGTGTGCTGGTCGCGGCGTCAGGAGCATAAACCTCACCAGCCATCCAGTATTATCCGCTTGAAAGAGAACGGGGAAGTAAGTATTATAAGGAAATAATGAGTAGTCAGCCAGAAAGCATAGGAAAAATGACCTGGTTGCAGCGATTGCACCAATGGCGGGTAGAACATGTCAGTGACAGGATGTTCCTACTTGTTCTCGCCTTTTTTGTGGGACTGTTTGCTGCTTTTGCTGCTTTCGTTTTACATGGCATGATCAATCAGATAGTAGCCCTGCTGACCGGTCAGTTCAGGGCTACGGGTTATAACTGGTTGTATCTGGTCTATCCCGTTATCGGTATTTATCTCACGTCTCTTTTTGTCCGTCATGTGGTCAGAGATAATATCTCTCATGGTATCACCCGTATCCTTTATGCCATCTCTTCCAACAAGTCGCGTTTGAAATCCCATAATACATGGTCAAGCGTGATAGCCTCCGCCATCACCATCGGGTTTGGCGGATCGGTGGGAGCCGAGGCGCCTATTGTCTTGACGGGTTCTGCCATTGGTAGCAACCTGGGACGTGTTTTCAAATTAGACAGCAAGACGCTGATGACCCTCGTAGGATGTGGTGCTGCGGGAGCTATTGCCGGCATTTTCAAGGCTCCGATAGCAGGACTGGTCTTTACACTGGAAGTGTTGATGATCGATCTGACCATGGCGTCTCTGTTGCCGATACTTGTTTCCTGTGTGACGGCTACCTGTTTTACCTATATATTAAGTGGTAATGCAGTCCTTTTCTCATTCCATCTGGATTCTGATTGGACGGTACAGCGCGTGCCGGCGACTATTCTGTTGGGTATCTGTTGCGGACTGGTGAGCCTCTATTTCATCCGTACGATGAATGCTTGCGAAGACATGTTTGCCCGTTTCAAGGACAAGCCCTATGTCCGCTTGGTGATAGGTGGTGTCATTCTGAGTACATTAATTTTCCTCTTTCCCTCGCTCTATGGGGAAGGTTATCACAGCATTAATCTGCTACTCAATGGTAAGACAGAGGCCGACTGGAATCAGATTTTGGACAATTCACTCTTCTACGGACATCCCGAGTTCTTGATAGGTTATCTGGCCTTGGTGCTTTTCACGAAAGTGTTTGCCACGAGTGCTACGAATGGTGGAGGAGGCTGCGGCGGTACGTTTGCTCCCTCTTTGTTTATCGGTTGTTTCACGGGTTTCCTGTTCTCCCGTCTGTGGAATATCCATGAGGTCGGTGTTTACGTACCTGAGAAAAACTTTGCCTTGTTGGGTATGGCTGGTGTGATGTCAGGTGTGATGCATGCTCCGCTGACGGGCATCTTCTTGATAGCTGAAATTACCAGTGGATATAATCTTTTTATGCCACTCATGATAGTGTCGGTTTTTGCCTATCTCACGATTATTATCTTCGAGCCTCATAGCATCTACGGCATGCGTCTGGCTCGTCAGGGGAAACTGATAACCCATCATACCGATCATGCAGTATTGACACTGATGAGTCTCGACTCCGTGGTAGATCGTGACTATCAAGGTGTCCCCCCCGATATGGAACTGGGACAGATGGTGCATAAGATTAGCCGTTCACGCCATAGCGTGCTGCCGGTGATTGATGCTGCAGGAAGTTTGTTGGGCGAAATCAATATCATTAAGATACGTCATGTGGTGTTCCGTACGGAACTGTATCATCATTTTACTGCCAGTCAGTTGATGACACCTCCTGCCGCAGTACTGAGTGACGGAACGTCTATGAAGGACGTGATGAAGACCTTTGAACGGACACATGCCGACTGGTTACCCGTCTTAGACGAGGATCGTCACTTGAAGGGATATATCTCCCGTGAACGTATGTATAGCACCTATCGCAAAATGGTGCGCGACTTAAGCCAAGAATAAATGATGATGAAGAAAGAAGATTTACGTATCGTGTTTATGGGAACACCAGAGTTTGCAGTTGCTACACTCCAAGCCTTGGTAGAGCACGGTTACAATGTTGTGGCTGTAGTCACCCAACCGGACAAGCCCGTAGGACGTCACGGTAGTGTGCTCCAGCCTTCTGCCGTCAAACAATATGCCCTGGAACATGGGCTTCCAGTACTCCAGCCCGAGAAGATGAAAGACCCTGCGTTTGTGGAGCAGTTACGCTCTTATGATGCAAACCTGCAGGTGGTTGTGGCCTTCCGCATGTTGCCGGAGGTGGTGTGGGCTATGCCCGAATATGGCACCTTCAATGTTCATGCAGCCCTGTTGCCTCAGTATCGTGGTGCTGCTCCTATTAACTGGGCAGTCATCAATGGCGAGACGGAGACGGGAGTGACTACTTTCTTCTTAGACCATGACATAGACACCGGTCGCATCATTATGCAATTGCCTTTCGCCATCCCCGACGATGCTGACGTAGAATATGTCTATGACGGACTGATGCACCTCGGTGCTGATATCTGTTTGCAAACGCTCGACCGTATCATTGCTGCCGACGGACATCCAGAAACGATGAGTCAGGAGGATGTGCTCAACTCACAACTCTCCACTCTCCACTCATTACCCCCCGCCCCAAAAATCTTTAAGGAAACATGTGAGATAGACTGGTCCCAGTCAGCCAAACGTGTCTATGACTTCGTTCGTGGCCTGAGTCCTTATCCTGGGGCTTGGACTACGTTGGTTGCCCCGGATGGTAAAGAGACGGTGCTCAAGATCTTCAAGACACGTAAGACTGGTCATATAGCAGGAGTAGGACAAGGACAGATTTCCATCGAGCAAAAAGCTTTGTTGGTGGCCACGCAAGACGAATGGCTTGCTATCGAGGAATTACAGTTAGCAGGCAAAAAGCGAATGATGGCTCGTGACTTCCTCAACGGGATGAAAGACATTGAATCGTACACTATAAAATAAATAATGTTAAAGACAAAATAAACATCTGAGGCTGTCCGTTTGGAAAGTAGAAACATTAAACAATAGTTGCCTATGCAAATTTCTACTCAAGAACCATTAATTCAGCCTCGTGAGTCAACTATTCTGTTCATTAAGCAGATGGCCAGAATGTATAGAACAGTAAAAGGACCTAACGACACCTTTGTGGTGGAAGGATTGAATTAAAATGAAAATGAAATGACGAAAGTATCACCTTCATTGCTCGCAGCCGACTTTCTTCATCTCGACCGCGACATCGACATGATTAATCGCAGTGAAGCCGATTGGCTTCATCTTGATGTGATGGATGGCGTCTTCGTACCCAACATCTCATTTGGTTTCCCTGTGTTGGAAGCTGTCGCCTCCATATGCACCAAACCCTTGGATGTGCATTATATGATCGTGCATCCAGAACAGTATATCAAGCAAACAGCCAAATTAGGTGCTATGATGATGAATGTTCATTTCGAGGCATGCACACATCTGCATCGTACGGTTCAGGAAATCCACGATGCTGGCATGAAGGCTGGAGTGACGCTGAATCCAGCCACACCAGTATCAATGTTGGAAGACATTATCAGTGATGTGGATCTGGTCTTGCTGATGAGTGTAAACCCTGGTTTCGGTGGTCAGAAGTTCATTGAGAACACCATTCAAAAAGTGCAAAGTCTCCGTCGGATGATTGACGAGAAAGGTTGCCGTGCCCTTATTGAGGTTGATGGTGGGGTGCAAGCAGAAACAGCTCCCCGTCTGGTAAAGGCAGGCGTCGATGTCTTGGTCAGTGGCAGTTATGTGTTCAAGGCTTCAGATCCTATTCAAATTATCAGCGAACTGCGTTCGCTCTAGGTAGATGAGTGGTGGTCACTCCATATTCAGGTAGATGTTATTCTGCTTAGCCATGTGTCGCATATTGATGATAGCGTAACGCATGCGACCTAGTGAGGTGTTGATACTCACTCCAGTGATTTCTGCAATCTCCTTGAATGACATTCCCTGATAGTAACGCATATATACCACTTCACGCTGGGCAGCGGGAAGTTTTTGCATCAGATGGCGCACATCGGCCATAATCTGGTTGTTGACAAACTCGTTCTCACGATTGCCTTCCTTTAAAGACTCGTTGCTCAGATGACTCAGGTCGTTTTCGGCATTCGGCTCGAAAAGGTGCTCACTCTTGTGACGACGGAATTTGTCAATCATAATATTGTGGGCAATACGTGTCAGCCAACACGAGAACTTGCCAGTGTTGGCGTATTTACCCTCTTGCAACTTTACGATGGCTTTGATAAAGGTATCTTGAAAGATATCATTAGCCAAATCATAGTCGCGTACTACGAATTGAATATAACTGAACAACTTCTGTTGGTTTCTTGTTAGTAACTCATCAAAAGCCTTGTTGTCTCCCGCAGCGTAGAGGAAAGCAAGCTCCTCGTCAGTGCGGCGTGCATATGTCTTCATACTCAAATTGTTTTAATTGAAGTAGAAGTTTTGTCGATAGGCAATTCTATTTAGTTATTAACAAATATTATTATTTCATCTGCAAAAATAAATATAATTTTTATTTCTGCCAAATAAAATGTGGAAAAAATAACCAAAAAGGTGTTTTTCAACAGAAAAGAGCAGCTTTTTGCTGCCCTTTTCCTTATTCTGCTAACTGTAGGAGATATCGTCCGTAGTCGTTTTTGGCCATCGGTTCGGCAACCTTTCTAAGCTGTTCTTTTGTAATCCACCCCCGCTTGAAAGCTATTTCTTCCAAACAGGCCACCTTTAGTCCTTGGCGCTTCTCAATGACTTCGATGAATGTACTGGCCTCCGACAAAGAATCGTGTGTACCGGTGTCAAGCCATGCAAAACCACGTTGCAGAGTCTGCACTTTCAGATTCTGCTGTTTCAAGTATTCTTGATTGACAGTGGTGATTTCCAATTCACCACGTGCTGAGGGCTTGATGTTCTTGGCAATCTCCACCACACTGTTGGGATAGAAATAGAGACCTACCACAGCATAATTTGACTTTGGTTTGGCGGGTTTCTCTTCGATACTCAGACAGTTTCCATCAGCATCAAACTCAGCAACACCGTAACGCTCAGGGTCGTTCACGTAATATCCGAAGACAGTGGCCTGACCGTGTTTCTCAGCATTCTCCACGCTCTGTTTCAGCAATCCCGTGAAACCGCTGCCGTAGAATATGTTGTCGCCCAATACCAAGCAGGCACAATCGTTACCGATGAATTTTTCACCGATAATGAAAGCTTGAGCCAATCCGTCGGGTGAAGGCTGTT
This sequence comes from Prevotella sp. UBA2754, assembly GCA_002353295.1. GTDB lineage: Bacteria > Bacteroidota > Bacteroidia > Bacteroidales > Bacteroidaceae > Prevotella. Next base: position 106,926 of record DEJG01000022.1, read on the forward strand.
CGGCATATTCGAAATGCACGCCAATCTCCGAACCGTCACCTAACAGGCGCTTGAAACCAGGCAGGTCGTAAGGGGTCGAAATAATCAGGATTTCACGGATACCAGCCAGCATCAGAGCCGAGATAGGGTAGTAGATCATCGGTTTGTCAAAGATGGGAATCAACTGCTTCGAAATTCCTTTTGTGATGGGGTAGAGGCGTGTTCCGCTGCCACCTGCCAATACAATTCCTTTCATATTCTTCGCTTTTTATTTGATTTTCGCTGCAAAGTTAGAAAAAAAATTGTAACTTTGCACCGTTTTTAATCAATTAATTATGGGATTCTTTTCAAAACTATTCGGTCGCAAGGGCGACGATACAGAACAGAAAGTGGGAGGCATGGAGGATTTCATGACCCTTATCCGCGTATATTTTCAGGCAGTAATGGCTTCTGATTTGGGTATCACCAACTTGGCTGCTTTACCCGACTTGCGCGTATTTAAAGCCACACTGCATGTTCCTACACAGAACAATAAACTCGGTCTGGCTGAGAAGTCGCGCTGTAAGAAGATGCTGAAGGAAATCTATGGTATGAGCGACGACTTTACCAAGGAGATAGAGGCAAGTATCCGCAAACGCTGCAAGAAGCCACAGGATATCCAGACTTACATGATTCAGTTCTCTGCCTTTTCGCAAGACCTGATGATGCTGACGGGTAACCTGATGAAGTTTAAACTTCGTGTACCCAGTTTCTTCAAGAGTGCTATCCGCACCATGACGGAGAAGACCGTTAATGATATTTATAACAAGAACGACTTCTCTGATGCTGGTGTAATGAAAACAGTGGTTGCTATTCGTCAATACACTCAAAAGTTAGGCTTTTCCCAGCAGTGGGTTACCGACTTCGTTTATCGCATAGTGATGCTTGCCAAGAAAGAAAAACGGCCAGCAGAGAGCGAAACGAAATAAAAAACGTTAAATCTTTACTTTAAAGAAAAGACTTTAACAAAAAAATATTTACCTTTGTCAAGTAAAGTGGGATGTTATGACGCCTAATGAGAAAACGATAGTTACGTTCGAGACCCGTTTGAGGCAGATGATACTCCAGTTTCAAGAGCTGAAAAAGGAGAATCAGGAGCTTTATGCGATGATTGAAAAGAACGAGCAGGACATCAAACAACTGCAGGCTAAGTTGGAACAGGAGCAGAATGACTATAACTCACTGAAGATGGCTAAGATGATTGAGATTACTGATGGTGACCTAGATGGTGCCAAGAATCGTTTGTCGAAGCTTATCCGTGATGTTAACAAATGTATTGCAATCCTCAGTGACGAAGAACAGCAATAGGGACAACAAGTTACATGGCAGATCAAAGTAAACTAAATATCAGGTTGCATGTCTATGACGAGGAAATCGAAGTCAAGATTAATCGTGAAGACGAAGAGTACTATCGGAATGCAGCCAAACTCATTACCGATCGCTATAACGCATACGCACAGGCATACAAAGGGCGTAAGTCGGAGCATGTTATATCGTTGATGACACTCATTGACGTAGCTCTGATGTATGAGCGTGAGCGGTTGCATAATGATACTGCCCCCTATGATGATGTTCTTACCCGCCTCACGAAGGAGATGGAAGAGGTTTTGGGATCGTCACGTTGACGAAATGAGAACATTAACTCAATATATATAATTTATGAATATTATAGTTGCTATTATTGCCATTGTGGCCGCCTTAGTATTGGGTGGCGTGTGTGGCTTTTTGATTTTCCGTTTTGTCATAAAGGGGAAATATAATGAAATGGTCAGTGCAGCCAAGAAAGAGGCTGAGGTAATCAAGGAAAAGAAACTTCTGGAAGTCAAGGAGAAGTTCCTCAACAAAAAGAGTGAACTGGAGAAGGAAGTGCAGCAGCGCAACCAGCACTTCCAACAGAACGAGAACCGTCTGAAACAGCGAGAGATTTCCCTCAACCAGCGTCAGGAGGAGTTAGGCCGTCGTAAGAACGAACTCGACAACCAGCAGAATCGCATCGATAACGAGAAGAAGATGCTTGCCCTCAAGACCGAGGAACTCGAGAAAATGCAAATGCAGGAACGTACCAAGCTTGAAGAGCTCTCAGGACTTAGTGCCGAGGAGGCTAAAGCCCGTCTGGTAGAGGCGATGAAAGATGAGGCTAAGACGGATGCTGCCAGCTATATCAACGAAATCATGGATGAGGCCAAGCTTAATGCTAATGCACAGGCCAAGAAAATAGTTATCCAAACTATCCAGCGAGTAGCTACTGAAACAGCTATTGAAAACTCTGTCAGCGTTTTCCATATCGAAAACGACGACGTGAAAGGTCGTATTATCGGACGTGAAGGTCGGAATATCCGTGCACTGGAAGCTGCTTGTGGCGTTGAAATTGTTGTTGATGATACACCTGAGGCTATCGTGATTTCCGCCTTCGATCCCATTCGTCGTGAGACCTGCCGTTTGGCACTTCACCAGTTGGTGAGCGACGGACGTATTCACCCTGCCCGTATTGAGGAGGTTGTTGCCAAAGTGAAGAAACAGTTGGAAAACGAGGTCATTGAGACAGGTAAGCGTACAGCTATTGACTTGGGTATCCATGGTCTGCATCCCGAACTGATTCGTATCATTGGTAAAATGAAATATCGTTCTTCTTACGGTCAGAACCTGTTGCAGCATGCCCGCGAAACAGCCAACCTGTGTGCGGTGATGGCTGCTGAGCTGGGACTGAACCCGAAGAAGGCCAAGCGTGCCGGACTGTTGCATGATATAGGTAAGGTGCCCGATGAGGACACTGAGGATCCACACGCTATCTATGGTGCCAAGATTGCAGAGAAATACAAGGAGAAACCCGATATCTGCAATGCCATCGGTGCTCACCATGACGAGATGGAGATGCAGACGCTGCTGGCTCCTATTGTGCAGATTTGCGATGCTATCAGTGGTGCCCGTCCCGGTGCCCGTCGTGAAATCGTTGAAGCTTATATCAAGCGACTCAACGACCTGGAGGCTATCGCCATGAGTTATCCTGGGGTTACAAAGACATATGCCATCCAGGCTGGTCGTGAACTCCGTGTCATTGTCGGTGCCGACAAGATGGATGATGCCGAGACGGAGGCACTCAGCGGTGAGATAGCCACAAAGATTCAGAACGAAATGACCTATCCCGGTCAGGTGAAGATAACGGTTATCCGCGAAACACGCTCCGTAGCGTATGCAAAATAAAAGAAAAAGGCTTGGAAAATGTCCAAGCCTTTTTTCTTTTTCACTCTTGCCCTGTCTGGCGAACTCTCAACTCTCAACTCTCAACTCATCCATCGGATACACCACGCCCCACTTAAATCGTAACTCGTCCATCAGCTTCATGATATAAAGTGTCTCGTCCAATGGCATATAGGGCGACTCTGTCAGTCCTTGATTCAATGCTTCTTTGCAAGCCAGGAACTGATATTCGTACCCTGTGATCTGTTGCGGAACCTTGATTTCTTCTACGATGATACGGTCGCGTTTATATACCTTGACCGTCTGTGGGTTATTGATATTGTCCACTATCAGGTATCCCTCCGTTCCGCAGATAGTACCTTGATTATCGTTTACCGAGCAGGCTGTAGATTGGATATTTGCCATGATGCCCCCCTCCATGCGCCATGAGATGCAGTTGGTGAGGTCCATCCCCGTGTCCGACTTCATACACTGCGACTCTATCTGCTCTATCTTAGCGTCACAGAACATGCGTACGAAGTTGATACCATAGACACCTAGGTCCAGCAAGGCACCGCCACAGAGGTCGGCACGCATGATGCGGGGCTTGTTGCCCATGCTGTAGCCGATACTGCCCGTCAGCAGGCGCAGCTCACCCAGTCGCCCGCTCTTGATGATGTCACGGATTGTCTGTACGATAGGTTGGTAGCGTGTCCAGATCGCTTCAGCCACATACACCTTCTTGGCTCTAGCAGCATCTACAATCTTACGGGCTTGGTTGTAGTTTGCCATAAATGCTTTCTCTACCAGACAAGGTTTCCTTTTTTCTATTGCCTCCATCGTCACGTCGAAATGGTGAGAGTGGGGTGTACCGACATACACTAAGTCGATATCCTCTGCGTCGAGGAGTTCAGAGTAAGAGCCGTAGGCGCATGGTATTCCCCATTTCTCGGCAAAGTCCTGCGCTTTCTGTAATGTTCTGGAAGCCACGGCATGGCAGGTGACTCCCTCCATCCGTTGAATGGTGAATGCCGCTTTCTCGGCAATCCATCCTGTGGCAATAATGCCAACGCGTAAATCTGTCTGTTTCATAGTTTTTTGTTGTTAGTTTTTGTTTATATTTTCAATATCTTCTTCGTAGTCCTTAAATTGCAGAAATCCCTCCACCCATTCAATCTTATGTGTCTCGCCTTCCATCGTAGGATTACTCACGGAAAGTCCTAACAGCCGGATGGGGCGATGCGCTCCATAATCCACTTCACCAAGCAGTCGCTTAGCGAGAGGGAGTATGTCGTCTTTTGTGACCAAAATCCGTTGTTGGGTGATAGAACGTGTAATCTGTGTAAAATCATTGTATTTCACTTTCAGTGTCAGTGTACGTCCCTCAAAGTCTCCCTTGGCGATGCGTCGTTCCAGCTCTTCAATAGTGTGATACAGTTCTGTCAGTACGGAAGCAGGTGTATAAATATCCTCCAGGAATGTACGCTCGCATCCTACCGATTTCCTTATCCATTCCGTCTCCACAGGTCGGTGGTCAATTCCTCTTGCAAAGTTATAATACATGAGACCAGCCTTGCCAAATACTTCTTGCAAATGCGTCAATGACAATTTACGCAGGTCAGCCCCTGTGAATACACCGATATAGTGCATACGTTCAGCTGTACGGGGACCTACTCCCCAGAGTTTTTCTATGCGCAGTTGGGCGATGAAATCGAGTGCCTTGTCTGGATGTATCGTAGTTAACCCATCAGGTTTTCGCCAGTCCGAAGCAATTTTTGCCAACAGCTTGTTATATGATACGCCAGCTGATGCCGTCAGGTGAATTTCCTCCCGGATGCGCTGACGAATCTCTTTGGCAATGTCTACAGCCAACTGAATTCCTTTCTTGTTCACAGTTACATCAAGAAAAGCCTCGTCCAGTGAAATGGGTTCTATCAGGTCTGTGTAATCATGAAAAATGTGGTGTACCTGTGCCGACACCTCTTTATATCTTTTATAGTTTCCACTCACAACGGTCAGTTGCGGACATAGGCGTTTTGCCCTTGCCATAGACATAGCCGAATGGATGCCATAGCGTCGTGCTTCATAGGAAGCCGTGGCCACCACACCTCGAGGCCCGTCATAGCCAACAGCCAGTGGGACACCCCTCAGTTCTGGATGGTCCAGTTGCTCTACTGAAGCAAAGAAAGCATCCATGTCTACATGTATTATTTTCCGTTCGGCCATCTATCGTTGTGTAAAAATACATTTCGATGAAACAGCAAAGTATTTAGAAAGGCTTAAGTGTAGGATTGTCGACTTTACGGATAGCCATGCACTCCATCTCTACCAGCCAGCCGGAACGGCATACGGGGGCATGGACAATGACGTAAGGCTTGCCATGGAAGCGCTCTTCGTAGAGCTGATGAACTAACTGATAATCGGCAGTGTCGCGCAGATAGACAATCATATAGCCTACGTCCTCGAAGGTACAGTCGGCTTCAGCCAATAGGGTCTCTACATTCTCCCACATGCGCAGGGTCTGCTGACGCACATCTTTGGGATACATGATTTCGCCCTTGTTGTTGATGCTGGCAGTTCCAGAGATAAACACATGGCGACGATCCTGATAGTCAACGCGGGTACCACGCTCGAAGCTGACACCATAGTCGCTGGTGCGGTTGAGGTGGGTAGGAGCATAGAGATAATGGATTTGTTCATGCTCGATGCCGGCAATGGCATAGAAGTCCATTTGCGACAGTACATTCGGATCCTGCTGACGGCCTCCGATGCCCGTTGAGGCTATGAAATGAGTATTAACCGTGAGTCCTTGGGTAAAGAAGAATTGATTGCGGGCACGAACGACACCACCGTAATTCAAATCGACATCATTTACGAAAATCCAAGTGCGAATGCAGTTATCTTTCAAGGTGCATTCCTCTTCCAGTAACTGCATATTGTACTCGTTGAAAAGCAAACGTGTCTGATATTCGGAATTGGCAGCCAAGTTATGAGCACTGCCACTCCAGAGATGGCGGAAGTCGCCATGGCGTACCTCGTAGAGTCCGCTTCTTCCCAGTGAAGTCTGTACATTGGTCTGAAAGTAACACCATAGTGCTACTTTCGTACCGTCGAGAGGTGCCTGTTGGATAATGCTTTTGGCACAATCAGTTACATCGTTCAGAATTATATCATCTGCCTGATTGGTAGCATCACTGAGAAAATAGCGCTTGAACACACAACGTGCACCAAATAATTCACTTTCAAGCAGACAGTTATAGGCATTTTGGATAGCCTCTAATTGTGCGGAATAGGGTAACAGGGCATCACTGACGTGAAGTATTACGTGAAATTCCTTTACCTCTGTTCCGTTGTCAAATTGATATATGGTAGCATTAGCCTTCTCGAAGACAATTCTATGACTTGTATTTCCCATTGTTCTTTTATTTGGATGCAAAGATAACGAAATTCAGTGACAGAACCAAAGAATCTATTCTTTTTTATGCATAACTATGCATGCCGCCCAGGAAATAATTGACTCCGAAATAGGTCATGAGAATGGTTAGGAAGGCAAAGACCATAAAGAGGTGATAAGACTTGGCCTTTCGGAGGAATGGCAATGACTGCTCGTGTACACCAATAGCGTAAATCATGAAGGTGATGAGCGCCCACGTTTCTTTCGGGTCCCAACTCCAGTAGGTGCCCCATGAGATATTGGCCCAGATGGCACCGATGAAGATGCCCAGTCCTAAGCAGGTGAGGGCAGGGAAGAGGAAGAGCTGGGAGAGCAGTTTCAGTTCTTCTGTCTGTCGGGGCATGACGAATGCCGTGATGCCACAGATGCATGTCAGGGAGAGTAGTGCAAACGACATCATGATGACGCTGACATGGATGGTCAGCAGGGGGGAATTGAGCACGGGCATGAGATGGCTGATCTGCGGGTCCATCTGCGAGATATGGCTCACCAGCAGGAAGAATCCTGAAAGCAGGAAACCGAAGGTGAGCATGATGGGGAACCAGCGACAGATAATCATGGAAATCAGCATGATGCTCCATGCGAGGAAGAGCATGGTCTCGTAGCCGTTCGCCATCGGAATATGTCCGGTGATAATCCAGCGGAGTGCCAGACAGTACGACAAAGCCAGGAATGCAGCCAGCAGGATGCAACGCTGGAAGAGATAGGTGGATTTCATCTTGTTGAGGATGAGCAAGAGGAAGGAGAGTATGCCCATCGTAAGGCACACCATGAACAGGATGGTTGCAAAAGCCACCTTGTTATAGATGCGCTCAGCCTTCACCTGCGTTTGGGTGGGCAATGACGCGGCACCAAACGTCTTCTGGTATTGCTGCATCTTGTCGAGGAAAGCATTGGCACGTTGATAGTTGCCAGCCTGCACCTCGCCATTGAGCAGGGTGAACACCTCGCGGATATATTTCTGATGCTCGGCGTCCATGGTAGCGGGGAGATTGTCGGTAGGGGCATACCACACCGTCTGTCCATGCTCCTGATAGGGTAGGAGTTTTAGGGGAGTTCCCTTGTGCAATTCCATGATGAGCATGATTTTCTCATCGACCTTGGCAGCCTGCTTGTGGAAACTTTCCTGTTGCTGACCTTGATAGTATTCCTGAATGTAGGGACCGAGGATATATCCGTTCTTGCCAAAGAAATACTGTTGGGAGGCATAGTCGGGAATGCGGAGGCGCGTCTTGAGTTCGGCACCCTTCACCTTGATGACGGGTTCGCGCGTCCAGTCATCATTGAAGAAGATAAAACCAGTGAGCACCTGTTCGGCGGTATAGTCGCCATAGGAACGCTTGCCGTAAATCTTCTTGGTGAAGTCGATGGCGAACGTCTGGACAGGACAGACACGGTCGTTATAGACCATAAACAGCTGGCCGAACTTATGGGCTGTCTCTTGCGGGAGAACACGGGGGGCGGCGTGGAGAGTGGAGAATGGAGAGTTGAGAGTTGAGAAAACAGTAATGACGAGCATCAATCCTCGCTTCAGAAGCGGCGAGCGCAACAGCCGGCGATAGGTGCCTTTCGGGTCGAAGAGCATCCAGATGAGCGAGATGAACAGAAGCGCATAACCCAGATAGGTGACGGGAATGCCCCAGGGGTCGCTGTTCATTGCCAGAACGCTGCCCTGCATGTCTTCATCGAAACTGCTCTGGTAAAGACGGACGGAATGGAAGGAGGCGATGTTGTTCATCGAAACCATCTCCTTCTTCTGCTCATGACCATCGTCCATGGTGATGGTTGACACATAATCGGCGGCAGCACTGGTGCCTTCATGATACTGAACCTCGAAACGGTTGAGTGTTACCTTGAAGGGTAGCGGATGGATGCGCATGTCATCGGTCATATACTGGTCGGTTGACTGTCCTGTGCGGAGATATACGATACCTTTCTCTGCAGTGAGGTGGGTCAGGAGGGCTCCCAACAGGATGACGACAAACGACAGGTGAAGCATGACGGCAAACGCCTTGCGAACTTTTTGCCGGACAAAATAGCCAATGGCAGATGCCGTGAGAATAGCCCATAGCAGTGAGAACCACCAGGCTCCATAGAAGAAATCAGACACGTAAGAAGTACCTTGGTATTTCTCAACAATCGTGGCGACAGCCATGACGGCTATCACCACGATATAGAATGCTATGACAATTTTCTTCATGCTGTGCAAAATTACACATTATTTGCCAAATAGGCAAGAAATCGTGTATTAAATTGATTCAATGAATTTGACAACAGCGTAGCGATCGGCTTTGGGGAGATTATAGAACTTCACAGCGCTATTGTAGCCGTCCGACTGCTTGGAATAGGCATGCCACATGATAGCCTCGATGACATTGCGTGCACGACAATCATGCAAACGATCGTCGGAACCAGTCAACTGGCGAGACAGACCGCGTCCCCATAGTGGGGTAGTGCGGCACCAGCCCGTGCGGATGTCGTTTTCCATGAACAGACGATGCTGGACCATATCTGTATAGGGCCAGATGGTCTGGTAGGGATACTTAGGAAGCATCTCGCTGGCATCCTTGCCGATGCTCTGGGCATATGCCTTGATGCTGGCATCGACCCACATATTGTCGGCACCCGTCTTCCAAGAAGGACGGTGGCACTGGGCACAACCCATCTCGGTGAACAGCGTCTTACCACGCTGTACGTCCTTGTCGTCCAGATTACGGGCAGCGGGAACAGCCAAACCACGGTGCCATACCATGAACTGGTAGTACTGCTTGTCGGACATTTCTTCCTCGCCTCCATAATACTCGTCGTTGAGGAGGTATTTCTCGAAGGTTTCCTTGTATTTTATCGACGGGGTGTTCAGCACTTCATAGACACGTGCCTTGATTCTCTCGTCAGTGCCGTCGGCATAGTAGGGGTGCAGGATGCTCAATGGCGAGGCACCATGCTCCTTGATATAGGCGATAACCTCGGCATCCTCACTCTGAGCCTTAGCCCAAGGGGTGGTGGAGTAGAGCCAGTGGCGGTCGGAACGGGTCACGTTGGTGATGTTCCAGATAGCATTGGCACCGGCACCGTCCTGCAGCGAGCCACGCGTCATGGCGTAGGTGAACTTCTTGACAATACCCTTGCCACCGTTGTGGTCTTTGGTATCGTTATAGGGAGCACTGTAGTAAGCAGAGGCAGCAAAGTCATTGGCAGCCTTATCCCACATGGCAGGATTCAGGTCAACGTAAGGAGCCTCCTTGCGATACTGCTCGCGCATGTCGTCATCGCTGATGGCATCAATCAGACCGGTACCGTAGATACCGATGGTAGATTCCAGACGAACCTCATAATTTGTAGGTACAGGGTTGGTGTTGAAAGCCGTGGCAGGTATAGTCACCTCGGGATAGATGAGGGCGTACTTCTCACCGTCGGGGAATGCCATAGACAGTCCACTCGGCATCTTGGTCACGTCTTTCCACTCAATCTTGATCTGATTCTCGTCGATAGGAGCCTTGAAGGGAGACATGGCCTGTGTCTGTGGCATACCAGTTACCTCAGAGATATAAGGGGAGTTGCTGGTGGTGTAGCGCACGCCATCCTCGGTATAGGCTTCCTCTGGGTGATAGATAACCAACAGATAGCCATTGCCGATGGTGTTGGCACGGTATTCCGTCTGGCGCTCGCCATGACCGTAACTGGGGTGGCAGGCAATACAGCCGTTGCGCACCCAGGCAGGACCAAGACCCTTACGAGGTGCTACATCGAAGGTGTAAAGATGTTCGAAGAAGTCTTCACCCGTGTTGAAGTCTTCTTCCATAGCTGCTGCAGCCGGTGTGATGGCAGAATAGCTGGCTTTTTCGGTCGTTCCCAACTGTCCGCCAGGATACCATTCCTCGGCAGTAAACACATCATTAGCCTTACCGAAGGCACTCTCTTCGGGAGTCAGTTCTCCGATACCGCCTGTGGTGGCATCATCGGAACAAGCGGTTAATGACAGGACTGCCATTCCGAGCATCACTTTTGATAGGTTTTTCAATTTAATCATATTACTTATTTTATAGGTTATTTGTTTTAACGGTTGAAGCGTCTCACCTTTTTTAGGGTGAGGCGCTTAGCATTTGACAGTCTATGTCTGTTTATTTAATCCCAATCATTATCGTCAACAAATTCAATACCCCAGATGGTGCTGCAGTATTTCACGAATGGAGCAGGCATATTGCCAATAGCTGTAATGGCACTGTTGAAGGCACCTGTAACACTCGAATTCACCGAAGCCTGGTTAACGCTTGCAAAGAAACCGTTGAAACTAACTGAAGCAGCATTGCCATCGGTGGAACCATACCAGACGTTGCGGATAGAACGGATGTTGTCCTGGAAGTCTGAGATAGAGTTGTAGCTGTAAGGAGACTCTACGTAAGACACATCACCAAAAGAGAAAGGATTGGCAATCTTGGCAGTACCTACCTCGTTGGCAATACCTACACAACTACCCTCATCGTCGGAAAGTACCTGAGCAATAGCTGCCTTCAGTGTCTTGAAGGTGCTCTTGCTGTCATTACCGGCACCAATGAGGTTCTCGCCGTAGCTCAGTCCATTCTCAGTGGTGTAGTCAAGCTTAGCAGCCTTCACAACGGCTACACGGTCCGCATTGGCTGTTGTCTCACCCTCCCATGCTACCTGCAACTGGAAACAACGCTGTTTCAGCAAGGTGCAAATGGTCTGAGCATATTTCAACTCCTGTGCACCAGATATCTTCTCGAAGTTCTTGTAGGTGTCATAAGTCTGCAGTTCTGCAACTTTACGTGGCTGACCATTGCGGAAGAGGATGAACTCCAAAGCGTGGAAACCAAGAATGGTTGCATCGTTGAGCATTTCATCATTCATGCCATTGTTGAAGTAGCTCAGCAGGAGTGAACGGTTCAATGGCCATGAGTCGATGGTGGGGTCGATATCGAAGTCGGAAGCAGCACCCATCAGGAAAGCCTCGGAACGCTCCCAATGTAAGCGGGCTGCCTTAAAATCTTCGCATGCCTTATTGATTTGAGCCTGGGTAATCGTGCTGGTTGTCAGTCCGTTGAGTGTTTCCTCCAGATCTTCTACATTATCAGCCAAATCGGTATAAGTCGGAATGATGACGTTCTTCACCAGACCGCTAAGAACCTGATAGAGGTATGCCTCTTGTTCTGCCGACAGACTGGACTGGGCAATCACCTTGTTGGCATTTTCAAACTCGTTTACGACATTACCACACGCATCGATGGCAGCATTTCCATAGCTCTTGTCTTTATACTTGGCATCATCAACGATGGTTGAGCCAGGGTCGGGTGTTGGTGTAGTATTGTTGTCATCACCACAAGCGGTGAAAGTCATTGCGCCCATCAGGGCTGCGAAAGAGAAAATTAAATACTTTTTCATGTCTTTTTAATGATTTATGTTACATTGTCTTTTGTTTCAATTCGTCTAACTGTTGCTGAAGCTGGTTGATGCGTTCGTTCAACTTCTGCACATCGTATTGTTCCTGCTTAGCCAGTGTTTTGTGACCGAAATCAAAGAAGCCTTCAAAGGCTGCTCCGATGTTCAGGGAGGGCTCGTTGTTATAGAGCGATTTCAAGAAGCGCTTAGAGTATTCTGCCTTGATAACTACCTGCTTGATAGGGTGATAGTTAAGACCAAGAGCCATGCGCTTTACCTCGGTATATTCATAGTCTGTGCCCTTCGTCTTGCTGGCGTATGGATTATACTGCTCGTAGCGACCGAAGATATACATCTTCTGATGGTGATTGCGCATGTAATGAATCTGTGAGAAGATGTCGTAACCGGCTTCAATACCAATGGCGTAGGCATTCTTGCTGACAAAGGCAGAATGTTTGTATGGCGACTTGGAATTCAGGCGGTTATAGACGTACTTCAACTGTTCGGCATCACCGAGATAACCGTATGTTCCCTGTCCGCGGACAATCCAATTGTGGGCATTATAGGTGAAGTCGATAGAACCGATGGCAACGACTCCCTTGTATTCGGCATCCACACCATTGGCATTGCGAGGATAGCTGTTGCCAATGCTATGACCATAGTAACCGCTGATACCGATGCGCAGACCTGGTACGGTGTAGTTGTCTAAACGAAGAGCTAAGCCGTATTTATTGGCAATATCAAACTCCAATGGTGATTTATGTCCTTTATGAATCCATCCTGTGTTGGTGAAATGGTCGGCATTCAGACCAGCCAGGAACTGTGCCTCGTAGCGGAAATCTTTGTAACGTCCCCAGAAAGAAACACCCGTCTGATGCCATGTAGAAGGCAGAATGGTGTTCTCGCCCTCAGGACGATAAACCGTGAAGAAATTCAAGGGCTCATGGTGGGCATTATTCAAGCCGACGGGTACTACGATGTGACCGATACGGATGTTTGCCCATTTGTCAAAAGACTTCTGAATCCAGAACTGCTCCAGTTCCACTTCACCGCCTTTCTCGGTTTCCTGTTCCCATTCGCCACCTTCTTCGTCTTCCTTCTCGTAGGCAATACCGTTGCCGCCATGTTCGAACTCAATCTCTGTGCCGAAGCTCCAGCCCTTGCCGAAATCATAGCCGATGGAAATGGCTACGTGAGGGATGTCGAAACGTCCGTGACTGGGATCGTCCTTATGTGCTTCGGGCTGACTGTAACGGCTGACGTGGTCGCTATAGAAATTGCGGGAAAAACCGATTTCGCCGTATGCACCGAATGACAAACGGTCGAAGAATGTCTTCTTAGGAAGGCTATCCTTTTTTTGTACTTCTAAATCCTGAGCACTGCTGAGTATGCAACTGGTAAGCAATGCTAATGTAAAAATTATCTTTCTCATTACTATACTATTTTTTTTACGCTGCAAAGGTAGAATGTTTCAGTAATTCCTACAATACCTAAAAATGATGAAATTGCGATTTCCTATTGTATAATTCCGTCAAAAGCAGTAATTTTGCATCGTCATAATATATATAATTAAGGTGTAGTATGAAGAATTTAAAGATGTATGAGCCCAGTGATAAGATGATATCGCTTATCAAGGATGACTACAATCTGTTGCAGGCATTGGGTAGTTTTGGCATCAATCTGGGTTTTGGCGATAAAACGGTAGCAGAAACCTGTCAAATGAACAATGTGGATACTTACACATTTCTTGCAGTAGTGAATTTCATCATCAACGGTTCTGCAAAATATGAAGATGATGAGTTGATAGATGTTCGGACATTGCTTCACTATCTGGATGCCAGTCATACTTATTTCTTGGATTACCAGTTGCCGTCTATACGTCGCCAACTGGCAGAGACTTTTGATGAGAAAGATTCTTTGGGACATCTGATTATGAAATTCTATGATGGTTATGCACGTGAGATACAACGTCACATGAGATATGAAGAGAAGACGTTGTTTCCTTATGTTGAGGCTTTGCTGGAAGGGCGTCCGGTGAATGACTATAATGTGGAGACGTTCTCCAAACATCATGAATCAACAGATAAGGCTTTACGTGAATTAAAACTGATGATTATCAAATACTTGCCTTCAGATACACATAGCAATAATAAGTTGACAGCCACCCTTTATGATATCTATAATAATGAGGAATGGTTGAAACTGCATGCTGAAGTAGAAGACAGGATTTTTGTACCTGCCGTTCGGAGACTGGAAACTACCCAGAGGCAGAATGATGTGACAAAGAATATTTCAACGATGGTGTTCAAAGGAGGGACAGACAACAGTGATACTTTGTCGGATAGGGAAAAGGATGTTATAGTTTCCTTGGTACAGGGAATGTCCAATAAGGAAATTGCCGACCATCTGTGTATTTCTACGAATACCGTTATCACTCATCGTAGAAATATAGCGCGTAAACTACAAATCCATTCACCGGCAGGACTGACTATCTATGCTATCGTGAATGGCTTGGTCGATATTTCATCAGTGAAATTGTAAGCGGTTAGATGTTATTGATATCAACGTATCCGTGCATCACTGCATAAATGGTGAGGGCGGATACGCTCTTCATCCCTAGTTTTTCCATGATATTCTTACGATGGGTGATAACGGTAGATAGTCCGATGTTCAACTTATCAGCAATCTCTTTGTTAATATGGCCTTGAACTATCAGTGACAATACTTCGATTTCTCGGTCAGAAAGAATTTTCTGTTGTAGGACTTTAGGCATAGGAGGGAGATTCTTACCGCCTCCATGTGCATGCTGTTCCAACATCAATAACTGTCGGATTAATTGTTGCTCGGGTTGGTTGATGCAGAGACTATGAAACTCTTTCGGTTGAGTCGCTTCTTCTAGTTGAAGTGTGAGCACAATTGTTTTTCTGCGTCTCTCCTGAAAGAATTGTCGCTCTTGCAACACAATATCCATCGACACGAAATAGTGAACATATGAATCGTCATTATTGGCTTCCAATTCCGAAAATGAGCCAAAAGTATCCACCGTCATGATAGGCATGACGTTCTGAAGAATTTGCTTCAAACCTAAAGACGCTAAAGTGTTAGGGTCAATAATAGCGATCTTCGGTCGTCCCTGTGGCATCATCGGATGTTGCATATTGCTATTTCTTCTGTATGAAAGCAAGTTTCTCTGCTTGTTCCATGATGATCTCAGCCATTACCTCATTGTTGGGTGTCACCCCATTTACGATATCAAACATCCATCGAATGCCTGCCTTGCCCCCTCCGGCTTTCAGGATGTGTACAATACAAAGGTTCTGTAAGCCGATATTGGATGAAAGGATGTCAATATCTGTCGATCCCAATTGGAAAAGAGCCAACTGATAAGCGTCATCGCTATTTTCTTTGATCATTCTTTCGACGTCAGCTAAAGTATTCATCCCCATTAATCGTAACAATTTCAGATAGGCCGTAGGGGGTACATTTTGCAATTCTGCTTGAGTAATTGCTGCTATCTGGCGGTTTAACTTCTCAAATGGCTGTAAGGCGATATACGAATGGAAAGTATCTCCGTCCAATAAAACTTCTTCCAGTTCTCCTTTTTGTACCAGACTCTCCATCCTCCGGCGATAATCGCTGATGTCTGTACGTATGCGACTGAACTCATTGTCGGCAAGTTCCAATAATCCAGCCAACCGACTGAGATTCCTGTGGTATTCTGTAGGTATCTCGATGTTGGTCTTGTAGCCAATGTCGTGCTGGATAGCCGACCAGACATGTTGAAGTGCCGTGCGCATCTGTATTTCAAAAGCTATATCGTTCAACTCCGGATGTGATTCGTCAAAATACCGTGATTTTGGAAGTTTGCAGATGTAGTGCAGGGAGTTGTAACCAAAACTGTCGTACTGATGCATCTTTCGCTTGTCAATAGAATTGTCCCAGTCCACTAGGAACAAGGCTTCTACCATGGAGGCTATGCGATCGACATCTTCATTATAAAAGGTGATAATACGGGCTCCTAAGATATCGGTGACATCTTTGATGGTTTGGTATTTGGAACCTTTAAGAGCAAGCTTTCCTGCCAGAGATGCCTCTGTTTTGATGCGTGACTCTATAGCATTCAACTCAATACCTGCTTGTTTGACAAGTGCATGCAGTTCTTTCATTACTACTTGCTGTAGAAGACTATATGTGGGAAGTTGATCCCGATAGTCTTCTAACAGCATGGCGCAATGTACATCAAGTCCGTATTCTGCCATCTTTTATTTAATCTCAAAGAGATTGTAAAAACCTGTCATCATGAAAACTTTCTTGATTTCATCATTGATGTTCTCAATAATGACTTTTCCTCCCTTTGAAGCGGCTTCTTTACGGAGGCTCAGGAAAAGACGCAGACCAGAACTACTGATATATTCAAGATTGGTACAATTCAATGTGATTTCTTTGTCTGCATGTTCCATGAGGGGTTGAATGTCTTTAGCTGCCTGAACAGCTGCAGGTGTGTCAAGACGTCCGTTCATTAAGGCAGTATAACCGCCATTCTCTTCTTTAATTTCGATAGTCATATTCTTATATTTTTATTGATTTTGAATATTAAATAAGGTGTTGAATCCAGTCATTTCAAATACTTTCTTGATTTCATTATTGATGTTGAGGATAGTGACTTTACTACCCACTGCAGCAGCATTCTTGCGAATATTCAGCAATATACGCAGGCCAGAACTGCTGATGTACTCAAGATTTGTACAGTCGATGATGATATCATGACCTGTACAGTCGTTTAGTGGTGAAAGATCCTTAGTTACCTGTTCGGCAGCTACTGTATCCAGTCGTCCTTCTAATGTGGCAATGTATTTGCCGTCTTTCTCTTGGAATGTAGTTTTCATAAGCTGAATTATTTGATGTTTTTTATTTAATACAACGGATAGATGATGTTTACTATAAATAGGTTAGCGGCTAATAGGACTATGTGCATGAGCAAGCCAATTCTCATGAAGTCTGTGAATTTGAATCCGCCAGGTCCATAGATGAGCATGTGGGTGCTGGATCCGATGGGGGAGGCAAAACAGGTGGTTACTGCTATCATCAGTGAAATGATGAAAGGCATGGGATTGCAACCTAATTCTATTGCTTCGCGATAGACTATAGGAAAGAAGACACCACAAGCTGCAACGTCACTGACGGCCTCGCTGACCAAAGAGGCCAGGATGCACATGACAGCCATCACAATAATGGGATTATGGCCACACAGATCTAACAAACTGTTTGATGCAACATCAGCGATACCGGTCTTGGTAATGGCTGTGCTGAATACAACGGTAGAGCCTAGAATCAATAATAAATCCCATTCTATATATTTGGTTACGTTTTGTGCCCTGCAGCATTTCAGTGCCAATAAAGCACCAGCAGCCAGCATGGTCGTCGCCATCAGTGGCATAATATGCAATGAAGACAGGACGAACATAGCGATGAGAATGATTGACGAATAAATGGTCTTCTTTCCCAACTGTGGTACAAAATGTGAATCAAAGAAAGTCAGACTGCCTTTGGTTATCTGGTCAATCTCCGTATCGTCTTTAGGTGGGCATTCCAATAAGAGCGTATCGCCTGCTTCCAACTCCACCTCACGAGGTTGCATGTCCACACGTTTTCCCTGACGAGCTACTGCCACTAGAATGATGTCCGTACGATGCTCAAACTCGTTGTCGCTCATTCGAGTACCAATTAGGTCACTTCCAAAACCGACATAAGCTGTACGCATCTTTCGATTGTTGTCAATCTCGCTGATACTATATACATGATGATCGGCAGCTACCAGTCCGTGTGTCTTCTTGAGTTCAAGAATTTCGTTAATCTGTCCCGAATAGATGAGACGGTCGCCTCCCAAGATGAACTCATCTTTAGGGACGGGGGCTATGATTTCCTTGTCAAAACGAACAATTTCAATGAGAGAACCGCCTCGAACGTTTCTCAGATTTGCGTCATTGACAGTCATACCTACTGCTGGGTTTTCTGTTGGTACAAGCAATTCGACCGTATAGTCACTAGTCGATTCAAATGATGTCTCAGGTGATATGCGACGGGGAATGAAATTGCGAAGTAGAATGACCATAATGACACCGACGACAGTACAGAATAATCCAGGAATGAGTGGCGAAAAAAAACCTAGGGCTCTTCCTGTCTCTTCTGCATAAAGACCGGAAATCACCAGATTAGAAGAATTTCCAATTAGTGTGCAGGTGCCGCCCAGTGTGGCAGCATAACTCAACGGAATTAATAGTCGGGATGGTTCTGTTCCCAATTTTCTTGCCCAGATTTTTACCACATCTATGAAAAGTGCGACCACATTCACAGCATTAAGGAAAGCGGACAGAGATGCGATAGGAATCATCAGTTTGACAAGTGCCTGTTTGTAGTTCGTTGGATCCCCTAACAGATTTTTCGTGAGCCAGTAGAGAACACCCGTTTGCATCAGGCCTGCCATAACAACGAAGAAGGCTGCATGCACAACAACAGGCTCGCTGCCAAAACCAGCCATACCTTCGGCTTCTGAAATGATGCCCGTTACGAGCAGCACTGTTAATGCGCCAAGAAAGGCTACTACAGGAGGAATACGCGTCTTGGACATCACGATGAAAATGCTAAACACCGTGAGGACAGTAATCCATGCATGCAAACCAAGTCCGAAAACTATAATATTCTCCATGTATATATTTTTAGATTATAGGTTTTTGATGAGTGTTAGAATGTTGTATCCGTCTTTACGTTCGTAATTGACAGAATCCATAATTTGTCTTACAAGGTGGATTCCCAGTCCGCCTATTGGGCGTTCTTCAACGCTGAGGGTAATATCCGCATCCTGTTTTTGCGTAGGGTCAAAGGGAATACCACTATCGGAGATAACGAATTTGATATATTGGCTAGTGAAGGAAGCATCAATGTCTACCAATCCTTCTCCTCCTTCATAAGCATAGAGTACTACATTGGTTGCAGCTTCTTCTATGGCAAGATTAATACTGGCAACAAGTGCCATGTCCGCACCTGCTTCCTCGCATACTGTATCTACAAATTCTGGGAGTTTTGTCAACTCCTCGATTTCGTTCTTTAGTGTTAAACGATATGACTTTAAATCATCATTATGTAGATTATCCATTAGGCAAAAATCTCTTTAAACAGTGCAAAGATACAAAAAAAATGGCAATCCATTAAAAGATTGCCATTTTTTTTGCATTAGATGCTTATGATAAGAAACCTAGCAGGGCTCCTGCAGCCACTGCAGAGCCTATAACTCCTGCAACATTCGGTCCCATGGCGTGCATCAGCAGGAAATTGTGACGGTCGTATTCCAATCCTAGGTTGTTAGAAATACGAGCAGCCATAGGCACAGCACTCACACCGGCGTTTCCAATCAGTGGATTGAGTTTTTTGTCTTTTGGCAGGAAGAGGTTCATAAACTTTACGAAGCAAACACCACTCATCGTTGCAATAATGAAAGCTCCTGCACCAATGAGGAAGATATAGATGGTGTTGATAGTCAAAAACTCAGAAGCTTGTGTAGAACATCCTACAGTCAGACCTAGCAGCATGACTACGATATCATTAAGGGCAGCACCTGCTGTCTTGGCCAGACGTGTTGTCTTGCCTGACTCTTTCAGTAGATTGCCAAAGAAAAGCATACCTAACAAGGGTAGGCCGGAAGGTACGATAAATGTTGTCAGAAGTAGTCCGATGATGGGGAAGAGGATACGCTCAGTCTGAGAAACCTCACGGGCGGGCTTCATCTTGATAACACGCTCTTTCTTCGTAGTCAGCAGACGCATCAATGGCGGTTGAATCAGTGGTACCAGTGCCATGTAACTATAGGCACATACGGCAATAGCTCCCATCAGGTTAGGGGATAGCTTACTTGAAAGGAAAATTGCTGTAGGTCCATCAGCTCCACCGATAATGGCAATGCCTGCAGCCTGATTAGGTTCGAAACCTAACGCCAGAGCAAACATATAGGCACCGAAGATACCGAATTGGGCTGCAGCACCAATCAACATCAGTTTTGGATTGGCCAATAGAGCGGAGAAGTCTGTCATGGCACCTATTCCTAAGAAGATGAGTGGGGGATACCATCCTTGGCGCACACCTTGATAGAAGATGTTCAATACCGAATTATCCTCATATAGCCCAATCTCCAAACCTGCATCAGCGCGGAATGGGATGTTACCGAGTATAATACCTAAGCCGATAGGCACCAACAACAATGGCTCAAAGTCTTTTTTGATAGCCAGCCATATAAAAAGTGCACCAACCGCTATCATGATGAGATTTCCTGCTGTAGCATTCGCAAAACCGGTATATGTCAGGAACTCATTGAAATTTTCTACGATAAATTGCCACATAGCCTTTTACTTTTTTACCATTTTACCTTTATCCAATGGTCAGTAATACAGCACCTTCCATGACAGAGTCACCTTGGTTAACTGTAATAGAGGTGACGGTTCCTGCATATTCGGCCTCAATATTGTTCTGCATCTTCATAGCTTCTAACACGATGACAACGTCACCGACAGCTACTGTATCTCCGACCTTCACATTAATGCTGGTAATAGTACCTGGCAGTGGCGCCTTTTGGGCATTACCGGCACCAGCGGGAGCTGCAGCCTGAACAGGAGCAGCTGCGGCGGCAGGGGCAGCTGTAGCTACGGGCTTGGGCGCCTCCACCTTAGGCTTGACGATGGTTGGGTGCTTAGCAGCATTGATAGGTTGTTGCAGTTCTACTTCAAAGGGTATGCCATTGACATTTACTTTCGCGATGTTGCCTTCTACTTCCTCGATTTCTACTTCGTAGTCAACACCTTGTACTTTATATTGATACTTGCTCATATCTTTAAACTCTAAACATTAAACTCTAAATATTATTTCAATTCTGGCCCAGTGGGGATATGTTGTCCCTGGTGGGTCGTTGGCAGTAAGGGCTCGTGGAAATGAGTCATCTGACTGTATTCGTCAT
Source organism: Prevotella sp. UBA2754 (assembly GCA_002353295.1). GTDB lineage: Bacteria > Bacteroidota > Bacteroidia > Bacteroidales > Bacteroidaceae > Prevotella. Next base: position 127,973 of record DEJG01000022.1, read on the forward strand.
CCCATCCTGTGTCATGATGTTTGATGGTGATTACGCCACTTTCCACATCGTGTACATTATCACGATACTGCTGCAGCGCCATACCGATAATAGCCATATATACCTCACGGTCAATACCTTTAGAGTCGAAACCGTCTTTCAGTATAACACCAGTTTTGTGGCCTACTTCAATGGTCTTCTCTACCGTCTTTGTAATAGGTTTGATAGGCTGTGTGTTGATGACTTTCTTTGCTGCTTCTTGATGGCGCATAAACATTCCGAAGAGTGTGAAGAAAATCCATAACAAGGCCAGGCATAGGAACACGATACCCATCGCCATAATAGCCATAGCAAATCCATAGGGGTCTTCGCGCTTAAACTTTTCTACTTTTGACTCACTGACTATGGTCATGTTTAAAATGCCTGGTGTTACTCGGTCGTCAGATTTTACTTCCCAGTCTGCGGAAGTTCCGTTGTTGGCAATACGCGCAAACGACTGGTTCGAGTTTAATACAGGAACTGTAATTGAATCGACGAGCTGTGTCGCGTTACCGTTGTAAAGAGCAATCCAAAGTGGTTTGGTGGCTTCAACGGGAACGGAGAGATGCAAAGAACCCAGAGCGGGTTTGCTGTTTAATTGAAACACGATGAGTTGTTGACCTTTCAGATTGGTACGTTCATCGCCATTGGGAATCTGACTCATGCGACTCACACGCTCAGGAACACTCATCTTCTTGTCGAGTACGGAGCGGTCTGTGGTCAGGTACATACCGCGAATATTGTAGGTTGAGTGCGAAATATTGGCAATTTCAACCCAGGCATGTCGTGCTCCGTATTCATCAATCAGGCTCGACTCATTCTCCGTCATCACCTCATTGAGCTTGATGCTGGCATCAAGTTGAGCCATCGCGGGCTGAGCTGCTAAGGCGAAGAGTGAGCCTAATAGGAATCCGATTTTTTTCATTTGTTTGGTTTTGTATTATTATATATTCTAGTTGTTCTAGTTATCCGCAGAAGAACAGTACAATAATTTGTGCTGTAAAGATGCGAAGGAACATCGATAGTGGGTAAACCGTTGAATAGCCTACGGCTGGTGCTTCCTTCGAACATACGGAGTTAGCATAGGCGAGGGCAGGGGGGTCGGTATAGGTACCGGCTATCATACCCATTATAGTGAAGTAATTGAACTTGAATTTCAGACGGGCGATAGGACCTACTATCAGGATGGGGATAGTGGTAATCAGGAAACCCGTAAACACATAGAGCAATCCGTCGCCCTCTACCACTGTCTCGAAGAAGTTGGCACCAGCCTTGATACCCACACTGGCTAAGAAGAGTACCAAGCCGATTTCGCGCAGCATCATATTGGCCGATGTCGTGGTATAGGTCACCAGACGTATCTTATAGCCATAACGGCCGATAAGGATAGCGATGATAAGTGGTCCTCCGGCAATACCCAGTTTCATGGGTACCGGCATTCCCGGTATAGCGATGGGCAGTGAGCCGAAGATGATACCGATGATGATTCCGACGAAGATAGTAGCGATGTTTGGAGCGTTCAGACGGCGGATGGAGTTACCCATCTTGTTGGCTACACGGTCTGCAGCATCCTCCGGACCTACCACCATGATCTTATCGCCCACCTGAAGGGGTAACGACGGGGTGGCAAAGATGTCCATGCCCTGACGGGTGATACGTGTCACGTTGACCCCATATACACTGGAGAAGTGCATGGAGCCAAGTGTCTTACCATTGATTTTGGGATTGGTAATGAGGATGCGCTTCGAGACGAGGGGCTGGTCAGACTGTTCGAAGTCGATGTCCAGTTTCGGACCGATAAATGCCATGATGGCTTCCTGGTCAGCTTCTGCACAGACGATGAGCATTTGGTCGCCTATGTGGAATATCGTGTCGCGATTGGGGATACAGAGTTCTCCCTCATGTACGAGGCGTGATACCACAAAGTCACGATTCAGGAAGTGGTGCACCTGCAACAGCGTCTTGCCTTCCAAGTATTTGTTGGTCACCTCCAAGTGCATCTTATAAGGCTTCTTGTTAGTGTTGGCCTCGTTCATGGCATTCAGTTCGTGCTCTTCCTGCTCCAGCTTTACCCTGCATATATACCTTATTAATATGGTAGCACCTATGATGCCCAGCACACCTAGCGGATAGGCACAAGCGTAAGCCGAAGCGATATGCGGACCTTTGCCCTGTCCGAAGACAGTGCCCAATGCTTCATTGGCAGCACCAAGACCTGGGGTGTTCGTTACAGCACCGTAGAGAGTACCCACCATCATGGGGAGGTTCTCGACCTTAGAGGTGTCGAAGAAGGCGAAATAGCAGGCGAACATCACCAGGATATTCAATAGGATGCCCGTGGCAGCCAGTCCGTTCAACTTCATACCAGCCGTACCGAAACTCTCGAAGAAACCAGGACCGACCTGCATACCTATCATGAAGACAAACAGTATCAGTCCGAAATCTTGGATAAATGTCAGGATGGGAGTGGGAGCTGTGAACCCGAAGTGTCCTGCCACGATACCAGCGAACAACACAAAGGTAACACCTAAAGAGATTCCTCCAATCTTGATTTTACCTAAATACACGCCGACAGCTATCACAATCGCATACAGCAAAGCTATATGAGCAACAGAATCAGTTGTCGTAAATAATTCTTTTAACCATTGCAATGAATCCATAGCATACTTTTCTTTTCGGTGTGCAAAGGTACAAAGAAATTGCTCAATAAAAGTATTTTTGTGCAACTATTTTTCATATTTATGAAAATAATATTAAAAAGTTCTGTGTTTGAGAAATTATTGCTAACTTTGTAGGCCAAATTGTACAGGCTTTTAATAATTGAAGCGTGAACTTAAAACAACTTATATAATAATTTATTTATGGCAAACAAAGAAAAACTCTTCACCGAGTTTCAGGCGCCTACCACTCAGGAGTGGTTGGACAAGATTGAAGTGGACCTGAAAGGTGCCGACTTCCAGAAGCGACTCGTGTGGAGAACCAATGAAGGCTTCAATGTGCAGCCTTTCTATCGCCGAGAGGACTTGGCGAACCTGAAAACACCCGATGCCCTGCCGGGCGAGTTCCCATTCGTGCGTGGTAACAAGAAAGACACCAACGAATGGTATGTGCGTCAGAACATCGTAGTAAATGACCCGAAGGAAGCGAATGCTAAGGCTCTCGACATTCTGAATAAGGGTGTTGACAGTATCGGTTTCCGTCTGGGCCACGCAGAACTCAGTGCCGAGTATATCGAAACCTTGCTGAAGGATATCCGCTTGGATATTGTGGAGGTAAGTTATCGCGCCTGTCAGCGTCATGCCTTACAATTGGCAGACCTGCTGGTAGCGTATTTCGAGAAGCAGGGCTACGACAAGGAAAAGATTGTAGGCGGACTCGGTTTCGACCCCATCGAGCGCATGCTTATGAAGGGCAAGGACACCACCATGCTGCTGCCTAACATGCCAACACTGGTGGAGAAGTTGAAAGACTATCCTAACCTGCGTTGCGTCATGGTGCACAGCGACCTGCTGAACAACAGCGGTGCTTATATCGTTCAGGAAATGGGCTATGCATTGGCTTGGGGTAACGAGTACCTGCAGCAGTTGGTTGATGCCGGTGTCGATGTCGATCTGGCTGCCAGCAAGATTAAATTCTATATGGGTATCTCGGAGAACTACTTCATGGAGATTGCGAAGTTCCGTGCCTGTCGTCTGTTGTGGGCGCAGATCGTGAAGCAGTACGAGCCGAAGGATGATAACAGCGCTAAGATGATTATCAATGCTTCAACTTCTACCTACAACCAGACCGTGTTCGATTCTTATGTTAATCTGTTGCGTTCGCAGACCGAAGCCATGTCGGCTGCCTTGGGCGGTGTTCACTCCATGGTCGTTACACCGTTTGATGTGACCTACGAGAAACCTACCGACTTCTCTGAACGTATCGCCCGCAACCAGCAGTTGCTGATTAAGGAGGAGAGCCATTTCGACCGTATCGTCGATCCTTCAGCAGGTTCTTACTATATCGAGCATCTGACCGATGCCCTGGCTCAGGAGGCTTGGAAGATTTTCCTCAAAGTCGAGGAAGAGGGCGGTTTCCTGGAGGCTGTCAAGAAGGGTACCGTTCAGGACGATATCAACGCTACCAATGTGAAGCGTCATGGTGATGCCGCCAAGCGTAAGGAGTTCATCCTCGGCACCAACCAGTTCCCCAACTTCACCGAGAAGAGCGATGGCAAACAGCCGTTGACCGTCGATTGCAGCTGTACGCATACAGGTGATGCCGACGTACCAGGACTGAAGATCAGTCGTCTGGCTTCTGATTTCGAAGATCTGCGTCTCGCTACTGAGAAAGCAGCCAAGGTGCCTACCGCTTTCATGCTGACCATTGGCAATCTGGCTATGCGTCAGGCTCGTGCTCAGTTCTCTTGCAACTTCCTCGCCTGTGCAGGATATAAGGTGATTGACAATCTCGGCTTCAAGACCGTCGAGGAGGGTGTGGATGCTGCGCTCGAGGCTAAGGCCGACATCGTGGTTATCTGTTCTTCCGATGACGAGTATGCTGAGTATGCCATCCCTGCCTTCAAGTATCTGAATGGGCGTGCGATGTTTGTTGTAGCCGGTGCTCCTGCCTGCATGGACGACCTGAAGGCTGCCGGTATCGAGAACTTCATCCACGTTCGTTGCAATGTATTGGAAACCCTCAAAGAGTATAATGCTAAATTAGGTATTTAAAGTTATGAGAAAAGATTTTAGTAAAATAGATATCTATGCTGGCATTCATGCTCAAGATGGTGCCAAGTGGATCAAGGACAACCATATCGAGGCTAACTGGAAGACGCCGGAGCATATCGAGGTTCGTCCTGTATATACAAAAGAAGATTTGGAAGATATGGAGCATCTCGACTTCACAGCCGGTATTCCTCCCTATCTCCGTGGTCCGTATTCGATGATGTATCCCTTCCGCCCGTGGACTATCCGCCAGTATGCCGGATTCTCTACCGCCGAGGAGTCGAATGCATTCTATCGCCGCAACCTGGCTTCTGGTCAGAAGGGTCTTTCCGTAGCCTTCGACCTGCCCACGCACCGTGGTTACGACCCCGACAATGCCCGTGTGGTAGGCGACGTAGGTAAGGCTGGCGTGTCTATCTGTAACGAAGAGAACATGAAGGTGCTCTTCTCGGGTATTCCCTTGAACAAGATGTCGGTCTCTATGACCATGAACGGTGCCGTGCTGCCTATCCT
>DEJG01000022.1:133287-133976 GCA_002353295.1 Prevotella sp. UBA2754
ATTCTGAAGGAGTTCATGGTGCGCAACACCTATATCTATCCTCCCGCATTCTCGATGAAGATTATCGCCGACATCTTCGAATATACCTCACAGAAGATGCCTAAGTTCAACTCGATTTCCATCTCGGGTTATCACATGCAGGAGGCTGGTGCTACTGCCGACATTGAGTTGGCCTACACCCTGGCCGACGGTATGGACTATCTGCGCACGGGTGTCAACGCCGGTATCGACGTCGATGCCTTCGCTCCCCGTCTGTCGTTCTTCTGGGCTATCGGTATGAACCACTTCATGGAAATCGCCAAGATGCGTGCCGGTCGTCTGCTGTGGGCGAAGATTGTGAAGTCGTTCGGTGCCAAGAATCCTAAGTCGCTCGCACTGCGTACCCACTCACAGACTTCGGGTTGGTCGCTCACCGAGCAGGATCCTTTCAATAACGTAGGCCGTACCTGTATCGAGGCAATGGCTGCCGTACTGGGTCACACCCAGTCGCTGCACACCAATGCGCTCGACGAGGCCATCGCCCTGCCTACCGATTTCTCGGCTCGTATTGCCCGCAACACGCAGATTTATATCCAGAACGAGACCAAGGTCTGCAAGCAGATTGACCCCTGGGCTGGTTCCTACTATGTGGAGACGCTCACCAACGAGCTGGTTCACAAGGCTTGGGAGCACATCCAGGAGATTGAGAA
>DEJG01000022.1:133995-147710 GCA_002353295.1 Prevotella sp. UBA2754
GAGACCGGTCTGCCCAAGATGCGTATCGAGGAGGCTGCTGCCCGCACGCAGGCCCGCATCGACTCTGGCGTGCAGACCATCGTCGGCACCAACAAGTATCGTCTGGAGCACGAAGACCCCATCGACATCCTCGAGGTGGACAACACCGCTGTGCGCAAGCAGCAGGAGGAGAGCCTGAAGGAGGTTCGCTCGAAGCGCGACGAGGCCGCTTGTCAGGCAGCCCTGAAGGCCATCACAGAGTGTGTGCGTGACTTCCAGGAGGGCCGCAAGAGCAAGAACAACCTGCTCGACCTGGCTGTCAAGGCCGCCCAGCTGCGTTGTACCCTTGGTGAGATTTCAGATGCCTGCGAGGAAATCGTAGGCCGTTATAAAGCAGTAATCAGAACAATTTCAGGCGTGTATAGTTCAGAATCAAAGAACGACAGCGACTTCGAGTTGGCTTGCAAGCTGACCGACGAGTTCGCGAAGAAGGAGGGTCGCCGTCCGCGTATCTTCATTGCCAAGATGGGTCAGGACGGTCACGACCGTGGTGCAAAGGTAGTGGCTACAGGCTACGCAGACTGTGGTTTCGACGTGGATATGGGACCCTTGTTCCAGACTCCTGCCGAGGCTGCCCGCGAGGCTGTCGAGAACGACGTGCACGTGGTCGGTGCCTCCAGTCTGGCTGCCGGTCACAAGACGCTCATTCCTCAGCTCATCGAGGAGCTGAAGAAGCTCGGCCGCGAGGACATCATGGTCATTGCCGGCGGTGTCATCCCCGCCCAGGACTACGACTTCCTCTACAAGGCCGGCGTTGCCGCCATCTTCGGTCCCGGCACGTCGGTTGCCAAGGCTGCCGTAGAAATGATGAAGATTCTGCTCGACGAAGAGTAATCTTTCGGGCGTATGCTTTAAAACCCTCGAAGAGGATGAGCCCCGTTGCCGGTGGCGCATCCTCTTCGTTTTTTTGATGTAATAGTCAACCGTAAGTATAGCCGCCGCAGAAACCACCATACAGCATCATCCCCCGCACGGCGAGGAGCCGGAGCCCGCGCCCGAGGGTAATGCCCATGGTCCGTCGGACGAGGGATAAATGCAGACGATTGGATATGAAAAAAATAAATCCCCAGTGACGGGGATTTATTTTTTTGCCTTCTTATTTGAACTTCAGCCCCATGTTGTGGAGGATGAAGGAGTATATGTCTGCCTGTTCCTCGAGGATTTTCGCCAGGGGCTTGCCACCGCCGTGTCCGGCTTTGGTGTCGATGCGGATGAGGGTGGGGGCGGTGCCCGACTGGCATTCCTGCAGGCGGGCGGCAAACTTGAACGAGTGGGCGGGCACTACGCGGTCGTCGTGGTCGGCAGTGGTGACGAGGGTGGCGGGATAGGCTGTGCCCTCCTTCAGATTATGGAGTGGGGAGTAGCCCTTGAGGTATTCGAACATCTCGCGCGAGTCCTCGCTGGTGCCGTAGTCGGGCGCCCAGTTCCATCCGATGGTGAACCGGTGGTAGCGCAGCATGTCCATCACGCCCACCTGCGGGATGGCTACGCGGAAGAGGTCGGGGCGCTGGGTCATGGAGGCACCGACGAGCAGTCCGCCGTTGGAGCCGCCCACGATGGCGATGTGGTCGCGGTCGGTATAGCCCTCACGGATGAGCCACTCGGCAGCGCCGATGAAGTCGTCGAACACGTTCTGCTTCTGCATCTTCGTGCCTGCCTGGTGCCACTCCTCGCCATACTCGCCGCCGCCGCGCAGCGTCACCTGCGCATAGATGCCGCCCTGCTCGAGCCACGGAATGCGGGTGGCGGAGAAACTTGGAACTAACGAGATGTTGAAGCCGCCGTAGCCGTAGAGATAAACTGGTCTCTTACCTCTGACCTCTGACCTCTCACCTCTCTTATACGTCAGGAACATGGGGATGCGGGTGCCGTCCTTGCTTTGGAAGAAGACTTGCTCGGTGACGTAGTCCTGCGGACGGAAGGCTACTTTCGGCTGGGCGTAGAGCGTGCTTTGGCCCGACTGCAGGTCGTAGCTGTAGATGGTGCCGGGCTGGGTGAACGAGGTGAATGTGTAGAAACACTCCGGCTGACGCTCGTCGCCCGTAAAGCCTACGCTGCCCACGGAGGGGAGCTGGATTTCGCGCACCTGCCGTCCGTCGAGGCCGTAGAGGTAGGCATGGTCGGAGGCATCCTGACTGTAGGTGAGGATGAACTGGCGGTTGATGACCGTCGCGTCGCTCAGCACATTCTGCTGCTCGGGTATCAGCGGCTGCCAGTCGCCGACGCTCGGGCGGTGGATGTCAGCCACCATGATGCGGTTCTTCGGGGCGTCCAGATTGGTGAGCAGGTAAATCTTGTCGCCCTCGGTATAGATGGGCGAATAGCGATACTCCATGTCGGCAGTCATCTGGATGAACTGACTGCCGGGCTGGCGCAAGTCGCGCACGAAGAGCATGTTGCCCGCGCCGGCACCGTCCTCGTAGAGGAACATCATCGTCTCCTCGTCGTTCACGGCGCAGGTGTAGAAGCGCTTGGGGTAGGCAGCGTTCTGATAGAACAGCACGTCGTCCGACTGGGGCGTGCCTATCTTATGATAGTAAATCTTGTGGCCCTCGTTCACGTTCGAGAACTCTTTACCTTTCGTAGGCGCATCGTAGGCAGAATAATAGAAACCGTCGCCCTGCCATGCCGCGCCCGAGAACTTCGCCCACTCGATGTGGTCCTGCGTCAGTTGGCCCGTCTTGAGGTCGATGACGTAGAACTCCTGCCAGTCGCTGCCCGAGCGCGAGATGGAGTAGGCTGCCCAACGGCCGTTGTTGGAGAAATAGACGCCCTTCAGCGCTACCGTGCCGTCCGTGCTCAGCTTGTTGGGGTCGAGGAAGACGCGGGGCTCAGCGCCCAGCCGGTCCATCTGATACATCACGTATTGGTTCTGCAGTCCGTCGTTCTTATAAAAGTACCACTTGCCGTGGTGCTTGCGCGGCGCCGACAGTTTTTCGTAGTTCGACACCTCCGTCAGCCGCTTCAGCAGTTTCTTGCGGAATGGAATCTTTGCGAGATAGGCGTTCGTCACGCGGTTCTCAGCCTCCACCCACGCCGCCGTCTGTGCCGACGTGTCGTTCTCCAACCATCGGTAGGGGTCAGCCACCTCGGTGCCGAAATAGTTGTCCACGGTTGCATCTTTCTGCGCCTTGGGATAGTGGAGCCCTTGCGCCGCCGCTGCCGATGCCAGTAAAGTTGTAGTCATTGTCAGAAGAATCTTTTTCATACCTTATTTATATATATTAATGAACTCATGATGTCGTCGCTCACGAACAGTCCGTCGCGCGTCAGTGCCAGATGGCCGTCGCGCTCCGCCAGCCAACCTTGGTCGATGTATCGCCGTGCCTCCTTCAGGCAGTAGCGCCGATATTTCTCGGGCAGCGCCGTGAGGTCCAGTCCCTCGCGGGTGCGCAGTGCGGTGGTGATGCGGTCGTTATACCAAGTGTCCTCGTCGATGGTTTCTTCCTCGTATGGGCGTTCTCCCCGTTCAACGGCTGCGATATACTGCCGGATGTCCGCCACATTCCAACTGCGTCGCTTGCCGTCGTAGCTATGCGCCGCCGCCCCCAATCCGATGTAGGGCACATCCTGCCAGTAGCTGCTGTTGTGGCGCGAACGGTAGCCCGGGCGCGCGAAGTTCGAGATTTCGTAGTGCTCAAAGCCCGCCGCCTCCAGCTTGTCTTTCAGCAGGTAGTACATCTCTCGCTCCAGTTCCTCGCCAACAGCTTCCACATTCATCCGGTAAAGCGCCGTTCCTTCTTCTACCGTGAGGCAATAGGCGGAAATGTGTTCCACATTGAGGGCGAGGGCTGCATCTATGTCGCGCTCCCAGTCCTCTAACGTCTCATCGGGGAAGCCGTACATCAGGTCGATGCTGATGTTGCGGATGCCTGCCTCGCGCAGATGTTGGACTGCTTGCGCCACCTGTGCCGACGTATGGCGGCGATGCAGGAAACGGAGGCGCCGGTCGTCGAAAGTCTGGGCGCCCATGCTGACGCGATTGATGCCGAGCTGCGATAACATCGCAGCATACTTGACGGTGATGTCATCGGGGTTGGCTTCGAGGGTGACTTCGGGGGCTGACGGGGGCAGAGCGGTGAGCAACTGCTGCAGTTGCTGAGGGGTGAGCTGACTGGGAGTGCCGCCGCCAAGATAGACGGTCATGACGGGCGCGGACAGTTCGCGGCTCCGTAATTGCCACTCACGGCACACGGCATCCACGTACCGCTGACGCAGTTCGTGCGACGTGGTAGAATAGAAAGCGCAGTAGATGCAACGGCTCTTGCAAAACGGAATATGGATATATAAACCTGCCATTTGACAGCAAAAGTACTAATAAAGTTTAATATTTGAAAGGGTTTTGCGGTTTTTCGCGTGAAAATGACTAATTTTAGCCTCGCTAAAAATAAATAACACCTAAAACATAACCGATATGAAAGTTTATCAAACTAACGAAATCAAAAACATTGCACTGCTTGGCAGTGCGGGTAGCGGCAAGACTACTCTTGCCGAAGCAATGGTCTACGAAGCCGGCATCATCAAGCGCCGCGGTACCGTAGAGGGTAAGAACACCATGAGCGATTATTTCCCCGTTGAACAGGAATATGGCTACTCGGTGTTCTCTACTGTTTTTCATGTAGAGTGGAATAACAAGAAACTGAACATCATCGACTGTCCGGGCAGTGACGACTTCGTGGGTGGTGCTATCACCGCACTGAACGTGACCGACCAGGCCGTCATCCTCGTCAACGGACAGTATGGTCCCGAGGTGGGCACGATGAATGCTTTCCGCAATACCGAGAAACTGAAGAAGCCCGTCATCTTCCTGGTGAACCAGCTGGACCGCGACAACTGCGACTACGACCAGATTCTGTCACAGTTGAAGGAAGTGTATGGCAACAACTGCGTTCCCGTACAGTATCCTATTGCTACAGGTAACGGCTTCAACAGCGTCATCGACGTGCTGTTGATGAAGAAATATTCATGGAAGCCCGAAGGCGGTGCTCCTATCATCGAGGATATTCCTGCCGAGGAAATGGCTAAGGCCAAGGAGTGGAAGTCTGCTCTGGTGGAGGCTGCTGCCGCCGGCGACGATACACTGATGGAGAAATTCTTCGAGAGCGAAGACCTGACCGAGGACGAGATGCGCGAAGGCATCCGCAAGGGTCTGGTAACCCGTTCTATCTATCCCGTATTCTGCGTATGTGCAGGTCGCGACATGGGTGTGCGCCGCTTGATGGAGTTCTTGGGCAACGTTGTGCCTTTCGTGAGCGAAATGCCCGTTATCAAGAATACCGCCGGTCAGGATGTTCCTGCTGATGCCTCTGCTCCCACATCGCTCTATTTCTTCAAGACAGGTGTTGAGCCCCACATCGGTGAGGTGCAGTACTTCAAGGTGATGAGCGGCGTCGTGAAGAGTGGCGACGACCTGACCAATGCCGACCGCGGCTCGAAGGAGCGCATCGGTACGATTTATGCCTGCGCAGGTGCCAACCGTATTCAGGTTGACCAGTTGGTAGCCGGTGATATCGGCTGTACCGTGAAACTGAAGGACGTGAAGACCGGCAACACCCTGAACGGCAAGGACATTGAAAACAAGTTCGACTTCATCAAATATCCTAACTCTAAGTTCTCTCGTGCCATCAAGGCCGTCAACGAGGCAGAGACCGAGAAGATGATGGCAGCCCTGCAGCGCATGCGTCAGGAAGATCCTACATGGGTTGTCGAGCAGTCGAAGGAATTGCGCCAGATTATCGTTCACGGACAGGGTGAGTTCCACCTCCGCACGTTGAAGTGGCGTATGGAGAATAATGAAAAAATTCAGATTGAATATCAGGAGCCGAAGATTCCATATCGTGAGACCATCACGAAGATGGCTCGTGCCGACTATCGTCATAAGAAGCAGTCGGGTGGTGCCGGACAGTTCGGTGAGGTGCACCTGATTGTGGAGCCTTACACCGATGGAATGCCCGACCCGACATCGTTCACCATCAACGGTCAGGAGTTCAAGATGAACATCAAGTCGAAGGAAGAGAAAGACCTCGACTGGGGCGGCAAGCTGGTATTCATCAACAGCGTTGTCGGCGGTGCTATCGATATGCGCTTCATGCCCGCCATCCTGAAGGGTGTGATGGAGCGTATGGAACAGGGACCATTGACCGGTTCATACGCCCGTGACGTCCGCGTCATTGTTTACGACGGTAAGATGCACCCCGTTGACTCTAACGAACTTTCATTCATGTTGGCAGCCCGCAATGCCTTCTCAGCCGCCTTCAAGGAGGCAGGTCCAAAGGTGTTGGAGCCAATCTACGATTTGGAAGTGCTCGTTCCAGCCGACTATATGGGTGATGTGATGTCAGACCTTCAGGGTCGTCGCGCCATCATCATGGGTATGGACAGCGAGAACGGTTATCAGAAGCTGACCGCCAAGATTCCACTGAAGGAGTTGGCAAGCTACTCTATCGCCCTCTCGTCGCTGACTGGTGGACGTGCATCGTTCTCTACCAGCTTCTCCAGCTACGAACTCGTTCCTAACGACATCCAGCAGCAGCTCATCAAGGAGCACGAGGCTGAGATGAAGGAAGAAGATTAAAGAGCAAAATAAAAGCCAGCTACATCAGCTGGCTTTTATTTTTTTTGTCTTTTTTACAGCGGCATCATGTCGCGCTCGTCAGGGCGGTGTGCCTTGCCGTCTTCATCCTTGATATAGACCTGCAGGTCCTCCAGATAGCCGCCCGTCTCCGACTGCAACTGCTTCAGGATAGCCTTGGTGTCCTCGAATCCGTGGAACTCCTTGGCAGAACCCAGGTGGTTGGTAAACTCTAACTTCTTCTTCTCGATGTCAAGCACAGAGATGTACTCATCTTTCGTGCGGTCTCCAATGACAAATTTCTTACTCATAGTTTTATATGTTTTAATAGTTTGTTGGTGCAAAGATAAATAAAATCCCGATACGCTGTACGGCCTATCGGGATTTTTTTTACGTAAACGTTTTATTGTCGATTACTCGCCTTTGATAGCTGCAACACCTGGCAGAATCTTGCCCTCGATAGCCTCAAGCAGTGCACCGCCACCGGTAGAGATGTAGCTAACCTTGTCGGCCAGACCAAACTTGTTGACACAAGCTACAGAGTCGCCACCGCCAATCAGTGAGAAGGCACCCTCAGCAGTAGCCTCGGCAATAGCCTCACCGATAGCACGGCTACCGGCAGTGAAGTCGTCGCACTCGAAGACGCCTGCAGGACCGTTCCACAGAATAGTCTTGGCACCCTTGATGGCCTTGCGGAAGGCCTCCTGAGAAGCAGGACCGGCATCAACACCCTCGAAACCGGCAGGAACCTTGTTGGCAGGGCAGGTGATGATTTCAGAACCGGGCTTAACAGTCATCGTATCGAAGTCGAGACCGTTGGTAGCAGTGCAGTCGCTACCCAGAACGAGCTCTACGCCGTTCTTCTTAGCCAGTTCCTCAACACCCAGAGCAACATCCAGCTTGTCGAGCTCAACGATAGAGTTACCGATTTCGCCGTTGTGAGCCTTAGCGAAGGTGTAGGTCATACCACCGCAGAGAATCAGCTTGTCAACCTTGCCGAGCAGGTTCTCGATGATACCGATCTTAGAAGAAACCTTCGAACCACCCATGATGGCAACGAAAGGACGCTTGATGTTAGAGAGCACGGCGTCAACAGCCTGAACTTCCTTCTCCATCAGCAGACCGAGCATCTTGTTGTCGGCATCGAAATAGTCGGCGATAACAGCTGTAGAAGCATGCTTGCGGTGAGCAGTACCGAAGGCATCCATCACGTAGCAGTCAGCATAGCTTGCCAAAGTCTTGGCGAACTCCTTCTGGCTGGCCTTCATAGCCTTCTTAGCCTCGTCATATTTTGGATCTTCCTTGTCGATACCAACGGGCTTGCCTTCCTCCTCAGGATAGAAGCGNNAGCAGAGCCTCGCCCATCTTCAGGGCAGCAGCCTGCTCCTGAGCCTTAGCGCAGTCGGGAGCAAAAGCAACGGGAACACCCAGAGCCTTCTCCACAGCCTCGCGAATCTGACCCAGACTCTTCTTCATGTCAACCTTTCCTTTGGGCTTGCCCATGTGCGACATGATGATAACAGCACCACCGTCAGCCAGAATCTTCTTCAGTGTGGGCAGTGCACCGCGGATACGGGTGTCGTCAGTGATCTTACCATTCTCATCCAAGGGTACGTTGAAATCTACACGTACAATTGCCTTCTTACCGGCAAAGTTCATTTCATTGATTGTCATAATGCTGTATAATTAAAAATATTGAATATTCAAATCGAGCACAAAGATACGAAAATAAGTTCATAGTTCATAGTTCACAGTTCATAATTTAAAACTTTTTTGCTTACCATTATAAATAATGTAAGGCAGAGTTGTCAAAAAGTCGAAGAAAACTTGTAACTTTGCACTCCGAAAAGTAAAATAAGGAGAAACGAAGATGAATATTCCAAATGTTCCCGTCCTGCTGCTTACGGGTTATTTAGGCAGCGGTAAGACTACACTTCTGAACCGCATCTTGCAGAACCAGAAGGGAATCAAGTTCGCGGTCATCGTGAATGATATCGGTGAAGTGAACATTGACGCCGACCTGATTGAGAAGGGTGGAGTAGTGGGCCAACAGGACGATTCGCTGGTGGCACTGCAGAACGGCTGCATCTGCTGTACGCTGAAGATGGATTTGGTGAAGCAGTTGCAGGAGATTCTCGCCATGCACCGCTTCGACTATATCGTGATTGAGGCCAGTGGCATCTGCGAGCCCGGTCCTATTGCCCAGACCATCGTCAGCATTCCGTCGCTGGGTCCGGAATATATCAAGGACGGCTATCTGCAGTTGGACAGCATCGTGACCGTGGTGGATGCACTGCGTATGCGCGACGAGTTCCAGGGTGGACACGACCTGCTGCGCCAGAATATTGACGAGGAGGATATTGAGAACCTGGTGATTCAGCAGATTGAGTTCTGTAATACCATCCTGCTGAACAAGGCCTCAGAAGTGTCGAAGGAGGAGTTGGGCGAGGTGCGCCAGATTATCCGTACCATTCAGCCCAAGGCCGATATCATCGAGTGCGACTACTGCGACGTTGACCTCGACCGTCTGATTCATACCGAGAAGTTTAACTTCGATGAAGTGGCTACCTCTGCCGCTTGGATTCAGGAGATAGAAGGTCACCACGACGACGATGATGATGACGACGATGAGCACGAACATCATCATCATGAACATGACCATGACCACGAGCATGAGCACGAACATCACCATCATCACCACCATCATCATCACGATGAGGGCGAGGCGGAGGAGTACGGCATCGGTACGTTTGTCTATTATGCCCGTCGGCCGCTGAACCTCGGACTGTTCGACGAATTCGTGGCTCGCAAGTGGCCTAAGAGCATCATCCGTGCCAAGGGCATCTGCTACTTCAAGGGCGAGGAAGATACGTGCTACGTCTTCGAACAGGCAGGCCGTCAGGTGTCGCTGCGTGATGTCGGACAGTGGTATGCCACGATGCCGAAGGACGAGTTGGAAAATATGATGGCGATGAATCCCCAACTTCAGAAGGATTGGGACTCAGAGTATGGCGACCGCATGCAGAAGTTGGTGTTTATCGGTCAGCATCTGGATAAGGAGCAGATTACCGCCGACCTCGATTTCTGCTTGGCATAACTTGCAGTTTTGATGATTGTAAGAAAGGAATAATAATACGATGGAAACATACATTTTTTTAGGTTTTAATTTGCATGCATGGATAACCATTGTTACCGTGCTGGCTATGTTTGCAACCCTATTGCTGACGAAGCTCCGCACGGACTTGGTCTTCCTGGCGGCTATCGGTGTGTTGTACGTCACGGGCGTGCTGGATGCGAAGGATGCCTTTTCGGGCTTCAGCTCTACATCGGTGATTGTCATCGGTGTGCTGTTTGTGGTCGTGGCGGGACTGACCCATACGGGCGTACTGCAGTGGATCGTGAAAAACCTGCTGGGTCAGCCCTCAAGCTATGGTAAAGCCGTTGTGCGACTGATGCTGCCCGTTGCGGCACTCAGTTCGTTCTTGAGCAATACCACTGTGGTAGCTATGTTTGTGGGCATCGTGAAGATGTGGTCGAAGAAGTTAGGTATTTCACCGTCAAAACTGCTGATTCCCCTGAGCTATGCGTCGGGAATGGGCGGCGTTTGTACGTTGATTGGTACACCACCGAACCTGATTATCTCCGGACTCTATGCCGACGAGACGGGAAAGACGATGAATGTGCTGGCTACCACGATTCCCGGACTGTTCTGCCTGTTTGTCGGCGTGCTGTCCATCATTGCCATGCGTAAACTGCTGCCCAACCGTAAGACACCAGAGTCGGCTTTCGAAGATACGTCGGAATATACGGTCGAACTCCTGGTGCCTTCCGACAATCCCTGCGTGGGCAAGACGTTGGGCGAAGCAGGACTGTTTCACGTCAATGGCGGTTCGCTGCTTGAGATATTCCACTTCGACGAAGTGCCTACCCCCGTTACCGAAGGCGAGTTCATTCTGGGTGGCGACCGCTTGGTGTATGCGGGTCAGATAGCCGATATCCTGGAATTGAAGAACAGTCACGGACTGGTCAGTGCCGACCACCATGTGTTCAGTCTTGACGAGGTGGACTCCCACCGCCAGTTGCGCACGGCATACGTCACTTTCGGCAGCAATCTGATAGGAAGCACGATTGCCAAGCGTTCGTTCGAGAAGAAGAACAATATGACGCTGGTGGCTGTGGCGCGTCGCGGCGTCCGCATCGACCAGTCGCCCCGCGATGTGGTGCTGAAGGCTGGTGATACTTTGCTCTTCGAGTGTCCTCCCCGCATGAATGTCGATACCGATCAGCTGTCGTCGCAGTTGCACTTCTTCGACAGCGACCAGGTGGTGACCATTGATGGTAAGACGCTCGTCTCGACCGTCATCATGATAGCGATGGTGGCACTTTCTGCGCTGAACGTCATGCCGCTGTTGCAGTGTGCGTTCATTGCCGCCGCAGCCATGCTGGTGATGGGCTGCTGTACGCCCGACCAAGCCATGAAGTCGGTGAACTGGGACATTCTGATGGTATTCGCATGCAGTGTGGTGCTGGGAGTAGCTATTCAGCAGACGGGCATTGCCGAGCGTATGGCTACGGGCATCCTCGATGTCTGCGGCACTAATCCACTGGTGGTGATGACAGCCATCTGCCTCGTGGGAACTTTTCTTACTGAGTTTATTTCGAACACGGCGGCGGGAGCTATCTTCTTCCCCATTATGTATGAGGCTGCCGAGAAGTTGGGCTATGACCCGTATCCGTTCCTGATAGCGCTGATGATCAGTGTCAGCAGCAGTTTTGCTACGCCTATCGGTTCGCCTACCCACATGTTGGTGTATGGTCCTGGCGGTTACCGCTTCAGCGACTTTATGCGCATCGGACTGCTGATGAACCTTATCATCCTTGCTGCCAACATTCTGATTGTTAATATAGTCTATCCACTCACTCCGCTGCCATAATGGTGCAGCGGAGTGAGTGGATAGACTTGCTTTTTCGTTAGATTCCAAACTTTACGCCTGCCGACAGCCAGAAGCCTGGCTGGGCTACGTTGCCGTAATCGACGTAGCGATGCGATAGCAGGTTGTTGGCCTCTACATATACATATAATAAGGTGGAAGCCTGCCAACCGGCACGCGCGTCGATGATGGAGTAGGGGTGATAGTTCTTCACATCACCGTCCACCGTCGTATAGCTGCCCATGCGGTCCTGGTAGCGATACTTCACGGTGAGCGCCAGTTGCTGTGTCAGTTTCAGATCGACCGATGCCGTCAGCTTATGGCGTAGATACTCCAGCGAGTATTGCGACTGCAAGTGCTCTTCCAAGTCCTTGTCCTGATGCAGATAACAGTAGGATAAGTTGAGAGTTGAGAATTGAGTGTTGAGAGTTGCTGACGCTTCCACTCCGGTGGTGTTTACCTTCGTATGGTTGACACTCTGCCACACGGGTTCCGCCTCGCGTGTGTCCATCACCCAGTCTATCATGTTGCGGGCATGGTGGCGGAATACGCTGGCTTTGGCGGTAAAGTGTGCCGAGCTGTATTTCACACCGCCCTCGACGGCATGCAGTTCCTCGGGCTTCAGGTATTTGTCGGCCTTATGACCGCCCACGCTGTAGTAGAGTTCGGTGAACGACGGCATGCGCAGCGAGGAATTATATGAGGCGTAGATTTTCCAGTTCGTGCCGATGCGATAGCTGGCGTCGAAGCCCGGGTAGAGCTTGAAGGGCATCTGGTTCCACGTGTTCTTGACGGCAATGAAGCCAGCCGAGAGGGTGAAGCGCTTCAGCAGGATGTTGTGCTCCAAGTGGAAAGAGAGATTCGAACGGTTGAGCCCCACCTTGTAGTGGCTGAACGCTTCGGAGAGAGGTTCGCCCAGGTTGGTGCTCACGATGTCCTCGTTGCGGAACTCGGCACCGAAGGCGGTGCGGCCCAGCAGCCAGTCGAAGTAGCTATTCAAACTGAGACCAAAGACGTCGATGCGGTGGTAGTTGAAGGGCACCTTTGTTTCTGACCCGCGAATGAGTTCGAAGCGGTCGTGCGACCGATTCCAGTTGATGCTGGGGCGCAGGTGTAGCGGTCCTACGGTAAAATCGCCTTGCAGGGCGGTGAAAATCTTCACGGTCTTCTCAAACTGTTCGTCGAACTTCGCACTGTAGAATGTGTTCGAACCGAAACCCTTTGTGGACAGTCCTGCATGCCATTTCAGGCGACGGTCCTCATGACCATATTCGCCTTGATAGAACACTTTGCCCCCGCTGTAGTCGCTGTTCAGTGCGCCACTCTTCGCACGGCTGTAGCCGTCGCTGCGAGTGTAGTTGGCACTCAGGCTGTGATGCCCCATCGCCAGGCGCCCTGCTGTCGACAGATAGCCGAAGGAACCGCCTTCGAGCCGGACGTCAGCCTTGTTGCTGCTGGCGGTGCGCGTCACGATGTTAATCGCCCCTACCAATGAACTGGTGCCATAGACACGACCGGCAGGACCCTCGAGGATTTCGATGCGCTCGATGTCCATGATGTCGCAAGGCAGGTCGAAGGCATTGTGGCCCGTCTGCGGATCGCAAATATTGATGCCGTTCAGTAGGATGGTGATTTGCTCGCTCGTGGAGCCTCGGATGCCGATGTCGGTCTGCGCGCCAATGGGCCCTCGCTGACGGACATCTACGCCGACGGCGTATTTCAGCAAATCGTTAATACTTTGTACTGGCGCCGCCTGTATTTCGTCGCGGCTCAGTACAGTGACCATTCTCGCTGCTTGCCCCAAAGCAAGCGGTGCGCGCGAGCCAGTGACCTCTACGTCGTCGAGGGTCGCTTCCTTGTCGGGGGCGGTGGGGGTGTCGGCAACGGAATTGCCGACCACGGTGGTTTTTCCATCATCGTCGGTGGCGGCTGCTGCTGATTGCAGCGTCGCTACGCTCAGTACGCTGATGGTTACCACGCGTCCCAAACAGGCAAAGAGTGCCCATCGTTTCCGCGTGAACTGGCGGAAGCGGAGTGCTCTGCGCTGATTGAAATTTGGTTTGTACATATAAAGGTTTATTTAAAAAAACGGTGCAAAGGTAATGCTTATGCGTCACTTTCTAACGGCTGTTAACGCTATTTAAGTAACATAAAGACAGAATAACATATTAACA
>DEJG01000022.1:147726-287779 GCA_002353295.1 Prevotella sp. UBA2754
TTGTTAATATGTTATTCTGTCTTAAAAAATTTATTGTGTCTCACCCAAACAGCGCTCTAAGCGCTTCTTCCACTTTCCGTACGGGAACGAGTTCTATTTGGAACTTCTTGCGGTTAAGGCCGGAGAGGTTGTATTTTGGGATGATGATATGCGAGAAGCCTAACTTCTCCGCCTCGCTGATGCGCTGCTCGATGCGGGCCACGGGGCGAACCTCGCCACTCAAGCCGACTTCGCCAGCCATACACCAACCACTCTCAATCGGCGTATCGACATTGCTCGACAGCACGGCGGCTATCACCGAGAGGTCCATCGCCATATCCGTCACACGTAGTCCGCCGGCAATGTTCAGAAAAACATCCTTCTGCATCAACTTGAATCCCACGCGCTTCTCCAGTACCGCCAACAGCATGTTCAGACGGCGCTGGTCGAAACCGGTGGCAGAGCGCTGCGGAGTGCCGTAAGCCGCCGTCGATACCAGTGCCTGCGTCTCGACCAGAAACGGGCGTACACCCTCGATGGCCGCTGAGATGGCTACGCCCGAGAGCCCGTCGTGGTCTTCGGTGAGCAGCAGTTCCGAGGGGTTCGAGACCTGCCGCAGTCCCGTCTGCTGCATTTCGTAGATGCCCAGTTCCGACGTGGAGCCGAAGCGGTTTTTGATGCTTCGCAGGATGCGGTACATATAGTGCTGGTCACCCTCAAACTGGATGACGGTATCCACGATGTGCTCCAGGATTTTCGGTCCAGCCAGCGTGCCCTCCTTCGTGATGTGACCTATTAGTATGACGGGTACACCGCTCGACTTGGCGAAGCGCAGCAGTGCCGCAGCACATTCGCGAACCTGGGCAATCGAGCCAGCACTCGACTCGACATCCTCGGTGGCGATGGTCTGAATGGAGTCGATGACCACCATGTCGGGCTGCGTCTCGCGGATATTGTCAAAGATGGATTCGAGGGAATTTTCGCAGAGGATGAGGAAATTATCGGCAACAGAATCGCCGATTGCAGTGCTGGTCGCGAGACGCTCGGCACGCATTTTCAGCTGGTGGGCGCTTTCCTCACCACTGACGTAGAGCACGCGCTTCTCCGGCAGTCGGAGCATCGTCTGCAGCGATAGCGTCGATTTGCCGATGCCTGGTTCGCCGCCTAAGAGCACGATGCTGCCCGGCACCAGTCCGCCGCCCAGCACGCGGTTCAGTTCCTCGTCGTGCATGTCGATGCGTGGGTCGTCGTGCGCCGAAATATCACGCAGTCGCAACACCCGTGCCGCATCGCGACCACGGTTGGAAATCCCGCTGCCACCGAAACTCGCTCTCCCTTTGGTGAGCGGTTGTGGTGAGGCTTTTATCTCCTTGAACGTATTCCACTGCCCGCAAGCCGGACATTTGCCAATCCATTTCGCTGATTCCTGTCCGCAGTTCTCGCAGACGTACATTACTTTTTCCTTTGCCATTATCTGATGTACAAATAATTATTGTCATAATCCAATACCAGCTCTACTTCTCTTAAGAATTTGTATCCTATGGAACCTACATACTCCTTCCCGGCCTTCGTTGGAAAAATCGGCAGAACATTCTTTTCCATATTCACTTTCTTGCCCAGCAGTTCGGCAGAATCCATTTTGATGTATTGGATGACCTTTCCATTTTTCGACCTTTCTAAAAGTTCAAAGCCTTGCCTGTCGACGGATTCTATCACTCCTTCACTTTTACCGAATAGCGCGAAGAAGTTGGCATTGCCCGTGTCAATGAAGAATCTTCCTATTATCTGTCCCGATCTGTAGTTACTATCCATGATGCGCAGCGGAGCGTCAGTTCCTACGAGCCCTTTCTTGTCAATTGTCATGATGCCGCGCTTGAATTTCTTCTCGGGTAATTCGCGCTTACCATATTCTATATATCCGTCAGCAATATTTAATGTCAGCATTTGACTGCCATCCTTTGCCATATAGCCGCTGCCCATCACCATATTGTAGTCTCCGTCTTTAAACCATTTCCTTGCCTTTTTCAAATCGGCGACATATACCGGCCTGGTATTCCGCAGACCATCGACGTACAGCGTATCCTTCATTTTCTGGTAGCACCATAGTGTTTTACCAATGGCAGGCAGCCGTAATGCGTGATGGCAAGGCGTCAGGTTCAATTCCAATCCTGAAGAAACGACAAAACTGCTGTCGAGCACGGTGATGGAACAGCCCGTATCTAACAGCGTGCGTACTTTCACTTTCTCGTTCACACTTACTTCTGCAATCATGTGCTTGTTTACTTCCTTAAATCGGATGCGTTGGGCACTGATGATTTGAACAGAGCATAAAAATAATAGCAATAATGCTTTCTTCATACTGTTGGTTAGTTATTCATTCATTCTTGTTGCAAAGGTATATCTTTTTGGATAACTTTGCAAGAAAAACTGATTTTATATTTTAGTATCACAAAGAAATGAAATGATTTTGTTCTCTTTTGAAATTTAATGTGTATCTTTGCATTCTGATTATGAAGAAGATTATTTATTTCATTATTGGTGTGGCACTTTTGACGGCGTGCGGACAGTCGTACGAAGAGACTAAGCGTCAGAACCGCCAGCAGCGCAAGGAGGCGCTACGACGCGATTCGGCAGCATTGAAGATTGCCGTGATGCCAACGCTTGATTGTCTGCCCCTCTATGTGGCAGAATATCACCAATTGTTCGATACGCTCAACGGTGGGGTACGTCTGAAATACTTCAAGGCGCACATTGATTGCGATACGGCCCTGGAGCGTCGGCGCGTGGAAGGTAGCGTCATTGACTTGGTACGGGCCCAGTGTATGGTAAAACGTGGTCTACAGTTACGCTATGTGGCTGTAACGAACAGCTATTGGCAACTGATAACCAATAAAAACTCACGTATCCACCAGCTGAAGCAGTTGGACGACAAGATGATAGCCATGACTCGATTCTCGGTGACCGACATGTTGAGCGACCTGATAGTGGATTCGCTGAAGTTGCGCGACGAGCACGTATTCCGAGTGCAGATAAATGATGTGGACGTACGGATGCAGATGCTGGTGAATAACGAGATGGATGCACTCTTCTTCACCGAACCGCAAGCAACTGAAGCCCGCATTGCCAAGAACCCAGTCGTACTGGATACTCGGCGGCTGGACATGCAGATGGGGGTAATGGTGTTCCGTGAGAAAGAAATGCGACATCCAGAACGGCATAAGCAGTTGGAGCTACTGGTACAAGCTTATAATGCTGCTTGTGATTCGATTAACGAAAAGGGAGTGACATTTTATCGTGACCTGATCGTGAAAAAATGTGGTGTAACGAAAGCTGTGGTGGACTCGTTGCCCAAAAATTTCAAATATCAACATGCTGTAGGACCCCGACAGAAAGACATGGACAGGGCTCAAAAGTGGCTTAATAGGAAAAAGTGAGGATGACAGGAACAGAACGTCAGCTTGAGAGAGTTGAAAAACAGATAACCAGAGGTAATGTAGGATTGGCTATTGCTGAGATGGAAACCTATCTGGCTGCCTATCCTCAGCAACAGACGATAGAACGGTTGAGTGGTATCAAAGCCGAATATGAACTGATGACGAACTATTGGAAGAGTGGAGCAACTGACCCGCAGTTGGAGCAACTCTACCAGCATTTGTTGCAGCGTATGTATGTGCTATATGGGAATATCGCATCGTACCAACGTACCCTCTCATATCCTGCATTATCAAATATTTATACTCGTGTGAGATTAGAACGGCACGACTGGTCGCTGAAGGAAATACGCAAGGAAATGGAGGACTTTGTGAGTAATGTAGCTATGTTGGAACTGGAACCACCGCATACTCGTGAAACAAAGTGTGAGCAAATCTATCAGAAGCATCAGTCGGAGATGAATAACCTGTTTAACTATATTTTGACATCAAGGATGTGGTCTGACGGGGTAGGGCACGATTTTGAGGAAATTCTGATCTCGCCCACGATTGACCATGTGGATCAACAGATGATGGTGTCGGCAGTAACGCTGGCCTTATTGAATCAGTTTGATTTCGCAAAATTCCGCACGCTGGTGAATGTCTATCGCCGTTCGCGCGAAGTGGCTGTGCGTCAACGGGCATTGGTTGGTTGGACCATGTCAATGAACGATGGTGTGAATAAAGTGTATCCTGAACAAAAAGAACTAGTATGGGATTTGTTGCAGTCAAAACAGGTTTGTGAAGAACTGACGGAATTGCAAATACAACTGGTTTATACCCAGAATGCTGAACGCGATGGAGATACCATCAACAAAGAGATTATGCCAGATTTGATTAAAAATGCTGACATGAAATTGACGAAAGACGGTGACAGGTTCGGTATTGTGGAAAGAGACGAAAACGACATGGAGGATATCTTGCATCCAGAAGCAGCTGAGGAAAGAATGCAGAAATTAGAAGCTTCGTATAACAGGATGTTCGAAATGCAGAAACAAGGATCGGATATCTATTTCGGTGGATTCTCGCAAATGAAACGTTTCCCTTTCTTTTACGATATCTGTAACTGGTTGACTCCTTTCTTTTTTCAACATCCTGATATCAAGCACTTTATGAACAGACTGAAGGATAATAAATTCATGATGGAAATGATTCAGACAGGTCCCTTCTGCAATAGCGACAAATATTCGTTCATCATCGGGTTCAGTCAAGTGTTGGACAGAATGCCAAAACATTTGATGGAGATGATGGAAAAGGGTGAGGCCTCTATGGTAGGAATGGGATTTATGGAAGAGGAGCAATTAAATTCCCCTGCTACAATCCGTCGTAATTATCTGATGGACCTGTATCGGTTCTTCCGTCTCTATCCGAATCGCAACGAATTTGAGAATCCCTTTGATGAAAGTCATTATCCATTGGGCGGATGCCTGTTTTTCGAATTGTCGGTTTTAACAGATTCGCCCTTGGAATCGTATAAGGAACAGGTGGTGAAACTGTTGATCAGACAAAAGCAGAAAGATGCTGTCAAGGGTATCTTGAGTTCCTATAGCGAAAGTAGTCGTAATGCACAGTATTATATATGGTTGGAGAACTATACCGAGGCTCTCAAATTGGAACCAGACAATATGCAGGCCAAGATGGGACTTGCCAAGCAACTGTTCAAAGGGGAACAATATGCTGAAGCATTGGAAATTTTTGACGAATTGTTACTGTTGCATCCAGAGAATAGGCAATTCCAGTTGTATAAAGCTACCTGTATGATTTATTTGAAGCTGTATGAGGATGCGCTGAAGATGTTGTATCGGTTGACGTATGAAAATCCAGACAACGTAGGGGCAAAGCGGGCCCTAGGGTGGGTTTTGCTGTGTACGCACCAGCTGGAACAAGCTGACAAGATTTTCAAGGAACTAGTGAACGAGGAACGGAATTTTGCTGAGGACCTTTTGAATTATGGGTATAGTTGCTGGTTCTCGGGTAGAGTAGTTGAGGCTATAGATTACTTAAGGAGATACTTTCAGTCATTAGATGAAAGGCTTAAGAATAGGTTTGAAATGGACAGTGACCTGCTGAATGAGTATAGTGTCAGCACTGCTAAAGTCAATATGATGATTGCTGCCATTGAGTCATAATGTGCCGATAACACCATGTCCACGCTAAGGGGATACCTACACCGGCGATAGTATATAGAATCCAGAACAAATCTTCTTTGGAATGTTCGTGTATGACCATATGGCAACCAATCTGTGCAAAATCCAAATCATAATACCATATCTTTATGAGGCTAACCAGTTTGTAGCTGATGATATGAAAAACGAAAACTGGCAAAGTGTTGTCGCCACAGTAAATGAGGAAACGTTTTACCACGCCCTCACGAT
This sequence comes from Prevotella sp. UBA2754, assembly GCA_002353295.1. Classification (GTDB taxonomy): domain Bacteria; phylum Bacteroidota; class Bacteroidia; order Bacteroidales; family Bacteroidaceae; genus Prevotella. Next base: position 153,551 of record DEJG01000022.1, read on the forward strand.
GATTGAGCCAAGTAGCGATATTGTAGGTCATGAGGAATCCGCATATGGCAGGTAAAGGCAGACTGATGAACTGTACAAATGACGAACGCCAGTTCATATTTGCCGTCAAATATTGTGAGAAAAGAAAGACGATGATGGCAAAGAGTAGTGTAGTCCACCACGTTACCTTGTAATGTTGTTCCCACTTACGGAATAGGAATCCTACGCCAAAGAAAAAAGTACCCATAATTTCGCGATATCCCCCTTGTATGAGTGTGATGATGCGAAGGCCTTCTGACGTTTTCCATGCTGCCAGCAGGAGCATCAGAATGCATACGCCAATAGGAGCAAGGAGTTGGCGACGGGGAGCTAATTGTGGATATTTTCCTAACAGATGATCGATACCTTTATATATAATAAGGTATGCGATACTGGCAACGAGTAATCCTCGGAAGAACCAAAAGGCGCCACAGAGGAACTGGTCGTAACCACCCATCGCAGTGATCATATTCCATAGATTCTGTTGCATCTGGTGCCACGAATATGGATGAGTCACACCACCAGTCCAGTTGCCATATTGTTCGTTAAGGATACCAAGATCGAACATCCAGTTGTGGATTAGCAGGAAGAATACAGCCCATGTGAGAAAGGGTACATAAAGACCTTTGAAACGCTTCTTGACAAAAGTGACCTCGTCAGTAAGATAGCGTAAGGAGAAGAAATATCCTGCTGTGATGAAGAATACAGGCATATGAAATTCGTAGAGGAAAAGATTGATGGCGTCAGGAGCTTCAGCATGTCCGATAACCATTAGGATGATAGCCAGCGCTTTACAGATGGAGATGACCGTGTTGTGTTGCATAATGTTATAAGAAAGGAGCTAATAGATGGGAGAACCAGCCGCGGAACTTCTGCCACGGAGTGCGGAATTTGTTCCACGATTCTTTGGTAAGTAGGAAACTTTTTTTTGTGTCCCGTGCAAACATATCGTCTAGTTCACGAGTTGTAGACTTGTCGATGATAACGGCATTCTCCTCGAAATCACATCTAAGACTGCGAGCATCTAAATTCGTACTGCCAACGGTGCAAAAGCGACCATCTACCATCATAATCTTAGAATGATGGAATCCTGGTTCATACATCCAAATGATAGCTCCGCGTTTCATCAGTTTATGAGCTTGATAGTAGGCACAATCGGGCGTAAGTGGGATATCGCTCTTGGCCGACTGCATAATTTCAATCTTTACGCCACGTTCCAATGCACGTGTCAGTGCACGGGTAACAGAAGGAATCAGTGTGAAATAGGGATTAATAATCTTAATTGAATCCTGGGCTGCGTCAATAGCACTGATATAGAACTGACGCATAATCTTGGGAGTGTGGTACGGTTCACGGTTGATGATGCCAACCATCTTGTTGCCAGCAGTTTGGGTGGTGTCGGGCTTCAGACCTTCAAATTTGGTGGGGATGCCTCCGCGATAGTATTTCATACCATGTACATTCTCGCCCGTAACACGATTCCATATGCGTAGGAAAATCTTTTGTAACTCGTTGACAGCATCACCCTCAATACGACAGTGCATATCACGCCATTCGCCTACCTGTTCTGTGCCTTTAATGTAATAGTCGGCCACATTCATTCCTCCAGTATATGCAATCTGTCCATCGATAACTACAATCTTGCGATGGTCACGTCCGAAAATTTTTGTGACCCAGGGGAAACGGATGGGTTCATACTCCACAATCTGTATGCTGTCGTTGCGTAGGGCTTTCAGGTGATGTTTCTTCAGTGGCTGGTTGTTGGAATCGTTACCAAAGCCATCGAACATAGCACGCACCTCAATGCCCTCCTTCCGCTTCTGGCGCAGCAGGTCAAAGAGCAAGGAGGCAATGGAGTCGTTACGGAAATTGAAGTACTCCAAATGGATGCTACTCTTAGCTTGGCGTATAGCTGCAAACATATCGTCGAACTTATCTTGTCCAGATAGGAGGAGAGTCACCCTATTGTTGTTGGAAAAGACGATATTCTTGGAACGTAATGTACGTACAATCAGCGAGTCGCTCGTTTGCTGCGAACTCGCTGAGATATGGTAGAAAGTAAGGAGGTAAAATAGCAAATAACAGATTCTACGATTCATACCTCTTATTTCTTATACTTAAGTCTGTATTCAAGTGGAGTCATACCAAACTTTTCTTTGAAAATATTGATGAAGTTTTCCGCAGTAGAAAAGCCTATATTAATTGCCAATTCACTCATGTTTATGTTGGTTTTGGTTAAGAGTACGCAGGCATGCTTCAGACGGATTTCCCTGACAATTTCTGCGGGTGTTTTTGTTGTGATACTGCGTATTTTATGGAAGAAAGGAACACGTCCCATTCCCATAGAAGCTGCCATCTCCTCCAAACTGATTTGGCCACGGCTCATATTTTGGAGTACATACTGCTCAACGTTTTTCATCAGTTGACGATCCATTAGGCTACTCATTGAGTAGTTGCCAATCGTCTCGTCTTCTTCATAGAATTTGAAAGCCTCATTTGGTATAGTTGGCGCATTCTCAACAGGAGCTTTGGCCTGTTCTTGCGTTTCTTTTTGGGCGGGAGCTTCCTCTGCTTGATTGTTGTTGTCTTCGTCGTGTTCAATGTCTTCGTAAACCATAGTGGCTGTAGTCATACTAGCATTATGTCCTTCCAGCATGCGAGTTTCGCGTCCTTCTATCGTATTTTGCTCCATTTCGACAGGACCCAATCCCATGAGTTTGTTGAAGCGCATCACGGCTTCTTGTACATTGAATGGTTTTGCTATATAGTCATCAGCTGCCAGAGTGATGTTCATATCTGTCATCATTTCCTGCGTCAATACAGAGTCTGTCATTAATACAAACTTGATGTTATGAGTGTGTGGATTAGACTTTAGCTGATTACACAACTCGCTACCTGTCATGTGTTTCATGTCTTGTTTACAGATGACGAGGTCAGACATCATGGATTCGATGTCAGGAATAGCAAGACGGATGTCGTCATAAACATGGAAGTCGTACACTTCGCATAGATGTGCATACATGAAGTTGTTGAACTCGCGATTGTTGTCGATGAATACAACATTAAACTTCTGTGTTTTCTTATCAAGGCGCAAAGGTGTGATGTTAGCAGTCAGTTCTGCAGAACCAACAGAAGATAGGCTGACTTCACCTTGGTCATTTAGTTCCATGCGATCCTTAGCTGTAGACTCGGCTTTTGCTTCAGGATTCTCCAGTACGGTCTGCATTTCAGATATACGAGTGATAACCTGCAGCATTTGGAAATGCAGGGAATTCAACTGTTCGCGTCCCTCCAAGTTGTTTTCTTTTTCAGCCAGATCGCTGATAATGGTCGTCATACGAGCCATAGGTTGGCGAAGTTCATCACTGGCCAGCTTAATCTCCTCGCGTTGGCGTTTCAGTTCGTCTATCACGGTACGTTTTCTGGTCATGTAGTTCTTGACTTTCTTGTAACCAAAACGCCAGAAAATCAAGAGGATGATAGCAATGAGGACATAGACAGAGAGCATCCACCATGTGAGCCACCAAGGGCGTCCTATAGTAATCTCTAACTGGCGTTCCTGATTGCTAACAGCACCATCGGCGCTGACAGCTTTGACATGCAAGATGTACTTGCCACTAGACAGTTCGTTGAATTTAACACCATGCAACAAAGCATCGCCATTCCTCCAATCATGATCGAGTCCTTCCATCCAATACATGAATTGTAGGCGTTCTCCTTGGTTGTAGTTTCCTGCAGCAAACTTTATCGTAAAGGTGCTTTGGTCGTTTGCTAACTGAAGTTTGTTACTCTCGTTGAGTGCCTGAGGTAGAATAACGTTTCCGTCATATTCATGTCCTACAATAATTTCCTCTTCTCCGATGAAGAGTTGTGTGAGCATTACACGAGGTAGAGAGTTCTGGTCTTCCTTGCCGCCTCTGCGTACCCAATTGACTCCGTAGAGACCTCCGAAGATTACCGTACCGTCAGAGCGAGCGAGAATAGAGCCCGTGTTGAACTCGTTGCTCTGTAGGCCATCGCGTGTATCGTAGTTATAGAGACCATATCCAAACGATCCCTCTTCGCGGTTTCGTTGTACGACAATACGGCTGATGCCATTACTGGTAGTAACCCATATATTGCTTACATTGTCTTCAGTAATACCGCAGATGGAATTGTTGCATAGTCCATTTTTCTCAGTGATATAATTTAAGGAATCGTTGACAATATTGAACACGTTCAGACCTTCGCGTGTTCCAATCCAGATGAGCCCGCGTGAGTCTTCAAAAACCTGAGTGATATAGTTGTTGGTAAATGTCTTGATGTTCGTCGAGTTTCCTGTGTAAATCTTCTTTTCACGATTCGACAGATTAAGTATCACCATACCTTCAGAGGTACCAATCAGCAACGTATTATTTTTGCCATAGAAAAGGCAGGTGACATTATTCGTGTTCAGCATTCCATTCTCTCTGGTGTAGGACGAGAAGGTATTCATCTTAGGATTATAAACCTGCAGACCTCCATTGGTGGCAATCCAAAGATTACCGCTGTTATCTTTCGCCAAAGCATTGATGTGGTCGTCAATCAGCGTCTTCATACTGTCTCTAGCAGCAGAGAAGATGCGTGAGGTCCCGTCTTTGATGCGAGTCAGCCCATTCTGCCGTGAGCCAACCCAAATGCTTCCATCGTTAGTCGTAGTCATACACGACACTTTTTGGCTGGCTAATGGGCCGTCATAGCCTATTATTCCTTTGTCACTAGTTCCATACCACATGTTGTGTTCTGCATCTTGAGCGATGGCAGTAACATCTCCATTGATGAGTGCATCAAATTTGTAGATATTATTACCATAGAAAGCAACACCAGATTTCTCAGTTCCTACCCATAAGAGGTCGGTGTCATCTACATATAAGCTCTGTATTGCAATTGTTTCCTGCGACAATTTGTTGTTTCTGCCGTCATTAGGATGTACAAATTCTGTCTCGTGGGTGGTAGCGTTCATGCGAATGAGTCCCATTCTGTCTGTACCTATCCAGATGTTGCCTTGTTGGTCACGTGTCATCCCATTTACACTATGGTCGACGGCAATACCAGTCAAGCCAAGGCTGTTTCCAATATTGGTATCCCAGACATTGGTACTTTTGTTGTAACACATCAGTGTTCCTTGTCCATAAAGCCATACGTTATCCTGCTGATCAGAAAAAACCTTTAGGGAAGTGCTTTTGCGCAGATGTTGCTGGGCAATATGGTCGGTTGCCCATACAGTATGCTGTTGGTGCATGATGTCACAACATACCAAACGGCCATCTTCGTAGACGATGATTGCGCCATCACGACATTCACCGATAGAGCAGATAGTGCCCTGAGGCACACCGTGACTGTCGTCTGTATAACCAAATTCATAAAGTAACTGTTGTTGCATGTTGTAAGCCACGACACCTTTATTCGGAATAGATGCCCACAGATTCTTGTGACGGTCAAAGTAAATAATATTAGGTTGCCCCTCAATACCCATTCGGCCAAGCACTTGCTTCATGTCACGCTCAAAAGTCTCTGTCTGAGGATGGTATACACAATAACCAGCTGATGTGAGAATCCACAGGTTGCCATCCAAAGCTTCTTGTATGCTTAGAATGTAACTGTCAGGTAAGGAAGAACCATCTTGTGAATTACTTTGGAAATACTTGAAGGTATATCCATCATAACGATACAAACCAGCGGGTGTTCCAAACCACATGTAGCCTCGACCGTCTTTTAGGATACAGTTAATCTGACTACTTGTTAACCCGTCTTTGATGTCCAGTGTCTTAAATAGATAGACGCCTGCAGCAGCTAGTGGCAATGCAAGCATCAATAACAATAGTATTTTCTTCAGACCTTTCATAACCTGTTTTGTTTTCGTATTTATAATACGCATGCATAACGGTCGACAATGCCTAACAATTTATTATCATCGTCAGAAACCAGAACGCTGTGTATTTTGTTGTTGTTCATTATCTTTTGAATTTCGGAAATCTTTGTTTGTAGGCCAACAGTCTTGGGGGTTCGAGTCATGATATCGTTGACCGTTCGGTTAAAGAACTCTGCCTGCCAACGTTCCATCGCTCTTCTGATGTCTCCGTCAGTGATGATCCCCGCAATGTGTTCCTGCTCCATAGCTACGCCTAATCCCAATTTGCCTTTACTTACCAGAATAATTGCTTCACCCAAATTCATCTCGGGTGACAGGATAGGTAGGTTTTCCGTAATCATTACATCCTGAGCTGTTGTCAGCAATCGCTTTCCAAGTTCTCCACCAGGATGAAATTGGGCAAAGTCCTGTGGTTGGAAGTGACGCTTCTTCATTAGTGCTATAGCTAATGCGTCACCCATCACCAAAGTTGCTGTCGTACTGCTCGTTGGAGCTAAGTTCAGCGGACAGGCTTCTTTTTCCACAGATACATTCAGGTGACAGGTGGAGTATTTGGCCAATAGAGACTGAGGGTTGCCACTCATTGCAATGATGGGAATCTCCATATGGAGCACCATAGGAATGAAACGCAATAATTCGTCTGTCTGCCCAGAGTTGGATATGGCCAATACGACATCGCCTTTTGACATTACTCCTAAATCTCCATGAAACACGTCGAGTGGATTAATAAAGAAGGAAGGCGTGCCCGTAGAAGCTAGGGTAGCAGCTATCTTTGCGCCGATGTGTCCGCTTTTGCCTACACCTGTTACAATTACCTTACCGCTACAATGAATCATCATATTGACAGCTTGATTGAAGTTGTCGTCTATGTGGGATATTAAGCCAAGCACTGCCTGTGCTTCATCCTTGATACATTGTATGGCGTTTTCTTTGTCTGTCACTTCAATTTCATTATTAGGTTTTCCAACTTGTCTAATTCCAACATATTGGCTGCATCACTTAATCCCTTGTCTGGATTAGGGTGTACTTCGAAAAAGTAACCTGTAGCTCCAAAAGCTTTAGCGGCTAATGCCATTTGGGGCACAAATCGCCTGTCGCCTCCAGTCTTTCCGTTGGCACCTCCTGGGCGTTGCACACTATGTGTACAATCCATGATGACGGTAGGCACAATCTCCAACATGTCAGAGATATTCCGAAAGTCCACTACAAGATTGTTATATCCAAACATGTTGCCTCGTTCTGTCAGCCATATTTCCTGGGCGCCAGCATCGAGAGCCTTTTCTACAGGATAATGCATGTCGTGTCCACTAAGGAATTGGGCTTTTTTGATGTTCACAGTCTTACCAGTACGAGCTGCAGCTATTAATAAGTCGGTTTGCCGACAGAGAAAGGCTGGAATCTGAAGAACATCTACCACCTCGCCTACAGGTCCTGCTTGCCAGGCTTCATGGATGTCAGTGAGCAGTCGGAGCCCATATTTCTCCTTGACGTCATTGAGCATCTGTAGTCCTTTGTCGATGCCGGGACCTCTAAAAGAGCTGATAGAGGTGCGGTTGGCCTTATCAAAGGAAGCTTTGAAGATGATGTCAGAACCCAAATGCCTATTAATGTCCACCAATTTTGCTGCAACAGTGTCAAGCAATTCAGCGGATTCAATCACACAAGGTCCTGCAATGAACGTACTTTCCATATTTGTAATAGACAATTTCCTGCAAAGATAGTCATTTTTCTACAAATATTTAGCGCTTTCAGGATTTTTTTTACCCAATAGGATGAAAATTCTTATTATTTGATGTGAACATCCTGTTGAGGGAATGGAATTTCAATTCCATTTTTGTTCAGTGTGTCGTAAATTGTGTTAAGAACATCACTAATAACGTATGATTGTTTGGGGGCATCAGCCCATACGAACATTTTTAGGTTGATTCCTGAATCTGCTAACTCTCCAACAACGGATTTTGCCTTCTTGGACTTGTCCATCCATTTGTGTTTCATCTGGTTGACAGCGCCATCAACAAGTTCGATGACTTGTTGCAGATTACTTCCATAAGCCACTCCGTAGTGGACAACAGCCAATACGTAGCCGTGATTGCGCGTCAGATTCTTATAGTTCTTGGTGAAAAGTTGAGAATTCTGGAAAGTGATGATCTCTCCATATAGCGACTCAACGACCGTAGAGGTATAGCTGATGCTGGTCACCTTGCCCATAGTGCCGTCAACCTGTATCCAGTCGCCGACTTTGATGCGTCCTGTCATCAGTGTGATGCCGTAGTAGATGTTTTCGATAATGTCTTTCGAAGCGAAACCGATACCTGTTGATAAACCTCCAGTTACTACCAACAGCCATTCGAGAGAAATGCCTAGAATGCCCATTGTTATGAGGAACCAAGCGCCCCAGACAATGACTTGGATGACATTCTTTCCCATGACTTCTTTGCTGGCGGCTGTTGTGGGATCACTAATCTGATAGTGCATGCGCATCAGTTGTAGTATCGTGCTGCTGGCATATTTGAAAAAGAACCAAAGACTTACTACGATGGCCAGTGATATAATGCTCAACTTTAGGTTTTTCAGGTCAATAAAATTGGTCGTGAAAATTTTCCAGCACAAGTCACTTAAGTTGAATACGTCAGCAGCCCAATAAATGCTCACCATGACGGAGATAACTCCTGCGATGGGTAATAATACCTGATAGCTCAGGTCGTAACCCCATGTTTGGGTAATAGGTTTTTCTGCAAAATGATGTTTGATACTATAAAGCTTAAGGTATTGCAATGCGCAGGTAATTGTTAACACACAAGTGAGCTGCATCATCCACCATATCAACATCTGTACAGCCATCAGCGTGTATCCTGTCCATGAACTGATGACTGACGCGATGAATACGATAAGGGAGATGTAGCTATAGAACATGTCCGAGCGAGGAATGTTTCGATTGTGACGTCTGATAACCAGCCATTGCCATAGGGCACAGAAAAGTAGGGTGGGAGGGAGGAAAATGTTGACAGCTTCATTGGGTATCAAAATGATACGGAACACTATCACCAGTAAGCTGACGGCAAGTAGTGGGGCGTAAACGCTAAAGGCACTCGAGATTTGATCACCTTTGACGCGAAGTAGCAGAGATACCAGAATGACTCCAAGCAACCAAGCATAGTTCACTAATAGTGATGAAGCCATAGAGATGAAGTTTTGGGACGATTGGTAAGTCAATATGCCTTGTATGATGGCAAAAGTGATGGTGGTTGTGGCGAAAATGATTATCGGCTGTTTCTTCCTGAACTCTTCTGTCTTAAAACGATTTGGCATAAGGAATTTGAAAAAAAGTAGATTCAGGAGACTAGCAACAATGTAGAATATAAGAGTGGCGATAAACATACCAAACACCCATCGTGGACTCCACTGTGATTGTTCGTTGTCTTGTGAGTTTGCTGTTGTCAGATATTTCTTCTCTACCGTTTCTGCCATCGTGAGCCAGTGGCGATTGAAAGTTTGTAATAGGGTGGGGTAGCTCTCTCCACCATTGATGAAAATGCTTTGCTGAATCTCGTTGTATCGCTTATTGGCATAATCGTTGAGACGGGATAGGCGCCGGTCAGTCATTTTATAGATTTCGATATACTCTTCGAGTGTTTCACGATTCTCCATTAAAGAATTGCGAATGCTGGTGGCTAGAGTCAGACAGACGCTGCGGTCTGTCTTAGTTTTGTTGTCCAACATACTTTGAGGCATTGCTTTCAAACTCGTTATCAGAGAGTCGTATCGTGCAATTTCGCTTTCAGACTTATTCAAAAACATTTTGAAAGGCAATTGTTGCTGATGAAACTCATGATAGAGTTCTGTGGCCTCATGACAGGCATAGGTCAAGTCAAAAACATAATCCTGTTTCTGAGAATATAACATCAGAGAACTTTGGTTGGCTCGCTTCATGATAGACATAAGTTGGTCGCGAACTTGTTCTCTCTGCATCTTATTCATCTCCATGCGCATTGACAACTCGCGGTAATGGTCAGTTAATTCAGTTCGCAGGATCTGTAGTGTGTGGGGGAGGTCTTTCTCTTTCAGAACTGCTTGAGCCTGAAGTACTCCGGTGAATAACAAAAATATGATGAATATTCTCTTCATTGTCGTCGTTTTCAAATTTTCGTGCAAAGTTAGAAAAATAATCTCAATTCTCAAGTCCAATTCTCAAATATTTAGTATCTTTGCAAAAATTTTAAAGAAAAATCATCATTATGAAACTTATTGCAGATAGTGGAAGCACAAAAACAGATTGGACCCTTCTTCACAATGCCGATTGGCAGTCGGATAGTTTTGTTATAGCCTCTTTCTCGACCCAGGGAATTACCCCGATTCATCAGGAGCCATCGGAAATTCGGCAGATTCTAGGGCAGGAACTCATGCCGCATCTTTCGACTTTTCCGCGTGCTCAACTCATTAATTCAAGAGTGCTTGAGGCTCCATTGCTTTCTAATATGCATGTCTATTTTTATGGTAGTGGGTGCACTCCTGCAAATGTGCCTATGATGAAACAGATATTGAGTGAATTCTTTTCTCCTCAGAATGTAGAAATACATAGTGATCTCATGGCTGCGGCTCGTGCCCTTTGTCAACAGGAAGCAGGAGTCGCGTGTATTTTAGGGACAGGTGCTAATTCTTGTCTGTATGATGGCGAAAATATTGTACAGAATACCCCGCCTCTTGGTTACATTCTAGGTGACGAAGGAAGTGGTGCCGTTCTTGGCAAATCGTTTATGAATGCTATCTTCAAAGATCCTGAATTTTCTGATGTTAGAGATGCTTATTTGAAAGAAACTAAGTTGACAATGCCTGCAATTATCAATAAAGTGTATAGGGAACCACTTGCCAACCGATTCTTGGCCTCCACCTCCACCTTTATCCATCAGCATCTAGACTTTGAACCATTACGACAAATTGTAGTTGATAATTTCCGCTTGTTTTTTCAACGAAATGTTCAGCAATACCAACGTCATGACTTATCTATTCATGCCATTGGAAGTATTGCACATTATTTCCAAGATGAATTGGCAGAAGCCGCATGTAAAGAAAAATTCGTGCTTGGAACTATCTTGCGCACTCCTATGGAGGGTCTGATTAGCTATCATCAAAAAGAGAGAAAATAGTATAATTATAAGAAATTTTTTTCTAAAGTTAAGACGTATTTTTTTGGTGGTTTCAAAGTTTTGCATTATCTTTGCAACATATTGCTGAAAATGTATAAGAAATTGAATTAAGAACCAATACTAACATGAAAAAACTATTGCTACTAATGGTGACAGCCACGATGGTGGTCGCGTGTCAACAAAAACAAGGCGTTGAGAGAGAATATGTTCGAGTGCAAGATGGTCACTTTATGCGTGGTGACCGTCCATATTATTATGTGGGTACCAATTTCTGGTATGGTGCTATTCTTGGCTCAGAAGGTCAGGGTGGTGATCGTGCCCGTTTGGGGAGGGAACTGGATGAGATGAAGAGAATGGGTATTGATAACCTTCGTGTTCTGGTAGGTTCAGATGGCGAACGTGGCGTAAAAACCAAGGTGGAACCGACCCTCCAAATTGCTCCAGGAGTTTACAATGATACCATTCTTGCAGGTCTGGACTATCTCCTGATGGAAATGGGAAAGCGTGATATGGTGGCTGTGCTCTATCTGAATAATTCATGGGAATGGAGCGGGGGTTATGGTTTCTATCTCGAACATGCTGGTGAAGGGAAGCAGCCTCGTCCAGACGAAGTGGGCTATTCTGCCTTCATGCAGGCTATGGGCAAGTATGCTACCAATGAAAAGGCTCATCAATTGTTCTACGACTATGTAAAATTTATTATCAGTAGAACCAATCGTTATACAGGTTTGAAGTATACTGAAGATCCCGCTATCATGTCGTGGCAGATAGGAAATGAGCCTCGAGCTTTTTCTAAAGAGGCCTTACCTGCTTTTGAAAAATGGCTCGCTGAGGCTTCTGCGCTGATTCGCTCTTTGGATAAGAACCATTTGGTTTCTGTTGGTAGTGAAGGTTCTTGGGGATGTGAAAATGATTTGAGCTCATGGACACGAATCTGTGCAGACAAGAATATCGATTACTGTAATGTTCATCTGTGGCCTTATAACTGGGGATGGGCTAAGCCAGATTCTCTTATAGAACATCTGCCTAAAGCATGCGAGAATACCAAAAAGTATATTGATGAGCATTTGGCAGTATGCGACAGCTTGGGGAAACCACTTGTCATGGAGGAATTCGGCTATCCACGTGATGGTTTCAAGTTTAGCTTGGATACACCTACCAAGGGGCGTGACGGCTATTATAAATATGTATTCTCGCTAGTGGCCGATAATGCAGAGAGTGGTGGTAAGTTTGCCGGTTGTAATTTCTGGGGTTGGGGCGGTTTTGCCATTCCTAAACACGAGCAGTGGCAAGTGGGTGATCCCTATACCAATGACCCAGCTCAAGAAGCGCAAGGGTTGAATTCTGTCTTTGCTACTGATACCACTACGTTGGACGTAATACGGACACAAGTAGACAGAATGAGTCGTGTGAAATAGAAAATATTTTAATTATTCTAGATAAAAAAAGAAAGTTTGGCAATTATTTCAAAAATAATGCTAACTTTGCAAGCGATTATTACTACAGTTAAAACTATTTTGTGAGACAATGAAACGTATTGAGACACTATTGCTGTTGTTGACAACCTGTCTGTTGGCTATGCAGGCACAGATCCGTGGTAGTGAAATTCAGGTAAATGTTGTACCTGACCATCAGGATTGGAAATATGCTGTTGGCGAGACTGCAACATTTCAAATCAGTGTAACACGTTCGGCCACATTAATAACTAATGTCACTATCGATTACGAGGCAGGCCCTGAGATGTATCAAGACGTGAAGAAACAGAAAGTCGTACTGAAAGATGGTACATTGACTTTGAAAGGAAAAATGACCAAACCAGGTTTCTATCGCGTAGATGTAAAAGCGTATGTGGACGGAAAGGAATATAAAGGGGCATGTGCGGCAGCCTTCTCACCGGAGAAGTTGCAACCAACAACCGTGATGCCTAACGACTTTGAGGAGTTCTGGACAAAATCTATCGCTGAAGCCCGTAAAGTTGATTTGAACCCAACCAAACGATTGTTGCCTGAGCGTTGTACAAAGGACGTAAACGTCTATGAGGTGTCGTTTCAGAATATTCAATGGAACTATCGTACTTATGGAATTCTTTGTGTCCCCGTCAAGGAAGGTAAATATCCGGCATTGCTGAGAGTGCCAGGCGCAGGCGTACGTCCTTATGGTGGTGACGTATATACTGCCTCACAGGGTGCAATCACTCTGGAAATTGGTATTCATGGTATTCCTGTCACAATGGAGCAAAAGATCTATGACGATGTCTTCAATGGTGCCTTAATGGGCTATTGGGAATTTAATATGGATGATCGCGATAAGATGTACTACAAGCGAGTTGTAATCGGATGTGTTCGAGCCCTCGACTATATAGCCGAATACACACCTTGGAACCATCAAGAACTGGGCGTGTCAGGTTCAAGTCAAGGTGGGTTCCTTACACTCGCCACAGCCGCACTCGATAAGCGTATTACCTTCTATGCTCCTGTGCATGCAGCCCTTTGCGACCATACTGCTTCATTGCAGGGTGTTGCTTGTGGTTGGCCCCATTTGTTCTATTGGAACAAAGGGAAAGGACAGGAGAAAAAGATAGAGGTATCACGTTATTATGACGGCGTCAACTTTGCTCGACTGATTACTGATCAGCAGAAAGGTTGGTTCTCGTTTGGTTATAATGATGATGTGGTGCCCCCCACAACTGCATGGGCAACCTATAATACGGTGAAAGGACCTAAAGAAATAAAGCCCTATCAGGCCACATGGCACTTTTGGTTCCAAGAGCAGTGGGATGAGTGGGAAAACTGGATGTTGAAACAAATGCATTTGAAATAAAGTTATGAAAAAGGTTTTTGCTATAGCAATCGCAGCAATCGCTATTGTTGCTTGTACAGGACAAAAGAAAGCAGAAGTTGAACAGACAAAGGCTCAGCAATTGTTGAGTCGTCTGGATTCTCTCCAGAAGCGTGGTATCATGTTTGGTCATCAGGACGATCCGATGTATGGTCTTACATGGGAATATGATAAAGATTCCAGTGATGTGAAAAACGTGTGTGGTGACTATCCTGCCATCATGGGCTTCGACCTCGGAGGCATCGAGATGGGCGACAAGAAAAACTTGGATAGTGTGCCTTTTACGCGTATGACGGAAGAGGTGAAAAACCACTATCGTCGTGGTGGTATCATCACGTTGAGCTGGCATCCTCGTAATCCTGTTACAACGATTGATGGCGGCGGATGGGCTGGACAGAAATTCCCAGAGGGAACAGCTTGGGACGTTACCGACTCTGCTGTTGTCAAGAAAATATTGCCTGGTGGCGAGTTCCATGAGAAGTTTGAAGGATGGATGCAGCGAGTATCTGATTTCCTCGCTACGCTGACAGACGATAATGGTCAGAAAATTCCTATCATCTTCCGTCCTTGGCACGAGAATTCTGGTTCTTGGTTCTGGTGGGGCGAGAAATTGTGCACTGTTGAGGAGTACAAGGCTCTCTGGAATATGTTGCAAGATAAACTGAAAGCAGATGGTTTCGACAATCTGGTATGGTCTTATTCTCCTGGTATGCAGGACAACCTGACTGCTGAGCGTTTGATGGATCGCTACCCTGGTGACGATCGAGTAGATATGCTGGGCTTGGATGGCTATCAGTGGACTCCTGAAGAGAAAGATAAGTTTATCGAACGTGGTAAACAAAACCTGACAGTGCTCTGCGAGGTAGCAAAAGCTCATAACTTGATTCCTGCTCTGACAGAGTGTGGTATGAAGAATCTTACAGAACCAACATGGTGGACTTCAACGTTGTTACCTACAGTAAAGGGCTTCCCCATTAGTTATCTGCTTGTTTGGCGTAACTATAAAGATGAGTGGTTTGGACCTTCGCCTTCAAAGCCCGACGCTCAGTACTTTAAGGACTTTTATGCCAATGAAAAGATTTTTTTTTCAAAAGATATAAAATAGTATAAATCAATAAAACTATGAGTAATTTTCAAGCAAAAGTAGCTGCGTTGCGAGCTCATCATGAAGAACTGCTGACGCGTAAGAACGAACCCATTGAATGGGGCAATGGTATCTATGACAAATATAAATATCCCATTTTGACAGCTGACCATACACCTTTGGAGTGGCGTTATGATTTCAATGAACAGGATAATCCTTACTTGATGCAGCGCATCATGATGAATGCTACATTGAACTCTGGAGCTATCAAGTGGAATGGAAAGTATTGTCTGGTAGTACGTGTGGAAGGTGCCGATCGTAAATCTTTCTTTGCTGTGGCAGAGAGTCCTAACGGCGTGGATAATTTCCGCTTCTGGGATGAACCTATTACAATGCCTGATGATGTGATACCAGCTACTAATATTTACGATATGCGTATCACCCAACATGAAGATGGATGGATTTATGGCGTGTTCTGTGCAGAGCGTCATGACGATTCTCAGCCAGGTAATTTGAGCGCTGCTACAGCTACAGCAGGTATTGCTCGTACCAAAGATTTGAAAACTTGGGAACGTCTGCCTGATTTGAAGACCAAGAGTCAGCAGCGTAATGTGGTGTTGCATCCAGAGTTTGTTGATGGCAAATATGCTTTCTATACCCGTCCTCAGGATGGATTTATTGATACAGGTTCTGGCGGTGGTATCGGATGGGCACTCGTAGATGATATTACTCATGCAGAAGTGAAGGATGAGAAGATTATCAATGCTCGTCATTATCACACTATTACAGAAGTAAAAAATGGTGAAGGGCCTCATCCTATCAAAACCAAGAAAGGATGGCTACATCTGGCTCATGGCGTTCGTGCGACAGCAGATGGACTTCGCTATGTACTCTATATGTATATGACGTCATTAGAGGATCCTACAAAGGTGATTGCACAGCCTGGTGGATTCTTCCTTGTACCTACCGGCGACGAGTATCTCGGCGATGTGATGAATGTGGCTTTTGCTAACGGATGGATTGCTGACGAAGATGGTAAAGTGTTTATCTATTACGCATCAGCAGATACGCGAATGCATGTGGCTACATCAACCATTGACAAACTGATTGACTATTGTATGAACACTCCAGAAGATGGATTCTATACAGCAGCATCAGTTGAAACCATTAAAAAGTTAATTGCAAAAAATAAACAAAATGGCTAAATCTAAATTATCAGAGAAAATTGGATATGGCTTTGGCGACATGTCGTCAAGCATGTTCTGGAAGATTTTTTCTTATTATCTGCCTTTTTTCTATAGTAATATCTTCGGGTTGTCGTTGGTAGACGCTGGTGTGTTGGTGTTGGTAACTCGTATCTGGGATGCTGTTAGTGACCCGATGATGGGTGTTATCTCTGACCGTACTAATACAAAATGGGGTAAATATCGTCCCTATTTGTTATGGATTGCCCCGTTTTTCTCTATCTGCGGTATTCTGTTGTTCACAACACCGGATTTGAACTATGGTGGTAAGTTGATTTGGGCCTATGTCACCTATATCCTCATGATGACGGTATATACGGGTATCAATGTTCCGTATGGTGCAATGCTGGGTGTGATGACAGATGATACAAATGAAAAAACGGTATTTTCTTCTTTCCGTATGTTCTTTGCTTATGGAGGCTCGTTCATCTCGCTCTTCTTATGGGAACCTTTGACCAATCTGATGGGTGGTTACAATACACCAAAAGGTTGGTTCTGGGCTATGGTGGTTATTGCAGCCGCTTGCTTCGTGATGTTCATTCTTTGCTTCGTGATGACGAAGGAACATTTGAAGACTGTTTCTACAGTAAGCGTTGGTAGTGACTTCAAGGCTTTGCTCTCAAACAAACCTTGGTGGTTGCTTATTGGTGCTGCACTTTGCTTTAATCTTTTTAATACCGTTCGTGGTGCAACAGTAGCATATTTCTTCCAGGATATTATAGGTAGCAATGTTAATTTGGTGTTCTTTGGATTGATGTTTGCCTTCTATGCGGGATTATTCCTTGGTGTAGGTGAGGTGTCTAACATGGTGGGCGTTGCCTCCTGTGTGCCTATTTCTGGCCGATTAGGTAAGAAGACTACCTTTATTCTGGTGAATGGCTCACTTGTTGTATTGAGTATTTTGTTCTACTTTATTCCTTGTACGCCAACAGGTTATTGGATGATGTTAATCTTCCAGATTCTGATTTCTATTTTGACAGGTATTATGTCTCCGTTGGTTTGGAGTATGTATGCCGATGTTAGTGACTATGCAGAGCTGGAATTCAAGACAGCTTCCACAGGCTTGATATTCTCATCTAGCTCTATGGCTCAGAAGTTTGGTGGTGCTATAGGTGGTGCTGCAGTTCTCTGGTTGTTGGATGGATTTGGCTATATTACTGATGCCACCCAGTTAGCACGAGGAATCGTACAACCAGCTGAGGCTATTACTTGTTTGCGGTGGCTGATGAGCTTCATTCCAGCGTGTGTTGCGTTACTCTCTATGTGTGTGGTGTGGTTCTATCCACTTACTACTGAACGCGTTAATGAAATTAATGCAGAATTGAAGAAAATTCGTGCAATAGAAGATTAATTATGGGTATAGAAACCATGAAACAAGAAATGCAGGATGTTGTGGAGAACAATATCCTGCACTTTTGGCTTAGTAAAATGGTAGACCACGAGAATGGTGGATTCTACGGACGTATTGATGGAAAAGAGGTGTTGCATCCAGAAGCAGAGAAAGGAGCTATTCTCAATGCACGTATCCTGTGGTCTTTCTCTGCAGCATATCGGGTGTTGAAAAATCCTGAGTATCTGAAAATGGCCACGTATGCCAAGGATTATTTTATTACTCACTTCCTGGATGAGGAATATGGGGGCGTTTATTGGAGTCTAGACTATAAAGGAATCCCTCTGAATACGCGTAAACAATTTTATGCCATAGGGTTTGCTCTTTATGGAATGTCTGAGTATGCACGTGCTACAGGCGATAAGGAGGCTTTGGAAATAGCTATAAAGCTTTTTGATTGTATTGAAGAGCATGCGCTGGATCCTGTGAATAATGGATATATAGAGGCTATGACTCGTGATTGGCAACCCATCGCAGACATGCGTCTTTCTGAGTTGGATGCTAATTATCCCAAATCGCAAAATACTCATCTGCATATTATAGAGCCTTATGCCAATCTGTATCGTGTATGGAAAAATGCACGATTAGAGAAAGCTTTGCGTAATATCATCAATATTTTCACAGACAAGATTTTAAACCCTGAAACCCATCATCTTGACCTCTTCTTTGAAATGGATTGGACGCGTGGTGCAGGACATTTAGAAAGTTATGGTCATGATATCGAGTGTTCTTGGTTGATGCACGAAGCTGCTTTGGTTTTGGGCGACGAAGATGTGTTGTCAAAGATGGAACCTATTGTACAAGCTGTAGCAAAGGCTTCTGAAAAAGGGTTGCGTCCAGACGGTTCGATGATACATGAGGCAAATCTTGATACGGGCCATGTGGATGATGACCTGCATTGGTGGGTGCAGGCCGAAAATGTGGTTGGGTGGATGAATATCTACCAGCATTTTAACGACCAACAAGCACTTCTGCATGCAGAGCGTTGTTGGCAATATATCAAGGATAATTTGATAGATTATGAGCACGGAGAGTGGCATTGGAGTCGCCATCCTGATGGATCTTTAAATACAGTGGACGACAAAGCAGGCTTTTGGAAGTGTCCTTATCATAATAGTCGTATGTGTTTAGAAGTTATAGAACGTTTTAGATAGTATGAAAAAAATATTCCTAATGATAGTGCTGATGCTCGTAGTTTTTCGTGTGTCAGCAGGTAATGATCGTCCTCAGTTTGGAGAACAACCTAAACTGGTTGTAGGTATTGTAGTAGATCAGATGCGATGGGATTATCTTTCTTACTATTATAATAGGTTCACGCGTGAAGGATTCCGAAAGATGATAGATGAAGGATATAGTTTTGATAATTGTTTGATTAACTATATTCCAACGATTACTGCTATAGGGCATGCAAGCGTTTATACAGGAACAACTCCAGCCTTTCATGGTATATGTGGAAATACCTTTTTTATAGATGGGAAACGTACTTATTGTTGTGGTGATAGTGCGGTGTCAACGGTGGGAACGGACAATAAGTGGGTTGGTAAAATGTCACCAGTCAATTTGTTATCTACTACAATTGGTGACCAACTGCGTCTGCATACCGATTTTCGTTCCAAGGTAATTGGTATATCTTATAAGGATCGTGCTGCAATTCTGCCCGTTGGTCATTCTGCAAATGCTGCTTATTGGCTTGACTTGAAAAACGGACAGTTTGTTACTAGTACCTATTATATGAATGATTTGCCCCAGTGGGCTAAGGATGTGAACAAACAGATGGCCCAAAACGATCAATTGAAAAAACTAGGTGTAGATGTTGGACTTTCTCCTTTGACTGGTACTTTGATAGTTGATATGGCTATCGCTGCGATAAAAGGAGAAAAATTGGGGCAGGGTGATGTGCCGGATATGTTGTGTGTTAGCTTTTCTCATACGGATGTGATAGGACATAAATGGAGTCCTAAGAGTCCACAGATTGATGAGGCCTATCTGGAATTGGATAAGGATATTGCCCGCTTCTTTAATAGTCTGGATGAACTTGTTGGTAAAGGTAATTATTTTGTTTTTCTCACAGCCGATCATGGTGCCGTGCATAATTCACAGTATATGTTGGATCATCACCTGCATGCGGGAAATTGGCTTTCTGAACCATTGAGGAAAGAGTTGGATCAATATATCGTTAATCGCTTGGGTAATACAAAATCTGTTATCCGTGGAATTATTGACTATCGGGTGTTCTTAGATAAGGGAAGTATTCGAGAACAAGGACTCGACTATCAAAGTGTTAAAGAGGTAATTATAGAATTCCTACAGCAGTCTCCACACCTCTCATTTGTAGTCGATTGTGAGAAAATTGCTTCTTCTTCTATTCCACCAGTGATTCGTGATCGAATGTTATTAGGCTACAACTATCATCGAAGTGGTGAAATCTTTATAGTGCCAGAACCAGGCTATTATGAGTTTGGCTCGTGGTCATCACCTGTCGGTACTACGCATGGAGAATGGAATCCATATGATTCTCATATACCCTTGCTTTTCTATGGATGGCATATTCCGCATGGAAACCATGCTCCAGAAGTCTACATTACCGACATTGCTCCGACGGTTTGTTCGTTGATACATATTCAACAACCTAATGCATGTATAGGCAATTCTTTGGTATTTGATTGATTTTGCAAAAACAATTTCTACAATAATGTGCTGATATATTGGAATTTATTCCGTACCTTTGCCGACGAAATGTTAAAGAGTGATTAACCAACACCGACAGAGACAGATGAATATAGGTAAGCACATCGAAGAAGTTCTCAGGAAGCAGAACAAATCTGCGGCCTGGTTAGCATCGCAAATCCCATGCGAGCGTACAAATGTTTATAACATTTTTAAGCGCAAAAGTTTGGACGTACGCTTATTAATGCGTATCAGTGTAATTTTGGAGTACGACTTCTTTAAGGAATTGTCCGAAGAAGCATTTCCTCAAAGCAAATAATTAAAGCCGTTGCCTAAAAAGGTAACGGCTTTTATTTTTGTGCAAAGTTTTTTTATAATTATACTTTTTCTTTGCAAAGAATTTTGTAACTTTGCACTCAAATTGAATTCAATATAATTATTTTATGAACTTTACTTTGTTAATTACCGTCATTTTGACGGCTGTTACTTTGGTGGCAGGCGCTTATGTTGTGGCCAAGTTGATTGGTCCACGATCCTACAACAAGGTAAAAGGCGAACCTTATGAGTGTGGTATCCCAACCAAAGGCTCATCGTGGTTGCCATTTACGGTAGGATTCTATCTGTTTGCTATCTTGTTCCTCATGTTTGATGTGGAAACAGTTTTCCTCTATCCATGGGCTGTCGTCGTGAAGGAACTGGGTGCGGCTGCATTGCTGACCATTGGCTTCTTCTTGGTAGTATTAGTTTTCGGGCTGGCTTATGCCTGGAGGAAAGGAGACTTGGAATGGAAGTAAGAAAACCCCACATTAAGAGTATTCCTTACGATGAGTGGAACGACAATGAGTCGTTAGAGAAAATCATGGATGAACTCCATGAAGGTGGAGTCAATGTCATTACTGGCTCACTTGATCAGTTGATTAACTGGGGACGTGCCAATTCCCTGTGGTCATTAACTTTTGCCACTTCATGTTGTGGTATTGAGTTCATGGCTTGTGGATGTTCGCGTTACGACTTCGCACGCTTTGGTTTTGAGGTCACTCGTAACTCACCCCGTCAGGCAGACCTGATTATGTGTGCAGGTACGATTACCCACAAGATGGCTCCTGCTCTAAAACGTTTGTATGATGAAATGGCTGAACCTAAGTATGTGATTGCCGTTGGTGGTTGTGCTATCAGTGGTGGTCCTTTTAAGTCAAGCTATCATGTGGTTAAAGGTATTGAAGAAATTGTCCCGGTGGATGTTTTCATCCCTGGTTGTCCTCCTCGCCCAGAAGCTATCATGTATGGCATGATGCAACTTCAACGTAAGGTGAAAGTTGAAAAATTTTTCGGAGGTGCAAACCATAAGCAGACGACTGCAGAGAAAGAATTGGGTGTTTCTAATGAGGAGTTACTCGCTCGCAAAATTGGTGATCATCGTCGTGAAGCAATTGTTGTTACTGATGTACCTCAGGAATTTATGGACGAATTGAAAAAAGGAAAGGAGGGTGAGGTATGAAACTTGATTTCCTGACTTTTGATTTTGATAAGTTTGTACAGGAGATGCAAAACCTGAAAGAGCAGAAAGGTTTTGATTATCTTGTAACAATCGTTGGTGAGGATTTTGGTCCTGAAGAGGGTTTGGGTTGTATCTATATACTTGAAAACTCTGAAACACATGAGCGTTGTTCGGTTAAGATATTAGCTCGTACGCAGATGTGTGGTGATGGTATTGCTTCAAATGGAGTGGGTGAGACTGACGGGCAGATGGTTCCATATATCCCTACGGTGATACATATTTGGCATGTAGCCAATCTGTTAGAGCGTGAAGTTTATGATTTCTTTGGAATCGTTTTCCTGGGACATCCAGATATGCGTCGTCTTTTCTTGCGTAACGACTTTAAGGGATATCCTTTCCGTAAAGATTGGAAGTTTGACGACAGTTATACCTTGAAAGATGATATAGAACCAGATTTCGGGTTGGAATATTATATTGATCGTGATGGTTTTTTACAGTCTAAACACAACAAACTGTTCACATCTGATGATTACGTCATCAATATAGGTCCACAGCACCCATCGACTCATGGCGTGCTGCGTTTGCAAACTGTTTTAGATGGTGAGATCGTTAAACGTGTATATCCGCATCTGGGATATATCCATCGCGGTATAGAGAAGATGTGTGAGACGATGACTTATCCTCAAACATTGGCACTGACCGATCGTCTGAACTATCTTTCTGCAATGATGCATCGTCATGCATTGGTAGGTGTTATAGAAGAGGGACTGGGTGTAGAACTCACGGACCGCATTAAGTATATCCGTACTATCATGGATGAGTTGCAGCGTATTGACTCCCACTTGCTTTATGTAGGATGTTGTGCTCAGGATATGGGTGCTCTTACAGCCTTCTTGTATTCAATGCGTGATCGCGAACATGTGCTCAACTGTATGGAGGAGACTACAGGTGGACGTTTGATACAGAACTATTATAGAATAGGTGGTCTGCAGGATGACATCGATCCAAACTTCGTGAAGAATGTAAAGGATTTGGTGAAATATTTGAAGCCAATCATTCAGGAGTATGTGGATGTGTTTGGTGATAATATCATCACCCACAACCGTTTCGAGAAAGTTGGACCGATGGGCAAGGAAGATTGTATCTCTTATGCCGTTACAGGTCCCGCTGGACGTGCTGCTGGATGGAAGAATGATGTACGTAAGAATCATCCTTATGTGATGTACGACAAGGTGGAATGGGAACAGATTATCATGAATGGTTGTGATACGATGGATCGTTACACTTGTCATATCAATGAAATGTATCAGAGTTTACATATTATCGAACAACTCATCGACAATATTCCAGAAGGTGACTTCTATGTGAAGCAGAAGCCGATCATAAAAGTGCCAGAAGGACAGTGGTATTTCTCTGTTGAGGGAGCCAGTGGAGAGTTCGGTGTTTATCTTGATTCTCGTGGTGACAAGAGCCCATACCGTTTGAAGATGCGTCCTATGGGACTCTCTTTGACTGGAGCCCTTGACCCCATGTTGCGAGGTCAGAAGATCGCCGACTTGGTGGCTACAGGTGCAGCTATTGATTTTGTTATTCCTGATATTGACCGATAAAAGCGTTTTGGATTATGTTTGATTTTAGTATAGTTACACAATGGTTCGACGCATTTCTCCGTCAGACACTGGGTTTGGGAGATTTTTGGTCGATATTGATAGAGTGCGTTTTGGTGGGTGTGGCAATCCTAGTAGGATATGCCTTGCTAGCTATCGTACTGATATTTATGGAGCGTAAAGTCTGTGCCTACTTCCAATGCCGTTTAGGCCCGATGCGTGTAGGTCCATGGGGCTTGCTACAGGTATTTGCTGACGTGTTTAAGATGCTCATTAAAGAGATTTTCTTTGTTGATCGTGCTGACAAGTTCCTTTATGCTGTTGCTCCACTTCTGGTAATTATCGGTTCTGTGGGTGCCTTCTCGTTCCTGCCATGGAATAAGGGTGCTACGATACTTGATTTTAATGTAGGTATTTTCTTGCTTACTGCAGTTTCCTCCATAGGCATTTTGGGAATTTTCCTTGCCGGTTGGGGCTCTAATAACAAGTATTCTGTGGTTTCTGCCATGCGAAGCGCAGTACAGATGATTTCGTATGAGATATCATTGTGCTTATGCCTCATTACAGCAGTTATTCTTACTGGTACCATGCAAATGTCCGGTATTGTAGAGGCTCAGACGGGTCCTTTCAAGTGGTTAATCTGTCAGGGACATATACCTGCTCTTTTAGCATTCTTCACTTTCCTCATTGCTGGTAATGCTGAGGCAAACCGTGGTCCTTTCGATATGGCAGAAGCAGAGAGCGAGTTAACTGCAGGTCACCATACGGAGTATTCTGGTATGGGCTTTGGCTTCTTCTATTTGGCAGAGTTCCTTAACCTTTTTATTACTGCAGGCATTGCAGCCACGGTATTTTTGGGTGGTTGGGCTCCGTTGAATATTGGTATCGAAGCCTTTGATGCTGTGATGAACTACATCCCAGGTATCGTATGGTTCTTGGGTAAGGCATTCGCACTCGTTTGGATACTGATGTGGATTAAGTGGACATTCCCTCGCCTTCGTATTGACCAGATATTGTCATTGGAGTGGAAGTATCTGATGCCCCTGTCGCTTTTCAATCTTATATTGATGACGGTGGTAGTGGCCTTGGGCTTATATATTAAATAAGGTATAGCAATGGAAGAAAATAAAGGATATTTTGAAGAAATCGGACATGCCCTGAAGACACTTGCTACTGGTATGGGAGTGACTTGGAAGGAATATTTCAAGGACTTCTTTACCAACAAGTCTACAGAGCAGTATCCCGAAAACCGCAAGACTACACTGCATGTGGCTAAGCGCCATCGCGGTCGCTTGGTATTTAAACGCAACGAGGATGGTAGCTATAAATGCACTGCGTGTACCTTGTGTGAGAAGTCGTGTCCTAATGGAACCATCAAGATTGTTTCCCACATGCAGGAAGATCCTGAGACGGGAAAGAAGAAGAAGGTACTTGACGACTATCTATATGATTTAGGCGATTGTATGTTCTGTCAGTTGTGTACTAACGCATGTAATTTCGATGCCATCGAGTTTACCAATGACTTCGAGAATGCTGTGTTCGACCGTTCGAAGTTAGTACTTCACCTCGACAAGGAAATTTATAAAGGCGGTTCATTGCCCAATCTGATCGATGGTGGTGCCGACTTTGAGATAGGTAAGTTTAATACTAAAACGAAGTAAGGACTATGGGTAATTTAATCATGTTTGGCATTCTTGCCGCCGTCATCATCTGCTCAGCAGTGATGTGCGTGTTTACAACACGAATAATGCGCTCTGCAACTTTCATGTTGTTTGTGCTATTAGGTGTGGCAGGTCTTTACTTCCTGCTGGATTATACGTATTTGGGAGCTGCTCAGATTGCCATTTATGCTGGAGGTGTCACGATGATTTTCGTATTTGCCATCCAGTTGGTTAGCAAGCGCTCTCTACAAGGAACGATTGAACGTATCAAACTTAGTCGTGCCGTATGGGCTGGCTTGCTAAGTGTGATAGGCTTCGCTGTTGTAGTCTTGGTGCTACTGAAGAATCAGTTTATGTATGTAGCCATGACGATGCCCGATAAGGAATTGCCTATCGAAGGTATAGGTAAGGCATTGGTAGGTGCTGGTAAGTATCAGTATATCTTGCCTTTCGAATTTATCTCGGTATTCCTTTTGGCATGTATTATTGGTGGTTTGGTTATCGCAAGAAAGGAGGAGCAAGAATAATGGTACCTGTAGAATATTATTTTGTGCTGAGTGCACTACTGTTCTTCATCGGCGTGTTCGGTTTTATCACCCGTCGCAATTTGATTGCCATGCTCATCTCAGTTGAGTTGGTCCTCAATGCCGTTGATATTAATTTTGCCGCTTTCAACCGTCTGCTCTATCCTGGTTCCATGGAAGGTATGTTTATGACCCTCTTTGCTATCGGAGTGTGTGCAGCCGAGTGTGCTGTGGCTATTGCAATTATCATCAATGTCTATCGCAACTTCAAGAGCGATACCGTTGACAGTATTAAGAATATGAAATGGTAAATAATCATGGAAACAGTTTATAGTTATTCCTTTCTAATCCTTCTGCTGCCAGCACTTTCGTTTATTGTTCTTGCGTTGGCGGGTATGAAGATGTCGCATAAGACTGCTGGTCTTATCGGTACAACATCTCTTGGGCTGGTTACCGTATTGTCATACTGGACGGCATTCACCTATTTCACGGCGCCCCGTCTGGCTGATGGCACATTAGCCACCATCGTTCCTTATAATTTCACCTGGTTGCCATTGGGTAATCTTCACTTCGATATGGGTATCTTGTTGGATCCTATTTCGGTGATGATGCTCATTGTCATCTCTACGGTGTCATTGATGGTACATATTTACTCCTTCGGCTATATGCATGGTGAGAAGGGATTCCAGCGTTACTACGCTTTCCTTTCGCTCTTCACCATGTCAATGCTGGGACTGGTTGTTGCCACCAATATTTTCCAGATGTACACTTTCTGGGAGTTGGTAGGCGTTAGTTCCTATTTGCTGATAGGATTCTATTATCCGTTGAAGCCTGCGATTGCTGCTTCTAAGAAAGCATTTATCGTAACGCGCTTTGCTGATATGTTCTTCCTGATTGGTATTCTGCTCTTTGGCTATTACACTGACTCGTTCAGCTTCTCCTTTGCAGGAGATATCCAAATGGGCGTAGGAACCACACCGTTTATTGAAGGCAATGCCGCAAAGGCTATGGCAGCAGGAGCCTTTATCCTACCTACCGCTCTGGTTCTGATGTTTATCGGTGGTGCTGGTAAGAGTGCTATGTTCCCATTGCACATCTGGCTTCCCGATGCCATGGAAGGTCCTACTCCTGTCAGTGCGTTGATTCATGCTGCAACCATGGTTGTCGCCGGTGTATTTCAGATAGCCCGTATGTTCCCCTTGTGGATTGAGTATGCACAGCCCCAGTTGAGCATTGTCGTTTGGGTAGGCGTATTTACCGCCTTCTATGCAGCAGCAGTGGCTTGTGCCCAAAGCGATATCAAGCGTGTACTGGCGTTCTCAACGATCTCTCAGATAGCCTTCATGATGGTAGCTCTGGGTGTTAGTCTGCCTGGCGAACATGCCGTTCTCGACAATCATGCTCAGTTAGGATTCATGGCAGGTATGTTCCACCTCTTCACCCACGCTATGTTCAAGGCTTGCCTGTTCCTAGGTGCCGGTTGTATCATTCATGCCGTTCACTCTAACGAGATGTCGATGATGGGTGGTTTGCGCAAGTACATGCCTATTACCCATATCACGTTTCTTATCTCGTGTCTGGCCATTGCCGGTATACCTCCATTCTCAGGATTCTTCTCGAAGGATGAGATACTGACGGCTTGTATGCATTACAGTCCTATCTGCGGATGGATTATGACAGGTGTTGCAGCTATGACAGCATTTTATATGTTCCGCCTTTACTATGGAATCTTCTGGGGTACGGAGAACAAGGAAGCGCATGAGCATCATACACCGCATGAAGCTCCTTGGACTATGACCTTCCCGCTGATATTCCTCTCAGCAGTGACCTGCCTGTGTGGCTTCCTGCCATTCGGACATCTGGTATCTGCCAGTGGTCAGGCTTACGATATCCATCTTGACTGGAGTGTAGCAGCTACCTCTATTGTGATTGCTGTTGCATCTATCTGTCTTGCCACCTACATCTACAAAGGAGAGAGTCAGCCCATTGCCGACCGTCTCTATAAGACGTTCCCCAAGTTGCATCGTGCAGCTTATAAGCGTTTTTATCAGGATGAAATCTGGCAGTATGTCACTCACCGCATCATCTTCCGTTGCGTCTCTAAGCCCATTGCATGGTTTGACCGCCACGTTGTTGACGGCACCTTCAATTTCTTGGCATGGGGAGCTAACGAAGCCGGCGAGTCTATTCGTCCCTGGCAGAGTGGTGATGTGCGTCAGTATGCCGTATGGTTCTTGACTGGCACAGTGGCTTTAACATTAATCCTTTTAAGCATCTAAACGATTATGAATATATTAAGTTTATTTGTAATTATCCCAGCACTGATGTTGCTTTGTCTTTGGTTGGCAAAGAATCTTAATCAGGTGCGTGGTGTAATGGTGGTTGGTGCCAGCTGTCTGCTTGCTCTTTCCATTTGGCTGACGATTTATTTCATTCAGCAGCGCAGTGCCGGTAATACCGATGTGATGCTGTTGGCAGCATCCACTCCGTGGTTCAAACCACTCAATATTGCCTATTCTGTAGGTGTTGACGGTATCTCCGTAGTCATGTTGCTTTTGTCGAGCATCATCGTGTTCACAGGTACATTTGCCTCCTGGCAGTTGAAGCCCATGACGAAGGAGTATTTCCTTTGGTTTACTCTCCTCTCTACAGGTGTTTATGGCTTCTTTATCTGCACCGATATGTTCACCATGTTTATGTTCTACGAGGTGGCTCTGATACCTATGTATCTGTTGATTGGTGTGTGGGGTAGTGGCAATAAGGAATATGCCGCTATGAAACTGACCCTGATGCTGATGGGAGGTTCCGCCCTCTTGATTCTCGGTATTCTGGGTATCTACTATTATAGTGGTGCCACCACGATGAATGTCAACGAGATAGCAGCCATGCACAATATTCCTGTGGAGATACAGAAGGTGTTCTTCCCCTTCATCTTCATCGGATTCGGTGTTCTTGGCGCGCTCTTCCCCTTCCACACATGGTCGCCCGATGGTCATGCTTCAGCGCCTACTGCAGTATCTATGCTCCATGCCGGTGTTCTGATGAAGTTAGGAGGCTACGGCTGTTTCCGTGTAGCTATGTATCTTTTGCCCGATGCAGCCAATGAACTGGCTTGGATATTCCTGATTCTCACCACCATCTCTGTGGTTTATGGAGCCTTCTCTGCCTGTGTGCAGACCGACCTGAAGTACATCAATGCCTATAGCTCGGTATCGCACTGCGGACTGGTGCTCTTCGCCCTGTTGATGATGACCAAGACATCCTGCACAGGTGCTATCCTGCAGATGCTGTCTCATGGTCTGATGACGGCACTCTTCTTTGCCCTTATCGGTATGATCTACGGACGTACCCATACCCGCGATATCCGCTACTTGGACGGTCTGATGAAGATTATGCCTTTCCTGGCTGTGGGTTATGTCGTGGCAGGTTTGGCTAACCTCGGTCTGCCTGGTTTCTCTGGATTCATTGCTGAGATGACCATCTTTGTAGGATCATTCGAGAATCCCGACCAGTTCCATCGTGTCGCCACCATTATTGCTTGTACGTCCATCGTCGTGACCGCCGTCTATATTCTGCGTGTTGTCGGTAAGATTCTCTATGGCGAGGTGAAGAACAAACACTATCTCGAGTTGACCGATGCTACATGGGACGAGCGTGTTGCCGTTATCTGCCTCATTGCCTGTGTGGCAGGCCTCGGACTCTTCCCCTTGTGGGCAAGCAATGTCATCTCTGACGCAGTAGGTCCTATTCTCGCAAACATTATTTAAAGAAGGAGGTTTAGATTATGAATTACGGACAATTTTTAGATATGATGCCAGAGTTAATTCTTGTGGTTACATTGATTCTGGTCTTCTTCTTGGATTTCTTTTCACGTAGTGACCAACGTACCTATGCACTTAATGCGTCAGCAGGTATGCTTGTCTTGCTATTAGCCGATCTTTTGTTTGTCTTTCCAAAGTGGGATACAGCCGTATCGGCATTTGGTGGCATGTATATCAGTAATCCCTCTATCGTGGCCATCAAGGCCATCATGACATTTGGCGCATTGGTTGTACTCATCATGTCATACGGTTGGATAAACCGCCCGGATACTCGTAAGAATGCCGGTGAGTATGTGATGCTGATAGTCTCTACGCTGCTTGGTATGTTCATGATGGTGTCGAGCGGCAACTTCCTCATGTTCTTCCTCGGTCTGGAGATGGCCAGTGTGCCTATGGCATGTTTGGTGGCTTTCGACAAGCATAAGAAGAACTCGGCTGAGGGTGGTGCCAAATATATTATCACCGCTACTTTCTCGAGTGCAGTGATGCTCTATGGCATCTCCTTTATATATGGTTCGGCAGGTACACTTTACTACGATGACGTGATGCAGCACATCGCTATCAATGCACAGAATGAGAGCCAGGTTCCCATGCTGATTATGGGCTTGGTGTTCTTTTTCAGCGGATTGGCTTTCAAACTCTCGCTGGTTCCTTTCCACTTCTGGACAGCTGATACCTACGAGGGTGCTCCAACACCCGTTACAGGTTATTTGAGTGTTTGCTCCAAGGGTGCTGCAGCCTTTGCGCTGATGACTATCCTCGTGAAGGTGTTTGCTCCGTTGACAGAATATTGGGAGTATATGCTCTACATAGTGATTGTTCTCTCTATTACTATTGCCAACCTCTTTGCCATCCGCCAGAAGGAGTTGAAACGCTTCATGGCTTTCAGTTCTATTTCGCAGGCTGGCTACATCATGTTGGCTGTTATTGGAGTATCACAGACGGGTATGGCTGCACTGATGTATTACATTCTGGTTTATGTAGTGGCCAATATGGCCGTCTTTACCGTCATTGCAACTGTTGAGGAGAATAATGGCGGTACGACGATGATGCACAGTTACAACGGGCTATACCAGACCAATCCGAAGTTGGCGTTCCTTATGACGCTCGCCCTTTTCTCGTTAGCAGGTATTCCTCCATTTGCAGGTATGTTCTCGAAGTTCTTCGTCTTCATGGCTGCCGCCCAGCAGGGTTCGTTCTGGGCTTACTTCGTGGTATTCATTGCCTTGATTAATACGGTAGTGTCACTCTACTACTATTTGCTCATCGTCAAGGCCATGTACATCAAGTCGTCCGATTCACCACTGCCTACGTTCAAGACTGATAGCGAGACGCGCATTGCCTTGGCCATCTGTACCGCTGGCATTGCCCTTTTCGGCATTTGCTCTTGCATTTACGATTGGCTCTTTGCTTCTTCGGCAGGATTTTAAGACTATATAAAATCATGTATTATTTGAGTGCACTCAATTTTTTCGAGTGCACTCAAGTTTTTTCCACTGCACACCCACAAGTTTCCCAGTACTACCTGTGTATGTTTTGTTCCTGTTTTCTTGACATAGGTCATGTAAACCGCCCTTTTTATAGGTTTGTGTGCGATAACATTGTTGGCGAATAAAAAAAGTACTTACCTTTGCATCGCAATTCAGAACGAATATGCAAGTATATTTAGGATAATAATTAATTAAACGGAAAAAGAAATTATGAAAAAGATTTTGATGACTCTCGCAGCAGTATGTGTAGCTGCAACAATGAATGCCCAGGTATATGTTGGAGGTAACATTGGTTTTGCAACATCTTCTTATGATGGCAACAGCACAACCGTATGGTCACTTCTTCCTGAAATTGGATACAACTTGAACGAGAAATGGGCTGTTGGTACTGTTATCGGTTATGGTGAGGCTCGTGTAAAGGCAAAGGGCGCTTCTGCTGATAAGGTGAAGAAGTTTCAGGTTGCTCCCTATGCTCGCTACACTTTTGTAAAGTGGGAGAAGGTTAATCTCTTCGTTGATGGTACAGTAGGTTACCAGCACGAGAATTATGGTGGCGTTAAGACCAATACTTTCGGCATTGGTTTCAAGCCAGGTGTTGCCGTAAACCTGAACGACCGTCTGAGCTTTGTTGCTCACGTAGGTTTCTTGGGTTACGAGAACGAGAAGGTAAAGGGTGATGACAAGTCAACAAATTCCTTTGGTCTGAATTTGAATGGCAACAACCTGACCTTCGGTATGTATTATAACTTCTAATTGAAGGGAAAAAGCTTTTGAGTTAAATAAAATCCTAATGAAGGGATGTGCCTGTTCGCAGGCGCATCCCTTTTATTTCTTTATTAGTATGCATAAAGTTTCATTAAGAGAAATCTCATTGGCACATGAAACTTATCTTTTTGTTTTCAGGTAATTGGCGAAGATGCGTGCGGCGCTCTCTACTTTGGCAGCGCAGGGACGCTGCTTGTAGTATTCGGCTGTGCGGGGCGATGCCACGTAGCTGCAGTGAGCTTTCTCGTGCCCCTTGAGCCCTAATATTTCTGCACAGATGAGGCTTCCGTTTTCGGCTTCCGACTGGGCTAATAACTCTTGTACCACCTTATAACAGGCCGACTTGCCCTCGCGGTCGCTGCCCTCGGTCTGTCCACAGTCCAGTCCTACGAGCATGACGATGCCCGACACGGCACCGCACATCATGCGCAAGCGGCCCACACCGCCGCCGAAACCGGCGGCAATCTTCTTTGCCAGCGTATCGTCCAACCCGTAGAGGTCGGCAAAGGCTGCCACCACACTTTGGCAACAGCCGTAACCTGCCATGAAATTATCTACTGCACGAGCTACGCGAGCGTCTAATTCTTCGTTTGTCATTTGCTTCGTTTTAGTTCTTCTTTTAGGAATTTGGGCGTGAAGCCCTTCTTGCTCTTTGCCACCTGTTCGGGTGTGCCCGTGGTGAGTACCGTACCGCCATTACGACCGCCCTCGGGACCCATGTCGATGATGTGGTCAGCCAGTTTGATGACGTCAAGGTTATGTTCAATTACGATGACCGTATTACCTCGGTCAACCAACTTCTGCAGCACGTCCATCAGTATGCGGATGTCCTCGAAGTGCAGACCTGTGGTGGGTTCGTCCAGTATATAAAGTGTCTTGCCCGTATCTTTTTTAGCCAGTTCGGTAGCCAGTTTTACGCGCTGACTCTCGCCGCCGCTGAGCGTCGTAGAGGGCTGTCCCAGTTTGATGTATCCCAGTCCCACCTCCTGGATAGTCTTGATTTTACGCAGGATGTCAGGTACGTTCTCAAAGAACTCCACCGCCTGATTGATGGTCATGTCAAGCACATCGGCTATCGACTTTCCCTTGAATCGCACCTCCAGCGTCTCGCGGTTATAGCGCTTGCCATGACATTCCTCGCAGGGCACCTGTATGTCGGGCAGGAAATTCATCTCGATGGTCTTATAGCCATTGCCGCCGCACGTCTCGCAGCGTCCTCCCTTCACGTTGAACGAGAAGCGCCCGGGCTTGTAACCGCGAATCTGTGCTTCGGGCAGATTGACAAACAGCGAGCGAATATCCGAGAATACACCGGTATAGGTAGCCGGATTAGAGCGAGGAGTTCGCCCGATGGGGCTCTGATCGACGTTCACCACCTTATCTATATATTCCAGTCCCTCAATCGCATCGTAGGGCATGGGTTGTTGCAGGGAACGATAGAAATGCTTCGAGAGAATGGGGTAGAGCGTCTCGTTGATCAGTGTCGATTTGCCCGAACCGCTGACGCCTGTTACCAAGATGAGTTTTCCTAACGGAAACTCCACGTCGATGTTCTTCAGATTGTTGCCACGGCAACCGCGCAGCCACAGGCTCTTGCCATTGCCCTTGCGGCGTGTCGCAGGTAATTCAATATTCAATTTCCCGTTTAAGTATTGCGCCGTAATGGTATCGGCCTTCAACATGTCATCTACCGTACCCTGGAACACTACCTCGCCGCCTTTCCTGCCCGCCTTTGGCCCGATGTCCACGATGTAGTCGGCATTGAGCATCATGTCGCGGTCGTGCTCGACAACGATGACCGTGTTGCCCAGATCGCGCAATTCCTTCAGCGAACGGATGAGCCGGTCGTTATCCCTCTGATGTAGTCCTATCGAGGGCTCGTCCAGGATATAGAGCACGTTGACCAACTGCGAACCTATCTGTGTGGCAAGGCGGATGCGCTGACTCTCACCGCCTGAGAGGGATGCCGACTGGCGGTTGAGGGCAAGATAGTCGAGCCCCACCTCCAGCAGGAAATCCAGTCGTGTGCGTATCTCCTTCAGAATCTCAGCGGCTATCTGTTGCTGCTGCTTGTCTATGTGTTGCTCCACCTTGTCGAGCCATTCCCGCAGTTCGTTCAGGTCCATCGATGCCAGTTCGGAAATGTTCTTATCCCAAACCCGATAAGAGAGCGCTTCGCGATTCAGTCGTTGTCCGTGGCATTCAGGGCACTGGCACTCAGCCAGGAATTGGTCGGCCCATTTCTGTCCGCTGGTGCTTTCGTCGTTGTCCATCACGTTGCGCAGATATTTCACCACGCCGTCGAACGTCACGTAGTAATCGCTCGAGGTGTGTACCAGTTCCTTATCTATTCTGATGGTGTCCAGCGAACCGTAGAGTATCTCGTTCAATGCCTCTTCCGGAATATCGTCTATCCGAGTTTTGATGTCGCAATCATACTTCTTCAGGATAGCCTCAATCTGCCAAAAGATCATTTGGTTCTTGTATTTACCCAGCGGAACAATGGCACCTTCATGAATGCTCAACTTACGATGAGGAATCACTTTCTCCAAATCTATCTCGTTGATATATCCCAGTCCTTTGCATCGTGGACAGGCACCTTGTGGCGAATTGAATGAGAAGGTGTTAGGGGCGGGGTCGCTATACGAAATGCCCGTAGTGGGGCACATCAGACGTTTGGAGAAGTGTTTCACGGCCCCCGTATCGTAGTCCATAATCATCAACAGCCCTTCGCCCTGTTTCATAGCCATCTGAATACTCTTCTTTAGTCGGTCATCGGCACTGTCTTTCACAGCCAGGCGGTCAATTACTACCTCGATATCATGCACTTTATAGCGGTCAACCTTCATGCCGCGTGTGATTTCCTGCACTTCACCGTCCACACGAACATGCAGATAGCCTTTATGGCGCATGTTCTCGAAGAGTTCGCGATAATGACCCTTACGACCTCTGACCACTGGGGCGAGAATGAGAATCTTCTTGCCGGCGTAATCGTGGGTCACCATCTCAATTACCTTTTCCTCCGTATATTTCACCATCGGTTCGCCCGTCATGTAACTATATGCTTTGCCGGCGCGCGCAAACAATAGTCGCATATAGTCGTAAACCTCCGTCGTAGTGCCAACGGTTGAACGTGGATTCTTGTTGGTGGTCTTCTGCTCGATGCTGATGACGGGTGACAGACCAGTTATCTTATCGACATCGGGGCGCTCCATGCCTCCTAGAAAATTGCGGGCGTAGGCAGAGAAAGTCTCGATGTAACGGCGCTGACCTTCAGCAAAGATGGTATCGAAGGCAAGTGACGATTTGCCAGACCCACTGAGACCAGTAATGACGGTCAGGGAATGGCGAGGAATTTCCACGTCTACGTTTTTCAGATTGTGAACTCTTGCCCCCCATACATTGATTTTCTCATCACTGCTCATGGCCACTATCAGATACTGTGTTGTACTTGCGCATCAAGTTTACATCTTTCTTGATGTCGTATTCTTTGCCGTCACCACCCTTGGCTTTCACTCTGACATAGTAAACACCGTCCTTTACAGGCTTCCCTTTATACTTGCCGTCCCAAAAACCATTTTCAACATCATTCCACGTGTAAAGACACTGCCCCCAGCGGTTGAAAATCATGGCCCTAAATTCTTTTATGTTCTGAAATTTCTTGGCTCGGTATTTTTCGTTGATACCGTCGTCATTAGGTGAGAAAGCATTGGGCATTTCCAACAGACTTGCTTGCAGGGTAGTGCTGTCTACAACCTCTTCATCCTCCTCATCATCATTGCTTGCAATAGCGAATGAAGGCAGAGCCACAAGGGCAAAAAGCATAAAAAATGCGTATAAAATCGTTTTCATTCTGCAAAAATACAGAAAAATGTAGATAAACCGCATCTTTTTTTGTATTTTTGCATGCGAAAAGTCTAAAAAACTGATTTTATGAAGCGAAAGATTCGTTATTTTCTATTGTTGGCAATGTTTGCTTTCTGTTCAGAAACAACTCTAGCTCAACAGCCTCAATTTCGTGAACGCCATGAGGTAAAGCGTAAGGAGACTATCTTTGGTATCTCTCGTAAGTATGGCATTACGATTCAAGAGCTAATTACTGCTAACCCTGAGATGAATACTCCTGGTTACGAACTAAAGAAAGGTGATTACATCAATATACCCTGGCCTAAATCTCAACCACAGGCTCCCGATCCAGATCAGCCTACCGCTAAAAACCAAGGTCTCATAGGTATACCGACAAAACCTAATAATGAAATAGATGTGCGTAATCGTGAAATCAGGGTAGGTGTGATGCTGCCTTTGCATAAGATAAATGGTGACGGTAAGCGCATGTTAGAGTACTATCGTGGAATTCTGATGGCTTGCGATAGCCTGCGTCATAATGGTATTTCAACTGATATACGTGCATGGAATGTGGCAGAAGATACAGATATCCATACTTTCCTCAACGATCAGAAAGCTGCAGAGTGTGATGTTATTATTGGTCCGCTCTATTCTAAGATGGTGAAACCTTTGTCAGATTTCGCTACTCAACATGATATTCGGGTGTTTATTCCATTCTCTATTAATAGTCATGAGATATTGGTCAATCGTAACCTCTTTCAGGTATATCAGCCCCAGACAGAACAAAATGAGTTGATTATTCAACATTTTATGGAACGCTTCAAAGACACGCACCCCGTCTTTATCGATTGTAATGATACGACAAGTCAGAAAGGAATCTTTACTTTTGGACTTCGACGCAAATTGGATACAGAAAGTATTCCCTACAAGATTACTAATCTTACAAGTAGTGAGGCAGCGTTCTATGGTTCTTTCAGTGCTATTAAACAGAATGTGGTGATTCTTAACACAGGTCGTTCAAAGGAACTAAATGCTGCGATGGCTAAGCTTAACGGTCTTCGACTCTCGCATCCCGAACTGCGTATCAGTGTCTTTGGATACACGGAGTGGTTGCTCTATACTCGCTATCAGCTGGAGAATTTTTATAAGTTCGACACCTATATTCCATCTCATTTCTATACCAATCTGCAGTCTCCTAAAACAGAACGGTTTATGCAAAAATATCGTTGGAATTTCCATACTGATATGATGGAAATGCTGCCCAGATTAGGTATTACGGGTTTTGATCATGCCTACTTCCTATTGAAAGGCATCCATATGTATGGAAAGAACTTTGCCGGAGCATCCGGTATGGTGGGTTATACACCCATACAGACGCCACTTCACTTTGAACGAATAGGTAATGGCGGGTTGAAGAATCATAGTATAGTTTTCATTCATTATTTGCCAGAGCGGTATACCGATACCATATATTTCTAGTTGAGAGTTTAGAAAGATGAGAAAAATTCTGTTCTACTTCTTTTTTATAATGCTACCCTTCCGCGCTATAGCTCAGGTGGGCGAGTATCGTACTGACTTTGCTGTAGGCGTGAATGGAGGCTATATGTTAAGTCGTGTGAGTTTTACTCCAGATGTACCTCAGAGTATGTTGGGTGGGATGACAGCAGGTCTAACTTTTCGCTACACCTGTGAAAAATACTTCAAAAGCATTTGTGCCATCGTTGCTGAAGTAAACATAGCTCAAACAGGTTGGAAAGAAAAGATAGAAGGAATGGAGAACCAGCCTCTTTATTATGCCGACGACCCCAACAACCCACTTCGTTATGAAAGAAAGATTACGTATCTGCAAATTCCTGTATTTGCCCGACTGGGATGGGGTAGGGAGCGAAAAGGTTTGCAGGGTTTCTTTCAGGTAGGTCCTCAGATTGGAATCTTTCTTAGCGAAAGTACTACGACAAATCTTATTGCTGGCTATGAACCCACAGAGCAGCGTGCTTCCAATATAGTAGCGCAAGAGACAATGCCTATCGAGAAAAAATTCGAATATGGTATTGCTGGTGGAGCAGGTATCGAATTCTCGATGCCCAAAGTAGGACATTTCCTTTTGGAAGGACGCTACTATTATGGATTGGGTAATATATATGGTAATACCAAAAGCGACTATTTTGGAAAGTCAAATTTCGGACAGATAGTCATCAAGGCCACATATCTTTTCGATATAGTAAAAACTAAAAACGATAAAATAAAATAAGAATTATGTTTGAAAATCAACCCAAAGGACTTTTTGCACTTGCCTTGGCTAATACGGGTGAGCGCTTTGGTTATTACACTATGTTGGCTGTGTTCGCCCTGTTCTTGCGTGCTAATTACGGACTGACACCAGGAACTGCCGGTATCATCTACAGCTCGTTTCTTATGTTCGTCTATTTCTTTCCGTTGTTTGGCGGAATGTTAGCTGACAAGTTTGGTTTTGGTCGTATGGTGACCACAGGTATTATTATCATGTTCCTGGGGTATCTGCTATTGTCTGTGCCGCTGGGTGGTGATACCTTTGCGCTCTCAGTCATGTTAGTAGCATTGGTATCCATCGGGTTTGGTACAGGGCTTTTCAAAGGAAACCTGCAAGTGATGGTTGGCGATCTTTATAATGATCCACAATATAAAGATAAGCGTGATGCAGGTTTTTCTATTTTCTATATGGCTATTAATATTGGTGCATTGTTTGCCCCAACTGCTGCTATCCGTATCATGGAGTGGGCACAGCAGAGTTTGGGTGTCAGTGAAAATGATTCCTACCATTTTGCATTTGCAGTAGCCTGTGCGTCATTGATTCTGAGTATAGCTATCTATTATCTTTCACGCAGTACGTTTCGTCATGTGGAAGGAGGTACTAAGAAAGCAGGTGTTGCAGATGAAGTTGACACACTGACACCAGCTGAAACCAAAGAGCGTCTTATAGCCTTGTTGCTGGTTTTCGGTGTTGTAGCTTTCTTCTGGATGTCATTCCATCAGAACGGACTCTCTCTTACCTATTTTGCTAATGAGTACACAGAGCAGTCGGCTGAAGGTATCAAGGCAATGGCTTTCAATGTTTGGAATCTAGTAGCAATCATCTTTATCGTCTATGCTTGTTTCTCTATTTTTCAGGGTGAGACGACCAAGAACCGTGTTATTTCAGCATTGGTAATATTGGCAGCTTTAGGCTTCTTGGCATATAATTTTGGTGCGTTAGATGGCAGTGTAGAAGTTAAGGCTCCCATCTTCCAACAATTCAATCCGTTCTATGTAGTAGCATTGACTCCCGTTTCTCTTGCCATTTTCGGTTGGTTGGCTTCCCGAAAGAAAGAACCCAAGGCGCCACGTAAGATAGCTTATGGTATGATAGTTGCTGCTGTGGCATTCTGTGTGATGATGTATGCTTCATTCATTTTGCCTACTCCTAACGAACAGGCAGCACTTGGTGATGCTGCTCCTCGTGTATCGTCTTATTGGCTGATCCTTACCTACCTGATTCTGACCTTCGGAGAACTATTACTTTCTCCAATGGGAATCTCTTTTGTTTCCAAAGTAGCACCTCCCAAATATAAGGGCGCATGCATGGGTGGCTGGTTTGTATCTACAGCCATTGGTAATCAGT
Source organism: Prevotella sp. UBA2754 (assembly GCA_002353295.1). Taxonomy (GTDB): domain Bacteria; phylum Bacteroidota; class Bacteroidia; order Bacteroidales; family Bacteroidaceae; genus Prevotella. Next base: position 192,675 of record DEJG01000022.1, read on the forward strand.
TAGTGATGGTAGGAGGTATCTTGTGGGGCGATTTGCCATTGTGGTCTGTATGGGCTGTATTTGCTGCTCTATGTGTATTGGCCGCTCTATTCATGTTCTCTATTATGAAACGACTTGAGAAAGTAAGTTGAAGAATTTGGTCTGCAGATTGAAACCGCGATGTCCTTTATTCCTTTCCTTGTTCTCATCGTTCTGATATCGTGTTGCGTTGCCGTTTTTGGCAACGCAACATTGGATGGTGCGTCACAAGTTTCGGTGCTGACTGCTGCAGCAGTTAGTGTGTTAGTAGGTCATTTCACCAAACGATTATCATGGGAGAACTTAGAAAAGGAAATTTCTGAAAAGGTATCCAGTTGTGCATCGGCCATTATCATACTTTTGTTAATAGGTGCTATTGGTGGCACGTGGATGGTGTCGGGCATTGTTCCTACCATGATTTATTATGGCATGCAGATTATCCGTCCAGAAATTTTTCTTGTAAGTAGTAGTATCCTTTGTGCTTTGGTCAGTCTGATGATCGGTTCGTCGTGGACAACTGTTGCCACGATAGGACTTGCTCTGATGGGTATAGGAAAAGCTCATGGCTTTGATGATGGATGGATAGCTGGTTCTATTATTACAGGAGCTTATTTCGGTGATAAGTTATCGCCGCTTTCTGATACTACAGTATTGGCCTCTAGTGTGTCAGGTACACCTCTGTTTACACATATTCGTTATATGCTCTATACAACAGTGCCGTCTTTTAGTATCTCGTTGACTATCTTCCTTATCGCCGGATTCACAATGAATGTGTCGGGAAGTGGTAATGTTGCAGAGTTTATGGAGGGCTTGGATCGTACTTTTGTTATTTCCCCATGGCTTCTTGTTGTTCCAGTTCTGACAGGTGTTATGATAGCGCGTCGCTGGCCTTCGATGGTAGTATTATTCCTTGCAATACTTTTGGCTGTTGTGGTTAGTTTGTTAGTACAAACATCTTTAGTTCATACAATCTCCGGTCATGAGAATGAGGGAATGATTGCCTCATATAAAGGAATGATGCGAGTTTGCTATGGAAATACTCAAATAGAAACTGGTGTCCCTATGCTTAATGAGTTAGTTCATACCAGTGGGATGGGAGGAATGATGCCTACTATCTGGCTAATTATTTGTGCTCAGACTTTTGGGGGTACACTGACAGCTACTGGTCAGTTGGAAGATTTTATGAAAATTGTGTTGAGATGGGCTCGGGGAACCGCCACGTTGGTAGCTTCTACTGTAGGTACTGCTTTTTTCTGTAATGTTGCCCTTGCTGATCAGTATCTCTCCATTATGCTCAGCAGTCAGATGTTTAAGGAAACCTATTTTAAACGTGGTTACGAGTCGCGCTTATTAAGTCGTTCATGTGAAGATGGGGCTACAGTTACTTCTGTACTTATTCCTTGGAACACTTGTGGTCTTACACAGAGTACTGTTCTAGGCGTAGCCACTATTACATATTTACCTTATTGTTTCTTTAACATTCTCTCGCCCATTATCAGTATAGTGGTTGCTGCCATAGGATGGAAAATATTTAAGAAATGAGATACCTTTTTCTTTTCATTACTTTACTTTTTCAAATTCCTTTGTCTGCACAGACATTAACATTGGTAGAACTGAATTGTGAGAACCTGTTTGATTGTTACGATGATTCTTTGAAACAGGATGAAGAATGGTTACCCACTTCTGTCCGGCGATGGACTCCCAAGCGGTATTGGCGAAAACAGAATCATATAGCTCAGGAAATTCTTTCCTGCCAACAAGAAGGTGTTCCCGATTTAGTTGCTCTTGTTGAAATAGAAAATGATTCTGTTTTGTCTCATTTGACACGTCATTCTCTTTTACGTCATGCACGCTATCAGTATCTGATGACAGAGTCGCCAGATGTTCGAGGTATAGATGTAGCCCTGCTATATCAACCTTTCACGTTTCGCCCTTTTTGTTATGAGACATATCGTATAACACCATTAGAAAATATGCGTCCAACGCGTGATATTCTTTACGTAGAAGGCGAGTTTATCAGTGGTGATACGTTACATATTTTTGTGGTTCATGCCCCTAGTCGTTTTGGAGGCGAGAAAGCCACCCGTCCAAATCGTCAGTTGATTGCTGATTGTTTAGTTGAGGCTATCAAGCAGTTGCCATCAGGTGCTAAAGTTATTATAGTTGGTGATTTTAATGACAGAGCAGATGATCCTGCCTTGAAATATTTGGAGCATCATTCTTTGGTAAATATTACTCGTAATGCTACAGGTGGGCATGGCGCTAAATCTACTTATCGTTATCAAGGAGAGTGGGGTAGTATTGATCATATCTTTGTTAGTAAAGTGTTGCTTAACTTTGTCGAACAAACATTTGTCAATGATGCTCCTTTTCTTGTGGAAGAAGATAAAAAGTACGGAGGAGTCAAACCCCTCCGCACTTATATTGGTCCACGTTACCAACTAGGATTCAGCGATCATTTGCCATTGGTAGCACGTTTCCGATTTTGAATTATTTAATGTTAGGTTCTTCGAGACCGATGCCCTTTCTCTTGTCGACAGCCTTGAGGACGAAGCCCAATAAAAGGGCGGCAACACCGAGACAGGCGAGCATGACAAGTGGAGCTGTATAGTCTAGCTCAGTAGCACTGACTCCTTCTGGGTTAGTTGCATCAAGCACTTTACCAATCAGTAAAGGAAATAGCCATAGGCCAATATTTTGGATCCAGAATATCAGTGCATAGGCCGAACCAATCACTTTGGCATCCACAAGTTTGGGAACACTGGGCCACAGTGAAGCAGGTACCAAAGAGAACGATGCGCCTAATACTAAAATAGTGGCATAGGCAATGATGACTCCACCGACAGCACTACCTTTGAATAAAGGTAGGATGAAGGCAAAGGTCAGATGACAGCCGATTAGAAGCAAAGAGCCTAATATCAACATTGATACTGCCTTGCCGTGGTTGTCAAGATAGTTACCTAAAATTGGTGTAATCAATACTGCTAGCAGTGGGAATACAGCAAAGATACTCTCTGCAGTTTGTCGCATAAAGCCCATATAGCAGTAAGTAATAAGAGCGATGATAGAGATGCCTAAGAAACAGTATCTTTTAGTGTTGGACTTCTGGAAATTTGAAGCAAAACCTGTTGCGGCAACGATCAACATAATGGCATACTGTACAATTGTGACAGAAGGACTGGCCCAGAAAGAATCAGAAGCAGGCTCTGTCAGGGTTAGGTTGCACTGAAGCATATTGACGGCATATTTCTGGAAGGGGAAAATGGCACTATAATATAGTACACAAAGCAAAGCTACAAGCCAGAAACCGCTGTCGCTAAGAATTTTTCCAATATCGCTAACTTTAAAGGGATCGTCTTTCTCTTCTGCCTCACCAGTTTGTGTGTCGAGCTTCTTGTCCATAAAGAAATAGACAATAGTCATGATGACAGCGATGCACATTAGAACGACGCCAAAGGCAACAGAACGGCTGACACTTACTTCACCACCAAAACGAGCAAAGAACGGTGAGAAAATCATGCAGGTAGCTACACCGAGGCGTGCAAGTGCCATTTCAGATCCCATTGCCAATGCCATTTCACGTCCTTTGAACCATTTCACGATACCGCGAGATACCGTGATACCTGCCATTTCACAACCGCAGCCGAAAATCATGAAGCCACAAGCTGCAAATTTTGCAGAGGCAGGCATTCCTTGATAGAATGGTGATACACCTAACTCGTCGAAGACAGGGATGTAATTGAGGTTGTTGTTAAACCATGATTCCAATTCGCTACCCATGAACGATTCGCTGACCGCATACCATTTGACACATGCTCCGATAAGCATGACAATGGTAGACAACAGCATCGTGAAACGAACACCCATTTTGTCGAGGATGATACCTGCAAAGATGAGGAAGAAAACAAATACATTGAGGAATACCTCTGCGCCCTGCATTGTACCAAAGGCGGTAGAGTCCCAACCACGAGTCTCTTGCATGAGGTCTTTGATGGGTGAGAGAATGTCCATGAAGATGTAGCTACAGAACATGGCGAGAGCCAGCAGTAGCAAGGCTGTCCACCGCATAGCGGCAGAGTCTCTTAATGTTTTTTGAATTGATTCAGTCATGTTATTATTCTTTTTTGTCGATTTCGTTATATCGTTATCATGTTATTTTGATGTTTTCTTGGCGGAAAGCATCTTCGCTTTGGCTTCAGATTGTGAGGAAAGTTTTCCTTTGAGATACTGTTCTATGATAAGCCCTGCTATAGGGGCAGCCATATCAGAACCGAATCCTCCATGTTCGATATATACACTGATGGCAATTTTCGGCTCATTCATAGGTGCAAAACCGATAAATGCCGAGTGGTCTGTACCAGGGTTCTCTACTGTTCCCGTCTTGCCACAGATAGGATAGGAGGTGCGCAGACAGGTGGCAGTACCTTTTTCAACAGCCAGTCTCATACCTTCTATTACAGGGGAATATACGGATGCATCAACCTTAGTATGTCTGCGTGTGAGATATCGTTTGTTTTTAGTATCTTTATGGATATGAGGTATGTAAAACCATCCGCGATTTGCTATAGTGACTGCCAGATTACAGAGTTGTAGAGGCGTGAGGGTGACGTCTCCCTGTCCCATACCAGCCCACCAGATGGTTTTGCCATCCCAACCGTTCTTATAACGACGGTTAAGATAATCAGCTCCAGCCAGAAGACCTCCCTGTTCGCCAGGAATATCGATATGCATCGGACCACCTAACCCCATACTCTGCATATAGCTGCGCCAGGTGGTGATGGCTTCTTCTTTGTTTTCGTAGATGAAATTGTCGTTAATCATCTGAGCAAAAGTAACGAGAAACCAAGAGTTACAACTTTGTGCAAGGGCATCTCTTAATTTGAGTGGTGAACGATGCTGATGACAGCCCACACGGATGTTCCCGTCAATGAATCCCTTGTTACAGTCTACTGTTGTCTCTGTAGTGACAATGCCTTCTGAGAGTAAAGTAAGAGCCTGTGCGGTCTTAAAAGTAGAGCCAGGAGCCTGTGGCTTTCCGATAGCCTGACGTACATCGAACCCCTTGGGGGTGTTAGTGGCTATACAGAGTATCTCACCGTTAGCAGGGTTGATAGCCACAATACTACCTGTCTTACCCTGTAGCAGACGATTGCCCAGCTGTTGCAGCAATGGACGCAGCGTCAGTGAACCGTCAGTAGGCAGAGCCTGCCCATAGAGGTAAAAAGGTAAAAAGGTAAAAAGGAAAAAAAGTAAATTTTTCATTCTTTTAGTCAAGCTTCGCTCTTTGTAAAAGCGACTTTGTCGATTACTTCACTCTTCACTTTTCACTTCTTCAGCCATCTGTCTAGGAAGTCAAAGAATGTTCTCTGCCAAAGCACGCCATTCTGTGGTTTCAACACCCAGTGGTTCTCATCTGGGAAGATGAGAAGCTCTGCAGGTAATCCCTTCATGCGTGCTGCATTGAAAGCAGCCATGCCTTGTGTATAGTTGATGCGATAGTCTTTTTCACCATGGATACAAAGGATAGGAGTGTCCCAATTTTCAACATATTTATGAGGTGAGTCGTGATAAGTCTTTTTGGCATTAGGCATCTGTGGGCGGTGCCAATAAGCCTCATCATATTCCCAATTGGAGAACCAATTCTCTTCTGTTTCCAAGTACATTGCGGCAAGGTTGAAAGCACCATCATGAGAGATGAAAGCCTTGAATCGCTTGTCATGATGGCCAGCGAGATAGTAGACGCTGAAACCACCGAATGAAGCTCCGACAGCACCCAGGCGGTCTTTATCAACAAAGGGAAGGTTTTCTGCTGCGTCATCTATAGCAGCTAGATAGTCAGCCATACACTGTCCTGTCCAGTCGCCAGAGATTTCCTCTTTCCATTCTTGTCCGAAGCCTGGCAAGCCGTGGCGGTTAGGTGCCACTACAACATAGCCGTTGGCAGCCATTATTTGGAAGTTCCATCGATAGCTCCAGAACTGGCTGACGGGGCTCTGTGGTCCGCCTTCGCAGAAGAGTAGGGTGGGATATTTTTTGCCCTCCTGGTAGTTGGCAGGTAATACAATCCATACCAGCTCTTCCTTACCATCGGTTGTCTTTACCCACCGCTGCTGTACTTTACCAAACGTCAGCTGGTCGAGGATATGTTTGTTCTCAAAAGAAATCTGTTCAATTTTGGTTTTCTGAATGCTCTTGTCAGGAGTCACCATATAGATATCGGTAGGAGTGCTGAGACTCTGGCGGGTGGCAAGGATACGTTTGCCGTCGTTGGCGAGTTGCAGGCTGGTCCAGTCATCCCATGTCTCAGTCAATTGCTTCACTTCACCCTTCCAATTGACACTATACATGTTATTGCAGCCATGCCATACGCTGAGGAAATACAATTGAGCAGCTTTTTCTTTCTGTGGAGCCCAGCAGAAAGCCTCAACATCACTCTTCCAATTGATATAGCGTTTCAGACCTGTTGCCATTTCGTAGATGCACAGACGATTGAGGTCGGCCTCATATCCATCGTGCTCCATTGACTGCCAAGCTATATATTTACCATCAGGAGAGAACTGTGGGTTCTGGTCGTAGCCCACGTTGTTTTTCAGATTTTCAGGAGCATTCACAGCCTGAATCTTCAGTGTGCGTGTGGGATCGTTCTTTGGAGCCACATAGTCGGCGGGCTTACATAGATTAGTTGTCTTGCGCGTATCTATATTATATAGGAAGATGTCGGAATCGGTAGAAATAGAGTATTCCAGTCCAATCTTTTTACGACAGGTATAGGCGATGGTTCTGGAGTCAGGGCTCCAAGTTAATTGCTCGATACCTCCGAAGGGTTCCATAGGACATTCGTATGGTTCCCCCTCCAGAATGTCGATAGCATCTGTGGCGATACCATCACCACTTACCGAACAGACATAGGGATGCTGAATGCTTTCCACATAATGATCCCAATGGCGATACATCAGGTCAGTGACGCGGCGACCTGTAGCTTTAGGCAGATCATCTGGATTTTTCTTGATGATTTCATGGAAGGGGATGGACTTGAGGATAATCACCTTCTTTCGGTCAGGTGAGAACTTAAACCCTTCAGCCTTCCCTTCAGCCTTGGAAATTTGTTTGCGGTCCGAACCTTCTGCTTTCATCGTCCATATTTCGCCACCAGAAAGATAGGCGATAGTTTGTTCATCAAGCCACGTAGGGTCAGTCTCGTTCTTACTACTGGTAGTCAGTTGGCGATTGTTTTTCCCATCAGCATCCATGATGCATATCACCTGATGACTTTTATTAGCCTTCACGCTATAGTAGCCTACTTGATAAACCACCTGTTTGCCATTAGGAGAAGCTTCAACAGTGCCAATACGTCCCATGGCCCAGAGAGCTTCAGGGGTCATCATGCGACTTTTCAATTTGATGTTACTTTTTCCGATATTCACTTCTTGTGCTTCAGTTGTTAAAGTAGCCAGTGCGACTAAAAGGCTGAAAAGAACTTTTTTCATAGTGTAGTATTTAATTTTTCTTTTTCTTTTTCACAGGGTCGCATGTTAATCCGCATCCCAGCTTCTTGAAAATCTTGCGGTCAACTTCAGATAGCATCACTGTAGAATGAACCTGACAATCCCGCAATTGAGGTAATTGTTGCAAGGCAAGACGGCAGCGTTCGTCACTTTCAGAGAGAACGCTGAGAGCAATCAATACTTCGTCGGTATGTAAGCGTGGATTATTGCCGCCCAGATAGTCTATCTTTGTTTTCTGGATAGGTACAATCATGCTCTGTGGAATAAGTTTTGCTTCGTGTTCAATACCTGCTAGATGTTTTGTCGCATTTAGCAGTAGGGCAGCACAACAACCCAGCAAGGGCGATGTCTTAGCCGTAATCAGTGTGCCATCACTCAATTCCATTGCTGCAGCATGTGAGCCCGTGAGTTCTTGCTTAGCCTGAGCAGCTACCGTTACGCGTCGATAAGCCGTTGTGATTTTTGCCTGGTTGAAGAGCATTAGGATTTTGTTAACCTCATTCTCGTTGTCTGCTCCGTCTGCCATCTTATTGGTTGCATCGTAGTAGCGGCGAATGATTTCTTCACGTGATGCATTGCAACACACCTCATCATCGCTAATGCAGAATCCCACCATATTAACACCCATATCCGTTGGCGATTTATAGGGATTTTCACCATAGATACCCTCAAAGAGGGCATTGAGTACGGGGAATATCTCAATGTCGCGATTATAGTTAATGGCCGATTCACCGTATGCTTCCAAATGGAACGGATCAATCATATTGACATCATTAAGGTCGGCCGTAGCTGCCTCGTAGGCAATGTTAACAGGATGTTTCAGGGGTAAATTCCATACTGGGAAGGTTTCGAATTTTGCATATCCAGCACGGATACCACGCTTGTTCTCGTTATAGAGTTGGGAGAGACAAACGGCCATTTTTCCACTTCCTGGTCCAGGTGCAGTAATGATGACCAATTCTCGTGAAGTCTCCACATAGTCGTTCTTGCCAAAGCCCTCGTCTGACGCAATAAGTTTTACGCTATGAGGATAACCGTCAATAAGATAATGGACGTATGACTTGATTCCCAAACGTTCCAGTCGGTGGCGGAACTGGTCTGCGGCATGCTGACCGTTGTAGTGAGTAATTACTACAGAACCTACCATGAAACCGCGGCTCATGAACTCATCGCGTAGGCGGAGCACATCCTCGTCATAGGTGATACCTAAATCGGCACGCACCTTATTTTTTTCGATATCTTCAGCACTGATGACAATTACAATCTCGATGCTGTCGCTCAATTGGCGGAACATACGTAACTTAGAGTCTGGCTTAAACCCTGGCAGCACGCGACTGGCATGATGGTCGTCAAAAAGTTTGCCGCCCAGTTCCAGATAAAGTTTACCGTCAAATTTGGCAATACGCTCCTTGATATGCTCAGATTGTATCTTGAGATATTTGTCGTTGTCGAATCCTATTTTCATTTCTTATAGCCGTTTTTACGTTGACGTTGTAATTCCTCCGACTGTTTCTGCAGAGCTTCAAGACGAGCAGCAAGTCCACTTTGCTTCTTTGGATTATTCTTATTCTCCTGATATTTAGCTTCGAGTATAGCCAGCAATTTTTCATCGTCAGTTGTCTTGCGCAACGTCCACATAATAGCAGCCGAGAAGAACAGCGAGATGAAGTAGTAGAAGTTCAGACCGGAACTATAGTCGTTGAAGATAAAGAAGAACATCAGTGGCATGATGTACATCATCCATTGCATCATCTTCATCTGTTCAGCTTGTGCACCCACCATCTGGTCTTTCTGCTGTTGCATGGAGAACCAAGTGTAGAGCAACTGGGCGCCACAGAACAGAATACACGTAAGCGACAAGTGGTCACCGATACCCCATATATTGGTGTTCCATTCAAGGATGGGGTCATATGTGGAGAGGTCGCTCATCCACAAGAACGACTGTCCGCGCAATTGGATGGCATTGGGAACAAACCAGAACATCGCAATCCAGATAGGCATCTGTATTAGCATAGGCAGACAGCCACCCATTGGACTTACCCCGTATTTAGAATAGAGCGACATCATCTCTTGTTGCTTCTTCATCTGGTCTTCGGGCTTATTATATTGCTTCGTGGCCTCTTCCAGTTTCGGTTTCAGTACACGCATTTTTGCGCTAGACATATAACTTTTCTTTACCATTGGGTAGGTGATGACCTTCAGTAGAATGGTAATGAGAATCAAAACAATACCCATACTGAATCCGAAGCTTGCCAGCCAATCAAAGACATAGAGCGTGAACCAACGGTTAATCAGTCGGAACAGCCACCATCCGAGGTTGACCAACTGTTCGAGATCGAGTTCTTTGCCGAAGGTACTCTGCTCCTCTACATCTTGAATCAGACGGAAATTGTTAGGGCCGATATACATTTCAAACTCCGATGGCTTCTGACCTGTGGGGTCAAAAGCAGTCTTGAGTTTAGCGTCAAACTGCTTCAGATAGCCTGTTCCTTTCTCATCGAGCTTACTTGTGAGGTCGGCATTACGGGCGAAATTATCCTTCGATATAAGGGCGATGGAGAAGAATTGGTTACGGAAAGCCACCCAGTCGAGTTGCTCTTCCACCACTTCGTTCTCATCAGAAGTCTCTGTCAAGTTGTCTGTGCTTCCACCATTAGCCTCCTTATAGAAAATAGAGGTGTAGCGATTCTCGAAAGAAAATCCCTTCTCGTGCTGGCGGCAGTGGTCTGTCCACTCAATTTCCATCTCTTTATATGATGGAGCAAAGGCATTGGCCAAGCCTTTGGCTTGCAGTGAGAAACCTAACAGGTAATCTTTGCCAAGACGGTATTTCAGTATCACCTTTCCGCCATTCTGCGCCTGAGCCGTCATGGTGACGGTAGAGTCAGTCTGTTCTGAGGGGATGAAATAGAGGTCGGCTGTTACGATATTGTCGTTCTTGCCAGCCAACATAAAGTTCAGATTCTGGTCTTTTTCGTCAAAGAGTGTCAGGTCTTTGTCGCCATTCAGATCCTGGTAGTCCAAAATCTTGGCTTTCTTGATGACGCCACCTTTCGTGTCGAGGGTCAGTTCTACTTTCGAATTCTTCAGCACCACTTTTTGGGATGTACCATTGAGTGCACCAAAGAACAAGGCTGTGGAGTCAACTTTCTGAGCTTCTTCCGCCTGTTTTTTATTGGCTGCTTCTTGCTGAGCTGCCTTTTCGGCTTTTTCCTGTGTTACTGCTGCAATCGAATCCTGCATGCGTGCAGCTTCAATCTGTTCCTTTGAAGGACTGTTATACCAACTGAATCCAATCAGTACCAAGGCTATCAGCACAAAGCCGATAATCGTGTCTCTATTCATGTCTTTATACCTTATTTATATAGTTGCTGTTTTAATACAAGGTGCAAAGGTAGTGCAAATTGAGCGAAAAACCAAATTTATTTGAGTTTTTCCGAAAAGAAGCCTGCATTCGACAAAGTCAAAGGCATTAATAATTTCTTAATTATCAGTCGCCAATTCTCAAATTTTTCGTATCTTTGCAGACAAAACGAGAAAATATGAAAAAATACAGATATCTCTTACTAAGCTTCGCTGCAATCCTGATGGCTCAGGGAGCGAGTGCCCAGCGCGTCAATCAGCGCCAACAGATATTAGATGAGTTAAAGGTCTACGTTGATAGCATTCAAATGTTGCGCCAACGTCTTGATTCTCTCAGTAGAGTCAACGATTCACTGCGTCAGGAGACGACGATTGACGGTCGCTACTATCGTCTTTTCGCACCTCCAACATTCTATCATTCAGGTGCCAACAAAGTGTTGTCGCTTCATCCGCAAACTGGCGATGAGGTGACTGATGCTATCGACGATGCCATGATGGGGCTCTACATGCGTCGTCCAGATTTGGTAAAAGCTACAGAGAGTCAGTTGCAGGCGACAGGTTCCGTTCGTGAAGATGTGAATCAAGAAGTGAAACAACATGTAGAGTTGGTTGACCAGACTCTGCCACAACCAGAAGAACCCGCAGTGGTGCCTACAGGTATTGTGGTAACCAAACCTAATTTCTGGACTTTCAAGGGCGATGGATTTTTGCAATTCCTGCAAAACTATGTTTCCGAAAACTGGTACAAAGGTGGCGAGAGTAATTATTCTGCTGTTGGTGCCGTAACGCTTGAAATGAATTATAATGACAAGGATAAGTATACTTGGGAAAATAAGTTGGAGATGAAACTGGGCTTTCAGACATCTCGTTCTGACACCGTTCATAAGTTCAAGACCAACAACGACTTGATTCGTCTGACCAGCAAACTGGGCATACAAGCTTCAAAAAAATGGTATTATAGTCTTCAAGTGTTGGCATATACACAGTTTGCCAAAGGTTTCAAGGCTAACAATCCTAATGTATATTCTGACTTCTTTTCGCCCTTCGACCTCAATGTCGGTCTTGGTATGGAGTACAAGTTGAAAGCCCTTGACGGAAAGTTGACAGGTACGCTGAACTTCTTGCCTTTGGCTTACAACCTGCGTTATGTAGGACGTTCCGACCTTTTCGATTCATTTGGTACAAAAGGTCATCACACTCTTCACGAGTTTGGCGCTCAGTTTACGGGCGATGTACAATGGAAGATAGTTGATCAGGTGACTTGGAAGAGTCGTCTCTATGCCTATACGTCGTATAAGCGTGCCCTGATAGAATGGGAAAATCAGATAGAATTCAAGGTAACGAAGTATATTTCAGCCAATCTCTTCCTCTATCCTCGTTTCGACGATGCTGCTAAGCGCGATGATGACCATGGTTATTGGCAGTTCCAAGAGTACAGCTCACTGGGTTTGTCGTACAACTTCTAACCACAAAAAAGCACTACTCGTCGAGCAGTGCTTTTTTCTTACCTCACTTCGCTTCTGTCATATCCCCTTCTATGTAGAGGCGTGTCATTTCAACAGCACCGTTAGTCCGGACAGTAATAGACTTTTTGAAGTGTCCTGGAAACTTGCCAGTTCCATTATAAGTTACTTTAATCTCACCCTTCTCACCAGGCTGTACGGGTGTCTTGGTGTATTCTGGCACAGTGCATCCGCAAGAGGCAATAGCCTGATTGATTACCAGAGGCTGCTCACCTATATTGGTAAAAGTAAAAGCGCACGATACCTTGGGCTGGGACTCTGAGAAAGTACCAAAGTTATGAGTCGTCTTATCGAACTTAATCTGAGCAGGCTTCTGTGCCATGACAGCTGTCATACCACAAACCAGCATCAGGGTCATCATGATTATCTTTTTCATCCTTTTTATTATTTATAGTCTATAAAACGCTACAAAAGTAAGCCATTTCCTCCATACTTGTATCATTTGAGGTTTGTTTTTTAATAAATTTAATAATTATTTTTGGAAGTTTCGGGTAAATCATGCATTTTTATCGTTAAAAATTTGGTGGTTAATTCTTTTTTGTATACATTTACCACCGAAAAACTACTGATTAGACAATGGAGAATGAAGTGTTTTCGGACACAGGAACGGAGATAAGTCCCTTTGTGAAGGCAGTAAGGTTACTCACTGCCGTCATTATCTTTTGGTTGTTCATTCCAGTGCCCGGCGGGGCACAGTCTCGGATCAAGTCCTGTAACTTGGCGGTCAAGACCAATTTGGCGTATGATGCTGTGGTGGCACCGTCATTAGGAATGGAGATAGAGGTGGGGAAGAGATGGTCTGTCGCTGCCACCGCTGCTTATAAGTGGGGCGACACGTGGTTCTTAAAAGACCAGGTGCATGTGGCGACAGCGGACATCTCGTTGAATTATTGGACAAAGAAGACAGACCATGCCGTATGGCAGGGACTGCATGTCGGTCCTTATCTGGCGCTTTATCGCTATGACTTCCTCTTCGGCAGTAAGGGCGAGCAGGCGAAGATCAACTGGGGTGGGGGTGTCACCTGTGGCTACTCACTGCCCGTCAGTCGTTACTTCAGCTTCGACTTCGTCATCGGACTCGGTTATGTCGGGGGAAAGTACAAGAAGTACGAGGTCAGCGATGACAGCTACCGCCATAACGTATGGACTGCCGACAAAGTGCGCCATTATGTGGGACCTACCAAGCTGGAGGTGTCACTGGTATGGCATGTCTGTGGCGGATGTCCTAAGATGCAGAGAGGAGGCTCACGATGAGGTGGCGTCCTGCTTTGGCAGCACTATGCTGCGCTATGATGCTCTGCTCATGTGATGCAGACCTCCGTGACCTGTGTTACGACCATAGTCATGCGACAAACCTGAATGTGGTCTTCGATTGGCAGATGGCTCCTGAGATGCAACCTTCTGGAATGACAGTATTGTTCTATAGGGTGGAGCAGGTGACGGGAGAACCGGAACGCTACGACTTCGCAGGACACGAGGGGGGCTCGGCAAGACTGGTCAACGACAGCTACCGCGCCATAGCGTATAACTATGACACAGAGGCGATACGCTATCAGGGGATGGACAATCCCTATTTGCTGGAGGCGTACACCCGTCTGTCCAGTGTGGAGGAGGGTACTCAGATGGCGTCGTTTACACGTGGTGTCAGTATGCCGAGGGCAGCAGGCACGGAGGAGGAGCCTGTCATTCTGGAACCTGACCCGCTGTGTGGGGTAGGGTGTGAGACGTTCACGCTGAAGGGTAATGACTCTCAACGACTTGTCATGCAGCCGGATATGCGTACCAAGGAGGTGTCGATCATCATCCGTAACGTGCCGAACCTGAAGTACACAGGACAGTTTGGCGGGGCACTATCAGGACTTGCGGCTTCTGTCTATATGGTGTCGGGCGAACTGGGTGACAATGTGGTGACGGAGACGTTCACGGGGCATGTCGTCGATGAGACGACCATCGAGATGCACGTCCGTATCTTCGGACACTGTCCGAGGGGGCATCAGGGAGAGTATAACCAGCATCTGCTCACCGTCTATGCCATCCTTGCGGACGACAGCAAGTGGTACTACACACAGGATGTGACGAGCCAGATGCACGACTGGTCGCAAAACCCGGAGGATGCGGAGGAGATTGTCATCACCCTCGATGAACTGCCGCTCCCCAAACCGATTGTTAACGGCTCTGGTTTCCAGCCTACCATAGATGGCTGGCAGGGCATCGAGATTGACGTGGGGATGTAATGGAAAACAACTACTACACAATATATTTCAAGAAATTAAGAATGTAATAATAACAAAAACTTTAGAATGATGAAAAAGAACAATTTATTAATCCTTGCAGTGGCAGCCTTAGGCTTCGCTGCTTGTGCAAATGATGAGACTACAGCGGTTAACGAGAAACTCGCTGAGTCTAATGCGATTAGCTTCAGGGCTAATGTGAATGGGCATATGCGTGCTTCGTCGGTTGCTGAGGTGACAACTGCTAATCTCACGTCATTTACTGTTAATGCAATGGTGGCAAGTACAACAACGCCTTATTTTTCAAATGCTGTTTATACAGGAACTTCTGGTGGTACTTATACTTGCTCAACTCCTTACTATTGGCCAGCATCTGAAAGTTTGGACTTTTATGCTTATGCACCTGCAGGAAATGCCCAAGTTACTTATACCGATTACAAAACTTTTACAGTGACTCCTGCTGCTGGTACCGATCCTACGGGTCAGGTCGATTTAGTTTATGCAGCGACAAAAGGAAAAAATAAAGATTCTAACTCTGCTGGTGTGGCACTAAATTTCCGCCATACGGGAGCAAAGATAGTTTGTAAAGTACAGAACACTTCTTCAACCTTGAAGTTTGGTGTTGAGGGATGGAAAGTCGGCTATCTGTCTCCTTCTGGCACATTCACTTATGCAGATTCAAATACTGATGGCAATAATACTGGTTCGGGAACAACTTTAACTTTTGGACAATGGGGTAGTTTGGGTACACGCTCAGTAAATACAGAGTATGCTTCAACTTTTACAAAAAAAGTTATTGCTGCAAGTGCTAGTGAAACAGCTCTTGATGGTGAGATGATTCTTGTTCCTCAGGCTCTGACAGCAGCAACAGACTACGCTTCAACAGAAAAGAATGCCAAATTGAATGGTACTTTTATTGCTGTTAAACTCTACATTTTGAATGCTGCAAATGATGCTCTGATCGCTGGTGGAGTTGAAGCAGGTTCTCCAACTACAATTTGGGCTATCTGGCCTATCGGTGGTTATAATTGGGAACCTGGTAAGAAGTACACCTATACTATTGACCTTGCTGGCGGTGGCTATTATGAGCAGAATAACAATGATGGCGATGATGACCTTGATCCACTTCTCGAAGGTGCAGAGATTAAGTTTGTTTCTGTAACTGTTGATAATTGGACAGACTACGCAACTAATCCTATTCCAGTTCCAGCTCCAGCTCCCTAGTATTTAAAAGAGGAATTCATAATAACAAATGAACTTCCCCCTTTAAGATCAAAGATTACTAATATAACCTCGTTGGGATGATTCCTAACGAGGTTTTTTATTTCGCAACACAGGGTAAAAAAGGAGTACCTTCTGTCACTTGTTCGTCTCACACGGGGACTGTCCCCATGTGAGGTGCGGCTCACAGAGGGACTGCCCCCCCCCTGTGAGGTTTTTCATTATTTGTTTGGCAGTTTGGAAAATTCTTTGTATTTTTGCATTGTATAGTTATAAACTATGTTTATAGAAGTAGTTAAGGCAGAATATCTGGATGGCTATAGGCTGAGCCTGCTATTCAATAACGGAGAGAGAAGAGTTGTTGATTTAAGCAACTCCTTGAAGGGTATTGTGTTTGCACCACTGAAGGATATTAATTACTTCAAGAATTTTACTATTAAATTCAATACCGTTGAATGGGAAAATGGGGCAGACTTCGCCCCTGAATATCTCTATGAGATAGGAACAGCATCATAAATGACAGTCCTCACACGGGGACTTCCCCTTTAAGATTTTTTCGTCATCTACTCACCTCAGCCTCTGTCTTTGCTTTAAAAAAACAAGGGGGTGCAGTTCAAGCGGAAAAGGGAGTAGTACGGGACTAGTTGGACAACTACTCCCGTCGTGAAACGCCCTGTACATCGGCATTTCAGAAGAAAAAGGAAGTAGGGGAGTAGCTTTTTTGAAATTCCTTAAAAATTTCTATGAAATCAGTTACCAATTGAAACCTCTTTTCTTACCAATTGAAGCCTCTTTTCTTACCGAATAAAGCCTCTTTTCCCTCCGACATCTTTTTGGAGTGGCGTAGCCTTGATAACCCTCCCTACATGAAATTTTTAAAACCCTTGCAATCGTTGCCGCCTTGCAAAACTATTTAATTATCAGACGATTACAGGTGACAAGGACGAAAAATCATTGCCGCTAGTTGCCGATAAATGCCGTTCCCTTTTGACGCTACTATCTCCTACGATAGTAAATTCAGTGAATTTACTCACCAAATTCAGTGTATTTACTGAGATAGGAGGCATTGGAATAAAAAGCATCTGATATGGGCGTTTTACGAAGGCGGCACCTCCTGTCCTCGAAGGTGCCGCTTCCTCGGGTCGAAGGTGCCGCCTTCGCAGGTCGAAGGTGCCGCCTCCCTTCATTTGACCTCCACCAGTGAAGACTTCTATATGCGCACACCCGTGCGTACCTATTTATTAAAAAATCATGAAATTGTTTGGAGAATTCACCAAAAAGCCTTATCTTTGCATGTTATGAGTCAAAAAACTTTTCAAACTAGATATTTTGGGTATGCCCTTTTGGCTTTAGCATGCCTGTTGACGGCATGTTCTGGTGGCAGTAGCAGCGAGGAGTTCGATTCCCCCACACCTGATCCTACTCCAAACCCCACCCCCGAAAACCAGGAGATCAAACTCAATGCCAGTGTGTGGAACATGATGGAGGGGATGAGAGCCAGCACGTATGACGATCAGGCAGCCATTCAGACGGAAGGTCACTTCACATGTACCGTTTATCAAGCGAATACCACGACACCGTATATCAATACTACGACAGTAGATTGGAATGGCGATCCCACAAATAAATGGCTGTTCAGCGATGGCAAGCACTACTGGCCCGCAACAGGCAATCTCGACTTCTTTGCCTATATGCCAAAGGCAGATAAGCTTTCTACAGATGCTTCATATATCACAGGACCAACATACGAATTAAACGGAACGCTTGCCCCTGCCCCCTATTTCACTTGCGACATGAGAGGAACAGTGAACAAGGAGTTTATCTGGGCACTTGCCACAGGACAGAATAAAGCCGGACAAGGTGCCGATGGTGTGACTTTGACTTTCAAGCACCCCTTTACCCGAATTTATTTCAAACTGTCGGAATCAAGCGGAACAGCAGTGAGAGTCAATAGCATCACCCTTAGTGGCGAGAATTTCTATAAGACCGGTAAATGTACGTTTGATGGTACTAATTCAACTTGGTCAAACGAAGGAAATGCAGGTTCTTTGGGAACCCTTGCAATTAATACTCCATACCTTATCATCCCAAGCAACTATGGTTCGCAAACCATTACCGTCAATGTCTCATGGGATGAATGGAACAGTTTTTCAACGGACCTAACCTCCAGTGCGCTGACATTAGACTGGCAAGCTGGCTATTCATACACCTATACCCTCACCGTCTCGAAGTACGCTTTGAAGGTAGACACAAGTAAATACACGGAGCAATGGTAAAACCTAAATTCAAATATCAAAAACAGATAGACGAATTGTTGGCAAAAGGTTGTCAACTTCCGGAATTATTTGCTCCCAATAATATGGCGGCATGTCGCTTCGTGTTTTCTCAAGAAGGACACCAGAATCATATTCCCCAATATATGAGCAATCCCAAGCGGATGCTACAAGATATCAATAAGGGAACAGCAAACACGTCGTTGTTGGCGCTCTCTTGTTTTACTACTTCAGAAAAGGCAGAGACGTTTTATGCCAATCTTCGCAAGGCATTTAAGAATGTTTTTACATCGATAGGCGATTCGCTTTCAGAAGGAAAACTCACGAATGAGGAAGGGTTGAAAACAAGTACTAGTTGCAATGGTCATTTTGACTTATATGAATACGAATCTTGCGACTTAAATAAGTCGTTTGTAATAACAAAACACTTAATAGAAAAAGATGATGAGAAAGATTGAAGGTTACGATATACAGTACGATTTCAGTGGCTTCAAGAAGATTGCCGATTTGATTTTCTTCGAAGGACCGTTCTTGTCGCATTACATAAGTGACAAAGGCGACGACTACTTGTTCTATTGGGTAGATAAGGATAAGACAGACAATCGCTGGCTCGTACTTCGTGTCAGTCTGGCAAATCTCCAGAAATATATCGCCAAAGAGCTTACGTTGCTTCAACTCATCGAAAGCCCCAACGATGGATATCTCTATACTGTCGATGTTGACAATGATGTGAATTATCACAACGTCAAGCTTGTCCAGCCCTCTGCACTACCAGGAGACTATCTTCCGGAAGCAGACTCATATTATGAGTTTGAACCGATTGCCACAGAGGATGCAGGTGAACTCATGACTTATGAGTTGACCATCCCCTACAACGAGCGCAATCGTTTTGAAGAACTTCTTAACAAGATAGGATTTCCTGTCTCAGCACTTAAGAAAGTTGTAAGTAGGGCAGCAGTATTTTAACGTCACAGGGGCAATCCAAAGAACCAAATATGAATATGATACTGAATAGCATGCATAAGACAAGACTACATATTATCCGAATCTTCACCCTGTTGCTGATGATGATGGTAGGCAGTATAATAAATGAGGCGTGGTCAGCGAAGAAGGTGACCTACCATATCCTGACACTTCCGTTTACCGTGAAGACGTGGGATGGTGGTGGCAACTTCCATACGAACATCCGTGTCGAGGCGCTGCAATGCATCAGTGAGGAAGATACGGTAGGACTGCCTGACCAGTACAAGAGCCCGCTTGCCAAGGGCTACAGGTATTGGGGAAGTGCCACGTCAAATTATGAAAAGCTATACGACAATCATACTGGCACCAAAATTATCACTACAAAGTATTACATCTATCAATGTACGGCGGAAAATGCGTATGCTTGCTTGTCAAATGAGCTTACAGTAGGAGCCTCTGTAGGTGCATATACCGATATCTATGTCACCTACGACTATAATGAAACTAATGGCATTCTTGATATCAACGGTGGAACGAGCTATAACGTTGGCCTCACCAATGGTGACAATCAGAAATTCATGTGCTACAACCGCAGTCGTAACAACCGCGTTGCCAATGCCTTGAGCACTGGCCTCTCAGGAGAAGACCTGGCAAGTGATGATTTCGTTATACCTACCAATGATAAAAAGCAACTCGGATGGAATTGGTCTAAGTGGGGACCCATCGGACTTTTCGCTGGATTCAAGTTCACAGGTCAAGACCCCTATAATATCACCATCACGACTTCATACGAGGGAAAAGAGTTGCATATTACAGACGCGATTACCAATGTTGATAATACAGGAACAGTCAAACCCTATGCAGGATCAACGCTCATGTCTAAAGTTGGTGCCACTTCTTTGTGGTTTGATGTCAGTAATAACAAACATTACAAGATTCAGTCAGGTATCAAAAGTGCTGGTGAATGGACAGAAGCTAAATACGCAGAATGCTGGGAAAAATTCTACGTTACCCAAAAGGATGCTCAATATGACAACTGGCATGGATTCTACAGATACGAGTCACCTACGCTGAATGCCTTCGCCCTGCTGAATCACCCCAAGGGGGGATATGTGTTTGTTGGAAGTAAGGTGAACCAAGGAGACGGCAACTCCACAAGTCCTACTATTAACCAACCCAAAAATGGTAACTATTATTGTTATAATGACAACAGTGATAATGATGGTGGTGGACGAAGTCAACCATACTTCCAACATAAATCACTTAATTCTGCCCTTCCTATTAATTTCTATCAGATAAGGTCATACACCGTCCATGTTACGCCACATGGTAATGATTCCCCAGCAGAACTCACTGCAACCATGAAGTGGAGTGATGCAAGAATTGATAACAACCCTGCTGACCACGTCCCTGATGTGTTGAAGCGTAAGTATGTCAGCTACACTGCATACTCAGATGCAGCACATGAAAAACCAGTTACCTCTTTTGAGGATATTCAGAAAGCAAATAACGGCAATAACATCTATTTAGACTATACCGTATCTGAAAGTTTGCCTTTCGACACACTCACTGCCAAAGCCGGTGTTTATGACTATAAGGATGCTCGCTGGTACACTATGCGTATGGATGGTGTTGCGAATCCTAAATACATTGCTTATGAAGGCAGCTCCAACAAGCTTGTTGTAACTGATGGCAGCGGCGCCGCAAAGGGTTCTAACACAGCCAGCCAAATACACCAAGGCGAGGCTTCGCCTGAGGCAATGGTAGCATTCATCGGTGATCCTTACCGACTGAGAATTCTCAATCGTAAAGCATGTGAGGATGCCTCTGGCAATAAATTCATCGGTTGTAACACTGGTTCTGCGGACAACACAGACCTAAGCACCAATATGACAGGCACATTAGACATCACCACATGGGAGATAATGTATGAAAGCATTGGTGAGGCTGGTATGTTGCTCAGGCAGTATGGAACCGCCAGCGCCAATCCCAGATACATCAATTTGGGATCTGCTGCCAATGACAAACCTGTTACCTATAGCAGTGACTCTATCCGCATCAGGGTGGTGGAACTGGAAAAACTAAAATATTACTACCACATCGTACGCAATGATGATGGTGACATCGCCGTGAAGGCTTCTGATTCACATGATGTGGGCAAGGCGCTCAAATCGTGGACGGATATACCCGCCGTCATTCGTAGTCCATTCTTGAAGGATGCTACAGTCACTTACTACGGCTCACTGGCTAACGCCAAGACTAAATCAAGTGCAATCTCCAACGCACCATACAATAGTGATCGTGACATATACGTCAGATATAGTGTTTCTGTTTCTCCAAGTACTTACAACGTAAGGCTCAATAATGAGTATATCTATACCGATAGTATAAATACTAGTTCAGATATTATAATGAATAAGCCGCTTCTGGCCGAAGGTGATGCTGGCGCTGGAGCATTTCAGTGGTACTTAGATTATAGTGACCCTTACCACATGACGATAAGGAATACTGGAAAAGGAAAATATGTTAACGTTACATTTAGCGATGGTGCCACCATCACGTGGAGTGACACGCCATCGTATTTCATAGCCAAAAGCGGTGCAATAGCAACCACCTACGAGGTGATGGCAGCAACGGGTGACGGACCTGATGCTTCTACCACCTATTACAACATAGGCAGACCATCAGCAAACACTGTGAAACTCTATAGCCAAGACAGCTATCAGTATGGTAATGCTGTTTTGCGATTCCAGTTGTACGGTACAAATGCTACTCGTATTTATTATCACCTTATCGACAAGAAAGGTAAAGACCTGTTGCAAGCTACAACTCGTCAGACGACTACCGAAGCACCTTCTTTCCCACCAGAATTCCACAGCCCCTTGGTAAGTGCATACCATTACTACGCTGCTAGTAGCTTTAGCATAGTCGATGGCACATACACACTTAAACCAGCACAAAGCGAACTGCCATCAGTAAGTGGTAACGAACATATTTATGTCACTTATGATGTGAACGACCTTGTGAACCTGAAAGCTGGTCAGTTGTATCTGCTGCAGTACGAGGCTGGTCAGATGTTCAACGATGAGGACGGTAGCGATGGCATCAGCGAAACAGCACATAAAGCCATCTATCCATACGTCAATGGTGACGGCAACTTCTTCGTGTATGGTCAAGAGCAGTATGACATACAACAACAAGGTGCCTCAAGTACCCGTACCCGTTGGGCTTGGTATGTAGAGAGCAACGTGGAAGGTGCTCCTAAGGGTGACCCCTACCACGTGACGATCAAGTCGCGCCAGACAGAATCGTATCCTATCTCCAACAGTTCTGAGTATAATGCCTACTTCATGACATACAAGCCTGATGGCTACAGCGAGGTTGTAACAACATTAGGATGGCCGGGTATGAATAGTGAGACGGCAACGGAATACATGGTTCTCGGTAGTGAGGGACAGTATCAGCTGGTAACAAGTAATGAGATAGGTGGTTCTCGCTATGTCGTGAATTCCTTCGAGCAGTACTGGAAGACATGGGACACCATCAGAAAGAAGGTATATGGTGAAAGCAGCGCCAAGGAAAACGATAGTGACCCGACGACCATTCCTCTTGACACAAAAGCAAAGGTTGGCAGTACAACAGGTGTTCTTCTGAGAGACTCCTTGCAGAACACCCTTGGCTTCCACAGCTACGAAAAATGGGCATACGCCAAGCGTTGGAACGGATACAACAATGGCTATAGCAGCCAAGAAGGTACCCATGAGAAGAAGAAAGGATGGGAAAAGATTGAACACTGGTACCAGACTGTAAACATGGGTGAGGGCTACTTCGACTTTGTCAAGACAAGCATTGACCCTGTGCTCATCCTGCTTGACCAGCACGGATGGGAGATTATGCGTAAGCCACTGCCTACAAGTCCTGACGACCCGGATAAGGAAGCAAAGTATGCCGCCATACGCCCTTACAACAGCCCTATGGTGAAGGAATATGCTTTCTGGGCTACTACCAAGAAACGCACGGGCTTCCACCAGTATTATCTGTTGAGCGACCGCATCGGTGGTGATGACTTCACGTCTACCGACCTGACCAACCTACCACCTTATGGCTCAATGAACGTGTTGGACAAGAAGGGCAACCAGAACGACCAGTATGTCACCTATATCGTCAAGGATGAGTATGCACAGACATACACTCCAAGTACAAGTACGGGTAAGCCATTCCTCATTGAGCAAGGAACAAATCATAAGTATGCTACCACAAATGCTGAAGGAACAACTCTCATAGCAAGCGACATTCCTCAAGGCGGCGACATGAAGGCTCATATTCTTAAAGATGAAATACCCAATACCGAGAAATGGTATGTGAAGCCTAACGACAGCATTGATAATGAAATGGGTTATAATGATGTCGTTCACACTTGGACAAAAAAGAAAGCGGATGGCAATTGGGATAACAAGAATCCTAATGCCTATGATCATAAAGACTTCAAGAACAACTTCACTGCAACTTATCTATCCTTGAATACACATGCGCAGCTTCTTATAGACAGCCTCGGCTACTTCTCCTTCTCCAACGGCTTCGACCCATACAACATTCAGATTTCGTCTGTAAGCGCACCTTCCAAATTCATGAAGACAAACGCTAACGGTGCTACGCTCGAGGAAGGTTCTCTTATTGGTTCATATCCTGCTGTTCCTGGTACCATCGCTATGGGGGATACTACAACAGTGATTACTCCTAAGCCCAAATGGTATGACAGTAGAAACCTGTCTGTTACCAATGCCACCTTCATGGCGGTGCAGGATGCTGAGGGCAATATGCAACTCATGCCACGTTTCGACCATACTACCCGCATGGGCGAGTTTGGCACATTGATAGCACCAACAGATGATGATGTTGCGAAGACCTATACCAAACTGTATCGACCTGTGGTTTACGACTACCGATTCATTGATAACAGCGGAGCAGAGTCCATACGCTACAAGTCGGGTGGCGATCTTCTGCCACAGACCCCAGAACGCTTCAAGAGTCCGTTTGCAACCAACCTCACATATTATACTAACGCAGCATGTACCAATGAGATAACTGGGGCACTCGATGGTGCGACACTAACCGACAGCAAGGTATATGTGCGTTATGAGTATGACGAGGAAGCCGATGACCAGAAAATACTGATGGGTAATTGGCAGACCATGAAGCTGAATGATAAGGATGTGCAGTATACTACCGTTTCATCAGCACCAGGTATATATTATGATGCTGCCACAAGTGAATCCAAGCCTTCACCCGTTGACGGTGATGATAAGAAATGGCAGTGGAAATTCCTTGGGAGTCAACAGAGCACGCCAGATCCATACGCTGTCAAGATTTATAACCGCAACAAGACTGGTGGAGATGTAATGAGCACTACATACGCGCTGCTGCCATTCATCAGTGGAGGTGTCAGCGATGGTTATATGCTTACACGCATGAAGAATACTTCAGATTTTACTTATAACACCTTGTTTGGAAACAGTGATAATGATAAAGCTGCGAAGAACGATGATGGAAATTCTACCAACATAGCAAACGGTACAGACTATGATGCTAAGTGTAAGATTATCCTGACGGATGATGTTCAGCACACCTTTACATATAAGGTATATACCAATGGAGGTGTGGAGGCTATAAGCGTTGACCAGTCACAGGAGGATGTCATCAGCAATGACTGGAAACCTGTATTGCCAGGAGCTGCTCGCACACCGCTACTCAACACGGACCAGTATCGCTACTATGAGCAGGATTTGGAAGGAGCGGTTGCTGTGCGCGACACGCTCGACAATGCTCTTTCCCTCCTGTATGGTCTTTATGACGACATCGTATATACACACTATACTGCGTATAATCCTAATGTAAGCAGTTATGTGGTGCCGAACGTACGAAATACACCAGGCGGCACTGTCGCCAAGGGCGTTGGTTCCAACGATGCTCAAATAGGACTTGATGGCAAACGTCCATATAACATCATCTGGTATGATGACTACATGATGAAGAGTGATGGAACGAGCATTACTTCTGAAGCTGACCAAGCATTGCAAACTTCACCTGCATACGAGTGGGAATTTGATGGTGACGACCCATACGCTATCAAGATTAAGAGCGTAGGCGTAGCTGGTAATTATATTCATGAGTCTACTCCTATGACTACTGAGCTCAGTACTACTGCCACCCCCTTTATGCTCCTTTATAAGGATGGCTATGACTATGGTGTGTTTGCAAAAACAGGTGATGCCACCACTATGCTGAGCGGTTATGGCAATGAATTGACTACCAGCAATCCTAAACACTTTATTCCGTTCGCTCTTTCTACCTTTAAGGTCATATATCACCTGATGATTAAGAATATAGGTGAGGATGTGATAATCCCATACAGAGATCCACAAAACGGAACCGTGGATAAAGTACTTAACAAGAAAATATCGACAGGTACCACCTTACGTGATCTAGAATCCAAAGATCCCTCTGAAGGATATCATGTTAATGGTGACAAATATCAACTTGGCGTAAGTCTGAGATCTATCCAAACAGAATCGTCAGGTCTGTTCAAAAGAGACTCTATCTATTGTTGGAATGCTGGTCACGTCAGCTTAGGTGATAAATTCGAAGTTCCTTCAGTTTTCTATCGTCCTAACGTACATTATGACTATTATATAGAAGGTGTTTACAATGCTCATGGTACGGAATCTATCACTACTATGGATAACGAATACAAGGGTCTTAAAATGGATAACTTGGGCGAAGATAGCAGATTGCTTGGCAATATTGTATTTGTGAACATCGTCTATAGCTTCATGGGTGGTCTGGATACCAACTCTGGTACTGGTTTCGTGACGAGTGTAGATGATAATATGTGGTACACATTCGAGACCAGTGATGCCACACCCATGTTGGCAGAATTTACAGGTACATTACAAACAAAGAGTGGATATGCGACCCACTATACTAATGACTACCTGTGGACACCTGTAGGTGACCCATACGGATTCAAGATGTATAACCGCTACTTACATAAGAATTTGGGAGAAAGCAAGGTGATGAGCACCTCAGACTTTACAACAGACAGACCTATTGAGATGGTACCTGACGATGTCTCAAAACCATATCTCCCTGCTAACTCTGTCTATGAGTTGCTCGCAAACAATTTGACTACACCTGGTTATTTCCGTGTTCATCCGGTAGTTAACATGCACGATGTAACCCAGTATTACATCAAGAACAACAGTAGTACAGGCGCTATGACCCTAAATGCGACACCTACAGAGTGGACTTTCGGACTAAGCGAGGATGTGATGAGACCATACTATCAGGCGACAGGCTACGTTGGTGGACTGAATGCTGCTGGTAAGGCTGCGTATGAGGCTGCCTTAAATGTAGAAGGTGATCTTGCTAAATTAATGGCTCTTCAAAAAGTGGTGTATGATCACGACAATGACTACATCGTTCATTATACTCCTGGTTACTATCGTCTGCATAATCAGCCTGGCTCAAGTGGAATCACCACACCACGCTATATGAGTGGTTATACTCACTTAATCGAATCAACTGATTATGATAATAACTCGAGTGCTGATGCTGATGGTGATGGAAACAATGATGTAGATATTCTTCCATTGCATTTCTATGAGGTGGAAAAATATGATGTTAATAATCCTACCTTCAACGACCTTAGCACAACAGGTACAGACTATACAGAATCAGTTGCTACCAGAGGCGACATTCCTCTTGTGACTGTAGACAAAGATCCTGCAAGCATCTTCTACTTTGCAGGTGCGGCTGCGCCAAGCCCATCATCTACCATGCAGACTCAGGGGCTGTATGTCAAGGAGAATAAGATGACTGCTACCCAGGTTCAGGCAACATCATTCAACATTATTGACATCGGTGCAGGTATAGTAGCTCTGCAGAACGGAGAGAACTTCCTTAAATATGCTCAGAATTCTAAGAAGTATGACGTGAAGTTTGATAACACGGCTTCTACCGTTGAGAGTGCTCGATGGTGTATGCAACCTGTGCAGAAGGGTGCTACGGCTGGTAATGGTGAAATGCCATTGAAGGTTACAACTAATAATGGTGGCGATGAGCATTACTATACTACCTTCTATGCACCGTTTGATGTCCTGCTGACAGGTGCAAATGACGTTGCATACATTATACCTCCAGGTCAGTGGCCGGCTATGACTGCGGCATCAACACAGTATATATTGTACCCAAAGGAGATTGGTGAATACAATACTGCAGAAAGTGGCTGCCCTGAGGGTTATAGAGGCAACAACCGGTTCATACCTGCGGGTACTCCTGTTATCATCCGCACAAAGAATACTAGTGGTGAAGTAACAATGGCTCTGCCTACGACATCTCCCTCAGAATCTATAACAACAGCTCTCGACGGTCAGTATTTGGAGCAGATGTTAGCTCAAGGTAGTGACTATGTTTTTGTCTTAGGACGCTCTTATACTCACTCAGAAGACTTCGGATACGATTCAGGAACTGGTGTAGTTACTCCTGCAGGACTTGAGTTCGATAGAGGTGTCGGCTTCTACAAGAATGCTAACAACAACCGTGAGAGTAATGCTACTAAAACGATGTGGACACGTAACAACAAGTATGTCTATGGCAACAAGGTTTACTACCGGGCTGGCATTGCTGATGTTGGCGGTTCCCGTGAGATGCGTGGCATTGAGTTTGTACCTACCATCTTCGATTTAGAGGGTGGGGAACAGCCTAATGAGGAGGAGCAGAATCCTTCTGAGGGTGCTACCTTCCAGGGTGATGGCTGTATCTACGACTTGATGGGTCGGAAGGTCGCTACTCGTCAACAGGTGGAGGATGGATCATGGCGATTGCTGCGCCCAGGTATTTACATCTTGAATGGCAAGAAGTTTAGGCATTAACTGCATCTCACAGGGGGACAGTCCCTCTGTGAGCCAGAAGAAAATCAAAGGAAAATCGCAATTTGTTGTGATTTTCCTTGTTCTTTTTAGAACTTTTCTCTATCTTTGCAGCGAAATCACAATATATTGGTAATATGAACCAGAAGGAGATAGGAACAGTTATCAAAGAACGTCGTAAGCATCTGGGCGTCAATCTGCAGACGCTTGCCGACTTGGCAGGTGTGGGTATCAATACCCTTGTCGCCATAGAGCGTGGCGAGGGGAATCCGCAACTTGCCACTTTGCTCACCATATTGGACACATTGGGACTACAGTTAGACCTTCATATCAAAACGATGACGTATGAGACAGTGCAAAGTTTTCGTGCATGATGTGGAGGCTGGTATCCTTCAGGAAACAGACAATCGCCAGTTGCAGTCTACGTTGCTCCATATCGATGAGAATGACGACTTTGGCATACTTTTGGCAACAGCACAGAATGACACCATCGGAGCTATAACCGTTAAACCGATAGACTAATGGAAGAACTGAACAGATGCCCATCCACTATGGCAGAAGGTTTCCAAACTTACTCGCCAACACAGTCACACGTGGCGACTTCGAGGAGTTTGGTCGTCGTATAGGACTTGTACCTCGTTTGGTGAAGCGTGAATTGGATATGTTTGCCACATACCAGCATCAGCGTCATCATGATTATCTTTTTCATTTTTATTATATTTACTATATTACTTTCTTGTTACAAAAACGATGCAAATGTAAGGCTTTTCTCTCAGAGTTGTATCAAACAAGCCTGTATTTTTAATCTTTTTCACTTAATAAAACAAAACGACAAAATAAATTTGGTGTTTTGTCTTATTCTTACTACCTTTGCAATCCGAAAACAAAAATAATATAATATGTATAGAACAAATACGTGTGGTGAGTTGCGACTCACTGATGCCGGCAAGGAAGTGACGCTAGCCGGATGGGTACAGAAAACCCGTAAAATGGGCGGTATGACGTTCGTTGACTTGCGTGACCGCTATGGTATTACGCAGTTGGTGTTCGACGAATCGAAGGATAGTGCTCTCTGTTCAGAAGCTAATAAATTGGGACGTGAATGGTGTATTCAGGTAAAGGGAACTGTCAGTGAGCGTGAAAGTAAGAATAAGAACATTTCCACGGGAGATATCGAGATTATTGCTAAAGCGCTGAATGTGCTGAGTGAAAGTCAGACACCTCCTTTCACCATCGAGGATAATACCGATGGAGGCGACGATATCCGTATGAAGTATCGCTATCTCGACTTGCGTCGTTCATGCGTTCGTAAGAATTTGGAATTGCGCCACCGCATGACGATTCTGATTCGCAATTTCTTGGATAACCTGAACTTTATTGAGGTGGAGACGCCTATCTTAATCGGTTCAACTCCAGAGGGTGCTCGTGACTTCGTGGTTCCCAGTCGCATGAATCCAGGACAGTTTTATGCGTTGCCTCAAAGCCCACAGACGCTGAAGCAGTTGCTGATGGTCTCTGGTTTTGACCGTTACTTCCAGATAGCCAAGTGTTTCCGTGACGAAGACCTGCGTGCCGATCGTCAGCCGGAATTCACACAGATCGACTGCGAGATGTCGTTTGCCGATCAGGAGGATGTGTTGGAGATTTTCGAAGGTTTGGCTCGTCATCTGTTTAAAGAGGTTCGTGATGTGGAACTTCCTCCATTGCAGCGTATGACATGGCATGATGCTATGCGTCGCTTCGGTTCGGATAAACCCGATTTACGTTTCGGAATGGAGTTTGTTGAACTGATGGATGTACTGAAAGGTACAGGCGAATTCCCCGTATTCAATGAGGCCGAATATATCGGTGGTATTGTAGTGCCAGGTTGTGCCGAATATACCCGTAAGCAATTAGACCAGTTGACAGATTTCGTGAAACGTCCACAAGTAGGTGCAAAAGGTCTGGTATATGTCAAATTTAATACCGATGGTACTGTCAAGAGTTCTGTAGACAAATTCTATCAGCCTGAGGTGTTGCAGCAACTGAAAGAGAAAGCTGGTGCCAAAGATGGCGACCTCTTACTCATTCTCAGTGGTGATAAGGCAAACAAGACGCGTACACAACTTTGCACCCTTCGTTTGGAAATGGGCGATCGCTTAGGACTGCGTGATAAAGATAAGTTTGAATGTCTATGGATTGTTGACTTCCCACTCTTTGAGTGGAGTGATGAAGAGCAACGTCTCATGGCTACCCACCATCCATTTACCCTGCCTAATCCTGATGATATTCCTCTGTTGGAAACCGCCCCAGAGAAAGTTCGCGCCGTAGCCTATGATTTCGTATGTAATGGTGTTGAGGTCGGTGGTGGCTCTTTGCGTATCCACGATGGTAAGTTGCAGGAAAAGATGTTCGAAATCCTCGGCTTCACCCCGGAGCGCGCTATGGCCCAATTTGGTTTCCTCATCAATGCCTTCAAGTATGGCGCACCTCCTCATGCTGGTCTAGCCTTTGGTCTCGACCGCTTTGTCAGTCTCATGGCAGGTCTTGATAGCATCCGCGATTGCATCGCATTCCCGAAGAACAATTCAGGTCGTGATGTCATGCTTGATGCACCAGGTGAATTGGATGCTAAACAGTTGGAAGAGTTGCAGTTACGGGTTGACTTACATCAAGAATAAACAATAAAAAGGTAAAAATACGCTGTGTACGATAACACGGTATTGAAAAAGTTCTTAATTTTGCACTCAGAAATTAAAAATTTCTTATCAAGAAAGAACATTCAATAGCGTATTAAATTAAAAAATTATGGCAGAAAAGAAAGTAACAAAGAAGGCCGCTGCTCCTAAGGCAGAAGAAGCTAAAAAGGCTCCTGCAAAGAAGGCCGCTGCTCCAAAGAAGGTAGCAGAGAAGAAAGTAGCTGTAGTTAATGCAGAGAATGCAGGTTTTAAGGCTGGTGATGTATATCAGGCTCTTGCTGCAGCTGGTAAGGCTTTGACCGTTAAAGAAATCGCTAAGGCAGCTAAGATCAGCGAAGAGGAGACTTTGCTGGGTTTGGGTTGGCTCTTCAAGGAGGGTAAGCTCGCTACTGCTGACGAGAAGATTACACTTGCTTAATCAAATCAAATGAAGCATAAAAGGGCTGGTAAGCTTTCATGGCATACCAGCCTTTTTTAGTTCATAGTTATGAGTTCATAGTTCATAGTGACTTACGACGATTACTTCAATTCTTCAATCTTTCAATTCTTCAATTCTTCAATGTACGATAAGCAGATTTTACAGGTGCTCACCGAGGCTGGACCATGTGGTGTAAGCGTGCAAGCTATAGCCAAGCATGTTTACAACATGAACTGTACTTTTTTTTCTCAGCCTAACTATGAAGAGGTCCGTATTTACGTCCAACAGTATCTGCTTCGTAATAGCAAATCGCAGCAATCCCTTATCGAATCTACAGGTCATCGAGGCTACTATCGCCTCAATACCGAAGGCTCCGCAGATGCCCGCCAACTCCTCCTTCAGTTTCAAGACGAAAAAGAGGAAAAAGAAGAGGAGAAACCTCAGCAAGACCTCTCCCTTGATTTATTCGATTAAACTGGTAAATCAAACCTTATTAATGTACGTATTTTGCTACCGCTTTTTTAAAAAAATGGGTATAATTTTGCTGTCCTTCAAAGTCAAGATGTTGACCGTCTGTGGTCAGATATTTTGAGGTGTCAGATGGCAGATAGTCATATTTACCCTCAGGAAAATCTTTTCTAACCGCTTCTCTTATTTGTTCATACATTTTTAAGTTTGTCAACCTGTAGTTGACGGGCATTTCAAAAAAGATGAATTTGGTACCCTTTCTCTCCAATTCGTTAATCAAGGTCTTGATGTCGCTCATGCGGCTTTCTATTATGCTCCTTTCTATTGGCTTGTCCTCCTTTAAAGCTTTTTCCACTAGACTGTTTAGTAGATTGTTGTCTATTACGGCCATGCCTGCTTGTGTGTTTATCTTGGATATCCCAATAATGGTAGAGGCAAGAATGCAAATTGGTTCGTATTGCTCTCGAAGAGATGGAATCCATCCCTTTATGACGGGTATAATCCCCTTGGTCGCCCCATCTACTAAATCCTTCCTAACTCCTCGCAATAATAGATTAATCTCTACGAATACATATTTGGGTGCTTTATGTCTATTCCGTAATATCTGTAGACCGTCTTCAACCGAGCAACCCACAAATGCTAATGATTGTATTTCGGGTATGCTGTCCCTGATGATTCTGTTTGCGAGTGAGGTACCTACTATGGCAAAGTCTAAATTTTCAGTATAGAATGCCTGTTGTGCTTTCAAAATGTTGTCCTGCCGTTGGTTAGTCGCCATCCCCACATTAGGAAACAACTTGACGAATATAGCATGTAAAATAAATAGAATGACGAAGCAGGTGATAGTTTTCTTTATCATAACTTTGAAATGTGAGAATTTTAGAACTGGAAATAGACAAAAGAACCAGCAGTACCACTATTAGTCAATATTAGGAATAGCATAATGCTGTAAAAAACATAATCGTAACATAGAACATATTTCTTCACCCATTGCTTCTCACGGTTAAAGTATATGAAATGATACCAGAACACGGGGATTGAGTAAATAAGAATAGGTAGTATTTTAGGGTCTATAAAAGGAGATATACTATAGTTGGTAAAAATACACTTTACAAATAATATAGCTTGGTCAAAGTGCGGCAGCATGAAAAATAGCCAGCCAAAGGAAACAAGCATAAAGACAAAGGTGATGGAAATGTGGTATGACAGCTTTGACATAAATTTTCCTTGACCTAATTGGATACAGTTAGCACGTTTGCCACAGACAGCTCTCTCTACGGCGAGGCATAGTCCATGGAATGCCCCCCATACCATGTAACTCCATCCAGCTCCATGCCATAGACCGCCTATTGTCATAGTCAAAATAAGGTTGATATATGTCCGTGTTCTCCCTCTTCTGTTACCGCCAATGGAGAAATACAGGTATTCCATAAGAAACTGTGAGAGTGTGATGTGCCAACGTTTCCAAAACTCATGAAATGATGAAGAGATGTAGGGAAAGTGAAAGTTGGTAGGTAATCTGTATCCAAAGAGTGCAGCCACACCGATGGCTATCAATGAATAACCTGCAAAATCAGCAAATATTTGTATAGAATATCCAAGTAAACAAAGTAACAACGTGCCTGTACCGCGAAAGGTAAAAAAAGGATAGGCCATCCAGAATGTAAAATCTTGAAGATTGTCGGCAATGACCATTTTTAGGAAGTAGCCTAGCACTAATGCCTTGAATGAGGATTGCCAATTGATGGCACTGAAATGCTTTTGTTCTATCTCCGCAAAGAAATCTTTTGATTTTGAAATAGGACCTGCCAGTAGTTTGGGGAAGAAACAAATAAAAAGCATGGTATTCTTCAGATGTTTCGAAAAAGACACAGGCACTATCTGTGCATGTTTATCAAGGCGGCCACGATAAGCGTCGATTACTAGACTGATACCGCTGAAAGTATAGAATGATATGCCTAATGGCAAAGGAATAGTAGTAAGAAAATGACCTATTCCTGAGTTGATGTCGAGAAAAGTATCTGATAAAAGCCCACTATATTTGAAAAAAGTAAGTATTGCGAGATTCGCTATTATGCCAAGTGTTGCGAACATGTGGGAATGTTTTAGGTAAACGGCACCATAACTTGCTGCAGCATTGATAACTGCCGATAATACCAAGAGCAGCAATAGTGGTAAACTATCGTACGCATAGAATATGAAACTGGCACCTAATAATATGTGTGGCTGCCACCTTTTGGTAAAGGGTGCGTAATAAATGATGATGGTTACTATAACCAGGGCAACAAATATCCATGAATTAAAAAGCATATTCACTAAACATTATAAGTGTTATGTTCTTGCAAAGGTAGTGTTTTCTGTTAAAATATGCAAGCATTTGCATGAAAACTTTAAAAAGAAACGGTTAATCATATATAATTACATAAATTTGTATTTATGTTAAAGGTGATGGTGTTATGAAAAAAAATATAAGAACAATTTTGGTGGGTGTTTTTGGCTTTTTAGTTGTTTCTGAATTGGCTTTACGTGTATGTTTGGGTTTTTGTGATGCCCTGCTATATCAGTCTAGTGACAATTATGAGTATGTCTTACAGCCAAATCAGAAGAGGAAAAGGTTTGGTGCTCATTTGTTGGTTAATTCTTTTTCTCAGAGGAGTGAAGAACCCGATAGTACCAAAGTAAAGATCCTTGGTTTGGGTGATTCAGTCTTGTTTGGCGGTAGCTGGATAGACCATGATTCATTAGCAACAACACTTTTCTCAAAAGAGACAGGCATGCAAATGTTGAATATCAGTTGTGGTAGTTGGGGACCTAATAATTGTGCTGCATATCTTAAGGAGAAGGGTGATTTTGGGGCTCAGGCAATGGTACTTGTATGTAGTAGCCATGATGCAGTCGATAAAATGACATTTGTCCCTGTTGTTGGTATTTGGCAAGGTTATCCTAAAGAGCAGTATAAGTTTGCTGTGTGTGAAGCTCTTAACCGCTATTTGATACCTTATTCTAAAGAATTGCTGCATACGAAAGAATATGCAGATCCTGATGTAAAAGTTGTGAAAAATGCAAAGGAAAAGGGTGTAATAAAAAAATCAAGTTATTTCGTAAGTGGTTTTGACGAGCTCAAACAAATAGCTGATTCATTAGAGATACCAATGTACATATATCTTCATGCTGAACAGCGTGAAGTAGAGGCTAGGCAATTCGTAGAAACTGGACAACAAATTATGCATTGGGCAGACTCGGCTAAGGTGACTCTTATTGATGGACTCAAAGAAGGAGAAAATATGGACTTATATCACGATGTGATTCATTTCAACAATAAAGGTCAAAGACATTTGGCCAATGTGTTGGAAAAATATGTCAAGCTATACTGATATGCTTATTCCTTTATCCTTTTATTTTATTTTTTTTGCCGGAACACCTCCCACCACACAATTGTCTGGTACGTCTTTTGTGACTACTGCCCCAGCGGCAACCACCACATGTTTGCCTATCGTTACTCCTGGCAGAATCACTGCGTTGGCACCTATCCAGACATCGTCACCGATGGTTATCGGATTGGTAGAGATTCCTTGCTCGTCTATGCGTAAAGTAGTATCACTGTAGTTGTGATTAAGAGCTGTTACGACTACACCTTGTGCGAGATTGACATGACTGCCAATCGTCACCGGTCCGATAATAGTATTATGAATACCGATACGGGTATAATCACCAATAACCACATCCCCCACCGCATTATTGATACAACAGAAAGACTCTATCACACTTCTCCTTCCCAGCAAGAAATTGCGGTAGGGTGGGGTGTCCATCCTTACACTTGAATATATCTTTGAACCGCAACCCCGTCGTTGGTAGAATGGAGCCAGCAGACGGATATACCAACGCGGTCTCGCATCCCGTTGGTTCATGATGAGATAGTCAAGCCAACGTTTCAGTTTCGGATTGGCTTTCAGTCCTTGGCGAATATGTTCTTTATCTTTCATGAGGACAAAGATACAAAATAATTGATAATTGACAATTGATATTTGAGAATTATTTCTTATTTTTGCAAAAAATATACTGATGAAGATATTATTTCTAGTATACCATGGGTTTGAGGACTATAGTGGCATCTCAAAAAAGATCCACTATCAAGTGAAGGGGCTGAAGGAAAATGGTCACGATGTGCGCTTGTGCTATTATGATGTTTCTTCTGATGGTCACCGTTGTCGCTATGTGGACGGACAAGTGATTAAGGACTATGGAACTGGCAAGTGGGCGGCAATGCGTCAACGCATGGATTATCGGTGTGTGTATGATTATTGTGTTCGTGAGGGTATTCAGTTGATTTATGCCCGCTGTTTTATGAATGCCAATCCTTTTCTGATTAAGTTCTTTAAAGGAATACGTAAAGCTGGAATCCATGCGGTGACAGAGGTCCCTACCTATCCTTATGATCAGGAGTTTAATACTTTTGAGTGGAAAATGCGCTTAGAACTGAAGATGGACCAGTTGTTCCGTAATCGTCTTTACAAACAGATGGATGCGATGGTCACCTTCTCTGATGCTAAAGAGATATTCGGTCAGCGAACGATTAATATCAGCAATGGTGTCGACTTCGATAGCATACCCCTTCATAACTTTCAACCCTCAACTCTCAACTCTCAGCTTCACTTAATTGGTGTCGCTGAAGTCCATCCTTGGCATGCCTTCGACCGTGTTATTGCCGGTATGGGAGAATACTATAGAAAGTGTGGAGTTGAACGCTTAGAGTGTAGAGAGGTTTATTTTCACATCGTAGGTGGTGTTCATCCCTATCACATGGAACATGACTTCAGACCATTGATAGAGAAATATGGGTTGCAGGAAAAGATTATATTCCATGGAACGCTGTTTGGAAAAGAGCTGGATGAGGTTTTCAATCAATGTCAGTTTGCTATCGGTTCCTTAGGTCGTCATCGTAGTGGTATCACGGTCATCAAGACACTGAAGAATAGAGAATATGCCACTCGAGGTATACCTTTTATATATAGTGAACAGGATAGTGACTTTGATCATCAGCCCTATGTACTGAAAGCTCTAGCCGACGAATCACCGATAGATATCCATCAGATTATTGACTTTCTGAACAATTTCTCCATGCAACCAGAGAATATCCGCAAGACAGTAGAGTCTTTGCAGTGGAAATATCAGATGCAGAAAGTGGTAGATGCGGTGTTTAACTCTCAATCAGCCTCTTCCATTGTTGAGTAATCGTTTCAAGGTCAAATCGCTTGGCAATCGCCAAAGCCTCTTTCGATTTCTTTTCCCAGTCTAAATGAGTGGCATCCTCTAAACGTTGTGCTAACTGCTCAATGTTTTCATTCTTAAAATAGAGACCAAAATCTCCCATGATTTCCTTACTGGTAGGTAAATCGGAAGATATAACAGGTAGTCCATGTGACATAGCCTCGACTAATACTAACGGCATACCCTCCCACCGTGAACTAAGTACATAGACACAGGCAGATGAATAGAACTTCTGGATTTCGTTGGTGAAGGGATGGAGTGTGATACGATTCTCTAGTTTGTTTTTAGTAATCATCTGTGTTAGCAACTCTCTCTCCACGCCATCACCTACGATATCCAATAGCCATGCTTGGTTTTTTTTTGCAAAAAGTGCAAATGCCTGAATGAGTAGGTCAAATCCTTTGTGCTTGGGCGAAAAACGTCCTACAGCTAGGAATTTCTTTTGTTGTCCATCAGATTGAGGACCTGGTTTCAGTGTCAGCGGATTATAGATAGAATTAGGTCTGAAACCGAAGGCTTGTTGATACATTTCTGCATCCTGTTGATAGAGAACCACTACGTCATCCAGTTTTTGGAGTTGTCTTCCGTAGTGATATTTCAGTTCTGTTCCTAAATAGGGAGATCCTTTTCTGAGCAGGGCATCGAAAGAATTATGAATCCATCCAATTGTCTTTGTACCTCTCAGTCCTTTTTTGATTGTTGCCAACCGCATAGCGAGGAAAGCATGAACGCCAACAATAACATCATAATTACCTTCTTTTAACTCATGAATCAATGCGTTGCGTTTTTCTGATAGGAAAGAACTATGACTATACCATTTGGATGTTATTTCGTTCTGTGGGAGAAATTTCCGATATAAGGCACTATACACCTTGCTGCATTTCAATTTAAAATAATTAGACTTGGGAAATTTGAAAAAGCGATAATGAATATCAGCTTCTTTTAGATCGTATAGTGTGGTGTCTTTAGTGGAAGGTTCATCGAAAGTAACAATAGTCACGTCATAATCTTTTGTCAGTGCTTTAGCAATGACAGCCGTCACTCGTTGTACACCTCCAAAGGAGAAGATGGAGTCTACAAAAAAGCAAATCTTCTTCATTTCGGTTGTAAAGTTACGAAAAGTTGAGTGCAGAACAAAAGATTTTAATTTTTTTTATGCTGAGACGGAGTAAGTTAACGACTTTAGCCGTAAAATTACAATAAAAATTTGACATTTTCAAATATTTATCGTATATTTGCTGCATAAATGCAGCGAAAGTACTCATGCTCGAAAAAAAATGAATAAATTCTTTAGTTTTGTTCTCGCTTATTCATACTTTTGCATCATAAAATTTATTGATATGGCACATTTACCACTCAAACTTGTATATATAACTCCTGCACTCTATATGGCAGGAGGGGTGGAGCGAGTGCTGACATTGAAAGCGAACTATCTTGCAGAACACTTCGGATATGATATTACTATCATTTTGACAGAGGGGAAGGATAAACCACTCTTCTATCCTTTGTCGGATAAAATCAGGGTGATTAATTTGGACATCAATTTCGAGGAACTGTGGCATTGTTCTTTCATTAAAAAAGTCTTTGTCTATCTGAAGAAGCAACGGCAGTATAAAAAACTTCTTACCGCAGAACTGATGCGTATTCACCCTGATATCACCATTAGTTTGCTGCGTAGGGAAATTAATTTCATCAATGAAATACATGATGGAAGTAAAAAGATAGGAGAGTTGCATGTCAACCGTGCAAACTATCGCAATTTTAAGACAGAAGAAGCAAATTGGTTGAAGAATCTTTTTGCAAGATTCTGGTCACGTGATCTGGTAAGCCACCTAAAGAAACTAGATAAACTTGTCGTTTTAACCGAGAAAGATAGAGAGGCTTGGGTGGAGTTGGATAATGTTTTATCGATACCTAATCCACTTTCTTTTGTTCCGTCTTCTGTGAGCCGTATGACAGAAAAAAGGGTTATTTGTGTTGCTCGCTATTCCCATGAGAAAGGGATTGACTTATTGCTTAAGGCGTGGAAAGAAGTTGAAAGCCAAATAGATGATTGGCGTTTAGATGTTTTTGGAGAGGGTGAAAGGTCTCCATATGAGCAGTTGATAGATAATTTAGGCATAGATCGTGCACGCTGTGCTCTCAATGAACGAACAACTGATGTAGAGAAAGAGTATTGTAACAGCAGTGTTTTTGTCCTAAGTTCTCGCTTTGAAGGTTTTGGAATGGTCATTGTTGAGGCAATGGCATGTGGATTGCCTGTGGTGGCTTTCGATTGTCCTTGGGGACCACAGGCGATTATCAGTGATGGGGAGGACGGCTTACTGGTAGAGAACGGAAATCCTTCAGCATTGGCACAGAACTTGATTGCATTGATAAAGGATGAAGGAAAGCGAAAGGTAATGTCTGAAGCTGCCCTACGGAATGTTCAACGTTTCCAGATAGAACATATAGCCCAGCAATGGAAATTTTTGTTTGAGCTCATTAACAAGAAGGATCAATGAAGAATTACGCAGTAACCATAGGAATACCCGTTTATAATGTGGAGAAATACATCCGTCAGACCATGGACTCCGCATTGGCACAGACCTTTAACGATATCGAGTTCCTCGTCATAGACGACTGTGGTACAGACTCGTCCATTGATATCGTCCGAGAGTATCAACAAACTCATCCTCGTGGGAAGGATATCCGTATTGTTCGTCAACCTAAGAATGGTGGAATAGGTGAAGCTCGCAATCGTATTGTTGATGAAGCTCAGGGCACCTATCTTTATTATCTGGATGGTGACGATGCTATTGAGCCTAATACGATAGAGCTGCTCTATGAGAAAGCTAAAGCATTTGATGCCGATATGGTGTATGGTAGTTATAAGAGAATCTTTACAGAAAATGACGAAGTGGTTAACACTGTATGTTATTCTTATCCCTACAAGGAATTCTCAGCCCCTGACGACTATGCCTGTTATGCGTATGAAGGCAAGGTGCAGACTATGATGTGGAACTACCTTATTAGGTTAGATATTCTCAAGCGGAATAGTCTGCGTGTGGCACCTGTCGGTTATGGTGAGGACTACACCTTTACTGTTGATCTGCCAACTTATGTCAATCGTGTCGTGCTGTTGCCAGACATCACCTATAGCTATTACGTACGTGACATCAATACCCGCCGATGGAATAGAAATGTGACTCGGACTCTGATGGATGCATATATAAAGACCATCGATGAGAAAAAACGAAGGACTTACCTAAAGGAAAAAAACTATTATGCTCGTCGCTGTGCGACATTGCTGATGTATGACCTCTCTTTCGTTGAGCAGATTCTGCAGCGTCGCGACCAACTGATACCTCGCTATACGGACAGAGAACTGCGTGATGTGATGTGGCAACCCATGGAACTTTGGGACATCCTTCGCTCAACAGATAAACGTGTCGAGAATTTAGCAGCCTATATCCTGTGTAAATTGCCACCATCATTAGCAGTATTCATGATTCGCATGATGAGCGGGAAAAATGATTAAACCAATAACAAGTACTTATATGACTGAATTTGACTTATCTATTATTGTTCCCATTTACAAAGTTGAATCCTATATTCGACGTTGTTTGGAGTCTGTGATAGCTCAGGAGACAGACTCCCTTCGTATAGAGTGTATACTGGTTGACGACAGTTCACCTGACAATAGTATGAAGATAGCTCAGCAAGTATTGGATGATTATCATGGAAACATCAGTTTTATGGTGTTGCGCCATGAACACAATCGAGGGCTGTCCGCAGCACGTAATACTGGTATCAATGCCGCCAAAGGCGATTATGTGTTCTTTCTGGATTCGGATGACTGGCTAACCCCTAAATCCTTGTCTAAGATGTTTGCAGTCCTCTCCGACTATCCAGATTGTCCTTTAGTCATAGGACAATATGTCAATAATTCATGCATGCATCCAGCTTATAAGAAGACGGGACTCTTGACAGATACTCAGGAAATCAAACAAATGTTTTTGGAAGAGAAAATTCCTGTCTACGCATGGAGTAAACTGGTTAAACGTCAGCTTATAGTTGATTGCTCTGTGTTTTTTGTAGAAGGAATTATTTATGAAGATGTTTGGTGGTCATATCGATTGTTCAATGTGGTCGATTCTGTCTTTCTCCTTCCAGAGGAGGTGTACGTGTATGAGACAAATCCTTCTTCTATCATGGGTACAAGGTTTAAAAATGGAGAATTGTCGGTCAAAAGCTATGTGTTTACCCTTAATCAGTTATTAGATCATCCATATGAAGGACTTAATGCAAGACATAAAATGTATGCTTTCTTTTTTCTGTTGATGATGAGGGCTGTAGATATCTATATACATGTTGATTTGTCTGCGAAATTAAAAGAAGAGTTTAGTGCTTTAAGGCACAGGTTCATGAAGACAGTTATGAACGATGGCTATTTCCTGTTGACAATCTTTTATTTAATGATGTTCCCTCCATTTTGCTATCTTATTAAATCTGCTTTATTCCGGCGAGTGTTTCATTTCTTGCACAAAATAATTCATCGATAAACGACTATAATTCTTGCTTTATTTCTTGGTTGTTATTTTTTTTTTTACTAACTTTGTCCACAACAAATGGCAGATAGTTGATGGCATGGTACGATAAATACATGACAATCTATGGGAAACCTTTCAGTGAGGTGCCCCAAGAGGTGATTGGCGGGACTCGTGAGCGTCTTGCCAGGTTGCAGAGTCCTGAGCCGTTAGCCTCTATTGTCATTATTGGTTATAATGAGGAGACGCACCTGCAGGCTTGTCTTTGGGCTATCAGTGAGATACAATGTAAGTATCCAGTCGAGATTATCGGAGTGGATAATGATTCCAAAGACCG
The DNA here is from genome assembly GCA_002353295.1 of Prevotella sp. UBA2754. Classification (GTDB taxonomy): domain Bacteria; phylum Bacteroidota; class Bacteroidia; order Bacteroidales; family Bacteroidaceae; genus Prevotella. The sequence goes on from DEJG01000022.1 coordinate 234,397, forward strand.
TACGGCAGAGATATACGAGAAGTCAGGTATTCCTTATTATACGGAGTATGAACACTCCTGCGGTTATGCTCGCCGATGTGGGTTGCAACATGCCAAGGGTAAGTATTATTTCGATGTGGATAGCGATACGCTCTATCCCCCTCACTATTATGAGGTGATGCTTGAACACTTGATGAAGCCCGGTGTGTCGTGTGTTTCGGCAACCTGGAGCTTCTTCCCTGATGAAAGACATTCAGCCTTGGGGCTGAAATTGTTTGAGATGACTCGTGACCTGTTTTTATGGATACAGCATTTCAAGCGTCCCGAACTTTCTGTCCGGGGATTGGTTTTTGCCTATAATGCAGAATACGGGCGCAAGGAACCCTATCGGGTCGATATCATCCGGGGTGAAGATGGATCGATGGCACTTGCATTGAAAAAATATGGTAAAATAGTCTTTGTACGCGATCGCCGGTGTCGTGCTATTACTGGTTATGGAACGATTGGGGAGGAGTCTCTTGGGCAGAGTTTTGTTAGTCATGTCAAACAGCAGATGAAAGGCATTTCTCGCATTTTCTATCAAGTGAATCATTATGAGGATCAGGACGATAATTTAGTGGAAAAGAAATGAAAATATTATATGTGACAGATGCCTTGGCTAACTGGGGCGGAACAGAACGTATCATTGTAGATAAAGCTAATTATCTTGCTGGGCATTATGGATATGATGTCCATATTGTTACAGCGAATCAAGGTGAGCATCCTGTGGCTTACTCTTTACATCCGTCTGTCATTCATCAAGATTTTGGTATTCGTTTTCATCTACAGTACAAATTTGGAGGTATAAAGCGATTTATAAAAAGTAGGCAGATGAATCGTCTTTATGAAGAGAGATTAGGTGCTTATATCCATTCATTCCAGCCAGATATAATTACTTCTGTTTATGAGAATTACAATAGATATATATTAAAAAAGAAAGGTAACATTCCCCTGGTTTATGAATCTCACATGTCGTGTCGGTGCAGACAATTCTCAACAAATGGCTTTGTGGATCATTTAAGAGATATTCTCTATAAGAAATGGTTGAAAAAAGTCAGTGCGATTATTGCTTTGACTGATGGAGATGCTGTTGAGTGGAAAAAAATTAATTCTCATGTTTGTGTTATTCCCGATATGGTGTCATTGAACCCGACTCCAACGTATAGTGATTGCGAGACAAAGTCAGTAATTTTTGTGGGGCGTTTCTCTACACAGAAAGGCATTCCAGATCTTCTGAAGATATGGAAATTAGTATATCTGCGGCATCCAGACTGGCAACTTCATATGTATGCTGGTTATGGTGATGAGGACGAAAAATTGAAATCATATATTGAAGAAATGGGTAAGGGGATTGTCTTGCATGAACCGACCTCTGATATATTCAGCAAATATAAGGAAAGTTCCATGCTTTTATTGACTTCCAAGTTTGAGCCCTTCGGCTTAGTGATTCCAGAGGCAATGAGCTGTGGATTGCCAGTCGTCGCTTTTGATTGCCCTTATGGACCTGCTGATATTATTACGGACGGAGAGGATGGTTTTTTAATAAAAAATCGTGATGTTCATGCTTTCGCTGATAAAGTATGTCTGTTGATGGAAGATGCATCGCTCCGTAAAGCAATGGGGCAACGTGCCGTCGTTTCCTCCCATCGTTTCTCCGCAGACAAAATCATGCCTAGATGGAAATTGTTATTTGAAAAATTAATGGGTTAACTTATAAAGGATATAATTATGAATGAAAACGAATATAATAATAAAAATGCGATATTGGTTTCAATAGGGATACCCGTGTATAATGTTGAACCATATATTGAGAAATGTCTTTTATCAGTTTTAAACCAAACATATTCAGACCTGGAAATCCTAATCGTAGATGATTGTGGAAAGGATAATTCTATTTCAATTGTAGAGAGTATAAAGAATAGTCATCCTCGTGGAAAACAAATACGAATATTAAAACAACCTTATAATAAAGGTTTAGGTGAGGCAAGAAACATGGCTATTCAATATGCGAAAGGAAAATATCTCTATTTTTTAGACTCAGATGATTATATTGAGCTTAATACAATTGAGATTATGGTTAATTATGCAGAAAAATATCACACCGACGTGGTTAATGCGTCTCCAAGGATTGTGTTATATGAGACAGGTGAGGTGCTTCCTGCTTTTACTTATCCATCTTTTAAAATGATTAAAGGAAAAGATGAGTTTGCCAAGTTCGTATGTCAGGATTTGAAGTGGCATATTGGTGTTGCTTCATGGAATAATTTGTTCTTAATGAGTTTTTTAATTCAAAATAATTTGTTTTTTTCTGCACGGAAGGATGAAGATGCTTTGTTTTTGTCAGATTATTATTCAGAGGTTGAATGTGCCGTGTTGCTTCCTAATATTACATATAATTATGTTCAAAGAGCCGGATCTATTATGGGTAATCAAATGAGAAATGTCATACCCATACATGAAATCAGGGAGCGCTTTAAAGCAGATGCGATTATGACAGAAAGATGTGCGAGATTGAAAAATCGTACTTTTTATGATGCCCATTGTGCAAGGGTGATGAAGCATAAGTTTCGTGCAGTATGTGTCGCGTTAAGACATAGAAAAAAATTCTCTGAACATTTGTCTAATAATGAGATTTGTCAAGAACTCCGACATCCTGCAACTTTTACGGAAATACTTCATTTTAAGCGTTATAAGGTGTTCCATCTTTGTTTTTATATGCTAAGTAAGATACCCAATTTTTTAGCAATTGGTGTCTCCTATATTTTGGGGAAGATAATTAGGTGGATATAGAGTGCTTATTAGTAAGATATGTATTTTTCTTCCCTTACATCCAAGGCATTTTGGCTTGGGAGAGGATGATGTCCTGTTTCGAAAATCAAAAAAATGGTTAGTGGAATAAGCAAAATGTGGCAAAAATCGTTTAGTGTAATCGCCTTTTTTTCTTTTTGGGGGTTAGTTGACTAAACAATTGTACTAAAATGATATTTATCTCCTTTTTCCTAACATCCAGGGCATTTTGGCTTGGAAGAGGAGGATGATGGGGTAGAGGAGAATGTCTATCAGCAAAGATAAAAGTAATGCAGTATACCATTCATATCCAAATTCTCCGACAGTTTGAGTGAAATGTTGTATGATGTAGTTAATCGTGCCAATAAATAGCCAGTGTAGTCCCATAATGACAATTGTTCCATTCGAAAAAGTGGTGATGATGTTGTGATGTATCTTATCAAGAAGCTTGCAGAAAAATAAGATAGCGATAATAGATGTTATGCATGTTATATACCATGCGGTTATTTTGATAGCGAAAATGTTTGCTTCCAAATATGCATAAAAAGTTAGAAAGCTAATTGAAAACATAATTAATACCACGGGAAAACATCGCATTATATTATTGTTTGACATAATGCAACTATGTTGGAGCAAATAGCCTAATATATAAAAGGGAATACATTTTATCAGTCCTTTTAGCAGTAAGACATGTGTGAAGCTATAATATTGGTCACTGATGTATAGTGACACACTCAATAGACAAATCATTAGCATCAATGGAATGCTATGTTTTGATCTATTACACAAATTAAGAATTATTTTCATAATGAGTAATGCTGCAAGAAACCATGTTACTCCATTTACTGAACATGAGAATTGTGTATTGGCTTGACCCAATAAAACGCCATTTAAAGGTTTAATAGCGATGTTATAAAAAGATATCTCACCATTATTATCTAATATAAAACGGGTTAACCAGTAAGGATAGAAGATGACATTGTATAGGAAGTAGGGAATTACCAAAGAATGCCAATGACGTTTAATGTTATCTAGTGTGTCAGTTCGTCGTTTAGTTAAATAGCCTGAAATAAAGAAAAACAAAGGCATATGGAATGTCCATATATATAATAAGAGAGAACTTTCGGGATTTTCTGGTATATGCCCAAATACAACCATTGTAATAGCAAAGAATTTTGCCCAGTCGATCCAATTGATTCTTTTGTTCATGTTGCAAAATTACGAATAAATGAGAATATAACCAAATTAATTTGTGTTTTCTCGAACGAGAGGAATTTTGACAAAGTCTCAAAGGTACGAAAAAAGTTTAGATTTTTTGTATTTTTGTAGCAGTTATGGCAAAAGGACGGATACAGAATATTGATGCGATGCGGGGATTCACGATGATTCTCGTGATTTATTCGCATATCTGTGTGTTTTGCCTCCATTTGGAGAGGCATTAGTCGTTCTTGTCGCATGTTTAGTGGTAAGCTATGTCATCCGTCTCAGTTCTTTTCTGGCGCATTATCTGTTTGGCAACAAACCGAAGATAGAAAATCCACAATAAATTTTGCCATTCATTATTTTTCGTACTTTGGGCTTTGCTGAAAGTACTCACGTTCGAAAGAAAAATGTGATTTTATTTTGTTCTTTGCACACTTAATTGTATCTTTGTTATAATGGTATGTCAAACTGATAGCACCAGTTGCCATTAGAGTCCCGTAAGTTTCCTCGAGGACCGTGTAAATTTCCGCTTTTCATGTAATCTCCATTCACGGCATACCGGATTTTACAGTCCACAGGCTTCTCAGAACAGGTAATCCTAATACTATCGCCTTCTAAAGTTGTGGCAATGGCGATATTACGATTGCCTTTTGTAATGACACTGAAACCGTAGTTTTCTGCCTTTCGAACTTGTATGGTATCAATTGCCAGTGGAGGGGTCGGGATATTGAAATGGATGATGACTTCTTGCTGCTCGTTAGAAGTCATGTTTGTTGGAATCAGTCCTTGAATACGATGATTGTCTCTGAGTATTCCTAGCGCTGATCGAGATGCTAGCTCGCCAAAGTGTTGCTGTCCAATAGCGTCGATATGAATCCTTTCTCCAACACATGTATAAGGGTAAGTTGGGCCACTTGCCCAAAACCACTTGTTGTTACGGAGTAGATGGACGAACGTTTGGGGAACTGCTGTCTCTCGGCATTGAAAGTTATTGGCTTTGAATTTATTGGCTCTTGCGACAGGGTTGGGTTGATAGCAGATAAACGAGATTGTGTCGGGACGGTTTGTTATTAGGCGTATGTCCTCGTTCATGTCCTTCCATGTCTGAAGTAATAACTGTTGATAATTGGTGTTTGGATAGTCTGCTATATCGGTTTCACCCTGCATCCAACATATAGCTGGAACAACAAAATCCCACCCTTTTGCCATAGCTTCTTGATAAGCAGTTTCTATATCCTCCATAAATTCTTCATAAGGAAGAGTCCCCTTTCCTAAATCTTTAATCATAGTGGCGCCCTGTCCTCCTGGGAAAGTGCATATCAAGGTGTCCTCTCCTAACTGGTCAGCAAGGCGTTGTGCCATGGTGTAGATGGATAACTCAAAGCTGCGCCGCTGATAGTTGATCATCTTCTTGGCGAACTTTTTCAGGTCGTCATGCTCGAAATAGCCAAAATCATGATCAAGGTTCTCTGTGACAATGCGCCCGTTGGCGTATGCTGCAAGGGAGTCGAAGTCTGTGATGCGCTCTGCTTCCTCCCCTAATGCGAGGCTCTGTCCGTAGACGGGGATACAGATGACAACCTTGTGTCCTTCCGGCTTTTGTGTACAGGCTGTCAATAGCAAGGCAATAAAGAATAACAGAAATCCTTTTTTCATAATGCTTCTAAAGGTAAATAATGGCGAAGAACGAGGCTATCCAGCCGGCGATACATACTTGGATGAAACGGTCCTTGACCAAAACCTTGGTGGGACTTCCGCTGCGCTGGTATACCAGCATGTTTTGCAGGTAGCGTAGTAGTCCAGCCAATACCCAGAAATTGGTCAGATAAACGTAGGATGAACCAAAGCGGTCCATCACCCCTTCGTTCATGGTGTAAATAATGTAGCAAACCATCGTGATGGTGCCCACGATGGTGACGCTGAGGTCGATGAACTGTGCATTGTAGCCTGCGATACTCTTGCGAGGCATCGTACCCGTCAGCTCGTAAATACGGTAATCGTCCTTGCGCTTGGCAAAAGCCAGGAAAAGCGCAAGGAGGAATGTCATCAGTGCCAGCCATCCACTGACGAAAATGTCGGTGGTGAATCCGCCTATCAGTACTCGAATCACAAAACCTACGGCAATGATGGCTACATCGAGAATGGCATATTGTTTCAGTCGGACGCAATAGGCAATGTTCATGCCCCAATAGCCCAACAGCAATCCGTAGAGGATGGGCATGTTGACACTATGCGAAAGCGTGATGAGCAGTAGAGAACCTATCAGGCACAGGAGCATGATGAAATAGCCCTCCCAAATACTTACTTTGCCTGCTGCTATTGGGCGCAGTCGCTTCTTGGGGTGCAGACGGTCACTCTCCACATCGTGGATGTCGTTAAAGCAGTAGATGCTGCTGGAGACGAGACAGAAGGCAAGGAATGTCCACAGCGTCTGCATAAAATATTCCTTGTTCAGCAAGTTGTTGCTGAAGAACAATGGGGCGAACACAAAAGTGTTTTTTATCCATTGCAGGGGGCGTAGTAGCATCAATGCATCCTTCATAATAGTGCAAAGGTAATGTAAATTGAGCGAAATACCAAATTTCTTCAAAAAAAATCCTAATAGCATTGTTTTTTCCTTTTTTTCTTCTCATTGTTGTTAAAAAAATACAAATGTGTTAAATGTTGGTGCTATGTTTTTAACATGGTGCCAACATATTGATACCAAGGATTCAGTTTTTCTGTGTAATTTTGTTGTGAAAATTTGTAGAGAAATAATTTACCATAACTAAAAATGATAAAATAATGGAGAAAGTATTGTATCTGGACATTTGGTTGGTCTATGTGTTACGTGCCATAAAAGGCAAGGGTGAGAATTTCAGTAATACCGCTGCCCAGAAATGTACGCTCCTCGCCCTGTTGAGGAGTTTGCGTGAGGACTTCCCAGATGCGGAGATTCTCGGTCACCGTGACCTCCCCTGGGTCAAGAAGGCATGTCCCTGTTTCGATGTACGTACCGAGTATCAGGGTATCTAAACAAAAAACCTCCTCCGATANNTATCGGAGGAGGTTTTTTGTTTATCTGGATGGATTTACCATTGATTAAAGAGAGTGGGGAATATCTTATCAGCATCCTCAAAGACATACCAGTCTTTGGACTGATTAGCATCCTGTGCCCATTTCAGGAAATCCCCATATGCCTTTGTGATGGAAGTGTGCTCCATAGGATACTTGAAATCCTGCGGAACGATGATGGCATAAGGAGGCTCTCCCTGTTCGGGGACTCGGATTGTTTTCTGAGTCGACTTGTTCTCAATGTAGATATTCTTGAGATATTCGGGTATGGTAACACCTTCTGCCACAGTTACATAGCGTGATTGAACCTCACGACGGGTACCGCCGATTTCTGTGTTGACAAAGCGGTTATCATTTCCGTCACGTGTCGTGGCATGGAAAATCTCATGTACCTCCTGATCGTTCAATTCCCAGCCAGTTGCTCCATGGATGTAAACGTCATCATTGGCACCAGTTGCTACAAGTGTTAATGATAGCGTGGTCTTGTCAACACGTATACAACGTAATACTACGTCGTTGAGGTCGTAGTCAGCTACTGCTGGACGATCCTCGAAACACATGGTATATGCTTCTGCCTCTACCTCTGGCTCCTCGTCTTCGAGCTCCTCAACACCACCGCCAACTTCTAGGACAAGGTCGCTGAAACTACAGTCCGCACCTTCCTCAAAGGACATGTAAATCTTATTGTTCGCCTTGAACATGGCAATGCGCGGGTCTGTGAACTGCATACCTTCCTTGGTACCACCACCAATCTCCTTGTCCATTGCTGTCAGGAAATGCCCCTTGATGTGGTTGACTTCATAATTCAACCTACCGTCACCATAGACACATCCATGATTGTTGACATTGTAATTGTAATTGTTGAGCGCATGTTTCATGCATAGGAATCCAATCTTATATCCTCTTGGGATAATAGCACTTGCCTCGTTCACTCCCTCTACGGGTGTTCCTTTGTAGAAAGGCAACAGGAACTCCTGTCTGCGGTAAATGGTACCCGCAGTGCTCTCAGGGGTAGTCTGTACACGTTCTACCTGGATAGCTTTGAATTTGGGCAGGCTCTTGATGAAATCCACCTCGCTCATACCAGAAGGAATCTCCGACTCTTTGTAATAATAGTAGAAGATGTTGTCATACTTAAACTCTGTGTTGTAACCCCGGATAGGAATCAGTGTCACAGGATTCGTTCCGTCAGCATAAACGTAGTTGCTGTTTAGGATTACGTTTTTGCTCTCACGGATAGTTCTGGCATTGTTTTTCTTGCCACTGGTAGAATAGGCATCGTTGGCATATTTATAAAAGATACTATTGAGAATAGTCTCAACATTTTCTTCCTCACCTGGTGCGAATCCATCAATGTTCCTGAAAATATGCCCTTTGTTCTTCTCAGAGTCTAACTGCCAACCACCATCAAATGTCTGACCGTCAGCAACTTCCCATATCTGGTCGTTCCAATTGGAATTAGCCCATTCTGTGTAGGTGTTGCCGCCAATCGTGCAGGTAGCACCTTGCTGGGTACGTAAGGCATTGAATGTCCAACGTGGTGCTCTCAGTTTCAGACTTGTAAAGGATGGTGCCTCACTGCTTGCGGCACGCATAGACCTGCTGCCGCTTGCCTGCTGGAAGCTCACCGCCTGCTCACCGATGTTAAACACCTGGATGTAATAGTGTCCTTTGTTGTCTACACAGGCAGCGACCAGTTTCTCATATGCATTGGGAGCATCGTAACTAAGAGAAACAGTCTGCCCTTGTTTTACATTAGCCTCTGCAAGTACTCTTGCATTGTCGTTCAAGAATGGAGATTCGGTTAGAATCTGAACCTTGACAATATCATTGAGAGCAGCATCAGCTATAACAGAAATGGTTCCTGTGGTAATGGAATTCCAATCCTGCACGGGATCTATATCACCAAAAATCCTATTTGCATTTGCAACGATTTTAGCTTCATTTTTCTGCTTGTTGTAGGTTTCGGCATCGAAGTCCTTTACGCAGCCAGACAATACCAACAAGCACCCACCAATAATAAATACAAATCTTTTCATAAACTTTTAGCTTTTGGATATTCCGCAAAGGTAAAAATAATATTTGTAAAAACAATGGTTTTTAACATAATAATCATTTTTTCTTAAATATTTTTGCTATTATTTGCTAATTTTTGTATCTTTGTGTTCGATTTATGTTTACAGATGGGATGTTAGGCTTTATACATAGTAATGAGACGAAGATAGAATTCAGCCGAATGGGGCACGACCATTCGCTGGACTTCGTGAAGGGTCTGTGCATCCTATTTGTGTTGCTCAATCATGCCACGAGTGTCAATTTCAAGCACGATACGCTGTTCTACATTTGGGGCTATCCAGCTGTGCCTTTGTTCCTGTTGATACAGGTGTTCCACTATTATAAAAAAGGTAACGAGGGTAGGTCATTCCACCTGTGGAGAATATGGAAGCGTGCCGTCATGCCATTCCTGATAGTCGAGGCATTCATTTTTGCTTGTAGTCTGATACAGAACCCCATGTTTTCGTGGAGAAAGGCATTCGTCATGTCTTCCTATTGGGGAGGGCAGGGACCTGGCTGCTATTATCCCAGGATATACATCCAGTTTGCGTTGTTGCTCCCCTTGTTGCGTCCGCTGTACCGAAAGGTGAACATCGTGACGTCGGGCATCCTGTTCTTGTCGCTGTCTGTACTGAGTGAGTATCTGTGCAGTATTTATGCGATGCGGGAGTGGGTGTACCGATTACTTTCCTGCGCTATCTTTTCCTATTTTATTTGGGATACCTGTTGGTTGAAAAGGGTATCGTCCTGAATCTGCTGACGCTCTCACTTTCAGCCGTAAGTCTGGTGGCCCTCTATTATTTTGCTGTCGAAGACCTAGATGCGTCACCCAGGTTTTTCTATACGGAAGGTTGGAACTCATTCCATTGGATATGCTATTTCTATATAGCCTATCCGATGCTTTTTGTGCTCTGCAAGATTTTCTATCGCTTGCCTGCTGGCGGTTGGATGGAGAATATGGTGTGCAGTCTGGGACGTCATTCTTATGGCATCTATATTTTCCAGTTATTCTATTTCACGCTGATAGCTCCATATTTGTTAAATATTATGGCAAGTGTGAACAGTGTCGTGTTCCATGAGTTCATGTATGTTGTCATTTCCATCCTGGCATGTACTTATCCCGTCGTTCGTTTCATTCGCAACCTGAGCGATAGGGCTGTCTTGCTGAAGATATTCCTGTTGGCATCCCTGCTTGTAGGCGGAGTGCTGTTTGTCATTTGGCAATGGCGCCCATTTTATAAGGCCGTCGAACCGTTTGCGCCTTATGCCGTTGCTCAGCACGATGATGATACACTACGGGTAGTCATGATTGGCGACAGTTGGGTGTATTTCCATCAGACACTGCGTCGCGACTCAGTGCTGGAGGTGAAAATCAAAAAGGCGATAGGACATAAACGGATAAAACTGTTAGCCAAAGGAAAGGGTGGGGTTGCCAGTGGTGAAATCTATAACTATATGAGTGCCGAACGGACAATGGCTAAGGAATACGATTTAAATAACTGTTCGCAGCCTATCATTGAACAAGGAGCAGACTATTGCATCATTTCAGCAGGTATCAATGACGCGCGTCAAAGGAGGGGTAAACAGTATTATGTAACCAATTACTACCAGATCATTCGTTTCCTGCTATCCAAGGGTATCCGTCCTGTGGTGATGGAGATTCCGGAAGTGGAGGTAGATGAAGCCTATGAGGGGAACACTCTATATTATCAGTTACGTTCAAGGATTGTCATGCGGATGATGGAAACGAATCTGTATGGTACTCATGACTATCGGCAGGCTTTGAAAGACTCCCTGACGGTCCATCACCTGATGGACAGCATTGTCTATATCCCTGCTACCTCGTGGAATCCTAACGGGTGGCTTGATAAAAGGGATATCTATACTGATGACCATTTCCATCTCAACCTGAAAGGTTATGAGTTATTAGACTCCACCTTTGCCACAGAGATTGTTAAGGATTACCAGAGCAGGAAGTCTGCAATTAAATAACTTGTCTTTCTATGCTTTCCAGTGCGTTGAAGAAATCTTGCGCGTAGCGTTCCTTATTGAAATACTTGGCGTGCTCGAGGGCTGCCTGGCTCATGGCTTTCCGCTTTTCGGGATGATGATAGAGGTCGCGGATGGTATCGGCAAGATTCGTTACAAAATGTTGGTCCGTATCGAGAAGTATGGCTGTCTCTGGAGTGACCTCCTCGGGAATCCCTCCCCTGCGGGTTGATATAACAGGGACACCCATGGCCTGCGCTTCCAAGACGGTGGTTGGGAAGGGGTCATCCCATATAGATGGAATGACGGCAACATTTGCCATTTTCAGATATTCGGGTATCTGAGTGTATTCAACATAGCCTGTGAAAATGATTCGATTCCCTAACGAGGACGCTTTTGATTTTAGCTGTATGATAAATTCGTTATCATTATTGGCGTTCCCAAAAAATGAGCTACCAATCACCAGCAATTTAATAGTTTTACAATCTTTCAGATTATTTATGGCATCAATTAGTTCCATGATGCCTTTTTCTGGAGTTACACGACCACTGAAAAGGATTATAAAATCTTCGGATGATAGTGCTAAGGTTTTTCTTGTGATTTGAGGAGTAATGTTTACATTAAATCTTTGCAAATCTATTCCACTATATACTGTAACACATTTATTGTCGTAGTCATTTATAGTTTTTACTCTATTTGTGATATAGTTTGATGTGGAAATAATAAGTGATGCCCCATCATATATAAATTGGTGTTTTCTTGTTTGATAATTTAATTTATCATTATATAGACTATAAACTAATTTTGCATTTGTCTTTCCGATAAGGACTTCGGCATAGCCAGGTCGGTTTTGCAGTAAAATAATATCATATTCGCACTTAACGATATGTTTTAGTGCCTGATGCAGATAATATTCGATAGAATAATGATGATGAATATCTTTATGGTAGAATCCAAAGATATGTTTTTTAATTTTTGCCCATATGCTTGTTACATCAATATAGTGATAATGATTGACATCTGATGATAAGGCAGGATGACCATTCACCTTCGGGTGGTAAATACTATATATTGTAATTTGGTGGAGTTTGTGTTGATTGTTATATTCCAGGAAAAAGTCCAAGAAATTCTCAACCGCTCCTCCTTGTACGGCAGGAATAGGAAGTATGCCCGATGTTAGAATTGCAATTTTCATATGATTTTTAGATATTAATTATATAAATATTGATACAGTTTCTTATATAAAAAGTTTAATAATAGGGGAATAGATATGCCTATTATCATGTATAAAAGCCAAAAATAGTCATTATATTCAGATATAATAGTATGTGATGACATTTTATCTATAGGTAATTGGTAAATCTCTATTTTTAGAAAATTACCAATTCTGAGTGCTAAAAGGTTTAGAGCAAGGATGGACATGGTATTATTTCCTATAAAATAGAGAGTCTTTTTAAATGTATAATTGCATTTCTTTTGTATAACTTTGGAAATACTTAGGATAAAAATAATGCCTATTATCGAGAGTGGAAAATATATGAAAAGGTTAAGTTTATTAGTGTATCTCATGTCAATGATACCAGGGAAAAAAACACTTCCGAGAAAAAGAAGAGACAACTCTATAAAAATGGCATATATGTTACAGGGAATTTTTTGCTCATATTTTTTTATTAATAGTCCTGAAAGAAAATAAGTCATACTGAAAGAGATAACAGAGAAATCGCCCAATATGAGAATATGAACATTCAACAATTTGAATAGAAACGTAATGAAGAGAGTTATGGCTAATAATTCTATATATCTTATATTGAGTTGGTATTTATTCTTGAGGAAGGTTATTCCTGCCACAATAATTGACGAAAATAGTAGTGCTTTTAAAAACCAAAATGGTCGTAATAAAATTTCGAAATCCGTCATAAATAAGATTTTTCCAAGATTCCAGAAAAACTTATTTGTATGATATGGCTGTTCGTAGATATGCAAATGATAAAATAAATTATGAAGTAATAAAAAAAGAATACTCCATTTCAAATAGGGGAAGTATAAACCATTCAACCGTTTGATAGAAAATTGTCGTAGCTGCTCGCTTTCTGTGGTGTCTTTGAAAAAGAAACCAGAGCATGCAATGAATAAGGGCATATGAAACAAATATATGAAATTACTCATTAAGGCAGGACATCCAGAATGACCAATCACCATTAAAATAATGCCGATAGCTTTGGCAATGGAGATATAATTGTTTTTAATAATAGTAGGCATTTCATTTTTTTTTTGCAAAAATAATATTTTTTTTCTAGTTTTTTGTTATTTTTCATTATTTTTGCGTTGTGAATGATAAGAAAATATTTTTCTTCTTGTGTATACTACTATTTATTTTAGTAGTATTAGCGATATGGTATTATTCCAATATACCATACTATAAACCAGCAGTGGAACAGTCTGGGTTAAGTGTTAAGTCACAAATAGATGATTCCATAAGGATAGCTTATATAGGTGATAGTTGGGCTGACAGACACAGATTTATGCCTCCGGTTATTGATTCGATAGTTGAAAGGAAAATAGGAAAGAAAGTAAAAGTTAAAACAGCAGGTGTTAGCGGACTTATTAGCAAGGATATTTACTATAGCATATTTTACAATGAAGAGATTAAAAACATAATAGAGTGGGGACCTGAGTATTGTATCATTTCTGCTGGTATTAATGATACGAATAAAAAAATGGGGGCAATTAGTTATGGAGAGAATATGCGTCTAATTATCAGTATACTATTGAGATATAATATAATCCCTGTCGTTATCGAGATTCCTTATTATGATATTCACTCCTCATTTAATCGAATGGATGTAATAACAAAGATAAGAGCAATTCGCTCCATGATATGGACCGGCTCTTTTATAAATTGTATTGATAGTTATATGCTGTCTTATGACGAAATGCTCACAAAATATAATTGGCAGAATAAAGTTATTACCATTAGGAGAAATCAATGGAATCCAGATGGTTATAACGATACACGATTAGTTTATATTGATGATAGAATGCATCTAAATGTGAATGGTTATTATCTTTTGGATTCATGTATTGCTATGAGTTTAATTTACTATGAAAAAACACGATGTCCTTAACGGTTCCTGGAATGACTTCTTTGGAAATTCCCTTCTGCGGGTTTGTATAACAGGGACACCCATGACCAGTGCTTCCAAGGCGATGATCGGGAAGGGATTGTCCTATATAGGGGGAATCCCTCAGACTATTTGAATGTGAAGTCAGAGGGATTTCTATCAGTAGACAATAAACCTTTCTAAGATGGTATCATTCATAAAACACGATATTCCTTATGTGTTTATTTTTATGCAGCAGAAGGGAGATCAGATACCCTCCTGCAATGGAAACAACTATTTGGGTGATTGCTGTTGCCAAGAGTTGGGATTGTTGAGGTAGGTCTCTGAACAATATCATGGGAAGTTGTTTTCCCCATAGGATGAATGGTATTTCTATACAGAAGATGGTAAGGGAATGGATGCCGATATGTTGCAGTCCCTTGCCGATGATGGTTCCTTGTAACAGTCTGGATAGCCATGTCACCAGGATACTGCCAGTGAGGGCAGCCAACAGGTAAGTGAAGATGGATGTGCCATACTCCCTGACAGAGATATTAATATCTTGGCAGAATGGGATTAATAAGAGGTAAGTGACGAGAGAAATAATAACAAGTGTATTGGGAGCCTTACTACTGAAAATATCAGGGAAATACTTTCTGACTTGTGTGCCACAATACATGATAATTGCCATCAGTGGTGCCGTGTCAATGCTCCATGGTAGTAGAATAGGGAGGTATTGCATTAAGATGGCAGCGATGAGATATACGGCGACAAGATGATACTGATACCTAGGGCTGTACAGGATTATCTCGTAAAGCAGGTATGCGACAACCATACAGGTGAGAAACCACATGGGATAGTTACCTACTATCATGAAATGGACAATATCCGGTTCTGTCCCGAAAGGATACAAGCAGTATCTTGAATAAAAGATTCCAAATATGGCACGTAGAGAGAAATCATGAAAAATGAGCATAAGGAGTATGCTGAAACACAAATAGGGCTTCAGCAGCTTCAGGGCGTGGCGTATGAAATTCTCCTTTATTCCTATTTCCTTCTTAGAAGAGGTGAAACCGGAACAGAAGAAAAAAACAGGTACGAAAAAGGCTGAGGTATAGTACATCAGCTCTGGGTATATGGTATGGCTGCATACCACTAAAATGATGCCTATGCCCTTGGCAATGTCGATATAATCCAGTCTCAGTCTCATTTACCTTTGGTGATCAAGATGCAACCGCCAGATGATATAGTCACGCCACTGATAATACTTGGTCATTAGGGTACGCTTCCGACAGTACCAGCGCAAGCGCATGTTGACGAAATGCTTGGGATAGTCGATGATGGCTCCCGGTGTAACAAGGAAATGGCTGTAATCTGTTACCTTGTCTTTCATGAATCCCCGATGCTGGAAATGGGCATAGAGTGATTCTCGCTTTTCCAATGTCCCGTTGTTGAACCGTAGCATATACAGTTTATTGTCAATATGCTCGAAAATGACCTGTTGCCACCCTCTTGTAAGACTATTGAAATGATAGGACTGTTTGGGCTTAGAGGCATTGTCAAAAGGCTCTTCCAGCCAACAGTCATCGGGGCGGCAGTCACGCCATTTGTCACTGCATCCCTTATGGTTGAACTCATCGAAGAAAGTGATCTTCGAGGTGGTGAACGCATCTCGGTAGTCCTGATAGCCTTCCACCTTTTTCATGAAATAGGTGTTGGTGTCTTCATCATTGTGGAGGAGGGTCAGATGTCCCCATCCAAGTATCAGCTTATGTTCCAGGACACTGTCTGTAAGGAAAGAACGTATGTCCCCGTATACGAGGTCGAGATCACCAAAGCCCCAGATGTCATACTCCTTGATATAATCCTTTAAAATGTAACCGTATGCTTGCTTGTATTCACATAGCTTATAGGATCGGTCAAGGACAATAGGGAAGTCAAATGCCTTTTGTGTAACCTTTTGGAAATCACTAAACTGCATTTGATGAACGATAATATTCTTGGCTGGTTCTACATCGGCATCAGTGAAAAACATATAGTCTACCGACTCATTTCTCAGTGCCGAGGCACGCCACATCTTGTATTGTGCGGGCAATTTCCCGAAATAGGGGAATATGAGAACGATTGATTTCATAAAATTTATTTGATAGTTTTTGTTTTTTCTCTTTCTCCAAGAATATAGTGAGCAGTGATAGGACTTAGGCGTATTACATAGCTGATAAGCAAAGAGAAACCAATGATTATGAGTGCGAGAGTACAAGTCAGAAAAAATTCAATAACAGGCATAGGTGTCTCTCGTAATATGGAAGTTTGATAAAAGAGTCCTAAAGGCAGGAAGAAATAGTGTATGAGGTAGATGTCGAGGGTTCTTTTGCCTGCGAGGAGTAAGAATCTGTTGATATAGGTAGGGGGTGTATATGTCTTAAAAAATTTGAATACCAATATAAGTCCCGTCAAATATGTGACGATACGGAAAAGATTGAAATGACGTGTAGTGAGAGGCTCGAAGAATAAGTTGAATGTCAGGAATAAAAGGATGCAGGATGCAATGCACCAAGGGTTGTTGAGAAAACTATCAAAACGAGTAAAGTGTTTTTTTGCTAGGATTCCTAATGTGAAAAATAGAAAAAATCCCCAGTGCCTCATCCCTAATACATGTTTGGTATCAATAGCTATAGGTAATTTGTCGTAGATAGCTTGAACGGAGAATAACAGATAAGTGAGCATACCAAAACCGATTAATATCCAATCCTTGATTGTGTTGTTGCATTTAAAAAAGTGAAGGATGAACTCAATGATTGCATAGAAAATAAAGTACACAAAAAGTGCATAGGTAAACCAATGAAACCAGATGTCCTCTAATCCGCCATGTAAAAAAGTGCGGTGATTAGATGACGGATGGACATAGAGTAATGCTGACAGGAAAAGAGTCGTAGGTAAAGCAATTGCCATGAATTTTTTTTGTATAATGGATAGCGCATATTTAATATCCCATGTGACTCCAATCTTATAAGCAAAAAGACCACTGACAAAGAAAAAGGGAGGATTTCGAAATTCAAATAGAATCGGTTGAAAGGATGGGATATCATCTTGTATGCCGATACAGAAACCTGCGACATGACACATGACAACAGAGAGAATGAGGAAGCCTTTGAGTGCATCAATGTACTCAATTCGCTTGGGTGTAGTTATATTATTAATTTCCATATATACGATTAATAATTCTTATACAGTAGGTAAGGAATTTACGGCTGCGAGTATCGGAAATCAGACGCATGAGTTTGTACATGGTGCTCTTATCTAACAAGTAAAGTGTCTCGTAGTCCTGGATGGCTCCATGAGGCAGTACTTCTGCGATAACCTGTTGGTGTTCCTGTATGCGTCGCTCATTCTGCGCCATACTGATTCCGTCAGGCTCCCGTCGGCAGATGATATCATCTGTGAGTTGGACATTGCATTGCTCCACGCAGATCTTCTGAATATAGAATTTCACGTCTGCCACCAGTTTCAATGTCTCGTCATAAGGAGAGTTAGCAAACAATTCCCGTTTAAAGAAAGTACTCTGATGGGGAAGAGTATGGTGTATGAATGTCAGCATGGAAAGCCGTGGAGGAAGTATCGTTACAAAGCCTTGTTGGGTTGTCTCATTGAAATGATAGTCCCTGCCGACGATGATGTCAGCGGGATTCCCTTTTTTTGAAATTTTCTCTAATACACATTCATTGAAAAAGCAATCACCGGAATTCATGAAGTTCAAGTAATCACCTGTTGCCTTTGCTATACCTTTGTTCATGGCATTGTAGATGCCTTTATCAGGTTCGGATACCCAATAATCTATATTTTTATCGTATTCTTTTAAGACATCAACACTTCCGTCAGTTGATCCTCCGTCAATGACGATGTACTCAAAGTCACGACAAGTTTGGTTAATCACGCTCTCAATAGTCTTACGAAGACCATCTCTGTTGTTGTAATTGACGGTGATAATTGAATATTTCATAGGGGACAGGAATTGAATAAACTTAAAAAATAGTACTTAACCATTCTGCAAAGAAATAGTCATAAACACGATAGACACCGTCTGATTGCGTCACAAGGCCATTCTTAAGTAATAACTTGATAGCAGACTGAACAGAACTGGCAGAGTTGAGATTGTATTTCTTGATGAATTTCGTTGATGTGATATTCTTGGCGTGTCCCTCCTTGGCAATAGCTTGTAATACAATTTTCTGTTTTGGTGGGAGGTTAGACAATAAATCTTTGTAACTTCCTTCCTGAGACATGATGACGTTTTTCTTTGCCTCATTGATCATGTCTGACTGACAATGTCCACCAGATGGTGTTGAGGCATACAGTTCATTCATCATCATCTGTACAAACCATGTGTAACCGTCAAACATGCTCCAAACAGTTTTGACGACCTCTTCGTCTATATCCTTTCTGTTTCCTCGGAATAAATGACAGGCGAAGTCGGTATATGTATCCATAGGAATAGGATCAAGTCCCATGCTGATAGCGCTTTGATAAAAAGGCTTTGAGGGCGAGTTGAACATATTGCTCATCATGTGCCGTTTACTGCCGGCAAAAATAAATTTTGCCTTCTTGCATCGTTGAATTTTTGTTCTGAGCAAAGCTTCCACATTTTTTTCAGTATATTCTCCTATCTGTTGGAACTCATCAATAGCGATAATACAAGGTTTATCAGCCTCATCGATATAAGCAAAGATCTCATCCAGTGTGGTAAGTGGTGCTTGTATGTCACCCAGCCCTAAATCGAAGGATGGAGAGCCTGTCATGGCATCTAGCTTAAAACCAATACGGAAAGATGTAATGACTTGGAAAAACTTCTCTTTCCATAGCGTTTTTTGCGGTTTTAATTGTTCGTAGATTTCCTTTCCAAATGAATATACAAATTCTGCCAAAGATGTTGTGGCATAGATGTCAATATAAAAGACATAATATTTTTCTATGATATCTTCTTGGTGAAAGAAATGCTGTATGAGACCAGACTTGCCTATACGTCGAGGAGAGATAAGCGCGACATCACGTCCGTTTATTATTTGTTTGCGAAGGAAAGCTGTTTCAGCTTCCCTGTCACAAAAATATTTGTCTGATAGGTATTTCCCAATGATAAAGGGATTGCTTACATCATTTATACTCATCATATTCTCGATTTTATTGCAAATATAATAATTATATTTATAATAAAGCCTATTGAGCTGTACTTTTTGATGTTCTTTAACGAATTTGCGTTTATGGTCTTATTCTTTTGAGGCTATCCTTGGCTCCCTTGGCAAAAAGAAGGGTGAGGGTGAGATCAATGGTTAGGAAGATGACCATGCCAATGGCGGCATATTCTATCCATGACCAGATACTTTGATAGGGGTTGATGGGAATACAGTATAAGATAAATGTGGAGGAGAAGAAGGATAGGGTAGATATCGCATAATTTCTCATGACTCCTTTCCAATAGATAGATACCGGCACCTTAAAACCAGATGAAAAGAGATAATAAGGCTTCCAAAGCACGACAATTGTTATGAGACTAACTATCTTTCCTAAAAGGATTCCGATGATGCCCCATTTCAGACCACAAACTATTGTAATGGATACATTGATAATCAACTCTGCCCATGCTGACCATACATCAGCGTATAATCCATGGGCGTAGTTAAATGCGTCAACGGAACCACGGGAATTGGTGATATAAATGAATATAACGAGGAGTACAAGGATTTGATGATCCATAATATATTCAGTTCCTAACCAATGGGCTACGAATGGCTCCAGAAAGTTGTATAGTGCGAAACAGAGAATGGTGGCAATGGTATGCTGAATCGTAGTAAATTCCCAAAAGACACTAAGCAGCCTCTTTTTATCTCCTTCTGCCACTAAATTACCTATACTTGCCCCGACACTGCCGGTAACAGCAGAGAAAAGCGATATGATTTTAGAGATGATAATCATGTAGTTGCCATAGTAGGCAACCATTTTCAGGGATACAAAAAGGAAGATAAAGAGCTCATCGCTTTTTGTTAATATGAAATCTTTGATTTTATGAATAAAGACTTGCTTGGTTTTCGTTAGGACTTCAGGATATTTTTTTAATAATAGTTTTCCTTCTTTCTTATTTATTTTGAGCCATGGATATTCCTTGTTAATTTTCCAATTCAAAATAATACAACCAATGATACCAAACAGAAATTCTACAGCTACCCATACATATAAGTTCTTATAATGGTATGCTAAAAAAATCTGAAGAGCAATTTTCACAAGGTTTGCCGACTGGTAGTAGATGGCGACTAAATAGTTTTTCTGATCCGCACTAAGTAGTATTTGTCGATAATTGATAAAATAGCCAATCAGTGAAGAGCCCAAGAAGGAATAAAAGGCGAAGTAGATAATGCCAAAGCCTAATTCCACCTTAGCAAAAATCAATGGGAAGAAGAGGCTGATGAGCACAGCTCCCCCAAAGATAATGGCTCCAATCCAATTATAAAGATAGCCAAGTAAAGTCAGTATTTCTTGAATTTCTTTCTTGTTATCTGTCTGGAGGGGCTTAAACAGAAAATATCCAATACTCGCAGAGATGCCCAGTTCTGTCAGGTTCAGATATCCCAGAATATTCCCCAGGGTACCAGTCAGACCGATAAACTCAGCTCCCAGGCAGTCGAGGAAAATCTTTCGGGAGAAAAAGGCAAAAAAGAGGGAAAGGAAGTAAAAAATCAAATTTACTTCCGCATTCAACATACTCTTATGTAACCGTCCGCTCATAGTCCTTGCTTGTCATGAGTAGTATGGAGAAAATCCTTGCTTTTCAAATCCATTTTAAACAGGTTGCCCAGCATAAGACCAACCAGTTTGACGGTGGAAAGCAGCTTTCCGAATAGTGCTTTGGTGCGCATTCTCTTGGGGATTGCAACAAAGATAGAAAGAGAGATTAAGAGGAAAAGTCCCCACCACTTCAGACTCCATGGAAAGTAAATGTATGTCATCACCATTGCGATGAAACTGGTAAGTACCAATAGGATAGAACGGGGAATTAACGCCTGCTGCATTGTTTTGTCGATATAATGGATGTTGCCAGTCTTGATGGCAGTAGGGAGGTAGGGGAGCATCATCAACAGACTCTGAATTTGTCCTGTCATCCAGCGGAGGCGTTGACGCTGGAAGTTCTCTGAGCTGCTGACTTTCTCATCGAAGACCAAAATATCTTCTTCATATTTGATGAAGATATGCTCCTTCATCAATTCAATTTCCATCTCACGGTCTTCCACGGCTGTTTCAAATGAACCAACATGGTTTTTGAACCATTCATATTCGAAGCACATACCTGATCCAATCAGTGCTGAGGAAATGCCAATCCTGTTATGTGCCTTTCGGAAGAGCGTGTTATTAATCTCTTCACTAATGCCATCCAAAACTGCAACATCATTATCACTGTTCTTAGCGCAACGGTGGCACTGGATGGCGCGATGTCCTTGGCGGCAGGAAACATTGACCTGTTCCAGAAAATCAGACAGTACGGCATTGTCAGCATCTAAGATAATGACGTAGTCATAGTGTTCCTCCGTATGCTCCAGTGCGTAGTAGAGTGCTTTCGCCTTACTGCTTTTCTCAAACTGTGGGGTGAATAGAGTAATAGGCAGTTGTTGAAGTTGGTCATTGGTCTCATCGGTCATGTGATCAGAGATGACCACGATATGATAGAGCTCCTGAGGATAGGTACTTTTCAGACACTGGCGGACGGAATGGACGATTACTTTATCTTCCTGATAGGCAGGGAAGAGAATGAGGAAGGAGAATGGTTGAGGTCTGAGGTCTAAGGTCTGAGGTCTAAGGTCTGAGGGGTGAGTGGTGAGTGGTGAGCGCTTGGAGAATAGGGAGACAAAGGCATAGAAAGCTACATAGATGACAGATGGTGCCATGAAGATCCATAGCAGCCAGTCTATCGTATGTATTGTTGTCCACATGATTTAACGTTAACCTTTCTTTTCTCTTAATTCCCTATGTTCTACCCAGTCGGCAATTTTGGATAGACCGGGTATGGATTTCATAAGTACTATGGGCGTTTTGAAGAAAGTGGAGTCCCAGTTCTTGTCTACTAAATAGTCTGGGGTAGCCATGGCAAAAACCAAAAGTACAATAGCAAATAAAGCCCACCATTTAAAGGCGAGGGAGGTATAAATCATGGGCATGATTATTCCCATTAATACAATCACAGCCATTAACAGCATACGGGGCATCAGCATCCATTGAATAATCTTGTCTGCCCAGCTATAATATCGGTTAACGAGGGCTATCGGCAGGTATTTGATGTTCTTCTGGAGTGTTATGAATTGTGCCTTTATCCAGCGTCCTCTCTCCCGGTTGAACTCATCAGATTCACGGGTTTTCTCGTTAAAGACGTATAGTTGGTCAAAGTAGTCTACATGGATATGTTGGCGCATCAGCATGGCATCCAGTTCCTTGTCTTCCCAAGCTGATTTGACCTCGAAGATGTTGTTCTTAAACCAAGTGAAGTCAAAAGCACAGCCTGATCCCATTAAACCAGCCGACAGACCAACTGCGATATGTCCGCGACGGAAAATGGAGTTGTTGATTTCCTCAAAGATAGCCCCCATGCGTGCAGCTGTCGTGTCCCGATTACGGGACAGAATGTGGGTCTGTATCGCCTTGGTTCCCGCAGACTCGTAAGCAGCATTCAGATCCTCAAGAAATTCGGGTTCTACCAAATCCCCAGCATCCAAAATAACGACAATATCATATATTTTAAATTGGGGAAGATTGTTGATGGCAAGTTGTAATGCCATAGCTTTCGTACTTTTCTCAAATTTGGGTGTTAGTAATGTAATCGGTTCCTGGGCAAGGCGCATGTTGGTCATCTCATCGTTCTGGTCTGATACGACAGAAATGTCAAATTGTCGTTGTGGATAGGTCTGTCCTAAAACAGATTTCACTGTCTGAATTACCTTTTTGTTCTTATAGGCGGGAATTAAGACAATAAACCGGTTCTGATGATTAGTCTTGGGTAATGCTCCCTGATGTGCCATCATGGAGGTGATAGTAAAAAACAGCATGTATAGTACAGTCAATGCTGTAAAGATAAACAACACCCCGTCAACGGTATATAATAATTTCCAAAAATCCATATCTTTATCGTTTTATAAAATTCCAAATTCCTTTGATGACTGCTACAGCTAAGTCAGTCTTGCCTGTGAAGATATATTTTACCATATCCCGTATAGCTACTACGCTTACCAGATAAGCATAGGTTAGGTATTTAGAGCCTCCTTGAATGTTACGTTGGGCAAAAAACAGACGGTTGCGGGTGGTATAGAAAGTCTTGAGGGGAGATGTTTTTCCTGTCGTCTGACTCTCTTTATGGAAAACAGTGAGGGCAGGATCATACCAGATATCATAGCCAGCTTTTCGAATCATCACCGACCAGTCAAGTTCCTCATAATAAAGGAAATAACATTCTGGCATCATGCCAACTTTTTCAATCACCTCTCGCTTCACCAGCATAGCGGCACCATGTGCATATGGGGTAGAGTGCGGAGTATCGTATTGTCCTTTGTCTTCTTCCCCATAGGCAATGGTCTTATTACGGAGCGTAATGGAAGTCAGACGGGTATATCCTGCAAATTGTATAGGTTGGTGACCCCATGTGAATCGTATTTTGGGACAGACCATACCGATTTTATCGTCATTTTCCAGTCGATTAATCAATGGCAGAATCAAATCTCTTACCTCTAACCTCTTACCTCTAACCTCTAATAAGGTATCGTTATTTAAGAAAAAGAGATATTTCCCATGAGCAGCCTTTATACCAAGGTTATTGCCTCCAGCAAAACCGAGATTCTGGTCACTCCTAATAACCGTCACATGGGGAAAGCGTCTTTCTATTTCGGAAGCTTCATCCTGTGTGGAGGCATTATCCACTACAATCACCTCTAATGACTTGTCATCAGCAGGTAATGACTCTATCAATTCGCAGGTGTCTTTCAGCCCGTTGTAATTGATGGTAATGATGGATAATACTTTTTCAACTTCCAACTCTTCAATTTTTCAATTATTCAATTTTTCAATTCTTCTTATACTCTCGATGCTTTTTTCTTCTCTAGCTTCAATCGCTCTTTTTCTTCCTGGATGGCAAGTTCTTTAGCCTCATATTCTATCCATTCCTTCTCGATAAAGGGGAGAATATATACTATAGTTAAGCCACCATAGAAAAGTAGACAATTGGGGAATTGCGTCAAAACCTGGTTACCATATCCTCCCAACTGCATAGAAATAAAAGCACAACAAAATCCTGCCCCTATACCTCGAAGAGACGGACTCTTTATTTTAAACATTGTAATCCAACACCCACCAAAGAACATCATTAACATTGTAATAATGAAAATGGTAATACCGATTCTGCCAGTTCTAAGCCATATAAATACATATTCGGAATCTGGTGGTATTGTAGCCATGCGAGAATATTTATTATTGGCTGGTACATTTTCATAATTCATACCCAATCCAATACCCCAAGGTGCTTCTTTCATATATTTTCTCATGGTCTGTTGGTTGATAGTACGAACATTGGCAGAGGCATCACTCCTGTCAAAAACGGTTCGCATGCGTCGGATTTGTTGATTACCTTGTCCTATGTTTGTAAAGGCGAGAATAATGAATAGAAATCCAAATACGATAGAGACAATTGTGGCGATTTTGGCTGATTTAGATAAGAATACATAAGTAATAATTCCCAATATCAAACAAGCCATAGCTGTACGGGTACCTGATTGGAACATAGCCCATGTACATCCTATTGCAGTAATCAAAAATAAGATACGTTGTTTTTTGATTTTATTGGTAATGGCAAAGATATAAAAGGCGACTGCCGTTGATGCAATACCAATACCAAAGCTTGCCGCATCATTATGAGTGGAAAAATATCTTATTAAAGTTCCACCGCTAAGGATGTGTGTTTTACTGCCTTGAATCCAAGCACTTTCAGCTGGGGAAAAACCAATATGTATTTGTTTCCATGTATAGAAAACAGTAAACAAAGAAAAGACAGCCCAAACATATAAGTATTGAACTAATACTTTAGAGTTGTCAATATAGATACAAAAAACCAAGAAACAATAAAGTAATTGGAATGCCATCAGACGGGCACCAGTATACCATGCTCCAATGTTAATACCCAATCCACAAGTGTCATTTAGTATTTCCAAAGTACAAAATCCACACCACATAATTAAGGCATATAACATCAGGTTTGCTGTTCTTTCAAAATGGGGCGTTCGTCGGGCATCAATAATTGCTATTCCTAATAGGAGAATTTCTAACATCTCATTATATAGAGACATAGGAATTCCCGATGGCAACCATTCGTTTTTATTAAACCATTGGATAAAGTAGTTAACGAAGAATAATGTCCAGAATGCAGCCATACGATATTTGAAAGCAAAATAGGCTGCAATAATAATTATTGGTGAACAACATATAAATGCAAATGCTGAAAAGCCTGCATAGATGAATTCGTATATGGCAAGACCAAACAAGAGAAAGAGCAATAATGCTCTTCCTCCGGTTTCTTGCTTGTATGTTGCAAAATCCTTTATCATTTATTTGGCATGGTTGTTCTCTGTTGCCGTCAGGCCTAATTGGGACATGCGATATACGAAATTGTTGAACTTGGTATAAGGTGGCAACTGACCGACGAACTCCTCAACAGCATAGCGGCTTGCCTCGGTGAGGTACATAAAGAGAGTATTCTTATGCTCTTCATCCAACATCGCCTCGACTTCCTTCAGTGCTTTCTGGTCGACATCCTTCCATGTGCGGTTGGCACGGGTGACCATTAAGTTGACAGTTGCCATATTCAATAGGGCGGGGGAGATAGAGTTCTCATCCAAGTTTGGATACTCTATAATAGCAATTTCCTCAGGGAGAATATCAGGACAAAGATCCTTGATGCCATTCGCCATGATAAATTTGCTATCTTCGGCAAGGAAGTCTTCATCGTAGGTCAGGCGACGAACCTGAAGACCGATAGATATCCAGTAGTTCTCCAACTCTTGTGCAAGGAAACTCTTACCATTGCCTGAGTCCGTGGAAATGAGGTTCAATACGTTCTGCTGTCCTTCCTTGAACTTGGGCAGCAATGCTTTGCTGAGCTGACGGAGTGACATGTCTGCAATCGTCTTGTTGAAACGGCGATAACGTAAGTTACTTTCCTTAGGATAGCAACCCATGACGGGTATCTTGGTGATACGTTCTGAACGCATTCGGTCACGTAAGGTGCGGTCAAGTAGTTCGATAATGAAGAACCAAAGTGCCGTCAACATAAAGGTTAACAAGAATGCTCCCAACAAAATCATCAGACGGTTGGTGGGCTGAGCGTTCAATGGGAACATTGGGGGGTTCAGCACACGAAGTGTTGCCGTTGACATTTGCAAGTTCTTTTGGCGCAGACGAGCGGCATTCAGTGCTTTCAGCATCTCCATATAGTTGCCTTCCACAAACCCGATATGGCGTGCCTTACGATCAAGCGTAGCACCGATAGGAGAATAGAATAGGTATTGGCGATCCAAATTTTGCTTCATGATGTCTGTGGCAGACATCTCAGCTCGTGCCTTTTCCATCAGCAACATCTGTTCCAACCATCTGCCAATCATATCACTGGCTTTCACACCCGTCTCGGTGCTATAAGTGCCTGCCTCAATTTCTTTTGTGAGGTCTTTGACGCTATTGGTGGTGGCTGTCAGTTCACGCTGTGCCTTTTGCATCTCTTCCTGAGCTTCGTTATTGAGGTCACCTCCTTCACCGCCCATTAGACGGAGGTTTGAGATACGAGACTGCAGACGGGAAATATCCTTAATCTTATCCGTAAATTGTTTGTTGGCACGAATGACACGGGCACGGTCACCTAACTGTCGCTCCAAATAGTCCATCAATGCCTTGGAAGTGGTGTAATCCATCAACTGTTGGTTTCGGAAGTTCTGTTGTTGTGCTTCCAAGATTGACAACTGCCTAGTTTGCTCACCATAGTTAATAATACGCTTGGAGATATTATAGCGAATTAGATCGTCCTCGGCACCTGTCAAAATACGATACAGACGAGCTACCTCACGTTCAAAGAATTTGATGACATTGTTGGTTTCACCAAAACGAATTTGTTGATAGTGGCGAGCAAATACTTCATTCAAAATATCCAAAGTATTATAAGCGACACCTGCGTCGTTTGCCGAGTAACCGATATCAATAATATCGCTACCTTTTAGTTGTAAGACTTTTAAACGTGCTGTAATATTATTAATGCCAAAATAGGGGTGGTAATTTAATAGACCGAATAAATAGTTTGCCTGATTGGGCTTTTCGTATGCTTTTAGATTGGCATAGGTCGCAGATTCACTGTTGTGGTTAATCAGTGCTTTTACATCAGCAGGAACAGTGGCATTCAATTGGCGGAAATGCTCGGCAGAAATATAATTATTGTCCTTGTTGGGGTTGCCATACATCATACAACGTGCAAACAAACGAAGAGAAACCTCACGGATGGTGTTCTCCGTCGTGATAATCAGCATCAAGTTATTGATATTGGTTTGGGGGTTTCCTCCAGCAACGCCTGTGCCACCTTCAATGTTATAGCCGGTAATCATGCCCGTATAGATGGTCGTATTGGTATCGTAGATACGTTCCATATTACGGGTCAAGAACCAAGCGACAATTAAGGCAATCAGTGGTAAGATAACCAGATACCAGCGTATCTTGTATAAAAACCGAACGATATATCTAAATAAATCCATAGTCTTCTGATTTAACGTTTTCTACTATTTTTCTCGTATGCTCGTGCTGCTTTGGCAGATTTTGCAGCCTCTCGTGCCGCAACTCTGTCTGATTTTGCCTTTGCTTCTTTCTCTGCTTTCTCTAATTGCTGATAGCGTTTTTCATCAGCTTTAACCTCTTTTGCTATGCGCTTTTCCAATGCCTTGTTTTCACGACGGATTTGTTTTTCTGATTTGTGAATAGTGCCGTCCAAGGTCACTTCGGTGGTCGCATTGGTGATGATTGGAGTGCGGGAGATGATTTCCAAAGTAAGAATATCTTGGATGATGGAAGTTTGTAATGCCTGATAGGATTGTACGACACTTAGCTCGTGCATCTTCGTCCATGCATAATCTTCAATATTCATATTCCCTTGGTGAAAGTCCTCTTGGTTCAAGGCACCTGCACCTTGATAGGCTGCCGCACCTTCACTGGCGGTTTTTAGGGTAACTAGATTATTGGTGATTTTAGCATATAATGTGCTTATCTGAAGTTTAAGTTCATCATATTTGATGTCCTTTTCCAGTTTTGCTTTATCGGCTTCTAATCGTTTACGTTTAATAGAAGGAGCCCAGTCTAAAATATCTTCTAATGGCACATTCAAGTTTACTCCAACGTTCCAATAGGACTGTTCCGTACCATTTTTGGATTCAAAAATAGGTACAAAATTCATGGTACCCGTCTGGTTGTTGGTCATTTGCCCATATACGTCAGTTTTACCATAGCTGTAGCTGGCATGAGCATGAACGTATGAGAAAATATGGCGCTTCTGTTGGGCAACAGCCGCTTTAGCCAACTGTTCGCTTTTCTCCATTGACAGAATGCTGGGATTTTGCTTGGCATTCTCAAACAGTACCGACAAAGGGGGCAAATGGAATGTGGAGAAATTCAGTGTACTTTCCTCGCTGGAGTCAAAAAATCCTGCACTGATACCGCTTTCGTCTAGGGATTGGGCAAAAGTCGTGAAACTGATGCCTATAGCTGGTATAAGGAGTAGTAAACGTTTTATTTTGTTCATTTTCAAAATCGGTTAGACTATTTCGATTATACGTTTTCTTTTTGTACGAAAGCAAAGAGGGTACGGAAGATAATTTTCATATCGAGTATGAAATTGTAAGTCTGCCCGTATGTGATATCCAATTGCTTGCGTTCTTCTGCAGACATGTTGCCACCTTTACCGCGTTCTTCAACCTGCCAAAGGCCTGTGAGTCCAGCAGGTGCCATGAAGCGGTCGATACTGGTATCGGCAGTGAGCTTCTCTGCCTCGTAGAGCGGGAGAGGACGGTTGCCGACAACCGACATGTCACCCTTGAGAATGTTGAAAAGTTGCGGAAGTTCGTCGATGCTGAATTTACGAATGAAATGTCCCACCTTCGTAATACGTGGGTCGTTCTCAATCTTTACAAAGGCATTATTGATTTCTTCCTCTTTCTGCTTGTTGAAATCGCTTTCTGCAACAACAAAATCATCGCCAATCAGCATAATCTCGTCATCACTGATCATCATCTCTGATTCCATGCCCATATCTAGCATATCCTGTTCAGCTTCTTCACCAAGGGGAGCGGTGATAGTCTTGTGCTCATCCTCTTCTTCTTCTTTCTCTGCATACTGATTATTAGTCTTGCTCAGGTCTTTTAAACGCTCCTCTGCATCTGTGTACATACTGCGGAATTTCAGGAAGTCGAAAATGGTATAGTTAGTGCCTACACGCTTAGACTTAAACAATACAGGCCCCTTGCTTTCCAATTTGATGGCAATAGCAGTCAAAATAAAGATGGGTGAGAGGATGATGATGGCCAAACTGGAGAAGACAATGTCGAAAAGACGCTTCCATACAGGAATTTTGAATTTGAGAATCTTGTATTTGGGAGCTTCGTCGTCAAAGAGAATATTCTCACGATCGGAGATGAACTGTATCTTCTTGTTTAATGCCGTCACAGAAGCATCTTTGTTAATAGTGTCATTGACACCGCACTTCATATAGACTTTGCGATCCTCCTCCGACATGTCGTCTGTCAGAAGAATGATATAGACATTACGGCATTTCTTGCGGAGATAGGTGATGGCTGTAATGTCTTCACTACGGACATTACGCTCAAAGAATACAATAAAATGCTCATTGGATACATGAGGCGTACAAACCTGAGCTGCATCCTTATAGGCATTTGTCATGCGGACTAATTGTCCGGGAATGTATTTGAGCCTTTCTTGTGTCTTTGGATTGTTACCTAAGTAAACAACACCTATCATAATATATTAATGTATGTATATTAGTTGGGAAGGATCTTTTTGACACGAATCTTTAATTCCATGGGGTTAAAGGGCTTCACGATATAATCGACAGCACCTATCTCCAACAAACGAATGCGCTCACTAGTAGAGTCTTCGCTTGAAAGCATAATGACGGGAATGTGACGAAACAGCTCGTTCTGCTTGATCCACTCCAGAAAATCGTCTCCACGCATACCTGGCATACGAATATCAGATATAATAAGATCAGGTGTGTTACCGGCCTGAAGCCATTTAACACCTTGTAATCCATCAGGCAACCACTGTACATCATAGTCGCTCATTAGATAGATAGAGAGTACTTTCGCTATCGTCTCTTTGTCGTCAAGTATTAGTATTTTTTTCTTCATATATGAATATAACTTAGTCTTCGGTTATGTTATTCTAATGTGCAAAGGTAAAAAATTATTTTTAATTGTAGTCAAATAATAATAAAAAAATGCGAAAAAAAAGGAAAAAAGTTGCAATTTAGAAATATTTTAGGGAATTTTGGGGTGTAAAACGTTATATTTAATGAAACGATATTTTAATTAATTATGGCAAATAGATATCTTTTAGGTTTTGATGTCGGCAGTTCTTCTGTTAAGGCATCGTTGGTGAACGCTGACACTGGTGTATGTGCTGCAGCTGCCTTTTTCCCAGAAAAGGAAGCTCCCATTATGGCCGTGAAAGCTGGTTGGGCTGAACAGGATCCTCAGATGTGGTGGGATAATGCGAAGCTGAGTTTGAAGAAAATTATGGCTGAAACCGGTGCAACTGGTGAAGACATCATTGCGGTAGGTATTTCCTACCAGATGCATGGTTTGGTATGTGTAGACAAGAATTTGAAGGCTCTCCGTCCTGCTATCATATGGTGCGACTCTCGTGCTGTTCCTTATGGCGAAAGAGCTTTTAACGATTTGGGAGCCGATCAGTGCCTGACTCATTTGTTGAATTCTCCAGGAAACTTCACAGCTGCCAAACTGGCGTGGGTCAAGGAGAATGAACCTGAGACCTATGAGAAGATTTATAAGATTATGTTGCCTGGTGATTACATAGCCATGCGACTTTCTGGTGTTGCTAATACTACAGTGAGTGGATTGTCAGAGGGTATGTTCTGGGATTTCAAGAACAACCAGGTTGCTGATTTCCTTATGAAGTATTATGGTTTCGATCATTCTTTGATTGCTGATATTGTTCCTACGTTCGGTATTCAGAGTGAAGTGAGTGCTGAAGCTGCTGCGGAACTGGGACTAAAAGCAGGTACACCTATTTCATATAGAGGCGGTGATCAACCCAATAATGCCTTATCGTTGAATGTGTTGAATCCTGGTGAAATAGCCGCAACTGCCGGTACTTCTGGTGTGGTATATGGTGTGTTGGGTGAGGTAAATTACGACAAACAGAGTCGTGTGAATACCTTTGCACATGTAAATCATAGTATTGACCAAACTCGTCTCGGTGTATTGTTGTGTATCAATGGTACTGGAATTTTGAATGCATGGGTACATCGTAATATAACACCAGATATCAGCTATGCAGAGATGAATGATTTGGCTGCAACTGCTCCTATTGGCAGCGAAGGGGTTACGATTATTCCATTTGGTAATGGCGCTGAACGTGTATTAGAAAACAAAGAAATTGGATGCTCTATCAATGGCTTGAATTTCAACAAGCACTCTAAGGCTCATTTGGTTCGTGCTGCCCAGGAAGGTATCGTATTCTCATTCTGCTATGGTATGGAAATTATGCAGCAAATGGGTATGGATATTCAGAAGATTCATGCAGGTAAGGCAAATATGTTCTTAAGTCCCTTGTTCCGCAATACATTGGCCGGTGTCAGTGGTGCTACCATAGAACTCTATGATACCGACGGTTCGGTTGGTGCTGCAAAGGGTGCTGGTATCGGAGCTGGTACTTATAAGGACAGCCAAGAGGCCTTTGCCTCATTGGAAAAGTTGCAGGTGATAGAACCTGATGTAGCAAAGAAGGCAGAATATCAGGCTGCCTACACTGCGTGGAAACAGACACTGAACAAGAATTTATAATAGAAGAGAAGAGGAGCAACCGCTCCTCTTTTCTTCTTATTGATATATCTTTGCTTCTCGTTTCCCTTGTAAAACTGCAAGGGCATTGAGCGCAAGGGCTTCCATTTCGTTTTCACCAGGGAAAACATAGACGGGAGCGAGAAAACCAATTCGTCGACGCAGTTCGCTGACAATATAGTCAGAATGAGCCATACCGCCTGTCAGCAGAATAGCATCTACATTTCCACATAAAACAGCTCCTTCTGCAGCAATTTGTCTGGCTGTATGATAGAGCATAGCGTCTACTAAGAGTTGGGCATGTTCGTCTCCTTCTTTAATTCTTTCCAGGATTTCTCGCATGTTGTTGGTACCTAAATGAGCCGTTAGCCCTGCTTGTCCAGCTATACGTTTCAACAATTGTTTTTCTGTATATTGACCACTGAAACAGAGACGAATCAGGTCTGCAGCTGGTAGAGAACCTGCCCGTTCTGGAGAAAACGGGCCTTCGCCATCCAATGCATTATTGGCATCAATGGCTTTTCCGTGTTCATGTGCAGCAACACTGATACCACCTCCAAGATGACAAATAATCAAGTTGAGATCTTCGTACTCCTTACCGATTCCTTGTGCATATCGGCGAGCAATTGCTCTTTGGTTTAATGCATGCCAGATGCAGATTCTCGGCATGAGGGGACTACCGCTGATACGGGCCAATGGCGATAACTCGTCAACGACGCCAGGATCGGCAATGAATGATTTGCACTGGCTAATCGTAGAAGCAATTTCGTACGCGATGAGACATCCAAGATTACAGGCATGATTGTGCATCACGCATCCGTGTAATGTGTCATTGACCATCTGCTCGTTGATTTCATAAACACCTCCGGCGATAGGCTTGACTAATCCACCACGACCAATCACTGCGTCAAACTCCAATGGTATATTGGCTTGATGCAGTTCATTAAGTATTATTTTCCTGCGGAAGTCCTGTTGCTCTGTGATGTCACCGAAGGGTGACAACTCTTCTGCGGTGTGGGTAATGTTTCGCAGAAGTATGGGCTTCTCATCTTCGTAAACGGCTATTTTTGTAGATGTAGAACCAGGGTTGATAACTAGTATTTTCATAGGCTGTTGAGTGCAAAAAGGATACTGTTATATTTGGCTTCGGATGAATCACCACGAGATGGTACAACAACAGGGCAAACTGTTCCACATAGGATGCCGGCTGTACGGGCTCCTGCAAACAAGGTCATTGATTTGTAAAAAGCATTGCCGGCTTCTATATCTGGCATAATCAGTACGTCAGCCTCGCCATTGAGAACGGAAGTAATGCCTTTTGCCTTTAAAGCATGAGGCGAACAAGCAGACTTGACATCGAGCGGACCGTCAACGATACATGTACCGAAATCATTTGCTTCTGCCATCTGTTTGATGTCTTGATAGCCATCTACAAATGGAAATTTGGAACTTGGTTTTTCTGAACAATGAATCAGGGCGATGCGTGGTTCCTTGATACCCATTTTCCGGCAAATATCAGCAGCATAACGTACTTGTTCTATGCGTTGTTCTTGAGTGGGGTAGGGTATCACCGCTGCATCACTAAAGAATAACATCTTGTGATAAGTAGGGATTTCGGCGACTGACAGGTGGGTTAATACACGACCTGTAGGAAGTAAGCCTTCTTCCTTGTGGAGAACGGCTCGAAGGAGTTGGTCTGTTCCGATAAGGCCTTTCATCAGCATATCTGCTTTCCCTTCACGAATCATCTGAACGCCTCTTTTTGCCGCCTCTTCAGGATTCGTTCCATCAATAAATAGTGTAGTGGCAATTCCTTCTTCCTCCACTTGCTTCAGTGCTTCACTGGTAGCGTTGTCATACACACAAACTGCTGCTATGCGGTGCTTTTGACCACTCTGGCGCAGTAAGTTTCTCATGTCATTAAAGGTCTTTATCATAGGCTTGGTTTTAATAGTAATGGTTGGGTAGATTCGTTTTTATTGGAGACTCTGTCTATACCATGTGAACAGTTGTTTTACACCATCTTCAATCTCCACCTTATGTGTCCACCCCAGAGAGTGAAGTTTCGAGACATCAATTAATTTACGCATAGTGCCGTCGGGCTTGGATGCGTCAAATTCGACAGTTCCTTCAAAATCGACAGCTTGGACAACGAGTTCTGACAACTCGCGAATCGTGAGTTCCTTGCCAGTTCCAACATTGATATGACAGTTGCGTATTTCTCCCAGTGAAGGGATGGCTCCACCGCGACCGGCAGAGTGATTGCGATCTACAGTTCCGTCGGTGCTGGCACCATAATGAACACTGGAATATTTCTCAATACCAATGATATCGGAGAAGTTTACATTCAAGAGAATGTGTACAGATGCATCGGCCATATCTTCGCTCCAAAGAAATTCTCTTAAGGGTGTTCCAGTTCCCCAAAGTACTACTTTGTTGTCATAGATGCCGTACTTGGCCAAAACATCCAGTGCCTTTTCCCGTTCAACGCCATTTTCCGTTACCCCAGTACCATTAACCCCTTCTACAGGTCTTTTATTGAGGTCGATAGCTATTTTCTCCCATTTCCCGTCATGAATCAGTTTAGCCAGATAAATCTTACGCATCATGGCAGGCATGACATGGGAGTTTTCTAAGTGGAAATTATCGTTAGGACCATACAGATTGGTGGGCATGACAGCTATATAGTTGGTGCCGTATTGCAGATTATAACTTTCACACATTTTCAGTCCAGCAATCTTGGCTATGGCATATTCCTCGTTCGTGTATTCCAGCGGTGAAGTTAACAAGGCGTCTTCTTTCATCGGCTGAGGAGCGTTTTTGGGATAGATGCAAGTTGAACCAAGAAATAGGAGTTTTTTTACTTGATGGGCATAAGATTCGGAGATGACGTTACATTGCATCTTCATGTTTTGCATGATGAAATCGGCCCGATAGAGTGAGTTGGCCATGATACCACCTACAAAGGCTGCAGCCAAGACGACGGCATCTGGCTGTTCTTCGTCAAAGAAGTGACGAACGGCCAGTTGATCAGTTAAATCCAGTTCCTGATGACTCCTTCCAATAAGATTGGTATATCCTCGTTGAAGGAGATTATTCCAGATAGCTGAACCTACCAGGCCCTGATGTCCTGCTACATATATCTTGCTGTTCTTGTCTAACATTATTCAGGCATTTGTGCTTTCAGAAATAACTTCCGTACAAACTTCATGTCGTGTTGAACCATGATTTTTACCAAGTCAGGGAAGGACGTCTTCTGTGGATTCCAGCCCAGTTTCGTCTTAGCCTTAGATGGGTCGCCAAGTAGTTGGTCAACTTCGGCAGGACGGAAATATTTGGGATCAACCTCAACGAGTGCTTTCCCTGTGGCCTTGTCATAGCCTTTTTCGTCAATGCCGTCACCGCGCCATTCCAATTCGATGCCAACTTCTTTGAAAGCAAGTGTAGCAAATTCACGTACTGTATGATATTCGCCTGTGGCAATGACAAAGTCATCTGGTTCCGGCTGTTGCAAAATGAGCCACATACATTCTATGTAGTCCTTGGCATAGCCCCAATCGCGCAGGGAATTAAGATTTCCCAGGTAAAGCTTGTCTTGATAGCCTTGGGCTATGCGAGCAGCTGCAAGTGTAATCTTTCTTGTGACGAAATTCTCACCCCGGCGTTCGCTCTCATGATTGAATAGGATACCATTGCAACAGAACATTCCGTAGGATTCACGATAATTCTTGACAATCCAAAATCCATAGAGCTTGGCTACACCATAGGGAGAACGTGGGTAGAAAGGAGTTGTCTCAGACTGGGGTACTTCCTGTACCTTCCCATAAAGTTCGGACGTGGATGCCTGATAAATCCTACAATTCTTGTCTAATCCGCAAATACGAACAGCTTCTAAAAGACGTAGGACACCGGAAGCATCAACGTCGGCGGTATATTCCGGAACGTCGAAAGATACTTTTACATGGCTCTGAGCTGCAAGATTGTATATTTCAGTAGGTTTGACTTCACCGATGATTCGGATGAGGGAAGAGGAGTCAGTCATATCTGCCCAATGGAGATTAACTAAACGTTTCTTTTTCATGTCACGAACCCATTCGTCTAAATAGAGGTGTTCTATTCGCCCTGTATTAAAAGAGGAAGAACGACGCAGAAGGCCATGAACTTCATACCCCTTCTCGATGAGGAACTCGGCTAAATAGGAGCCGTCTTGTCCAGTAATACCGGTGATGAGTGCTACTTTCTTGTTTTCCATCATATCTGTTATTTGCTAGTCCTGACCACTAAATTGCTTGATACGTTGTTCGTCAGATAACTTACACACTAGTAATGTGTCATTGTTTTCTGCCACGATATAACCGTCGAGTCCCTGAATAACTACTTTTTTCTCCTGTGTCGTATGTATCATACAGTTATGAGACTCTATCATGGTGATATCTGGACCAATACATGCGTTGCCATAAAGGTCTTGTTTCGTGTTCTGCTTTAAAGAACCCCAAGTTCCAAGGTCGCTCCAACCAAAGTCAGCAGGACAAACAAAAATCTCCTCTGCTTTTTCCATGATGGCATAGTCAACAGATATGTTTTCGCATTCAGGAAACAGTCGGTCAATCTCTGTTTGCTCTTTGTCTGTGCCATATAAAGGAAGAAGTGACTCGAAGATTTTTGCCATTGATGGCTGATAAATACGGAATGCATTGATTATTGTTGAAACATTCCATATGAAAATACCGGCATTCCAAAAATAATTGTTTTTGCTGATATATTGCTTGGCTGTCTCCAAGTCGGGCTTCTCACGGAAGGAGTCAACTCGGAAAATACCTTTGTTACGAAGCGAATTACTGGAAAGCGCAGCTTGAATATATCCATAGCCAGTCTCTGGACGTGTAGGCTTCATACCCAGTGTGACGATAGCATCACTGTCGCTGGTAAATGCCATGCATTCGGAGATGATACGTCGGAACTCGTTGGTATTCAATACTATATGGTCGCTCGGAGATACCACGATGTTGGCTTTAGGGTCATTTGATTTGATGCGCCAACTGACATAAGCAATACAAGGAGCAGTATTGCGGCGACAGGGCTCACAGAGTATATGGTTGCGAGGTATGTCGGGTAACTGCTGGGAAACAATATCTGTGTATTTCTGATTGGTGACCACCCAAACGTTCTCGCGAGGAATAATCGTGTCAAAACGGTCTACGGTCAGTTGGAGTAACGTTTTGCCAACTCCTAATACATCTATAAACTGTTTGGGGCTCTCTGCCGTGCTCATGGGCCAGAAACGACTTCCTACGCCTCCTGCCATAATCACTAAATGGTTGTTAATTCTTGCCATAATGAATAGATTTTTTAAATATTGGGCAAAAATACAAAAAATATCCGATAAACAAGAATTAATTACTTCTTTTTTCTTTTTATATATGAGCTGATGACAAAATAGGCAATGGCAATAATTACCAACGCAATGATAATCAGTTTAATGTATTCTGCGTATTCGCTGATTTTGTCATTCAGTTGATCTTCGGGTACAATCGCGTGCAGATACCATCCTAAAGCGGCGAGAATACTATGCCATACTCCTGCACCTATAGTTGTGTATAGCAGAAATTTCCAATAGTTCATTTTGGCTAATCCTGCTGGAATAGAGATCAAATGGCGAATACCTGGAATGAGTCTGCCCGTTAAGGTTGCAGCGATACCGTGATCGTCAAAATACTTCTCACTCTTCTCTACTTTTTCCTGATTCACTAAACACATCTTTCCCCATTTGCTATTGGCAAAGCGGTAAATGACGGGACGGCCT
Organism: Prevotella sp. UBA2754; assembly: GCA_002353295.1. Taxonomy (GTDB): domain Bacteria; phylum Bacteroidota; class Bacteroidia; order Bacteroidales; family Bacteroidaceae; genus Prevotella. Next base: position 272,544 of record DEJG01000022.1, read on the forward strand.
ACATAATATGCTACTACGTAATTGATGCTGGCTCCCAGATCTGCTCCTATTGTGGCAAAGAGAATAACAAGGAAAACATCAAGATTGCCTCCTGCTGCATGATAGGCGGCTGGTGTTACTACAAATTCCGAGGGAACGGGAACGACGGTGCTCTCAAGAAGCATAAGAAACAGGATAGTGCCGTAATTGAGGTTGGAAAGGAGTGATGTTATAAAATTCATATATTTAATTTTTGATGCATATATTGATAATATTCTTTTGCCGGCATGTCCTCAGGAAACATGTGACCCAATACCATGCGTGCCTCACGAGGATTGCGTTCGATAGCCAAACGCAGGTACATCAGAAATTCTTCTGTAAATCCCAAGTCCCAGCACACTAATGCCATATAGGAATAGCCTTGGTTGAAATCGTCATCAGTGATGAGAGAGAAGAACCGCTTAAACATTTCATAGCATGCTTTTATATATCTGTTATCATAGAGTGATACAATGATTCGTAAAATCACCTTGGGGTCGTTGTTTGAATCGAGAATTGCCTTTTTAAAAACTTCTTGCGCTCGATCGGCATCGTCGTTTTCCAGAAGAATGTGCCCTTTGAGTACAAGCATGTCGATATGATCACAGTCTATGTCGTTTGTGATGTCGATATAGTGTAAAGCCATTTGTAGTTGGTGAAGAGCACTGTAACAAAAGGCTAACTCCTGATAAATTTGTATGAGGAAAGGGGAGTCGTCAGGACAAATAGACAAAGCCTTTTGTAGCGTAATGGCAGCTTCTTCGTGCCGATTCAGATTGACAAGGCATGACCCTTTGTGCAGCAGACTGAATTCATCGGGTGCAAGCACCTTGGCGAATCTGTCGTAATAGCGGATGGCCTCTTCGAAATTACCTAATCGGTAGAGTCCGTTAGCCTTATTGAGAATTCCTTCCGGGTCCTCAGGGTCGATGGCAATGGCATATTCGCTACTTGTGACTGCCCCGCTGAAATCCTCGTTCATAAACTGAGCATTGGAAAGGGCGTTCCAATAACGTTTGGAATAGGGATCCTTGTTTATGAGCTCGTTGAACAGCCGTTCGCTGTCTTTGTACTTCCCCAGTCCGAAGAGAGTGCGAGCCATGAGTTCCTTGAAGTCATTACTTTTATTACCTCTTGTGCGCATCAGCCATTCAAAGGCTTTGTCGTTCAGTCCATAGTCAAAGTAGATGTTGGCCACATCCATCACGTAATCCTGATAATCTTCAGGCGGTGTTGAGTTCAGGTATTGCCTAAAGAATTCATCAGCCTCCTTCACTTGATCCTTGGCCAATAATAGTTCGGCCTGCATGTAGTGGTATTCAGGATCGTCTTTGCTCTCTATTCTGTCAATGTATTCTTTAGCAGTTTCAATATCTCCGTCGGTTAATGCTTTGCGAGCTTTGAAGACATTGGGCAAGGTAGCGTTAGGATAGAGTGACAGCGCATAGTCTATCGTATCATCAGCCTGTTGGTCGTTCCCAATGAAGTGATAATAATCGGCAATATCTGCCAAGTCATCGGCATCCAAATAGATGGGATGCCCTGACCTGACAGATTCTTCGTAATTGTTCAGAATGGTTCTGAACTCTTCATTATCGAAGTACTCGTCGCCGGTTTTTTTCATTTATTTATTTATCTTCGCCCAGGTATCTTTCAAACCCACCGTTTTGTTAAAGACCAAATGGCTGTCAGTAGACGATTCATCAAGGGTGAAATAACCAATGCGCTGGAATTGTAGAAAATCACCAGGCTTCTTCTCTGCAAGGTATTGCTCTACAAAGCAGTTCTTCAGAACAATCAGTGAGGTGGGATTAAGCAGCTCGCGGAAATCACGTTCGTCAGCACCAGGATTTTCTACAGAGAACAATCGATCATATAGACGAACCTCTGCAGGTAGACAATGGGCTGTACTTAACCAGTGGAGCGTTCCTTTTACTTTGCGGTCGGCACCAGCCATTCCACTCTTGCTGTCAGGATCATATTCTGCATAAATTTCCTCAATTTCACCGTCGGCATTTTTCTTACAGCCAGTACACATAATGATATATGCGTTTTTGAGGCGCACCTCTTTTCCTGGTGTCATGCGGAAGAATTTCTTAGGAGCATCTTCCATGAAGTCGTCGCGTTCAATCCACAGTTCACGGCTGAAGGTGATGGTATGTGTTCCATCTGCTTCGTTCTCTGGATTGTTAATAGCCGTCAACTCTTCGGTCTTGCCTTCTGGATAGTTTGTGATAATCAGTTTGACAGGATTCAGAACAGCCGAAACACGCCATGCCTTCTTGTTCAGATCGTCGCGAACGGCAGCTTCCAGTAATGCATAGTCATTGAGCGCGTCAAATTTGGTGTAGCCAATAGAATTGATGAAGTTGCGTATGCTTTGAGCTGAGTATCCGCGACGGCGCATACCGCAAACGGTTGGCATACGGGGGTCACTCCATCCGTCTACGAGTCCTTCGTCAACCAATGCTTTCAACTTGCGCTTCGACATAACAGTATAGGTGAGGTTCAGGCGATTGAACTCAATCTGGCGTGGACGGTAGGCTTCTTGTCCGTCCTTTTCCTGTAGGAAATCTACAAACTTATCATAAAGTGGACGATGAGGTACAAACTCCAGCGTGCAGATAGAGTGGGTGACACCTTCAAAATAATCGCTCTGGCCATGGGCAAAGTCATACATGGGGTAGCAGTGCCACTTGGTGCCTGTACGATGATGGGGAATCTGAATGATGCGATAGATAATAGGATCGCGGAAGTGCATATTGGGATTGGCCATATCGAGTTTTGCACGGAGAACCATTGATCCTTCTACGGCCTCGGGTGTATTCATCTGACGGAAAAGACGGAGATTTTCCTCAATAGGACGGTCGCGGAATGGGCTAGGGCGACCCGGTTGTGTGGGGGTGCCTTTCTGTTCCGCAATTTGTTCTGAAGTCTGCTCATCAACATAGGCGAGCCCTTTCTCAATAAGCCAGATGGCAAAGTCCCATAGTTTATCAAAATAGTCGGAGGCATAATAAACATTTTCCCAGTGGAAACCTAACCACTTGATGTCGTTCATAATGTTCTCCACATATTCTGTATTCTCTTTAGTGGGGTTAGTGTCATCGAAACGAAGATTACAGATACCTCCAAATTTTTCTGCTACACCAAAGTCCATACATATTGCTTTGGCGTGACCAATGTGGATATATCCGTTAGGTTCTGGTGGAAAACGGGTCTGTATCCTTCCTCCATTTTTACCTTCGGCTAGATCGCCTTCCACTATTTGTTCTACAAAACTGAGACTCTTCTTTTCTTCATTCTCAGTCATATTCTTTTCCATTTCCATGATTTATTAAACGTTTAATTTTGTTTGCAAAGTTACACAGAATTCTTTAAATCTTGCTATTTCGAAGTGATTTTTTGTTGCTAGATACAAAAATATGTTATTTAACATAAGAAATAATTTGCACGAATGTTAAAAAGGCCGTACCTTTGCCCTCGTTATCCTGAATACAATCTTTTTACCTTAAAAGGACTAATACCGAATAAATTGCCCCTCGCTGTGAAGCAAGGAGCATTTTTTTATTTGATACCTTTCTCGTTGAGTGCTTTCGTATATTTTGCAGCGTTCTTTAAATGTTCAGAATATGTTTTGGCAAAATTATGGGTTCCAGAGAAATCTTCTTTGGCGCACATATAGAGATACTCATGCTTTACATGATTTAATACAGCATCTATTCCCTTGATAGATGCTATCTTGATGGGGCCAGGAGGTAATCCCTCATGCGTATAGGTATTATAGGGACTATCTACTTTGAGCAGTTTGTTGTATATGCGTTTTAATGTAAAATCTTTGAGGGCAAATTTGATGGTTGGGTCGGCCTGCAAAGGCATATTCTTCCTAAGACGGTTGATATACATTCCTGCAATCATTGGCTTTTCATTGTTGTTGGCAGTCTCTTCGTCAATAATAGATGCAAGCGTGGTAATTTCGTTAGGGGTTAATTTGAGATTTGCAGCTTTGGCTTTTCGGTCTTCATTCCAGAATCGGTCATGCTCTTTTTGCATGCGTTTCAATAGTCCCTCTACGCTGACATTCCAATAAACATCATACGTATTTGGAATGAACATCGCGGCAATGGTGCAGGTGTCATAACCATATTTTATGCAGGTGTCCTGAGAATAAATTGCTGAGGCTATGGTTGCCGAATCCAACATCAGTTTTCGTCCCAAGATTGATGCCAGCCTGTCAATGGTTCTTACTTCTGGAATTGTGAGATGCATACTCTCTTGAAATCCGTTTTTTAAATGTCTGTAGACAGTGATAGCTCCATCACCGGGCAGTATAGCGTATCGACCAGTCTTGACATTGTTACTATATCCGGCATGTCTCAAAAGTGTTTGTAGGCCTGCCATAGAGGTGGGAGATGCGATAGGCTTGATTTTGTTGATGACGCTATCCTGGGTGTCGTCAGCATCTATATATATATAATGTGGTTCATTTAAAGTGGATACTGAACGGAAAAAAAAGTAGAAGGGCAGTGCTATCACAAGGACGATTCCAATGACGGCAGGCACGAGATATTTATTAGAATTTGCGATTTTCATATAGAAGTATTTCCTTTTTCGCTGCAAAGATAATAAAAGTTTGGCGTTTAGAGTTGATAGTTTAGAGTTTTTTTTGTACCTTTGCAAAAACTTAAAAACTTAAAACATTCATGAAGCTAAAATTCAGTATACGGTATCGTACTGCGTGGGGTGAAAGTCTGCACCTGATGATTGCCTATCATAGTCAGGACGGCACCGTAAAACGATATAACTTAATCATGCAAACAGGAGACGGTGATTTGTGGACGCTGGAGACAGCTGCACTTGAATCACGACAGCATCCTCTTTCACATATAGTATATCAGTATCAAGTGGAAAATGGTAGTGGAAAGGTCTTGCGCCGTGAATGGAACTTGGTACCACGCATCTATTACTTTGATACTTCTAAGGATTATATATTTCCAGATCAGTGGCATGATATACCATTGCAATCTCACCTCTATTCAAATGCCTATCTGACAGCTGTTCATGGCCGTCGCGATGAACATGTTGAGCCGCTGCGCCTGCCTTTGTTCCGTCGTACCATCACGTTTCGTGTATCTGCCCCACAGTTGCAGCCAGGACAGTCGGTCGCTATTTGTGGCAGTCATCCGGCTATCGGCAGTTGGAATACGTCTCGCTATCTGCAGATGGAATATGCTGGTCAACACGAATGGATGCTGACGGTAAATGCGCTCGGCATGATATTTCCATTAGAATATAAATATGTTGTCGTCGATAATGAAACCCATGCTTTTGTAGCTTGGGAGGAGGGCGAAAACCGTGTCGTGGAAGTTCAGCAGCCCATAGCTAACAGTCAAGAGACAATAGCTGATGGGCAGGTGTTGGTACTCTACGGTGAGCAGTTGCGACTTCGTGAACATATATGGAGGGCAGCAGGCGTTTCCGTTCCTGTATTTTCGCTTCGCAGTGAGCATTCTTATGGCGTAGGTGACTTTGGAGATCTTCGTAGGTTTGTTGATTGGGCTGAAGCCGTAGGGATGAAGGTCATTCAGTTGTTGCCTGTCAACGATACAACGCAAAGTCATGACTGGCAGGATTCTTATCCATACAACATAGTAAGTGCTTTCGCTTTACATCCTCATTATATAGATTTAGAAGCAGCAGGTGCACTGCGTTCCAAACAGAGAATGACGCAATTCCGTCGCCGTCAGCAGGAACTTAATACGTTGCCCTACAGCGACTATGTGGCAGTTGATCGGGTGAAGAAGGAATACTTGGAACTGCTGTTTGGCGAAAAGCGCAAATCTTTGGCTGATTCAAAGGATTTTGCTGCTTTTATTACTCAAAATGAAACATGGCTAAAACCTTATGCCGACTATCGGAAAGAGGATTATGACTTCGTATGTTATGTGCAGTGGTTGTTGCACTGTCAGCTGAAGGAAGCGGCTGATTACGCCCGTTCTAAGGGGATTTTCCTGAAAGGTGATTTGCCTATCGGGGTCAGTCGTAATAGTGTTGAAACCAGTCAGCACCCGTCACTCTTCCATCTTGATTCTCAGACTGGTGCGCCCCCCGATGCTTTCACGTCTAAGGGACAGAATTGGGGATTCCCTACGTACAATTGGGAACAAAATGGTAAGACGAAGACCGATAAGCATGCACAATCCTTATCTTTAGTGGAATGGTTCCGCCAAAGGTTGAATCATCTGGAACAATATTTTGATGCTTTGCGCATTGACCATATTCTGGGCTTCTTCCGTATTTGGGAGATTCCTGACGATGCCGTCTATGGCCTGTTAGGTCATTTTTCACCGGCATTGCCATTGACTGTTGACGAGATAGAGTATTTCGGACTGCAATTCCGCAAAGAACTCTTCACCCGCCCGTTCATCAACGACCGCCAGATTGACCGCCTGTTTGGCATTCATGCCAATTACGTTCGCGACAACTTCTTGGTCAGTAAGGCTTATAATCTTTACGACCTGAAGGGCGAATACGATACGCAGTGCAAGGTGATGGAATTCTTTAGGAATCGTCGTGATGAGAGCAGTCTGTGGATTCGCGATGGTTTGCTGCAATTAATCAGCGATGTGCTTTTTGTGGAGGATCCGCGACAGCACGACATGTATCATCCCCGTATAGGTGTTTTGGGCGAACCTATCTATGAGGCACTCAGTGATGAAGACAAGGATGCTTTCTCGCGTCTCTACAATAATTATTTCTATCAGCGCCACTCCATTTATTGGGGACAGCAGGCTTTGCGACGCCTGCCTGCCATCTTGAAGAATTCGCGACTGCTCATCTGCGGCGAAGACTTGGGTATGCTTCCCGACTGTGTCGAACCGGTGCTCGACCAGTTGCGTATCCTCACGCTGGAAATCCAGCAAATGCCTAAACAACAAGGCTTTGAGTTTAGTCATCTGGAGGCTAACCCTTATCGCTCAGTTGCTACTATATCCACGCACGATATGTCGCCCCTACGGCTTTGGTGGCATGAGAATCCAGAGCGTCGGCAGCGTTATTATGTCACTATGTTGCAGAAGGAGGGACGTGCGCCGGAGCAGTTGCCTGCTCATTTGGCAGAGGAAATCATAGCCCGTCACCTTTATTCTCCCTCCATGCTCTGTATTCTACAGTTGCAGGATTGGCTTGCAATGGACACGGAGTTACGCTCCAAGCACATCCGCGAAGAGCGCATCAACGTACCGAGCGACCCCTATAACCGCTGGCAGTACCGCATGCATCTCACCATCGAACAACTCCTGGAGGCTGAGCGTTATAACAACAAATTGCTCACTATGATTCAGCGTAGCAAGCGGTAGTGCTGCTATCAGAAAATCGTTCATCATTAAAATAATAGCAAAAAACTTGTATTTCGCTCGATAATTTTGTATTTTTTTTCGAGTGCACTCTCTGTTTAGAGAGATGCCAGCTCGACTTTTTTCTCTATTCGTGTCGTATGGCTTCAATGGGGTCCATGTTGGCGGCTTTCTGAGCTGGGATGTAGCCGAAGAGGACGCCTATAAAGACGCATACTAAGAATGAAACATTGATGGACCACAGGGGGATGCTTGAAGGCATGCCAAAAGCTGAAAGTCCCATACTGGCACTGCAGCCTACAAGGATTCCAAGTAATCCTCCTGTCACACTAATCATCACTGATTCAATAAGGAACTGAAGGGAAATAACGGGTCCTGTGGCACCTACGGCCATTCGCAAACCTATCTCCTTCGTGCGCTCAGTGACAGAAACAAGCATGATATTCATGATGCCGATACCTGCTACCAGCAGTGAGAAGGCTGCAGCTACGACGAGTATCAGGGTTACAGTGTCCATGGTGCTGGACATGGTTTCCATCATTTCGGCTTGCGAACGTATCGTGAAATCATCGTCGGCATCCTCTTTCAGCTTGTGATTGGAACGTAGAAGAGCGGTGAGTTCCTCGATGGCGGCATCGGAGAGTTCTTCGGTGACAGCCGAACATACTATGCTTGAAAAGAATGTCTGAGCGGCAATGCGTTTCATGACGGTGGAGTAGGGAGCTATCATGACGTTGTCCTGATCCATGCCCCATGAGTTGTACCCCTTCGATTTCAGCACGCCTATGATGCGCATGGGGATAGACTTGAAGCGAATGGTCTTGCCGATAGGGTCCTGACCCTCACCGAAAAGTTCGTCAACGATGGTCTTGCCTACCACCACAACTTTGGCGGCTTTCTTGATATCTTCTTCCGTAAAACATTCACCGTCCTCAATCTCCCATTGCTTGATACTGAGGTAATCGGGCGATTCGCCATAGATGGTGGTGTTGGTGTTGTTGTTGCCGTAAATGACTTGGCCGGAAGAGGTTACTTCGGGCGAAACCTTGGTGACATATTTCTTTTCGCGAAGAATGCGCTCGTAGTCTGCCATTTTGAGTGTCTGCATGGCGGAAGGGTCCTGACGCACGCCACCTCGCATATCGGCACCAGGACGAATGGTCAACAGGTTGGTGCCCATGGTGGAAAGTTCTTGGCGGATGCTTTCTTTTGAACCTTGTCCGATGGACATCATGATAATGACAGCTGCCACACCGATGATAATGCCAAGCATGGAAAGGAAGGAGCGCATCTTGTTGTTGGCAACGGCCTTCAGACTTACTTTGAATAAATTCAGTATGTTCATTGTTTAATCGTCTTGAGGTTTGGGCAGGGCAGCAAGAGCTTCAGCTGCCGATTTGATATTTGTATTGATGGTGTCTTCGCGAATTTTTCCGTCGCGCAGGTTGATGTTGCGACTGCTATATTCGGCAATCTCGGGGTTATGGGTTACGAAGATGATGGTATGCCCTTGGCGATAGAGTTCCTGAAAGAGTACCAGCATCTCAAACGAAGTGCGTGTGTCAAGGTTACCTGTTGCTTCATCAGCCAGCAGTACTGCTGGATCATTGACTAAAGCTCGGGCTATTGCTACTCGTTGCATCTGTCCGCCTGACATCTGATTGGACTTGTGCATCAAACGGTCGCCAAGTCCTACGGCCTCCAAGGCTTTGATGGCAGCTGCACGGCGTTGTTTGGCATCGTATTTGTTATTGTACATCAAAGGCAGTTCTACATTCTCAACAGCTGTTGTCTTAGCCAGTAGATTGTAGTTTTGGAAGACGAAGCCAATCTTCTGGTTGCGCAGGTGGGCTCGTTGGGTCTTTGACATGGTACGTACGGATATTCCGTCAAGGAAATATTCGCCACTCGTTGGGGTGTCAAGACATCCGAGTTGGTTCAGCAGTGTTGATTTGCCTGAGCCGGAAGTGCCTTGAATCGTGACAAATTCTCCTTCGTAGATTTTGAAGGAGACACCACGCAAGGCTTTTACCGTCTCGCTTCCTACCTGGAAGTAGCGCTTCACGTTTTGTAATTCGATAACTACTTTTCTCTCTTCTTCCATTATTTCTTCTGCTGATTCTGGTTCTTGTTATTATTCCTTGGGTGAGGCATGAACGGGTTGGAAGCCTGCTGACCTTGTGGCTGGTCGCCACCGGTGACATTCAAATCGGTGAGCACTTCAGTTCCCTCGGCAATACCTTTTAAAATCTCTGTCATCACACCATTTGTTGTGCCGATTTCTACTTTATGGGCTTTGAAAGTGGAGCCTTCGATAGTCCATAGTTTATGTTCACCCTCACAGTCTTCAATCTTTTGGTCCTTTTTCAAGAGTGCCTCATTGGGTGAAAAACGGAGGGCTTTAGAAGGTACGGCTAATATGTCGTTTTTCTCCATAGTGTATATGGTCACATTAGCAGTCAGACCGGGTTTTAGCTTGAGGTCTTTATTAGGTGCCGAAATGACGACTTCGTATGTTACCACGTTACTTGATGTGGTGGCTTGTTGGCGCACCTGGGTCACGGCTCCTTCGAAATGGTCGTCAGGAAAAGCGTCAACCGTGAAACTCACTCGCTGGCCTTCTTGAACACCACCGATGTCGGCCTCGTCAATATCAGCAATCACACGCATGTTAGTAAGGTCTTGTGCTATGGTGAAGAGTTCTGGCGTGTTGAACGATGCTGCTACTGTCTGCCCTTCCTCTACGCTTTTGGAAAGCACGACACCGTCAATTGGGCTGGTAATGGTGGCATAGCCTAAGTTCGTCTGAGCCTTTTGTACATTCTCGCGAGAAGAATTGACTGTCTGGCGAGCCTTCTCATAACTGAGCTTGGCATTTTCATAATCGTTGGCAGAAACAAGACCTTTATCGAACAGCGTTTGATAGCGGTTGAAGTTGGATTGCTCGTAATTAAGTGTGCTTTGGGCGCTTGATAAATCTGCCTTAGCACGATTGAGTTCACTGATAAGATTGGTTTTGTCAAGTTCAGCTATCACTTGTCCTTTTTTGACTTCCGAGTTGTAATCGACATATAATTTCGAAACGATACCACTGACCTGTGTACCTACGGTTACTGACGTGACAGGTTCGATGGTTCCTGTGGCCGTGATACTGGTATGTATATTCTGTTTTTCTACTTTGGCCGTTTCGAACGACACTTTCTCTTCTTTCTTACCACCAGAAATGAGCCAAATGATAAGGGCTATCAAGGCAATTCCGCCAATGATGAACCATAGTTTCTTGTTCTTCAACATACTATTATAATTTTTTTATAGATTCATAGTTTCCCCTTGATAAAACTTCAGCAGCTGCTGATTTAATATCGTCGTGTATTTGGATTGCAGTCTGTTTTGCTGAGCTTGAAGCAGCTTGTCCTTGCCAGTCAATAGTTCTACGATATTCTTTAAGCCTAATCGGAATTGTTCCGACAGAAGGTCATAGGATGCTTGTTCACTGGCTGCGGAAAGTTTGGCGGCGCGGAACTTTTGCTGATTGCTCATGGCTTCCAGCCAACAGCTCTCAATATCAGAGTATAGCTGTTTTTGCCGACTGACAAGGTCGAGCTCCGCTTGCTCATGGGCTATGCGTGCCTTGTTGACAGCTGTCTTGGTCTTACGGGCATCTATGATGGGTATCTGGATACCTACTCCTGCAGAGGCATCGAAGTTTGTTTTTATTTGGGATCCCCATGTGTTCTGTGATAATGAGTTGGTTGAGGTTCCTACACCAGCAGTCATGCTGACTGTAGGCAGATGTCCTGCTTTGGCCATCTTCATCTGAAGACCGCTTTGTTCAATGTCAAGTCTGGCATTCTGAATCTCAGGGCGCTGGGCTAATGCTGTTTCATAAACATTCATCAACGAGGGAATAGTTGCAAGTGCCTGCTCGTCAGTGGTAGCTGGAATGGCAATGTCAAAATCCCGCACATCTGTAATCTCTAAGAGCTGACGCAGGCGTAACATATAGTCTGCTACTTGGGTTTCGGCTTGTACAATATTATACTCGTCTGTGGCTCGCTGGGCTGTCAGTTGGGCTAAATCTGCCTTCGACATCTTACCTACCTCCAGCATGACCTGTCCGCGCTCTTCGTTCTTTTTGGCGGTTTCCAGAGCTTGGCGCTGTACTTCTACGGCCTCAGTCAAATAGAGTATCTGCACATAGTTTCTGGCAATTTGCTCTTGAATGGAATTGGCTGTTTCCAGAACGCTCAAGTCTGCCTGTTGTTCACTCAACCGGTCGCGCTTGAGTTGGTTGGTATTCTGTCCTCCATTCCATACAGTCCAAGAAGCGTTGATACCGTAAGAACCGTTATAATAGGTTTTCTTTACGTCGGTAGCTACTGTTCCGTTGGTCACCGTCATTGTACCATTTGATGTCCATGGACGATAACCCACACTTTGATTGGTGGAGGCGGAAAGGGTGGGGAAGAGTGCGGCATTTGACTGCTTGCGAGTTTCTGTAGCACTTTGTTTTTGCAGACGGGCTTGTTGAAGGGTGATGTTGTTTTCAACAGCATAGTTGATACAGTCTTCTAAAGTCCATTTTTTCTGTCCGAATGTACTCACAACTGCAAAGAGTGCCAATATTGTTATAACACTTTTTTTCATAAGTCTTTTATTAGTTTTCTTCATCTTAAGAATTGCTTAACAGCTGCAAAATTATAAATAATCTGATAATTTTTGAATTAATTTCAGCCAAAAGATAATATTTATCAATAAAAAGTCGAAATGTTGCAACGAATATTCATAAACGTTCCAAGAATGAAGAAAGTAATTTTCCGTCACAGAAGTAACTAACGGTCATGTCTTTTTTACATTCAGATAGCTTTTCAGCGCTTTTACATAATCCTCAAATATATAATAAGGTGCAGCAAAATAAATATGCGCCAAGAGCCACTCCTTGACTTGGCTCGAGCCAGATCGGGTTTTGGCTCGAGCCAATCCCCGTTTTGGCTCGAGACCCCTCCTTTGGGGGCTGAAAAAAACATGAGTCCAAAAAATAATCGGCAAAAGATAATATTTTCAATAAAAAATCGTAATTTTGCAACGAATATATAAACATTCCAAGAATGAAGAAAGCAATTGTTCGAGTCCTGTGGGCTCTGCTGGGTGCTACGGTCATTACTGCAGGGTTTGCATTCTATGCCATCAATAACGGGTGGATAGGGTATATGCCGCCTATAGAGGAACTTCAAAATCCAATTAACAGATATGCCACTCAGGTGTATAGTTCTGACGGGAAAATTATGGGAACGTGGAACTATAACCGTGAAAACCGTGTCTTGGTGGATTATTCGCAATTGTCTCCGTCGCTGGTTCAGGCATTGGTGGCAACGGAGGATGTTCGATTCTATGACCATTCTGGTATCGATTTTATAGCTTTGGGACGTGCCATCATCAAAAGAGGTTTGCTGAGACAGAAAAGTGCGGGTGGCGGATCAACTATTACCCAGCAGTTAGCTAAACAACTTTATTCCGGTACCGCGCATAGTGTGATGGAGAGATTGTTGCAGAAGCCTATTGAATGGGTGATAGCTGTTCAGCTTGAACGAAACTATACGAAGGATGAGATTATAGCTATGTATCTCAATTATTTTGATTTCTTACATAATGCAGTAGGTATCAAAACGGCATCTAACACTTATTTCGGAAAAGACCCAAGGAACTTGACCGTGACAGAAGCTGCTACGCTTGTCGGCTTATGTAAGAATCCGTCTTATTATAATCCTGTCAGATACAAGGAAAGAAGCCGGGAGCGTCGTAATGTAGTCCTTGGACAGATGGTGAAAGCAGGCTATCTTACTGAAGCCCAGTACGAAGAGTATTCTGCCGAACCATTAAAATTGAATTTCCATGTTTCTGATCATAAAGATGGAGTCGCTGTTTATTTTCGAGACTTCCTTCGTCGTTATATGATGGCTAAAAAACCGGAGAGAGCGGATTATCCTTCATGGAATATGGTTAAATTTCATGTCGACTCAATCAATTGGGAGACGGATCCACTTTACGGGTGGTGTAATAAGAATAGGAAAAGGAATGGGGATACCTATAATGTCTACACAGATGGCTTGAAGGTATATACAACTATTGATTCGCGCATGCAGGAGTATGCTGAGCAAGCTGCACGGGAGCACATTGTGAAATATCTCCAGCCAGCGTTTGATAAAGAGAATCGAGGACGTAAAAGTGCTCCGTATTCCGGAAACCTGTCGGCGGAACAAGTCAATAAAATCCTTATGCGTTCTGTCAGACAGTGTGATCGGTACAGAGTGCTAAAAGAATCTGGAGCTTCTGATGAAGAAATCAAGCGTTCGTTTAATACAAAAACGGAAATGTCGGTTTTCACTTATCGTGGAGAGAAAGACACCATCATGACTCCGTTGGATTCAATACGATATTATAAGTCTTTCCTGCGTTGTGGCTTTATGAGTATGTGTCCGCAGAATGGACATGTTAAGGCTTATCTTGGTGGCCTGGACTTCATGCATTTTGCTTATGATATGTGTATGGAAGGTCGTCGTCAAGTGGGTTCGACTATCAAACCATTCCTTTATTCTCTAGCCATGGAAAATGGCTTTTCTCCATGTGATTTGGCTCCGAATGTTCAGGAAACGTATATTGTCGGAGGGCGCGCGTGGACACCTCGAAATGGTAGTAGGGCTCATTATGGGGAGATGGTGACGTTAAAATGGGGACTGCAACAATCAAACAACTGGATTTCTGCCTATCTGATGAGTAAGTTGAATCCTCAGGCATTTGTTACTCTATTACGTGAGTATGGTATTAGTAATCCCGAAATCCATCCTTCTATGGCTCTTTGTCTTGGACCTTGTGATATCACAGTGGGTGAGATGGTTAGTGCATATACAGCGTTTGTCAATCATGGCATTCGAACGGCTCCTTTATTTGTGACAAAGATTGCTGATAACGAAGGCAATGTCTTGGCAGAGTTTCAACCGCGTATGAATGAAGTTATCAGTGAAGAAAGTGCACATAAAATGCTTTATATGCTGAAAGCTGTTGTTGAAGGAGGTACTGCGGGCCGATTACGTTATAAATATAATATTCCTGGAGATATCGCAGGTAAGACGGGAACGACTAATAATAATAGTGATGCTTGGTTTATGGGGATCACTCCAACACTTGTTAGTGGCTGTTGGGTCGGTGGTGAAGATCGTGATATCCACTTTACTATGACAAGCATGGGACAAGGTGCCGCTGGCGCTCTTCCTGTATGGGCATATTATATGAAGCGTGTTTATGCTGACAAACGATTAGGATATAACGAAAATGCAGTTTTTGATCTACCGGCAGGGTTTAGCCCTTGTCAATTAGATGATTCGGGATTAAGTGATATGTCAGAAGAAGACATGGGAGAGATTTTTGAGTAGTATATTATATAATAAGGTATAGGGTTTTCGACTTTTGTCATGAAAGTCGAAAACTTTTTGTTTTTTAGCAAAAAAGTCGATAAAAAGTTTGGTAATCCAAAAAATAGTCGTACCTTTGCATCCGCTTTCGCTCAAAAACATGGGTGTTAGCTAGAATAAAGAGATCTTTGATAGAATTTTCATAAAACAGAGAAAGTAGTACAAGAAGCGGAGTACATTCCTTTATGGAAAGGTATTCCGGGTAATAGAACGAACCGTCGATTTTTTAAGAGAAATAGAGTGCTTCAATAGATACTACCGGATAGGCGTAATTACGTACTGGGCAACAGAGACAATCCTTTATTGGATGAAAGATATTTTATACAGTGGAGAGTTTGATCCTGGCTCAGGATGAACGCTAGCTACAGGCTTAACACATGCAAGTCGAGGGGCA
>DEJG01000010.1 GCA_002353295.1 Prevotella sp. UBA2754
CAACTTTCTGGGTTCACTTCAGGTCTGTCCCCACGATTCTCAAAAATTACCAGATGCAACATATTTTTGGCATAAAAAGTTGTTGGTATCGAAAATAATTCCTATCTTTGCACAGTCACTATAAAATGAGATAGAGATATGCCAGAAGTATTTAGATTCTTTGGATTCTCCTTCTTCTTTTACAGTAAGGAGCATGAGCCTGTCCACGTTCACGTTGAAGGGAACGGTGGTATGGCTAAGTTCGTATGGAACGGAAGTGAGTTTACATTGCTTGTAAAGGAGAAGATAAAGGCAAATGACCTGAAGAAGATTAAGGCGGTCATCGATGAGAATGCCGACCTGATTATCAAGCGTTGGGAGGAGCATTTTAATAGTTAACATAGGGGGATACGTTATGAAGATTACAAAGATTTGGTTTAATGCTGATCATATATTCGGCAGAGACGAAGAGGGGAAGGAGTACAGCCAGTCGCTGCTCTGGTACCCTAAGTTGAGGGCAGCATCCGACGACGAACGTAGCCAATACACCTTTGGCTATGACGGCATCCATTGGCGTAGTCTCGATGAAGACATCAGTTTTGAGAGCTTTGCCTATGAAGATTCAGAGCCATCAGCCCTTCAGCGTTTCTTCCTTACTCATAAGGAAATCAACGTGGCAGAGTTCGCCCGTTCCATTGGGATGAACGCTACGCTGCTGCGTAACTATATCAATGGCTTCAAGAAGCCTTCTGCTGAGAGGGAAAGTGAAATCCTTGCCCATATTCATAAACTGGGTAAGGAGATGATAGCTGCCTGCTTCTAAACTATAGTGTGTTTCAGCAAGAAATTATGAAGGATGTAATTTCTGCAGTTTATGTATTCGCATATTGTAGATTTGGCAGACGTCTTGCAGGATAAAGTAAGCAAGCGTCTTTACGAACTTCAGGCAACACTGGGTGCCGATGATGAGGAAGTACGGAAATTATTCCTGAACTTCCAAAAAGAATTACTCTCTGCTGAAGATACAGAAGAAGGTTTCATGGATTCTATTTTTACTTGTTTAGACTCAGAAGCCATACTCAGAATGGAGGACATGTTAGCTGGTCCTATTGGGCGTTTTGTCCGATTCGTCCTGTCAGAGGATTATTTCGACCTATTTAAGCAGTTCTTGAAAATAGAAGAGTTATGTGCCTTTTCATTATCAAGTATGTATATTCCCTCAGGCGGCAAGCGTCCTCTTCTGCATATTCATGCTATATGTTATGCCATAAAGGATTTATTTGCCTTAGACGCCATGGGAGCGGATGATGAGGAATTATTGAATAGCTGTAGGATAGAAGAAAGTGTAGATGGTGACGTATGGTATTTGCCTAATACTTTTAATATTATTGGCGAATGGCTTACTGTCAAAATTAGAACAGGCGATGAGGCTGTTGTCGATTACATAGCCAATGAACTAAGTGGGAAAGATTATGATTATTCCAAGCTGTGGTGTGAACTATTTATTACGCCAGTGTTTAAAAGTGCGAATCATAGACTACTCGTATCTATAATCCGCCTCCTACGTCATCAAGAAGACTACTTTGACCCCTTTGAAGGCAATATTTTCTATCAACACATAGGCATTACTCCTGAAAGCATGCTATTCCTGTTAGATAGTATTGAGAAGAACAATCAGTCAGTAACAAACCTGGAATTCCTATTATATTTAATGCTCTTCCCGCAAGAAAATTTGGGATTAAGCGAAAATCAGTATGCCGAAGCACTCAGTATAGCAGCCAAATGTCTACGCGATTCTGCCTTTAGACGGCAATTGTTATCCGACACTGACTATCACAAAGTATATATAGCTCTATGGGCTATAGGCTTCTATGATGCAGATGAGGCTTGGAATGTATCAAATGAACTCATAGAAGACGAGCGTCCTCAGAGCAAGAAGGTTGTACTGGCTTATTACCAGAACCATTGGGCAAAAAAGGGCTTAGAGGTAATAACCCAGCGGATTAATCAGCAAAGATAAGTTTGATACAACTAATGGCAAATTCTCATATTATAACTACAGCATCGTAATAAAAGAATGACTATACAGAACTAGCTATGTCGTATTTGGCAGAAAGCTGGCACAAAGTTAATTCACTTTCCTGATATTCACGAATAATTTTACATTTTTCTTCATAAGAAAGTATCCTCGGTCTTTTTCCCTTTGGTTTTAGGCCCTCAATACCTCGAAGTTTGTAACTCTCTATCCATTCATATAAAATATGATGATCTAAATGGAGCTTACGAGACACAGAACGTGCTGATTCGTCTTGGAATACTAATCCAATCGCGGACATTTTTTCTTCAATACTAAAATTACGTTTCATCTGAACCTTTCAGTTGTGTCCAACTTTCTGGGTTCACTTCATTACTCTTGGAGTATTGTTGAATAAGGCTGGGTTATCTCAGAAAACCCCCCGCTTATAATTATATGCCAAAAAAAAAACTAAAAAAGTATGGATGATACAAGATTTTTTGTATTTTTGCAACGTCAAAGTATTCATAAACATGATATTTGACATCAGAAGAGATTAACTAAGGACCTCAATTTTTAGGCTTATGAAAAAAAACCGTATTATTATCCTGTGCTCAGTAGCAGCAATATTTGTAATTGGCTTGATTATCTCTTTCTTCGTTGATTGGCCAGTAGATTTTAACAAGGCCGATGGTGATATTTCCAAGGCTGCAAAATTCTCTCGTGAGCAAGTTTCCGAGAAGCTAACTAATATGGAAGAACTCCTTCAGACCGACTCAGCCTTCAAGGATGATATTGTGACAGCCCAGGTGGTGATGCAGACACGCACCGTCCAGTTCGCCACGCTGGTTGACATGTCAAATGAGGTAGCAGGCAATATCCCTGCATTTGCCGAGGTGCTGAAGGAAATGAACGCCAAGCGTGAGATGGTGGACAATGTTGCCAGTTCGCTGGCAGAGTCTGCCGACAACCTGAATGCCGCCCTTGGTGGTGAGGAGTGTCCCGACTTGGCCCAGTCCTCCATCAACGCTTCACTGGCTTACATGACGTTGCAGAAGCAGAACAATTTGGCCACCCGTTTCATCGAGACCACCGACAAGTATCTGGAGACAGCCCAGGGTGACGATAAACTGAAGCTTGTTCGCGACCAGTGGTTGGAGTACCAGCAGATGACTGCTGCCCTCGAGGGTGACAAGGCAAGTGCTGAGGCATGGGCCAAGAAGAGCAACCTGCTTAGTGGCGAGAAGGCTCTTGCTGCCATAGCTAATTTCGGTATTGCTGAACGTTTCGTTGTGATGCAAAGCTGCAAGTTGGCCAAGAGTATGAAGCTTCCCAGCCAGATTGGAAACGCAATTCGCCCAAAGGTTCTCGAAAATGAGATCAGTAAGCTTTGCAATGCCCAGCAGGAATTTCTTTCCGTTAAACCACGCAAGATTGATGCCCATAATGCTTCGCATGATGTTCTTTCCGTTAAACCACGCAAGATTGATGCCCATAATGCTTTGGTAATCAATAGCGCCAGCAAGGTGATGGAGGCTTTCAACACCTCACTGAGCAATGTCGCAAAAAATCATGCCCTGAATCAGAGCCAGAATATCGGTCTCGGCTTTGTGATTGGCAACGTGATCAGTGAGACAGCAGCAGCAAGCAACAGTGTAAAGCTGAACAAAGGCCCAATAATTGAGAAATAATTACTGCGGTGTACATGCGTAACTGGATTGCTGTCTTTCTGCTATCGATGATTCCCTGTATATCCAGGGGGCAGAACCAGACTTACTACCAGTATAAGACGGACGAAGCCACGCTGGTGTTCTTTGACAAGAACCTGTCGCGCTACATCCCTCACATGATACGCATGTACCAGAACGGCAAAGCGCTTCATGAGCAGATATGGACCAGTGATTCCATCTATCAGCCAGAAGCGCCCTTGCTGTTATTGACAGACTGGGAGGACGACGGTAATGGCGGAGCATCGCCATTACCGCGTTCTTTTATACAGATCGGCATGGCTCCGTTGAACATGTCGTATTACATCAACCCTTCAAGTGAACGATACAGTCAGTTGTTCAAGCACGAATATACGCACATCGTCATGACTGACAAGTACAATCGGCGCGACCTCAACTGGCGTCGTTTCTTCGGTACGAAGGTGGACACCGACAATTCTCAGCCCCTCTCAGCCCTATGGAGCTATTTGAGCGTGCCCCGTTGGTATTCGCCCCGTTGGTATCACGAGGGTATCGCCTGTTTCATGGAGACCTGGCTCGGCGGTGGTGTAGGACGCGCCTTAGGAGGCTACGACGAGATGTACTTCCGCAGTATCATCGACGGGGGTGACAAGCTCTACTCGGTAGTGGGCCTGGAAACGGAAGGTTCCACAAAGGACTTTCAGGTGGGCGCCAATGCCTATCTCTACGGTACCCGTTTCGTGAACTACCTCACCAAGACCTACGGCTACGAGAAGATGATCCAGTTCTATAACAGAACGGCTGACAGCCGCTCCTTCTTCGGCAAACAGTTCAAGAAGGTCTATGGACAGTCGCTCAGAAAAGTATGGAACGACTGGAAGGAGGACGAGAAGAAGCATCAGGAAGAGAACCTCGCCGCCATCCGCCAATATCCCATCACAGAAACCAAGCCGCTGACCAAAGAGCCGCTGGGGTCTGTGTCGCCATTCGTCTATGACCCTACTACCCAAAAGGCATACGCCGCCATGAATGCCCCTGGTGACTTTGCACACATGACGGAGATTGACCTGCAGACAGGCGAGCAGAAGCGACTGAACGACATCTACGGCATCCAGCTCTATGACCCTGCTTTCGTTGCCCTCGACCGTAAGGGCCAGCGCCTCATCTATACAACGAACAATTCGAAGATGCGTGGTTTGGAAATCTATGACATCCAACAGAAGAAGGTGGTGAAGAAAAAGAAGTACCAGCGCATCGGCAATATCGTGTATGACAATACCCACGACTGTCTCTACGGTCTGTTCTCCAACGGTGGTACACAGTCGATTGTGCGTCTGGACCGCGATTTGGAGAATCCGGAAGTGATCTACGCTTTCCCGTTTGGTGTGAGCGTTTTTGACTCAGATATCAGTCACGACGGCAAATGGCTGTCGTTCACCAGCCAAGGCGACAACGGCGAGCACACACTTTTGCTGTTCAATACTGAGGAACTGGCAAAGGCCATCTTCAAGCCCGTGAAGCTGATTACCTGGAAAGACAGCAACTTAGGACAGTTCCGCTTCTCGCTCGACGACAAGTACCTGATTGGTAGCTCTTACTATACTGGCGTCTCCAACCTCTGGCAGATCAACATAGAGACACGCGAGATGGAGATGCTTACCAATACCGACATCGGCCTGTTTGCGCCCTTGGAGATTACGTCTGGTCAGCTGCTGGCGCTCCAGTTCAAGCGCGACGGACTGCAACCCGTCTTACTTTCCCGTGAGGTGGTGAGGGATGCCAATGCCGTGCAGCTCTACGGTCAGCTCGCCTATGAGAACAACAAGGAGGCGTTGGAACAGGTAGGTCTGCTCAGAGACTCGTTGCCCAGGAAGAACTTTGGCGATGTGTATCACAACATCACATCCTACAATGTCTTTAAAGAGATGAAGTTCGCAGGAGCCTATCCTATCATCAGTGGTTTTACCGATTCCAGAGCCTGGAATCACATGACCCCCGTGCTTGGCTATCGCTTTAACGTGAATGACCCCGTAGGACTGAGCAGCATGAAACTGTCAGTCGGTCTCTCTCCTTGGAGTAACAACGCCTGGAAGAACAAATTCCACGTTGACTTCGAATGGAAATACTACTTCTGGACCCTTAAGGCCGCCTGGAACCATATGGACTTCTACGACCTCTTCGGTCCGATGCGAAGAAGCCGTAAGGGGTATGTGGTGCAGCTGGCCTACGACTATACCAACAAGTTGATCACGCCGTATGACAAGTCATGGGGCTTCTCAGTGGCAGCCTTCGGCGACATGGATGCGTTGCCCTTGTATCAGGAGATCAAGGTGGAAGGTGTCAAGTCGATGCAGACAGCGTCCATTTACGGAAAGTGGTCAAAGACCCGCACCTCGTTGGGAGGCGTGATGAAAGAGCAGGGCTACGAGTTAGGCGTTGAAGGCTACGGCTATCTGGCAGGCGGACGGTTTTATCCCTCAGTAGAGGCTACAGGTAACTTCGGCACATTGGTTCCCTTTGACAGAAACACCTCGTTCTGGCTCCGTACGGCGGCAGGTCATAACTTCGGAGATGAAGAGTCTGTGTTTGGCAATACCTATTTCGGTGGTTTCCGCAATAACTATGTCGACTATAGGAACGCCTTCCAATACCGTACGACCTTGGCGATGCCAGGTGCCTCTATCGATGCTATCCCGGCACACACCTTTGCCAAGGCAACGGCAGAGCTCAACCTGCGTCCATTGCGCTTCAATAACTTCGGTGCGCTGTTCTGCTATCCGACGTGGATCCAGTGCTCGTTATTCGGAACGGGACTCTCCGCCTGGAATCCCCACGAATCCCACAAGATGTACTATAGTACAGGTATCCAGCTGACCACCGAACTGGTGTTCCTGAATTATCTCAAGACAACATTGTCTATTGGCTACGGCCATCTGTTTGCACCAGCAGGATTCGATGGAGGGAAACGTGGAAACAATGAATTCATGATCTCACTCAAACTGTTATAATGTTATTTGTCGCTGCTCTCCTCCCCGTTGTCATCTACATCTTTGTCGTCTATCAGATCGACAACTTCTCGCTCATCAGCGTGAAGCGCCTTCTCCTATTGATTCTATGTGGTATGCTGACAGCGTTGGCCTGTTTTGCCCTGTTCCAATTGACGGGTAAGATTATTCCCGAAAGTCAGTCTGATTCCGTCAACCCCATCATAGAAGAGATTGTCAAAGGCATCCCGCTTCTTTGGTTGGCCAGCCGCAAGAAAATCGTGTTCTTCATCGACAGCGTCATCTGCGGTGCAGCCGTCGGTGGCGGTTTCTCCATTCTTGAGAACATCTTCTACCTGCTGTGGGGCGATGGAATGGGTCTTGGCACCGTTCTTTTCCGAGGTCTGGAGGTGGCCCTTGTCCACATGGGCTGCAGTGCCATTGCCGCTGCCGGACTCATGCTGATAGTACGTATGATTGAATATTCCCGTTCCCGATCAGTCGTCAAAAAGAGCGACATTGCAATGTCTGTATTCCTGTTATCGGAAGCACCTGTGCTGCACGTGTTCCACAACACCTTCCATTTCGTGCCGCTGGTGCAGTTCCTTCTCGTTACTGGCACGTTGGGAGGCCTATTGGTATGGACCTACTTCTACGACGTAGAAATGATCCATAGCTGGATAGACACTGGGCTCGACAAACAGCTAAACCTACTTGACTCCATCAAGGCTGGTCATTTGGGCGACACCTCAACCGGCAAATTCCTCGAGTCGGTCAAGGACGTTTTCCCCCCAGAGGATTTCTTCGATATTATCTGTTATGTACAACTGCATGTAGAACTGTCGGTAGCATCCAGAAGTCGGGTGATGCTGCGGGAATCGGGTTTAGAGCGCGAACTCCCCCTGACCGACGAGATGAAGGAACTGATTCTTTCGCAATACACGGAGTATAAACTTCTTGAGAAAAGACTTGGCCATGCAGCCAGAATGACTATCGCTCCTATCGTGAAATATGATCCGGCAGAATATAAAGCGCTCGAAGATCTCCGGGCTGAATGCAAGAAGAACTGATAGTCGTGGGGACAGGTACTGAAGTGAACCCAGAAAGTTG
>DEJG01000020.1:0-22078 GCA_002353295.1 Prevotella sp. UBA2754
ATATGTCCTACCTCCACATGACCATGCACATTCTTGTTCAAGAACTGCATCAGTTCACCAGGGTAGAAACCATCTTTCTTACCTAAGTTGATGAAGAGACGGCGATAACCTTGCTCTGTAGTACGCTCTGACTTCTTCCCTCTTCCTTCATCCTTCCTCCTTCGGCCTTCTTCCTTTTTTCCTCGTCCTTCGGTAGGAGATAAACTTGGAGCATCCTTATAATACGCCAAAAATCTGCCGAACTCCAGCGAAACAATCTTCTTGATAAGGTCTTCCTTGTCTACATACTCAAAATAGCGACTGATATCCTGCATAAAGGGGGCAATCTGCTCTTCATCTACATCAGCTTTCACTATCTGATCCATCACTTTATAGAGCTGTTTCTTACATATCTCCTCTGGCGAGGGCATCGTTCCTTCTTCAAATGCCTTACCTATTTCCTTCTCGATATTGCGAATCTTGTGCTTCTCACGCGTGTGTACAATACTTAATGATGTACCCTTCTTGCCAGCACGACCCGTGCGACCTGAACGGTGGGTATAGTTCTCAATATCATCAGGCAATCCATAGTTGATAACATGTGTCAAGTCGTCTACATCCAAGCCACGGGCAGCCACATCGGTAGCCACTAACAGCTGGACAGTGTGCTGACGGAACTTCTGCATCGTGAGGTCACGCTGTTGCTGGGAAAGGTCACCATGCAAGGCTTCGGCATTATAACCGTCCTTGATTAGTTTATCAGCCACCTCCTGTGTTTCCAACTTCGTGCGACAGAAAATGATGGCAAAAATGCGCGGATTGTAATCTACCAGTCGCTTCAGAGCAAGATACTTATCCTTGGCATTCACCATATAATATATATGATTGACATGTTCGGCTCCCTCGTTACGCGACCCCACTACGATTTCTTTGTAGTCGCGCAGATAACCTTTGGCAATGCGCTCTATCTCACGACTCATCGTTGCCGAAAAGAGCAGTGTATTGCGATCTTCGGGCACTCCCTCAAGAATAGCATCGATACTTTCTGAGAAACCCATATTCAGCATTTCGTCAGCCTCGTCTAAAACAACGTTGTGCACATCATCCAGTTTTGCCACACCTCTCTTCATCAGGTCAATTAATCGACCTGGCGTAGCTACAATAATCTGTACACCTTTTCGCAAGGCACGTATCTGCTGCTCGATGCTGGCACCACCATAAACAGCCTCAATATGGATTCCATCCAGATATTTAGAGAAATCACGCATGTCGTCAGCAATCTGTAAACACAACTCGCGGGTAGGCGCTAAAATGAGCGCATGAGGCAGGCCCCTGCCTATTTCACCCCACAAGGGACGGGGTGTTTCTGCTATTCGTTGTAAAACGGGAATACCAAAAGCAGCCGTCTTACCCGTTCCTGTTTGGGCAAGTGCTATCACATCATTCTGATTACCAAGCAAATAAGGGATAACTTCCTCCTGTACGGGCATGGGTTGTACGAACCCCAACTCTTCAATGGCGCGACGAATCTCTTCGCAAACGCCCAATTCTTCAAATGTCTTCAAATCTACTACCTTTTTGTTTTCGGATACAAAGGTACGAAGAAAAAGACGAATAATAAAAAAGTGATGTCATTTTATATTTTTTTAGATATTATCTATTGATAGTTTTCTGGAAATTTACTATCTTTGCAACCGAATCCGGTTTTCCAAAATGGAAAACTTTTCGGATTCAAAAAATTAAAAAGTTGTCCAAAACGGAAAACTTTCTATAAACTTTGAATAATTAAAAACTTGATAATATATAGAACAATGGAGATTAAGAATTTTACCATCACAAAACGAGACGGTTCGAAAGACCAGTTCTCTTTAGACAAGATTATGAATGCCATACTAAAGGCATTCGACAGTGTTGAACAGCCTACAGACCTTGGAGCTATCTCCAAGATTCTCAGCCGTTTAGATATTCACAACGACATCACCGTAGAGGACATTCAAAACCAAGTAGAAGAGGCTCTGATGCGTGAGGGTTACTATAAGGTTGCCAAGTCGTTCATGCTCTATCGCCAGGCCCATTCGGAGGATCGTGAAACGTTGGCAAAATTACAATTCTTGTCTGAATATTGTGAATCAGTAAATGCTGCAACTGGCTCAAAGTATGACGCAAATGCAAACGTGGAACACAAAAACATTGCCACTTTGATAGGCGAATTACCAAAATCCAATTTCATCCGACTGAATCGCCGCTTGCTGACCGACCGTATTAAAAAGATGTATGGCAAGCAGTTGGCTGATGAATATATTGACAAGTTGACCCACCACTTTATCTATAAGAACGACGAGACCAGTTTGGCCAACTATTGTGCATCTATCACCATGTATCCCTGGTTGATTGGCGGTACCGTTTCCATTGGCGGTAACTCAACAGCCCCAACCAACCTGAAGAGTTTCTGTGGTGGTTTCGTCAATATGGTATTCATGGTGTCAAGCATGCTGAGCGGTGCCTGTGCCACTCCAGAGTTTTTGATGTATATGAACTACTTCCTGGGTAAAGAATATGGACAGGACTATTGGCAGCATCCTGATCAGCAGGCAGATTTGAGTTTGAAGAAGCGTACCATCGATAAGATCATTACAGATTGCTTCGAGCAGATTGTTTACACACTCAATCAACCTACTGGTGCCCGCAATTATCAGGCTGTCTTCTGGAATATTGCTTACTACGACAAGTATTACTTCGAAAGTATCTTTGGCGAATTCTACTTCCCCGATGGTTCTAAACCCGATTGGAATAGTCTCTCTTGGTTGCAGAAGCGCTTTATGAAGTGGTTTAACAAGGAACGCACCAAGACGCTGTTGACCTTCCCCGTAGAGACTATGGCACTGTTGGTTGACAAGAATGGTGAGTGTCTGGATAAGGAATGGGGCGATTTCACCGCAGAAATGTATGCCGAAGGGCACTCCTTCTTTACTTACATGAGTGACAATGCTGACTCTCTGAGTTCATGCTGCCGCCTTCGCAACGAGATTACCGACAACGGTTTCAGCTATACGCTGGGTGCTGGTGGTGTGTCTACTGGTTCGAAGAGTGTGCTGACCATTAATCTGAACCGTTGCATACAGTATGCTGTCAACCACAAGATTGACTATCTGGAGTATTTGGCAGGTATTATTGACCTTTGTCACAAGGTACAGATGGCATACAACGAGAATTTGAAGGAATTACAACAACATGGCATGCTGCCATTATTCGATGCTGGTTACATCAACATCGGTCGCCAGTATCTCACCATTGGTATCAACGGTCTGGTTGAAGCTGCTGAATTCATGGGACTGAAGATTACGCCTAATGATGACTACCAGCACTTCGTACAAGGAATCCTCGGTTTAATCGAGAAATATAATAAGATGTATCGCACGAAGGACGTGATGTTCAACTGCGAAATGATTCCTGCCGAGAACGTTGGTGTAAAGCATGCCAAATGGGACCGTGAGGATGGTTATTTCGTACCACGCGACTGCTACAACAGCTATTTCTATGTAGTAGAGGATGACTCACTGAGCGTAATCGACAAGTTTAAGTTGCACGGAGCACCTTATATCGAGCATCTGACGGGCGGTTCAGCTCTCCACATGAATCTTGACGAGCACTTGAGCAAACAGCAATATGCTCACTTGCTGAAGGTTGCTGCCCAGGAAGGTTGCAACTATTTCACATTCAATATTCCTAATACGGTATGTAACGACTGTGGACATATCGACAAGCGTTACCTCAAGGAATGTCCGCACTGCCACTCCAAGAATGTAGACTACATGACCCGTATTATCGGTTACTTGAAGCGTGTCAGCAACTTCTCACAGCCTCGTCAGGAAGAGGCAGCACGCCGCTATTATGCCCATGCACAGGAGAATAGCTAAATGCTAAAGTACGTAAACACAGGCATCGTGTTCCAAGAGATACCCGATGAGGTGACATTGGCTATCAATATCTCCAATTGCCCATGCCGCTGCCCAGGCTGCCATAGCCACTATCTCTGGGAAGACATCGGGCTTCCCTTGGATACCGATGCTATTGATGACTTTGTGAAGAAATATGGTGATGACATTACCTGTATCGCCTTTATGGGAGGTGATGCCGAACCCAAGAGTGTCAATCAGTTGGCACAATATATTCACAAAACGCATCCAATGTTTAAAGTGGCATGGTATAGCGGACGTATACGCATCTCTTCTACAATACGTAAGACCGATTTTGACTACATAAAGATTGGTCCCTATATCAAACATCTGGGACCATTAAAACAACCCACCACCAACCAAAGGCTTTATCGCCAAAAGGAAGGTGGTGAGTTTGAAGATATCACCTCACGATTCTGGAAAAAATAAAACGCTAAGGTCGCCCTTAGCGTTTTACTTTTTCTTTCGACTTACACTAAATCGTTGACAACCGCTTCGCCATAGCCTTTCCTAAAGCTTCACATTGCGCTTTTGTCTCTGGCGTCAGTGCCTGCTTGATTTCTACAGGTTCCCCAACGGCCTCGTAGTGTAATTTTTCCTCATTCCAACGGGCTATCTCGCTGACAGCCTTGGATGCCCATCCATAAGAACCGAACCAACCTAAGAGATGGTTTTTGATGTCCTTGCCTGCCAATTCTGAAAGCAGGACATCCATTTCGTGATAAAGTGCAGTATTATAGGTTGGTGCACCAACGATCAGTCCTTTATAGCGGAATACGTCACGGATGATATAACTGTGATGAGTCTTTGAAACGTTATACATCACAATATTCTTCACACCGGCTTCTGAGGCAGCACGCGCGATGACTTCGGCTGCACGCTCTGTATTTCCATACATGGTTCCATAGCAGATAACAAGACCAGGTTCTGTCTCGTATTTCGACATCCTGTCGTATTCAGCAACCACCTTATTAATATATTGATGCCATACTGGACCATGGGTAGCACAGATATAATCAAGCTTCACGTCAGCCAGTTTCTTCAGGGCATTCTGCACAGGTGTACCATATTTTCCAACGATATTAGAATAGTATCTCACCATCTCCAACCAGAAGGTGTCGCAATTAATCTGTTCGTCAATTACGCCACCGTTCAGTGCTCCGAAGCATCCGAAGGCATCACCGCTGAACAATATTGTTTTCTGCGATTCAGTCGCAGAACACAGTGTTACCATCGTCTCAGGCCAGTGAACCATGGGTACCAAGACGAAGTTCAAGGTATGGCTGCCTAATTCAATGGCATCACCGTTCTTCACCTCAACAGTATTTTCCGTAATACCATAGAAACCCTCCATCATTTGGAATGTCTTCTTGTTGCCCACAATCTGAATATTAGGATAGTATTTCTTAATCAACGCAATGGAACCGCTATGGTCTGGTTCCATGTGATTGATTACCAGATAGTCAATCTCACGGTCTCCGATTACTTCCTGAATATGCTCGATGAATTGGGTAAAAAAGTCCACTTCAACGGTATCAATCAGACATACCTTCTCATCATCGATGAGATACGAATTATAGCTCACACCATTGGGCAACGGCCACAAGCCTTCAAAAAGTGACTTGTTGCGGTCATTCACTCCCACATAATAGATTTTGTTAGTAATTTCTTGCATAGCTATTTGATATTTAAAATTTATTCTAATACTGATAATGCTGCTTCCAGTTCCTGTTTCTTCTGTTTTCCAAAGTCGACAGAGACATTATTAGAGATGCTCTTACAGCACTCGGCTGCAAACTCAATGGCACATGCGATGACGGCATCCCACTGTTGCTCGGTCAGTCCATTGTCTATTTCCTGCCGCGTGATGTTATTTTTAAGAAGGCCATACACGAAACCGGCATTAAAATTATCACCGGCACCAATGGTACTCACTGTTTCCAGCGCAGGCACAGGATACTGTTTGGTAAAACCATCTTCTGCCCTTAGTTCTATAGGATCGGCTGCTTGCGTGAAAATAAACTTCTTGGTATAGAAAGAGATTTGTGAACGATACACGGCATCAGCATCATGACGCTTGAAAAGAACCTCAAAGTCTTCTGACGAACCTCTCACAATATCAGCCAGTTCCAGGTTTTCCAAGAGATTGGGGGTAACCTTCATAACCTCATGATGATGGGAAGCCCTGAAGTTCACATCATAATAAAGAATGGCCTTGTGTTGACGGGCATAGTCTAAAAAGGCATAAACCTGGGGACGGATCACTGGATTTAAAGCAAAGAAACTACCAAAAATAACGATATCATCGGGATGAATGTCTGGATATACATACTCCAGTCTGTCGTGCGGATGATCCTTATAAAAAATATATTCCGCATCATTTTTCTCATTCAGGAATGCCAAAGAGATCGGCGATTTGGATTCTGGATAGACATTCAAGTGGGTTGCATCTACCCCGTTCTTTTCCAAAAAACTGATAATATTCCGCCCCACACGGTCATTACCTGTTTCACTGATCATACTCGCTGATACGCCACAACGTCCCAACGATACTATTGCATTAAAGGCACTACCCCCGGGGACAGCACTGATTGGTTGCTCTTCTCTGAAAATGATGTCTAGTACTGTCTCACCAATACCAATTACTTTTCGCATAACACATGATTTTCCTGCAAAGATACGAATTAATTATGAATTATTAGTAACTTTGCAGACGAAATGAGAAAATATAACATCCATACACTCCCAAATGGCCTGCGAGTGATTCATCTGCCCTCCGTTTCACCTGTTGTTTACTGCGGTATTGGCATCAAGGTAGGCTCACGCCATGAGCAACCTGGTGAAGAGGGGTTGGCTCACTTCTGCGAACACGTTACTTTTAAGGGTACTCACAGACGTTCTGCCCTTCAAATACTGAATTGTCTGGAACGAGTAGGAGGCGACCTCAATGCATTTACCAATAAGGAAGATACCATTTTCTATGCCGCTATTTTGAAGGAACACATGGGGCGCGCCGTTAACCTCCTGACAGATATTGTGTTTAATAGTGTTTATCCCGATCAGGGAATAGCTCACGAAGTGGATGTTATTTGCGATGAAATCGAGAGTTATAACGACTCTCCCGCCGAACTGATTTATGATGAGTTTGAAAACCAGTTATTTCAGAATCATCCTCTCGGACATAATATATTAGGAACACGCGAAAGGGTGAAGTCATTCAGCAGTGCAGACGCCCGAAGCTTCACTCAACGCTATTACCGCCCGGATAATGCTATTTTCTTTGCCTATGGGGATATCAATTTCCAACGTTTAGTCACTTCTTTGGAAGCACAAACCCCAAAAGAAGGTTTCAAGATTCAAGATTCAAGTGTCAAGATTCAAGATTCAAGTGTCAAGTTTCAAGATGCAAACCTGAAACCAGAGAACCTGAAACCTGAAACTTTAAAACCTGAAACTATAGTTCATCACCAATCCCACGTGATGATAGGATGTAAGACTTACTCTTTCAACGACGCACGAAGAATGCCCTTATATCTGTTGAACAACATTTTGGGAGGTCCCAGTATGAATGCCCGCCTGAACCTGTCACTCCGCGAACGACACGGCTTGGTATATACTATTGAAAGCTCAATGGCAAGCTACAGCGACACAGGATGCTGGTCTGTCTACTTCGGCTGTGACCATCATGACGTGAAACGTTGTCAACAATTGGTACACCGCGAATTGGACCGTGTGATGCAGCATCCACTATCGGAACGTCAGCTGCTTGCAGCCAAACGACAGATCAAGGGGCAAATAGCTATTGCTTGTGACAACAGGGAACAGTTTGCTCTCGACTTTGCCAAAAGTTTCCTCCATTATGACAAAGAACGTGATATTGACTACCTGTTTCAACAAATTGATGCCATAACAGCCAATCAGTTACAGCAGGTGGCACAGGAGTGCTTTGACCCCAACTCCTTATCTACGCTGATTATTTAGGTAACTAGACACAAACCTTCAGGTGCTGGCGAACGGTCTTGCGAGCAACGCCCAACTGGTGCTCTACACGCTTATAGTTCTCATTCAATTCTTGAGAAATCTCACGCACCTTCATGCCGCCATAGATATGCAGGCAATAGACCTTTCTATAAGCCTCGGGAAGACGAGCCAGCGAAAATTCCATTCGTTCCATGACTTGACGGGCAGAAAAAACCGATTCCACCGAGTTATCCGCCAAATCTGAACGACGAAGATAATGTTCATACTCCTCTAATACATGACGACGGCGGAAATAATCAGCCACCATATTCCGTGCCATCGTATATATCAGACAAGGCAAAGTCTGCTCAGTAACCATCAGTTGACTACTGAGCAGACGGAGGAAGAGATCCTGGACTATATCCTGAGCCTCTGCCCTGTCCTGAATGCGCATTGCCACGAAATGAACGATTTCATCGCAATGGTTTTGATAATAGTTAGCAATAATTGTCCGACTATTCATTGATTACCTTCTGAATGGTCCCATCCTCATTATAGAACAAGCGCTGCACTTTCAAGCTACGCAAATGAGTGACGTCGTTAGATGGAACACAGTCGTGGTAGAAGAGATACCACTGCCCCTTGAACTCTACAATGCTATGATGGGTGGTCCATCCTACTACCGGGTCAAGAATCACTCCTTGATAGGTAAATGGTCCATAAGGATTGTCACCAATAGCATAGCAGAGGAAATGGCTGTCTCCTGTTGAATATGAGAAATAGTATTTACCATTGTATTTATGCATCCAAGAGGCCTCGAAGAAACGATGGGGGTCGCCAGCCTTCAGACGCTCGCCGTTCTTATCCAGTATCACTACATCACGCGGAGCCTCAGCAAACTGCATCACGTCATCACTCATGCGCACGACAAAGCTCGATAGGGCTGGCACGTCAGCAGGAGCATAGAGCTGGGTCTTGCGATCACCTGCAGGACCTAAGTCAACACCTTCTTTCACTAATTTCTCTGGAGCCTGATACCATTGAAGCTGTCCACCCCACAATCCACCGAAGTAACAGTATATTTGCCCGTCATCATCTTTGAATACGCTGGGGTCGATAGAGAAAGAACCACGGATAGGATGCTCCTGAGGCACGAAAGGACCTTCTGGCTTGTCGGCTACGGCTACACCCAGATGGAATACACCGTTATAATCTTTTGCAGAGAAAATAAGATAATACTTTCCGTCTTTCTCTACTACATCATTATCCCACATCTGTTTCTCAGCCCAGGCTACATCCTCAACATCCAGGATAACTCCATGATCGACAGCCTCATCGTTCTCTACATCATTGAAAGAAAGTACATGGTAGTCCTTCATCTGGAAGTGGCCGCCATCATCATCAAAAGCATGTCCTGCCTCACGGTCGTGTGAGGGATAGATATACAATTTGCCGTTAAACACATTGGCTGAAGGATCAGCCATATAATCACTAGGGAATAAGTAACGTGGTAATTTTGCCATAATCAGTAGTAGTTGCTTTGTTAATATTATTTTCTGTTGCAAAATTAGCAATTTATTACGAAAGTGTCGTTTCTTTTTGTAACATAAACTTACTGTTTTTGTTTCATGAGAATAGAAAAATGCACTTTTCAGCTTTTTCGTCGGCTTTTTTTTCTATTTTTGCATATAATAAATCAATAATAATACAATGATGAAACTACGAACCACTACACTCCTCACACTCTTGTTTTGTGCATTCCTTACTGGATATGCCAAAGTACAACTTCCTCAACTGTTCCAGTCGGGCATGGTCGTACAGCGGGGCAAGAAAATTCCCGTTTGGGGAAAAGCGAATGCTGGCGAACATATCAGTATCCGATTCAACAAATTTCAGACAGTCGCTGTCGCCGACAATAACGGGCGTTTCCGCGTTGACCTGCCTGCCATGAAAGCTGGAGGTCCTTATACCCTGTTGATTGGCGATATAGTCCTTACCAACGTATTGGTAGGCGATGTATGGCTCTGCTCCGGACAGTCGAACGTTGACGTCACCATCGAACGGGTCTATCCGCAATATGTAGAGGAAATCAACCAGTTTGACAACCCGCAAATCCGGCTCTTCCGTGTTCAGAACGAAACGAACACGCATGGCGTGCAGGATGATATCCGGACTACTGCGATGAATTGGAAACCGCTCACCAAGGAAAATGCCTGGGCCTTCTCTGCCTTAGGCTCGTTCTTAGGAAAACGGATGTACGAAAAGACGGGCGTTCCTCAGGGAATCATTGTAAACAGTTGGGGAGGCACTCCCGTGGAAGCATGGATTTCTGCCGACTCCCTCCGTCGCGACTATCCTATGTATGTCGAGCGTACCCAGTTCTATGCCGACGATGCCTATGTCGCTGCCCAAAGTAAAGCCAATCAATTGGCAGACCAGCGTTGGAATGCCATGCTCGACGAGTTAGACCCGGGTGTGCAGGGCCATTTTGCTGCCCCCGACTACGATGATTCCCAGTGGACACCCGTTGATCAGTATTCGTTGGAATGGGCAAAAAAAGACGGTCGTCCCATTATTGGCAGCATATGGCTCCGTCAGCACGTGCAGCTCACCAAGGAGCAGGCATCCCAACCTGCCCGTCTCTACCTCGGCACCCTTTTCGATGCCGACATCACCTATATCAATGGTCGCCAGGTCGGTCGCACCTATTATCAATACCCACCGCGTCGTTACGACATCCCCGACGGACTCCTTCATGAAGGCGATAATGTCATCACCGTCCGCTTTATTAATAAATATGGTATCGCCCATTTCATCCCCGAAAAACCCTACTGTATCGCCTTCGGCGAAAGCAGGTTCAACTTACCCAACTCTCCACTCTCCACTCTCCACTCTCCGCTCGGCCCAAAGGGACGCTTGTTCCGAAGGTCTCAAGAACTCTCAACCACCTGGCTCCACCACAATGGTGCCCAGATGCCTCCCTGCCCCAGTGGAGATGTTTCCCTACAGAATCTGCCCTCTACATTATATAATGCTGTCGTCTATCCTCTGGCCCCCTATGCCATCAGCGGCGTAGTATGGTATCAAGGGGAGTCCAATACCGGCAATCCTGCGCCCTATGCCGACCTCCTGCGCAAACTCATGGGCAACTGGCGCACCCTGTGGCAACAGCCCCAACTGCCCTTCTGTATCGTGCAGTTAGCCAACCACGACGGGCGTCAGCAGACCGGCCATCCGCAACCCCTCACCCCCCAGACCGAACCCGTCAATAGCGGGTGGGCACGTCTACGTGAAGCCCAGCGTCAGGTAGTCCTTGGCGATTCCCGTGCCGAACTCGCCGTAGCCATCGACCTTGGCGAACCTGTTGATATCCACCCCCTGCGCAAGAAGGAAGTAGCCGAGCGTGTCGCCCAGTGTATGGACCGCCTCGTCTATGGCAAGAACGTACAGCTCTCGCCCCGTCCGTTGCGCCATCAGATAATGGGTCAGCAAATCGTCATCACCTTCGACCAGCCCTTGCAGGACGGTTCCGTAGCCGAGTTTGAGGTAGCTGCCTCCGATGGTAAGTTCCATAACGCCACTGCCACCGTCCGTGGCACACAAGTCACCATCGACAGCCCCGTTGCCGCCCCCGTCCGCATCCGCTATGCATGGAAAGACAATCCCCAAGCGCAACTAAAAGCAAAGGCGACGCAGTTGCCTGCATCGCCCTTCGAACTTTAAGGTTTTAGGTTTCAGGTTTCAGGTTTGAAACTTGAATCTTGAAACTTGAAACCTTCATTGGTTCCGTTCCTCAATCTTCTTGTTGATATCATCAATCACCTCGTCGGTCAGTTCATACTTCGAGATGATGAACATAGCCACGATGAGCAGGATGGCAGGAATGATGCATACCAGCCAGCGAATACCCTCTTGAGCCAGTGGCGACTGCAGCTCCAGGTCGTTCATGAAGTACGCCCCCGCAGCATTACCCACCGACATCATGGCAAAGGCAGTAATGAAGAACAGTGCGATGATGCGCAGCGGACGGTTGCGCATGAACTCCATCCACAAGTCGCTCACCTTTACGTTTGCCGACTCCGACTGGTCCATGACCACACGCTCCTTCGTCTGTGAGAAGCAGAATATCAACAGCGCCAGACCCACCAGCGAGTAGATCAGCATCGTGTAGAACCATGCACTCGAATCCTTTGGCAGTGTCTGAGCCTCCTCAGCGGGCACATAGTTCGTCATGGCGAGCACCAGTCCGGGCACCACGCCGCCCAGTGCCATACCAGCCTTAAAGAAGATACCCGTCAGCGCATTCACGATACCCGCGATACGTCTGCCCGTGGTATATTCCGCATACGAAATCACCTCCGGTATCAGAGCCCACATATAACCCGTAGCCACGATGACACCCGTCGATTTGATGAACTGCGCGATATACACCAGTGTAATATTCTCCTTCACCGTACCCATCTTACTGATTACGTAGAGCAGAGCCATACCGATGATAGCCACTGTCAGGAAGATGTAGAACATATTCTTCTTACCCACCTTCTTCTTGATGGCAGGCACCAGCGGCATGAAGATAAACGAAGGCAGCGAGCCCAAGCCCATGAACAGCGCCATCTCGATAGGCAGCGTCTGCGACGACGCAAAGATAGCCACCATGATGGGCACACCTGCCGACACCGCCAGTCCGCCCACATTCGCCATGAACATACGCACCGACGTCAGAATCGTAATCTCGTCCGTGTCGCGTGTCAGCGACGAGTTCAGCGCACCGTATGGCACATTAATCAGTGTATAGAGCATCGACATACCCACATACGTAATATACGCATAAATCAGTGAAGGTGCAAAACCATCCCAGAAACACAGAATAGCCAAGATGGTCAATGGGATACCACCCATCACCAGATAGCTGCGATACTTACCCCACGCAGGGTTGTGCTTATCCACGAACGTACCCACCAGGGGATCCCACAGCACATCTACCAGACGTACCACCAGGAACATCGTGCCTGCCAGTCCAGCCGATTTCGCGGCATCGCCGCCCAGTACATACACATCCGTGTAGAAGAAGAGAAGATACATGCAGATAGTCTGATAAATCAGGTTTTGTGCCAAGTCTCCAGCGCCAAAACCGATTCTTTGTACCCACGAAAGCTTATAAAAGCCTTTCGTTTCTTGAGCAATTTCGTTTGTTGCCATTATTGTTATAGGTTTAAAAAATTAGTTAGCTTACTTAAAATCTGCTGCAAAGATAGTGATTTCTTTTTGAATAATCTTTATTATCATGTTACAAAAAACTAAATATTTTGTACCATCCTTTTTCCTTTGAGAGAATTATAGATAAAAAATGGACTCTGGACCCATACAGAAGAGGAGGTCAAGGATGCTGAGATTAGGTTGGAAACCATGACGATGTTGGAATACCTGCCAATAGGGACGAGGCTGAAATTCGGGGTCTTCCTGTGGGTGCTTGGCATGTATCACGTCGCGAAAGTCTTTCATCCCTGACCCATCGACACTATACACTGAGCTATACGTTACACTGGGATGGATATCTGTCAACTCACAGATTTTTTGCCGGATTTCTTCGTTGAAATCTACCAAAAATGTGTATTCTTTTTCAAAAAATGGATGGATATCGTCAGCATAGTATTCGAAAAAGGGACTCTCACTATACGCACTCTGCAGGGCATTCCAATGAATCCTCCTCCATTGGTTATGGTCACTGATGCGCACGTCCTTTACTTCCTCTCGCTTCCCTCTTCCCTCCTCTACGGGTACCGTCAGGGTTTGCAACCCATTGGCAGTAGCGATGACACAGCGATTGCGATAGGTCTGCTTCTGATATGAATCACATTGCTCTATCACGCAGTGGTCATAACGATGCAGTTTCTGATACCACTGGATAGGACCGAAATAGGTGGTTTGCAAAAGGGCGGTAGTCATCGACAGGTCCTTTCCTTACGATAACCTGCCCAGAAAGGTCTTTGGTCATCATGGCTATAGAGGATAGTGACTACCCTACCGATAATATTCCTTTCAGATATCAGTCCCAAATGACGGGAGTCTGCAGGATTTGCCGGATTGATTGATTCCAACCAATAATAGTCGGCATCTGCACAGTCTTTTAACCCCGGCACAACCATCGTTCCGCTCTTTTTTTTAAGGATGTCTCCCGGCACAGCCTTGCAACGCGCGATAAATTCACCGGAAATGGAGTCTCCAGGCAGGTCAAACAGTACGATATCGCCCTTTTCAACGGGTTTACGTAACATCCTGCTATAGGGCAGCACACCGTTCCCCTCAATTCTAAGCCCATAGCTCCAACGGTTCACCAACAGACGGTCGCCTTGTATATAGAGGGGCTCAAGTCCTTTTCCCTCGACGGTATAGACGGAAAAAGCCAAAGCACGGAAAGCCAACACCAACAGGAATGCGGATATGAGTGCTATCACGAACTTCAGCCAACCAGTCATACATTATTTAATATGATCTACAAAGCGGAATAGTCGATTCCAACGGATACCAGAGAAGCCATGACGGTCAGGGTCACTGCTCCACCAGATAAAGATGGGCTTACCGACGATATGGTCTTCTGGCACAAATCCCCAATAACGGGAGTCGAGAGAGTTATGACGGTTGTCACCCATCATCCAATAATAGTCGAGTTTAAAGGTGTATGACGTTGCTACTTTGCCGTTAATCAGAATCTTGCCATCCTTCACCTCCAGCGTATTCCCCTCATAAGTGCGAATAGGACGCTCATAGATAGGCAGGTTCTCCAACGTCAACTTCATCGACTCGCCTTTCTTCGGAATCCAGATAGGTCCGTAATTATCACGGGTCCAATGCAGGTTACCATTCAATGGATAGATATCCAACTCACTGGCCTCTGTATTCAGTTCTATGCTCTCCACCATGTCCTTACGCTTCTTGAGTTCTTCGACAGCGTGTTTGGTCATAGGCATATATCCGGTCGTATTCAGCGAGGTGAGATCTTCCATCGTAATTCCCAACTCTTTCATGGTGTCATCATCCAGACGCTGGCGGAGCTTTACCTTATAGGTATATTGCACATTGTCTGGCTCCTTATTGGCTTTGCCATCCAGATAGATGATACGGTCCTTGATTTGGAGGGTCTGACCTGGCAGTCCGACACAGCGCTTCACATAATTCTCTCTGCGGTCTGTAGGACGGGTATCTATCAAACCGTACTCAGCCTGATTGCGCACAATCTCCTGTCTGCCGGCCTGATAAATAAAATTGAAATACTGCTGACGCTGCTCAACGGTCAGACTGTCTGGGTCTGGGCGCTGGGGATACATCTGGTAACCCAACGAATAGCACATCTGATAAAAATCATAGGCTTGGTATTGTGGAGCACTGCAAATAGTATCACCTGCAGGATAGTTGAACACCACAATGTCGTTGAGCTTCACTTTCCCCAACCCTTTGACACGTCTGTAGTCCCAATGTGGCCACTCAATATAGCTCTTGCACTCGAACAACGGCAGGGTATGCTGTGTCAAAGGCATGGTCAAAGGGGTTTCGGGAATACGAGGCCCGTAACTCACCTTCGAGACAAAGAGATAGTCGCCTGTCAATAGTGATTTCTCCAGCGAACTGGAGGGAATGACATAGTTTTGGAAGAAGAACAGATTGATGAAATAGACAGCTACCAAGGCAAATACCAGTGCATCTACCCATGACATGACCCATTTCACCGGACCTTCAGATTCCTTCCACCACTGCCACTTGATTTTTTTGGTAATATAGATATCATAGATGAATGGCACTACCAATAATCCCCACCAGGACTTTACCCAGTAGAGGAACAACAGATAGAGTACCAACACCACGATGAACTTTGCCCACTGAACTTTAGGATTATATACTTTCTTTTTCTCCATGAACCTATCAACTTTCAACTAAAAGGTAAACATATCGCTGATGGTCAGCAGTCCCTGATGCTCCTGGGTGTATTCTGCTGCCAGCACCGCACCGAGGGCAAAGCCCTTACGGCTATGCGCATCATGGGTGATAGTAATCAGATCGGCATCGGAATCATAGCGGATAGTATGAATCCCGGGCACTTCTCCCCTGCGTATATGGTCAACGCGCAAGAACTTGGCATCGGTAGTGTCTTCTGCCCATGCTTCCTTGCGGTCTATCCGTTCTACTATTTCCTCTGCCAGCGTAATGGCTGTACCACTGGGGTGGTCGAGCTTATGCACATGATGTGTCTCTTCCATCTCCACATCATATTGCGGAAACTGATTCATAATTTTTGCCAAATACCGGTTGACGGCAGAGAAGATAGCCACACCGATGGAAAAGTTACTGGCCCAGAAGAGGGTCTTCCCGCCCTCTGCACATGCCTTCCTGACTTCTTCACCATGCTCTTTCATCCATCCCGTACTACCCGAAACAACCTTCACACCGGCCTCCCAGGCCTTCAAATAATTACCGTAGGCTGCCTGCGGAGCCGTAAACTCAATAGCGACATCTGCCGATGCGAAAGCAGGCGACTTGAAGTCTTCCTGATTGTCAATGTCAATAATACTCACAATTTCATGACCACGGTCAAGGGCTATCTGCTCAATCATTTTACCCATCTTGCCATACCCTATCAATGCTATTTTCATCCTTTATATATAATATAATGTGTTATCGAGACTATTTATCTAGCTTTTCATATACGGAGTTATTAGACTTGTATTCTGGTACTATTTCCTTCATCTTGGCAACGGTAGCCATATTGTCGTACTCCTTGGAAATTGCTATCAATTCATCAATTTGCTGACTGACTGTATTGTAATCATACTCACGCACCTGAGCTATACGTATCTTCTTATTGAAAGTAGGTTTCGTACCCTCCAGCTCGTTCAACACTTCCTCGTAGAGCTTCTCACCTTCGCGCAAGCCAGTAATTTGAATCTCCACATTCTTGGCACCAGACAATGCTATCATACGACGTGCTAAATCTATGATTTTGACGGGCTGCCCCATATCAAATACGAAAATCTCACCGCCATTACCTTTTGTACCAGCTTCCAATACTAACTTACAGGCCTCTGGTATCAGCATAAAGAAACGCACGATACGCTCATCTGTCACGGTCACAGGACCGCCGTTTTTAATTTGCTCTCTGAACAGGGGAATAACGGAACCGTTAGAACCCAATACGTTACCGAAACGGGTGGTAACAAACTGGGTATAATTCACAAAGTCAGGCTTTTCATCTAACTTGTTACTGGCCTCACTGTGCAACTTACGGTTCAAACTCTGTACATAAATCTCACAGATACGTTTCGAACAACCCATCACATTGGTCGGATTGACGGCCTTGTCTGTAGAAACCATCACGAATTTCTTCACGCCGTATTTCACGGAGAGGTCGGCAATCACTTTCGTCCCGTATATATTATTCAATACGGCCTCCGAAGGATTGTCTTCCATCATGGGCACATGTTTATAGGCTGCTGCATGGAATACGAAGTCAGGACGGTATTTTCTGAAAATGGTGTCCATTCGCGTCACACGGTCAATACTGGTCACAATGGTCAGGGCATCAATACTAGGGAAGTCCTTGGCCATCATCAGCCGGATATCGTGTTGCGGCGTCTCGGCCTGGTCTATCAGTATCATTTTCTTGGGCTTATAGACAGCTATCTGTCTCACCATCTCCGAACCGATACTACCTGCTGATCCGGTAATGAGGATACACTTGTCCTGCAACAATTCTCCTACCGACTTCATATCGATGTTTATCTCTGCACGAGGCAACAGGTCTTCTACTGACACCTCATTCAACTGCATACCCTCAATATCCTCATCGGTTAGCTGACCGTCCTCTACTTTAGCCTCTTCCGCAGAACGAGCCATAAAGATCTTACAACCAGCTCCTATCAGCAAGTTTTGCACTTCCTGATTATCACGGAATTCCTTCAATCGAAGGGGAGATACCAAAACAGCCTGGATCTTCTCTTTTTTGATAATGGCAGGCAGGTCGTCATCCACGTTATACACGTTTTTACCCATCAGCTGCATGTGCTTGGCTCGCTTGTCATGCGAGATAAAGCCGCATAGACTGAATTTACGAGGACGCTGGGTACGGATATTCTTTGCCAAGCCGACGCCACCCGACAGGGCTCCGTATATCAACACTCTCATTGTCCGGTTGTCCGTCAGGGCTACGTCATAGAGAGTCTTCACGACAACACGCACACCCCACATAGCCAAGGTAGCTACCACAAAGGCTATAACTGTCTCCGTCTGGGTCAGTGCAGCAATTTCGTGAAGTCCATTCCGCTGCAACACTTCCGACAGGATAACAGCAATGACCATGTTCAACAGATTGGCATAGGCAACTTTCATCAAGTCTACAAAGGACGAGTAGCGAACCACACCCGAATAGGTACGGAACACCTTGGCCCCGATAAGACTTAATACAGCATATACCAAGGCTGTGTAAAACACGTCAAAACGCTGGTCAAACAACAACTGCGTTTTTTCAAAAGCCCAAAATGAAACTACTGAAGACAGGAACACCATCAGACAGTCACTCAGCAGCAGGCACCAGTAAGGGAGTGAATTCCTACTGAAATACCAACTCAGTATTTTCTTGAAAGGATTCATAGCATTTCTCTATTTTTCCGCAAAAGTACGAAAAAAAAAGAGAACTACAAACTTTATTTAAACATTTCTGTTTAAAAAGTAAAAAAGTCTTCCCCATCCCATGTGCCGTCAATTGTAACGGTAGTGGTAACAGACTGCGTAGCAGATGCGGTGAAACCGGCAAAAAACGCTCCTTGAAGCCATGAAATTTTATTAACAGCCATGGGTATATCAAACTCATGTTCCAACTGGACATTATCGCCTGCGTCATAGGCTGTCATTTTAACATGGAGCGTTCCCTCCGTGCTGTGCAGAAAGGTATAGAGATCATATTGTGTCTGCTGCTGACCAGCCACCACTTCGTAGGTGGCTTCTTGTTTCGAGTTGGTCACACCCTGTCCCGTGATGGCATTAAAATGGCCACTACCGCCCGTATAATAGAACGAGAGTCGGGTAATCCCTTCTGGTATCGCATCGTTGATGACAATGCGGCATAGTGAGACGATGCGATGGAGAGACAGGCTGAGTGTCTGCTGCTCCTCACCGACTGTCAGGGTTGTATAATAAAGAAAAGTGTCTGTATATCCCTTGGCATTGGTAAACTGTATTTTCTGGGGGTCAGTCATCGTTGGGTTCCCATTGCTGCTATGGGCCAAAGCCACAAACTGATACTGACCGGCGGGCAACAGAAAGGCTGCTGTTCCAAAGTCGTTGTCTCCTTCTTGTTGGTTCACTTGTTTGATTCGAGTACCCTGCATGTCGTAAACAGCAAAATTCAAACGACTGCAATGCGGTGCATTGGCAGCACGGAGAGTTGTTTCAAAAGGAATCTGATCCAGTTGAAATATGTTCACACGCAAGTTGCCCTTTGCTGACGAGCCATACTCCTCTTCTGGCAGGATCTGTTTCTCACAGGCTCCCGTCACCACACCCAACAGCAATATCAGAAAAAATCTCACCTGCTTCATCACCATCAATACTTCATGTCGATTACTGGACGTAGGTGCATCATTCCTGAAAATTGCCCGGTTCCTGACTCGAACCGATGCGTTCCCCCATGAATACGGGTATATGCCCATTTCAGCGTCTCACCATCCAGACAGAAGAAGTTGGGTGTACAGGCCGATTGTCCAAAGTAAGTTGCCTTCGTATCATTGGTGAATATCTTTGCTTCTTCCAGTGTAGGCAGACGCCAGTTGCCAGTTGCTCCTGATGGTTTTTCGAGTGTCGCCATGGCTGCCTCCAATGCAGATTTCCAAGTAGCTTCACTGGTATCTTCTGTTGGAGCCGTATAGTCGACCTTCTCTTTCGCCAACAGCACGGCAGACTTATTTGTCTTATCGAGCGATACTACATAATAGCCATTGTACAACTGTCCTGCCTCTAGATGATAGGCTGTTGTCACATCGTCTTCATGGATATCAAAGGTTATAGTACGGTCTTCACCCCATTCGGATGATGTCAATATACCTGTCAATTGTACACCCTGCGATGCCTGATAAGTTCCGACAATGGTAAAGTAGTGATTTGCTTCTAATAGTTCCGTTGAGGTATAGGAATAACTTAGCGTAGCCTCATCAGTGACGATTGACACCTTGATAGTAGGTTTACCTTTCGAAGGAAACATCATCTGACTGGGTTTTGCCTTCCACGTACGACCGTCTGCCTGTTTGGTAAGGGCTATTTTATAGGATTCTGTAGGACTCTCCGGATAGGATCCGTCCAGACAGACAGTACTGTAGATAGGGGCAAAAGAGATTTCCACCCTGGTAGCCGAGGCTGGTACCTGTCGGATCTCTATGTCATCCAAACAGAACACTTTGTGCTCCAACGATATGTTCTGGTTGAGCGTTTCCCCGCTAGCTAAATCAACTGTGGCCGTTGCCATCAACAGATCATCCATTTTCTTCCCTGCCTGCAGACTGATCACACTGGCAGGTGTTGCCTCTTCCTGATCAGGTAAGTTAAATCGCGAAAGGTCTTCTGCACCAACAGCATACAAAGTATACAAATCTGCTGGCAACT
Organism: Prevotella sp. UBA2754; assembly: GCA_002353295.1. Taxonomy (GTDB): domain Bacteria; phylum Bacteroidota; class Bacteroidia; order Bacteroidales; family Bacteroidaceae; genus Prevotella. Next base: position 20,538 of record DEJG01000020.1, read on the forward strand.
GACTTGAAAACTGATGACTTTCTTCGCCTGAAGAAAGTACCTGCACACAAGAACCCTCGCTGTTAAAAACGTAAATCTTTCCGACTATGTTCATCTCATTACCAACTCTGTTTGTAGCATTGGTAATAATGTTTAGATGAGCAGAGCCCGTAACCACACGCTTTTCCGTAGAAAATTCATCACCTTCTGGAACAATCGCCTTTTCACAGGCGGTCAATGTCAAGATAGACATTAAAATTGTTGAATAAGTTAGTTTCATCTTTTTAAAATTTTGAGTTGCAAAGGTACATAAACCAAATGAAAACACCAAGAAAAACAGTCAAAAAAATTTTTTATTCGCAGTAAATTGGTAAATATTCATTATCTTTGCACTTTATATGCAAAAATCATGACTGCCAAGGATATTTTAGAATTGCGGAAGACAGGACATATCGAAGCAGCTTATACTGCTGCTCGACGACTGTATGCTACTGACAAAAGTCCGCATGCATCGTCGGCGATGTTCTGGACAGCAGCAGATATATTGAAACTGCGTCTTGAAGAGGGGAAATTAGAGGAGGCTCATAAAATCCTGTTGGCTATCGAACGCCTGTTACCTACAGTACCCGACAAACAAGGCTGGGTGCACGAAACCTATGAGCATGTCAGGCTACAATGGCAGCAGGCCAGCACTCTCCAACCAGCATCCAATGAAATGGCCGAGCACGCACAGCTGGGCAAATGGGGCGAAGAAGTGGCTTCAGCATATTTACAAGAAAAGGGCTATGTTATCCTTGAACACGACTGGCATTCCGGCCATCGCGACATAGATATCATAGCCCGTCAAGATGATGTTATTGTCTTTGTCGAAGTCAAAACCCGCCGCAACACCGTCTTCGGGCAACCCGAACAAGCTGTTGACTATAAAAAACAACAGAACCTACGGCACGCCATCAACCATTATGTCAAGTGCCGTAGGCTCTGCGCCTCCATTCGTTTCGACATCATCACCGTAGTGGGTACACTAGGCTGTCCCCACCCTACCATCAATCATATAGAAGATGTCGATATCATAAGATAATCTTGTTATCCATAGAATTCCTTATACCTTTAGAGTCCCTCCGGTGAAGGGACGGCTTTTATGCAGGGATTCATTTGCAATAAAATGTCTTATACCATTGGGCGAAAGCCCTCAATCCTTCTCGTAACGTTATCTTGGGTGTAAAGCCGAAGTCGCGTTCAAGGGCTGTGGCATCAGCATAAGTAGTTGGCACATCACCAGGCTGCATGGGAACGAGCTTCTTGTGTGCCTCGAAATCGAAGTCTGTGGGGAGAACACCGGCACGGACCAGTTCCTCTTGCAGGATTTGTACGAAATCGAGCAGACTCTCTGGCTGACCACCACCGATGTTATATACGGCGTATGGAGGGATGGGAAGTCCGTCCTCACCCTTCTTACGCTCTGGAGCACCCTGCATCACGCGCACCACACCCTCTACGATATCATCTACGTAGGTAAAGTCACGACGGCAGTTGCCATAGTTGAATATCTGGATGGTCTC
>DEJG01000020.1:22114-107178 GCA_002353295.1 Prevotella sp. UBA2754
GCCATATCAGGACGACCGGCAGGACCATATACTGTAAAAAAGCGCAAGCCTGTTGTAGGAATGTCGTACAACTTTGAATAACAGTGAGCAAACAGCTCATTGCTCTTCTTGGTGGCTGCGTAGAGCGACACGGGATTATCCACTCGATCATCCGTCGAGAATGGCACTTTCTTATTACCACCATACACACTGCTACTCGATGCGTACACAAGATGTTCAACGCCTCGGTAGCTGTCTGAGGTCTGAGGTCCATGGTCTAAGGCTGCCTTTGACTTTTGACCTTTGACCAATTCCACAGAATGACGACAAGCCTCCAGTATATTATAGAAGCCAATCATGTTGCTCTGAATATAGGCATCAGGATTGGTGATACTATAACGCACGCCAGCCTGGGCAGCCAGATTTACCACCACATCAAAGTGGTACTTCTCAAACAAGCCATCAATCAACGCCTTGTCAGCCAAGTCACCCTTGACGAACTCATATTCAATTCCCGCTGGCTTAGCCTTCTCAATCTCACTGAGGCGATAATCTTTCAGTGTCGGATCATAATAATCATTCAGATTATCCAGTCCCACAATAGTACCCTCACTCATTTCTTTAAATAAGCGTAGTACCAAGTTCGAGCCAATAAATCCCGCACTTCCTGTAACCAATATGGTTTTATTATTCAAATCAATCTTTTGCATAATTATTTTTATTTTTTATAACCTTCGGTTAGAAATCTCTAAAAATCTTTTTCAAAATCTTAAGGCCTCGCTTAGAAATATTTCTTCATGAAGATTATTATTCAGATTTTTGAAAGATTTCTTGCGAAGCAATCAAAACCATCTCTACCCGAAACGTTTAACCGCTTCGTAATACGTATCGAGGCTCCCAATGTCGAACCGTCCGGCACTCATGGGCCAGGCATGCATCGTGGTATGCTCTACCATATAATGTGCGAGATTGCCTGGAGCATCCTTGCCACAGCCATTCTCTACAGAATGCCGTACCAAGTCCAGATCCTCCTTCCTATATATATAAAAAGGTGGCACTGCCCAGTGACTCTTCGGCACCTGTGGCTTCTCCTCCATATCCAGCACTCGCCAATTCTCATCCAGTTCCACCACACCAGTACGCTGCAGTTTCTCTATAGACGGCTGTTCGTGGCACATGATACATGATGTGCCTTTGGCACGAGCAAAGTCCACGAACTCCTGGAACGAGAAGAACAGCAGATTATCCGCAGCCACTACCAGCAAATCATCATCGATATGGAGCTTATCCATGGCAAACAACAAGTCACACACAGCACCCAGACGAGTCTCGTTCGTCTCTGTGCCATCATCCACAATGGTGATAGGCTTTACCCATCGACGGTCTAAGGTCTGAGGGCTAAGGTCTAAGGCTGACCTTTGACTTTCGACCTTTGACCTTTGACTTTGGTCTTTAGCCCAATCTTCGAAGATACCAGCAAACTTGTGGTTCGTAATGATGATATGCTCATCAATCTCTGGAATCCTGTCGATGTCATCAAGCATCCTTCCCAAGATGGTATTCTCACCAATCTTCAACAACGGTTTCGGGAAGTTCTTAGTCAACTCTCCCAGCCGAGTGGCGTAACCCGCCGCAATTACTATATTTTTCATTTGTTTGTATGTTAAAAGTCTAAGGTCAAAGGTCTAAGGCTTCTTTGGTCCTTTGGCGATAGACTCGATTAGTCGATAAATTTGATTTGAAATTGAGATGGCTTCAGCTTTCAGTCGTTCAAAAGTCTCTTGGTCTATAATGTGGCGGTCTACGCACAGATAAAGCATCGAACGAACCTCGGAACAACTACCTCTTGAAATCTGCAAGAAGTTGATAAACTTAGCATCAGAACCAGACTCTGCACCTTCTGCAATGTTGTTCATGATACTAACGGCTGCTCTTTGAATTTGATCACGGAAACCATAGTCCTTTACCTCTTTCATAATATCGTAGATACTATTCACGAAAGTACGAGACTGTTGCCAAACCCTTAATCCTTCAAAACTTCTATCCATCCTACTTATTGTCTAAGGTTAAAAGTCAAAAGTCTAAAGCTTTTCTGTTATTGTCCTTTGACCAATTCCCATTATAATCTACCTTAGACCTTAGACCTTAGACTCGTCTCCGACAAATCGTGCCCCATCATCCGGCTTCACCCAAAATATCTGGAAAGTCTTCTCATACTCTGGGAACTGCTCCAGATACTTCTCTGTCAGCACCTTCTGAATCTCCTCTTTATATGCAGGATCCACAAGCGCGATGCAAGCACCTTTGAATCCAGCACCCGAGAAACGACCACCATAGACACCAGGCAACTGTCGCATAATCTCATAGATCGCTATCAACTCTGGTGAGCCACACTCATAATTATGGATACTCGACTCACACGAGTCAAACGACAGCTTACCAAACAATTTCAGATTACCCGTTTCCCATGCCGTCACACCCTGGCGCACACGGCGGTACTCCGAATAAAAGTGTTCCGCACGACGGGCAAAGCGGGCAGGCATAGCGATGCGAGTCTTCTCAAAGGTAGCCTTGGGAATATCCCGCAAGAACGTCTTGTCAAACGTCTTCAATGGCTGGTCCGTATAGGCCAACATATTCCACGCTGCCGTCTTACACTCATACACGCGCAGGTTATAGTCCGAGTTGACCAACGAACGAGTCAGTCCAGAGAAGAAGATACCAATCTCGAAGGGGAGAGACCCTCCTATATCCTCCCTGTTGAGGGAGGACTCCTTTTCTCCCCCTAAACAGGGGGAGCCAGAGGGGGTCTGACCACCAAAAGGAATCAGCCTATACTCATTCGAGTCACAATCTAAGAACAGAAGCTGATTCTTCTTGCCCAGTGCGATACATGCCTGATCGAGCAAACCGTTATTCAACCCGATGTATTCGCGTTCTGCTTCCGAAGCAATCTTCACCACCTCAAACGGCTGCAACGTAATATCGTTCGCCTTCGCAAAAGCCATCACATACGCGATCAGCACCGCTGCCGACGATGACAGACCACCCACAGGCAGCGACCCCTGAATGACGCCAGTGATACCCCGCTTCAACTCAAACCGCTTCCGCAGCGCATACTTAGCACCCCGCGCATAGTCGCCCCAATGATGCTCCTTCACCTGACTCGGTGCATCGATGTCAAAATCCACCGTCCCTTCGAACGTCCTCGACTCCAGATGCACATGATTCTCCCCATAAACAGGGGGATTAAGGGGGTCTTTTTCTCCCCCTAAACAGGGGGAGCCAGAGGGGGTCCACCACAAATCCACCCCCTTATCAATCGCAAATCCCGTCACCAGTCCATGCTGATGATCCACATGAGCCCCAAGAGGGCACACCCGATATGGGCTAAAAATATGATACTGATACTCACTCATTTATTTATTATTTTAAATTTTAAATCTTAAACACTCGCTTATACATTTTCCAAAATTCATTAGTAATCCCCTCACTTTCAAGAGTCTTTGCAATCTTAACAAGACAGTTCTCTGCAATCTCTTTCTGACACCCTATCAAATTCCAAACAACCTGTTCTTTTCTAGAAACATCAAAGTATGGTTCATAGACCTTCAAAACGGCCTCAAAAAGTTCTCTGAAGTCTTCGTTATCAAAAAATGATTTCTTTGCGGTTATCATCCAGGAAAGATGGCGGAACGCATAAGTCAGCTCATTACTGTTTTTGGTAATCAGCCTTCCTACTAACTGCTCGTATTCTTGCTTGTATTTAGCCAAACCGTATAATTCCGATTCCAACATCAACTTCCTGATAGCATCGTATATTTCATCATCAGCTATAAGCTCATATATCGACTTGTTAAAGAAGCATCTCTCATAAACACGAGTCAACGTTTCTTTCGCCCCCATAAAGTCATTCTGCAACGAAAGTTGTTTTTGGTGTTGATTCATAAACAGCATCATATCCATGACTATCTCCCTGAAGGTATTCTCCGACGACAGCCATCCCCGGTCAATACCAGAGCGTCCCTCGCGATCAAGTATTTTTTCTATCTTGCTTAAATACTTTTTCAGATTATCATAGATGATCAATACCTCTGCATCATCATAGTGTAGATATCGGTTCAATAATCCTATCTTCACATTGCCGCCACCGATTCCCACACTGTTCTCCTTAATACCCGTATGCCAAAGATCTGCCCTTTGCAAAAGCTTCTCCTTAAACTGCTCTATCATTTCGGGATAATCTTTTATATGGGCTGCATATCCGTCAGTCATAAAGGCATCGTGCAATGCCCTTTCCTCTAAGATAGGTAAAACTTTCTTCTTGTTATCATTATCCAGTTGGGGTAAAAGGTTCATTACTATAAAACAGCCCTGTTGGCTTTTACCGTTTCTTGCTTTCTCTGCAAAAGCAAAAAGCATATCATTTAACGGGGCAAAATCTTTCACGCTTAAACCTTTTCTGGCAGATATGACTAATGTATTGAAATGACTCTCAAACCGCCCATCCCCTATTTCTTTCCCTAAAACCCTTCTCAAGAGTCTCAGTTTCAGATCCTTTGCGGATACATACTCCAGAGCATCTGCCACAAACCGATATACAGACTTTACAATATCATAATAAGCATTATATTGGTCTGCCGAATCGAGCATCTTCTCTGCCTCAGCAACAAACATCCTTGACCAACCCTTTACTTCTACGGCAGGCAATATCTCTGCAGCAAATGTCGCCATTCTAGCCTTCATTGTGTTTGGTGTTGTTTCCGCAGTTAGCGACATGATGATGTTTTTCATCACCGCCCCCAGTTTCTTCCTCGACCGCTCGTCATACATCATCTCCTGTGCTACGAGCTTTATGACCTTGTCTTTCGACCCTCTTGCCAGCGTATAGAAGATAACAGCTTCCGTATATCTCGTTTTCAAGGCTCTTACTATTTCCAGCCATTCTTGGTCCGTCAACAGGGAATATCCTGCGAAACAGATGCCCAACTCAACGAAACTATTCAGCAGTACGGCACCATTAGTTACGTCAGAAATATACCCGTCCAGAAAAACCGTTTCTGTAACATATCCATAGGTGTTGATTTCTTCTTTCTTGCGCATCGCTGCCAGATATGCCTGGTCGTAGTCATACAGAGAGAACAGCCTGTTTTGGTTCTTGTAATCCTCAGCTTTCATATAAAGCGTCGGACTCTTCAATCCCAGATATTTCAACCAGTCTGTTGCAAGTACCAGTTCCTGTGGTGATCTGAAATCCGTTGCCTCGCAACTGCCAGCCAGGGACGCATCCTTACCTATCAAGCGCAATAGCGCATATTTACGTACATAAGAAATACCTTCACCTTCAATCTGGCTAATATCTTCCGTTGTCGGGAATTTGAAATTGAATAGGTCTGACAGTATCCTCGAATAAACATCATCCCCCAACACCCTCTTAATCTTTCCTGTGATATTCTGTAAAACCAAGCTTCTCTTTAATGCTTCTCTATATATCACTTCCAGATCCTTTGAAGTTTCCTTGTCCATCTGCGCCAGCTCCTTTACGCCGCATGTGATGTCAAGTGGCAGCATGGAGCATTGTAGGGCAGAAGCATAGACTTGTCTTTCAGGCAGAGCCATATCATCTTTCAGATAGTAGTCCCCTTCAAACTGCACATCTTTTGCCACATAATGAACGGCAGACTGAGGCTTGTGAAATTTATGACGTCCTGACAGGTGAAGAAGTTCTTTTCCCACTTCTAAATTAACTGCTTTTGCTTTTTTTTCTCTGCGTCTGGGCACATCTATACTGCTCCATAAATCAGTAAAACGCGAAGCATCTTCATTTCGTAACGGTTGCAAGTATTCCAAGAATTGGGTTATCCGTTCTTCATCATCCTGCGCAGTTGGAAACAAGTCTTTCAATATCACAGGATGAATATAATGATTCCGCAGCATCAGCATCATATTCTCTGGCATATCCTTGCTTCCGGAATAAACGAAATAAGATTGATGCTGCTTCTTGGATTCCTGTTTCTCCCTGTCTTTGGTTTTATCCAGCACATCCTTCACCCAGTTAATCCAAGTCAGGAAGTTGGCATCACCTCCCGACACACCCATAATGCAGAACCTGTTCCTCAGCAGGTCTATCCTCATCATGTTCACAAAAGCCTCATGTCTTTGATGGTAAGTGTCATAATCCTCTTGTGTAATAATATACTGAGTGTGTGAATCTCCGTCAAACCCATATTCAGCATCTTTGTTTTCCCTCAGGCTTCCATGAATCTTATAGATGTTCTTCTGAGTTGAGGATAACGAAATCTCATACGCATCCTTCACTACATTATAGAAAGTTTTCTTTTTGAGTCTGTTATTCTCTATACTAACCCTCAGGTCTCTGGCTTTCTTCTTTTTGTCCTCTATCTCTTCTTGCGTCTTTCTGTGTTGTTCCCTTAGTTCCTCGCCATTAGCGTCATCTCCTTCCTGTTTTGATATGTCATTTTCGTCTGCGCTTTCGTGTAATTTCTTCAGGGAATCTATTGTTTCTTTCTGTTTTTCCTCTATCCCTTTCAGACTTAGAATCTCATTATTCAGCGTCTCTAATTCTTTCTCCTGTTTGGTTATGTCATTATCCAATTCTTTCTTGGCTTCGTCACCTAAGAAGAATTCAAGTGCGTTATCGTAGTTGAAGGTGTATATGTTGTGAATATCCAGATTCTTCAATAAATGATGGCAAGTGGGATTCACCGTAGCTCCCATTTTCTTTCCGTTCAGGAAAAGAGTCGGTTTGCCCTCATCGGTTTTCAGGTATGGAGTTTTGCTTTCTATATAGGTGTCTATAGCCTCATGGAAACCCGCTTTCTTCACCATCAAGGAGGCAATGCCCAGATAACCATATTCTTTCTCGGCCTGCTCTCTTACCTTCTTTTCTTGTCTGGCCCTGTTGCCGTTGCCAAACAAGTCCCAGATGGCATCTTTCAGCAGTTCACCCCATAGAGGATATGCCTTTTTATTGACATTACGGCTAAAGCCGGCACCTATCAAGAACGACATTTCGCCATCCTCGACATAGTGTTTAATGTCTTTAAGAAAATTATTACTGTCAACCATTTACCAAGAATCGAAAGTCGTCCACGACGCATTCTATATTACACTCTCAAACTCTCCACCTGACTCTTCATCACATGATTCACATCCAGCCTCCGCTTCGATAAATCCACCAACAGCGGAACATTCACATCCTTATAAGCGAGATTGGCCCCTAAATATACCATAGTCGGCTTCAACCCAAGCTCCTCAAAAGGATAGTCTTTATATAGGCATATCAGACCATCATAGTTTGCAACCGCAAGTTCTTCGTCTTTGACTTCCTTCACTATTCTCCATTCTCCCTCATACCAAAATTGTTGGCTTTTGGTATAAAAATGATATTTCAAGAGATCTTTATAATACAATGTAATCCCATCATTTTTCATTCGTCCCGCAAGTTCCTTCAACAGTTTGGCTTTCTGATTCTTCTCATCCAGATACAGGACAGGTTTCAATGAATCGTTTTCTATCTCGAATTCCATACACACCCCCTTACCGCCGTCACCATACAGCCGCCACATCAAAGCGTCATCTTTCTTCTCCGAGAAACATCCTATCAGGTTGTTTTTAAATTCCACAACCTTCTTCTTTCGCAGACCTCCATCCTGAAAATACCCTGATTTCGGGTGCAACACCTTCCTTCTTTCATCCTCATATGCCTTGCATAGGTAATCACCCAAATAGAATGTTTCTGATGAATCATTCATCGACATGATGGAGTTCAATCTTATCTTCTTGTTTTTCAGTATTTCAATATACGTATTGAACGACATGTATTTAAAGAATCGCTTCTTCCGATTATCGTCAAATGTCTCACCTTTATTTTCAACCTCATACAAGAAAGAGTAGATATCCCCTTCCACCACATATTTGTAAGTGAAAGTATCAAATTTCACCGATGCATCCTTAAAGCCAATATTGTCAAGAGCTTCATATATTATCTTCACCTTATCGTCTTTCGCCAAAGGCATCAGGACATCAAGCAATTTATCAAATGTCATCCGTTGATTCTGGAATTGACATTCCAAATACTCATCAACAAATATATCCGTGTCAAGATCATCATTATCATACCAATAGTCATCATGTACCGCCCGCAGGCTAAACCAATTAGATACATGAAGTTGACCATTCACTACGACATTCGATATAAAAGGCGTTACGTTCAGGATCCTAATCCCGTTATAGCACACAATAATTCCGTCATCCTGTTCAGCCACAATATATTTCTCCTGGTCCACGTCTATACGCGCCATTCTTTCTTGTAGTAGCCCTAAAATCTCTGCCTTAATCTCCAGAGTAGTATTATAGCGTCTCATCGCTCACCCCCTTTGAAACTATTACTGATATTGATTCTTCCTCCTATATTGTTCCGTCATTTCCAGAAGTTTTCTAAACTTCTCCACCCTCTCCGACTTCATCTTACCAGCATTCAGTGCTTTACGATTCGCCTTTAGCCAGTTCAAGAAGTCATGCTCCTCTATCCGATGTCGAGAAGGATTCCGACGATTTGTTTCAATGAAAGTCATCACCTCCTCATATTTGTTTAGCCATCTCGTATCTTGATCCATAACCATTAACCTTTAACCACGAACCATCAGCAGAACCACCGGGACATTCCTATACGCCGTTTAAACTCCCCCACACTTATCTCCTCTACCCCATTATCCCCTCAATCACGTCAAATAGCTTGTACATCTGCGAGTACGACCTGTACACTTCCGGTTCCTTGGAGCGCAAGTCTTCAAGCTCCCGCGAAATATCAATGGCTCGCGCCATGTCACCCTTCTCCTTCAACTCCCGGTAGATATGCGTCTTGTTGAAGAAGGCTTCCGTCTTGTCGTAGTTCGGGATATGCCTTTTCAGCGCCTGCGCCACGGCATCGTAGTCAGCATACTCCTTGCTTGACGGACCGGACATATAGTGCATCAGGAACCAGTACTCCGTACAAGGACTGGACTCCACAAAGATAATATCTGGATTTTCCCGCTTCAGCGTATTATAATGCTCCATCTTCTCGCGATTTCCCTCTATCACATCCATATCAATCAGGCACAGCACGTAGTCATAACCCGCCCTCAGGCGCTCCTGGGCCAGTCTTACAATGTCATCCACGTCCGAATGCTTGGGGATACCGGGCACCAGACTGAACCTGTACCGCTCCGTGGTACGCATGTCGTCCACATAGCGATACTCCGTCAGCCCCTCGCCAATGATGGCGATGCTCTTCCGTACCTTCCTATTCACTGCCCTCTTCTCCATAGTACTCATCCATATCCATGTAAATACTATCCAGGAACGGCAGGTTCACCAGTTTCTCCTGCCTGTAGGCGTTGTACACCGACAACGTCTTATGCAGCCCGAGCGTCGATAGCCTCACCAACTGCGTCTCCCCGCCATCATTTTTGTCTGTAAACCAGATTACATCCCTGCGGATGTAATCTTCATCCAGCAGGTTAATGTCGTGCGTCGAAAGCACCAACTGCCCTCCCCGCTTGCTGTTCACAAGGAACACCTTGATAAAGTACGACAGCAACTCATAGTGAATGCTCGTCTCCACCTCATCGATGGGCAGTATCACACCACGAACCAACAGGTCATACAACAACGTCGCCAGCCCCATATACCGCTTGGTTCCCCTCGACTCCAATCCCTCGTCCAGTTCCTTGTCTCCATTGCTGGTATGATGCACAAAATATATCTCATCCGAGTGCAGCGTTCCTTTCTTCAGAATCTCCTCCTTCGCCTTCTCCGGCATACCCGGGGTGTTCTTGATCATCAGTTCCATTTCGGGCGTAATGCTCATTTCCTCCTCGTGAATGGAAATATCCGAGATATTGAAGTCCGATGCCTTCAGGAAATGCAGGATGAACTTCTTCAGCCGCCCGTCCTTGTTCCTCTGGATGCGACGCTTGGTGAAACTCATTAGGCTGCTCTGCGGATACATGATAGGAGCAACCCTGTTGGAGAAGAACTCGTACACCAGATTCAACCTCGACTGCTCCACATTCGAATTCCCGAATGCAGCAATCACCGTCTGGTTGTTGATGGTATTACCGATGATGGCCTCCCTGCTTTTCTTCAACAGCCCCACCTTACCGCCAAAGGCAACCTCTGTCGATGCCGTCTCCGCATTATAGGTGCGCTTATACAGCAACGTAGGCTGTGCGGAGGAATACACCTGCAACGTCTCCTCGTAGATGACCTTATTGTCCAGCACCAGATTGAGCCGATACTTCTCACGGTTCAGATAGAAAGTCATTTCGAACGCCGTCCGTTCCTTGTCTGACACATCGTCCAGCAAGAATGGCACCACCCCAATCTCGTCGCCCTTGTTCAGGCTGTCATTCACCATAAACTGCGCAAAGAAGTCCAGCGCCTTCAAGACATTAGTCTTTCCGGAAGCATTGGAGCCATAGATACACCCTATCTTTAGCAGCGACACACCGTCCGCCACCTCCTCCGTGTATATATCCCGCGACGTATCGTCGTTTGTAGGGATAAAACTCAGCGTCTGCTCATCGCGCAATGAGTAGAAGTTCCTGATTTTGAATTCCGCTATCATAATCGTTCGGTTTTATATGACAATGCAAAGATACGACATTTTTTCTTACCAAGCGTTTTTATTTTTGAATTTCGTTCATTTTTCACGAAATTTAAATATAAACACTGCCATTTTGTCATTCTTTGACGGGTTGGCATGCAGGTTGCGTTAACAAAAACGGATTGCCCGATCCGATGTCAAACCCGAAGTCCTTGGGCAAGGCTTCACAATTGCCTGAAAGGAGCAGGAAATCGATTATGGCACGAACAGTAGAAAAAGCCAGAAGCGCTGAAACCGGTCGTTTCATCCCGATGAAGGAAGCTGAGAAGCATCCTCGTACTACCGTCGTTGAGAAAGTGAAAGTCGGACCCACCAAGCGCCGCAAGTAACATTCTCACCATTTTAGAAGTCTTTTCGTGGTAGTCCCCACGACAAGGCTTCTTGTTTTTTATATTTGTTTGATTTGTGCAATTCGTATTCAAAAAAGTTGGTAGATTTTGAGATAGATTTTTGTTCAATTTCTTGCGAAGCAATCCCCCTTGAACTTTGAACTCTTGAACTACTCTAAACACTACACCCTAAACTCTCCGTTCGAACTTGTTCGCTTTCCTCAGAAAGAACTTTAAAAAGCGACCAAATTTCTCGCTCCTCCCCACGCATAGTTCAGCAGGAACTTGGGGGCATCCACGGGGAATGCGCCCGTCTTTGTAGCTTGGCTCGTCCAGGCTCCGTGAACCTTTAATCCTGAACCATGAACCATAAGTTGTCCCTATTGAAAGTTGCTCTCTCAAACCAACAGTTTCATGACCGATTTATCTGTGTCTTGCTACGCAGATAACATCATCCTTCACCCATCATACCTTGCTGCAATGACCCTCCAGTCAATAATCTGCCAAAGAGCAGAAAGATGAGCAGCACGGCGATTCTGATAATCCAGATAATACGCATGCTCCCAGACATCAAAGGTCAACAGCGGCTTCAGTCCCTTCACCACCGGATTAGATGCCCCTTGCTCCTGCGTGATTACCAAGTTGCCATCAACATCAGCCGATAGCCATACCCAGCCAGAGCCAAACAGACCGACACCCTTAGCCTCAAGCTCAGCCTTGAAAGCCTCCACACTACCCCACTGCTTCTCTATCTGTGCAGCAAGTGCCCCCTCAGGGCCTTGGACAGCCTCATCGGCAGGTTTAAACTGCGCGAAATACATCTCGTGATTCAGTATCTGTCCCGCATTGTTGAATAGCGGCCCTGCAGGAGCCTTTCGCACAATTTCCTCCAGAGCTATATTCTCATACTCACTGTCTGGAAGCAGTTTGTTGAGATTATCCACATACGCCTGAAGATGTTTCCCATGATGGAAACCTATAGTCTCTTTACTAATCACTGGCTCCAATGCATCTGGAGCATATGGCAATGCCATCAATTCATATTTCTTCATATCAATAGTTTTAGTTAATTTATACTCCTTCCATCAGCCTCAGACTTCATACCTCAGCCTTCGTTCATCCTTCAGCCTTCTGCCTTCATCCTTCGTTCATGTCACTTCAGAACCGCCCCCTGATCCATGATTCCTATTCAGTTTACGGATTTCATTGGTAAGACCCTTTAGTGATTTTCTGCCAAGGTAGTTTCGCGACCAGACAAGCTCTATTTTACTACACTTGGTGCATTTGCGCATTATGACGGTGCGATAGCGCCCATAGTTTTTTTTATACACTTGCCGGTATGGCATGGCTTTTATTAAGAAGCCAATAGAGTCTGGAGTGGAAGCTACATCTACCGACTTCAGTTCGCCATTTGCAGTCAACACCCCTACGCGAAGATTATCCTCTGATTTGACCTCAACGGAATCCACATAGAATCCCTTCAATTGTTGAGCCTGCAGCCCCAACTCCCCAGCTTTCACCCTCACAAACAACTGGCGCATTTCCTGTAATGAAGGAAGCGAGAATAGTACATTGGCATTACTTACCTGCTGTACCGTGTCGTTGAGCAGACCGATGAAATCATAAGCCTCTTGATAGGTGGCATCAGTCACTAAACCGCTATCGCCCTGAGGATATCCCATGAAATCATCTGATCCTAAAACAACTTTCCAAAGTTGTCGTGAAACAGGCTGTGAAGAAATATAGCAAATAGTATCACGATGCACCCATTGTCCCATCTTCAACTGAACCGAGTCGTTCAGGGAGATATTGAGCGAGTCTTCATCATATTCAGGGGTTTTCGACAGCAAAATGTCATTTCCAATCCTTGACGTATTGGAATAATATCTCCAGAAATGTTTATGGGGAGGTGGAGGTGGCGGTGGTACATCACATTTTTTAGAAGTCATCACCCGTATTCTTCGAGCAGGTTCTTCATATCCACAACAACTACACTTCCTTGCAGGAGTTTCCATTATATCATAATAATATGTACATATCCTGTCATTGATTCTTCGAGCCTCATGTGTCTCATCCACTTTAACATATTTCTCTTCTGGCCATTGATGTGGCGGGCATTTACATTCTGTCGGAGGCTCTGGTGGACACTTCTCTTCCAAGAATTGAGATTCTTTTGCCTTTTCTTTGTATATGCAGCAATCATGCTGGCAAGCATAAGTTACTTCATAAATAAGATATAGGTCTATACAGTTGCCGTTAGGAACCACTTCAAGAGTATCGGTAGGTATTCGAGACACTTCTTTCAGATCGTGCTCCAAACACCGGGAACCTACGCGTTCAAACTCAGGACGTGGTTTCTTGATGCCACATACAGAGCACTGCTCCACCACATTATACACATCAAATTCCCATGTACATCCTCCTTCGTCGGGACTGGTACTGATATGTCCTTTCTTTGTTCTTTCGGCCATGAACCATTTATGGGGAGAACAAATCGATATAAGAGAGTCAACAAGAGTGTCTACTGGTTCTTCTTCGTCTTCGTCAAACAAACTGCTCAAGTCCCTGTCACCCCTGTCAATAATATTGGCCCCACTTTCTGGAACATACATTGTATAAGTAACAGAGGGAGTGGTGGCAAACTCCGTGGAGAAAAGAACACCCCCATAATCCACTTCATAGGCAATATAGTATTTTATAGGAACATTTGTCCTGTGTTCTGGATTGTCAGGAAGTGGCATGTTCATAAAGAGATAGTCGGGCAAGAATACGGAGAACGGGCCCTCGTGCCCCCACTCGAAGTCCAGATGAATGTCTTTGTAATCTTCTTCATCTTTATTGGGGTCGTTCATGGAATAACCATAATACTTCGGATTCACGGGACGATCTGGATCAACACAAAACGACATAGGTTCCAATACCGACCAGTTCACACCTGTATTGGTTGTGTTCTTAGGGTGGAAGATGTCCTTCTCGCGCCAAATTGTGATGCGAAGAGAGTTCTTAGTACATTTCGGAGGTGTATTCTGAAATGTGAACTTCAATTCCCATCCATCGTCATCAGCAGTACCATTACCCATGATTTGACTCCCCTTAACACGGGTCAGATGATGAGTTAGGCGTACCTTTGACTTTTTGGTAGGGGCTGCCCCCATGGACTGTGCACTCACCCCTACAGAAAGAGTGAGTGCACAGCAAAGTATGATAGTCCTAAACAATTTCTGCATAGTGGTCTATCCTAATACATAATTAGCATATTCGCTTGAAAGCAAATCGGAATTCAGGTAGAAATAGCCATCACGCCAACTCCATTTCTCAATTGCAGATTTAAATAATTCCAAAATGGCTTTGTCATTCAGTTTTCTTAAATCAAGCGTCTTCGTCGTACCCATACCACCCCATGGGACATCAATTATAAAGTTCTTGCCCACGGTAATGGTCCAAAGTGTAAAGTCATCCCTGTCTTCCTGATGGAGGTTGAAATATTTTGGGTTGGCATTATTCTCGTCAACGGTAATGGTGCAGAAAATACGATATTTGAATACGAAGACATTACCTACCTGTTTCCCCAGCCACAACGTGTTCCAGCCATCGCCAGATGTGTAGCAGACCACAAACCCGTATTTACTGGCCGTTCGCGACACCATCCATTCACTTGCAGAATCATAACCTTCACTCCAACCATAGAATCGGTTTAGCATATCATCCGTGATGGGTTTGCCAACACTTTCTTTCGCGACTTTCTTACTGATATAACCGTCCTCGGTGCTCCACCATGCAGGCAATTCTGTATTGACATAATAAAGCTTGTGCTTGGTTGCCGTGACATCCCATCCCTCTTGGTTTTTTGCCTTTGGTGCATTGGCGGCTGGACGTTCTCTTACATTCACATTCACGCCCGTAGGACGTATCAACTTTGTTGGTTCCTCAAAAGTAAGATCTCCAAGTACATTTTGCGTTTGGGCCGAAGCCGAAAGTACAAGAACAAGCATTACTGTCATTGCTGCAAACACAATTACATCTTTCTTCATAGTTTTAGTCTCATTTTATTAATAAACAAAAATATTAGAAAATTTCTTTCTTCGCCGTTCCGTCTCCATGTCGAATGATGATTACGCCACGATGTCTTTCGGATTCTAAGTGCAAATATACTAAATAATTCTTAGAGTCCAAAATAAAAACAAAAAACTTTCAGTGTTGAATTGAAGTAAATTCGGAGTTTACCTCAAGTGTCTTACCATGAGAAATGTTGAATCAAAAACAACGTTTTTCAGGTAAGACAAGTCTCGAACAACATCCTCAGGTCGGTGACACGGAACCTGTCCCTCTGTCAATTTTTAGTTTGATAATTCTATCGCTAAATGCTAAACACTTCTCATGTATCTTATCACTTATATCACTCATACAAATCGCTTTGCTCTATGTCAGACGTCTGATGTATGATGTCTGATAATTATTAATTAGTTTTGTTAGTATTTCATTACACCTTCAGCCTTCATACCTCAGCCTTCGTTCATCCTTCAGCCCTCATCCTTCAAACCTCAGACCTCCTATCCGCCCTCAGACTTCAGCCTTCGTTAGGCCATCTTCAAATCAGCCTTTAATCATGAACCATGAACCTTTAACCATGAATCGTGAACCAAAAGTAACCCTGAACCAAGAATCACAATTCGTATCACTTACCTTTTACTTTCTGATTCATCGTTTTCACGATAGAAGTCAAAAGTTTAAGTATACGGTCCATATCCTTTTTAAGTGATTCGTACTGTGATTCGTTAATGTAGCCATTGTCATGCAAAAGGTTCAGCCAGTAATCCGTCTCATCTGCCTCTTTATATGCTATTGACATCTTAGACAAGAAGTCTGCATCACTTTGAGCATGTTTGCTCTCACGTACATTAGCTCCAATAGAAGTCCCACTCCTGTATATCTGCTTTGATATGACGTACTCCTTATACTCAGAATCCTCAGTCAGGTATTGAAACAATCTCGTAATCCTACATCCTAAGTCATAGCTCAGTTCATGAATCCCTGCACTTGCCTTTTCGTCTTCGCTCATCAAAGGAGCTAACTTGCCTCTTTTAGGCTTGTATTGCACCTTTGGTGCAGCCGTCTTTTTCTTGTATGTAGATTTCTTATATTCCATTGAAAATCAATCATTCACCATTAACATTGAACCATGAACCATAAATTGCCGTGAACCATTAATCGTGAACCCTGAACCATAAGTTGCCTTGGCATTGCTCAACTATTGATTATTACTAACTTAGTTTTTCTGTGAAACAGGTACCCGTCCCCCCCGTTCCTCTGTCGCCACAAATCTTCTAATAACTATTTCTCATCTCTCCACCAGCATCTTAAGCTCCTCTGCCGTCAGTTTCCCGCTACTTAGGCTAAAGACATCCGCAGTCTGCTGTTTGCTCTGCTGCAGAGCCAGAATTTTTTCTTCTACGGTGCCTTTGCATACCAGTCGTATCACTTCCACGTTCCGTTTCTGTCCTATCCGATGAGCCCTCGAAAAAGCCTGCACTTCCACAGCGGGGTTCCACCAATCGTCCAACAGCAATACATAGTCTGCCGCCGTCAGATTCAACCCCACGCCACCTGCCTTGATGCTCAATAAGAACACCTTCACGGTGGTATCCTCCTGGAACGCAGCCACAGGAGACTCTCGGTCACTTGTCGTACCATACAAGCAAACATAAGGAATACCATATTCCATCAGATACTCCTCCAACTCTTCCAGTGCCTGCACAAACTGCGAAAATACTATCAGCTTATCATCCTCCCCCAGTTGTCCTATCTGCCCAAGCACAAGTGCCATCTTCGACGACATCCTGTGTCCGCCTTTATATAGTGTCGATGGCAATAGGTTCACCGACACACAGGTCTGCCTCAACCTCAGCAGAGCCTCCAGAGCAATACTCGTCACCCGTCCGCTGGTGCCGTCCCGCAATGCCTTTCCGAATATCTTCTGCACACGGTCATACGTCGCTTGTTCTTCTTTGTCCAGTGCCACGTAGATATTCCGCTCCACGCACTCTGGCAGCTCTTTCAGATATTCCTTCTTCGTCCTCCGTAATATAAACGGATTCAACAACTTCGACGAAATCTTCAGAAATGCCACCGATCGGGTCTCTCCTTCTGCCATCCTCTTCAGCCGGTCGTGCACTGCTCGCATCCCGGGCATAATAATATAGAAGTACGACCACACATCATCTACGGCATTCTCTATCGGGGTGCCCGTCATCACAATCCCATGATCGAAGTTCAGTTGCGCTATCACCTTGTGCCGCTGCGTGCCGTCATTCTTCAGCACCTGTGCCTCGTCCAGCACCAGTGTATCAAAATGCACGTTCTTGTAGTGCCCGATATTCCGCCGCAGCATTTCATAAGAGATGATATGCACTCGCTTATCCACTACCGGCTCTCGCTCATTCAGAGCCACCTGCCCTTCCCACGATGGGAGGAACCGTCGTATCTCTGCATTCCAATTGCTCACGAGCGATGTCGGAACCACGATTAGTGTCCGTACATTGCCGCACGCCGCCAGATGAGCCAATACCTGTAGGGTCTTGCCCAGCCCCATCTCGTCTGCCAGGATACACCCACAGTGTTTTTTCCGCATCGTGGCCAGCCAATACAAGCCATCCCACTGATACCCGCGTAGTACAGCCTTGAAGTCCTTTTCTATCACTTCCCTGACGGCCTTTTTTTCTTTTTCCGTCAGTGTTTCTTCTCTGTATTTCTCTACGAGGCTCTTGTTCTGCAGATAAACCGCTGCAAAATCTTCCCCCTCCTGCTTTTCAACGCTCGCCCCCGAAAAGAAAAGAGTTCCGCCGCGTCCCTGCTGGAAATTCCGTCCGTGCAGATAAGCTTCCAATAGTTTTCCTGTAATCTCATCTTTCGTATCCTCATTGGTCGAAAACCACTGGATACCAGAAGATGTTCTCCTAAAATGCAACTTCGATGGTTTTGCCTTCTTCTTAGCATACATCACTGTCCAGCCTTGCGTCTCCAGACCGCTCAGGAAGTCCACATCATAACTCGCCAACGTAATGCATCCACTCTCATCTACAGCATATGGCTGCAAGGTCTTCAAGAGTCTCTCTTCAGCCCAGGCGTCACGTTTCAGATAGCCGCCTTGTACCGTTCTTATGGGATATGTGTTGTAATAAGGTAGTACCTCCGTGACGGCATCCTGATAACACAACCTCACCTCAATACCACTTTCCCAGTTGGCCAGATTCGTAATGTATAACGTACCGCCCAAAAGCATTCCTGCATCCAAGCCCGCTCCACCTACAATCAGCGGCTGGCTTCCCTTCTTCAGCGACCGGCTTCCGCCACTCTGTATAAAGCTATACCCATTTCTTTTCAACAGTTCCCCGACATCAGGGTTCTCCAGCACACTTCCTTTCAACACAAAGGGCTGGTACACGAACCCTAAGCCATTCAACAAAAGAGCGAAATCCCGTGTCAGTCTGTTCTCGTCCTTTGCCAAATCCGCGACAGTAGCCTTACGCACAAACGGAGCAATTTGGGTGGATGTGCCATCATTGCACACCTCCAGCCTCACCTCTTGGAGCGAGGATTTCTCTTCCACGTATATGCAGGCTATCCTGTACGCCATGGTCTAAAATGAATATTTATACTCGTAACTCTCCACCATCATCTTCAGCAGATACTCATTCGGACAGGCACACTTCGTTTGTTTCAGTATCTGTCCCTTCTCCCAAGTACGTCCTCTGAAGTCATATTCATCTATCCGGCAACCTCCGCCACACACATTTCTGATGACGCAACGTCTGCATGGCTCCACGTGCGCTATGCCTGTCTCCTCGTGAGCCTGTTCACCCAATTCCAGGAAATAGCTCAGCGGATGCTCCCGTACATTGCCTTGCGACACAATCTCCAGCACGCGGTTGCAGAAATACACTTCTCCGTCTGCTGCTACCGAGAGTCCCCCAAATCCGCAGTTGGTCGAAATCAGGTTAGGCGTATGCCCCTCCATAAAAGCCTCATACTTCGCATTCGCATCCGTCAGTTCCTCCACCTGTCGTATCTTTTCCTCGTAAGCCTTGTTTTCCTCTTCACTATATTGTGTGTCCCTTCCGGGTAGTATTTTCTTGGTCAGTTTGAAGATGACCTTTTTGTCGGTCTCCTCATTAATGCGGTTCACCAGCTCTGCATAGTGCTCCGCAGCGTCTATATTGTCATTCGTAAAAGTGGTGGCCACCGATACCCTCACGCCGTTTCTCGAAAAGCATATTACATTCCTCACCAGCGTCTCAAATGTCCCAGCTTGCCGTATCTTGGCATTCGAGGCGTCGTCCACACCGTCAATGCTAATCTGTACTTCTGCCATACAGGGCGACAGTTCATCTATCAGTTCGTCATTCCACAAGATGCCGTTAGTCAGCACCGTCAGTTGCAGTCCCATCCCATAGGCACTTTCTACAATGGTTCTGAACCCGGGATGCATCGTCGGCTCACCGCCTGTCAAGGTCACGGCTGTTCCCCCGTATTCCTTAAAATCCCTCAGCACGCTTACCCACTCGTCTGTCGTCAGTTCGTTCGCAAGCCGCTTGCCCGCTTTCATAAAACAATGCGGGCATCTCAGGTTACAGGCATTTGTCAGATAGATGTTCAGCATCTTGTGACCTGCAACATACTCGGGTTCAGGAACTTCATCCAGCCCGGCAAACTGCCGCGCCATGATGGCCGTCAGCAACTTAAGGAAGAGTCGTTTCTCTCCTGCATTCTCTATCTGCCCCATCACCTCCCCAACGGTCTTTCCTGCACATAGTTCTTCCAAGTATCCCTTGCTGCTCACCGATGGCAGCACTATCCAGTTGGCCGTCTCCACGGCCACGGCCACAATCCTGTCCTCGTAGTGCAGGTATGCTATGTCTTTCGGGAAGTGGAGCACATCCCCCATCCCAATCTCACGCTGCAGTTGTTTCATCTTCTATAATAACGGATAAAAGTCTGTGTCGGATTGTGCACCGTCCGACACAGACTCGTTTTTTGTTCCCAGAAGCCTTAGTTTCTGTTCACATCGCAGCTCTTGAAGCAGTACATTGCTCCCATACGAGCCGTCTCGTTGGACTCCTTCTCAGTCCAGGTCAATACAATTCTTTCTTCCATGGTGAAAAAATTTTAAATTAAACAATTTGTTACTATATAGTCACATTTTAAGTGATTTCACATAATTTGCTAACAGTTTGGCTGCGCCCCGCGCATCTTCTATACTTACCACCTCATAGGGCGTATGCATATAGCGGCAGGGAATGCTCACCAACCCCGTCTTCACGCCACAGCTACTCAGTTGCATCACGTTGGCATCAGTTCCTGTGGGACGGGCTATAGCTTCATACTGCACGCTTTCCTCTCCCGTAGCCGTTTTCAGTCCCCGACAAACCTCCTGGTTAATATTGGGCCCCATCGTTATCACAGGTCCTTTTCCCAGCCCTATACAACCAGTCAACTTGGTGTCTGCCGTGGGATAGTCCGTTGCATGGGTCACGTCTATCGCTATGCCTACGTCGGGGTGTATATAGTCTGCTGCCGTCTTAGCACCACGTGCGCCCAACTCTTCTTGGCAGGTGGACACAAAGTACACGCTGCATCCCAGTTCCTCACCGCTCAGCTGCCGTGCCGTTTCTATCAGTGTCCACACGCCTATGCGGTCATCTGTTGAGGGACTAGCCACTATCCCGTTGTTGTTGAATACAGCATCTTTGGCAAAAGTCACATAGTCTCCTATCTGCACTTTATCCTCCGCATCCTTCTTGTCATTTGCCGCTATGTCCAGCCACACATCGCTGATTTCCAGTTTCTTTTTCTCTTCTCCTCTTGTCAGGTGAATGGCTTTTTTTCCGAAGATACCGTTCACCATACCTTTCGCTGTGTGTATCTCCACTTTCCGACCAGGCAGCAGTTCGGTGTCTATGCCGCCTATTTCCTGCACATAAAGGAACCCGTTGTCATCAATATTGCTCACCAGAAATCCTATTTCGTCGCAGTGCGCTGTCAGCATCACCTTCGGGCATCCCTCTGGTCCTGGTTTTACGGCTATCACATTCCCCATAGTGTCCGTCTCCGTGCAAGTCACGAAGGGAGCGATGTGCTCTCTGAACACAACCTGTACCGCCCCCTCATATCCCGAGGGTGCCGCTGTCATCAAGAGTTTATTGAGCAGTTCGTCAGTCATCCTATTTTTGCAATCAGTCCTTTACTTAATGCCCCTTGTTCATTCAACACCTTCACACAAGCATCGTCAAATCCCCACAATTTCAGCGACTTCTTCATCGTCTTCTTCAACTGATCAAGCACAGGTGACAACCATTCACGTGGGTGTCCATTGATAATAAGACAAAACTCATAATTCTGTCGGGCTAACGGTATCGACTGTTGATTGTGCGAAACCTCATCCGGCTGCTGACGTTTCTGGTGGGCGGCATTGTAATATGTATAACTGTCATTAAACTTTTGTGCTATTTCGCTTACAAATGTCAAAAACTGCTCCGCATTCTCTGGACGGGGAGTCGAACTTTTGGCTTCTATCAAAGACACCTTGCCATCGTGCAGTACCACACACTCACATGGCTTTGCGCCTTCAATCGTGCTGAAACGCTCCGACTTCTCAACGTAGAAAATATCGCTCTCCTCAAATGAGAAAGTCATTCCTGACTCTTTAAATGTCACCATAAACCACTTCTCATTTTAAAGATTGATTTCTTCGGTGTAAAGCCTTATCGATTCCTCCACAATAGGATTCTCGGGCATCTCTTTGCGAAGGTCAGAAGTTCGCCAACCGCCGTTCTCATCAAACGAAACCACTGGAATCGACAGATTCTTTTGGTGAGCCAGCAGATACAGTTTCTTAATTACAAAATATGAATGCGAAGCAATAAAAAACTGCAACCCAGCTTTCGTCAGTTCTGCTATAATATCCATCAATTGTGACACCAGTCTAGGGTGCAGCGCACACTCAGGCTCGTCAATGAATATAATAGAGCCTTTTGAGAGATAGTGATTTCCCAACAAGGCATCTAAGATGGAGAGCTTCTTTACACCTTCCGATGCCATAGCTATACTGATAGTCTGCTTTCCCTCACGGAACACCCATTCCTTCCGCTCCAAATCATACTCTATATGCCCACCGATAGCACTCTCCAACGCCATTCTAGACACGGAGAATTCCTTATAATTTCGTCCCCTGACACTAGGTGTTAAAGCCTTTGCAAGGTCATAATAAGTGTCATCGAAACCGAACTCCTTATAGTCATCTCTCACCCTAATAATAATCTGCTGCAAAGATATAATCTCTTTGGCCGGCAAGAAGATGGAGTTCTGCGGTCGTGGCTGGCAGGTATTCTTTGTCACTGTCACCTGCTTATTGGCTGACGGACCGAAAGAATACGCGAAGTCTTGATTCCCCTCCATACTCATGGCAAACTCCACCGCCTTGCTGCCGGTAGAAACGAGCTTCCCTAGCTGGTCCGGCTGATAGGTCCAGTACAACTTGTCAAACAGAATCTCAGCATCGCGTCTCACTTCCTTGCCACGCTTATATGCCTCCACCGTTTTGACGGCTGAGTAGAGAGCCTTCAGTAGGTATGTCTTACCCGACTTATTGGGTCCTATCACCAGGTTTATTCTGCCGGTGCCGTTCCATTGAAAATCCCTCACCGGTCCGAATCCCTTTATTATTGTAGAAGTTATCATCGTTTCAAATCAATGTTTATTAATTGCAAAAATACAAATAATTTCCCAACTAAATGGCTCGATACTCGGAATTAGCCAATGTTTAACATTTCTTTAACACTTAAACGTCTTAAACCTCCATTATATCTTCGGGAGATAATGGCTGGTAAGGCCCATCCTTCGCCTCAAACAGCACCGTCCCGCTCTCCAGACACTTCAAGCTATGCCACTGCCCTTTCTCTATATTCAGCACAACCCCTCCAGGCACCATATCGATGGTATCAGTGAGGTTGCCGTGCTCATCATAGAAATATTCCTCAAAATGCCCACGGATGCAGATGCACGTCTCTGAAGAACCCTTATGCCTGTGTATAGGCATCACCGTCCCTGGCTCAAGAGCATTAAGCATCCTCTGCGACTGGTCGTCAGCAGAATTGCGCATATCCAGATTGCAACGCAACCTCGGATTCTCCTTGGCTTTGGCCGTCAGTTCATCCAGTATTTTCTTATCTACAACCATTCTTAATCTCCTTTAATCCTGCCTCAATATCTTCAAGTGCAACACTACCTCCCCACATACGATAAACGTATTGTGGTGTAACACAACCGAAGTCCATTGAACAAGAACGCGCCTCATTCATCAAAAACTCTGTAAGACGGGAAATGATATCTTTGTTCATAGTATTATATTGAACTTGGCTTTAACAGATGATTCCACACCCCACTCCAGAATGCACTCCACATACTATCCTTGTAACAGAGTTGGTGTTTCCACTCATTATCTCTCCATCTGCGTACTTTAAACGCAATACGGCTAAAGATATTCTTGGGCACACTAGCACTATACTTCGGAGCCAGAATCTCTTTCAATACTCTATCTTTCAGTTTGGAATCAAATTGCACCGTTGGGAAGTATGCAACATCAAACCCCAAATCACCGACACATATAGCGTTAATGATATTAAACATCTGGCGCATACCAAAGCGGTCAAGAACTTCTAACACCATCTTCCAGTCTACATCCTTACCGTGCTTCTCCACAAAGAATCCCCAATCCAATACCTGTCTCAGCATTATCCCTTCAGATGCAAAATGCATCATCGTATGCTTCAGTAAGAACAAGGCATGTAGATCAGGAGAAGGTAGATACACTCGCTCACCATCCACCTCAACATAATGCGAATCATCTTTCCCAAATTCCTTCAAAATCGCCTCAAACTCAATATTCGACTTGTGATGATGCACATTGATAAAGTCATAATGGTTCTCCACCGTGAACCCACCCCACTCAAACACCGTATGGTGATGGTGACTGGAGTCTATAGTGAAGTTATTCTCTAATTCTCCAATTCTTGATGAATTTTGAAGCACCTCGTCAGCCTCTCGTTGCTGCCCGAACTGCCAAATGTCTATATCTCCTGCAGGACGGTGATTAGGCCTGGGCCAGTCCAGCGAACAGGCATATCCCTTCAGCACCATCATCTTAAATCCATGTCGGTTATACCATCCCGCCAAACTCCCTATCGTCTTTTCATACTGCCTATACCTTGCCTCATAGTTCTGCAAAACCTCACCTATCCATTCCAGCCGCATCACCTGCGGCATCGTATCATGAACCATTAAACTTGAATCATGAACCGCATTAAGTCCATCCAGCACAACGGCAGAAAGCCCATGCCGTTCAGCAAGGGCTTTTACTTTCGACCAGTCCACACTCTCAGAAATAGCACTGGCCTCATGTCCTATTCCCAACCTGACTAACCCAAGGAAAGTCTTTTTCAACTCACTATTCACGCCTAATCAAAAAACTATTTGTCTATCACCTTAGCCCCGATATTCTTCTCCTCATCCAGCATCACATTTTTCGTCTTGATGGCAGCAACACTCTTTGTGTTGTTAAAGATATTGCGTGATACATTCAATCGTAAATTCTTCGGTAATGAAGTTGCAGACGAAATACTGACATAAGGCGATGTTATCACTCCCTGACTACGGAACATATTTCCTTCTGCATTCAGCATTGCTCCGTAGTTCGCCAGCGTCTCTGCTGACAGTCCCATAATGGAATACTTAATCTGGTTAACCTGATTCTTGTTCGCGTTGAAAATACAATCTTGTACTGATACTATGGAATTCTGACAATCCAAACCTACCGTACAATTATCAAACAAGCACGTTTCAAATTTTGTCAAGTGAGTCAATAGCGAAGTATTAATAATATCTGCTATTCTAACCGCCCGCTGGCTGTTCCTCATTCTGCAATTACTAAACACGGTCATGCCATTATTCCCGTGTACTCTTATCAGATAATGATCCTCTGGCTTTCCTTTGCCGTTATCCTGAAAATCGCAGTCTGAGAACCGTATCATGGCTATGTCTGCATTTTCCAGATTGGGTTTCGACGACTGAGGATTTTTTCTCGTTATGTTCACCGACACCGCATAGTTGGGCTTCTCCATCTCCTCTCCCCAGTATGAGCAAACATTACTAACCGTGATATTCATAGCTCCCCTCGCATTCCCGGCATCTCCTTGAAATAGTTCAATCGCCTCCATCACGTTCCAGCAATACACGTTCTGGATATTCACATTATAGGCTCCCGACGTTCTGATATATCCATACTTTGCCGTGGGTCTGTCATACCCGTTCACATTGCTCACACTAATGTTATAGGGCATCAGCCCATAATAGTCCGGATAAGGCCATTCTTTCACACCGAAGGTCTTTTTCACCTCCGTACTGGTTATTGGTCCGATGGCATACTCCATATTCACAAGCGAAGACACACGACCTTTCCAGTCAACATTACTGACTTCTACATTATAACAGTTGCCAAGTATGTCTATAGCCACCATGTCATCAGCCTTGGCTGCATATGACTCTCCGCTAATGTTATCAATCTTGATATCAAAACACGGTTGAATCGTTGATACGTGAGGGCCTCCTAGGGAAATAAAAGCTCCTGTACCATTCTTCTTCCCCTTTTTCTCACCCATCTGATAGTTACAGTTTCTTAACTCAATCCTACGAGATTCCCGCATCGAAATGGCTGAATAGGCGTGATGTCTCAGTTTATCATACGTGTCGATATTATCGATGATAGAAGAACCGCTGAAGTCGATGGTCAAATCCTGTTCATATCTCAATTCTATACCTTCGTTCACCTCATACGTTCCTTTCTCTACATGAATCACCCGCTTGTTCTTGTGCGTGATAACCTGCGACTTATCATCATACCAACAACTACAGAAATTCCTAAGCAGTACTAATAACTCTACATCCTTATTAGTGAACCACTTCGTGTAGATATGCTCGTTTGAAGGGCATCCCGTTATCTCACAATCTATTGCCACATTCCCTTCTAAATAACAACCGTTCAGATTGACCATCCCGTTTTTCAGATTTCCTCCCGCAAAAACGAGTGTACTACCAGAAGGAATAGTAACACTTGCATTTTTAAGGTCGAAACTGTTTCTGACCTCGTATGTGGTATTCTTCCGGGTTAATTGTTGTGCTAAAGGTTTGCTCTTTTCTAAAACGATATAGTCATCTGCAGCTTTTGCGGAAACAGTGCACGCCTTTGCACTTCCAATACTGGCAGCAAAGAAACACAACAATGCTATTCCTGCGTGGAATAGATACTTGAGATATCGGGCTGTCACTGTTACATGTGTTTTAATATATCAACAAAGTTCTCAACGACATACTCCACATCCTCATCTGTCAGTTTTGTATGCAGGGGCAGTGTAATCTCATTCTCAAAGAGCTGATACGCGTTCGGGAAGTCATTGATGTCGAACCCCAGTGACTTATATGCCGTCATCATAGGCAGCGGCTTGTAGTGGACATTGCAGGCAATACCACGTTCCGCCATCTGCTCAATCACTTTGTTTGCCTCTTCACGTGTTTTGCCAAGTAAGCGTACCAAATACAGATGATGGGAGCTGCAATGATTTTCATCTTTATGATTTAGTACTGATACGGGAAGAGTTTTCAACGCTTCATTGTATCTACGCACAATCTCATAGCGACGCTCCAATATTCCCTGATACCGCTCCATCTGAACCAAACCAAGTGCGGCCATGATGTCTGTCATGTTACACTTATACCACGGTCCGATGATGTCATACTCCCAAGCCCCCAGTTTAGTCTTAGCCAACGCATCTTTATTCTGACCGTGCAGTGAAAACAACTGCGAAATTCTGTAAAGTAATTCATTCCAGGTCTCACCCTCTTTCTTTGGGACAGTAGGCATGTAATCCACATCCGTAGGAACCACCTCATTACCGAAAGGCAAATTCCACGTCATCGCTCCACCTTCAGCAGTGGTAAAATTCTTCACGGCATGGAAGCTGAACGAACTGAAGTCTGCTATCTCACCTGCCATCTTTCCCTTGCGCATACCTCCAAACGAGTGAGCGCAGTCAGCTGACACGATGATGCGACCTATCTTTGCCTGCAAAGTATTAGAGGGCTTAAATAGTTTTTTCTTTGCCTCTACAATCTCAAGCACTCGGTCATAGTCAGCCACGACACCGCCAAGATCCACTGGCACGATTACCTTCGTACGCTCCGTAATAGCATCCGCCAGTTGGTCATAGTCCATTTCCACATTATCCTTCTGACTGTCTACCATCACCACCTTAGCGCCAACATGTGTCACCACCGATGCGGTAGCCGTGTAGGTATATGCCGGAACTATTACCTCATCCCCAGGCCCGACACCAAGCAGATGGAGCACCATCTCCATAGCAGCTGTCGCAGAGTTCAGACACACCGTCTTTTCCGTATGCACAAACCCCGAAATCTGCCGTTCAAGTTCTTTTGTCTTAGGACCGGTGGTAATCCATCCGCTCAAGATTGCCTCTCTTACGAGTGCAGCCTCCTTCTCCGTCATATCCGGCGGAGAGAAAGGTATGTTTCTCAATTTCATGTTCATAATTCAACTATTTTTTTTCAAATGACTTAATCACTTTTATATACTTCTTTGTTCCAACATCTCTCGTGAGATTATCTAGTATAAACTGACGTGCATTCCTGCCCATCTCCTCACGCAGAGCAGTATTATTTTTTAGCGTAGTTATTGCCTCTACGAACTCTTCAACATTCCCAGCATGTGTAAATACGCCAAGACAATTTTTCTCTAGTGTCTCTTTGAGTTCCCCTTCGTCAAAATTAGCAACCACAGGCCTTCCGCAAGACATTATAGTCCAGGTCTTAGATGGCATTGCGCTTCCTCCAAATCCTTTCTTACACGAGACAACGCAAACATCTCCTAGACTATACACCTGACTTACTCGTTCAAAAGGTTGCAACGGATTAAGATGGAGATTAGATATTCCTTCTTTTGAGATCACACTCCTTAGTTCGTCTTCTTTACCGCCTGTACCAAATACTACGAACTCAATATCGGGCAGTTGTTTTGCCGCATCTACGACAATGCCTATATTCTGAGCATTTCCTAGATTACCAGCATAGACTACAGTGTACTTTTCACGAGACAGACCAAACTCTTCATATAAAGGATTATCTTCTTTTAAAACTGGATATATTGCCTTTTCATCCACCCAGTTATAAATCACCACTATCTTCTCTTCTGGAACCCCTTTAGCCATAATGTTCCTCTTAAAATCCTCAGAGATAACGATTATCTTGTCAGCATTACGATATGTAAAGTTTTCTATCACTCTCCCAATCTTCCATAAAAATCCGCCTCTTTTTGCCAAACCAGAACCAGCAAGAGAATCTGGAAAAATATCCTGAAGATTATAGATAATCGGTTTCCCGTTAATCTTCTTTGCCAATCCTGCCATTGCACCTTTTATCGGTGGCGTGCTAGTAATAAACATAACGTCACACTGTCTGGCATCTTTCGCAAACACAGCACGGTTAAACTGCATAATACATGCAATCGTATAACGCAACGCTCTTAAAATCGGGTTCTTACCTTCTCTAAATAAAGAAAAGCGATGTATGGTAGCATGACCATCATACATCTTTTCCTTTTTTTTCTTCTTATACTCGTTACGCACTTCTGCCGCAATACCTCTTGTAGGAGTCGGGCAGTAAATAGCCATATCAATCCCAGCATTGGCAATAGCCTCACGCAGATTGTCATCCAAGTGAGAACTTGACATACTCTCCGGGTAGAAATAAGCTGGCACTTCTAAAATCTTCATTAATCAATCCTTATTTGAATACTTTCCATAGCCTTTTCACAAGCCTTCACCGCATCTTCAGCAGAGACTCCCTGGGCAATCACAAACCCAATGCGATCGTTACTACAATGGATAGGAGTCGATTCCTCTCCTACTTCCTTGGTAAAGGTGATCTGTTTTACGCCAGATATCCGAAGAGACTCCTCTAGGTTATCGATAGCCGAGATGGTTCCATATGACGCCTCAAAGTAGCGGATGGCCGAGCCACAATGAAGTGAAGGTACAATGTCCGGTTTCTCTCCCAAAGCAACTTTAATAGTGGCTTTCACCATATCGATGCCTGTACTGAGAGGCACAAGATGCGTAGTTATATTGTCACCGCCCATTCTGGCTCCCAACTCTATCATCACTGGACCTCTTGAGGTCACTCTCATTTCTACGTGGGCGGGGCCTTTATTAATCCCCAAAGACTTGCAAGCAGCAGTTGCAACCTCCCTTATTTGTTGTTGTGTATCATCAGACAATTGGGATGGTTGGGTATGTCCCATTTCAACAAAATGGGGGGCTTCTGTCGTTATTTTATCTGTTATCTGAAGAATATTCACTACACCATCTACTACCATAACCTCAACAGATACCTCGGGGCCTTCCAAAAATTCCTCAACGATTACTTTACCGTGACGGCTGCAAGAGTGGCTATACTCATAGCTTGCTAGAAGCTCTTCATAACTATTCACCTTTGCAACGCCATGACTGCCAGCATTGTCAGTTGGCTTCATTATACACGGGAAATTAACTTTGCCTTTTAACGACTTCAAGTCTTCATAGGAGTCTATATCATAGTACCATGGGGAAGGCACACCGTAGGCCTTAAAAGCCTTGATCATATCATATTTATCAGTAGCCTTCACTGCTGTTTCGTAATTGATACTATGTAAGTGCAACTTATCGGATGCTTTTGCCACTCCTCGCATAGGCATGTCTGTAGCCAACGTCATTATTCCGTCAGGACGATATATCTCGGCAGCCTTCAAAACCGCATCTTCCTCCATTGTTGATGCATTGTAATACTCATCAGCATATGGAATACCTACAGCTTGTGGATTATAGTCCACAACTGCCACATGAAGGCCCATTTCCTTAGCTTTCAATATCGCAGGGAGTTGAAGCACAGACGCTCCCACAATCATTAGTTTTTTCATTTATGCTCTATAAACGTCTTTATGAGATAATACAATTTTTATTGTCAGCCAAATCACTTTGCAGTCAAACAAGAATGAGAGATGCTCTACATAGTAAATGTCTGCTTGCAGTTTCTCTTTTGTACCAACAGAGTTTCTATTAATAGCTTGATTCCACCCCGTGATACCAGGACGAACTGTCAAAATAACCCTTTCCTCTGGAGTATAATGCTCCAGATAAAAGGCAGAGTCCGGTCGTGGTCCTATAAGCGCCATATCGCCAATCAGCACGTTCAGCAACTGTGGTATTTCATCCAAACTTGTTTTACGCAAGAATCTTCCCACCTTGGTCACTCTTGGGTCATCCTCTGCATTATAGGTACTACCATCTTCCATTCTCAAGTCTGGAGCATTCACTATCATCGAACGGAACTTGAACATTTTGAATATCCGTCCATTCTTTCCAATACGAGATGCCATGTGAAATAGCGGCCCTCCATCGTCCAACTTGATGGCAATCCACACAAACAGGCACAACAGCAATACAAAGGGTAACGCAATTAAAGCAATGATATAATCTATCAATCGCTTAAAAAAATGCTTATACATAATCTAATATTTGAATAAATCCCTGTACAGGTTATTATCCCAGTCTTTCTTAAAATCCTCCATCATCTGGCGATAAGTCTTGAACTTGGGTTCAAAGCCAAAATCTCTTTTGGCTTTTTCCATAGAGAAGAGATAAGAGGGTGTATTATTCTGCACTTCTGGCTTATAGAGAATACGGCTCCGACGGCCGTCAGCAGGACCAAACACATCACGCATCACTTCTGCCTGCTCTTGGAGTGTTACACCATTTCCGGCAGTCATATTGTAAAGACCATAGGTATTTTCACTCTTAATGGCCAGATAGAAAGCATGGGCAATATCCTTCACATACCCCACGTCCCGAATCATCTTGGGATTGCCAAACACAGTGATATCCTCAGCCTTTTCTGCTTTTTCCATAAAAATCTGGAAGCCAGACTTCTTCATCTCACCGTTAACAAACAGAGACATGTGAGGCGTTACACCAAATACAGTGGGGAATCTGAATACAGCATTCTTCATGCCATGCTGCTGGTTGTAATACTCCATCACATCATTGGCAGCATTTTTTGAAATCACATATACAGCATGGTCGCCTGTGTAAATAAAGTCACGAGGCTCATCTTCCGTGATACGCTTTGTTGCACTCCATGCACCTCGGACATCTGCGTAAGAACATGTAGAGATAACCCTCTTTATTCCGTTTTTACGGCAATACTCCAGCACATTGATGGTTCCTATGACATTGATTAGGAAGTAATCCGCTGCATTCTCATCCTCATCAAGATTTACTGGAGCGTTAGCGGGTAAAAGACCAGCCAGAAGGATTACACCTTCTACATCCTTCCTAGGCAGCTTCTCAAAATCCGCCTCATTGTTGAGATCTAAATTCACATACTCAACGCCCAGAGCATCATAGTGCTCCTTAAAGCGATTTTTACGCCCTGTTACAAGAACTTTGCATCCCTGATTAAGTAATTCGGTAACTGTATGTACACCGATAAAACTTGTTGCTCCTATTACTATAATCATTATAAATGAATTTTAATTTTTAAAATTATTAATAATTACATTGAATAATTCATCAATGTTATATGTCTTCACAATCTCTTTAGAATTTAACGATGGGAATAAGGTAAACATAGTTTGATCCTTTGGATTTGTAATAATAGCCACAGGTAAAGAGTTATTATAAATTGCCTCCAGTAAAACGGTGGACTTTCTTGAAATACAGATATTGCCAGTCAATGAAAGTTCATAATCTGAAATATAGTCAACTTTCAAACCCTCATAATTAGTCTTGCTATCTCCTGGATGTAGTTTCAAGTAAAGATTCCACCCTTTTTCTTCCAATTTAGGTAAAAGACCATTCACTATATCCACATTAACATTCACCTCACGAGGTTCCGTGAAGAAAATGATCATCTTTTCATGAGGTTTGTCGTAATGATACTCAAACATCCTGCAAATGATGTCTTCATCATAAACATATTTCTTTGTATTGTATAGACTATTCAGATAGTCTGCGGTAAATTGGCTATGTACATAGAAAACATCACAAGAGAAACCTTTGGGAAACTTGAAGCCATACTCAATTCCATGAGGTATACAATACGATTTAAGGCCATATTTCTGACATAGTTGCTCTTCTATGACCGAATATCTATCCAAATTATTACCAGTGTAGAAATTGCATCCTTTAAAATATGGCAGATACTCTTCCATCATCATTTTATAAATCTCGGCATAAATGATACGTTTCTTGTAAAAATCAAACAACGCATACTTGAAATGCCGGCCAAGCATAGGTACATAAAAAGCAACCATCGTTTTCATGGTTTTAAAAGCATTTATATATGCCTTTATAGTCCATTTAAGCCGTTTGCCCTTCGGGAACAGTCTATATATTGAATCTTTTTCAAAAAAAGACTCTACTTCTTGGTAGATTTCTGGGAACTTCTTAAACTTTTTGATGGAAGCCTTAGTACGTACTACTGCAAACTTATCTTTAGAAGTAATACCTGGTTTGTAAGGAATAGCCAATAATTTGAAAGCGAAATATAAAGTAGAAGAAAGAAGAGATAACTGGTAAGAAATCCATGCGACAAACCTATCTTTAAAGCCTACGCCATCAACATACAGACCTTTCTTAGTACAGACATCCTTAGCAAAAAACTTATATCTTACGTCTGATCTACCAACGACCAGTCTGTCAGCATCGTTTTTCTTTATCCACTCCTCTATAGCCAAATAATACTGGATAAGGTTATTAAAAACCTCGTTTACACCGTAAGTATCATTATAATATCTTTCCGCTTCCTTATCAGAGAGAGCATAGAAATCCGTATCGAACAAGTCGTCAATCTTCGTCTCCTTGTTTTTGTAAATAATACTCTTATCTCTTATTTCCGCCTTCATTTCATTCCGATTTTTATCTTTTTACTCTTCCACTTGAATCTCCATTCATCAAGTTCTCCACCTCCTGAAAAGTTACCCAGTTATAGTCACCTTTCAAGGTATGCTTCAAACAGCTGGCAGCAGTAGCAAACTCCAGTGCCCTGCGATCATCCTCATAATGAAGCAGACCAAAGATGAGACCACCCATAAAGGAATCTCCACCACCTACTCTATCTACAATATCCGTAATATCATAGCGACGGGACTCTATCAGTTCTTTGCCATTATAAAGCACACCACCCCACGTATTGTGGTTGGCATTGATGGCACCTCGAAGTGTAACCACCATCTTCTTGCAACGGGGGAAGCGTTCCATCATCTGTTGGCAAACACTTAAGAAACTAGTCTGGTCAACATTTCCGTTGGTCTTGGCGGCATCAAAATCCTTGGGCTTGATACCAAACACTTTTTCACAGTCTTCCTCATTGCCAAGAATGATATCAGAACCAGCCACCATCTCGGGCATTACCTCTGCAGCAGTCTTGCCATACTTCCAGAGATTACCGCGATAATTAATATCACAACTGACCGTTACACCTAATTCGTTGGCGGTCTTAATTGCCTTCAAACACTCTGCGGCGGCATTGGCAGACAATGCCGGTGTAATACCAGTCCAGTGGAACCATGTGGCATCTTTCAGAATCTCTTTCCAATCGATAGAGCCCGGCTCAACCGTTGCTATGGAACTATCCTCTCGGTCATAATAAACCTTGGAAGGACGGGCATTGCTGCCTGTCTCCAAATAGAGAATGCCCATTCGCTTTCCAGTCCGTTGGATATGGTCAACACCCACCTTATGTCCTCTCAAATCCATGAT
Source organism: Prevotella sp. UBA2754 (assembly GCA_002353295.1). Lineage (GTDB taxonomy): Bacteria > Bacteroidota > Bacteroidia > Bacteroidales > Bacteroidaceae > Prevotella. The sequence goes on from DEJG01000020.1 coordinate 56,008, forward strand.
ACAGCGTTCTGCAATAGGATTATCCGGCAGGCAGGTGATATAATCTGTCGCTATACCATAATTGGCCAGCGACACCGCCACGTTCGCTTCTGCTCCGGCATAACTCACGTCGAGGCAGTTGGCTTGTATTAGCTTGAGGTAATCAGGTGCACCGAGGCGCACCATGATTTCCCCAAATGTTACTACTTTTTGCATGTTAATCGATTAACTGATAAATAGATGTTACGTCCAGCGTTCTATAGATGGACGGAGTGAGTGATTTCATTTGGCAACCACGTGTCTTGGCGTAACCTGCAAAGATTTCATTGTTCTCATGTGTAAGTGCCACTTCCTTTTCTGAAAGAACACTGCCCGGATAGCCATCATAGCCTACCAGATAAACTTCGCCATCCGTCAGGTTAAGTCCAAGCTGAATAGCCACCGTGGTTACAGAATCCTTATACTCATCAATGAAAGAGATTTCAGGGAGTTCGTAGGTGCTCAGCTCAGCATATTCCGGCACTTCGGTTCCCATCGCTCTGGGATAAGGAGGCAGGATGCACGTTCCCTTATAGTTCTTTCTGCCCACATTGGCGGTCAAGCGGTGACCCTCATTACCCACAAGGCAATAGAACACCGGCTGCTCACATCCAAGGAACAGCTTAGCGTGACGTGCAGTAGAAAGCACAATGGCTGTATCTGGGTTCTTCTGGAGGAATTCGTGAATAGCCTCCTTATGCTCTGCCACGGTATTACCACCTCCAATCACCAGCACTTGCTTAAACTTCTTGGTGACTTCCAGAACAGGATACTTGGCGTTGTCCTCTTTCTTGTCCTTCTTATTATCAAGCGCACGTACAATGCTGTTGAACGAATACACACGGTTGCTCACCCAGTCCATCACCTCCTTCTGCGGGAAAGAGTTGGCTCCTGAAATCATATACGGCAGACTGGTTCCCCAGCGGTATTTCTCATATAACGGCTGGAAGGCCTGGATGGCATCACCCAGTTCGTTGAAGTTCACTTTCAACCCTGCGTGCTTATTCAGATAGGTCAGCAGCAACTCCATATTCAGGTTGCCAGCGCCACGACCCATTCCGAGTATGGTAGCATCCACGCTATCCACACCACATTCAATGGCTGTAAGCGTATTGATGAGTCCCAACTGGAGGTTATTATGTCCGTGGAAACCTATCTGGCAGGTAAGATATTTCTTCAAAGTGGCAATGATAGTACGTACTTCATCAGGTGTTACACTTCCGTATGAATCCACCATATTGAATATCTTCACCACACCGTTCAGACGAGGCAGTTTCTCAAACAGCCCTTCATACTGGTCCCACTTGGACATATACATCACGTTGAAGGCCACCTCGAAGCCATATTCCTTTACCTTCTCTGCCAGCACAGCAGCACGTTCCATATTCTTGGGATCCACCGCCATACGAATCATATCCACCACACCTTTCAGTGGTGAAATGAGTTTATCCAAATCCTTAGGCGTGGTGCTCTTCTCATTGAGCATCACGGCCAGTTTCTGCTTGGAGTTCTCACGGACATGTTTCAAAACAGAGAGAGGGCAATAGCCAAACTTTCCGTTGTACTCCTTCAATGGGTTATTCCTGTAACCCAGTTCCAGATAGTCTATAGGTAGTCCGTTCATTGCCCGTATGTAGGCATCCACGGTCTCAGCATTGAAGTCCCAATTGGTGTAGTAGCCACCATCCCTCAACGTACAATCGAGTATTTGCATAGTATTCCTTACTTGTTTAGCTTGGCTGACATGATTTCGTTAACTTTCTTCAGGTCGTTAGGTGTATCCACAGCCACCGTTTCGCTGTCCACCTCAATGAACTGCACTTTGTAACCGTTCTCTATGAAACGCAGAATTTCTATATCCTCAATGGCTTCAATCTTGGCTTTGCCATACTTCTTACCATAATCACAGTAGAACTTCAGGGCTGCAGGGGTGAAGCCATACACACAAACCTGTTTGTAGTAGTTGTAGTTGATGCTGCCCTTGGGGTATGGAGCGGTAGAACGGGTCAGATAGATGCCAATACCTTCCTTGTTGGTAATGACCTTAGGTACGGTGAAGTTCACCACATCTACAGGGTCGGTAATCTTGGTCATCAGGTTAGACACCTGTAGTTCAGGATTATCAAAGAAAGGCAGAATGGCCTTCTCCATCACCTCCGGCTCCATCAGCGGCTCGTCGCCTTGGATATTCACATACAGGTCAGCCGGTATTTTTTCTGCCACCTCTCCAATACGATCAGTGCCAGTTCGGTGACTGGTAGAGGTCATGATACACTTCATGTCGTACTGGGCGCAGGCATCATAGATGCGCTGGTCGTCGGTTGCGACATACAACTCGTTAAAATACTTCACCTGTGAGGCGTGCTGATACACCCACCAGATCATTGGTTTACCACAAATGTCAGCCAAAGGCTTGCCCTGGAAACGAGAGCTCTCGTAACGGGCGGGGATTACTCCGATGATTTTCATATCGACTATCTGTTTATTTGTTTATTACTATTATCTAACTTTATAGGGCGGTGTTTAAGAAACATATATAATAGTATTATGTATATTATACCTAAATCCAAACTCATATAAACCAAAACATTCCCACCCCAAAACACTAGTGCAACAGGTAATGATGCAATCAATGTTAAAAGCGCCTTAGAATTAAGAGTTGAATTACGCGGTTCATATTTTCTAATTATACAAGATATAAGGAGCATAAAAATGACTCCTCCAAAAAATCCAAAATCGAAAACAATGGCAGCAGGGAGACCAATAAAGGCACTCACTTTATTTTTTAAAAGTTTTGTGTACTTAGCATCTCTTTCTTCATTTACTTTTTGAGCACCTCTGATCATTTTTTCCAATTGATTCGCAAGTCCACTACAACTATAGAGTCCCCAAGATTGTTCTCCAAATTCAAAATAATCCATTACAATGGGGCCATTTTCCTCCCATTGTCCAAAATAATCAAGTGTTGAAAACAGTAACGGCTGTGAACCTTCATCAATAACAGCCTCATTTAGGGATTCTTTGGTGTAGTAGTTTGAAAACCGACTACTAGAAATTACAAAAAGAGCAATAAAAACCAGAGACATAATTATTAACGATGACCTGATTATTGTTTTTTTTGTTTTCTTTTGAAGCAATGGCAACAAAGAAAAAAGAATAAAGATATATAATAAAACAAACTGAACAGTAGAAGATCTTGAAAGTGCTATTAGCCCATTTAATATAAGATTTAATGACAGAACAAAAAACAGCAGGGATTTTTTTACATTTCTTTTTATTAAATAATAAAAATGCAAAAATAGAAAAAAATAACCCAAAGGACTAACTAGATTCCCTAATGTGATGAACCGGTGGGGAAGAAGGGTGTCAAAAAGTTCCGTTGCGCCTCCTTCATTTTTATGTTCCTGCACTGTTATTTCTTCCATCAGAAGTAATGAAAACACCTTGCTCAGCATATAAGCATATAACAAAACAGAAAAGATACCTATTATTATTAATATCGGTTCAATTTTCTGTAATTTTTTTTCACTTATGTCTGAAAAATCCCACCCCTTATAATCTTTATACTTCTTATATGAAAAGAATAATATAGAAAGTAAAAGAACACTATAGATTGTATATAACTGCGTCATCGCCTCCATTTGCGGTGTTCTTCCAACTAAATAGGCCGCAAACGTGGTAAAAAGGAGAAGGGCAAATAATAATTTTGTAATACTATACTTCCCTTTTATACCAAACAAACCGTATGCACAAACAATAAAATAAATCATAGTTGTTTCTTAATAACAAATGCTTTTTCCTTATCAGACAAGCTGAATAGCCAAAGCACTCCTAATAGTAAGGAATTATATACTAATATCTTAAAGATAAATGATAGTAATGTATTACTGAGAGGTAGAAAATGTATCACCAGGTAAAACAAAGCTGTATATAATAACGGGATGAATAACATTTTTAACAAATCAATTGCTATTAATCTAAGATTTGCTAATTTATTTCTCTCAATATAAATACACATGAAAACCACTTGCCCTGAAACTAATGATAGTGCCATAAAAATAGGAAATGACTGCAAATTGATTCCAAATATGCAATACACAAGAATGAAAGAAACGATTAAAGAGCCGAAAGAAGTTATTATCCTATATACAAAATCGTTTTTTGCTAACTGATATAGATAGCAGAATTCTAAAATCAGAGAGAATGTCATAGGAATCATCACAGTTAGTGAACATTTATAGGCTTCTAAATAATCTTCCCCAGCCCATAAATAAAGAAACTGTTTCCCAAACAATATGAAGTTGAACAAGATTGTCACTAAAATTAATGCCTGGAGACGAGTCATTCTTTTTATGGTTGAAAATAAGCCTTCTCTATTATCATTGAATGTAATAGAAAGTATCGAAGGCATAAAAACATTCGTTATTGCTGTAGAAAGAGATCTATAATTCAAAACAAAAATCATAGCTACCCCCCAAATAGCAACAATTTCAGAACTCTGAAACATACCTAAGACAAACGGGCCCATATTGTACTGCAATTGGTCAAAAACCATTATTGCAAACATCCAAACCGAGAATGACATAAGTGAGGGTATCAATGAGGGGGTTATTTTTGATAGCGAAAACCTAAAATCTAATTTAATAACAGAGAAAATATAATATGACAGATATGTCAGAAAATTAAAGGATGTAACAACAATAATAGCCCCTACAGATTTTATGTGAACAAAATACAATAATAGAATCAATATCGTCGGTTGAAGCAAAACTCTAGCAAGACTAATTGCATTTTTAAACACGAATTTCTCATGAGCGACAACAACTGATGCAGAAATTTGTAATGGGAATGTAAACAAAAGATTAATACCACATAGAACTATCATTAATCTGAGTTTCTCGACCTCATCTCCTGTCATCGTTCTGCCAAATAAGTTATCTGCAAAATAACTTAAAGCAATACAAATCAATAATGCTAGTAGACCAATTATAATATAAATTGCTGAAAGTGTTCCATATAATTTTTGAAGTCCTTCTTTATCTCCTGCAGTTCTATACTTAACAGCATAGCGCGTCACCGTCCCCCCAAACCCCATATCAAGAATTGAAAGGTAGCCTACAATAGACATGACTAGCGAGTATAGGCCATACTCGCTCTGTCCCAATGCCCTTAAAAGAAAAGGTGTATATATAAATTTTATAAGTACGTTCAGAATCATCTGAGCGTAACTTAATATTACACCTCCGCCTTTTTCGTTTATTTTCATAATTCTTCCTCCAAAGGAACTGTATATTTAGAAAATATTTTTGAACCTAATACTTTACGGCATGTGGCTATGATAAAGCCTGTTAGCCTTTCACCACCCGCAAAATTAATAAACGGAGAAGTATGGTACTTTACACCTAAAAAAGAATGTGGATTGGATATACAATCTATATTTTTATCTGGTATTACTACCGGATTGGAGTCTAAAATATATGCACCATATTTAAGTAAATTCATATTATATTTCGGTTTCAACTCTGACCGGAGTAAACCTAGTATTTCTTCCTTATTTTTCGGCACATAACATATTTCATCATAATAATAAAAAGACGGTCCCATAAGTATTGAAGGCTTCCCCCAATAGGCAGCTTCAATACCTGTAGTTGATCCAAAACTTATGACTTTATCAACCGCATCAATCAAGGAATATGTGCTAATATCGCTATCACCTCGTATTACAGTAATATTTGAATATTTACTTTCTAATGACCAAAGCTTACGATGATACCCATATGTTATATTCTTCAAGTTGGGGTGGATTCTTAAATAAAAATGAATATTTTTTGGAGCATTTTCAAGCAGATATATTATCCCCTCATATTGATTTGGAAATATTTTTAGTTTTTCCCACTCACCACCGATTGATGCAAATTCATCTTCCGAAGAGTTCATGATAGCTATATTTATCTTCTTTGGATTAATTGGGGGTATTTTACCAGCAATCTGATTTTTGACATATATTTTATCTCCCGCGAACTCTGCATTTCTTCTTCTCTCAAAAAAGCTTTTTCCAAGAGCAATCTTTTCTTGTTCAGATAATTTATAATGATTCCAACAGTACTCTCGCAATTCAACAAAATACTTTATATCTAAAGTGAAATGATTGTCATACTGAACTTTATACCATCGGGGTGTTCCGGTCGGGAACACTTCACTAAGCACATAGTGAATCCCCAATCCTTCACATATATCATATAGTGGTCGCACTTCCTCAAACCTTCCATTATAGGTGTAGACTATATCTGGTTTAAACTGATCGAACACATTATAAACTGCGTCAACCATTCTCACGCATTGATTCAGATGACAATCGAAATATGAACGACTATTCTCATTTATTGCCACGTTCAAATTTCGTGTGCAGGTAATATAATTAGAATGAACTGATAATCCTATCGCAACACCACGGTATGATACTGCTCTTAATTCTTCTACATTATCGTAAGAAAACTCCGGGGTTTTAATAATATCATTCGGAATAAATTCACGTAGAGATTTTGATTCTATGTTCTTATACCCCCGTATAACCTTTGAAGTTGTATGTGAACATAAGGAACATAATGGTTTGCTCCCTTCACGATTGAACAAACACATATTCTGAATGCCGCCGCAGTGTAGAAACAACACCTTATTTGATGGGTCTTTTGCCAATTCAATAGCCTCATCTAAAAGTCCACCTAGCATCGTGGCATTAAAGCATGAATAAAAATAAAATAAATAATTCATAAATAAGATATTGTATGCACCTTCGCTAATAATTCAGGAATAATTATTCAAAAGAAATCTTCGCTAGACTATATTTAACAATACCGTCTGCTGGCATTGGCGTATCATGAGACCAATTCCAAGTTAATACACCCACATATTTATCGCCACCTATTTCTACGAAATTTGGGCAACAATTAACCCATTTCACATCTTTTCCAATAATATCTGACATATTATTTGGTATTTCCTTTGAAAAGCAGCCATCAATAATATATGTTTTTATATGACACTCATCACTTCTTCCCTCTTTATTATTCATGAATGTTGGTAGTATCAAATCATACTTGTCAGTAAGTTTACAGGGACTTCCGTCATAAAGATAATCACCGCTTAATGGTACTATTGAAGATGTTAATTCTCCATCCATATTAAAATAACAGACCCCAACTTTCCTGTTAGTTGCCTGCGGGTTCCATACCCTGGTGTAAAGCTTTAGCATATTATTATGAATGGTGATGGCATTTTGAGTATCATGCCATGTGTCAGTAAGCATCTTTTTCTTCTCAATGAATTCTACACCATCACTTGATTTCCATAAATACATTTGATGATTACCTCCCTCAACCTCATTTCCAATCAACCGAAACGGATAATTGTCATCTGGCACTAAAAAAACTGATTGTTCTATAATGCCTTTACCAATAACATTATTATCTTTATTAAGTGCTCCTGGACACGACCTTTCCCACTTTAATCCATCGAAACTATAAGCCATACAAAGATTATAGTTTGCGTCACTTAATTTTTCGTTTTTACCGATTGCAATATAATATAAATAGTATATTCCGTTATAATTAACGATGTTGAACTCGTTAATAAGTCTATTGTCATATTCTGAAGAAGATTCATCTTTATTCGACATTATTTCAATTAGTTCGGAGAAAACAATTTTAGAAACTTTTTCTCCGTAAAAAAGATCATCTTCAGACACTTGTTCAATTTCATTGTCATTGATTTTCGAACAAGAAATATTAAGACCTATTAACAAAAGGAATACTAAATATTTGGGACTAACCATTCTAACTTTCCTGATTATTGTAAATGCTTTATTAGTTCATTTGCCTTCTGGTATTCTTGTGGATTGCCTATATCTATCCATGTACCATTAAGTGGAAATCTGATGACTTTTTTTCCTTCAATAATTAATTTATTGATCAAATCCGTTGCATGGAAAAATGTATCAGATGGTATCTCGTCCAATGCACTACGCTTTATTAAATAAATACCTGCATTGGCGTAATAATTGTATGTCGGTTTTTCTATCATACCTTTAATAACACGTCCATCCAAATCAAAAATTCCATAAGGGACTGACACGGTATAAGGTAATGCAGCCACAGACATTACAGCATTGTGTTCCTTAAAATGCAGAAAGAAATCCTCGTAGTTAATATTTGTAAACACATCGGAATTCATAACTAAAACCGTGTCGTTATAAAACTCCTTGACATATTTAATTGAACCTATTGTCCCTAAAAATTTGGGTTCACGAACTGTCTGAACCTGTACCCCAAGGCGTGGTTGGGCAAAATGTTCTTCAATTTGCTCTTTTAAGTAGTTGACTGTAACGGAAATATGTTGCACTCCATATGAGATGAGCCTATCAATATTATGGTCAATAATAGCTTTGCCTCCTACAGGGAGTAGCGGTTTAGGGGTTTTCTCGGTCAATGGGCGTAGACGCTCCCCTTTTCCGCCAGCCATTAGCACAGCATCAACAGGTAGCTGTGTTTTGTACTGTTCTAAATTAATAACATCAACTATATGATTCTCCTTATCAAGAACAGGTACTAGCTTCATGTGAAGTTCTTTCTGACGCTTTAATTCCTGAACAAGATTTCCTTCTCCTTGACGGATAAAGTTAAAAGAAGTATGAACAACCTCTTTAACAAGACTTTCTATAGTTGCGCCGGCAATAAGTGCTCTTCTTGAGTCACCATCAGTTATGGTTCCAACCATTCTTTCCTCTTCATCAACTGCAAAGAGTACCAAAGGCCCTTGCTGGAGGGCGTTAATCTGTTTTAACGCCTCCAGCAGGGTTTGGTTATGTTGGATAATATATTTTTCCTCTACCATCTTTTATCTTTCTACTTTCTTTAAAACCCATTTCCCAAATGAGTTCTTTTCAAATAAGTCAGTATTGTAGAGTTTGTCCATTATCTCCCAGAACTCACGCTCCGAATATCCAAGGAACTCACAGAATTCACGTACTGAACGAGGATCGAGATTTCCATCATGTTCATCAATCAGTTTAAATCCTTCTTCACGGGTAATCATGCCATAGCGTACCATACGCGATGCATAATCTGTAGCAGTAGCATGACCGAATTTCGGATATTTTAGCCATGAATGCACTAAATAAGCAGGAGTGTCAATCTGATCAAAATCTTCTATATGATGAGTACGCTTCCATTCATGAGTAAGATCATGGAATCCGAACTTCTTAGCTAATTCATAATTCTTGAAACTATTCCACTGCGTAAAGTAGCTGATATAGATGGGATCCAATTTGGCAAGTTCTTCTTTAGAAGGAGGTGCAAAGAAGTTAAGATCCTTCTTACTGATGCCGCAGGCTTTAATGATTTCTTCATCAGGTATGCCACTACCAACACCATTATAAATCTGGTCACGCGCAGAATAGGTTTCTACACCATCAGCACCACCATATTCCCAGCCTACATTTTCACCATAAACCAAAAGGGGTGTGTTGAACTTCAAAGCCATCCACAAAGGATAAGTATAAATATAACGGTCAACAAAATAAGTTGGCTTTCCATACTTTTCAAAGGTATATTTCATTACCTTTTTCTGTGCCTTAATATTGGGATTGAGAACAACGAGGTCACAACCAAAAGCCTCAGAGATATTACGAATATTATGTTTTCCGGCTTCTGTCATCGGGAAATTATCAGCAGCAGACACCAACAGAGGGTTCATGTGCATAACTTCCTTCATCAAATAAACCTGGAAATGACTATCTTTACCACCGGATACCGCAATCATACAGTCATATCCGTCAGGGCCATTCATTCCGCGATATTTTTCACAGATATCCTCAAACTCTTTCCAACGTGCATCCCAATCAACTTTTGCACGATGTTCATAACTCTGACATGCGGAGCAAACTCCACGTTCGTCAAACTTGATACCCGGACGTGTGTCAGGCATACAGCATTTTTTACAATACTTCATAACAAATAAAAATTAAAACTGTTTACTATGAATTATACTTTCTGCTATTTTCCAATCCCACATGGTGTCAAGATCAAATGATGACAACTCATCCATTACATATTTCACCCTCTTCTGCATTTTATGCATGTGTGTGGTTTTTAGAACCTCAGCATTCATTATATAGATAGCACCATTATACTCATAAACTTTAGGTGCATCCTGCCTTCTGAAGATATTACCGTCACCCTTGCATATCTTGAGGAAGCCTTCCTGATTCTCTTCAAACACGCAATAATATGGATTAGCAGCACACTCCTTTACAGAGACCACCATATCTACATCTTTCCTATAGAGTTTCAAAGCCTCTTTTACTTGTTCTGCTTTTCTAAATGGGGAAGTGTTTTGTAACAAAACTACTACATCATAACGCTTACCCTTCTTCTCATAGAAATCAAGAGCATGAAGTAATACTTCGTATGTTCCAGCTGTATCAGTGGCCAACTCGTCTGGACGCTTAAACGGAACTTTTAAACCGTATTGTTCAACGACGTGGATAATCTCATCATCATCCGTTGAAACGCATATATCTTCATCCGCACATATAGCTCGTGCGCTATCTATCGTATAATAGATAAGAGGTTTGCCATTGAAAGGCTTGATATTCTTTCTGGGAATACCTTTACTGCCTCCACGTGCAGGAATAATAACCAACGTTCTCATTGTGGTATATCGTAGAAATGTTTTTGATTTACTTGTTCAAGAGGATATGTACTGATAACCTTAAAGATTTCCTCAGCGGTATTTGACTTCTCATAAGGGTTTTGAACGATATATGCCAACTCCTTAAACTTCTTTGACATTACCATATCAAGGCCTGCAATCACGGATTCTTTATCTGGTGCGCAATTACAAACGCTTTCTGCTGCCAGTCTCCCTTTTTGACGGTCGCCTATATTCAAGGTGGGTATTCCAAAACTGGGAACCTCAACAAGACCACTACTACTATTCCCAACAACAGCAGCAACCTGACGCATTACTGAAAGATACCTTACCACACCAAGAGATTTGAATGCTTTAGCGCGATTGGGATTCTTCGCTACAAAGTCATTCACTGCATCTACAATGAACTGTCCTCCAGTATCGCTATTGGGCATCGTAAATATGACCTTCATTTCTTTCTTTTCATCTAAAGCTGCTATGAAGTCTTCTATATCTTCTTTAGCGGTACGGTTGCCAAGCGTTACAGGATGATATGTGACCAAAATTGTATTTTCATCAATCACAAAATCGATTTCCTTTTCAATAGCATCCTTGGTCATCAGAGGTAACCGCTTAATGTTTTCAACCCCAATAGAGCCAACATTGAAGACGCGCTCAGGTTGTTCGCCTAATTGAATGACCCTTTTACGGTATTCTTCGCAAGAGGTGAAATGAAGATGGCTCATTTTGGTCACGCTATGGCGAATGGCATCATCGTATGCACCCTCTGTTATTTCTCCTCCATATAAATGGGCTATTGGGATGCGTTCTATCAAAGCGGCTATTGCAGCTGCCAATATTTCATAACGGTCTCCCAATACTACAACCAGGTCAGGGGTCAGTTCTTGGTAGGCATCAGCAAAACCAGAAAGTGCCTTTGCCATTGATTTTACAGTAGCAACAGCATCGTCATTACCGTCTTCCAGGATAGGTATCTTCTTGTCAATGGTAAAACCGTCTTTCTCTATTTCCTGATAGGTATTGCCATACTTGGGGCTCAGGTGCATATTGGTGGCAATAATCTGCAATTCAGTATGGTCGAAATCCTTAATCATCCGCATCAAACGACTGAGTAGACCATACTCCGCACGTGTTCCTGTTACTACGCAAATCTTTCTCATAAACGGTCTATAGTTCTATCAGTTCATCCTCAACAAAGTCACGCTTTGCCATCTTTCCGATGACATCATCCCATCGCATAGGCGTAATACCATTGCCTGGACGCTTTACCGTGAGGTTAGTCTCTGAGAATAATTCTCCTTTCTTAATATCTCTTGCTGCTATGATACTTTTTCGGGCAATGGCTATATTCTTCTGTTCTGAAGATGTAACCTTCTTCATTCCAGTACCAAGTGCCTGCTCTATATTACGGATAGAATCAACCATTGCTTTCAGTTCTTCGGGTTCCAGTGAAGCAACATGATCAGGCCCTGGTAGTGTTCGGTCCAAGGTGAAATGCTTCTCAATAATCTCAGCACCCATTGCCACAGCGGCTATCGGTACTTCAATACCTTTAGTATGGTCTGAATAACCAACTCTTACTCCAAAGCATTGCTTAAGTGTAAGCATAGCACGAAGGTTAACATCACTAAATGGTGTGGGATATTCGGTGTTACAATGCAGTAAGGATATTTCTGATTCCTTTAGTCCGTTGGTTGTGAGCACATTCATTGCAGCCTCAATATCGCCTAACGTACACATTCCAGAAGACATGATAACAGGGATATGAAATCTGGCAATCTTACGGAGATAAGGCAGGTTTGTTATTTCACCAGAGGGAATCTTCATGAAATCCATATTGAGACCAGCCAAAAAATCAATGGAATCCAAGTCGAACGGTGTTGACATGAATTTCACCCCCTTTTTGCTGCAATAACTGTTCAAATCTTCAAAATCCTCCATTTTTAGGAGAATCTTACGCAGCATATCTGCCTGGCTTTCTTCCTGATTAAGATTTTTTTTCTGGTAGTCAGCCATCTGCGCAAATTTGGACGTAATAGCTTCCGGACCTTTAGTGGTCTGAAACTTAACATAGTCCACATCACATGCCTTAGCAGCATCGATAAGGCTTTTCGCCATTTCAATACTACCATTGTGGTTAACACCAGCCTCTGCTATGATAATAACGTGACTCATTTATGAAACTTTATTGGTTTTGCGGGGACACCAACAGCGGTACAATCAGCCGGTAAACTCTTAGCTACAACAGCCCCTGCACCCACAATGGTGTTTTCCCCTATTTCTACTAAATTTATAATCTTTGCTCCAGTACCTACATACACCCCTTTGTTCACCTTTACTTCTCCGCTAATATTTACAGAGGGCATAAAAGAGGCATAATCGTTTATTTCCGTATCATGTCCAACAGAACACATCAAGTTTAGCGTAACAAAGTCATGTAATTGTATGTCTGTGGTTAAGATATTACCAGCACAAACAATACATCCTTGACCTATTTTAACACTTTCTTCATCGCCTATAATAACTGAAGGATGAACAAGAGAAGGAAAACTGATTAGCGGGTTGTTAAACTTCTTGTGAATCTTCTCCTTCAAATGTGGTTCTCCTACTGCTATTGCAAGTGATAGTGGTTCTGTTGTCGCATTTACTTCTTCATCGTTACCTATTACAGGCAGTCCGTGAATAGTCTGTTCTTTATTGCTATCAACGAAACCAACTACTTCGTAAGTAGGGTTCTTCTTATTGATGTCATTGATCAACGTAAGTATCTCACGAGCAAAACCTCCTGCTCCGACTATTGCTATCTTCTCCATCGTCATGCCCTCCCTACTATAAACACATAATTCGTCGTAGCACTGCCACCAATATTCAGCATCATGCCGTTCTTAGCCCCTTGCACCTGATACCGTCCGGCCTTGCCGGTCACCTGCTTATACAGGTCCACAAACATTCTGGCTCCAGATGCTCCCACAGGATGTCCGCAACCAATCAGTCCACCAGAGGGATTGATGGGCTTGGCTCCATCAAAGGCTATCACGCCTTTCTCTACAGCCTCACATTCCTTGCCGGGTTCACTAATCCCAAAGGCAGAGATGGCAGCAAACTCAGAGCTGCTGAAACAGTCGTGGGTCTCAAACACATCAATATCCTCAACAGTCAGCCCTGCCCGTTTGTAAGCATCCAAGCAAGCCTGGCGTGTCCAAGGCAGCACATATTCGCTATTGGCATTGTCTGCTATCTTCTTTTCAAAGAGCAAGGGGGCTGTCCGGTGGCCATAGCCTTTTACCATAGCCTTGTCTTTCAGACCCTTTTCTTTGAGATATTTCTCAGAACAAAGTATCACCACGGCAGCACCATCGGTTACCTGTGAGCAGTCTGATACACCCAACAGCCCTCCCACATTGGGATTGCTTTCCGTTCCACGGTGGGTGGCTTCTTCATAGCTCATAAACCACTTTCTTGTTTGTGCCAGCGGATTGCGCTTGGCGTTGGCGTAATTGATACAAGAGATCTTAGCCAGGGCGTTCAGGTAGCGTTCTTTGTCCAGTCCGTATTTCTCAATGGTGGCATCTGCCAGCCTTCCAAACAGCTTCGGGAAGGGAAGGTCAATGCCCTTGCCTTCTTTCTCATAGTAGGCAGCACGTCCCAGAATGTCACCACCCTTCTTGCTGTCCACACTCTTCATAATCTCCCATCCTACCACAATACAAACGTCATACTCGCCTGCCTCAATCTTGGTGATGGCAGCATCCAGTGCCACAGAGCTGGAAGCACAAGCAGCTTCATAACGGGCACTCGGTACACCATAGAATGCGGGATTCACTTCCGTAAGGAATGCGCCCAAGTGTCCTTGGCTGATGTATTGTTCTGCAATAAAGTTGCCTACAAAAGCGGCCACACGGTTGTCTTTGTTCAGGGCCACCATTTCATCCATGGTGAAGTTGGCTTCCTTGAAACCATCCTCTACGGCCTCTTTCAACAGGGCAATCATATTCTTGCCCTCTTTGGTCCAGTTGCGCTCAAAGTCAGTCTGAGCACCACCCAGTATATAAACTTTCTTTTCCATAGTGCTCTCTTATTTGGCTTTGAAATAAATGCGGTAATCGTATTTGCTCTTGATCTGCTCTCCAATAATGTGGTCAATATCCACATTGCTCAGGATGTCGGGATGCAGACGCTCTTTCATCAATGCACCCAGGTCACAGACCTTACTGAAGGCTTCCATCATGGCAAACGGAGGGCACCAAGTGAAACCGGTAGCCATCACATCGTCTGCCACCCGCAGGTCATAACCCACGTGCTCTGCCGTATAGAGGGCATATACAATGTAGCGCAACAAGAAACGCAAGCAAATATCTGCCTCCTGGCTCTTATTCTCTATCAGTACACGGATGGCATCATCATAATCACCATCACGTAAATACTTCTTCATCTGGAGGGCAAACGGGAAGGTGTATTTAATCTCATCACGGTAGATACCTAACTTGATGTCATATACCATCATGCGCTTGTCGCCACTGTCATTCTTGATCAGTTTGTACAGACCTTCACCACTCTTACGTCCCAACTTCTTCTGGTCAATTAGTTTCTGCACATATTCAGGCAGGATGAACTTATTGTGAACATAGTCGTTGGTGTTCTCGTAGATGTTGTCCACAATAGCCTTATGCACGTCCAGTCCCACAAAGTCTGCCGTTGTGATAGGCGGCATAGTACGTCCAGTGAACGGACCAAGCAGAGAGTCAATGTAGTCAATACCGCCATTGTCCTGATAACGCTCAGCATACTGCAAGGCCTCGTTCATCACATAGAAGCCAATGCGGTTGCCAAGGAAAGCCGGCAGATCTTTGCTCTCTGCTACAGTACGGAACAGGGTGTTGGTTAAATACTCTTTCAACTCTCCATACATAGCCATATCGCTATACGGTGAGGCTGTCAGTTCACAAAGTGTGAGCTGGTAAGGAGGATTGAACATGTGAACGCCAAAGAATTGGCTCCTAGTCTCCTCAGGATAGCATTCAGCTAGCCTTGTAATGGAAAGGCCGGAAGAACCGGTGCAGGCCACTGCCCCCTTCTTCAAGCTCTGTCCAATCTTGGTGTGTAACTCTATCTTGAGATCAAGATTTTCTGCGGCACTCTCAAATACCAGATCGGATGCTTTCACACAGTCTGCCAGCATCGAATAGTCTGCAGCTATCAGGTTGGTCGTAATGGAATCTGCCTTTACTGACTTGCCTGCCCTGATGGCGGCTTTCTTCGACTTTTCTTTGTCTCGGCTAACCATGTACACCCTGGCATTCCCGAAGGATGCAAAAATGGCCGACACGTTTGCACCCATGGTCCCGTTGGCTCCCACCACGGTGACGGTTTTTGGATTTATCATATATTCTTATTTGGTTGCGGTGAAATCTATTGTAAGTCTATCAATCTCACTGAACTAGGAATGTTAACCACTCTATCTGCAAACCAGATAGTATTCTTCAATCCGTCATTCTCACACTTATCGAACATAGGCAGACGGTTCATCAGCTCCCAAATAGGGCGTGTCATCACGCCATTATCATTTGTTTGAGTCAAGAACTCGATCTGAGCCTCTTTGTTAGGCAGAATCACCACATTGAGCCAGTAGTTTGAGAAGGTATCAGGAGAGTCCACAAAGAACTCAATATCAGGTACGCTCTTGAAGAAAGCTTCGTATTCAGCAGCAACCTGACGTTTGCTGGCAATATATCTATCCAGATTCTCTAACTGAGCACACCCCAAGGCTGCATTGATGTTAGGCATACGGTAGTTGAAACCAATGTGGTCGTGACGGAACTCCCAACGATGAGGAATCTTGGCCTGAGTGGTAATATGCTTAGCGTATGCGCCAAAGTCTTCATCATTGAAAAGCATCATACCGCCACCACCGGTGGTGATGGTCTTGTTTCCATTAAAGCTGATAGCACCTACCTTACCAAAAGTTCCGGTATGCTTGCCTTTGTACTTAGAACCAATGCTTTCAGCAGCATCCTCAACCAACTCAATATGCCATTCCTTACAGAGAGCAGCTATCTCCTCAATGCGAACAGGATGGCCAAAGGTATGCATTGGAACACAAGCCTTAATTCTGCGACCAGTATTCTTATTGTAGCAAGCATACTCATCTTCCTGGTATGCGAAATCGTAACTCTTATCAAGTTCATTGATGAGAGTGTTTTTACGCACCTCAGCATTCTTCTGGAGCCATTCTTTCATAGCATCAGGAGAGAGGCCCATGGTGGAGCGGTCAACATCCAAGAACACGGGATGCGCGCCAATATAGCTCAATGCATTACAGGTTGCAATGAATGTGAGTGCCTGAGTAAGCACCTCATCATCTTGCTTTACGCCTACAAGCAGCAAACTCATGTGAAGTGCATTGGTTCCACTTACACATACCACAGCACGTTTTGCGCCTGTGTAGGCGGCCATATCCTTCTCGAAACGGTCAACAAACTGACCTACAGAACTAACGAATGTAGTGTCAATGCACTCGTTCAGGTTTTTCTTCTCATTGCCCACAAAAACGGGAACAGCCAGAGGTGTGAACTCTTGGTTGCCATATACTGACTTAATAAAGTCAATTGTATTTTTATAATCTGCCATGATTATTACTTAGTTTAATCACATTTACATCTTCTGATCGAGGTTCTTACCTTTCTCTTCGTGCTCAAAATTCGGGATAAAGCTCTTAATCGCTTCCACCACCTGCGCCTTAGTGAAATCATCCTTCTGGAAGATGCTCTCCAACTTATCAAAGAAAGTATCAACCTCATCCATATCGTGACGTGTAGTCTGTTCCACTACACCTAATGATTGGAAGCGTTGCATGTCTATCTTCTCACCAGGCACATAGAACTCCTCGTAAGCCTTCTCTCCAGTGGTGTCACTCTTAAAGTAAACTACAGGATACTCAGAGATTACAGACAAACCGGAATTCTGTGCAGGATTATCCAATGTGGTTACAAATTGTTTTGCCTCATTATCAGAAGCGCACTCTTTCTTACTGAATCCCTCAGCTTTCACAAAGTCATCGCAAATGGCAGAGAAAGTCAGCATTTGGTCTTCACCAAGCTTCGGGAAGAACACTTCGCCACCTTTACCCAAAATGCAAGCAAGCATGCATATCTGTCCACTTTCCTCAGGGCTTACAAAGTAACGTTTCACGTCACTTGGTGCGGCCAAAGGCTGGCGCTTCTGCATTCTATGAATCCAGCCGTCAGGCAAAGAGCCATTACTAAACGCAACATTTGCAAAACGAGCCGTTGTCACCTTGAAGTACTTGTTGTAGGCCATCACCAAGTCTTCCATTATGCGCTTCGAAGCCCCCATAATGTTCACTGGATTGGCCGCTTTATCAGTACTTACGCAGAAGAAATGCTTGGGTGGATAAACCGTCAGCAAATCCATTAATTTCTTTGCCTTAATGTCATTGTTCTCTATCAGTGCCTGCACACTATACCGGTCTTTCTCCGAACGCACATGCTTGTGAGCTGAGAAATTAGCCACAATATCAAAGCCTTTCTCCTCACGGAAGATGCGTTCAAAGATAGGATCTGCGAAGTTCAACGTGTAACAACGGAACTCATCTGGAACATACAACCCATTCGTAGAGCGTACATCACGCACCAGCTCAGCCAGGCCATTCTCATTGAGATCAACGACCACTACACTCTTTGGCTCAAAGCGCAGAACTGCCTTGATGAAGCTGGAACCAATGGAACCGGCACCACCAATCACGCATACTTTCTTCCCCTTTATCTCCCGTGTTAGAGTCTCAGCATTCGCCTTAATGTCTGGCTCAAACATGCTACTCGGACGGAAGGTCACACTATCTGAAATAAACTTATCTAAGTTGAACATATATTGTTATTGATTTATTTTTCTTTTCTTCGAACACGAATCACACGGATTTACACGAATGGCTCAGTGCCGCATATTTGATGTTAAATTGTTAAATGTTAATTGTTCAATGTTTGGCAGATGATGTGATGCTTTCCTATCACATTTCCCTGCGTATCACCCTAAATATCCTTCACAAACCTCTGCTCAACCGACATCTTCCGCACCCTGTTCAGCCATTCTACAACAGCACGGGGTGTATTGCCAAAGGCTTCATCCTGGCGTTTCTCAAGGGCTAATGCCATCAGGGCGTACTCGCGATCAAGAGAGGTGGCAAAAACACCGGAGTCATCGGTATTGATGGATACGCTCACCTCATGAGTGGGGTACGGGGTCTTAATGCCAAAATTATAGAACTTCAAGATGGGATGCTCATCGTAGCGTTCCATCTCACCAATCTTATAATTGGATGAGGGATTGCACTCTATAGCAATATGCAACCGCTCTAACCGTGTGAGCATACGCTGCTGGATTTGCTCCAAGAGAAGCATATATTCCTTACGAATGCTATGAGGCAGTCGGAAGGCACAAGTCTTATCACCAGCCTCGCGGACATGACGGTTATAATGATATTTGGCATATAAGCGACAAGCGGTCTTGTTCTTTCGGGCGGTCGCTGCGAACTTGTTGTCGTTGAAGGAGTAACGTACCCAGGGGTCTATTGACAACTGGACAGCAGAGAAACTGTGGTCTCCCTCGTCTTGCAGATAATACTCAGGGGCATCGCCACGAAGTTGCCAAGAACCATAATAGTTGTTGATATCAAACGATTCTTCTTCATAAATCTCCAAAAACTTGCTTTTGGCATAGTTGTATAGGAAATGACACACGGTCTCACTGCCTGAAATCTTCTGCCCTTGGAAGTAGAGCCAAACGGCATTGTCGAGAAGCTCCATTTCGGTTCCACGGAGTTCATAGCCGCGTTTGTCGTAATAAGTGGTCACATCGGTGCCTAATACCAAAGCATGTCCCAAACGGTCGTTCGCGCAAAAGCCCAGATAGCGGATGACTTCATCAACAGCACGGAGTCCGCTGGCTATATCATAAAAATCTTCACCCACATGGTAGGTCATACCTAAAGTAGGTCGCAGACTATGGAGGCTGCTTTCTCTTCGTAAATAGCGGAATGCCTGGGCAAAGACCTCGGGACGGGTGTAAATCTCCGAATTAGCCGCATCAACACCTACAATTCGGTCGCAGAGGCTGGACTTTTCTTCATGCAAAGTGCAGATGGACTTAGCCTGAAGCTTCACCTCATGGCGCAAGGCATGATGACGGGGTGTTGCCTGACTATAGCGTTGGCCTTGGACTTTGATGAAATGGTAGATAAGGGCATGCTGCCACTCATCAACATTCACTCCATAGGGATTGTTCTTAAGCTCTTGCTCCATCTGGAAGAGTTTGGCATAATTGCCGCCAGAGGTATTCTTGGGCTTGATACGGGATTCCATATATCGCTTGCCGGAGTTCTCATCCAGAAAGGTTCCCAGTGCCAAAAGAGTGGTAAGTCTCTCATAGACACTACCATCAGGAATAAACAAGTCTTTGCGCTGCTCATAGATACTGAAATTATGAAAACCTATCTGGGGATTGGTCTGGATAATCTCGTTGCGGAACAAGGTCTTAATATGCAGATAGAGGTAGAACAGCAACTGACGGTATGTGTTCTTGTATCCTTCATCATAAACGAGACGAAACATCTGATACAGAAGCCACCTCTCGCCCGTAAGTACTGTAAGCAGTCCTTGCTGATATGTCGGAATAGCATAGTCGGGTACTTCACACTGGCGACCTTTTGTATAATGGTAAGCATATTGATGGCGAACTACATCTATTTCAGACTGAAGATGGCGACGCTCATAGGCAGCATAGTCGGATGATTCTATCGCAAGAAGCTGATAAAACAGGTTCTGAGCATCATCGCCTGCAGTGGCCTGTTTGTTCAGTTTCTGATACAACTGCAAACGGATGGAAGCGGCAATGGTAATGAGCATATAGAGGTCGCGGACGGCACCTCCTCGACGAAGCGGATTAACCATGACGGTATGCTCGGCTAACTTCTTGAATGATTCACTGCGACCACATATCTGATTCATCAGTGACAACCAACTGAGTTCAAAATTAAGCGTGGATCCCTTCAGGTGGGCATGAAGTTCGGAAACTTCTTTTTGCATCAATTGATTCAGGGCTTCGTTGTCGTGATGTAAATAGGCTGGCCACTGATAGTTGGTGCGACCGTCTGACCGTAGTCCGGCGTCTAGGTCGGTCTTAGCCAGGAAAGAAGTGGACAATATGTCTTCTCCTAACAGGCGCGACAGTTCTTGCCAGGATAACAAATGACGGTATCGGCAAATGGGAATTCCTTGCGAAATAGCCAAATGGCAGTGGCTAAAAGCGTAGAGCAGATGAAAAAGACTGACTCTCGAATCGGCAGAATCAGGCTGTAAGGTGTCATAGCCTACCAGCTGCTGATCGTCGGTACCATAGTAGCCTATGGTTTTCTGCCCCAGCAGATAGTCCTGTCGGGTAAACTCCGTAAGTAGTTGCTCCGATGACTGCTTGCCGTCAGTAATGGCATCAAGCAGCCGGTCGGTGTCTCTATACAGCAGGAGTTGGAGTATCAGGTGTTCCTGGTTGCTCATTCTCTTCAATCTCAGATTTATTGTCGGATGACACGTCCAAAATAGTTGTTATCTCTTGTTTCAAGGTGGCATTGGCAGGCTTGTCGGTCTCGGCCATCAAGTCCAGCAATTTCTTGAAAAACTTAAAGTGGATGGTATAAGGTTCACGACCGTTCTCGTCTCGGTCGTAGGACTTCACCTCAAACTCACAGGCCTTCGTCAAAAATATCCTCAAATTCTCATAATGGTTAAAGAATGTATAGTCACCACTACGAGTCGTGGAAAGAAAACCTTCAAGGACTTCTACGTTGCGGACAGTGCAGAAGGACTGCCAACGCTGTACGGTAAAGGTATTGTCAACTCCATTCAAACGATGTTGGACAGTGGAAGCACGGAAATCGTCACTGAGGGTAGTAAAGTCACGTTTCTTGGCTGTAAGGACAGTCTTGAAGAATTCCTCCCCGCCTTCATAGTATAGGTAGGGGTACTTTTCACTATACAGATAAGGGAGGTGGGTAAATAGGTTGCCTATATTAAAGGTACACTTGTCAAAGACATTTACACTAAGAACCAACAACTGAACCCATTTGACTCGCAAAGACAACTCATCTAACTTCTTTTTACGCCCACGTCGGGCAGCAGGTAGACCTTTGAAACGTTCAACACAATTGCGTATAAGAGTCACCAGACTGTCTTCCTTGATAGTATAACTGCTGTAGGGTACATATTCACCAAAATGGAACATGCTGTTACCAACCAGCATCTGATAGGGTGTAAAGAAGGAGTGCTTAGAGTCGTCATCAATCAGAATCTCGTCAGCATTACGGGCACTGTTCCGCTGCTCATCTTCGGTCATCAGGTCATAGGCTTCATACAGTTTGATGCTATACAGACTCTTGATAAAGAAGAGATACTTGATGTCTGAAGGGGTGGTAAGGTTGTCCTCAAGTTGACGGATGGCTTTCAATACATCTGCAAGACTAGGGTAAGACGGTTTTAACTTTGTTCCCAGAATCTTTTCATAACGGGTGTAAAGCAAGTCGCAGACAAGGGTGTTCATATGGGTATAACTGCACTCGTTGACAATGCGCTTGGCCTCGTCTTTCAGATCGGCTGACAGATGGTTATTAATCCAGGTTTCGAAGAAATAGTTCTTGAAGATATCCTTGTTGTTCCAATTGGTCTCCTTGACTATTTCCTCGCCGTTGGCATTCTCACCATAAACGCGGTAGTCCGGAAGGGTGACCAGCAACTTTATGAGTTGGCGAAGTTCACGGAGGTTGGCGGGTACAATATAGCTTTCGTGCGCGTAGGCGTTATAAAACAGGTAGCGGGTCTTCCAGAAAATCAATTGTGGGATGGCCTGACGCACAGAGGGGAAGGACAAGGGGGCCGGGGTAACGGTTTCCTTTGAGTCTTTCTTCGTATTGGAGAACTTAACTTCCAGCGGTTTGCCATGGTAGTCCTCAGACTGTGGCATGAAGATTCGATGGGAATGAGGTATCAGTTTCACCATATACTTATCGACCATCTCACGAAGTCTGTCGGGAGTGAAGGTCTGCTTGTCGTGCTTGTAGAAGTCTGAGAGTTCTAAATACTTGATATCCTCCAGTTGACTGAGCTTAAAGGAGATAAGCACCAGGATATTAGGCTGGATAAAGTACTTGCGCATAGTCTCGACCATCTCGCCGGCATGGCGTTCGTTAATGTCAACATCATCTACTCGGAGTATCAAGACGGTATCCTTCTGCTCCATATAGTTCATATAGATATCAACCAATTCGTTGATGTCTTCCTTCAGGTTGACAGAGGCTGACAAGGCATCGACATACTCCAAAAGGTCTTTACCATCGGTGTACTTAATATAACCAAGGAGATGATAAAGGTGCTCCTGGGTGGTCTTGAATTTGGCAATGAACTTGTTACGGGCTTTCTCACTATAAGGATGGCGCTCATAACTGGTTCGGGCCAATTTCTCATTCTCTTCGGTACGCTTGCGAAAATTCTTATAGAGCTTAGCCAGAAAGAGGGAGATAAGGTTATGGGTTTCATCAAAATAGGTGGGGTCTATCAAGTCAATGGTCTCGAATTTGGTATTCTTCAGACGGGGATAGAGAGACCAGTCGATGTCGCTGTTTTTACTAATAAGGAAATCAGCAACACTGATCATACATGAGGTCTTACCACTACCGCGATCACCGATGAACGCAAAGATATTGTTGTTGTAGTCGGTGTCACTCTGGATGGTCTCGCTCTCGTAATACTTGCGGTCGCCATTCTCATCGCTGTCGCGGGTCTGAATATTCTCCAA
Organism: Prevotella sp. UBA2754; assembly: GCA_002353295.1. Classification (GTDB taxonomy): domain Bacteria; phylum Bacteroidota; class Bacteroidia; order Bacteroidales; family Bacteroidaceae; genus Prevotella. The sequence goes on from DEJG01000020.1 coordinate 79,588, forward strand.
CTTTAACTCTTCGAAATACTCGTTAATCTGGCGGAGGGCATAGCGGTACTGCTCCTCAAGGATGGATCCTAAGGGGGCTTGCTCACGTAAAGGACGATCGTCGTTGGTGAGGAGGAAGGTCAACTTGTCTGATTTCATTTGCTTTCGAGGTTTTCTGTTTGCCAGTCCTTGATGGGACGGTTTATGATATTGGCAGTATAGATACTAGTATCTTTCTTGCGTAGCAGCTCCTTGTACTTGTCTTTCAGGTTCTGATAGAACACATCGGATGTATAAATGGTATTAGGAGCATCATTGAGGGCCATATTGCTTAAGTCGAAAGCGGTCTGGAAGGCAAGGCCGCTCCAGTTGAAGCGTTCATTCTGAGTCTGGTAACGGTTCACGGCGACAAAGGAATCGCCATAGTGGGCACCAATGCCCCACTCCAGGGCTAACAGACCAACCTTTTCGCTCTTGCGACTCAGAATGTTCAGCATCGAATTTAGCTTGGCCAGGAGTTCCAGCAACTCATTGATATCGGTCTGGAAAGTGGTATCCAGCGCACAACACATATCATCACCAAAGAACATGAAGTCAAAACACTTCTTGTGTTCACGCATAAGGTTGACAAACAGATGTTGCGCTAATACACGCTGACGGAAGGTGATGACTTGTGACCGTCCAGAGACTGACGCGCCAAAAGAAGCCAGACTCATGTCCTGCTTTAGTCGCAAGCGGACATAAACTACTGTGCATACGGCCACAAACAACTGGAGGTCACCCATCTCTTCGAGAGTGGGTATCCTGGGGAATTTATGTACTTTCTCGCTCGTCACCGTCAGAATACCATCAATATCCTTCAACGAGCGGTCAAAGTCGAATGTCTCGTGTAATATCTCCATATATCGAGTGCCGGAACATTATACCTTATACCTTCTCCAAAAAAGTATCCGGCTTTTCGGAATTAAACACTTCGTTACAGTAAATAACTGTAACCAAATCTTCTGTTTCCGTGGGAATAAAAATTGTTCTGAATGTAGCTTATATGCCTATACTAAGTTAGGAATTCCGTTCAGTTCGTTCTGGATATACTGGAGGCTGGCAATCTTCTCCTTAGTCTCTTCCAGATTCAGGATTCTCGTATTGTTGGAGTTAAATTCCTCAATCAATGCACGTTTGGTGTCGCCTTCCTTGAAGTACTTATCGTAGTTCAAGTCACGGTTGTCAGCCGGAACTGCATAGAAATTACCCATGTCAATGGCCTTGGCAGCTTCTTCCTTGGTGAGCAGCGTCTCATACATCTTCTCTCCGTGGCGAATGCCAATCACCTTGATCTCTTCTTTCTTACCACCAAACAACTCACATACTGCCTCTGCCTGTGTCTGGATGGTGCAAGCAGGTGCTTTCTGAACGAGAATGTCACCATTCTTGCCATTCTCAAAAGCAAAGAGAACCAAATCAACGGCTTCTTCAAGGCTCATAATGAAGCGAGTCATAGAAGGCTCAGTGATGGTGATGGGATTACCCTTGCGGATCTGGTCAATCCAGAGAGGAATAACACTGCCACGGCTGCACATCACGTTACCATAGCGGGTGCAACAAATCTTGGTATCACCGCTCAGACGGCTTTTGGCCACAGCAATTTTCTCCTCAATAGCCTTGGTGATACCCATCGCATTGATGGGGTATGCAGCCTTGTCCGTACTCAAACAAATCACACACTTCACACCTGCATCAATAGCGGCATCGAGGGTATTGTCCGTACCAATCACATTGGTCTTTACAGCTTCCATCGGGAAGAACTCGCAGCTGGGCACCTGCTTCAGGGCCGCAGCATGGAACACATAGTCCACACCCTTCATAGCGTACTTCAGTGTGCTCTTATTGCGCACGTCACCGATGTAGAACTTAATCTTGTTAGCTACCTCCGGCATACGCGCCTGGAAGTCGTGACGCATATCGTCCTGTTTCTTCTCGTCACGGCTGAAGATGCGGATCTCACCTATGTCGGTCTTCAAGAACCGGTTTAACACTGCATTTCCAAAACTACCTGTACCGCCTGTTATCAGCAGCACCTTGTCTTTAAACAAACTCATATTATTATGTATTTTTTAATATTTTCTGTCAAGAATTTGAGAATTAGAGAATTTAACCTATGCTTGCGCATTCTCTATGGTGCCATTCATTCGGATACCAACGGTATTCCAGACTGGTGGCCCCAAAGTTAAGCAGCAAGCCTAACTTGTGATTACTCACATGCAGATAATTAATTATCTGTGATTCAAATTCTCCGATTATCTCAGAAACTGCTTTTAATTCAACACCTATTTTATCTTCAATCAAGAAATCATAGAAAAAGTAATGTTCGAGCTTTACTCCATGAAAGACAAGATCTATATGCTTCTCTCTTTCATACTTAACTCCTTCTTCTTTGAGCAATACCTCAAAGGCATCTTGATAAACTTTCTCCTTAAATCCGCATCCCATCTCACGATGCAGTTGCATCGAAATTCCAAGTATTTTCTTGCTCAGTTCAGGATAAAGTAACGCCATTTGAAATAATTATCAAATTCTCTAATTCTTGATTTATACCTCCTCGAAGTAGGTGTCCGGCTTATTGGGATTGAATATCTCGTTACAATACATTACTGTGACGAGGTTTTCTGTGTCACTGAGGTTAATGATATTGTGGGTATAACCAGGCAACATATGAATGCACTGGATATTGTCACCACTTACCTCAAACTCAATTACTTCATCTGTACCCAGTTTACGTTCTTGAATCAAGCCATGACCGGCTACTACAATGAAGAATTCCCACTTGGTGTTATGCCAGTGTTGTCCCTTGGTGATGCCTGGCTTTGAGATATTGATGCTCACTTGACCTGCATTGAGGGTATGCACCAACTCTGTAAATGAGCCACGATCATCCACATTCATCTTCAATGGGAAAGCAACTTTCTCTTTGGGCAAGTAGCTGAGATATGTGCTATACAACTTCTTTGCAAAGCTGTTTTCAGGAATCTCTGGTATCATCAGGGTCTTGGGTTGCTCAGCGAAACTCTTTAAGAGCTCGACAATCTCACCCAAAGTTGCTTTGTGGGTTGTTGGTACATAACAATATTTGCCATTTGCCTGCGGTAAAACATCAAGACCATCGAACTCACAATGATGCTCCTCACCTTTTAGACAGGCAATCATCTCATCAACTAAATCGTCAATGTAGAGCAGTTCCAGTTCTACACTGGGGTCGTTGACTGTATAAGGCAAGTCGTTGGCAAAGGCATTGCAGAAGGTAGCCACAGCACTATTGTAGTTCGGACGGCACCACTTACCAAAGAGGTTGGGGAAACGATAAATCAAGACTCTCGCACCTGTCTCTTTGCCGTACTCCAAGAACAAGTCTTCGCCAGCCTTCTTACTGCGGCCATATTCGCTGTTACCAAAACGACCAGTAAGAGAAGCTTGCTGTGAGCTGGAGAGCATCACAGGGCAAGTATTACCGTGTTTCTTCAATGTATCAAGCAAAGTCGATGCAAAACCAAAGTTGCCCTGCATAAACTCTTCCTGGTTCTGAGGACGGTTAACTCCAGCCAGATTAAACACGAAGTCTGCATTCTTACAGTATTCGTTCAACTGCTCGGGAGTTGAGTCCAGGTCATATTCATACACGGCTTCCACGGTCACATCACCATAGCAACGTGCCTTGCCATCCTTTATATTATTCAACTGTGCACACAGGTTCTTACCAACGAACCCTTTGGCACCAGTAACTAGTATTCGCATCAGAACTTCCTCCAAACCATTTTGTTAACGATGCCAACGTAGCTTTGGATAATCTTTACTACCTTGGTAGAGACATTCTCCTCGATATAGTCAGGAACGGGAATGCCGTAGTCACCATTCTGGTTCAATGTCACTGCCGTATCTACAGCTTGGAGCAATGATTTTTCGTCAATACCTGCGATAATGAAACATGCTTTATCGATTGCCTCAGGACGCTCTGTAGAGGTACGAATGCAGATAGCAGGGAATGGATGGCCAACACTTGTGAAGAAACTACTTTCCTCAGGCAGGGTTCCAGAGTCTGACACCACTGCAAAAGCATTCATCTGCAAGCAGTTGTAGTCATGGAATCCCAGAGGCTCGTGCTGAATGACACGACTGTCGAGTTTAAAGCCTGACTGCTCCAAGCGCTTACGGCTACGAGGGTGACAGCTATAAAGGATGGGCATATCATATTTCTCTGCCATCTTATTGATAGCGGTGAAGAGGCTCATAAAGTTCTTCTCGGTATCGATATTCTCTTCACGGTGAGCTGAGAGCAAGATGTACTTGCCCTTCTCTAAACCCAGACGCTTATGGATGTCACTTGCCTCAATCTCAGCCAGGTTCTGATGCAGCACCTCAGCCATAGGGCTACCAGTAACGTATGTGCGTTCCTTTGGCAGACCACAGTCAGCAAGATAGCGACGTGCATGTTCAGAGTATGCCATATTCACATCGCTGATAATATCCACAATACGACGGTTGGTCTCCTCTGGCAGACACTCATCCTTGCAGCGGTTACCTGCCTCCATGTGGAAGATGGGAATATGCAGGCGCTTGGCACCAATTACTGACAGGCAACTATTAGTATCACCAAGTACTAGCACTGCATCAGGCTTGGTCTCAACCATCACCTTATATGACTTGTCAATGATGTTACCCATAGTGGCACCAAGATCATCACCTACAGCTTCCATATAGATATCAGGATCTGCCAACTTCAGGTCCTTGAAGAATACACCATTGAGGTTATAGTCATAATTCTGACCCGTATGTGCCAGGAGACAGTCAAAGTACTGACGGCACTTGTTAATTACCGCTGCCAAGCGGATTATCTCCGGGCGCGTTCCAACAATTATCAGAAGCTTCAGCTTCCCATTCTCTTTAAATTTTGCCATTATATTGTATTTTTCGTTTTTCAAATTGCCTTAGTAAATGCTTCACGAGAACCAATCAAGTCACGATGATGGTATAATCGTAAAGATGGCTGATGTTATTCCGCTCCGTCCAGTTTCTTACAACGATGCACCAAGATCTTTACCAATTCTTCGCAGTCGTTATAGAGAGAATTATGTTGCATATCGGTCAAAGCTGAATATCATGAAGCGAAATAGGAGGGGGACACTGCCTTGGAGGAGGCAGAGGCTAACATAGTGGGGTTATTAAGTGATATGTCACGCCTCATCATATGCACTGACATTCAGCAGCATTGTGATTAATGTACATTTTTCGGGTGCAAAGATACGAATTAATTTTGATAATCCGCAAACTTCTTGGTTCAAGAACCATGGTTTCAAGTTTCAAGATTCAGGGTTTCAAGATTCAAGAGATTTAGACCAGCTATGCCCTCTTCTCATTGATAACATGAAGATTCTTGAGACTTACGATACAAGTAAACCAAGTTCGAGAGGAACATTTACTTATGAGAGACCAACTTACGATGTAAGAAGTCAGATGTAAGATGTAAGAACTACTTTCTATCCTCTAACCCAGCATTTATCTTCTTGCACCTTGTTACCAGTATCTTTACCAGTTCCTCACAATCTGCATATATACTATTATATTGTTTTTCGTCTATATACCCATTGCGATAAAGCAAGTCAATCCAATAAAGTGACTCGCGAGCCTCCTTTAATGCAATGAATGATTTTGACCTATAATCTGTTTTACTAATTGCATTTGTTGCCTCTGCATTATTGGCTCCGATACTCGTGCCAGAACGGAGCAACTGATTGCATATATTTGACACAGCCTGTAAATGTACAGGGACTGTTTTCTCATATACTCTTTTGCCCTTAACAATTTTGAAGTCTGGCTTCTTATTCGCAGCTTCCTTCAACAAGTAATCGTTCAACTTGATTACTCTGTCGCCAAAGGCTAAGCATTTTGCCTGTATCGCATCTCCGATTTCTGACATCTTATCTGTATTAGTTCCTTAAAAAGAGCGGCCCGCTGATTATTGAACCTTTTGTCTTATGAGAGACCCTGATAAGAGCCTGCCCCGGTAAGATGTCTGATGTTTCTTTATTCTTATTTCTTTGTTAGTCGAAATCCAGATTGTCAATTATATGAAATTGCTCAATGTTCATCGTTGTTTATTAACTACTCCAACGTAAGTGGATGCCACATTATTTCAAGCACCTCATTATGACTTGCGTCATTTTCTCTGCAAATACATCTCTTAAATCAATACCATTCGGCAATGTCGGACCATCTTCGTGGAACAAAGTGGATGCTTCTACGACATAATATCCATTGTCATGTCCCATCTGATAAGCATCTGTCTTAGTCTTGCCGTATGACCTACATGCGGCCACTATCACATCGCAATTTGCATCTATACAAGCCTGTATCCATTCTTCTTGATGATAGTTTGGATCGCCTTGGTTCTCTAAGCCAACAATCCTATCTTTTCCTTCCTCGTCTTTCACCATACCGATAACATAAGAGTCATAGTCATCATCTTGCCAGGGTTTGATGACGGTTTCAAACGGGAAAGCCTGTGCCAGTCTCTTGATGCTTTGGGACTTTCCTCTCTCTGAGGCACCCCATACCAATATCATTGTCTTCATAAATCTATCTCTATTTTATCTCGTTATTATTCGGAATCAATAGTCGCCCGCAATGTTTTCGCGTCCGGGTCAATATCGCAACCAGGGAACACCGCTTTGAAAGCTTTGTTGAATGCATCGTTCTCACCATAGCGTCCTCTGGTTTGCGTTGCCAATATCTGTGCCTGCGCATTAGTGGTAATCTTCAAATCCACCTCAAAACGCTTTGAATTAGAAGGCTCAATTTCAACGACCCGATGGAAGTCAAAGTCTCGCTTTGTGGTATCCTGACCATCCCTAAACAGTATCCTGTAAGTCTTGCTCTGTCCCATGAAACGTTTCAAGATGCGCAGAATGGACTGTTCGGTATCTCCACCGGATATCTCATAACTATCCTGCACCTTGCATAAGAAGGGGTTGACACTCATATCAATATCCACATCCTTGAAGGTGTATTTCACATTATCATCAACATAGAGATTCGTGAGCGACTTGCGCCCCCAGTCCTGTGATTCGTCACACAAGATCAGGAGAAAGGACATGTTGCACATATTAAGCTGATAAACATCTGGGCACGTATGGGAAGCAATCGCTCTGAGGATTTCTCTACGAATATAATATTGGCGCACATCCTCTTTGTCGAAGGTATAATCCTCGTGAAGGCTGTAGTCGGACTCCATAAAGAAGATGAGTAGCTTATAAAGAATCAGCGAACTGATGATTCCATGCGTATTGTGCTCCAACGACTTTTGAAACTTAAAATAATACTTCGGTTGAAGCCTTGCGACATACAAGTCATGTCCGCCATCTTTCTTATGCATCTTAGAACTCATGAAACGGAGGACAAAGTCATTCATGTTGTTCTGGACCCCGCTGAAGTCAATGTCCATGTTCATGATAGGATTGGTGACGAAATTCTTCATCATATCCCGTGTCTTTTCGACGATCTGCAATGATTTTTCCAGCGGATATCCCAAATCGTGTGTCAGTGAGATGAGCGTCCATACTGAGAGCTTCTCCAGGGGATTTATTTGACAATACTGGTCGATCCTTATCTTGTCAAGATACTGGCAATTATTTCTAAGCAGAATGTCAATGCCTAAGAGCCATACACGGAACACATGCACCACATGGTCTCTATAATGATTGGCGCCACCATAAAGCAGAGACTCGAAATCTGTGTATTTCTTGAAGTAGTCCAATAAACTGTCGGTTCCATACGCCAGAGGTGTCTTTGAGTGATTCTGCAAGAATGGCTCACGGGTGTCATAATAACGAAGGCATACTATTGACTTTTTGATGAGGCATATCCATATCTCCTGAACCAAGCTAAGTTTCTCAAATAGCTCATTTTCCTTGCCAGAAACAATCAACCCTGCAAGTTTCTGCCTTATACCATTATCCAGAGGATGCCCACTTGCTCGTTTTTTCCTGGCTACTTTGCTATTATAATAGCTATCGAAACTTGCCAAGTTGGCTAGAATGGAATCATAATATTGTTTGTCTGTACTCATATCAGTCCTTTCTGGTATAATATTGATTCATACAGGTTTCACAAGTTGGCTCAGTTTGGAAGTTCGCCAAAAGAGTTCGTATCTGCTTCAGATAATCTGATGAATGGTAGATTTCTTTCAGTGTCTTATCCTTGACGTTATCAGCATCAGCTTTTATCTGCTTAAGATTGTCATTCTTGAAAGCTTCGCAAGGATATACTTTGCCGTCATAGCGCACATCCAGCTTAGAGATGCCTGTAAGACAATTGACACGCTTTGCGCCATCCCTGAAAGGTACGCCCAGACGTATCTTAATATCCTGCCGCCCAGCGGCTTCTTTCATCAATCGTTTTGCTGTTTCAAGTTCTTCTCTGTCAAGTAAAACCTGATTAAGATTCTCCAAAGCGCGTCCTTGGGCAACCAATCTCAGGAAACTGAGTTGAGTGACACCTAAGTCAACACATAGGTTGACCACTTCAGGTATATGCAGATAGTTAACCTTCATTGGTACCATGTGAGCCTCTACGGTAACGCCCAAGGCAACTGCATTGCGAATGGTTTTCTGCATCAAGGTGAATCCGTCAAAAGAAGTTCCCATGATACGATTGTAGGTCGTCTCGTCTGCGGCTTCTATATTGACTATCAGTTTCGAGACTTTTCCTTTTATCGCTTCAAGGACTTCGTGCGGGACACTCGTTGGCTTTCTTTCCTTTGACAACATGATTCCACTACTGTACAGGTAACATTGTAAATCCAACGCATGGATATACTCTGCTATCTTGATAATATCTGGGTGAAGAAATGGTTCTCCTCCAGATAGGGACACACTCTTAGCACCCAATGACCTGGCATCATCCACTATACAGCAGATGGTGTCGTAGTCAAGATATTGAGTTTTAGTGTCATCCGACAAAGATGAGCAGTAGATGCACCTGTTGGGGCATCGCTGCGTCACCTCTATCGTTATCTCGTGTAAAGTCATAGTGCAAATAGTGCCTGCTGAAGTGGTTCACGCTGGATATGTTCCTCTACGCCCCACTTCTCTGGGAAGTAATAGTCAATCCCCTCTGATGAGGGTTTATAGTGTTGTTTGATGCGGACATTGCCCACTTTCAACTCTGGAATCTTTGCCCGCAGGTACTTATCGGTCTCACAAAAACAATTCTGGAGGTCAATCAACTTGGGGTTACGCCCAGGTAGCGGGCGGAACTCTGTGTAACCATAACGCTGCTGCAACTCTTCAAAGTGGTCGTGGATGTAATAGATAGCATCCTCGTATTCATTACCGTAGGAAGAAAAACACTTCTTAATGCCTCTTACTGCTCCTACGCCAGCTTTGACAAAGGAGTCCTCGTCAAAGTTCAGGTAGGGTGAATAGTTGAAGTCTATGGTATATTGATATGCCAGGAAGTCGCCAATTAAAGGATAGTCTCTAAGTTGGTTATATACTTCTGCCATAGAGTTGGCTTCAAGCACCTTCTTGAATCCCTTACCCTTGATAAACTCATCCTCTATCATCTGCAACCACACCTGATGCTTGGTGTTGATGTCAGCATAGCCAGAATAACTGCCCGTCATCATATAGGCATTGGAGAATATTGGATACTCTCGTTGTCTTTTACTAAGTTCTTTGCTCAGTTTTCCTACATTAAATGAGCCCACCGTTATGTCCGTCAGGCAACTGAGATAATCCCAAGTCTCAATGCGGTTAAACACCTTGAAAACCAGTATGCGAAGCAGCACATCTTCCGGACTGTATCTATCCAAGTCCTTATAAATGACATTGCGGATGAGATACTGACTCACACGATCACAGGCACGGTACACGTTGGTAAACTTATACTCCCGCAGAATAGGATCGTCTGTCAATCGGTCGCTATCCTCGCATCTCCTCCAGAAGATATTCATCCGCTCCTGAATAAAGTAGAAGTAGTATTTCAACGTAGCATCGTTGGGAACGACGCTGCTCTGCTTCTTAATCCTCATATATGTCTAACTTCGGAAGATTAAATTCTTTCCAGTTGCAAGGGTCTCCATGAATACCTAATTCATAATTGTTTGAAAGCCAATCAATGAATGCTTGAATTTCTTTATCCTTGCCTTTCAAGTCCGTATATTTCATATTGCCCCTCATATCAGTATCTCCCAATCGAATATAAGAGAATTCATCTGGAATGTCTATACAATGGTCTCCAAAATAATAGAATGTATTGGAAAGAAGAACCTTGTCGCACTTGGTATCCCTATCATAATGCTCCTGATAGAAACTCCAATCATCATGGCTATGAGCGCATTCATCCTGAATGAACTTCCTTTTCGGTTTTTCTGATTTATCTGTATGGTATACATTATCACCATACATTTGTACGAGACTGCCATTCTTTATCGGTTTCTTACACTGAAAGCGTGGATCCTTATAATACTGGTCAAATGACATCATTTCATCCACACGCATGCAATAAATCATCTTTCCGAGATTACCCATTGACTTACTACCGAATCCGACAATCCAATCACCGTTTCGTAATTCCTTACAACCACGTATATCGCCCTTGCAAGTGGCCAGAGTCAATGTACCATGGAAAGGATTGGGAGCAAAGCCCCAATCATGTTCTATCTTATATCTGAAGCAATTCATACTATTGGCAAATGATGTGTTTCATATTAAATATAGGGCCTGCAGGTGTACCGTCTGGGGCTTCCGGAGCCGTCACTTCACCTTTAATAATATTTCCCAACTTCTCTATTGAGCCCCAACCAAGGGGTGAACCTCCATATTTCTTATACGCCTCTGGCAGCTCCACTTTGTCTTTGCAATTCCAATCGTAGATGCCCACTATTTGCTTTCCCATATCGTGAGCTTTCTTGATTTCATAATTAACCCACGGACGCTCATGAGTGTGTTCGCCTATAATCACAATAAATGTCCCAGACCACTTTATTCGCGCTCTTAGATACTTGGCAATAGTAGCATCTTCTACTTTCTTGCCGTTCCTAATAACCCCGCCTTCTTTGTCCTCTTCAGCAGAACTGTTCCTGACCTTGCATCCTTTCGCTCTTAAATAGTTTTTAAGGTCGCGCAAACGCTGGACATCACCACTATAGTGACTTATAAAAACATTATGTATGTCGGCCATTGTTTCTTGTATTTGTCAAATCCTCCAATACCATTATCCTAAATACCCTATAAGCAAATACAAACAAATATAATAGGGAAATATAGACAAGGAGAAAAAAGCGAGGATGGTGTGTGCTATTTGCTCAAGCAGATGCTTCATCCAGCCCAATATTGATTCACAGGGGCCGCCAGCACTATTTATTCCAGACTTTGTCGAGAATATCTCTGCGTCTACATTTTCATGCTTATTGAGGCGTATAACGAAATTATCCAATTTATTCTTCATTTGGTGCTCTAACCCAAGATAGAAACAATCCATGAAACAAAACAGTATGACAGGTATCTTACAACACTCTGCCAGATTAGCGTCAAAACCTTTTGTCTTTGAGAGTGCTAACAGTGCTGAGACTAATGCTATACACCATTGCTTGCAAGAGGCACTGTTTCCTGCCATCCTTGAAATGATGCCTTGCATCATATTAACATGCGATGTTACCGCCGGATCATTCTTAGTCATTACTTTTGCTCTTAATTATATTTATTTCTAAGTCCTTCCAAAATCAGTCCTACTATTTCTATAATATCTGTTGATGTGAGTAGAGTTAAGTTTTGTTCTCGTGAAAGGCCATTGTCAAGCACATCCACCCCTCCTGCTTTTACGATTTTCTCTAATTCTGCATAACCCATATCAACACCTTTGATTTTACAATAATCATAAAATTCATTGTATTGTTTGTTCTCTCTTGACACATTAACAAGTGATGGCACTTCTATTGTGCCCAGTAGCATATCTGCAAGCATTGTTGCCACCCCACCAAAACCACCAAGTAAAAACACAGGATGTCCTGCTCTAACGGATTGGATAAATTCCTCTGCTAAACCAGCCATAAACCCTTTGAAGCCCTGAATTCTACCTCCAAGAATAATCCTTGCATCTACATGACTCTCCATTTCTATACGCATCTTACGTAAGGATTTGGCCCACATAAGGTTATTCTCGCTATTTATAGGAGCTATTGGTTTATTGGGGTCTCCCTTGTAGTCCTCAGGTGGATCGACTGTTTTATATTTCACCCTGCTGTTAACAAACTGCAGTTTATGCTCATTGCTCAGGTTAAGCCATATAGGCCAAGCAAAATAGTTGGTGAAGAAATACTCTTCTCTGTCTACTTCGCTCTGGTAGTTTTTATACTGTAAAGACAATTCTCTAAACAGATCTGTAAAACCCTCGCTCCGCAGATCACCTCCATATACCATCCTGGCACCTGCTATCATAAGATGACGGGATAGTTCAATTGTAAGGTCACGAATCATGGCCTTTCCATAGCCTATGTTATATGAATCTGGAGCCTCTGATACAGAAACGGCTATGCTTCTCCCTGCAAGATTGATGGTCTCGGCCAATAGTTGCATTGGAGTAAGGAATTTCTTTTCTGTTCCTGCAATTGTCTTGACAACATTCAACTCGTCTTTTGTTAGCGGCGGTTCTGGGTATAGAATATTCTTCTCTAACTCCTTATATACAAAACTATATGCTTCAGGGGAAAAGGGAAGTACTGCATAGCTTTCTCTTTTGTCCTTTTCAAGACCCTGTCTTAGATTTTCCAAATACTCTGCCTGACAATACTGGTCTAACGCTGTTCGTAAAACCAATACAAGAATGTCACCCCAGTTATTATCATAACGGATAAATGGGATGTTGGAGATATAAGGAAAGCTGCGCCTCACCTCTCCATCAAGCAAACTGACCGCTATTGTTGGTATCTTACTCTCCTTGGCGAAAAGAACTTCTTTCTGACACCACTCGCGCTCAGAATAGGTATTGGAGTTGAGTATCACTATCAATGACTGCACACCTTCCTCATTTTTCTTGATTTGATCCTGAGCATTCTCTCCATCAAGTATATCGCTGGCATCAAAAAAGGAGTCTAGTTTGGTCTTGGAGCGAATATAGTCGCGAAACTCTATAGCTTTCAACAGGCCGATCTTATTCTCATCACGCTTAGAATGACTAATAAAGATCTTTAACTTCTTGATCCGGTCTTTCAACTTTATGAAGCGGATAAGATTATCGAAGAGCCTGATTTGGAACTCCTGCCAGTTCTCCAAAAGTGAGTAACTGTTGAGCCGGATAAACTGGTCTCTTGCCAAACTTTTGTTGAAGTCAAGTGCGTACTTGCTCTGCTCAACACAGTTAATAATAAACGTGCCTTTGTTTGCATCGCGGACTGAAATCAATTGCTTAACATACTCGCTCCACACTTCACTACAGTACATATTATCGTCAATGAGCAGCAATATGTACGTTTTATCGGATGCTTTGGGGTCAATTGCCTTAATCTCTTTGTACTCATTGTCATCTCCCATACGTAGATACACTGGTATGTCAAGACCGTCCTCAAAAGGATGATCAGCGTCTCGGCATAGAAGTTTATAAATGGCTTCATATGCTTTTTTACCGTGCTCATTGTTTGCGTGAAATAGCACATAAAAGGCTAAGTTCTTATTCATACGCAAGATATTCTTAAAATACTAAAAGTGCCAGTCAAGTATATTATCGAGAGGATGATTCATCTGCGAAGCAGAAAACAATTTCTGCTCACGTATCAAGGAATCTGCCACTCTTCCTACCGTATTCGCAATAAATGTATTGAGAGTCTTTGTTCCACGCAAGACTGGGACTACCTGAAGATATTCGGGCAAATCTGACTTTGATAGTTCCTTTACAGTCAGTCCTACTACCTGTACCAAGTCGTAACCATAACCAATTTCCCATGGCATTAGATGGGATTTTAGTGCTGTTTGTGATAGCACACAGAGCATATGGCTGCTGCGACGTATACCAACCTTGATATACTCCACTGACTTTTTAGGATCGCTGCCTCCTATATGGGTGTTATATTCATCGAAATAAATATCCACACCGCTCTGTGAAATGTAATTGGCTATTTGTTTGGCAGCCTCCCTATCGCTATAATGATAGCTGATAAAAACACAATTCCCGGTTCGGGGATAGCGTGTCTCATCTAAATAATATCGGTTTGCCATTTTCTATTCCCTCCAAATAATCTACCTAGCTATCGACTCTACACTATCTCTGAGTTTATTATACTGAGAGTTATATGCAGTGATGCCTCCCTCACTAATAAGGTTTTCTGTCGTAGTATTCTGTACTCTTGCCAAAAAGAGGTTCAAATCATAGATGTCAAGAAGCACTTTTACTATCTGCATATACTCTGGAAGCTGGTTCTTTTTTATGTCATTCATCTTAAGGATGCTGATCTCCGTTTGGGTAGCATCACCATAGCCAATTTCCCAAGGCACCCATGTGGAACTGAGAGTTTTATTGGTAAATATAACTACAAGGTGTGTCGAGAGTTGCATTCCACGTTTGATAGCTGCTACTACTGACTTCGGGTCATTGCGGTTTATTGTGGTGTCATATTCGTCAAAATACACATCTATTCCGGCATCCATGATGTAATCTGCAACCTTCTTGGCAACATCCCTATCCTCTTTCTTATGACTAATGAACACTCGTTTATGGGTGCTCGCACTAAACGTACGCTGTTCACTCTCACTAAGGTTGAAATAATTTCGTCCTCTTCGTACCATAATGTTACTTCTTAATTACACTATCAATACATACGTCCATAATGCCCCTGATGAAAAGCATTCATTACTTGTAATAAAGCTTTCACTTCTTCCGTGGTAGGATTGGTAGCCCTATATTCATCTAAAACAGATTGGCAAAGAGCTAAGAATTTCCTTTCTGCCTCCTTGCATGTCTTATCAGCATCTGCATATCGTGCATCACCAATAGATAGGTTTGAAAGTTTTCCTTTGCAACGCTCAAATTCTACAGAAGCATCGAAAAGGTCACTGATATATTTGTAGTATTTCTCTTGTGTAGTCATTTATCTATTTGCTAAATTTCTTTTAAGAAATGCTTATTTTTTTCTAATCAAACGGCAGGCTTTTTAACTTCTCTCGGAATTCGACCGTACGAACTTGATGGTCTGTTCCATCAAATCCTTATTACCCATGATGTGGCTCATTTCATTGAGCAAGGATTTCTCTAATGATATTGTTGCCATAACTATATTTTTTAATAATTTCTTGATAGAATATTACCCTTCTAATGCTTCCCAATCATCATAATAGTTCCTTAAATTCAACCTTTATTCATCATGGCTTTAAGGAACTTACGTAACTCAGCCATGTCAGCACGAGCTGTTATGCTGATTCTGACTTCATAAGTCTGCATAGTCCTGATGAACCTGAGAAATTAATTCGTCGAAATACTCATCAACGGACATGGTACTAGCTATCACACGCTTACGAGTAGAAACGGCTTTTGCATTCTGAGATGAACTTTGTGTATTATTGGTAACTATCATAATCATTTTCTTAAAAATATTGCAGAAATGCCTGATTTAGACTAAATTAGCTGGGAAAGCTGAATATCCTGAACGAAATAGGAGGGGGTCACTGCCTGGGGGGAGGCAGAGGCTAACATAGTGGGGGTATTAAGTGATATGTCACGCTTCATCATATGCACTGACATTCAGCAGCATTGTGATTAATGTACATTTATCGGGTGCAAAGATACGAATTAATTTTGATAATCCGCAAACTTCTTGGTTCAAGATTCAAGAGATTTAGATTCAGGTTTCAAGATTCAGGTTTCAGGATTCAGAGCTGCGGAGCTGCGGGGTTCAAGAGACTTGGTTCAGGGTTCATTGTTCAGGGTTCATGATTCAGAGCAGCGGAGCTGCTGGTTTCAGGATTCAGGTTTCAGGGTGGACAAGACTTGAAACTTGGAACGGGCGAAGCCCTATGAAACTTGAAACAGACCTTATCCTTCAGGTTTCAGGTGTTTTAAGCCTGTGATTGGACTTCCTTTGAGGGAAGTGATGAACTTGCTTATTGCTTTGCTCAGATTGAGGCTATCATTATATAGTTTCTTGGCCGTGTCTTTGTCAATGAAACCGACATCAGTGGCTCTAATGATCTGACTGCGAACTTCGCCACAGGAGCCTTTTGCAATATACAGGAAATTGATAAATTCCTTGTTGCCATCGCGTTCGTAGCCCTCTGCTATGTTGTCCATGATAGAGCCGGCGGCTGCATGAATTTGCTGAACAAACCTCATGTCCTTATGGAACTCGCCGTCCTTGGTGATAGCATACACATCCTTACAGAGGTCACGAGCCATCTGAAAGATGGTCAGGTCTTCAAAACGCTGGACTTTGGACATTGTGGTTTCAAGATGCAAGACAGCAGAGCTGCGGGTTTCAAGATTCAGGATTCAGGTTTCAAGATTCAAGGTTGCTATGCTATTGGAACTGAGTTTTTGGGAATCATATCCGCCCTCATCGAGGGAATAAAATACCCTCCCCAAATTACTGAACGATGTCTGATGGCTGAGGTCTGAAGGCAGAAGTTTGGGCAACCTCATAAATTCTTTGCAAGGAATACTCCGGGCTATACATGTCATCGAAATCAATTTTCCTAACCATAATAGAATCTGTGATATTTCACCAACACAAAAATGTACTCTTGTTCCTTCAATTTGTTTCTCCGCTTCTTTGCGATATATGTATCCGAACAAGACGGCATTTTTTGTTTCGTCTGAGTAATGGACATTACCTAACAAATCTTGAATGTGTCCACTCAATGGTTTCATCACTTCATTTATTTAACTCATTGAGGTTATCAATTAATGGTTACTTCTTTCAACATCTGTAAAAAGTGCTGATTATACTCCAATTCCTCTGATGGGCTGGTACAATAGACCTATCAGTTTCCCCTTGTATTCCATCACCCTTCGTTCCAAATCTGTCGATTCGACATTTGCATCACCTATCAAATTCGTTATTTCGTCCTGAAGCGACATCTCAAACTCTGAAATCTTCTCACGCAATGCATTATCATACGATGAAATGGATGCCTCTAATGGTGCAAGGAATGCACTTACATTATCTTTTTGCTTTCCCTGTTCTTGCGCTCGAAGAAGCAAATTATCGTAATTCATATTCTCCTTGAACTCTTTTAACGCATGTACGGTCTCATCGAAATAATTGTTTATACGTTCCAACTGAGGAATTACCAACACGGACAGATACCAATTCTTGTTGTTTTGCTCTGTCGTACTTATTCGATTGTATTCATTCTGCTTCTTGAACTGGTAAATGGCAAAGCCAAAACCTAAAACAGCAATCAAAGCATTGACAACGTCCATAATTCCACACTCAAACTGAAGGTTGAATCCCAAGTTAAGATGAAATGGCCAACAATTTTGTAACATAAGCACATGACATTAAAAGTCAATACCTGTGGAATGGTTCAGTTCATTGGTTGCTTTCCTGCGACACTCCGACAGGTTCCTCTCTAATATGGCTTTCCATTCTGGATCTTGTTCTTCAATCTCAAACGAATACTTCACATAGAATTTATCTATTGACCCCATCTTCTTAATGCTATCAAAGAAAAGACCAAGGAAAAACGAGCTGTTAAATGAAGTTGTATTCTTCGGAATGAGGATTGTATAATATATGCCATCGCCATCCTTTGCGTCCAACTGCAGGTCTGTACGTGCCATCTTTCCCTCTGGTCTTCCTGTAAACACGGTGCTGCCCTGACCACGATATTTCAATATTTCTATTTTCTGCCTATTCATTCTTCTGTTCAATTAAGTTCTTATTCAAGAAAACTCTGCATTCTATAAAAGAGCCAGGGAAATAGCTAGGATGATATTGCAGATACTTCGCATCCGGTAACTTTTTAAAATCCTGCTCCTTGTTGAGAGAAATGTGCAAGTGCTCTCTGTCCTCACCGTAAGGTACAACATCACTATCACAACTGAGGGTCGTATGTCCGGTTATTATCTTCAGCACAGACCTATAATTCTTATCCTGCGGTCCTTTGTCTTCCAAATCAGAGAATGCTTTCAAGAACTGCATAGTTCCATTGCCTCGTGATTCATCCTCGTACTTTAAACGGCTGATGCCTTCGTTCAGCATATAAAGCGTGAAAAGAGATTCTCTCTCAAACTCCTGATTCCACGTAAATTGACTCTTGTGCAAGTTCAATAGTTTCTCAAGTTTCAGGTAGTTTTCAATGTTCTCGTTTTTTGTCCGCTCAAAGCCTTCGTAGAACGAATCACCAAAGTTCAGTATCGTTAAATTCAACTCCAATAGATCTGCATCCTTTCCGCTATCATGGAAAGTCACTCCTGAAACATACCATGTTTCTTTCTTTATGCTATGATCTTCTGCGTTGTTAAGCATTTCAGTGGTCAAACTTTCCAGCAGATTGCGACCATTTTTTGAAAGGATTTTATGTGCTGGTCGGTAGGACTGATTGATAAACTCAACTATCTCTTTTGCAGCTTTTGCCTTACGGTTCTCCGCAAAAGAGCCTCTAAACTTACCAGAGAGCACCGGTAGCTTCAAGAATTCTCCATCAGCGTCCGTAAAGTCTTTATAATCATACAAGTCAAATATCTTCAAGTACTTCATCACCTTCAAATCACCAGGTTTTGATGGCGGAACGATGCTGAACTTGGTGGTTCTTAATTTCTTTTTACCAGATCCCAACGAAACACGATAGTCGCGTATGAGAATGTAAAGTAGAGATATTGTGGATACCGAGACTTTCTCGCATTCAGAGAAATCGATGCACAACTCACTGATGTGATGATATAAAGAAGCGGTAAGCGTTGTAAAGAATTCTACGCATTCATCGTGTGCATCGTGGAACGTGAATCGCTTGGGTATCTTAATGGTACTTCTTTTTTGTTCTTCTGATGATGATAAGTTCTTATATAAAAGGCTGACTGAACGAGTATCTTTCCATACCTGTATGGACGGCTGTATTTTATACAAAGACTGGCGTTTCCATCGCAAGAGCCTACGAGGATGACTCCTGCGGAGTCTGTAGGTCTTTGCTTCTAAAACCCTCTGTCTTCTGATTATATCACTCCTTCTTTTCTTTTTCACTTGTCATTTCGATATATTCACGAAAAATGTTAGCAACTTTCAACGATTCTCTTTACCTTTCGCAAGCCTTTAGCAAGGTACTTATGGACTGAGACAGGAGGACTGGGAAAACGATTAAATCTGAAGTCTGAAGGCTAAACGAGGTCTGAGGGCTTTACTTCTTCTCCTCCTTCAATTGTTCGTTTAACTTCTTGCATCTAGCTACCAATATCTTTACTAGTTCCTCACATTCCGTATTAATAGATTCATACTATTTGTCGTCTATGTATTTATTTCTGTGAAAAAGTTCAATCCAATAAAGAGACTCCCTTGCTTCCTTAAGAGCTAAATATGAGACCGATAGTCGGTCTTACTAACTGCATTTGTTACTTCTGCATTGTTCGCTCCGATGCTAGTTCCACTACGAAGGAGTTGATTGCAGAGGTTTGACACAGATTGCATGTAAACTGGTACAGCCGCTACGCTGATGTCAGATGTCTGATGTAAGAAGGAAGATGTTTGTTTTCCTTTCTTTTGAATCTTTGACTTCTTATAATTCTCATGAGCAGCTACTGCCTGTGACAGCAAGTAATCATTGAGTTTTATTATGCGGTCACTGAATGCTAGGCATTTTGCTTGTATGGCATCTGCTATTTCGCTCATTGTTCGATTGATGTAAGATGGCTGGAGGCTGATGAGATTCTTTCCTATCACATTTCCCTGCTTACACCGTTACTTAATTTGTATGTTTGGCTGTTGCCAGCAAAAATCCACAAGAGAAGTGTGTGGTCTGAGGACCATTATTTTATTCTGTTATATAATCAGTAATACACGATTCGTAATGCATCCTCTCAGAGAAATCCAATTTCCAATCTTCAATAGGGTTGGCAACAAAAAGTTCTTCAAACGCCTTAACTCCTTGAATAAATTCTTGTTCTAAATAATCGAACAAGTTGTTGAAGTAGTCAAATTGTATTCCATCAATCACAACAGGCTCTTCTGGGCGGTGCATCCCCAATTCTAAAGATCTTGCTAAAAAATAAGGTTTCATGTACTTGTTTTGTAAACGGATGCACTCCTCTTTAGCTTCTTCCGCACAAAACTTCTCAATCGGGACATCCAAATAATCAGTATATACTCCTAACGGATCTCCCAACCTTTGAATCTCACGGAAACGGTTCTTTACCCATTTGGCACCAATCATATCAATAAAACCTTCCCAATCCTTCAAAACCACATTTGAACAATAGGCGGCTTTTACGGCTCCTTCTTGATACCCTTCTTTGGAAATGAAAATGCCCAACATAGAACCTGAATCATGAACTACTGTTCGGAACGCATGAATCTTCTCTTGCGGAACTGGTGTTTCCCAAAACTTACACTCGCAGATGAACTGGCATAACAATTCATCATCCGTGGTTGCATATACGTCTACCTCTGTTTTTCCACGCACCAATTCAATGGTCTTAGGAGACTCAGCATGATAACCACATTGGTTTAGATACTTGCAGACCTTATCTTGCAAGTTTTTCCATGTAGTGGGTACTTCGTTGGTAATTCGCATTTATTTCATAACTCAAAATCTAAGAACAACTCTTCTATGTTATTCCGTTTATGTGACATATAAGACCAAATACTATAGTCCAACGACCTTCTAGTCTTAGCCATTATGTCAGCAGCAAATTCAACCACCTCTTTTATTTCAAAATAATCATCAAACATAATATCTGCATCCACAAGAAACTCGCGTATATGGCGGTCAACTGCCACGGTATCAAAACCCAAAAGGCGCTTCATGTAGTCACAGGTTTTATTACCTATTCCGTTTATCTCTTTTAGTTGTTCCTCTCCTAATTCACTATTCAAAAAACATGTTAAATCCTCGACAGTTTCAATAGAGTGAAAAGAACAGAAAGAAACCAAATCTTCCATTCTGTGTATCTTGGCAGTATTGTTCCAGTGAAGCACCTCTCTCACTCCATAACGGTCAAGAACTTTTGAAAAGGCAGATACGGTATCTGCTTCTGGGAAGCGCATCAATACACTTTCAACTCTTGGCCTTACAACACTTCTATAGTTAACACCTGCTTGTAATATAGCATCGGTGAACAAAGCTCCAATATGGTCTCTGTAAGGACAAACTTCAGGTTCAATAAAATCGAAGTTGTCAATAGTATCTATATACTCTTTCAGGCGAAGAGCATTCGCGGTCATTCTCTTACACATGATGACCTGCTTCTTGTTCTATTTGCTTGAGTGCATTCAATCTATCCACGCAATTAGGGCATGCCCCGCATGGTATTTCTGGTGAGGCCTGGCATGAGAAGGTCTGCCCTATAGGGGCTTTCAACTCAATACCAAGTTTGGCCACATCATATTTGGTCATATTCCGGAAAGGCATCTCAATTTTCACAGAGCCATACTCAGAAAGCAGACCTTCCAGTTTATTAAAAAACTCAGAAGAGCAATCTATCTCCTTGGCATGGTTGCTATTGATGAAAGCAGAATATACTTTATCAAGACCAAGCGTCTGAGCAAAGGATGCCGCTATCGTCAACAAAAGCACATTTCTGTAAGGGATATATAAATCCTCTGCTTTCACTTCATCTTTCCACAGATCAGCAGCTTTGATAAAGCGTGACTTGGAATACTTGTATATAGATGAAACATCTATTATTTCTATCTTGTCTGAATATTGTGCAGGGATTACCTGCCGCAGCGTCTCAAGTTCATGTTCAGCACAATGCTGTCCATAATTGATAAACAGAGGTATGAAATCTACTCTTTGTGCCACGAACTGATACATCAGAGTAGTGGAGTCTAAACCTCCTGATACTAAGATTACTCCTTTAGAGAGTTCCATTTTGATACTGTTTTGAATACTCAGTAAATACTTTCGCTATAATCTCATCCAAATCGTTGCTAACAAGAGTTGGAAGCTCTGTGAGCATACAATTATCCGCTATTTTATTTGGGTCATAAACCAAAGTTGGTATTCCTCTTTGTGCTGCCAAGCCAATTTCTATCAATGTACCAGGGTCATTGTATAGCAATACCGCTATCAGCATATTGCATTCTTCAAGTAGCGACATATCAGCACAGAAAAGGCCAAGGCGTTCATTCTTGTCTGCACCTTCTGACATCTGCCCGTTCTCCTTAATAGGTCTTCGAGCAACAAAATGATGATACTCCAAGCTGTCGCACAATACATCAATCTGCTTGGTATTTACAAAACTGAAATCTGGAGCCGCAATATAAACTTGACATTTTTGACGCACTTCCCAAGGAAGGATGCAACCTTTTTGAGCCTTCAAATCTGCAATTGGAGCCTTCAGTAAACTCTTGACAGAGTTTTTGAAGTTGTCCGGGAATGTAGTCTGAGCATATTCCATAGCCACCCAAGAGGCAAGAACCAACTGGTCTTGATAATTGTCACAAGGGGCTGATATTGATACAACATCATACACATCGCCAACACCTACAGAATGGGTTATCGCTGAAGTTTGTGAAGGTATTTGATATGTTTCATCCAATTTGCCATTATATATACGGCTACCGCCCCTGTTCTCCTTCAGCACAATTCTTTTGGCAAATGGCTTCAACGAGTTACAAAAAGAATCGAAATCTGCGTATTGGCTATTGAAGATGTTGGATGATGTAGAGATGAAAAGTGTTTCAAACGGTCTGCCTTTTGGAAGTTCGGCTACTTCATTCACATTGTTTGCCACATCACAATGAACTTGACAATCATCATCTACGAAACGTAGCACTTTGTTCATGTCATAATTGCCAGAAATGAACATCAACTCATCAAAATCGCTCAGTTCCTTAAGTGCTTTGATGTCGTAAGTAATATCAATATCGTCGTGATAAAGGAATTCATAACCTTGGTTTCCAACCTCTTTAGCCTCTTGAATCAGCATGGTATAGGGGCAATTGGTAACACTACCCAATTTGATGATAGCCTTACAGTCGTGCTCCTTCAGGAACATCTCTATATGGCTGTCCATATAGGTTGGAGCAAAGTATGCCACAGCATACTCCACATCCATTGCCCAAAGGGCTCTGGCTGCATGGACGATGCCACCAAGCCGCATTTTGAGCGGAGTATTGGCTGTTGCCAATGTCACATCAGTCAGTATGTCACCTACCAGGCAAATCATGCTTCTTTATACTTTCTGAGGGGTTACTGCAATATAAACAGAAGGAACTGGAGTTTCAAAAGAACCAGAAACCTCGCCTTCATACTGATAACCATCATTGAGGCATTCCAGGAGGTAATTGTATTCTGTTGGAAGATGCCCAATCACATCACCTTTCTCATCTACAGCAGCGAGTCTTGTTTGGAGAGCAATCTTCACATAAGTTCCTTTTGCGGGAACATGACCATTCTTCTTATAATAGTCGCAAGTTTCCACGTCTTCTAGAACTGTTGCCACTGCTCTGTCGCACTTGTTAATGAGGTCTTCACCTCCTGTAACTCCTTTTACGGCACCTCTGAATCTTGTATAGTCAGAGAGTCTGCCAGAACCTGTACTTCCCATAATGATTTCTATTTAGATGTTTGTTCCATTATCTCATCGTAAAAAGACACAATCTTCTTACTTCGTGAACGTTCATAATAAGCCCATATTGATTTGTATAAATCACCAAAAACTTTGTATTCTATCACATCTTCATCTTTTTCAGCTGAGAAGGGCATATATTGCATATCGTCATCGCTATAGATGTCAATGCAATAACACTTCTTTCTGTCTTTACTGGCCTGATATAAGGTAATCTCCATGTAACCAGTCTTGAAATCAAGACGGTCTCTTGATGTATGGGCTGTCTGTCGCCATGCACATTTATCCTTGTTTGTCAGGTCGGTGAGAACCTTGCAGAATGAAACAATATCAATCTTATTAATCATAAACTGATGCTTTTATCAGATTTTCAACTTTGACCAGAGTCTCGTGAATCTCAACAAGGCTACTTTGTATCATTCGTCTATCAATATTCGCTGGGTACTTGACGTCAGATGAAACTATCTTGAATGACTCTTTGAAACGTCTTTTATGAAGGTCATATTCATGTTGCAGTTCCTTTGGCAGGAACTTGCATATCACTGCATCATTCTCTACCATGCTTTTCACATCCATCATACGGGTAAGTGCATGGCTGTATTCATCTCTGCTAACATATTCGATAGCCTGCTCCAGGTTTTTTACTGCTCTGCCTATCTCGTTTGAATCCAGTGTCTGACGAATTCTTTTCTGTGATGCTTTCACCTCCTCCTGCACTGCTTCCGCAGTTGTTCTCATCTTCATGATTTGGTTAATAGCCACTATCAATCCTCCTCCAGAAACAAGGATACCTATAATCGCCAGAATGACATTGAGCCAGTCTTTTGGTTGGAGATCGCAAAATAGTATCATCATCAAAACGACTCGAAGAAATACCCACGGGCATCTTCGTATATGCGTGGTTCTATGATTAGGACGCCTTCAATGGCGGTTTTGATTACGTTCATTATATATATTGGTTTCAAGTTTCAGGATTCAGGTCTTCTTTGCGCACACGCTTTACCGTGTGTTTTATCTTGCCTATCAAGAAATTGATTTCCAGACTCGATTCCGTCTCACTGGTCTGCAGGTCGGGCATTACGATGTCGGTCAGGACCTCACCGAAGTGTTGCATCTTCGACTGCTGTTTTTGCTTATCAGTTTCCTTGTGGAGGTCAAGTAACTCGCGCTTCAACTCACGAACCTTTGCAAAAGTTTCTATGATGGCGAACGTCATATCGCGAGCCGCTTCTCCCTTTGACTGTCGTCTTCCTCCTCCTTGCAAGGCATAGCTCAAACAAGTTTGGCTCTGCTCTTGCTTCGTTCGTCGGTTCAAAATCGTGGCTAACATATATAAACCACGATCAGTGAATACTTTTGTAGTACTACGACTCTTTTGTGACACATTTGTGGTCAAAACTTTTGACCGCAAAACTGGTACAGCCTTCTCATATACCCGTTTGCCCTTCACCATTTTGAAAGAGGGCTTCTTATTCACCGCTTCCTTTGCTTGTCAAAGAGCTTGGAGTGAGAGCCCAAACGAACGAGTCGTATTACCATTTGCTCTGGATCTTTCCATATGAGAAGAAAATCATCCTCAACATGGCACTCCATATAATTTTTATATTGTCCTTTTAAAGGGTGAGGCAGGTATTCCGCTGGTACTGTACCTGAACGTCCAAGGTGTTCAAGTACTTTCTGAAGTTCATCAAGTTTATGATCGTCAAACTTCACACTCTTCAAGTCTTTCTTGAACTGAGAGGACTGTTTGAGTGTATATTCGTAATGAGGTTTCTGTTCCATGCACTTCAGAGACTTTTGACGTAGTCTTTGAAATTGGTTATATTAAGTATTTCGAGATCAGCACCGCTCTCACACTCTTCAATGGCAGCACGGGTCTCTGCATTTGGAACATATTCCCATTCTGCTTTCTCTGCCTTTGCTTTACGCCGAATCGACCGTACGAACTTGATGGTCTGTTCCATCAAATCCTTATTACCCATGATGTGGCTCATTTCATTGAGCAAGGATTTCTCTAATGATATTGTTGCCATAACTATATTTGTTTTAATAATTTCTTGATAGAATATTACCCTTCTAATGCTTCCCAATCATCATAATGAATAAGAAAAGCCTTATCCCCTTCATTGTTCCACACATAATTTTCCAAATTCCAATAAATATTATGAGTGGTCGTTTTTGATTTATTGGGGAAAAAACTATATTCTCCTTTTTTTGAATAAAGACGAATATAATCACCCTTTTTTACTTCTAAAGAGGGAAGGAGAAACATATGACGATCAAGATTGCTAATACCTTGACCATCAAATGTTGTATCGAATACTAAATAATGTCCTGTATTACAGTCTTCAAGAACTTTAATCAGTAATCGCTCTTTATCCGTATTCCTATCGTCTATTCTTATTAATTTTAAATTCATGAGTTATTACTTTTGCTCTGAATCAGCATCAGTGTCAATTTGATCTTTTGCTAAACTATCTAAATACTCATCTATCTCGTCTTGATGTGAGGATTCTTTATATTTTTCTAAATATGTCAAATATCTGTTGGGAAAACTATCCGATATTGAATAAAAATAGATTAAATCAATATCGTCCTTACTCTTTTGCTTATATTGAATTAATCCGAAAGCATTGAAAAAAACTATACATGCTATCAAGTAAGAATTTACACCAGATTCTTTAGAAAAACCTAATCTTTTGGTAATTTCTAAAAGTGATATTGGTTGAACGATATTTTTTTTAAGATATTGATCTACAACATAAATAAAAAATAAAGACAACGATGAGGTTTTTAAAAGGAAACTGTCAATTTGCTGATCGCTTATTCCTTCTTTATTCTCAGTAGTATTATTATCTATCGCCTCGTTCAATGATCTTTGTTTACCTGTGAAAGCATCTATTTTATTTCCAAGACTTGTAAAATTTTCACCAATCTGGGATTTAAGGTTCTCAATTGCATTTTGGAACTCCTTGCTGTTTTCACGGAATACCTTTTCGTTTGCTTTTGCCGCTTCATCCAAATTTGTAGTTGCTTTATTTAAATTTTGAACTGACTGATTCACTTGTTCTGTCAAATTCTCCGGTATCCTCAATAGACCCATTATTCCATCACGCAACTTATTCGTAGATTCTCCTGACATGACCGTTATGAAAATAGCCAATACAGATAGAATTATTGAAGATAGTGTCGCTGCAAAACTTATAAATTCATGAAGGCTTTTATCCTTCTCACTACAATGATAATAAGATATTACTACAACTAACGCTACCAATAAAATAAATATTACATACAGATAATGCAAATAATTTATCTGAGCAAACCAGTTGTTAGAAGAATCATGCCTTTCCATTATGGTAATACTTAAATCAATTGTCAAGAAACTTAGTTCCAAACTTCATCCAGCCCTTCCTTCCATGCAGGGATGGGAGGATTGTTGGACAGTTCGTTGCAGATGTCTATCATCGTATTGACAAAATCCCTGTTGATGTCAAGCACTTCCTTGGTGATGGACAGCAGGGGGATGATGCCCGTCTTCGGAACAAGCCGACAGACGGAGTAGTCGCTATCACCCTTCTTCGCAGAAATCTCTTCCATTTACTTATTCTAGAGACTCCGATTTACTATATGTTTCGATAATAGCTTGTATCTGCCCTGTGAGCATCGGGATAATATTCTTTGCTACATCCCTGACGAGTATGACTTATACATATTCTACTTCTTTAAGGATTGTCTCACCGATATAAGGGCTTAGCCCCTTCTTTGTGACAACATCCAGTTTGGCCTTACCGAAGGCTGACTGAAGTATGCTACATGCATCGATGAAATTCATGTATGTCTCCTGATCGGCATTGA
>DEJG01000024.1:0-4162 GCA_002353295.1 Prevotella sp. UBA2754
TAATGCGATGATGGAAAGGAATAATTTTCTCATAGCTCTTGATTTTTAATGTGAATAAATTGATTAAATGTATCGCAAAGATAGTGATAATTCACATAGGGGACTTTCCACATTCACAAAACACGTTCTCATTTTCGCAAAATCTGCATTTTGAGCTATCTCCCCAAACTTTTCCACGGAAAAAGTTGCATATATCGTAAATAAGGTTTATTTTTGCCAGTGATATGTTATATAGCCTGTTCACATCCTTGCCATTAATGACATGTGCCCTCTTTTCGGTACTCATCGCCCTCGAGTGGAACAATGCCCAACTGAGGGAACAGCGCACCTTGCTGGTATTCATGGTGACGGCAACAATACTCTATGCAGGGCATTATATGTTTTTCAACCATGCCGTACACCTGGCACCACTGATGGACACCATCTACGTCACCGCTAACCTCACCGTCTATCCCTTATACCTTATTTATATTATAAGGCTCACCACGATATGGAAACGGGCATGGCTGTGGATGCTGACGCCTGCCGCACTGACTTTCGTCGCCACGGGTTATGCCTATCTGGTGATGTCAGACGAGGACACCTCACTTTTTGTTGATCATTATCTCTATCATAACGTTACTGACGGACTAACGGGTGTCACATTAACGCAGGCGTGGATTCACACTATCTGTAAAATAGTGTTCGCCATCGAACTGATAGCCACTATCATCATTGGCATAAGGCTCATTCGCAACTATGAACACGCTGTCGACCAGTTCTATGCAGACACTGACGACAAGTCGATGCATAACATCCAGTCAGTGCTCTACCTTATCGTGATAGCCACATTGATGTCGTTTGTCGCTAATGCCATTGGGCGCTATCGTTTCACTGACAGTTGCTGGCTACTAGCCATTCCCTCTACAGCTTTCTCCATCCTGCTCTTCACTATTGGCCATATAGGGCTACACCGCCATTTCTCCATCATAGACTTGAAACGTGACAAAGCCACCATAGACAGTGAGAAAAATGACTGCCAACTTACCGACAAGTCGCTCACAGCACGAATTGAGGAATTGGTGAGGAAGGAGAAGATATATTTACAACCCAACCTAAAACTGGAGGACTTAGCTGGTATGATGCATACCAATCGAACATATATTTACCAAGCCATCAATCAGCAGATGGGTGTTTCATTCAACGAATTTATCAACCGCCGTCGCATAGACTATGCACAACGTCTGATGGGACGACAGCCTAATCTCCCCATCATCGACGTGGCTTTTCAGTCAGGTTTCGCCTCCTTGAGCTCCTTCTATCGTAATCTCAAGAAATATGGTACAAAAGACTCCTGAATGGGACGAAACAAGGTTGTAATATAAGATTTTGTGAATTTGAGAATTGTTTTTGTGAAACTGGAAATCCTAACATTAGAATTTTCACTATCTTTGCGTCGAACACATCAGGATAAACTAATTGAAGCATCGATGTTACAAAACATTGACCCTCGAGAAAGTGATAATGTGAAATGGGGCGTTGCATCCGACTGCAACGCCCCATCTGCTTTATGATAATCAGTTTAAAAAAGTTATTCAGCTTTTGCCTCTTCAACTTTTGTCTCCTCAGCAGCAGGAGCTTCCTCAACAGAAGTCTCAGCCTTTGGAGCCTCTTCGGCAGCAGGTGCCTCAGCCTTTGCAGCTGATGACTTGCGTGAACGACGAGTCTTCTTCTCTGCCTTTGGAGTCTTCAGCATGTTTTCATCAAAGTCTACAAGCTCGATGAATGCCATGTCAGCACCGTCACCCAGACGTGAACCCAACTTGATAATACGGGTGTATCCACCGGGACGGTCACCTACCTTCTGTGCAACAACTCCGAAGAGCTCTTTCAGAGCCTCCTTGTTCTGCAGGTAGCTGAATACTACACGACGTGAGTTGGTACTATCGTCTTTTGAGCGTGTGATCAGTGGCTCAACATACTTCTTGAGTGCCTTTGCCTTGGCGAGGGTCGTAGTGATTCTTTTGTGCATGATCAGTGAGATGGCTTGGTTGGCAAGCAAAGCCTGACGGTGATCAGCAGTACGGCCCAGATGATTAAATTTCTTTCCGTGTCTCATTTTTCGTTTTTTCTTTCTGCGGACAGATTACTCCTTGTCCAATTTATACTTTGCAATATCGGTTCCAAACGACAGATTCAGACTCTCGAGCAAATCATCAAGCTCAGTGAGCGATTTCTTACCGAAGTTGCGGAATTTCAGGAGGTCAGTCTTATTATACTGTACGAGGTCTCCAAGAGTCTCTACATCGGCAGCTTTCAGACAGTTGAGGGCACGAACAGAAAGGTTCATGTCAACAAGCTTGGTCTTCAGCAACTGACGCATGTGCAGTATCTCCTCATCGAACTCCTGATTCGTTTCAGTGTCGGTATTCTCCAGCGTAATCTTCTCATCGGAGAAGAGCATGAAGTGATAGATGAGGATCTTAGCAGCTTCCTTCAAAGCGTCCTTCGGGTGAATGGAACCATCCGTCTGGATTTCCAGCACGAGCTTGTCGTAGTCGGTTTTCTGCTCAACACGATAAGGCTCAACGCTATATTTCACGTTACGGATTGGGGTATAGATAGAATCGATAGCTATCACATTGATATCGGTGCAATACTCGCGATTTTCCTCGGCGGGCACATAACCGCGACCTTTATTGATAGTCAGATCGATCTGCATCGAAGCTTTGGAATCTAAATGACAAATCACCAAATCGGGATTTAACACTTCAAATCCAGTCAGATACTTGCCTATATCACCGGCTTTAAACTCGGTAGAATTCTCGACAGTAATAGAGACTTTCTCATTCTCGAATTCTTCCACTACTTGCTTGAACCGAACTTGCTTCAGGTTCAAGATCATGTTGGTCACGTCTTCCTTAACACCAGGTACGGATGCAAACTCATGCTCTACACCACCGATACGGATGGTGTTGATAGCATAGCCTTCGAGCGATGAAAGAAGAATGCGACGCAGCGCGTTACCGATGGTAACACCGAAGCCAGGCTCCAAGGGACGAAATTCGAACTTGCCGAACTTGTCGTCAGCCTCCAACATTACGACTTTATCAGGTTTTTGAAATGCTAATATCGCCATTAATTTAATGATTATTTAGAGTACAACTCAACGATTAACTGCTCCTTAATGTTCTCGGGGATGTCGGCACGCTCGGGCTTGTGGAGGAACTTACCGCTCTTGGTCTGCTCGTCCCACTCAATCCAAGGATACTTGCTGTGGTTGAATCCTGCAAGTGCTGCCTCAATAACCTCAAGAGACTTCGACTTCTCACGTACGCCAACAATCATACCTGGCTTAACGGAGAAAGAGGGAATGTTCACTACAGCACCGTCTACAACGATGTGCTTGTGGCCTACCAACTGACGAGCAGCTGCACGTGTTGGGGCGATACCCATGCGGAAAACAACATTATCGAGACGGCTCTCCAGATTCTGGAGCAATACCTCACCGGTAATACCCTCAGCCTTGGCTGCCTTTTCAAACATGTTACGGAACTGGCGCTCAAGAACACCATAAGTGTACTTGGCCTTCTGCTTCTCTGCCAGCATGACTGCATACTCCGACTGCTTGCGGCGACGGTTGTTGCCATGCTGTCCCGGGGGGAAGTTCCTGCGGGACAAAACTTTGTCAGCGCCGAAGATGGGTTCACCAAAACGGCGTGCAATTTTTGATTTCGGTCCAATATATCTTGCCATAATTCTAAAATAAATTTCTGAGTATTCCGAATATTCTGAATATTCTGATAAAAATTAAACTCTACGACGCTTTGGAGGACGACATCCGTTGTGTGGCAGTGGTGTAGCATCGATAATCTCGATAACCTCAATACCTGCACCATGCACGGCACGGATAGCTGACTCACGACCGTTTCCGGGACCCTTCACATAGGCCTTTACCTTGCGCAAACCCAGGTCGAAAGCAACCTTTGCGCAATCCTCGGCTGCCATCTGTGCAGCATAAGGAGTGTTCTTCTTAGAACCACGGAAACCCATCTTACCAGCTGACGACCAAGAGATCACCTGACCCTCGTCGTTGGCCAAAGTAACGATAATATTATTGAAAGAACTGTGTACGTGAAGCTGCCCGAGAGCATTTACCTTCACGTTTCTTTTCTTTGAAGTG
>DEJG01000024.1:4171-36675 GCA_002353295.1 Prevotella sp. UBA2754
GTGACTGTTTTCTTTGCCATAATCTTTAAACTCTAAACTCTAAACGTTAAACTTAAAAATTACTTCGTGGCCTTCTTCTTGTTAGCTACAGTCTTCTTCTTACCCTTACGTGTACGGGCATTGTTCTTGGTGCTCTGACCACGAACAGGAAGACCGTGGCGATGACGTACACCACGATAGCAACCAATATCCATCAGTCGCTTGATATTCAACTGGATCTCACTGCGGAGATCACCTTCTACTTTGAATTCAGCGCCGATAATTTCACGGATTTTAGCTGCCTGATCGTCACTCCATTCACTGACTTTCAGGTCACGGCTCACGCCGGCCTTGTCCAAAATCTTTGCTGAACTACTTCGACCAATACCATAGATATAGGTCAATGCGATTTCGCCACGCTTCTCTTGGGGCAAATCTACTCCAACAATTCTTATTGCCATTTTTAACTAATAAATAAAATAATAAAATTCGAATTTTGCTAAAAAGCATGCAAAGTTACGCAAAATATTTGATATCCCGCTCTCTTTTTATGCTTATTTAACTAATTAACCCTGACGCATCTTGTACTTAGGGTTCTTCTTGTTGATAACGAACAGGCGTCCCTTACGACGTACAATCTTGCAGTCTGGGGTGCGCTTCTTCAATGATGCTCTTGTCTTCATTATATTGTCTCCTCTAAATTATTTGTATCTAAACACAATTCGTCCTTTTGTCAGGTCGTAGGGACTCATTTCTACCTTCACCTTATCACCGGGCAGAATCTTAATGTAATGCATACGCATCTTACCAGAGATATGTGCAATGATGGGCACACCATTTTCCAACTCTACTCGGAACATAGCATTGGATAATGCCTCTACGATGGTTCCGTCTTGTTCGATAGCACCTTGCTTTGCCATACTAATATTTTTTGCCTTCAATACTTTCTACTTCCTCAAACGATGAGAGAATCTCTGCCCTCCCCTTGCGAATGGCCACAGTATGCTCGAAATGAGCAGCTGGTTTACCATCGCGGGTGCGAATAGTCCATCGGTCAGCATCCAGATAGATATCACGCTTTCCCATCGTGATCATCGGTTCAATGGCGATACACATACTGGCTTTCAGCATGGTGCCATTACCTCGGCGACCATAGTTAGGAACGGGCGGGTCTTCGTGCATCTTATGACCGATGCCATGACCTGTGAGCTCACGCACAACGCCGTAACCTTGAGCTTCGCAATGCTCTTGGACGGCACTGCTTACATCGCCCACATGATGTCCTGCCACTGCTTGTTCAATACCCTTGTAGAGCGCTTCCTTGGTTGTACGCAGCAGTCGCTGCTTGTCCTCACTGATCTCACCCACACAGAATGTGTAGCAAGAATCGCCGCAGAAGTCGTTGAGCAGTGTTCCGCAGTCGATGGAGATGATATCTCCGTCCTGAAGCACGGTCTGCTCATTGGGTACGCCGTGCACCACAACATCATTGACTGATGTGCAGATGCTGGCAGGAAACGGCCCTCCATAGGGATTGGGGAAACCCTTAAAAGTGGGGATTGCTCCATGATCGCGGATAAACTCTTCGGCAATCTTATCCAACTGGAGGGTCGTTACACCAGGCTTGATATGTTTTGCTAATTCACCGAGGGTTTTCCCAACAAGTTGGTTCGCCTCGCGCATCAGCTCAATCTCATCTTCTGTCTTCAGAAATATCTTCATACAGACTTAGTATGCAGTCACACCGCCACGTCCATGGATACGGCCTGAGTTGAGCAGACCGTCATAATGACGCATCAGCAGGTGGCTCTCAATCTGCTGGAGTGTGTCAAGCACGACACCAACAAGAATCAGCAGAGAGGTACCTCCGAAGAACTGCGAGAAAGCGTCCTGCACATTCAAAAGTCCAGCCAGAGCAGGCATTACGGCAATGAAGGCGATAAACAGAGAACCAGGCAACGTGATACGCGACATAATCGTGTCGATATAGTCAGCTGTTGGTTTTCCTGGCTTGATTCCAGGAATGAATCCATTATTACGCTTCATGTCTTCAGCCATCTGGGTTGGATTGAGTGTGATAGCCGTATAGAAATAGGTAAACGCGATGATGAGCAATGCAAAGATAATGTTGTAAGTCCAGCTGTGATGATTCAGCAGCGAACGAACGAACCAACTTGCATTCTCAGGAGCAGCATACTGCACAAATGCCAGAGGGATGAACATCAGAGCCTGAGCAAAGATGATAGGCATCACATTGGCAGCGAACAGCTTCAAGGGGATGTACTGGCGTGCACCACCTACCTGCTGGTTACCTACAAGACGCTTAGCATACTGTACGGGAACCTTGCGGACACCCTGTACCAAAACGATAGATGCACATACAACTGCATAGAGAATGATAATCTCGACGAGGAACATCACCAGTCCACCACCGGTAATGGCGGTGAAGCGTGAGCTGACCTCCTGGATGAATGCCTGAGGCAGACGGGCGATGATACCGATCATAATGATCAGCGAGATACCATTTCCAATACCTTTATCCGTAATGCGCTCACCCAACCAAAGGATAAACATACTACCTGCGGCAAGGATAATCGTTGCTGGGAATACGAATACTGACCAGCTGATACCAGATGCCAAGGCAGCACCGGCCTGCATTTTCAGATTGATGAGGTAGCTCGGAGCCTGGAACAGCAGAATAGCCACTGTCAGGTAGCGAGTGTAAGTCATAATCTTCTTGCGGCCGCTTTCACCCTCACGCTGCATCTTCTGGAAGTAAGGTACAGCAACAGCGAGGAGCTGCATAACGATGGAAGCAGAGATGTAGGGCATGATTCCAAGCGCAAAGATGGACGCATTGGAAAATGCACCACCGGAGAACATGTCCAAAAGCGACATCAGACCGCCCTGGGTTTGTGACTGCAACTTGTCGAGTAATTCAGGGTTGATACCTGGCAATACTACGAACGAGCCAAAACGATAAATCGCTACAAACAGAAGAGTTATCAGGATGCGCTGGCGCAGGTCCTCAATCTTCCAAATGTTCTTCAGTGTCTCTATAAACTTCTTCATCTTGTTTAGATAATTGTTGCGTTACCACCAACTGCCTTGATAGCTTCTTCGGCAGTCTTTGAGAAAGCATTGGCCTCTACATCGACCTTAGCCTTCAATTCACCATTACCGAGAATCTTTACGAGCTCCTTGCCACTGGTCAGACCGGCTGCTACGAGTTCAGCAATACCAATCTTTGTGTAGCCCTTCTGCTCAGCAAGTTTCTGGAGGGTAGACAGGTTAACAGCGAAATACTCCTTGTGGTTGATATTTTTGAATCCACTCTTTGGAACACGACGCTGCAATGGCATCTGACCACCTTCGAAACCGATCTTCTTCTTGTAACCGGAACGAGCCTTGGCACCCTTGTGACCACGGGTAGAAGTACCGCCCAGACCAGAACCTGGTCCGCGACCGATACGACGACGTGAGTGGGTTGAGCCCTCAGCTGGTTTTAAAGTATGTAGTTTCATAATCGTATCTGTTTTTAAGAATTAATTTAATCGATAACAGTCACTAAGTGATGAACCTTACGGATCATACCACGGATTACGGGATTATCCTCAACCTCAACAACCTGAGAAATCTTGTGAAGACCTAAGGCCTGCAAAGTGCGCTTCTGGTCTACGGGATATCCGATCTTGCTCTTAATCTGCTTAATCTTAATTGTTGCCATAGTTGTAATCTCCTTTATCCTCTAAATACTTTTTCCATACTGATACCACGAGTACCTGCAATAGTATAGGCATCACGCATCTCACTCAGAGCAGCGATAGTAGCCTTTACCAAGTTGTGGGGGTTAGAAGAACCCTTAGACTTAGCAAGCACATCCTTCACACCAACACTCTCAAGAACGGCACGCATAGCACCACCAGCTACCAGTCCGGTACCGGCTGCGGCTGGCTTCAGGAATACCTGGGCACCACCGAAACGTGCTTCCATCTCATGAGGAATTGTTCCTTTCAGAACGGGAACCTTCACCAGATTCTTCTTAGCTGCCTCAACACCCTTAGCGATAGCGGCGGTAACTTCACCAGCCTTGCCAAGACCCCAGCCAATGATACCATTGCCGTCACCGACAACGACGATTGCTGCGAATGTAAAGGTGCGACCTCCCTTTGTTACCTTAGTAACACGGTTGATGGCAACCAGTCTGTCTTTCAACTCTACGTCACTATTTATTTTAACTTTGTTCATTGCCATAATCGTTTAAAATTTAAGTCCACCTTTACGTGCTGCATCAGCCAGAGACTTTACGCGGCCATGATAGAGATAACCATTACGGTCGAAGACAACAGCGCTAATGCCTGCCTCCTGAGCCTTCTGGGCTACCAACTCACCAACCTTCTCAGCCTGCTGGATCTTAGGCATAGCCTCAAGACCGATAGACGATGCTGCTGCAAGAGTTTTACCTTCCAAATCGTTGATCACCTGAGCATAGATCTGCTTGTTGCTGCGGAATACGCTCAAGCGAGGACGCTCGGCTGTGCCGAACACGTTCTTACGAATTCTATATTTAATCTTAATTCGTCTTTCTACTTTCTTTGTTGTCATAATCTTGAATTCTTAATTCTTAATTCCTAATTCTTAATTATTTAGCGGCAGCTGACTTACCCGACTTACGACGGATAACCTCGCCCTTAAACAAGATACCCTTACCCTTGTAAGGCTCCGGCATGCGGAAAGAACGAATCTTAGCACAAATGAGTCCGAGCAACTGCTTGTCGCAAGACTCCAGAATAATCTGAGGGTTCTGGTTACGCTCCATCTTGGTTTCAACCTTTACTTCCTTTGGAAGCTGGATAAAGATGGGGTGAGTGTAACCCAGTGAGAACTCGATGATGTTACCTTGGTTAGAAACACGGTAACCTACACCGATAAGTTCCATCTCTTTCTTATAACCTTCGCTCACACCAACAACCATATTGTTGATCAAAGCACGATACAGACCATGGAAAGCCTGCTTCTGCTTGATGTTCACGGGACTATTCTCGTCAATCTCAAATGTAATGCGTCCATCAGCAACAGTCATCTTGATGGATGGATCAACCTTCTGTGAGAGTTCACCCTTAGGACCTTTTACTGTAACGACTCCGTCCTGACCCTGAGCAACGGTAACACCGGCAGGGATACTAATTGGCAATTTTCCTATTCTTGACATAATCGAGTCCTCCAATTAATATACGTAACAAAGTACCTCTCCGCCAATCTTCAGGGCAGCAGCCTCTTTGTCTGTCATTACACCTTGGGATGTAGATAAAATGGCTATACCTAATCCGTTAATTACTCTCGGCATGTCTTTGTAACCAGTGTACTTGCGGAGACCTGGAGTAGACACGCGTTTCAGGCACTTGATGGCATTAGCCTTCGTGGCCGGATCGTACTTCAAGGCAACCTTGATAGTACCCTGAGGTCCATCCTCGACGAACTTGTAGTTCAGGATGTAACCCTTCTCGAAGAGGATCTTAGTGATTTCCTTCTTCAAGTTAGACGCAGGAACCTCAACAACACGGTGATGAGCCATGATGGCGTTTCTGAGTCTGGTCAGATAATCTGCTATTGGATCTGTCATAAAATAAATTGTTTAATTAATCGGGACTGCCCCGACAATATTAATAATTCTCTTTTCTTACCAACTTGCCTTCTTTACGCCTGGAATCAGACCGCTAGAAGCCATCTCACGGAACTGGATACGCGAAAGACCGAACTGACGCATATATCCTTTGGGACGACCAGTGATCTTACAACGATTGTGCAGACGGATAGGATTAGCATTCTTGGGGATGCTCTGGAGCTTGCGAGCTGCCTCGTAAGCCTCTGCGGGATCCTCACTAGTTGCAATAATCTTCTTCAGTGCTGCACGCTTCTCTGCGTAACGGGCAACCATCTTAGCGCGCTTTACCTCGCGGGCTTTCATTGATTCTTTTGCCATATCTCTTAATCGTTTTTAGCGTTCTTGAATGGCAGACCGAAGCCCTTCAGCAGTGCATAACCCTCCTCGTCAGTCTTGGCAGACGTAACGAAAGTGATGTTCATACCCTGAATGCGGTCTACTGTATCAATATTGATCTCAGGGAAGATAATCTGCTCCTGAACACCAAGAGTGTAGTTGCCACGACCGTCGAACTTGCTCTCGATACCCTTGAAGTCACGGATACGGGGCAGAGCCACGCGAACGAGTTTCTCCAAGAATTCGTACATACGCTCACGACGCAGTGTTACCATTACACCGATAGGCATCTTCTTACGGAGCTTGAAGTTAGCGATATCCTTCTTAGAATATGTGGCAACAGCCTTCTGACCGGTAATGGTCGTAATCTCGTTGATAGCAACGTCAATAATCTTCTTGTCCTGTGTGGCATCACCCAGACCCTGGTTGATGACAATCTTCTTCAGAACAGGAATCTGCATAGCTGAAGTGTAGTTGAACTGCTTCTGCAGAGCAGGAGCGATCTGCTCCTTATACTGTTTCTTTAACTGTGCTGTATCCATTATTTAATTTCCTCCCCTGACTTTTTAGCGACACGAATCACGTTCTTGCCCTCGTGCTTGATAGAAACACGTGTAGCCTTACCGCTCTTCGGGTCAATCAGACTTACATTTGAGATATGTATCGGAGCCTCCTGCTTGATGATACCACCCTGAGGGTGCTGTGCACTTGGCTTGGTGCTCTTAGATACCATATTCACGCCTTCTACCAGAACTTTCTGTTCTTTGATGAAGGCCTTGAGCACCTTACCCTTCTGGCCTTTGTCCTTGCCAGCGAGGATAATCACCTCATCACCTTTTCTAATATGTAACTTACTCATTTCTTGATTGCTTTAAATGTTAAAGAACCTCAGGTGCCAGTGAAACGACCTTCATATTAACGGCACGCAACTCACGGGCTACAGGACCGAAGATACGGCTGCCGCGAAGTTCACCAGCGTTGTTCAGCAGCACACAAGCATTATCGTCGAAACGGATGTATGAACCATCAGCACGACGAATCTCCTTCTTTGTGCGAACAACCAAAGCCTTAGATACTGCACCTTTTTTAACATCACTTGTAGGGATGGCGTTCTTGATAGCAACGACGATTACATCACCTACGCTGGCATAACGGCGGCGTGTACCACCCAGTACGCGGATGCAAAGAGCCTCACGTGCACCGCTGTTGTCAGCTACTGTCAGTCTTGTCTCAGTCTGTATCATAATTACTTAGCTTTTTCAACAATCTGTACTAATCTCCATCTCTTCGTCTTTGACAAAGGACGTGTCTCCATAACGAGTACGGTATCACCTACCTGGCACTCATTCTTCTCATCGTGAACATGGTACTTCTTTGTCTTCTGGACAAACTTACCATAAATCGGGTGCTTCTCCTTGAACTTAGCAGCAATAACAATGGTTTTATCCATTTTGTTACTGATAACGACACCCTGTCTTGTCTTTCTTAAATTTCTTGTTTCCATCTGGACCATTATTATTTGTTAAGTTCTCTCTGACGGAGTTCTGTCTTCATACGTGCGATGTCACGACGTGCGGCCTTAATCTGTGATGGATTCTCCAGTGGAGTTACTGCGTGGTTCAACTTCATCTGATTGTAGTTGGCTACCTCAGTCTCCAGCTTCTCGGCCAATTCCTTGGTCTCGAGACCTTTAATTTCATTCATCTTCATAGCTTAAGCGTTTTTATCGTAATCGCGTCTAACAACAAACTTAGTCTTTACGGGCAGTTTCTGAGCACCGAGGCGCAGAGCCTCCTTAGCAGTCTCAAAAGAAACGCCTTCTACTTCAAAGAGGATACGTCCGGGAGTCACTGGAGCTACCCATCCTGCGGGATCACCTTTACCCTTACCCATACGTACGTCAGCAGGCTTACGTGTGATGGGTTTGTCGGGGAAGATGCGGATCCAAACCTGACCCTCACGGTTCATATAACGGTTGATGGCAACACGGGCTGCCTCAATCTGGCGGCTATCGATCCACTTGGCATCCAATGTCTTGATACCGAATGAGCCGAAAGCCAGCTGTGTACCACGATGGGCGTTGCCTTTATTGCCACGTCCGTCTTGTGGTCTTCTATATCTTACTCTCTTAGGCTGTAACATGATAGCTTCTTACTTTACGTGTTAATTACTTTTTCTTATTACGGAACTTTCTGCCACCATTGTTGTTACCACCATTGTTGCGGCCTGCGCTCTTCTCCTGAGCGAAGTTTGGAGCCAAGTCAACCTTACCGTAGATTTCACCACGGCAAATCCAAACCTTCAAGCCCAGCAGTCCGACTTTCGTCAGAGCCTCAGCCTGGCAGTAATCGATGTCAGCACGGAATGTGTGCAGAGGTGTACGACCTTCCTTGATCATTTCGCTGCGTGCAATTTCAGCACCGTTCAGACGACCAGAGATCTGTACCTTGATACCCTCGGCACCGGCACGCATGGTGTTAGCTACAGCCATCTTGATAGCACGGCGGTAAGCAATCTTACCCTCTATCTGGCGAGCGATGTTGTTAGCTACGATCGTTGCGTCGAGTTCCGGTTTCTTCACTTCGAAGATATTAATCTGAATCTCCTTATCATAGAGTTTCTTCAGTTCTTCCTTCAACTTATCGACATCCTGTCCACCCTTACCGATGACAAGTCCTGGACGAGCAGTGCAGATAGTGATGGTCACCAGCTTCAATGTACGTTCGATGACAATTTTCGAAACGCTAGCCTTAGCCAAACGTTCGTTAAGGTACTTACGGATTTTCTGATCCTCTACCAGGTTATCTCCGAAGTCCTTGCCTCCGAACCAATTTGAGTCCCAACCCTTGACAATACCAAGGCGGTTGCTAATTGGATTTACTTTCTGTCCCATACTGCTTACTTATCATTGTTTTTAGAGTCAACAAACAGAGTCACGTGGTTAGAACGCTTACGGATGCGATATCCACGGCCCTGAGGTGCCGGTCTCATACGTTTCATTGTTACACCTTCATCAACGAAGACACGGCTGATGAACAGCTCGCCATCCTCGGCCTTGCGGTCATTCTTAGCCTCCCAGTTAGCAATGGCAGAACGGAGAAGCTTCTCTACGTCAGCTGCAGCATGTTTCTTTGAGAATCTCAGTACGCCGAGTGCGCGGTTTACTTCCATGCCGCGAATCATGTCAACGACATAGCGCATCTTGCGTGGAGAAGAAGGAACACCTTTCAGCTTTGCAAAATACTGCGTCTTATTGGCTGCTTTTCTTTTCTCAGCCGCTAATCTTTTTCTTGCTCCCATATTTACTTTTTCAATTTTTCAATTTTTCAATGTTCCCTGGAGCTTATTTCTTGTTACCGGCATGGCCACCGAAACGACGTGTCGGAGAGAACTCACCGAGCTTGTGTCCTACCATGTTTTCAGTAATGTAGACAGGGATGAATTTGTTTCCATTGTGAACTGCAACGGTATGACCCACGAAATCGGGGGAAATCATTGAAGCTCTAGCCCAAGTCTTAACAACATTCTTCTTACCACTCTCATTCATTGCGAGAATTTTCTTCTCAAGAGCAACGTTGATGTAAGGGCCTTTTTTTAATGAACGACTCATAATTTTCTCTAATTAACTTCGTGATTACTTCTTGTTAGCTCTTTCAATAATGTACTTGTTTGAAAGCTTCTTTGGTGCACGAGTCTTAAGACCCTTAGCGTACAAGCCCTTACGTGAACGTGGGTGACCACCAGACTGACGGCCTTCACCACCACCCATTGGGTGATCGTGTGGGTTCATAACAACACCACGGTTGTGAGGACGACGTCCCAACCAGCGTGAGCGACCAGCCTTACCAGACTGCTCCAGAGCGTGATCGGAGTTACCTACACTACCTACAGTAGCTTTACAAGCTGAGAGAATCTGACGAGTCTCACCTGAAGGGAGCTTGATAACACAGTAGCTACCTTCACGAGAAGTCAACTGAGCGAAATTACCTGCCGAACGAACCAGTTTGGCACCCTGACCTGGACGCATCTCGATGTTGTGGATAACAGTACCCACAGGGATGTTTGCCAAG
Source organism: Prevotella sp. UBA2754 (assembly GCA_002353295.1). Lineage (GTDB taxonomy): Bacteria > Bacteroidota > Bacteroidia > Bacteroidales > Bacteroidaceae > Prevotella. Next base: position 14,222 of record DEJG01000024.1, read on the forward strand.
GGGAGGGCGTTACCAACCTCAGGAGCTGCCCCAGCGCCTGACATCAGTGTTGTACCAACCTCCAGTCCGTTAGGAGCAATGATATAACGTTTTTCACCATCAGCGTAGAAAAGAAGTGCAATGCGAGCCGAACGGTTAGGATCGTACTCGATTGTCTTTACTACAGCTGGAACACCATCTTTCTCTCGCTTGAAGTCGATCAGACGATACTTCTTCTTATGACCACCGCCCATGTAGCGGACAGTCATCTTACCGGTGTTGTTTCGACCACCGGTTGAACGCTTACCGTAAACGAGAGACTTCTCTGGCACGGATGCAGTAATATCCTCGAACGTGCCAATAATCTTGTGTCTTTGACCCGGAGTAACGGGTTTTAATTTACGTACTGCCATTTCTTATTTAAATATTGCTGTAAAAATCAATTGTATCGCCCTCCTTAAGAGTAACGATTGCCTTCTTGAACGCGTTCTTCTGACCTCTTATGAGACCTGCCTTGGTATAGCGGCTTGAGCGCTTACCGGCATAACGGAGCGTGTTCACACTCTCTACTGTTACATTGTACTGAGCTTCAACCTCTGCCTTGATCTCGAGCTTGTTTGCCTCGGGCTTAACGATGAAACCATACTGGGCCTTAGCCTTTTTGGTCACCATCTCACCTTTGTGGGCGCCGGTCTTTGCCTTGAAAGTTCTGTCGACAGAAGTCTTCTCAGTAATATTGTTCATTTTCTCTGAAATCAGAGGCTTGATAATAAATGCCATAACCTTTTTCTATTACGTTATTACGTTATTCGTTATTCCGCCTTATCCTAACACTCCATTGATAGACTCGAGCGACTTCTCTGTAATCACCATCACGTCAGCATTCAGCACCTTATAGGTGTTCAAGTTTGAAGCGATGATGCACTCAGCCTTCTGCAGGTTGCGTGCTGACAGATATACATCCTTGTTTGCCTCAGGCAAAACCATGAGCAACTTCTTACCCTCAACATGGAGGTTCTTGGCTATTGCGATAAATTCCTTTGTCTTAGGAGCCTCGAAATTGAAGTCCTCTACTACGATGATAGCATTCTCCTTAGCCTTGTAAGCAAGAGCTGACTTGCGAGCCAGAGCAATCACCTTCTTATTCAGCTTGAAGCGATAGTCACGAGGACGTGGACCGAACACGCGACCACCACCACGCAACAGGGGTGAGTTGATATCACCGTGACGGGCACCGCCGCCGCCCTTCTGACGACCGAGTTTGCGGGTAGAACCTGCGTGCTCGCTACGCTCCTTGGCTTTAGCTGTTCCCTGACGCTGATCAGCGAGATAACGCTTAACGTCCAGATAAATTACATGATCATTTGGTTCAATGCCGAAGATATTCTCATTCAACGTAACCTTTCTGCCGGTCTCCTGACCTTTGATATTCAATACGTTAATTTCCATAGCTTACTTCTCGATTAAAACAGTTGAACCATTACATCCAGCGCAGCTTCCCTTCACGAGAATCAGATTGTGCTCTGGAATTACCTTTAACACACGCAAGTTCTGAGTTGTCACGCGGTCGCCACCCATCTGGCCACCCATGCGCATTCCCTTAAACACTTTGGCGGGATACGAACAGGCACCGATAGAACCCGGTTTGCGGGCGCGGTCGTCCTGACCGTGTGTAGACTGACCTACACCACCGAAACCGTGACGTTTCATAACACCCTGGAAACCCTTACCCTTTGAGATGCCGACTACGTCAACAAACTCAGTGTCGTTGAAGAGTTCCACCGTAATGGTGTCTCCGAGGTTGTGCTCCTCGTCAAACTTGAACTCGGCCAAGTGGGCCTTTGGTGTTGTACCAGCCTTCTTAAAGATTCCTTGCATAGCCTTAGTGGTGTTCTTTTCTTTCTTCTCACCGTAGGCCAACTGAAGGGCGGTGTAACCGTCTTTCTCGACGGTCTTCACCTGTGTAACAACACAAGGACCAGCTTCGATAACAGTGCACGGTACGTTCTTACCGTCGGCACTGAAAACGGATGTCATTCCGATTTTTCTTCCAATTAATCCTGGCATTTCAGTTTAAAATTAAATAAATAATAATGTTGTTTTGAATATATTCGTTTCTTTTTAAGTGCCATCTCGCTTTTTCGCGCTTACAAAAACTCACTTAAAAAGAAACGTTCACTACTTCCTGTTTGAAGGTTAAATCGCTCTTTTACAGAGTATTGTTAGCCATCGAGCCAGCGCAATACGCACTTTAGCGGCTGCAAAGGTACACATAATAAATAGAACCCGCAATACTACATGCGGGCTCTATAACATAATTTAATATTTTTTATGATTTTAGTAATAAAATCTAACTGATAATACCCCATAACCTCAACAAAACTGAAGCTTGCGAAAGTGGAGTTAATCTCTGTCACGGGTGAGCATCAGTCGATAGTCGACAGGACTCATACCGACGGCGTCCTGAATGCGACGCTGCAACATGCGGATATTCGTGAAGCCCGACTCCTCGGCAATGGCAGCTATGGTATAGTTGGGCTCGTCCCGCAACAATCTGAGAGCATTCAGCGTACGGAGGTTGTCGATATAGGCCTCAGGGGTTCGGTGGATGGTCTGATGTCGGAATAGCTGTACCAAACGCACCAACTCATCTTTCAGCTGTTCTACCTCTTTACGCAGGAAAGCTACCTCTTCCTCGAGTTTTGACTTTTCTTCCTTCATTTTTCAACTTTAAAAATTTGCAGCAAACCATCACTGCGAATAGCTATTGGAACTTCTGTCTTTTCATAATTTTCAGCTTTTAGTGTCAATCCCTCTTACTAGTATTATAAAGTATGTTAACGATATGGAAAGAGCCCCTCCTTGACTTGGCTCGAGACCCCCTTTTCAGCAGTATTTCACTTTTCACAAAAAAGGGCGTGCCCATAAGGACACGCCCTTTTCTGTTGTATCATCTTGTGATAAATGTACTAGACCTTGATCTCTACCTCAACACCGCTGGGGAGTTCGAGTTTCATCAGAGCGTCAACAGTCTTGGCTGTTGAGCTGTAGATGTCAATCAGACGCTTGTAGTCTGACAACTGGAACTGCTCACGTGACTTCTTGTTAACGAAGGTTGAACGGTTAACGGTGTAGATACGCTTGTGTGTGGGAAGGGGGATAGGACCGCTGATGATAGCACCGGTGGCCTTGACAGCCTTCACAATCTTCTCTGCTGACTTGTCTACGAGTTTGTGGTCGTAGCTCTTCAGCTTGATACGGATTTTCTGACTCATAACTTACTTTGAAACTTTAAATTTAAATATTGAACTTTATGATTACCGCCGCTAAAGAGTCATTTGCTCAACGGCAGTTCTTGTATTATACCAGGTCGGCACGGCCCTTCACTTCCTCGAGCACTGCCTTAGCAAGAGCAGAAGACAGAGGAGCGTGGTGATCGTACTCCATAGAGCTGGTGGCACGACCAGAGGTGATGGTACGCAGAGCGGTTACGTAGCCGAACATCTCTGACAGGGGAACCATTGCCTTAACGACACGGGCACCGCTGCGAGCCTCTTCCATACCCTCTACCTGACCACGACGCTTGTTCAGATCACCGATCACGTCACCCATGTTCTCCTCAGGAGTAACAACCTCGAGTTTCATGATAGGCTCCATCAGCACGGGCTTAGCCTGGGCACATACAGACTTGTATGCCATCTGGGCAGCGATCTCGAAGGAGAGCTGGTCAGAGTCTACTGGGTGGAACGAACCGTCGACAACAACAACCTTCAGCGAGTCAACAGGATAGCCACCGAGGATACCGTTCTTCATAGCTGCCTCGAAGCCCTTCTGGATAGAGGGGATGAATTCCTTAGGAATGTTACCACCCTTCACCTCGTTGACGAACTGCAAGCCACCGTTCTCCTTGATGTTCCAGTCCTCATCAACAGGACCTACGTTGACGATGATGTCAGCGAACTTACCGCGACCACCGGACTGCTTCTTGTAAACCTCACGATAGCCCATGACGGTCTTCGTGATAGCCTCCTTATAGTTAACCTGGGGCTTACCCTGATTACACTCAACCTTGAACTCGCGCTTCAGACGGTCGATGATGATATCCAAGTGAAGCTCACCCATACCAGAGATGATGGTCTGACCAGACTGCTCATCGGTACGAACGGTGAATGTGGGGTCTTCCTCAGCCAACTTGGCAAGACCGTTGTCAAGCTTAGCAACATCAGCCTGTGACTTAGGCTCTACGGCGATAGAGATCACGGTGTCGGGGAAGGTCATTGACTCCAGTACGATGGGCTTGTCCTCATCACAGAGGGTATCACCTGTACGGATATCCTTGAAACCTACACCTGCACCGATATCACCAGCGTCGATAGAGTCCATAGGAATCTCCTTGTTAGAGTTCATCTGGAACAGACGGCTGATGCGCTCCTTCTTGCCAGAGCGTGGGTTATAGACGTATGAACCAGCCTTCACGCTACCAGAGTAAACGCGGAAGAATACCAGACGGCCCATGTAGGGGTCGGTAGCAATCTTAAAGGCCAGAGCAGCTGTTGGCTCGTCCTCGCTGGGCTTACGGCCTTCCTCTTCGTCGGTGTTGGGGTTGGTACCAGTAACCACCTCCACATCAACTGGAGCAGGCAAGAAAGCACATACATAGTCGAGCAGGGGCTGAACACCCTTGTTCTTATAAGAAGAACCGCAGATCATAGGCGTGCACTCCATAGCGATGGTTCCCTTACGGATAGCAGCGATAATCTCATCCTCCGTGATAGAGTTAGGATCATCGAAGTACTTCTCCATCAGAGCCTCATCATACTCAGCGGCAGCTTCGAGCAGCTTGTTACGCCACTCTTCGCACTCGTCTTTCAGGTCGGCAGGAATCTCCTCCACATCATACTCAGCACCCATGGTCTCATCGTGCCACAGGATAGCCTTCATCTTGATGAGGTCAACTACACCCTTGAAGTTCTCCTCAGCACCGATGGGCACCTGGATAACGACGGGGTTAGCACCGAGGATGTCCTTCATCTGCTGAACAGTCTCGAAGAAGTCAGCACCTGAACGGTCCATCTTATTAACGTATCCGATACGGGGTACGTTGTATTTATCAGCCTGGCGCCATACGGTCTCTGACTGAGGCTGAACACCGTCAGCAGCAGAGTATGTAGCAACAGCACCGTCAAGCACACGCAGTGAACGCTCCACCTCAGCGGTGAAGTCAACGTGTCCCGGAGTGTCGATCAAGTTGATCTTGAAGTCCTTACCATTCCACTTCCAGTTACAGGTGGTAGCAGCAGAGGTGATAGTGATACCACGCTCCTGCTCCTGAGCCATCCAGTCCATGGTAGCTGCACCATCGTGCACCTCACCAATCTTGTGCGTCTTACCGGTGTAGAACAGGATACGCTCAGATGTGGTGGTCTTACCGGCATCGATGTGGGCCATAATACCGATATTGCGAGTCAAATGTAAATCGCGGTTTGCCATTTCTTTTCCTTTTTTTTCTTTTATTATCCTTTTACCTTACTATTAGAAGCGGAAGTGAGCGAATGCACGGTTAGCCTCAGCCATGCGGTGCATATCTTCCTTACGCTTGAAGGCACCACCCTGGTTGTTGAAAGCATCCATAATCTCAGCAGCCAGTTTGTCAGCCATTGACTTACCGCTACGCTTACGGGCAAACGCAATCATATTCTTCATAGAGATACTCTCCTTGCGGTCGGGACGAATCTCAGTAGGAACCTGGAAGGTTGCACCACCGATACGACGGCTCTTTACCTCAACTTGAGGAGTGATGTTGTCGAGAGCCTGCTTCCAGATTTCCAGGGCAGACTTCTCTTCGTTCTGCATCTTAGCCTTGACATTCTCAAGGGCATTGTAGAAGATCTCATACGAAATAGACTTCTTACCATCATACATCAGATGGTTTACAAACTTCGACACTTTCTTGTCGTTGAAGACGGGATCTGGCAGGATCACACGCTTCTTTGGTTTTGCTTTTCTCATTTTTGTTTTTTGTTTTGTTGTCTGCTTGGGGCTGTTCTTTTACCGTTCTTCAACGCTCACTCATGGGCATTTACTCAACCTGTCTCGTAACAATATCTCCAGCAAAACAGTTTTTTCTTTTTCTTTTTTGGTCATGGCGGCGGAACCGCCATGCAATGATCCTTACGGCTTATAATCTTCTCCGATTATTTCTTAGCCTTTGGACGCTTAGCACCGTACTTAGAGCGACGCTGAGTGCGGCTTGCAACACCGGCAGTATCCAATGTACCGCGAACGATGTGATAACGTACACCGGGAAGGTCCTTCACACGACCGCCACGAACCAGCACGATGCTGTGCTCCTGCAAGTTGTGTCCCTCTCCGGGAATGTAACTGTTGACTTCCTTCTGGTTAGTCAAGCGAACACGGGCTACCTTACGCATAGCCGAATTAGGCTTCTTAGGGGTCGTTGTGTAGACACGAACACATACGCCACGACGCTGGGGACATGCGTCCAGCGCGGGTGATTTGCTCTTGTCAACGAGCACCTTTCTGCCTTTTCTTACCAATTGTGAAATTGTAGGCATAATTGTTTTGTTTTTAATTTATTATATATTATGTGTATATTCTACTTGACATGATGCGCCCTACTACACAGGTCGCTTTTGGGCTGCAAAGGTACGAACTTTCTGGGAATCCACCTAATTTATTAGACACGAAAAAACACTTATCTTATGAAATTTAACATAAAATAAGTGTTTTAGTAATTATTAACCCGACTAAGCCTCTCCTTTTCCTATTCCAATGGGAGAAAAAGTGCGTGGATCCTGCTCTGGAAGTTGGATAGGTCCAAAAGTACGTTCATATCTGCGGATGTTTTCTTCCAGCGCACCCAACAAGCGTTTTGCGTGTTCTGGAGCCAGTATAATACGACTTTTGACAGGAGCTTTGGGTAATCCAGGGAGCACTCTTGCAAAATCGAGAACAAAATCGCTGCTAGAATGCGTAATAATAGCGAAATTCGCATACTCTCCTTGAGCTACATCTTGAGATAATTCTATCTGAATCTGAGCCGATTCGTTCATATTTTTACGATCTTCCATCATTCTATAGTTTTAAAATTATACATCTTCCTATTATAATATCGGTATCAGCTTGAATGTGAACTGACGGTCCTGACAAGTCACGCGACAAGGCGGCAAGGCCTGTCCCCAATCACTCCAACTGTCAATACCTCCTACTCCAGCATGCACCTGGTCGATATGGAGGTTGGTGAACTTGGAACGGGGAACCTGAGTTGAGTGGCGCTGCGCCTTTTCCGGTCCTGGCTCGTCCAGATCATCTACACTATAATGAAGAGCTGAAGCTGAAAAGAGGCCGTCGGCCTCCACCATCAATCCGAAGCCATCGAAATCGGTCTGTTTCCACCAACGCATGTCAGTCTTCGTCCCTGTTTCCTGTGGACGGATGTAGGGATAGAACTGTTCGTCGGCTGTTTGTTCGTAGATACCGATACGCTGTGACAGATGGCGGTCGCTATAGTTCTCAACAGGTCCACGACCATAATACTGACTGATTCCCATGCCATAGGGCATCTGTAGCACCATGCCATAGCGAAGCATGTCGGGAACGGTTTCGCCAGGTGTAGTTTGCATCTGTTCAGTGACCGTGACAACACCACTCTTCTCAACATGGTACTGAAGGGTCAGGGTGGCCTTCACTTCCGGCATGTCATAAACTGCGGTAACAGTATAGGCGCCTTTCCTGTCTTTCTTGCTCTGATTGAAACTCTTGAGCTGCATCACCGGACTACGCCATACCTGATTCTTCACATGCAACCTGGCACCCATGTCGTTGTCTGTAACGGCACGCCAGAACAGGGGTTTGAGTGTGCCACCCTTACCCAGCATGGACTGACCATTGACGACATATTCCCTGATAAAGCCTGTGGACTGGTCAAAACTGAGCGTAAAAGGCTGAGAGCCGGATGCCATGGGCTGTTCGGACCTCTGACCGGTGACTGGCAGTTGAGCATAGGCGACCGTCTGGTCCTGTTCCATGAGAGGCTGCTTTTCCTTCAACTTGAAATCAATGTTCAGGAAGTATTCGCCTATGGCAGACAGCTGACCTAACGGCAGAGTCAACTCTGTGGTAGCCTGCGGCTGACAGTCAAGGTTGGCTACTGCACCCTGCTTGACTGGCACGCCATCGCACAGGAGGGTCCATGACAGATAGACATAGTCGAGTGGACGGAAGAAGTTTTCGTTCTTGACACGGATGCGGCCATTCTTGATATCAACGGCTTCGACCCAGATGTTCTGGTACTGGTACCCCACCTCATAAACCTGAGGATTAGGAACACGGTCGGGGCTGACAAGACCATTGTCGCAGAAATTATTGTCGGAGGGGTCGTAGTTGTTATAGTCGCCACCATATTTATAAACAGCCCGTCCATTGGAATCAAAACCATGCAATGACTGATCTACAAAATCCCAGATAAAACCACCCTGATATTTAGGATAGCGGCGAACGAGGTCCCAATACTCCTTGAAACCGCCACTACTATTACCCATCGCATGACTATACTCACACTGGATGAGCGGTTTCTGTTTGCTGGCATCCTTGGCATAGCCCTCGCAATGGTCCTGACGCATATACATCGGACAGAAGATATCTGTATTATCGCCACCATGCGCCTGTTCGTACTGAACGGGACGACTTGTATCCTGCGATTTGATCCACTGATAGGCTGCAGTGAAGTTGGGACCATTCACCGTCTCGTTACCCAGACTCCAGACAATGATGCTGGGATGATTGAAATTCATCATGACATTATGCTGATTACGCTCCAATATCTGACGGGCAAAAAGCGGAGTCTTCGTAGGGGCATCATCACCATAACCAAAACCATGACTCTCCTGATTAGCCTCAGCAACCAGATAGAGACCATACTTGTCGCAGAGGTCATACCACAAGGGATCATCGGGGTAATGACAGGTACGGACGGCATTGATATTGAAACGCTTCATCAACTGGATGTCCTGTAACATACGCTCGGGAGACACCACATAGCCACCATCAGGATCCAATTCATGACGGTTGACACCTTTTATATATATAGGCTGGCCATTCACCAGTAACTGAGCATCCTTGATTTCCACCTTGCGGAATCCGACTTTCTGTGCGATAAACGTATCGCCATAACGCACTAACAGCGTATAAAGATAAGGGGTCTCTGCCGTCCACTTATGAGGATTCGACACTTTCATCTCCAAGCCCTTCGTTGATGCCACCTCACGGCCATCAGCATCCAGCAGAGAGAGATGTGCCTCCGCATGACCGACAGTGGCCAACTGAACCGTCAACACACCATCCTGATAGTTATTCACCAAGTCAGGAGTGATGCGGATATCCTGGATATGATTATCTTTGTCTTGTGCATAGAGATAACAAGAGCGCCCTACCCCACTCAGACGCCAGAAATCCTGGTCTTCGTCATAAGAACCGTCGCACCACCGGAAAGTCTGGAAAGCAATGAGGTTTTCACCACGATGCACGTAGGGAGTAATGTCAAATTCAGCAGCCACCTTCGAATCTTCGGTGTAGCCCACATAACGACCATTGACCCACAAGTACATATTAGAAGTGACAGAACCGAAATGAGCTATCACCTGCTTGCCATTCCAACTGGAGGGGATAGAAATTTTGCGACGATACGTTCCCACATGATTATCCTTTACGGGAACCTCAGGCGGATTGTTCTCAAAATGACCACGCCAGGCAAAACCAATGTTTACATATTCCGGATGTCCGTAGCCGTTGAGTTCCCAAATGCCGGGTACAGACATCGTAGCCCAGGCATGGTCGTCAAAATCAATATCAAAACACCCGACAGGCCGTTTGTCGGCATGGTCCACCCAAATAAAGCGCCATGTCCCATCGAGTGACAAATAATTGGCAGAACTTTTCTTATCACCGGCAAGGGCAAGTGCTTCGGACTCATAACCGAAAAAGTCAGTATGGGGGGTAAAACGATTGACTTCGTTTACCTGTAAATCATGCCACTCAGTCATAGTTGGCTGCTGGGCATAGGCTGTAAGCGCAAAGGCGCTGAAAGATAATGCAAGAAATAACTTGTTCATAGGTTGATAGGTTTTTAGAGAAAAAGCGCCACTGCAAGAGGTATTGCAGCGGCGCCTTTATGAGGGTTTAGAATTTACTTTTCTTCAAGAGCAGGCTCCTCTGCGAAATCGAGGACATTTTTCTTGTTGGCCTGCATACGCTCGTACTCTTCCTTCGAGCCGACAATGATCTTTTCGAATTCACGAAGACCAGTACCAGCAGGAATCAAGTGACCGGCAATCACATTCTCCTTCATACCCTCGAGGTTATCAACCTTTCCGCGGATAGCAGCCTCGTTGAGCACCTTCGTCGTCTCCTGGAAGGAAGCTGCCGACATGAACGACTTGGTCTGAAGTGCGGCACGAGTGATACCCTGCAGAATCTGAGTTGACGTAGCGGGAACAGCATCGCGAACCTGCACAATCTTCATGTCACGACGTTTCAGCATGGAGTTCTCATCACGCAGTTTACGTGCCGTAACAATCTGACCCTTCTGGAGATTCTCAGAGTCACCAGCATCGATGACTACCTTCTTACCCCAGATGCGATCGTTCTCCTCAGCAAAGTCGAGCTTGTCGACAATCTCCTGCTCAAGGAATGAAGTATCGCCCGGATCGTTGATCTGTACCTTACGCATCATCTGACGAACGATAATCTCAAAGTGCTTGTCATTAATCTTTACACCCTGCAGACGGTAAACGTCCTGAACCTCATTCACGATGTATTCCTGTACAGCCGTCGGACCTTTGATGGCCAGGATGTCAGCAGGAGTAATCACACCGTCAGAGAGAGGTGTACCGGCACGAACAGCATCGTGCTCCTGTACCAGAATCTGCTTAGACAGAGATACCAGATACTTACGCTGTTCTCCTGTCTTAGAGGTTACTATAATTTCACGGTTACCACGCTTTACCTTACCCATTGTTACCTCACCGTCGATTTCGGAAACGATAGCAGGGTTACTTGGGTTACGGGCCTCGAACAACTCTGTAACACGAGGCAGACCACCAGTGATATCACCACCCTTGGCAGCAGCACGCGGAATCTTGACGAGGGTCTCACCAGTCTTCACGGTCTGACCGTCCTCTACAACTACGTGTCCGCCTACTGGGAAGTTATAAGTACCGATAACTTCACCATCGGCACCAATCACATCACAGGTAGGAACCTTTGACTTATCCTTAGACTCAGTAACAATCTTCTCGGTCAGTCCAGTGGTATCGTCGGTCTCTGCACGGAAGGTGACACCCTCAATAACATCATGGAACTTCAATGTACCGGCATATTCGGTAACGATGACGGCATTGAATGGATCCCACTGTGCAATCTTGTCACCTTTCTTCACCAGACTACCTGACTTGAAGTAAAGAGAAGAACCGTAAGGAACATTGACGGTAGAAAGCACGATCTTGGTATTAGGATCTATGAAACGAGCCTCACCAAGACGGCTGACAACCATCTCACACTCACGGCCATCCTCATCGAATGGAACTGTACGAATCTCTTCGAATTCAAGCATTGAATCGTTCTTGGCAACAATGCTGGCATTAGCTGCTGCGTTGGCAGCGACACCACCGGCGTGGAACGTACGGAGCGTCAGCTGAGTACCTGGCTCACCAATGGCCTGTGCTGCAATCACACCGACAGCCTCACCTTTCTGAACCATACGGCGGGTTGCCAAGTTGCGACCATAGCACTTGCGGCATACACCATGCTTTGACTCACAGGTAAGTACGGAACGAATCTCTACGCTCTCGATGGGCGAGTCTTCAATAATCTGTGCTATTGGTTCGGTAATCTCTTCACCGGCAGCTACGATGAGTTCACCAGTAGAAGGATGGATAATATCATGTACGGAAACACGACCGAGGATACGCTCATATAGCGTAGAGATTGTCTCATCACCGTTCTTCAAAGCGGTGCAAACCAATCCACGAAGTGTACCACAGTCTTCCTCGTTGATAATCACATCATGAGAAACGTCCACCAGACGACGGGTCAGATAACCGGCATCGGCCGTCTTCATGGCAGTATCGGCAAGACCCTTACGAGCACCGTGGGTAGAGATGAAGTACTCCAGCACCGACATACCCTCCTTGAAGTTTGACAGAATAGGATTCTCAATAATCTGAGCACCCTCTGCACCAGCTTTCTGAGGCTTAGCCATCAGACCACGCATACCGGAGAGCTGACGAATCTGGTCTTTACTACCACGAGCACCAGAGTCGAGCATCATGAATACAGCATTGAATCCCTGGTCGGCCTCGGTCATCTCCTTCATCAGTACATTACCCAGGTCGTTATTGATATGTGTCCAGGTATCAATAACCTGATTGTAACGCTCGTTGTCGGTGATGAAACCCATGTTGTAGTTTTCGGTAATCTGACGAACTTCCTCGTTACCTTTCTCTACCAGTGCCTTCTTAGACTCTGGGATGATGATATCGTCAAGGTTGAACGACAGACCTGCCTCGTAGGCCATGCGGTAACCAAGGTTCTTGATACCGTCGAGGAATTCGCAAGCCTCAGCGAAACCTACATTCTTGATGACATCAGCAATGATGTCACGCAACGACTTCTTAGAGATGATACGGTTGACGTAACCGACCTCCTTAGGAATGATGCCGTTCACGATGACACGACCGACAGAGGTTTCTACCATGTGCTTACATGGTTTGCCGTCTACAATATCATCAACCATCACCTTTACCTGGGCATGCAGATCGCACTTGCCTTCGTTGTGGGCAATGATGGCTTCCTCTGGACCGTAGAAGGTGAGACCTTCACCCTTGGCTCCTGGACGGATCTTAGAAATGTAATAGAGTCCGAGCACCATATCCTGTGAAGGAACGGTGATAGGAGCACCATTGGCAGGATTCAGAATATTATGGCTCTGGAGCATCAGAATCTGAGCCTCCAGAATAGCTTCATTTGACAAGGGGAGGTGGACAGCCATCTGGTCACCATCGAAGTCGGCGTTGAAAGCCGTACATGCCAATGGATGCAACTGGATAGCCTTACCCTCAATCAGTTTGGGCTGGAAAGCCTGAATACCCAGACGGTGCAGTGTTGGTGCACGGTTAAGGAGTACGGGATGACCCTTCATCACATTCTCCAGAATATCCCAGATAACGGGCTCACGACGGTCGACAATCTTTTTAGCCGATTTCACCGTCTTCACGATACCACGCTCAATGAGCTTGCGGATAATGAATGGCTTATAGAGCTCTGCTGCCATCAACTTAGGCAGACCGCACTCACCCATCTTCAACTCCGGACCTACCACGATAACCGAACGGGCTGAGTAGTCAACACGCTTACCCAGCAAGTTCTGACGGAAACGTCCCTGCTTACCTTTCAGAGAATCAGAAAGCGACTTCAATGGACGATTGCTCTCACTCTTGACAGCTGATGACTTGCGGCTGTTGTCGAAGAGAGAGTCAACAGCCTCCTGCAGCATACGCTTCTCATTACGGAGAATCACCTCAGGAGCCTTAATCTCCATCAGTCTCTTCAGACGGTTGTTACGGATTATCACACGACGATAGAGGTCGTTCAGATCGGAAGTGGCAAAACGACCACCATCCAGTGGTACCAATGGACGCAATTCCGGAGGCGTCACAGGAAGTATCTTCATAATCATCCATTCTGGACGATTGATACCCTTCTCTACGCTGGAACGGAATGCCTCTACAACCTGCAGACGCTTCAGAGCTTCGTTCTTACGCTGCATAGAAGAATCGCTGTTGGCACGATCACGCAACTCGTAAGACAACGAGTCGAGATCAAGACGAACCAGAAGATCGTAGATAGCCTCAGCACCCATTTTTGCGATAAACTTATTGGGATCATTATCGTCAAGATAATCATTCTCTGCAGGGATACGGCTGTCTACTATATCATTATACTCCTCTTCTGACAATAGATCGTACATATTAGAACCAAGGAGGTCATTGCCATCAGCATCCTTCTTACCAGCCATAATACCTGGCTGGATAACAACATAACGCTCGTAATAGATGATAGCATCGAGTTTCTTGGTGGGAAGACCAAGCAGATAACCAATCTTATTAGGAAGGCTGCGGAAATACCAAATATGAGCTACAGGCACAACCAACTCAATGTGTCCTGAGCGCTCACGACGCACCTTCTTTTCGGTAACCTCTACACCACAACGATCGCAGACAATGCCTTTGTAACGGATACGCTTATACTTACCGCAGGCACACTCATAATCCTTTGTGGGACCAAAGATACGCTCACAGAACAGACCGTCGCGCTCCGGCTTGTAAGTACGATAGTTGATGGTCTCAGGTTTGGTCACCTCACCATAAGAATTCTCAAGAATCTCCTCAGGTGAAGCCAGACCAATAGTAATCTTTGTGAAATTACTTTTTATCTTTGTATCTTTCTTGAAAGCCATAATTCAATTTTTCAACTTTTCAACTTTTCAATTATTACTTAGTCCATCTTGATACTGAGACCAAGACCCTTTAACTCGTGCAACAGCACATTGAGAGACTCAGGAATACCAGGGGTCGGCATTGGCTCACCTTTCACAATAGCCTCATAAGCCTTTGAACGACCTACTACATCGTCTGACTTAATGGTCAGAATCTCCTGCAGGACATGGCTGGCACCAAAGGCCTCCAATGCCCATACCTCCATCTCACCGAAACGCTGACCACCGAACTGTGCCTTACCACCAAGTGGCTGCTGGGTAATCAAACTGTACGGACCGATAGAACGGGCGTGCATCTTATCCTCAACCATGTGACCGAGCTTGAGGAAGTAGGTGATACCTACCGTAGCTGGCTGGTCGAACTGTTCACCTGTCTCACCATCATACAGATGAGTGGAGCACAGACGTGGCAGTCCTGCCTTGTCAGTCCATTCGGCCAAGTCTTCGAGTTTTGCACCGTCAAAGATAGGAGTAGCAAACTTCACACCGAGTCTCTTACCTGCTGCACCAAGGATGGCTTCGAAAATCTGTCCGAGGTTCATACGAGAAGGCACACCCAGTGGGTTCAATACCAAGTCTACGGGACGGCCATCCTCGAGGAATGGCATATCCTCCTGACGTACCACCTTAGAGACGATACCTTTGTTACCATGACGACCGGCAAGTTTATCACCTACACCAATCTTACGCTTCTTGGCAACATATACCTTAGCCATCTGCAGAATGCCTGAAGGCAGCTCGTCACCAATAGTGATGGCAAACTTCTTACGCTTCATCTCAGCATCAAGCAGTTTGAACTTCTTCATATAATTGATAATCAACTGAGCAATGAGCTGGTTCTTATGTTCATCATTAGTCCAGTTGCTGATCTGGATATCACCATACTCCAAATTCTTCAGAGCTGCAACAGTAAACTTGCTGCCCTTAGAGATAATCTCGGCACCAGTATAGTCTTTCACACCCTGTGATGTCTTACCCTTTGTAAGGGTCTGCAACTTCTCTACCAGGATATCCTTCAGATCCTCAATCTTAGCCTCGTGCTCCTCGTCAATCTTGGCAAGCAGAATCTTATCCTGCTGCTTGGTAGCGCGAGTCTTGGTAGCGCGAGTAAAGAGTTTCTTGTCAATGATAACACCAGAGAGTGAAGGATTAGCCTTCAGTGAAGAATCCTTTACATCGCCGGCTTTGTCACCGAAGATGGCACGAAGCAACTTCTCCTCAGGTGAAGGATCGCTCTCTCCCTTAGGAGAAATCTTACCAATCAATATATCGCCTGGCTCTACGCGAGCACCAACACGGATTACACCATTGTCATCAAGGTCCTTGGTGGCCTCCTCACTGACATTAGGAATATCAGCAGTGAATTCCTCTGCACCACGTTTTGTCTCACGCACGTCGAGTGAATACTCATCCACATGAACAGAAGTTAGGATATCCTCGCGAACAATACGCTCGTTGAGCACGATAGCATCCTCATAGTTGTAACCCTTCCATGGCATATAGGCAACCAGCAAGTTACGACCCAATGCCAACTCACCATTCTCAGTAGCATAACCCTCTGTCAGGATATCACCCTTCTTCACGCGCTGTCCCTTCTCGCAAATGGGACGGAGGTCGATGGTCATGTTCTGGTTGGTACGGCGGAACTTAGGAATACGATATTCCTTCAAGGCTGGCTCGAAGCTTACAAATTCCTCATCCTCTGTACGGTCATAAAGGATACGGATGGTGGTAGCATCAACATAATCGATAACACCATCACCCTCTGCGGTAATCATCGTACGAGAATCCTCACAAACCTGCTTCTCAATACCTGTTCCTACAATAGGAGCTTCGTTGTGAAGCAAAGGAACTGCCTGACGCATCATGTTAGATCCCATCAGCGCACGGTGAGCATCATCGTGCTCCAAGAATGGAATCAGCGAGGCAGCAATAGAGGCTATCTGCTGTGGCGAAACGTCAATCAAATCCACATCAGTAGGTGGAACTACGGGGAAGTCAGCATCCTGACGACACTTTACAACAGGACGGATAAACGTACCATCGTCGCGCAAAGGAGCATTACCCTGACCAATTACATGGTCTTCCTCTTCTTCTGCTGTCAGATAGACAATATCATCATTATTGAGATTGGCTACGCCATTCTCTACCTTACGGTATGGAGTCTCGATAAATCCGAGCTCATTAATCTTCGCATATACACACAACGACGAAATCAGACCGATATTAGGACCTTCTGGGCTCTCAATCGGGCAGAGACGACCATAGTGAGTATAGTGTACGTCACGAACCTCGAAACCTGCACGCTCACGAGACAGACCACCAGGACCCAGGGCAGAGAGACGACGCTTGTGAGTCACCTCAGCCAATGGATTGGTCTGATCCATAAACTGTGACAACGGATTGGTTCCGAAGAACGAGTTGATCACGCTGGAAATCGTCTTGGCATTAATCAGGTCGGTAGGCGTAAACACCTCGTTATCGCGAACATTCATACGCTCACGGATAGTACGGCTCATACGGGCAAGACCTATAGAGAACTGATTGCTCAACTGTTCTCCTACAGTACGTACACGACGGTTTGACAGGTGGTCAATATCATCGACTGTTGCCTTTGAGTTAACCAACTGAATCAGATATTTGATAATTTCAATGATATCCTCTTTGGTCAGCACGCGAACATCCATCTCTGTATCCAGACCCAACTTCTTGTTGATACGATATCGACCGACATCACCCAAGTCATAGCGCTTGTCGGAGAAGAACAGGTTCTGAATCACCTCACGAGCACTGGCATCATCAGCAGGATCTGCATTACGCAACTGACGATAAATATACAGTACGGCTTCTTTCTCAGAGTTACTGGGGTCTTTCTGAAGCGTATTGAAGATAATAGAATAATCCTGAGCCACAGCCTCGTCCTTGTGTACCAGAATAGCTTGGGCACCGCTTTCCAGGATGTCATTCATATTCTCTTCCGTAATTTCCGTCTCACGCTCCATCATCACTTCGTTACGCTCAATAGATACTACTTCACCTGTATCTTCGTCCACGAAGTCCTCGTTCCAACTCTTCAGCACACGGGCTGCCAACTTACGACCTAATGCTTTTTTCAAGGAAGTCTTGTTAACCTTTATCTCCTCGGCCAGTCCGAAAATCTCAAGGATGTCCTTGTCATTCTCATAACCGATTGCACGAAGCAAAGTCGTCACAGGCAACTTTTTCTTACGATCGATATAAGCATACATGACATTATTAATATCAGTAGCAAACTCAATCCAAGAGCCTTTGAATGGAATAATACGAGCACTGTAGAGCAACGTTCCGTTGGCATGTACGTTCTGACCGAAGAACACACCAGGAGAACGGTGCAACTGAGAAACAACGACGCGCTCAGCACCATTGATAACAAAAGTACCATTGGAGGTCATATAGGGAATCGGACCCAGGAACACGTCCTGAATCACAGTACCGAAATCCTCATGGTCTGGATCTGTACAATAAAGTTTCAACTTAGCCTTCAAGGGTACACTATATGTCAGTCCACGCTCCAAACACTCATCAATGGTGTAACGGGGAGGATCAATATAGTAATCCAAGAACTCAAGAACGAAATTATTACGTGTATCGGTGATAGGGAAGTTCTCAGCGAACACCTTATACAAGCCGTCATTCTTGCGTTCCTCAGGGGGAGTATCCAACTGCAGGAAGTCTTTGAATGACTTTAATTGCACATCAAGAAAATCCGGAAACGGCATCGGATTCTTGACACTGCCAAAGTTTACTCTGTTATCAACTACTTTTGAAGCCATATATTAGAAATTATTGTTTTTAAAAACAAAAAAATGGTCGGGAACCCTCTACTGGAGAGCTCCCAACCATCGTATAGTTGTTGTGCTTAAATTATTTCAGCTCAACTACGGCACCAGCCTCTTCGATAGCCTTCTTCAGGTTCTCAGCCTCTGCCTTTGCCATACCCTCCTTGATAGTAGCAGGTGCACCATCAACGAGATCCTTAGCTTCCTTCAGACCAAGTCCGCAAGCCTCCTTAACGGCCTTAACGACCTGGAGCTTGTTAGCGCCAACTTCCTTCAGAACAACATCGAAAGAAGACTTCTCCTCAGCGGCCTCAGCGGCTCCTGCAGCAGCAGGACCAGCAGCAACAGCAACAGCTGCAGCAGCGGGCTCAATTCCATACTCGTCCTTCAGGACTGTAGCTAACTCTTGTACTTCCTTAACTGTCAAGTTTACCAACTCTTCAGCAATAGCTTTAATATCTGCCATTTTATTTTAAATTTTAATTGTTTTTAATGTTAATTGTTATACTTCTCGCTTATTTGTTACGCTCAGCGATAGCGTCAAGCAGTCCATGGATCTTGCCACCAGCATTCAGGCCAGATACGACAGTCTTCATTGGAGACTGCAGCAGAGCCACAACGTCGGCGATAAGTTCGTTCTTGCTCTTGATTGCAACCAACTCCTCAAGTTTGTCAGCACCTACGAAGAAACCTTCCTCTGCATAAGCAGCCTTCAGTGCGGGGATGCCGTCTTTCTTGTATTCTTTCAGCAACTTGGCAGGAACATTTGCCTGATGTGCGAACATCAAAGCGGTATTTCCCTTCAAGCAACCATAGAGGGGTTCGAAATCAATCTCAGAAGCTTCGAAAGCCTTGTGAAGCAGTTTGTTCTTCACAACAATCATCTTAATCTCATTCTTGAAGCACTTGCGACGAAGATTACTTGTCTGCTCAGCGTTCAGTCCGGTAACGTCTACCAGATAGAAATGAGGATACTCTTTCAGCTTCTCTCCGAGTTCTACAATAATAGTATCTTTTGCTTCCTTTTTCATTTTACTAAACTTTTACGGAGTTATTCAACTGATTTAGGATCTACCTTAATACCTGCACTCATCGTGCTTGAGATAAAGATACTCTTAATGTATGTACCCTTGGCAGCAGCAGGCTTCAGCTTGATGATAGTCTGAATAAACTCCTTTGCATTTTCATAAATCTGATCTGGAGTGAAGGTCACCTTACCAATTGACGTGTGCACGATACCGGCCTTGTCAACCTTAAAGTCAATCTTACCCTGCTTTACTTCTTTAACTGCCTTAGCAACGTCCATAGTTACAGTACCACTCTTGGGGTTTGGCATCAAACCACGAGGACCGAGAACACGACCCAAGGGACCGAGCTTACCCATGCAAGAAGGCATTGTAATGATAACATCAACATCAGTCCAACCGCCCTTGATCTTGTTGATATACTCATCAAGACCAACATAGTCGGCACCTGCTTCTTTTGCAGCAGCTTCCTGGTCGGGAGTACAGAGAGCGAGCACACGTGTAACTTTACCAGTTCCGTTAGGCAGCGATACAACGCCACGAACCATCTGGTTAGCTTTACGTGGGTCAACGCCCAAGCGTACGTCGATATCAAGTGAAGCCTCAAACTTTGTGGTGGTGATTTCCTTCACCAACTCAGCGGCTTCCTTCAAAGAGTATGCTTTCCCTGCTTCAACCTTATCAGCTACTAACTTTTGATTTTTTGTCAGTTTACTCATTTTTCTAATTGAAGTTATTTGTTATTTACCAGGGAAGTCCCCTTTTACAGTGATACCCATACTTCTTGCTGTACCGGCAACCAACTTCATAGCCGACTCCACAGTGAAGCAGTTTAAGTCGCTCATCTTATCCTCAGCGATTGCACGTACCTGATCCCAAGTAACACTGGCAACCTTCTTACGGTTAGGCTGAGCTGAGCCGCTCTTTACTTTTGCAGCCTCCATCAGCTGAATAGCTGCGGGAGGAGTCTTAATAACAAAGCTAAAAGACTTGTCTGCATAGTAAGTGATAACGACTGGCAATACTTTACCTGCCTTATCCTGGGTTCTGGCGTTGAACTCTTTGCAGAATCCCATAATGTTAATACCCTTAGAACCAAGAGCTGGTCCTACTGGGGGAGAAGGATTCGCAGCGCCACCTTTAATCTGTAATTTGATTAATCCAGCAACTTCTTTAGCCATTTCTGTAAATTATTAATTTGATTCTTTATATAAGCCTCAAGAGTGGAAGCCTCTTTCGACAGTATATATAGAACAGACGTACCGTAACTTACGCCTTATTCTTTCTCGACTTGTGTGAACGCGAGCTCAAGAGGAGTCTTGCGTCCGAAAATCTTAACCATTACCTTCAACTTACGCTTTTCAGTGTTCACCTCCTCGATGACTCCACTGAAACCACTGAACGGACCGTCCGTCACCTTCACTGTCTCGTCGACAGAATAAGGGATATTGATTTCCGCACTCTCAATAGTAGCCTCTTCAGCAGTTCCCAGAATACGATTGATTTCCGACTGACGAACCACCTGAGGATTGTCCATTCCGCCCAAGAACCCAAGTACGTTAGGAATAAAGCGAAGCATGTGAGCAACCTCACCTTGCAGATTAGCCTCTACGAGTACATAACCCGGCAGGAACAACTTCTCTTTAATAACGCGCTTACCATTACGGAGCATGGCATATTTCTCTGTGGGGAGCAACACCTCACCAACATGAGCCTCGAGCACATCGTTATGCTTCTTTGCAGCATCAATGAACTCTTTGACTTTGCCTTCTTTTCCGCTAACGGCACGCAACACGTACCACTTCATACCTGTCTCAGACATCTTCTATTTCGTACGTTTAAATACTATAAATTGAACTCATGACGGCTTTGAACGCTACGTCCATTACCCATACCACTACTGCAATAATAAGCGAAGCCGTCAGCACAAGAACCGCACTCTGCGTCAGTTCCTTGCGTGTGGGCCAAGTCGTCTTATGCGCAAGTTCTTCGTAACACGCCTTGCAATAATTAATAAATGTCTTAACGATATTCATATTTATTTTTCTTTTCTAGCACGGGAAGGAGGACTCGAACCCACGACCCTCGGTTTTGGAGACCGATGCTCTACCAACTGAGCTATTCCCGTAAGTAAGCCCCCACCCGTAAGCGGGGGCTTGTTTTAGTATGTTTACTTTGCTGCGACAAAGTCGCTGCAGAGAAGACTTAGTCTTCGTAAACCTCTGTGATCTGACCAGAACCTACGGTACGACCACCCTCACGGATAGCGAAGCGCAGACCTGGGTTCAGGGCTACAGCGTAGATCAACTCAACAGTGATCTCTACGTTATCACCAGGCATTACCATCTCAACGCCAGCTGGCAGAGTGATTTCACCGGTGCAGTCCATTGTACGGAGATAGAACTGAGGACGATACTTGTTTCCGAATGGAGTGTGACGTCCACCCTCTTCCTTCTTCAGTACATAGATAGAAGCCTTGAACTTCTTGAAAGGCTTGATCTGACCTGGATGGCAGAGTACCATACCACGCTTGATCTCGTTCTTGTCGATACCACGAAGCAGCAGACCAACGTTATCACCAGCCTGACCCTCGTCAAGGATCTTACGGAACATCTCAACACCAGTAACAACTGACTTCTTATCCTCACCGAGACCGAGCAACTCAACCTCATCACCTACATGGATAACACCAGTCTCGATACGACCAGTAGCAACAGTACCACGACCAGTGATTGAGAATACGTCCTCAACAGGCATCAAGAAAGGTTTGTCGGTAGCACGTGGAGGCTCCTGAATCCATGTATCACAAGTATCCATCAGCTCCATAACCTTCTGCTCCCACTTCTCAACACCGTTCAGGGCACCGAGTGCAGAACCACGGATGATAGGAGTATCATCTTCGAACTCATACTGAGCGAGAATCTCCTGAACCTCCATCTCAACGAGCTCCAGCATCTCCTCGTCATCAACCATATCACACTTGTTCAGGAATACAACCAGACGGGGAACGTTTACCTGACGAGCGAGCAGAACGTGCTCACGAGTCTGAGGCATAGGACC
>DEJG01000024.1:36727-64021 GCA_002353295.1 Prevotella sp. UBA2754
GCAGCACCAGTTACCATGTTCTTTACATAGTCGGCGTGTCCCGGGCAGTCAACGTGAGCGTAGTGACGCTTAGCAGTCTCGTACTCAACGTGAGCGGTGTTAATGGTGATACCACGCTCCTTTTCCTCAGGAGCATTATCAATCTGGTCAAAAGACTTAACCTCAGAAAGACCCTGCTTAGCCAAAACGGTTGTAATAGCAGCTGTCAGAGTAGTCTTACCATGGTCAACGTGACCAATAGTACCAATGTTTACGTGCGGTTTGGTGCGCACAAAATTCTCTTTAGCCATAGCTTTTCTTTGTTATAATTATAAATGAATGATCGATTTAAATCCACATTTTTGTTTAGAGCTGTTACCGAGACTTGAACTCGGGACCTCTTCCTTACCAAGGAAGTGCTCTACCACTGAGCTATAACAGCGAGCTTTGAGCGGAAAACGGGGCTCAAACCCGCGACCCCCAGCTTGGAAGGCTAGTGCTCTATCAACTGAGCTATTTCCGCAAACTTCCTTTCCGGAAGTGGGTGGTGATGGATTCGAACCACCGAAGTCGAAAGACAACAGATTTACAGTCTGCCCCATTTGGCCGCTCTGGAAACCACCCTTATTAATTTTCTCTCTAGCTTTTGAGCCTCTCTTTGTTCGAGCCTCTTGTCGGATTCGAACCAACGACCCCGAGATTACAAATCACGTGCTCTGGCCAACTGAGCTAAAGAGGCTTCACTAAGCATCCGCTCCCCGAATGAGTTGCGAAATGTCGGAAAGCGGATGCAAAGGTAGGCATTATTTTCGAAATACCAAAACTTTTCTCGTTTTTTTTTATCGATTACGCAATTTTTCCTTGTATTTCTGCAGCTGAACCTTCATAGAGTCCACACAAAGGTCAGTACTTTCTTCAAAAGTATCACTGGTTTTCTCCACAAACAAGGTTGTTCCCGGAACTGTTACTGTCAGGCTTACCTGTTTGTTTTGTGCGGTGGCCGGTTTCACTACCTTACATTGCACTTCTGCCTTTTGAACATCCTCAAATGTTTTTTCCAACTTGGCAATCTTCTTGTCGATGAATGCCTGTAGCTTCTCAGTAGCGTCAAAGTGAATTGACTGAATCTTAATTTCCATAGTTACCTCCTATTTTTAAAAGGTTAGTTAAGCCCTTGGGTGGGCATTTTTATATACTTTCTTTAATTGTTCGAATGTGGTGTGTGTATAAATCTCAGTAGTTGCCACACTTTCATGCCCCAGGAGTTTGCGTACGCTTTCCAGTCCTGCCCCGTTATTAAGCATCGCTGTAGCAAAAGAATGTCGCAGGACATGAGGTGACCGTTTTTTCAGGGTAGTTACCTGTGACAGATACTTACGTACGGTTTTATAGACCATTGTAACCGTCACCCTCCGCCCCTTATCGCCAAGGAAGAGAGCATCATCGAGACGATTCTCAAACTGAGCATTGCGCTCGTTGATATAGTGTTGCAGCTGATCTGCCAGTTCTTCTCCGAAAGGAATAATACGCTGTTTATTGCGCTTACCCGTCACCTTCAACTGGCGATTCGCGAAGTCAACATCTACGTCATTGAGTCCCGCCAGCTCCGAACGACGCAGGCCAGCTTCATATAATAGCATTATTATGGTACGCGCACGCACATCTTTATAACTATCCCCCCACATCTCGGGCAAATCGAGCAGTCGATCCATTTCGTTCTCCCGCACGAATTGCGGCAAAGGTTTTTGTTTCTTGGGGCCCTTCACGATATGTGAAGGGTCGTGTTTCACCAAGCCCCTCGACAAGGCAAAACGAAAAAAAGAACGCACGGCACTCAAACAGCGGTTTACTGTGGATGCCATGTCGCCTTTATCCATCAAACTTTCCATCCAATCACGGATGATATCCGAGTCTATCGACTCCCATGAAAGCTGACTATCCTTTGATTTGAAGTACGATTCGAATTCCCTTAGACTTTGCCCATAGTATTTCACCGTGAGCTCAGAGCGATTCCGCTCGTACTTTAGGTAGTCTAAGAATTTTTCTATCATATTTTCGATGCGTACTTATTTCGGCAACGAATTTACGAAGAAAATCGCAAACTACCAAATAAATTCGCTACTTTTTTATTCTTCAGTAGCACGCAGCTTCTGTACGTAAATAGCGTGTTCCATCTTCAGGCGCTTCAGTACAGAGGGCTTGTCAAACTGTTGACGGCGGCGGAGTTCTTTAACTACACCTGTCTTCTCAAACTTTCTCTTGAACTTCTTGAGGGCCTTCTCGATGTTCTCGCCTTCCTTTACTGGTACAATAATCATGTTGTTTTTGCTTTTATTTTTTAAGTTAAACTTCTGTTTTGCAATTAAGCGGGTGCAAAATTACAACTATTTTACGAATTGACCAAGTTTTTAATCGTTTTTTATTAAATAATTCTCAATTTCATGGATTTATATTGCTGAGCAAGCGTTCTTTAGCCACTCTTTTTCCTCGCCATCGAGATGAGGCGAAAGGGTGGCTAAAACTTTTTGATGGTAATCGTTGAGCCATGTGATTTCCTCTGGCAGCAATAGTTCTTTGACAATTGGTCTTGTATCAATAGGACAGAGGGTAAGGCTCTCGAACTGGAGATATTGGCCGAATTCAGTCTGCTTATAAGGGATTATCAGAAGGGTGTTTTCTATTCTCACTCCAAACTTGCCCTCCAGGTAGATGCCCGGCTCATCGGTGATGGTCATGCCTGCCACAAGTGGGGCCGGTTTCCATTCCATACGGAATTGGTGAGGTCCTTCATGGACGCTAAGATAGCTGCCCACACCGTGACCTGTACCATGTAGGTAGTTCAGTCCTTCCCGCCACATATCCTTGCGGGCCAAAATGTCAATCTGCGTACCGCTCGAACCACTGGGGAACTTGCAGAGCTCTATCTGGATATGACCTTTCAGCACGAGCGTATAGATTTTCTTCTTTTCCTCTGTCAGCGGGCCGAGGGCGATAGTACGGGTGATGTCGGTGGTGCCATCCTGATACTGGGCACCGCTATCCAGCAACAGGAATCCTGATGCAGATAAAGGGATATCGGTTTCTGGAGTCGCCTCATAATGTACAATCGCCCCATGTGCCTCGTAACCAGCTATCGTATCGAAAGAAAGACCTCTGTAGAGCGGCTGTTCGGCTCGCAAACTTTCCAGTTTGTCAGATACAGAAATCTCTGTCAGCGTCTGTTTCCCGATATTTTCGTCAAGCCATTTCAAGAATTTCACCATTGCGATGCCGTCTTTCAGCATCGCCGACCTAAAACCTAACCGTTCCCTTTCGTTCTTGACAGCTTTCATTGCCGCAATGGGGGAAGCATCTCGCACGATATTTCTCGTCACCTGTTGGTAGAGGGTATAGCACACCTCATCAGGATCCATCAGGATATTGTATTCAAAATAGTCTTTCAAGCCCTTGCCCACCTCCGAGTAGTCGGCAGTTTCTACTCCTTGACTTTTCAGATAGTCACGGACCTCGGCTGTGAGTTTCACCTTATTAATATATAAGGTAGCTTTGTCGGAGGCTATCAGCAGGTAACTGACGAAGACGGGATTGCAATGTACGTCTGAGCCACGGAGGTTCAGTGTCCAGGCAATGTCGTCGAGGGCCGTCACCAACATGCCGTCAGCATGACGTTGCCGCAGGGCCTGACGGATACGGCTGAGCTTCGATGTTGTCTCCTCACCGGCCAGTTCCAGCGGTTGTATCTCCACTGGACTCTGAGGAATCTGGGGACGGTCGTGCCATATCCTACCGAGCGGATTGAAATTGGTGCGCACAGTGATGCCACCTCGTTGTCTCAGCTCCTCTTTCATCTGTTCCACTACTGCGACGCTATTCTCCATCCCGTCCATGCCAATTTCAGTGGAGAGTGGAGAGTTCTGATTTGAGAGTTCTGAGGCGATCCATTCGGCGATAGTAGGGGTACCAGCCATCTTGAGCCGCATCAGTTGGAACTCCGTTCCCTTGAGTTGTTCTTCTGCCTGTATGAAATAGCGGGAGTCCGTCCAGAGGGCAGCACTCTTCAACGTCACCACAGCTGTCCCTGCCGACCCCGTGAAACCGCTGATCCACTCACGTCCTTTCCAATGGTCTGCCGTATATTCGCTGTTATGGGGGTCTGTCGTAGGAAATACGAAGGCACTCAGGTGTTCCCTTCGCAACTCCTCCCGCAACGTTTCCAGTCGTTCTGCAATCTTACTCATTCTCTCTTAGCAACAGTTAGTCAAGGGATTGTCACAAATCCACTCTGCCTCTATCCATCCCTCATGCTTGCCATCTGAGGTTTTCACCTTCACCCAGTCGCCTTTCACGCCAACGGGATGCAACTGCATTTCTTCCTTAAACGAGAAAGTCACTTTCGAACTGGCGTTAGGCGCTTGGCGCAGATAGAGTGTCTGTCCGCCATAGTTACGGGTACTGAAGCCCACGACGGACCAGTGCAGCCAATAACCCGTTGCAGAATATGCAAGGGATATCTCTTTTGCATTCTCCGCATCCTCAGGCAGTCCCGCCAGTTGCCACCAGCCGTTGGTATAGTTTTTCAGTGCCACCATCACTATTTGCTTGGTGCTGATTTTCCCGATTACCTCACCCTTCGGCTTATTCCTCACATTGGTAAACGGCCCCTTTGTATCGGTGATATACGCACCGATGGTCTGTGCTGACACCGTCATCACACAGAGCGTTAAGGTCAGAAAAAAGAATAATCTCTTCATCGTTTCATTAATTAGTTCACCATGCAAAGATAATGCAAAATTTCGATTAAACGAAGAGAATGCAAATATATTTGGATACTATTTTTCTGGCAACTTGTTTCACTTTTCCTAAAAATGTTATAACTTTGTCGCTGAATTAAAAAACTACTGACGATGAATATTGGAGATAAAGCCCCTGAGATTTTAGGGAAAGACGAGAAAGGACGGGATATCCGTCTGAGTGATTACAAGGGTAGAAAACTGGTTCTTTATTTCTATCCCAAAGACAACACGAGTGGTTGTACTTCGGAGGCTTGCAGCCTCCGCGACCATTACGAGCAGTTGCAGGCTGCCGGCTATGAAGTAGTTGGCGTAAGCAAAGACTCTGCCGACTCTCATGTCAAATTCAAGGAAAAGCACACCCTCCCCTTTCCCCTCATTGCCGATGTCGACAAGACGCTGATGGAGGCGATGGGTGCCTGGGGCGAGAAGACCATGTATGGCAAGAAGACCATGGGTACCATTCGCACCACTTTCGTTATCAACGAGGAAGGCATCATCGAACAGATTTTTGCCGGCAAGCAAATCAAAACCAAGGAACATGCCCTGCAGATTCTGAATCAAGAATAGCATCTTGCAACATGGAGTTTGCAAAAGCAATGGTGGAAATATTAATGTCTGTTAATCTGTAGAATCTGTGTTGATTTTTTGCTATCTTTGCAAGCACGAAAAGAAAAACAAATATTAATAAGTAAAAAAACTATGGCATTTTTAACAAACGACAAATTGACCATCGTCGGCGCAGCTGGCATGATTGGTTCAAACATGGCTCAATCAGCTCTGATGATGGGCTTGACAAGTGAAATCTGTCTTTACGACGTATTCTCTCCAGAGGGTGTTGCCGAGGAGATGCGTCAGAGTGGTTTTGACGAGGCAAATATCGTAGCTACTACTGATCCCGAAGAGGCTTTCAAGAACGCTAAGTACATTATTTCTTCAGGTGGTGCTCCCCGTAAGGCTGGTATGACCCGTGAGGATCTGCTCGCCGGCAACTGTAAGATTGCTGAGGAGTTGGGACAGAACATCAAGAAGTACTGCCCTGACGTAAAGCATGTGGTTATCATTTTCAATCCTGCTGACCTCACTGGTCTGGTAACACTGCTCTACTCTGGTCTGAAACCAGGTCAGGTTACTACACTGGCTGGTCTTGATACTACTCGTCTGCAGAGTGCATTAGCCAAGAAATTTGGTGTAAAGCAGTGCGAGATTGAGGGTTGCGCTACCTATGGCGGTCACGGTGAGCAGATGGCTGTATTCGGAAGCCACGTTACTATCAAGGGCCGCAAACTGACCGACATCATCGGAACTGCAGAATTCCCAGAAGAAGAGTGGGAGCAGATGAAGGTTGACGTAACGAAGGGTGGTGCCAAGATCATCGAGCTTCGCGGACGTAGCTCATTCCAGAGCCCATCTTACTTGTCAGTAGAGATGATTCGTGCCGCTATGGGTGGTGAGCCTTTCCGTTTCCCTGTAGGAACATACGTAAAGACCGACAAGTACGACCACATCATGATGGCTATGAAGACCACTATGACTGCTGAGGGTGCTAAGTATGAGATTCCACAGGGTACTGCCGAGGAGAATGCCAAGCTTGATCAGAGCTACGAACACCTCTGCAAGATGCGCGATGAGCTGGTAACGCTGAACATCGTTCCTCCCATCTCTGAGTGGAGCAAGATTAATCCAAATCTCTAAACAAAGAGAGGGTTTACTGAATAAATCGGGGCGTTCGCTGAAAGTTTTTGCGAACGTCCCGATTCCTTTTTACCTTTGCACTCAGAAAATGATTCATACTTAATTTGTTAATGATATTGGTTAGTAGGAAATAATGATTAATAGTTTTATGGTAGTTGGATTGCCGTCGCCGAGCATGTGAATGTTAAGGCGACGGTATTTTTTACGAATCGGAAGAAAACATTATCTTTAGCTTCGCCGAAGTTACTACGTCTCGGAAAAGCTCAAATTAATTTGGCTTTTCTCTTGACTTTTCGTAACTTTGCACCCTGAACAAAATAACAAACATGAAGACTATGTGGATGTTACTCTTTTGGGTATTGCCCTTAGTGGCTCTCAGTTATATAGGATGGCACATCTGGTGTCTGCTGCCCCTTCGAACGCTGTGGAAAACCATTGTGATTGCAGTGATGGTGGGAGCTTTCTTGCTCACCTTTGCCAATTTCTCACGCTCTACAGACTCCATGCCGATGCCTGTGGCTGTATGGTGCTACCAGATAGCGAACTCCAGCCTTATCATCCTGCTTTATCTCTTCATCCTGTTCCTGGTGTTAGACTTGGGCAGACTGGTGCGCCTCGTCCCACGTACCTTATTATATAATAACTGGGCAACGACTTGTGGTATCGTCATCGTGATGACTGGACTATTTGTTTATGGCTATCTGCATTACAAACACAAGTATCGCGAAGAGCTACACCTTACTACAGAAAAGCCGATAGCAAAGCCCATCAAACTTGTCATGCTGAGTGACCTGCACTTAGGCTATCATAATCGCCGAGAGGAATTACACCGTTGGATAGATTTCATCAACGAGGAAAATCCCGACGCCGTCCTGATAGCAGGCGACATTATCGACGGCTCCATACGTCCGCTGAAGGAACAACAGATGTATGAGGAATTTCGGCGCCTGAACGCTCCCGTCTATGCCTGTCTTGGCAATCACGAATACTATAGCGGTGAGCCCGATGCCCAAAAGTTCTATCACCAAGCAGGCATCCATCTTCTGCAAGACTCTGCCACCGTCTTCAAAGATATCTGCATCATCGGACGTGACGATCGCACCAACCGGCATCGTAAATCATTAGGGAAAATCATGACGCAGGCCAACTCTCAACTCTCAACTCTCAACTCTCAACTTTACACCATTCTTCTTGACCACCAGCCCTACCACTTAGAGCAGGCCGAGAAACAGAATATAGACTTCCAGTTCAGCGGCCATACCCACCACGGACAGGTATGGCCCATCTCATGGATTACCGAAGCCATCTATGAGTGTGCCTTCGGTTCCCACCAGCGTGGCAACACCCGCTATTACGTGTCGTCGGGAATTGGTCTCTGGGGAGGCAAATTCCGCATCGGCACACGTTCAGAATATGTAGTAGTAACCATTAGCAAAAAATAACGGACATGAGTATGAAGAAAATTCTATTATTCACATGCCTTGCGCTGACCTGTATGACAGCACAAGCCAAACAGCAAAACGACAGTGTAAAAAGCAAGCAATACAAGAAAATCCACATTTGCAAGTCGAAACATGCCGACAGCATGAAAGGCGAGGTAGACCTGTCGTTCCGTCTGAACATCGGTATGAACACGATGACTGGCGCCCCCAGCGACTATTCGTTTAAAGTCTGGCCGTCGTGGGACTTCGGTATGGCCGTTACTGCAGACTGGTATCCTTTTGGCTCACACAACTCGTGGAGCATTGGACTGGGAGTAAACTGGCGCAAATACCGATCAGGAAAGGATACATATTGGGTAAAGGACGGCGACATGATGACACTGGCACCTTATGCTGCTGGTCTCGACAGTCACAAAACAACCCTGCACGTCTTCAGTCTGCAGGTGCCCGTACTCTACACCCATTACTTCGGTAAAGACCAAGACTGGTATGTCACGCTGGGTGCATTAGTGAATTTCAACACGGGGGCACATACTACCCAATATTACGAGGCTGGCGATCAGGATCATGAAATTGACACCAACAAGATCGGACAGCGCCCTGTCACCGTTGACCTCATGGTTCAGCTGGGCATCCCCAACTTCCCCGATGTCTACGTGAAATACAGCCCCACCACCTTCTTCAAGGATGGACGAGGCCCCAAGATGCATCAAATGAGTTTCGGTTTCTACTTCTAACAAGGTTTAGAAGCGACATTCAGGATTCTCTTCCATGTAGATCTTGGCGTAGGCAACATAATGCTCGGCATTATCCGTCTGACCAGGACGCACAGGTTTGATATACTTAGCAGGAACGCCACCCCAAATTTCATGGGGTGGTATTTTTGTATGTTGCAATACCAAGGCACCGGCAGCGACAATAGCACCCTCGCCTATCTCACAACCGTCGAGCAGTGTAGAGCCCATACCAATCAAAGCATGGTCATGAATCGTGCAGGCATGTACAGTGACGTTATGCCCGATGGTCACGTAATTACCAATATGTGTAGGCCCCGTCTCATGCGTCACATGAACACATGATCCATCCTGTACATTGGTGCAATTACCGATGGTGATGGGAGCCACATCGCCACGCACTACCGCATTGAACCACACAGAGCACTCGTCACCCATCGTTACATCACCGACGATGGTTGCATTCTCACTGAAATAGCAGTCCTTACCCCATTTGGGCGACATGCCTTTATATGATTTGATGAAAGCCATAACTTTGAAGTTGAGAGTTGAGAGTTGAAAGTTTAGAGTTTCACATCGGCCAGGATTTTCTTCGTAGCACCAGTCATCTGCTGCACGTAGGCGCCAGCCTTCTGACCAGCCTCTTGGAGAGTCTGTTCATTTTCAAACTGCTGCATGACAGCCTGGAAGTCTTCAGCATTCCTAATTTCAAAACCTCCGCCACAGGCTTTCAGTCCCTGAGCTTCCTGGAAACGCTGGTTATTAGGGCCGAAGATGACAGGAACATCCCATACGGCAGCTTCCAATGTGTTGTGGATACCCACACCGAATCCACCTCCTACGTAGGTCACCGTCGCATAATGGTAGATACTTGACAACAGACCGAAACAGTCGATGATCAGCACATCGGCATCACTAACATTTTCTTCATTTGCCTGCGTATAACGCACAACTTTGCGTTCCTGAAGCATTTTCTCTATCTGTTGCAAGTGGTCCTCTGCTATCACGTGTGGAGCAATGATAAGTTTCCAATCTTGATTCCCATTGAGGAAAGAAATAAAGATTTCCTCATCAGGTTGCCAGCTAGAACCAGCAATGAAAGTTTTCTTTGACTGGGTGAAATGCTCCACTATAGGCAACTGCTTGGCAGCCTCCTTGATTTGCAATACACGGTCAAAACGAGTATCACCTACCACTGTAGTATTCTGAATGCCTATTGTAGCCAAGAGTTCCTTGCTGATTTCGTTCTGCACGTAGAAGTGAGTGAAACATTTCAGCACATGAGCATACTGACGTCCATACCATTTGAAGAAAATCTGGTCAGGACGGAAAATGCTGCTCACACTATACACAGGTACCTGACGGTGCTTAAGGATATGCAGATAGTTGTACCAGAATTCGTACTTGATGAAGAATGCCATCACCGGACGGATGGTGCGCAGGAAACGACGCGCATTGATGATGGTGTCAAGGGGCAGATAACAGATAATATCGGCACCAGCATAGTTCTTGCGCACCTCGTAGCCGGAAGGCGAGAAAAAAGTGAGCAGAATCTTATACTCCGGATGCTGCTTGCGCAATTCTTCCATCAAAGGACGACCCTGTTCAAACTCGCCCAAGGAAGCTGCATGGAACCATATATACTTGGCATGAGGGTCTACCTTTTCTTGCAACACCCGAATCGCTTCGCGCTCACCACGCCACATTTTGCGAACCTTCTCATTGAAAAGGCTCATGATGGCAACGCCAAGCTGATAGAGATAAATACCTAAATTGTACATTAGCCTAAGATTTCGATGGCCCGTTTCATTCTGCGGATAGTCTCTTCTTTGCCCAAGAAGGCGGAAATGTCAAACATACCAGGACCTTTGCCCTCTCCTACCAAGGTGAGACGCCAGGCATTCATAATGTTTCCTAACTTGTATTCCTTTTGCTCTATCCACTGATGAACTATCTTTTCTTGGTTTTCCAACGAGAAATCGCCGATGCCTTCTAGCACCTCTATCAGTTCTGTAAGCTGCTGCGCTGAGTCTTCCTTCCAACGTTTCTTGACCGTCTTCTCGTCATAGGCAGTCGGGGCCTCGAAGAAGAAAGAACAGAGGGGCCACAGTTCCTTGACGAAGGACACGCGATCCTTCATCATGCCAACAACCTGCAGGATGCGCTCAGAAGAATCCTGTACCCCATGCTCGCGGCAGATGGGCTCAAAGAGGGAAGCTATCTCCTCGTTACTCTTCTTCAGGATATACTCATGGTTGAACCAGATTCCTTTTTCGTATGCGAAACGGGCACCAGCCTTCGAACACTTGGTGATGTCGAACAACTGAACGAGTTCGTCGAGCGTAAACATTTCCTGCTCAGTGCCAGGATTCCATCCCAGCAGTGCCAAGAAGTTGATGACGGCCTCAGGGAAATAACCACTCTCGCGATAGCCCGATGACACCTCACCCGTCTTGGGGTCGTGCCACTCCAGTGGAAACACTGGGAATCCCAACCGATCACCATCACGCTTGGAGAGTTTGCCTTTTCCATCAGGTTTCAGCAACAAAGGCAGATGGGCAAACTGGGGCATCGTATCTTCCCATCCAAACGCACGATAGAGCATCACATGCAATGGAGCAGAAGGCAACCATTCTTCACCACGAATCACATGGGAAATCTCCATCAGATGGTCATCCACAATATTGGCCAGATGATAGGTCGGCAATTCGTCAGCACTTTTGTAGAGCACCTTGTCGTCGCAGATATCACTCTTCACATGAACCTCGCCGCGAATCAGGTCGTTGACCAGGATCTCTTCACCTGGCTCTACCTTGAAGCGCACCACATACTGATGACCGGCAGCCATCAACGCGCTGACTTCTTCTTCAGAAAGGGTCAGCGAGTTACGCATCTGCTGACGCGTATGACAGTCGTATTGGAAATTCTGCACTTCAGCACGCTTGGCTTCCAACTCCTGGGGAGTATCGAAGGCAATATATGCCTTGCCTGTATCCAACAACTGCTTGACATATTTTTTATAAATGTCGCGACGCTCACTCTGACGATAGGGTCCTTTATCTCCACCAAAAGAAACTCCCTCGTCAAAATGAATGCCCAACCACTTAAATGATTCAATGATATACTCCTCTGCACCAGGCACAAAACGCGTGGAGTCCGTATCCTCAATACGGAATACTAAATCGCCACCATGCTGGCGTGCAAAAAGGTAATTATACAATGCTGTGCGCACTCCACCAATATGCAGTGCACCTGTAGGACTGGGGGCAAAACGCACCCTTACTCTTCTTTCTGACATATCTATAGATGGTATCTTTCTTTAAATTGCTGCAAAATTACACATTTTTTCTGATATATTCAGCATTTTCTGCCGTAAATCCATTGACTTCCCATTTTTTTCTGTATCTTTGCGGTTAGAATGAATAAAAGCTTTAACATTAAGGAAGAACAGACTTGGCGCAACTTGGTCATGCGAGGCGTCCTCATTATCGCATCCATTGGACTGATTGTATGGGCTATGCCCCATGACAATCGCAGTCATTTCCACATAGAAAAAGGGAAGCCTTGGAAGTATGCCGACTTCACGGCTCCGTTCGATTTTCCTGTTTACAAGTCAGACGAAGCTATCAAGGAGGAGAAGGACAGTCTGATGAAAGGCTATGAGCCCTATTATCGCTATGATGAGAGCAAAGAGGCTCAGATGGTGGAAAAGTTTAAGAAAGACTATCCGGAAGGTATTCCAGGACTGGGCGAAGAATACATGAAGATTATTTCCAACCGGTTGCATAGCCTCTACCAGCAAGGCATCATGTCATCGAGAGAATACTCCGACTTGCGCACCGATACGGCCAGGACGATTCGTGTGGTAAGTGGAAAACAAGCCAACAGCATATCTGTCATGGAGGTGTATTCGGCTAAGACCGCCTACGAGCAACTATTCCACGACGAGATGCTGGCGCTGCAACGCCCCATTTTACAGAAGTGTAACCTCAACGATTATATCACACCTAACCTACTCTACGATCGCGAAAGAAGTGAGACCAGCATCAACGACCTCATGTCGAGTATAGCATTGGCAACGGGTGTCGTACAAAAAGGTCAGAAGATTGTAGGTAGAGGCGAGATCGTGACAGACAGGATTTACCGTACGGTAGACTCGTTTATCAAGGAAAACGAGCGCTTGCATCAGGACAACACCCAAAACCAGTTTGCGCTACTGGGACAGATTCTCTATGTCTCGATTATCATCTTGGGATTCACCTTCTACCTGAGCCTTTATCGCAGGGACTATTTGGTGAAGTCGCGCAAAATCATGATGGTATATGCCTTGATTACCCTTTTCTCCATACTGACAGCTCTCTTCATGCGCAATACATTTATCCATGTATATATCTTGCCGTATGCGATGGTCCCCATCTTCGTCAGGGTGTTTATGGACTCTCGTACGGCGTTCATGGCTCACTGCACGATGGTGCTGATTTGTGCAGTTATGTTGGTGCACTCTTTTGAGTTTGTTGTCGTGGAAATTGTAGGGGGATTGGTAGCAATCACCTCGCTTAGAGAATTGTCCACACGCTCGCAGTTGTTCAAGAGCGCTATTCTCATCACCTTGGCCATGATGGCTGTCAACCTGGCTTTCGACTGGATGCGTACCGACTCTCTGTCAAAAATTGACTATAGCATCTACAACTATCTTATCATTAATGGTATTGCCCTGCTGTTTGCTTATCCGCTACTCTATTTGCTAGAAAAAACCTTTGGATTCACCAGTGACATCACCTTGATTGAGCTATCGAACACTAACAATCCGCTGTTGAGGAAGATGAGTGAAATAGCCCCAGGTACGTTCAACCACTCTATTCAGGTGGCTAATCTGGCTGGCGAGATTGCCAATAAAATAGGAGCAGAAGCACAACTGGTACGCACAGGAGCACTATATCACGACATAGGAAAACTGACTAATCCGATCTATTTCACCGAAAACCAGTCGGGCATTAATCCACATGAAATGCTGACAGAGATAGAGAGTGCACAGATGATTATCAGTCACGTGACGGAAGGACAGAAGATGGCAGACAAGTATAACCTGCCCAAGGAGATTCGTGATTTCATCTCTACCCACCACGGACAGGGTAAAGCCAAGTTCTTCTATATTAAATACCACAACGAGCATCCTGACGAACCCGTTGATGACCTGTTGTTCACCTATCCCGGCCCGAACCCGTTTACCCGCGAACAGGCTATTCTGATGATGGCTGATACTGTCGAAGCGGCTTCACGCTCCATGAATGAATATACTGAGCAGGCTATTCGCGACCTTGTCAACCGACTGATTGACACGCAGGTCAGCGAAGGATACTTCAAGGAATGTCCTATTACCTTCCGCGACATCCAGTATGCTAAGACGGTACTCATCGAAAAACTGAAGACCATCTATCATACCCGTATCAGTTACCCGTCAGAGAAATAACTGGCCATTCTCCTTGTGCACTTTTTGTCGTTTTGTGCATCGTTTTTCTGCACAAAATGCACACTTTGTGCAGAAAATGTGCAATATTTAGTTAATAAACATTAATCTGTGTGCGTTTACAGCCCGGTCCATAAACATTTGTTATACCTTTGCAGCCGATTTAAGAAAATTTAATTTAAACGAATTAGAGAAAGACGATGAAAAAGAATTTAATTGTTTTAGCTGCAATGATGATGACTATGGGAGAAGCCTGGGCTGGTGGTATCCTTACCAACACAAATCAAAGTGTATTATTCCTAAAGAATCCTGCACGCGATGCAGCTATCGGACTGGATGGTGTATACAGCAACCCTGCCGGTGTTGCCTTTATGCCTGAGGGGTTTCATGTAGCTTTCAACTGGCAGTATGCCCACCAGACACGTACCATTACATCTGAAAGCCCTGTCTATATGCTAGGCAAAAAGAACAACGGCAACGAGAAAAAGATTTTCGAGGGTGTTGCCGATGCTCCTATTATTCCATCCCTGCAAGCTGCATGGAACAAAGGTAACTGGAGTATTCAGTTCAACTTCTCTGTTCCCGGTGGTGGAGGCTCTTGTGAATTTGCCGACGGACTTGGTTCTTTTGAGCGTGTCGTAGGTGGCATCGCTACTATGTTGGCTCCTCTTGGAGCTCAGGGCTACGACATGGACGGTTACATGAAGGGACGTCAGTATTATTTTGGCGTACAGTTGGGTGCTGCTTATAAAATCTATCCTAACCTCTCTGTATATGGTGGTCTTCGCCTGCTCTATGGTGATGCCACTTATAAAGCTAAGATCAGCAACATCCAAGTAAGGACAGAAGCCGGATACGTTGACTTCGCCGATTTCATGACCTACTCTTCTACCACTGTCAATAATGCATTTGAACAAGTCAATGCTGGTATTGCACAGTACGAAGCTGCCGGTATACAGGTTCCCGCTGAGCTGTTAGCACAAAGGGCTCAACTGGAAGGAACAAAAAACAATCTAACCCAGTTGCAGAAGTATGCACAGGGTGTGAATCTCCTCTGTAACCAGGATGGTCTGGGCATTGCTCCTGTTATTGGTGTCGACTGGAAGTACAAGAACTTCAACTTTGCTGCCAAATACGAATTTAAGACTCAACTTCGCATGAAAAACGAGTCAACCGTTAATGAGGCCAGTGCCATCGATGCCGTTAATAAATACAAAGACGGCGAGAAAGTGAATGAGGACATGCCTGCCCTGCTGACCATTGGCGCCCAGTGGAAACCCATCGACGTTGTCAGCCTCAACCTGGGATGGCACCACTACTTCGATAAGGATGCCAATTGGTATAACAATTCTCAGGACCTGCTGAAACACAACACCAACGAGTTCCTGGCAGGTGTTGAGTGGGACATCACTGACAAGTTGAATGTGTCATGTGGTGGACAGTTGACACGCTACGGACTGACTGACGAATACATGAACGACATGTCGTTTGTTGTCAACAGCTATAGCATCGGTCTTGGTGCTAGCTACAAAGTAGCAGAAAAGGTGACTCTCTCAGCTGCCTATTTCCAGACCAACTACAGCAATTACGAGAAAACTGTCACAGAAGCAATCCCCGTAAAAGAGACCTACACCCGCACCAACCGCGTCCTTGGTCTTGGTGTACAGGTTGACTTCTAAAATAATTCCTTACTAACCCAACTTCTGTCCCGTCTGCCAACAAGCCCTCGCCCGACTCATCCTATTCTATACCGAATGAAATGAATAAAACGGAAAATGAATCGACTTAAAAGGGAGAATGGCTTGACTTAAAAAGGATATACACCAGAGGCAGACGGTTGGATGGCTTGGGGCAGACGGACAGACGACCCGAGGCATCTATCCGTCTGCCTCGGGCCGTCTCAAAACGAATGGAATGCAATTTCACGAGGATTACACCGTACCTGTCTCCGTGTGCGCTAGTTATTCATAGCATATCACAATAAGTCATGGAACGAGATTTTGCAACAAGTATTACAACGGATCTACATCGTAGTAGATTTGGAGGGAATTATAGCGTTTGTCGGCTAGCATTTGGGACTGTGCCATCAGTAGATACTCACGGACTTTTTTCATGTCGATGCCATTTTCCAACTTCAACACGAGTTTGCGGATATTCTGCGATTTCACCTTTGCCACAGAGGGCTTATCGGGACCTAAGACACGCCCTGAGAACCACTGACGCAGGCGGGAGCCCATCTCAATACTGGCTGTATTGACCACATCATCGTAGCGATGTCTCAGATAGACATAAACCAAATGATAGTAAGGAGGATAATGGAACGCCTGACGCTCGGCTATTAAGTCGCGGTAGAGGGCGAGATAGTCATTGCGCACTACCTGTTGGATGACAGGCACGTCCTTGCTCTTAGTCTGCAGGATGACAAGCCCACGCTTGCCCTTACGACCTGCACGCCCACTGACCTGTGCCATCATCATGAAAGCATGTTCGTAGGCACGGAAATCAGGATAGTTCAGCATGGAATCGGCATTGAGGATGCCCACCACACTGACTTTATCGAAGTCGAGTCCTTTGGAAATCATCTGCGTACCAATCAGGATATTCGTTCGCCCTGCACCAAAGTCCATGATGATACGTTCGTAGGCATTACGAGTACGAGTAGTATCGAGATCCATACGGGCTACGCGAGCCTCAGGGAACACCTCACGCACCTGTTCTTCAATCTTTTCGGTACCAAAACCTCGTGTGCGCAATTCTGTAGAACCGCAACAGGGGCATTCCGTCGGTACCCGATAGGTGAATCCACAATAGTGACAGGTCAGTTGGTTCATCTGCCGATGATAGGTCAGTGACACATCACAATGCTGGCAATGGGGTACCCATCCACATTGCTTGCACTCTATCAGCGGGGCAAAGCCACGACGGTTCTGAAACAGGATGGCCTGCTCGCCACGCTCCAAAGCCTCACGCACCTTATTTAATAATAAAGGAGAAAAAGGTCCTGCCATCATCTTGCGATGCTGCAAGTCGGCTATATCTACCACTTGTATCTCTGGCAGTTCAATACCTTGATAGCGTTCCTTCAACTCCACCAGCCCGTACTTTCCTGTTTTTGCGTTATGATAGCTCTCCAGCGAAGGTGTTGCAGTACCTAGAAGCACCTTGGGCTGTTGGCTGTTAGCTGTTGGCTGTTGGCATAGATGAGCCAGCATAATGGCAGCACTGCGTGCATGATAACGGGGCGCAGGGTCCTGTTGCTTATAACTGGTTTCATGTTCCTCATCAATGATGACAAGTCCCAACCGCTGGAAAGGCAGAAAGACAGCCGAGCGAGCGCCTAATATCACGTCGTATGGATTTTTCGACAGTTGTTTCTGCCATATCTCCACACGTTCAGCATCGGAATATTTGGAGTGATAGATACCCAGACGATTCCCAAAGACACGCTGCAGACGTTGCATCATTTGAACAGTCAGGGCTATTTCAGGCAAGAGATAGAGCACCTGTTCCTTGCGCTCCAATGCCTGTTGTATCAGATGGATATATATCTCCGTCTTACCACTGCTGGTGACACCATGCAGCAGTGTGACGGGCTTCTTCATCATCGACATGAGAATCTGGTTATAGGCCGTCTGCTGGGCTTCATTGAGTTGCTTAATCAATTCTGGATGATATTCGCCCCCGTGGTTCAGCCTGCCCACCTCAATCTCGTAAGTCTCCAGCATACCACGCTTCTCCAACTGCTGAAGCGTAGTGGCTGAGGCATGACTTGCATTCAACAGTTCTTCACGAGTAATCTCCTCCGTTTCAATCTGCTGTCCAACCTCGATCTGGTCCCATCCTGAGAGTTCGAGATAAGTCGTAAAGGCTTCCAACTGCCTAGGTGCTCTGCCCAACATATTCAACGCCACATGCAGGGCTGTCTCGTTCCGATAGGCTGGGGTTAAGCGGATGTAAGTCTCCGTCTTGGGCCGATATCCGTCTTCTGCTTTCAGTCCTGCAGGAAGGGCAGCCTTATAGACATCGCCGATGGGCGACAGGTAATAATCAGCAATCCATTGCCACAGTTTCAACTGCTCGGAGGTGACGATAGGTACCTCGTCCATCAGTTGGCAGATTTCCTTGACCTCATAACCCTGCGGACGATCGTCGTGAAGACGTGCCACAATACCCAAATACGTTTTATTGCGCCCGAAAGGGACCAACACACGCATTCCTACCTGCACACTCGACTGAATGGCTACAGGCACCGCATAAGTAAAAGTTCCCTGTAATGGTAGTGGTAATATGAGGTCAGCGTAATTCATCAATAATCGTTTGGATACGAAAAAGCACTCCCAGTCAGGAGTGCCTCTATACGTTTATAGGCTATTCTTTAGAAATAGTAACCCAAGCCTAACTGCCAGGAGTTAAACTTCATCTTGCCTGAGACCTCATCGCCATTCTCGTTAATGTAATTAACCTCGCCCGACTTGCTCAGCTGGAAGTTATAGTTGGCTGTAATCTGCAACTTGCTGAATACGGTTGCACCAATACCTATGTTACCACTGATATTACTGCTCTTCAGCGACCAACCTTTTACATCATTCAAAATGGCATTGAATGTGTTGCTCTTATCACCGATATTGAAACCGAACTGAGGACCTGCGAAGGCAAAAACGTTCACAACACTACTGAGACCAAAGCCATAGCGCACATTGATGGGAATCTGTACCGACTGGAATTTCACTGTGGCATCAGCGTTCTTAATCTTAGCATTACGTTGGTCATAGAGTGCAGAAGCATCAAGGCTTAAACCAACAACAGGAAGCGTAAATTTCACTGTTGGACCTACAAAGAAGCCTGATTTATTGGAAACACCACCAGCAATATTATCAGCTGACAGGCTCGTCAAGTTAAGACCGCCCTTCAGACCAAACTTCACCTGAGCCTGAGATGGCGTTGCAAAAGCTATGCATGCAATGGCAATAATCGTCAGTATCTTTTTCATAATCTATCTTTATTTTATTATCCTGCTGCAAAGATAAACATTTTTTCTGAAATAAGCAAACTTTCTTTTAACTTTTTTTAGTGTCGCTGACGGCGCACAGTGATACGCGGTGAGGACGAAGAACCTCCATCTGACGAAGACTTGCTTCTCTTAGCCCTAGCCGAGCGACTGCGACTCCTGCTTTTTGAGCTCTTCTTCTTGGTCACCTTGTCGTTGTCTACTTGTATCTTAGCAATAGAGTCCAAAGAGTCGCGCTTAGCAGTATGTCCAAACATGCTGCGCTCGAAAACCTTTAATTCCTTCTCTATCTTGGCCTGCTCTTTCTTGGCAGCCTCATCAGCGTTGGCTGGATTGAAATCGCCAAACTGAGGACGGGCAGCGGTCTGACTCATCCGGTTACCAGCCTTGTATATCTTACCTTGATAGCTATTCATCGTAAAATAGTCTTCCAAAGTCATCATCGCTGCATCATTAAGACTGGAAGCAGCCACACTCTGTCGGCTCAGATAGGGTTCCAAATCAGTGTACTTCACCCAGAAAAGGGGATATTTAGCAGCCTCACCGCCGAAATCGTCCTCACGCATCATCACAGGACAAATCGCCATCACTTTACGGCGGAACTGAGCATTAGCTTGATCGTAATAGGCAGACTCCTTCAGATAATACATCTTCACTTCGGCAGATGGGATGTCACTATTCTCGACGCGCAATTTGTTATCACGTGTCTCGTAGAAAATATGATAGTTGTCAAGCAACGTCTTCATAGCCACTCTCGACGAGTCGCTGAACGACTCATTACCGTCCAGGCGATATTCATAGATGGGGATATAATTGTTAAGAGCCAACTTAAAGATATAGGTGAAGAGATTCATTTTCTTGTCGATGGGCTCAACAGGATAATAGAGTCCAGAGTTAGCTTCATCATTCAGATTAATCTCACGATAGAGATCGCGCCTCCAAACTACATCCTCTGGCATATCCAACGAGGTGGGATACATCAAACGGGCACGCTGACTGAGTCCCTGATTCTGAGGGGTGGCTTGTTTAGCAGCCTTCTGCGCTTTTTGTTGCTGACGTCTTGCCTTTGGCTGTGCCATTGCTGAGCCAGCCACCAGCGCTATCATTAAAAAGAACAATACTCTTTTCATATCTTCTCAAAACTTATTACTTTCAACTTTCAACTCTCAACTATTTTACAATGATTTCCATAGAAGCGTTCAACTTGCGTGCCGTACCGTCAGGACCAGTGGCAGTGACTCTCGATATGTAGAATCGGCGGTTGCGCTGCAACTTCCGGAAAGTCTCTTTTTGACGGGCAGAGAAACGGGCACCATCACTCACCATTGGAACGGCATTACCCATATTATCGAAGAATACCGTCTCAAAGCTCTGTACATGGAACGGGACATCCAAAATACCATCATCAATGGCCGCACCGATGCCATCGGATGCTGTCAACTGAGCCTTCGACAAACCACCACCCTTAAAGCGGTCTGCTCCTCCATCAGCCTGAACGACAATATACGGTGTAGGATCGGGCAGTCGGCGCACGCGGAAGGTATACGTTCCCATTTGCTGAGCACGCCCGGTATTAGTGGAAGTCACAGTAATGGTAACATTCTGGCCTGGTGTAGAAGGACGTGCAATATATTTTCCAGGACCAACTGGTTGTAATGTACCTCCACTCATCGAAGCTTGTATCTTGGTTACAGGTACGCCTGGTACACTGATACTCAGCGGATTGTTATAGCCAGCATAGAGCACATTCATCAAGTCGGCACTCACCGTTGCTGAGGGGTCAACCACACTATATTTCTGCGAGAAATCTCGTTTGATGAAATCACCATTACCATTCAGTACCTGAATATAACCTTCCAGTGTGAAATCACCTGTTCTGCCAGCTATCGTCTCATATAGCCCGTCGGGCAGATTCATTTCCTTGCCACCAATGAATATTTGAGGTACTTGCGTGGTATCCACTGCTGCCATGACGATACGAGCTGAGAATTTATCGCCACGGACCACCGTCTGGGCATTAGGTATCACAAAAGCATTCAAGGCATTCACACGAATATCCTTCACATCGATGTTTGACACCAGCGTATGCAGCACGGCACCTTCAGCATAGCGAACATCGTTCTGCAGTTTACTCAACAAAGTGACAGCAGCTGCCACTGGCATATCTTCGAACAGATATTCCTGCCAATTCTTACCTAAGGCCTTTGCAGTGCGTGAAGGCTCTGTAGACAGACTGGTTGCGATAGACTTGCGCTGAGTTTCGTCAGTCACCATCATCAGAATGCGCTCACGGAATCGGTTGACAGCCTGACAGAGTTCTTTTCCCCTACCACGACCAGGAGCCAACATAACCTGTGTAGCAGCCTCTAAGTCTTCTTTATTACGGATATCATTGATATCGCCGTCGTCGCCATCAGCTTCTTTCACAATAGCCAGTTTCAGGTCTGCCGCCAACTGATAAAGTGAATCACTCATCTGGCGAACCTGCTGAGCCTGATCGAACCATTGTTTCACCTTCTGAGGATTCTTCTTCACCTGTTCGGCGAAATCGTCATAGATAGCCTGATTCTCCATCGTAGCATTGTTGGTGGTGCGATTCAGACTTTCCTCCACGACGGAGAAGCCATTGAGCACCTCTGTAGAGACATTCAATGCCAGCATTGCCATCAAGACGACATACATCAGATTAATCATCTTTTGGCGAGGAGATACTGGGCGTTTCTTGATTGCCATGCTTATTGCTTGTTTATAGTCTGTACTGACATCGCCTCAATCATACGGGCATAAATAGCGTTCAGTTCTGCTATCTGACGGGCCATGTGGCGTGTCTGTTCATTAATCTCGTCAATAGTACCCATCTGTGAGCTGGCACTCTTCAATTGCATCTCATAAACACGGCTGATACCTGTCAACGTACGATTCAGATTCTCCATTTCTTCAGAATCTGCCGTGAGACGTTTGCTCTGCTCACTCACTTTCTTGAGTACTTCTGTTAATTCATTCAACTCATCAATATAGTTGCCTGTTGCTTCTACAACCTCTGCGCTTGGACCGCCAGCTGTTGATGTACCGCCACCGATGATAACGGTTCCTCCTGCTGCGCCACCGCCGTCACCTACAATGGCAGGACCTCCATTGTTTACAACGGCTGA
Organism: Prevotella sp. UBA2754; assembly: GCA_002353295.1. Lineage (GTDB taxonomy): Bacteria > Bacteroidota > Bacteroidia > Bacteroidales > Bacteroidaceae > Prevotella. The sequence goes on from DEJG01000024.1 coordinate 58,995, forward strand.
GCCATTTCCTATGATGGAAGCACCTCCACCTCCTACGACAGCAGGGCCTCCACCTCCTACGACAGCTGGACCACCACTTACAACGATAGGAGTTTCACTTGCCACAGCCACCTCTTCGCCATTGACTACAGGATGGATATCCAAATCCATACCATCAGCAGTCTTGTCAAAAGGACGGTCGAAAGCTGAAAGGAAGAACACGACCACCTCTGTGCCCATTCCTAAGAACAGGAAAAAATTTGCACCTGGCAGGTGGGTCAACTTAAACAGCGTACCTAAAATTACGATAGAGGCACCCCAGCTGTAGGCATAGTTCAGGAATGTCTGGCCAGGCACACTGTCCATCCATTTCTGCAACTTATAAACGAAATTTAGTTTACTATATACTGTCATTTCTTGCTACGTTTTGATTTCTTATTCTTGACCTTGTCTGTAGTAGTATTCGCCATGCTGCGCACACATCGGAATCCGATGTAACTGCGTGGCTGATTCTGATATTCAAAAGTACGCCATGCCGAACGGATATACGACTCCGGGTCTTTCCAAGAACCACCGCGCACACTCTTTTTCTTCAGGCGATATGGATCTTCAATAGCAGCATTGTATTTCAGCTGTGGATTGATATCATTCATTGACTCCACTCCAGCTTCAGTATAAATTGTACTGGTCCATTCGGCTACATTTCCTGCCATATCATACAGTCCGTTGGTATTGGAGGCATAGATGCCTACCCTACTGGTAATCAAGTTACCGTCCTTGGTATAGTTGCCTTTATCGGGCTTAAAGTTGGCATAGAAACAACCATTACCAGAAGCTACGTCCTCATTTTCCCAAGGGAACTCGTTCTGGTCCCTACCACGTGCAGCATATTCCCATTCTGCCTCTGTCGGCAGGCGATAGCGTTGCACATAGCGCGCTGCAGCTCCCAAGCCTTTCAACAGATATTCCGTACGCCATGCACAGAAGGCATTAGCCTGTTCCCAAGTGACACCCACTACTGGATAGTCATTATAGGAAGCACTGCTGAAATAATAGCGCATATAACCTTCGTTCTCTGCATTGGGGAAGTCATTGACCCAGCAGGTAGTGTCAGGATAGACATTCACGATATACGTATTCAGGAAATCCCAGGGTCCCGTGTACTGGCGGTTAATGGTCTGACGGACAATACGTCCCTCGTCATCAATATAGGCAGTATCCTTGGAAATCCATATCTGTTCATTGGCATTGGCACGCAAATCGGTATTGAGCACCCGTTCGTTGGGATCAATACGATATTTACGCTTAGCAGCTTCCGTATAATCATACACTTCATAGCGATAGTTCAACTGGCGCCAGTCAATCATTTTTTCGCCCGTAACAGGATTGTAGGTGTACAGACTCTCGAAAGCACGCTGCTCATCCTCGTTAGGTTTACGCGGCAACGCTTTCTTCCAGTTCAAGTGTGGAGTGACGGGTTCGCCATACTTATCCTCCTCAATTTTATAACTCTCATCGCCACCATAATTGGGGTCAGCGAGGCGCTCACGAAGGATAGAGTCGCGAACATAGTTAACAAACTGGCGATACATGGAGTTCGTAACCTCATGCTCGTCCATCCAGAAACTCTCCACGGAGATGTCACGAACAGGCATGGGTTTACCCCACAGACTGTCTGGCTGTTCGATTCCCATCTTCACGTGTCCACGTTTAATCATCGTCATACCATAGGGTGTTGGCTCTGTGAACGCACGTCCACTTGCACCTGTCACCTCTCCGCCTTTCGACGAAGCAAGTCTAGAGCCAAAACAGCCAGAAAGCATGACTGCGGCACAAATGCAACCTAATATACTAATGAACTTCTTCATATATTTTTATTTTTCAATTCTTCACAAAATTCTCACACTCTGATGGCGATTCCGGCCTTTTTTAAATAATTTCAGGTCTATCTGATAACCTACAAACAGCTCGTGACATCCATTACCCGGTCCTACCCCAGATGTAAACATCTCATAACTGTATCCTAAGCAGATTCCATGAAAGTTGCCACCTACCATTGCCGTCACTGAATTGGTGGGACTATAGCCCACTCCGGCATAGAGCATTTTACGATCATTCGTGTACTTTACCCTTATTGTCATATCTGCCCGATAAACATTGCCATCAGTTCGTCCCAACACAGTGGGATGTATTGTTATAAACGGATTTCTTAACCGAATATTGTATCCTCCAGTCAAATAAAACATCCTACTCACCTCAAAAATAGACTTATCGCCTATTTCGATAGCAGGAGCAGTAGCATGAAGAACGGAAAATCCTGCATACCAATTACGGCGCTGATAATAAAGACCTGCACTGAGATCAAAGGCTGTTCCATTGACATCAGTAGTTGAAAAAACAGGGTCATCAGGATTCTCTGGCAGGGATATCTCTGAACCCTTAAAGCCTTCACTCAACATACCGCCTTGAAGACCGACGCTCAACGTACCTCCAAACAATCGCCGTTTGAGAGCATACTGCAGAAGGATGCGCTTATGGGTAAACAGACCTACCTCATCGTTCATCAACTGGACACCTAAACCGTGTATTGCTCCCAAAAACTGTAAAGGCATGTCCGCTGCTATATACATTGTTCGGGGATTGTGCTCATAACCGGCAAACGACATGTTATAGGCACCGACGATATTGATTTTCGACTCTTTACCTGCTGCACCAGGATTAAAGGAGGGTTCCATTGTCCAATAATGGGCAAAGGATGCCTCCTGCTGGCTCATCATACACACAGTATGAAGCCACAATAGTCCTGTCAGCAACAGTTTTTTCACGAATATATAACGTAAAATGTTGCTTTTTTATTTTATTTTACCTTTTCTTTTCTACTTTGGAAACAAATTATTCCCCTTTCAAACCAAGAGCTACCGAAATAAACATTTCGCGATAAAAACTTACTTTCTTTTCGAAAGACAAAGGGTAAGCTCTGGACGACGAAGGCAGACGATAAAGACAAACTGCTTCACCTTCTTGGTTATATACGTCAGGAAGGAGGACTGATTTTCCTACCTTCGGTTCTACCTCGATGGCAAAATAACGGCAAAGGGTATCAGTGGCTTTTTCGCCTGTGGTAACAATAACTCTACAATGGGGCAACCGATGCAATAATGCTCGAATATCAGTCGCTTCTACCACTTCCAAGAATTTGTCAGAGGCATTGTCCTTCAATCGGCGCACAGCTGTTGCTGTATCATAAAAAGCTATTCCCTTTTCCTTGCAAAAAGAGACAATCTCATCTAACTTGAATGCTTTTTTCTCTACGTCAACAAAATGCAGACGGTCGCCAAAGAAAATCTCCCCTTCGATTCTCCAGTGATCATTGATAAAGTTGGGATAGAAAAAATCCATACACCAACGTTTTCTCGGAGGTGGGAAACTACCAAGAAACAACACTTTTGCATTCTGAGGAAGAAATGGTTTCAATGGATGATATTCCACCCCAGCACTTATTCCAATATCCATGCCTCTGAGAAAACTATATTAATACTTTTTTTCGATTACTGAAATTCTTAAGGGAAATGAGATGATATAGCTAGTTACTCCTTTCCATCCATGCTTGTACAGTGATGCCCTTGTGTCTCTTGAAGGCATTGCTGAACGTGCTGTAACTGCGGAAGCCACTCTCGCAGGCTAGTTGCTGAGCGGTTACGGAACGTGAGATGGCTGTAGCCTTGGTATAGAGATGCCTATATAACTGTAGTCCGTATCATCGACACTAAGTTCTTCTTCTGATTCCAGCCGTTGCAGGGTCTCCACGCGCCAAAGTAGGAAGGCGATGATGACAATCGTAATAACCTGCGCCAGATACTCTTTTATCATCTCTCCCGCATTGGATGTAGCTACTAATTTTAGACTAAGAATCAAAATTTACGCCAGGAGTTTCTTTACAATCTCAGAGATGACTCGACCATCAGCCTTTCCTGCCAACAGCTTGCTGGCTGTGCCCATCACCTTTCCCATCTCCTTCATGCTTGTGGCTCCCACTTCAGCAATAATCTTCTTCACCTCTGTCTCAATCTCCTCCTGAGAGAGTTGTTTGGGCAGATAACCTTCCAACACCTCCACCTGAGCCAGCTCAGCATCAGCCAAGTCCTGACGACCGGCCTGTGTATAGGTAGCAGCTGTTTCTTTACCCTGTTTGGCAAGTTTTGAGATAATCTTCAATGCATCACCATCAGCCAATGAGTCGTTGGCTCCAGGAGCAGTCTTTGCCTCAAGGAACACTTTCTTAATGTTGCGGAGCGTCTCCAGACGCACCTTGTCGCGAGCCTTCATCGCAGACTTGATGTCCTCGCTAATCTGATCGAATAATGCCATAATATCGTTTTTATTATCAATCAATACATTTCTTTGTGATGCAAAATTAATCATTTTCCATCTGAACGACTCACACTTATATAAAGATTTAGTTTTATTTAGCGATTAAATAATCAATGTGGCTTCGTGTACCTTGATATATAATATCATAAAAGATCCTCGCCGAAGAGGATGAGCATCATCTAGAAATTTGGGGACTCAATGATCCACTTCTCCTAAGGACAATGAGCTCCTTTTGTATATTTGGAAACAAGAACCGACCCCGTGATCCACCTGTCTGCAAAGATACGAAATAGAAATGAAAAAAGATGCATTATTTCACATTCTTCTTGCTTTTCTTGCAATTTTTTCCTATATTTGCAGCGGTATAAAACTATAAACCAAAATGTTATGAACGAGAAGTTTCCATACGGCTATGACTTGAATGCCTATATCGACAAGGCGTTCGAGCAGATGAAGGCTGACTTTCCCTGGGCAACAAGGGACATGATAGCTGAGCATACCAATTTCGGTATCGAGAAAGTGGGCGATGACTATCAATATGTCAGGTATTGCTCGTTTTGTAGTCCAGAAATTCTCAATGTGGACTGTGAAGAGTTTATCCGTCGGTTGTCCAACGACCATGACTGGGAACTGGAAAAAGCCAATCCCGTGAAGGAATGCATCGATGTGGAAGCCTC
>DEJG01000009.1:0-191 GCA_002353295.1 Prevotella sp. UBA2754
ATGTAGTCACGAAATTCTTGTATGGTCATTATATTTCTTTTGTGATTTTACTTATTCCGTTTCTTAGTCGTGTTCTCGTGCTGCAAAAGTACTTAATAAAAGCCTCGAAGAGAACAAGAAAGTGGTCGCCAAGGGTGAAAGCCTGAAACTTGTTTCAGAATTTTTATGTGAATAAAACGACCCGCACATTT
>DEJG01000009.1:269-435 GCA_002353295.1 Prevotella sp. UBA2754
AATAGCCAAACTTTTTTAAAGAAAAAAATTACATGATATTCCATTCAGCAAAATAATATTCTCAAATCTTCGACTCATCAATTTGGGCATAATACCTACTATCCTTTCCATCAAAGTAAAATGTCATTTCCGGTCATGCGCCCAGAGCCTCTCCTTGACTTGGCTC
>DEJG01000009.1:481-57114 GCA_002353295.1 Prevotella sp. UBA2754
TTGGCTCGAGACCCCCTATTTTCCCTTCCAAAATTTACGGACTGATTTTAAAGCATGGAAATATAGCAGATAGCAGGATTGCTATTTGCTGAAACAGCCATAAGCATAAGAATCATTTTCATTTCGATAATTTCGAGAATTGTTTGCGACCTTTGATGTAGTATTGCCATAGAATAGAGAAGGGACGCTGTTCTGGAATGACGGTGACTTGGCGGGACTGCTGGATAGCCTGGCGATCGGCATCAAAGTCATGTTTCCAACGGTTGAAGGCGCGACGGGCCTTATAAATGGCACAGAAATCGCCCCAATTGCGATTCATCAGCAGTGTCTGCCATGCAGCTACATAGTCGAGTAGCCAACGCCAACGCATCACGTGCGATAGTTCGCTATCGGGCAGACATTTATAGAGCATGGTGAGGTTATTACGGAAATTGAGGAAGGTCTTCATGGGATTCGATTTGGGCAACGTGCCCCCCCCTACATGATAGACGTAACTTTCGGGCAGACTGTAAATCTTTCGTCCACGGATGCGCAGACGCCAGCAAAGGTCAATCTCTTCATTATGCGCAAAGAAACGACCGTCGAGTGCTCCTGCTTCCCAATAGTCCTTAGAACGGATCATGAGGGCTGCGCCTGTAGCCCAAAGTATTTCGGTGGCATAGTCGTATTGTCCGTTGTCGTCTTCAACAGTATCGAAAATGCGTCCACGACAGAAGGGATAGCCAAAACGATCGAGGAATCCCCCACTCGCCCCAGCATATTCAAATTTATCCTTATCAAAAATGGACAGCAGTTTGGGCTGACAGGCAGCCACTTCAGGATGGGCATCCATAAACTCGACAAGCGGAGTGAGCCAATGGTGCGTCACCTCAATGTCGCTATTGAGCAGGAGATAATATTCGGCATCTATCTGCCGAAGGGCCTTGTTATACCCCTCGGCAAACCCCCAGTTTTTCTCCAGTACAATGGTTTTACACTCAGGAAACTCACTGGCTAACATCTGCAGAGAATCATCGGTTGAGGCATTATCTGCCACATAGACCGTTGCCTCGTCGCGCGAGTAGTTCAATACGGTGGGCAGATACTGATGTAGCATTTTCTGTCCGTTCCAGTTCAAGATCACAATAGCTACTTTATCCATCGCAGTGCCGTTTTATCATGATTAAATTCGCCCAACATGCCAGTGAGCAACTGATTATCATACTCCGGACGAGCCTCGGCAGCCGATAGTTCCACACGGATATAGTTACGGGTAAAACCATGCATCGCCTTGCCACGGGGTGCTTTTTCGAAAAGCACTTCTGCCTCAGTGCCGATATATTGCTGATAGAAGGCATGCGTCTTCTCGTCAGAGAGTTCGAGCAACAACCGACTGCGTTCACGCTTATCGGCATCACTAACCACATAGGGAATCTTCAAAGCAGCAGTACCCGGGCGCTCGGAATACGGGAACACATGAAGCTGGGTGACATCCAAATGGCGAAGGAATTCATAGGTTTCCTCGAAACATTCAGGCGTTTCGCCACGACAGCCCACCATCACATCCACACCAATAAAGGCATCAGGCATCACAGACTTGATGCGATAAATCTTATCAGCAAACAACTGACGGTCGTAATGACGGTGCATCAGTTTCAGCACTGTATCACTCCCACTCTGCAAAGGAATATGGAAATGGGGCATGAAGGCCCGACTGTGGGCACAATAGTCAATCAGTTCGTCACTCATCAAATCAGGCTCCAAACTGCTGATGCGATAGCGGTGAATACCCTCAACGGCATCCAAAGCCTTCACCAAGTCAATAAACTTTTCGCCTGTGGTCTTACCAAAATCGCCAATATTTACACCCGTCAGCACAATTTCCTTACCTCCTTCACGAGCAGCCTGCTCTGCCTGAGCTACCAACGAGGCTATATCAGGATTGCGGCTGAAACCACGGGCATAGGGAATGGTGCAATAGGTGCAGAAGTAATCACAACCATCCTGCACTTTCAAAAAATAGCGAGTGCGATTGCCTCGTGAGCATGAAGGCGTAAAGGTTTTTATATCTTTTGTTTTCACTGTCTGATATGATGCGAAACCATCACTTCCACTCAATCCCTCAGCAAGTAATTGGATGAGCTTAGCCTTCTCATTGGCACCCAATACCAGATTGACCCCGTCAATCTTACTCACCTGTTCTGGTTTCAACTGGGCATAACATCCGGTAACCACAACAAAAGCATTTGGATGTTGGCGCACCATGCGATGAATAGCTTGACGACATTTATGATCGGCCACCTCAGTGACTGAACAAGTATTAATTAAACAGATATCCGCCTGCTCACCTTTTGCAGCCGTCTGCACACCTAACTCCTGGAGCATCTTGGAAAAAGTAGATGTCTCAGAGAAATTCAACTTACAACCCAAAGTGAAGTAAGCAGCCTTTTTTCCTTGAAAAACTGACGAATCTATCATATTTATATTAAGGTGTCACATTTGCGAGGACAAAGGTACACATAATTTGCCAAAAAAGACGCATTTTTAGCAAATATTCAGTTAAGTGTAAAAAATACGCGTTTTTTAACATTTCGTAATTGCTTGATTTATAGCTATTTGCAAAAAAGTTACAAAATTACCTAAAAAAAAGTCACAAAAAAAAGTACAACGTATTAAAAAAATGCCTACCTTTGCATCGTTTTAATAAACAAATGATTGTTTTACAGATTTAAAAAGCTTAGAAAAATGAAAAAATTAGTATTTATGTTCGCTGCTATCGTTGCAGTATCTTTCGCTTCTTGTGGTAACAAGGCTCAGACCGCTGAGGTTGACACCGATTCAGTAGAGGTTGTTGATAGCGCTGATACCGTTGCTGCTGACACTGTAGCTGCTGATAGCGTTAAGTAATTCAACTACTCGAACAAAAATTGAGAGAAATGCCGCTGGACGAGAGTTCAGCGGTTTTTTTATTTTCTAGGATTACCCTTGATTTGACTAGGATTTCTTAGTAATGTCAAAAAATCCCGAGCATAGTTGCTCGGGATTCTCTGTGTATAATAACTATGATTTGCTTTACAGCATGGTTATTCTTCTGTAGCGGGAGCTTCTTCAGCAACTGGAGCCTCAACAGGAGCCTCAGCAACGACAGGAGCTTCCTCCTTTTTCTCTTCAGCAGGAGCATTTTCTGCTACAACCTTTACAGGAATAGCTACCTCTACCTCCTTGTGGAAGTGAACAGTAGCAACATAGTCACCAACGGTCTTAGCGTCAGTCATCGTAATAATCTTACGATCGATGTCATGACCCAACTTCTTCAACTCCTCAGCAACGATACCAGCATTCACCGAACCATAAAGCTGACCAGTGGCACTTACCTTAGCAGCAATGCAGAGAGCAACATCCTTGATGGCTTCGCCCTTTTTCTCTGCCTCAGCCTTGATAGCTGCAAGCTTATGAGCCTGCTGTTTCAAGTTTTCTGCCAAAATCTTCTTTGCAGAAGGAGAAGCAATCACAGCCTTACCCTGAGGAATCAGGTAGTTACGGCCATAACCAGACTTAACGTTTACGATATCGTTCTTATAACCCAGACCGATAATATCTTCTTTCAGAATAATTTCCATATTGACGTCCTCCTCCTTATTTATTTCAACATATCAGTTACGTAAGGAAGCAGTGCAATCTGGCGAGCACGCTTAACAGCCTGAGCTACACGACGCTGATACTTCAGTGAAGTACCGGTAATGCGACGAGGAAGAATTTTACCCTGCTCATTCAGGAACTTCTTCAGGAACTCAGGATCCTTATAGTCTACATACTTAATACCACTCTTCTTGAAGCGGCAATACTTCTTCTTCTTTGTGTCGATAGAAGGAGCTGTCAAATAGCGGATTTCTGATTCTTGTGCCATAGTTATGCCTCCTCTTTTTTACCTAATTTGTTACGACGCTTTTCAGCATACTCTACAGCATACTTGTCAAGCTTCACTGTCTGGAAACGAATCACTTTCTCGTCACGACGGAAAGCAGTTTCCAAAATCTTGATCACTTCTGGCTCTGCACTGAATTCTACCAGGTAATAGAAACCTGTAGACTTCTTCTGAATAGCATAAGCCATCTTCTTCAATCCCCAGGCCTCTTCGTTCACGATTTCTGCACCTTTATCGGTGAGAATCTTCTTGAATTTAGCGACCGTTTCCTTTGTCTGGTCATCAGACAAAACGGGAGTCAAAATGAAAACGGTTTCGTATTGATTCATAATACTTAAAATAAATAATTATTTGTTATTTTGCAAAATTGCGGGTGCAAAGGTACAAAATAATTCGAAATTTTTCATGCTTTATTCATAATTATTTCGTAATTTTGCCTGAAATTTAACGTTTTATGAAGAAATATGCTTCTTTTTTGGGTGTTTTATTGATTGTGGCAGGCACATTATTGCTATTAGTGACTTATTTGCTACACCACACCACCAACTGGCTATTGACTAGTGGACTGCTACTCATTGTAGCTGGTATTGTAGGTTATGTGCAAGGTATTAAGTTCAACAGCAAATACTAATCCTTCAGTGCACTAGCCACTTGTTCAGCTATCTGTTGCATACCTTTCTGTGACGGATGTCCCCACTGCTTGTCGATATCGTGCAACAAAATATACTGGACCTGATAATGATCACAGATGGTTTTCATGGACGAAGTTACTTCATCTGAAAGGATATCATTGATGATTACATAAATATCGACACCAGGATAACGATTCTGCAAACTGGCTAATACATAAGCCATGGCTGGACGGAAATTATACAAATCACTTTTCTGCCAGTTGCTATACTGGAACTGGCCTATAGGTGATTTAGCCCATGTATCATTCGTACCTCCAAACACTAGAATCACGTCGGGAGAGCCCAAATGCCATAAACGGGTGCAATAAGAACGATCGCTGTAGTCAGCTCCTTCGTATCCGGTATGACAAATAGTAGCTCCTGAGAAAGAATTATTCTGGCAGAGACGATAACCTTGATTGTTACGTATGAGTTGTTGCCACCATAACTGACGAACATCCTGTACGTCATTATTCTCAGCTTTCTCCTGCGGATACCATACATAATTACTATCGGGCAAGACAAAACCCTTATACGTACTATAGGAATCACCAAGTATGGAAATGCCACGTTTTGACTGTGCCTGAGATGCCAAGCAAGCTAAGGTTACCAGAAATAAAAATGTTAATCGTTTCATCTTTTGTTATCGGTTTAGTCAAACGAAAAGCTCACTGAATATCGATTCAATGAGCTTTCTCTTTTTGCGGTGCGTACGAGGCTCGAACTCGTGACCTCCTGCGTGACAGGCAGGCATTCTAACCAACTGAACTAACGCACCAGTTTCTGTTTTGCGGGTGCAAAGGTATGAAGAATTTTGGTATCCACAAAACTATTTCTGTTAAAATTTATAAAATTCTTTGCATTAAAAGTGCATCGTGATACTCTCGACCATCATAAAGCCATCCCCGCAGTTGAGCAGACTCTTTGAATGTCAGCTTGTTAAACAACTTTATAGCGGCAATATTCTGAGAATCCACAAAAACATAAACTTGATGAAGATGGAGTACTCTCAAAGAATATCGCAACATTTCCTGGATAGCAGCAGTAGCATATCCTTGATGCCGATAATCTTTCAAAATTACTATTCCTAGCTCTGCGCGTAAGTGCTGAGGATCGAAATTTACCACATCGGCTATACCTACCGTATCCCCGACCTCGTTTTCGACTATGAAACGTACTTGGCGGTCGATATAGATATCAGAACTGGCATGAGCAATATAATCATGAAGTGTATAACGGGAATAAGGTACGTTTGTTGCACCTACATCCCATAAGGACACATCGTTCTCAACAGCATAAAGCATCTCCAGATCTTCAGGTTCCAATGCCCTCAACCGAATGTTCACATTTTCAGTCATTATCTGAGCAATTCTTGTGGGGTAATCACTGTTTTCACACGGGTACGAACTAAACGAGAAGGCAGAATACCAATCATACCTAATAAAGCACGCAGGTAGACACCAAACTCAATTCCCTTACGAGCAAAGAAATTCAAATGTCCATAATGCTTCCGGAAATAAATAATCATTGCTTTATAGAATATACGCACATAACGTACAGTGGTCTTATTGGTACTTCCACCCTTATAATGTACGATTTTACAAGGTATATAGCAATTATGCCAGCCTGCATCCAATAACCGGCAAGAGAGATCGATATCCTCTCCATACATAAAGAAATCCTCGTCCAACAGGCCCACTTCATTGAGTGCTTTGCGACGAACAAAGAAGAAAGCACCACTAACAACTTCGATTTCTGCTGGTTCATTCCACGATAGCCAACTCATATAATAGCGTCCTAACTTACGATTACGAGGAAAGAGATCGGCCAACCCACACATTTTATAGAATGACACCAGTGGTGTAGGACGTCCTCTTCGTGACTCCATGGCTTTTGTTCCGTCAGCATTCAACATTTGAACACCTGCTGCACCTACAGTACTATGTGCGTCCATAAACTTGACAACCTCACGAAGTGTATTTTCTGCAACCACCGTATCAGGATTCAACAATAGTACATACTCACTCTCGCTCTCACGAATACCTATATTATTGGCACGAGCGAAACCGATATTTCCCCCACTCTCGATGATTCTCACCTGAGGATAGTTCTGACGAATATATGGTAACGTATCGTCATGTGACTGGTTATCAACCACGATGATTTCACTGTCTATGCCCTGCAAAGCTTTCTCTACACTCTGCAAGCACTGGTCGACATACTGTCGTACGTTATAACTGACTATGATGATTGTTAATTTCTTCATTTTCGTAAACATTATCAGGGGTTACTTCGGACTCACAGCGAGCCAACGATGGATAGACAAACGGTAGGCATATCAAGATAATAATTGCCAAATAGCCGAATGTCGGTTTAAGAAACAGTTCGTAAAAGAGTACGTTTGCCACCAAAGGTAAATTCAACAGATAAAGTCGAATAAAACCCCACTTTCGCAACGCTTCAATTCCCCTATTAGCTATATCGCGTTTCACCTTTCCAATCTTGAACAGACGCAGGGACAGCCAGATATTACCCAGAGTCATCAGTTCCATTACCACCTCTGTTGCAAATTCTGCCTGACTATTACCTACGGCAATCCCCGACTCCAGTAGTCCTGTTTCAAATACCAACAGTTCGACGACTGCCAACGTCAGGAACCCCCAAAAGACGCTCATTAAAAATGTCTGTATCTGTTTCATATTCTTGTTTGTTTTATTTTCCATCAAAGGGGGTACGGTTCAGAATTGACCGTCCTAAAGTTACTTCATCTGCATATTCCAATTCATCGCCTACAGGAATGCCTCGGGCTATAATACTCAATTTAACATCGTAAGATGCAAGTTTGCGAAAGATATAGAAATTAGTGGTATCGCCCTCCATCGTAGAACTGAGCGCCAAGATCACCTCCTGAATTTTTTCCTCTTCCACACGTTTCACCAAAGAATCAATCTCCAAATCAGAAGGGCCCACACCATCCATAGGTGAGATAACCCCACCAAGAACATGATATAGCCCCCTGTACTGTTGAGTATTCTCAACAGCCATCACATCCTGGATATTCTCAACTACGCATATGGTAGAAGCATCACGATGACTGTCAGCACAGATAGGACACAATTCTGAATCGCTGATATTATGACAACGGCGACAATAGTGCACTTCGTGTTTCATCTTAGCAATAGCTTCTACAAACGACTGCACATCCTCAGAATCCTGACGCAACTGATATAATACCAGACGCAGGGCAGTCTTTCTACCGATGCCTGGCAATTTTGAGAATTCCTGTACTGCCTTTTCCAGCAGTTGTGATGGATATTGTTGTATCATGTTTATTCTTCAATTATTCTATTTCTGACAATTCCAACCAACGCATACTCTTTTCATCCAGTTCGTCTTTCAGCAGAGGCAGTCGTTTACTCTTTTCTGTTAATTCTTCCACGCTGAGTCTACCACTACAAAGCTGTTCTTCCAATTGGTGTTGCTCTGCTTCCAAAGCTGCTATTTCACGTTCTAATTGTTCAAACTCACGCTTTTCTTTGAACGACATCCGACGACGATTGTCGTGACGGTAACTTTTGTTAGAATTGCCAGATACTTTAGATTCTCTGATATTGTTAGAATTTTCTGATTCCAAAGCTACCCATTCCCGATACTGCGTATAGTTTCCTGGGAAATCCTGCACTTTTCCCTGTCCTTTGAATACCAGCAGATGGTCAACCACTTTGTCCATGAAATAGCGATCGTGACTCACCACAATGACACAACCTGGGAAATCCTGCAAATATTCTTCCAATATCTGCAAGGTCACAATATCCAAGTCGTTAGTCGGCTCATCGAGTACCAAAAAATTGGGATTCTTCATCAAAACAGTACATAGGTAGAGCTTACGGCGTTCTCCCCCACTCAACTTATATACATAATTATATTGTTGCTCTGGAGTAAAAAGGAAATACTGCAGCAACTGCGACGCGGAGAGTTTCTTGCCACTCCCCAAGTCGACATAGTCGGCAATGGCAGTGATGACGTCTATCACCTTCTGCTGCTCGTCAAACTGCAAGCCCTCCTGCGAGAAATAGCCGAAGCGGACGGTCTCGCCAATCACGATACGTCCCTCGTCCGGCTGCACCTGTCCCAGCAGCATCTTGATGAAGGTCGACTTCCCCGTGCCGTTATTCCCCACGATACCCATCTTCTCAAAACGGGAGAAGTTATAGTAGAAGTCCTTAAGAATGACTATATCATCGAAACGCTTCGAGATATATTGGCACTCGAAAATCTTGGAACCGATATACACGTTGTTCGTTTTCAGCCGCAGCTGCCGTTCCTCCATGCGCTGCTTTGCCACTTTCTCTAACTCATAGAAAGCATCCTCACGGTACCGAGCCTTATGACCACGTGCCTGTGGCATCCGTCGCATCCATTCCAGCTCTGTACGATAGAGGTTGTTGGCACGCGCTATCTCCGCCCGTTTGTTGTCGATACGCTCCTGCCGCTTCTCCAGGTAATAGGAATAATTACCCCGATAGGTATAGATGGTATGGTCGTCCAGCTCCAGGATGACGGAACAGACACGGTCCAGAAAGAAACGGTCGTGCGTCACCATCAGCAGTGTCTTGTTGCCACGTGCCAGGTACCCCTCCAACCATTCTATCATCTCCAGGTCGAGATGGTTGGTGGGCTCGTCAAGGATCAGCAGGTCAGGTTCCATCAGCAACACATTGGCAAGTGCCACACGCTTCTGCTGTCCACCGCTCAGCTGTCCCATGGGCTGCTGTAAGTCACGTATCTTCAGCTGCGTCAGCACCTGTTTCGCCTTCAGCACCTTCTCCTCCTCGCCATGGTGGTTGAAACAAGCATCCAGCACACTCTCCTGCGGGTCGAAGTGGGGTGACTGTTCCAAGAAACCGATTGTCAGGTCACGGCGGAAGACGATATCACCCGTATCATGTCCTTCCTTACCTGCAAGTACAGAGAGTAACGTGGATTTTCCCATTCCGTTCTTGGCAATCAGCCCCACCTTCTGTCCTTCGGCAATACTGAAACTGATATGACTGAACAAGTTCAGTGCACCGAACGACTTCGACAGGTTCTGTACGTCAACGTATGGAGTATCCTTAGCCATGCTTTTTCTTCAATCCTTCAATTTTTCAATCCTTCAACTCTCGATTGATCTGCTCGATATAGTCGAGTACCTCATCACGACCCTGCTTCTTCTCTGCCGATGTGAGGAAGACAGGGGGCAGCTCCTCCCACGTCTCCAGCAGCTTCTTCTTATAAACCTCCACACTCTGGTTCGCTTTGTTCGCCGTCAACTTATCTGCCTTGGTGAAGACGATGGCAAAGGGAACACCCGACTGCCCGAGCCAGTCGATAAACTCCAGGTCTATCTGCTGGGGCTCCAGACGGATGTCTACCAACACAAAGACATTCACCAGCTGCTCCCGTTGCAGGATATAGCCGCGGATCATCTGGTCGAGCTTTGCCACCTCCGTCTTCGAACGCTTGGCATAGCCGTAGCCGGGGAGGTCGACCAAGTACCATTCCTTATTAATAATAAAGTGGTTAATCAACAAGGTCTTACCCGGTGTTGCCGAGGTCTTGGCAAGTTTCTTGTTGTTCGTCAGCATGTTGATCAGGCTCGACTTGCCCACATTGGAACGACCGATAAAGGCATATTCTGGCTTCGTGTCTTTGGGACACATACTCACCATAGGGGCACTCAGGGAGAATTCTGCTGTCTTGATATCCATTCTTTTCTGATTTTATAATTTGCAAAGGTACGAATAAGTGAGCGAAGAACAAAATAAATCCATTTATTTTTTTCTTTTAAAAGGCTACGGGTAGGCGCGTCAGCGGGAATGCGTGAGTACCTAAAACAAAGTTAAAGGTACGAATAAGTGAGCGAAATGCCAAATAAATTGGGAGATTTCAGAACGTGAGTACTTTAAACCCTCCCTCTTGTTTTATAATATTCAACCATTAACATAAGTTAACAAGGGGGGGGGTAAAGAAAGACAGAAGTATTCATTACCTTTGCCGCCATTGTGACGAAATCTATATTTTATAAACTTAAATCTATACAGCTTATGGAAAAGAAGCAATTTTATGAGAAGCCATCCCTCAAGGTGGTAGTATTGAAACAAACAGAATTCAATTCAGAATTCATAAAAACCAAAAGGCAACTATTATGAAGAAGAAACTATTTTCAATTCTTGCCCTGCTGCTCATGGCTGTGCCGCAGGGAGCATGGGCGCGTGACAATTACACGCCTACACAGTTGAGTACAAAACCAACTGAGGGACCATGGACATTTGATGCGGTCAGCAACGGATATTATAATAATAGCCACGGGTGGACAATGACGTTTAATAGCGCGGACCATTCGGCTTGGGAAGTTGATAACTCAGTAGACCAAATTACCTATCAGTGGAGGGACGGTGATGGTATAGGCTTCTCTATGCATTGTACCAGTATAGCATCTACTCACTATGGCGTTTTGTCCACTTACACTCACAGCGAGAGTGTACCTTCCTACACGCGCAAGGTGCTGACATGGAAATTTTATTTGCGTGGTAAATCAAACAAATACCCTCAGAATGTTACATTATATGCCCGCAACAGTTTGGCGGACTTGAAGGGCACTACGGTGGACTTCACGGCAGACTATTCCGATAAGACTGGTAACACATACAAATTGGTGAATCTGTCGCATGGAGCCAGCGATGCCACCCAGCAAACATCGTTGCAGACCAAAACGTTTGACTTCGACAACCGCAACGGCAGTTCTGCGCAGACTAAGACGTGGGCACTTATGATGACGCAGGTAGCAAATAACACTGGGGCAGCCGCCACTTGCCACCAGTGGGGTGCTTTCAAAAACGACAGCTATACATGGACAACCTACTACTATAAGTACGTTACTTTCAACAGCAACGGCGGTACGGGCAGCATGACACAGCAGACCGTTGAGAACAGCGCCACGCTGAAATCCAACACCTTCACCCGCACGGGTTATACCTTCGCAGGCTGGAACACCAAGGCTGATGGCACAGGTACAAATTACGCCAACGGTGCAACGATTACCGCCACCGAAAGCAGCAAAGGCAATGTGACCCTCTATGCCAAGTGGACGGCAAACAGCTACAGCGTGCGCTTCAACAAGAATGCCACCGACGCAACGGGCTCTATGAGCAACGAGGCTTTCACTTATGGCACAGCCAAGGCTCTGACCTCAAACGCCTTCAGCCGCCCAGGCTATACCTTCGCCAGATGGAACACCAAGGCTGATGGCACAGGCACCAATTACACCGATGGACAGAGCGTCAGCAACCTCACCAGCACAAAGGATGGTACTGTTGACCTCTATGCCCAGTGGACCGAGAACAAAATCACTCTCAACGAGACTGTTGACAACAGCAACTGGATTACCCTGCGCAACGGACAGGTTTGGGACGTGACACTGACACGCACGCTGAGTGCTACGGGTTGGAACACGTTCTGCGTGCCGTTCAATATTCCTGCAGCCAATTGGGCAACTTACAACATCACGGCGGTAAAGAAGCTCACAGGCTCTTCGCTCGCAGGCGATGTGGTTACCCTGACCTTCGAGACCGAGACAACAGCCATCGAGGCCGGCAAGCCGTATATGGTGAAGGTATCAGGTGCAGTGGCTAATCCTACGTTCAATAACGTAACCATCAGCAATACTGTAACACCCACCGAGACCACGTATGCAGACTTCAAGCCTGTCATGAACCCAACGGCTGTTACAAAGGATGACAAGAGCGTGCTCTTCCTGACGGGTGGCACAACGCTGACATGGCCCAATGACGCCGGCAGCATCAAGGGCTTCCGCGCTTACTTCCTGCTGAAGGGTGCTGCAGCCAGCGCTCGTGGCTTCGAGATGAACCTCGACGGCGACGTAACGGGAATTTCTGGAATGAAGACCATGAGAAATGCAGAGAATGAGAAATTCTTCGACCTGCAGGGTCGTCGTGTGGCTCAGCCTGCAAAGGGACTCTACATCGTGAATGGCCGAAAGGTTATAGTCAAATAACCAAATAGTCCAAATGAGAAATAAATCGTCAATTTTGTAAATCGTCAAATTGTAAATTACGAATATGAAGAAAACATATTTGCAGCCCATCCTGGAGGTGGTGAAGGTTCAGACTGCCACTATGCTGGCAACGTCGGTAACCGCGTCGGGTCTCGACGGAGTTAACTACAACGACCTCGGTGGCAATCCTGACGGCGCTGGCGCCCGCTTCTTCGACGAAGGCGACTACTTTGATTGAAGCGAAGAGTGATGGGGACAACCCCCTGTGTTGTAAAGATATCGTTAGAGCTTCCTCCTGCAGCAATGCAGCGGGGAAGTTTTTTTTCGCACAGATCCCATGCAGGAATTGGGGACGGTTCCGCTGATCCACTTTGAAGCAAGCAGTACGGCTCTGCCCGAGGGCTTTTTTCTGTTTCAATGCCATCGATTGAACGGTGTAAGGTGCCGCCTCCAAGGGTCGAAAGGTTCTCACGTTCGAGAAAAACTCAAAAATCTTTTGGTTTTCTGCTCACTTATTCGTACCTTTGTCGGGATAAATCAAAACCTAAAGGAACACAATATATGGAAAAGCATGACTTTGTAACCATTGCCGACCTCACTCGTGAGAAGATACTCTACATGATTGAGATGGCACAAGAGTTTGAGAAACATCCTAACCGTGAGATACTCAAGGGTAAGGTGGTCGCCACCCTCTTCTTTGAGCCCTCCACCCGTACCCGTCTGAGTTTCGAGACTGCCGCCAACCGCCTCGGTGCCCGTGTGATCGGTTTCGCCGACCCGAAGATTACCAGCGGTACGAAGGGAGAGACGCTGAAAGACACCATCTCAATGGTTGCCAACTATGCCGATGTCATCGTCATGCGCCACTTCATCGAGGGTGCCGCACAGTATGCCTCTGAGGTAACCGAAGTACCTATCGTCAACGCAGGCGACGGTGCTCACCAGCATCCCTCACAGTGTATGCTCGACCTCTATAGCATCTATAAGACACAAGGGACACTGGACAACCTCAACATCTACCTGGTTGGTGACCTGAAATACGGTCGTACCGTGCATTCGCTGATTATGGCGATGCGCCATTTCAACCCCACCTTCCATTTCGTGGCTCCCAAGGAGCTGGCGATGCCTAACGAGTATAAGCTCTACTGCAAGGAGCACGGCATCAAGTTCCAGGAGCATACCGCCTTCAACGAGAAGGTCATCGCCGATGCCGACATCCTGTATATGACGAGGGTGCAGAAAGAGCGTTTCTCCGACCTGATGGAGTATGAGCGGGTGAAGAACGTGTATATCCTCAACAACGACATGCTGCGGCTTGCCAAGCCTAACATGAAGATCCTGCACCCGCTGCCCCGTGTCAACGAGATTGCGTATGACGTGGATGACAATCCGCATGCCTACTACATCCAACAGGCAGGCAACGGTCTCTTTGCCCGTGAGGCAATCTTCTGTGACGTACTCGGTATCAGCTTAGACGAAGTAAAGAACGATAAAACAATTATACAATGAACAAGAACCAGATGCTCGTTGCCGCCATTGAGAACGGCACCGTAATAGACCACATACCTTCTGAGAAGACTTATCAGGTGGCACAGTTACTGAAACTTGCCGACCTGGGAACACCAGTGACCATCGGCTATAACTTCCCTTCCAAGAAACTGGGAAGGAAGGGATTTATCAAGGTCGAGAACAAATGGTTTACGGATGAGGAAATATCCCGTCTGTCCGTCGTCGCTCCTAACGTCGTGCTGAACATCATCCATGACTTCGAGGTGGTGGAGAAGAAACCGGTACGCACCCCTGATGAGATACGGGGCATCGTGAAGTGCAACAATCCCAAGTGTATCACGAATAACGAGCCGATGCTCACCCATTTCCATGTGACGGACGGCATCCTGACCTGTCACTACTGTGAGATGGAACAGGATATAAATAAAGTGGAACTCGTCTGAGGAGTTCCACTTTTTTCTTTTTACTCAGGAACGGCATATCGCTCACCTGCTTCCTTCACCAACTTTCGTGCGAAAGGTTGCGGCATTCCCGGACGCTCGACCGTTGCCCCCAGTCCTTGTTTATTGCGATAGAACCGACCCTCAGCATCAACAGGACGGCGGGCCATATCGTTGTGGCGAACAATGAGGAATATGGCCAACTTCTTCCAGCGAGCCAACATAGCCTGAGCCTGCTCGATGCTGTAGTCATTGAGGAATTTCTGCATCTCGGCTGCCTGCATCGTCTTTGCCTTTTTCTCTACTTCCGGTTGCTGGGCGAAATAGGATTTCTCCAAAGAGTCGCGCACCTGTTTCAGGTCGGGGAACAGAGCTGAGTAGCGGGGATAAACCATATTGCTCACCCAGTTGCACACCCAAAAAGCACTCTTGTCCGAAAAAGTGATGTCATCTGCGCCAGGAGCATTGAAGCACTCTGGGCGGCGCGTCATCGAACAATACACGGGCACGTAGGCCACCATATTGCCATCGTCATTGCCAAACCAGAAGCAGCCACCCATCTCACGAGGCAGCCATGAGCGCATCTGCGACACAAACGAAAATGCTGTCTGCTGTGTAGAAACAGGGCGCTCGTTGAAATATTTTTTGCCATCCAACTTGAAATACAATGGGGTCACACGATAAGGCATCTGCCAGATACCGCCACCAATGTCGGTAGAATCTATTTCCAAGGGCGTACCCTCGTAATGGTTGCGCATAGCGGTCATCACGTCTTGAACGCTCAGCTTCTTGTCGGGCACCACCCACAACGGAAAATCTTCCGCATCCTTGTCTATACCCATAATCCAGGGAATATAACGGTCCATACCTTTCTTATACATATTAAAGAAGCTCCAGGCACGGGCATCACATATACGGCGGCCAGAGAAGTCGGGAGCGGCGTATGCCATCTTCCACGAGAAATCTTCGTCACGACCTGTAAACCAGCCTTTTTTGCGAGCAAATTTGATGACATTCTTGGAATAGAGCACGTTCTGCTTGTCTTTCATATCGAACTTAC
This sequence comes from Prevotella sp. UBA2754, assembly GCA_002353295.1. Taxonomy (GTDB): domain Bacteria; phylum Bacteroidota; class Bacteroidia; order Bacteroidales; family Bacteroidaceae; genus Prevotella. The sequence goes on from DEJG01000009.1 coordinate 16,122, forward strand.
CGATGCGGCTCTGGTTAGCATGTGCACAGATGGCATTGTCGGGCACTCGCATAGCTACCCACACGGTGCGCTCTTTCGACACACTGCGGTCGGGACCGCAGCCCTGCATCTCCATGATCCAAGCCTCGTTGGGGTCGCAAATCGTAAACGTCTCGCCCTCCGAGCAATAGCCGTATTGCTCCACCAAGGAAGTCATCACCTGAATGGCCTCACGTGCCGACTTCGAACGCTGGAGTGCAATATAAATCAGCGAACCATAGTCGATGATGCCCGTCGAATCAGCCATCTCCTCACGACCGCCGTAAGTCGTCTCGCCAATGGTCACCTGCCACTCGTTGATATTACCCACTACGTTATACGTCTCCAGAACTTCGTCAATCTCACCCAGATACTTGTTCGTATCCCATTCATATACCTTCCGTTTGTCACCCTTCTGATGCTTGGCTGCTGGATAGTGATACAAGGGCATATAGGCTCCGTACGAGTCAGCATTGTAACTGCATATCACAGAACCGTCGGTACTAGCTTTCTTGCCCACAATAAAATTGGTGCAAGCAATGGCTGAAGCAACAAACGTGCAGACAGCCATCAATGTAAAAAATCTCTTCATCTTGTTTTATTGTTTGTTTTCTCTTAATTTCAATTCATAGGGAGCACCCAGTTCTCGAATACGAGTGGTTATCCAACCGTCGGCAACGGTTCCCCCCATGTCGTGACCACCGGAATCGATGTACAGATTGGCAGTGTCAACACCTTGCGGGACTGCGATACACAGTTCTGCCCAACCAAACAGTGGACAGGCCTGAGGAACAAACGTATAGCGGGGCGACAATCTGCCCTGCTCCACTTTCGGACGCACATCCATTCGTCCCTGCATCATGCCCGCAGGAATGGTAAGCTGCATGCCTGGCAGCGAAATCAACGACAAGCGGTCGTAACAGGCATTCATCAACTTTTTGCTTTTGCGCACTATCGGGCTTTTCTCGCCACGGACGATAAACTCGTAACGCGACTCATTCCCCATAAAGTCGCGAAGGATATAGCACAACTGGTAAGGTCGTTCTTCTGAAAAATCGACCACCCCACCCTGCTCGTCAGCTTGCAGAATGGGCAGTGTGACACCTTCCGGAATATAGGAACGCATATACCACGTCTTGTTATGCAACCAGTGGTCGTAGTCGCCCCATGCATTCACCTGTCGGTTACTATAAACAGGAATGCGGTTCACGTTTGAATGAAAGACCTCTTTGTCGTCTACCATCAATATGGTTTCGCGAATACCATAATGATTATATACTCCCTGCATATAGTCATCAGCCCAAAGCGCAAAACCCACTTTTCCCCAGGCTGTATAATCCGGACAAGCGGAAAGGCCAAAAGTTTGTTTCGAAGCTCCACCATTAAAAACCCCTTCCCCTTCAATAGGACAAGCCATCACACTATGTGCCTGAGGAGCCACGGAGTCGTTGACGAACGGAGCAAGAAAATCCAACGGGTCCATCATATCCCAGGTCTTCGTATCATGAATCTCCAGATGCAAATGAGGGCCAGTGCTATGGCCTGTATTACCGCTCAAGGCGATGAGCTGTCCCTGCGAAACCGGTAGATCGATAGCAGAAAAACGAAGGTCGATTTTCTCATCATGTTTTCCCGTTCGATGCACCAACCGCTCCAATCTTGGGGAGAATCGCTTCAAATGGCAATAGATACTGGTATATCCTTCAGGGTGAGTGACATAGACTGCATTACCAAAGCCGTCGATACCAACGGTCAGACGACTCACATATCCATCACCAATAGAATAGATATGTTTCCCCTCCATATTATCGGTTTTTATGTCTAGTCCACCATGAAAGTGGTTAGGACGGGGCTCACCAAAATTACCCGCCAGCGTAATCTGATAATCCACTGGCGAGTAATATTGCACATGCGCTTGTGCACCAACGGCTAATAGCCAACAACCTATTGATAACAGTCCTCTTAGCATGCCTTGAAACTCATATCGAGTCCTTTAACCGAGTGGGTCAATGCGCCTACTGAGATAAAGTCGACGCCTTGCTCGGCATAGTCACGAATGGTATCGAAGGTAATGCCTCCACTCGACTCTGTCTCATAACGGCCGGCGATGATGTCAACGGCTTTCTTTGTATCGGGTACGGAGAAATTGTCAAGCATGATACGGTCGACACCTCCATGATCCAACACTTGTTGCAACTCATCGAATGAGCGCACCTCTATTTCTATCTTCAGGTCAAGTCCCTTCTCTTTCAGATACTGGTGGCAACGATCAATGGCATTGACGATACCTCCTGCGAAATCCACATGATTGTCTTTCAGCAGTATCATATCAAACAATCCGATACGATGGTTCACACCACCGCCAATCTTCACTGCCTGTTTCTCCAACATACGCATGCCAGGGGTTGTCTTACGAGTATCCAACACACGGGTGTGGGTGCCCTTCAGTCGCTCTACATAGCGGTTGGTCATGGTGGCGATTCCACTCATGCGCTGCATGATGTTCAGCATCAGGCGTTCCGTTTGTAATAACGAGCGTACACGCCCAGAAACTATCATTGCTATATCACCTTTCTTCACCTTGGCACCATCCTGCATCAATACTTCTACCTGCATTTCTGGATCAAAACGGCGGAACACTTCTCGGGCCACTTCCACACCAGCCAGGATACCGTCTTCCTTAATCAACAGGTGTGATTTTCCCATCGCATCTTCTGGAATACAACATAAAGTGGTGTGATCGCCATCACCGATATCCTCTGCAAACGAGAGGTCTATCAATCGGTCAACTAATTCTTCTACACTTAACATAAGCTTAATTATTTTGATGATTTTTCTGATATTTACGATACCACACACAGAACCATGTCAAAGAAACCACAACTGTGCAGCAGGCAATGATATAGGAAATTGTTGCGGAGAAACTGAATATCTGCTCTGAGAAGAGGAAAGTGAAACATACTGCCGTCATAAACAGCGCAGGAATGAGGGTAATAATGTAAGGTTTCTTCTGTTGTACGAAATAAACAGTGATAGCCCATAACATGAAGACGGACAACGTTTGGTTAGACCAACCGAACCAACTCCAAATCAAGTTAAATCCTTCTTTATCAGATATTTGCCAAACGAGCAATGACATCACAACTGCAAACAACGGAACACAAACTATCAAACGGTTTTTGATGCTGTGCTGTTCAAAGTTGATGAAGTCGGCTATAATCAAACGAGCTGAACGCAAGGCCGTATCTCCACTCGTGATAGGTGCTGCCACAACCCCCAACAAAGCCAGAATACCACCGAAGAGACCCAGCCAGTCGTTACAGATCAAGTTAACCACAGAAGGGGCATCACCTACAGCTGCAGCTCCACCGGCAATCTGCTCGTATCCCGGTGTAGGATTATCGTAGAAGAAATACATAGCCACCGTTGCCCATATCAGAGCCACTACGCCCTCCGTAATCATAGCACCATAGAAAATGGGGCGTCCCTGCTTCTCGTGCTTCATGCAACGAGCCATCAACGGACTCTGCGTAGCATGAAAGCCACTGATAGCACCACAGGCTATCGTAATAAACAAAGCCGGGAAAATATTTTTAGGAGTCAATGCCGGAACACTCAGGCCTTCCCATATTTCTGGGATATTGGGCATCTTCACAAACAGCATAATCAACAAGGCAGCTGCCATAAATAATAAGGAGAAAGCAAAGACTGGATAAATCTTACCGATGATCTTATCGATAGGCAGCATCGTGGCTACAATATAATAGATAAAAATAACGACTATCCAAAATGTGTATTGTCCTGCACTTTCCACGACTGCAGCTGGTTCCCACATGTCTCCCAATATCTTGGCAGGACTGAACACAAATACCGCACCCACCATCATCAACAAGAATACGGAGAATATCAACATGACGTTCTTAGTAGTCTTACCCAAATAGGCGCCTATCAGTTCAGGCTGGTTTGCACCACCATGACGAACAGAGAGCATACCACTCAAATAATCATGCACAGAACCGGCAAAAACACATCCCAGCACAATCCACAGATAGGCAGCAGGACCAAACTTAGCACCCATAATCGCACCAAATATAGGACCCGTTCCTGCGATATTCAGAAATTGAATCATGAAAATTTTCCAGGGAGGAAGAACGATAAAGTCCACACCATCTGCCTTTGCAATAGCTGGTGTTTCACGATTGTCTGGCCCGAACACACGTTCTACGAAACTTCCATAAACAAAATAGCCAATCACAAGGGCTATTAAACAAATTGAAAATGATATCATTTTTACTTGAACTTTAAAACTTCCTGCAAAGTTAATAAATAATTAATAATTGTGAATTGAGAATTGAGTTTTTTTTGTAATTTTGCAACCGAAATGAAACGATTAACATTATTTTATATAGTTTTTGTGTGTTTTGCCACTCTACTTGTGGCTCAACCCAAACAAGAATTGCGTGCAGTATGGCTGACAACATTAGAAGGTTTGGACTGGCCATCTACGAAAGGTACATCTCATGCCGTTGAAGAGAAACAGAAAAAAGAGTTATGTCGCATCTTTGACCAATTGAAGCATGCCAATGTCAACACTATTCTTTTTCAGGCCCGTATTCGTGGAACCGTGACCTACCCTTCACATATCGAGCCATGGGATGGGTGTATCAGCGGACAGTTCAACACTGCCCCTCACTATGACCCTCTGCAATTTGCTATTGACGAGGCTCACAAACGTGGCATGGAACTGCATGCATGGGTAGTAACGGTGCCTGCAGGCAAATGGAACACCAGCTATGGAGCCAAACAACTCCGAAAGAAATTTCCAACACTAATGCGTCGTGCAGGTGAGGATGCGGTAATGAATCCAGAAGACCCACGTACGGCTGATTATATTGCCTCCATCTGTGAGGAAATTGCCCGCCGTTACGATGTTGACGGCATTCATCTCGACTATATCCGCTATCACGAATCATGGAAGCATAGCGGCAGCCGACAGCAGGCTCGCGAGAACATCACTAACATCGTGCGAGCTATCCACCAGAAAGTCAAAGGTTTAAAACCATGGGTTAAACTAAGTTGTTCCCCTCTCGGTAAGTTTGACGACCTAACTCGCTACCCCAGTGGAGGATGGAATGCTTACAATAAAGTATGTCAGGACGCGCAGGGGTGGCTTCGCGATGGACTGATGGATCAGCTCTATCCGATGATGTATTACGATGGGCGCCATTACTATCCCTTTGCCGCAGATTGGAGTGAAAATCGCTATGGACGCGAGATTGCAGCCGGCCTAGGTATCTATCGTCTTATTCGCAGTGAAGGAAACTGGTCACTGGATGCCATCAAACGACAGATGTATGTGGCTCGCCAACTGGGCCTCGGCCATTGCTATTTCCGGAGTCGTTTTCTAACAGACAACACCAAGGGACTATACGATTTCGTTTGTGAATTCGACAACTATCCAGCTGTTGTACCACCCATGCTGACACATCAACCAGCTCCAACTGCTCCATTCCTGCAAGTGGAGCGTACCACACAAGGCGACAATCTTAGTTGGAACGGAGCCCAGGACAATAGTGATGGCGACTATCTGACTTATAATGTGTACGCATCTACAACCCTACCGGTAGACATTAATGATGGGCGCAATCTCATCGCTACACGTCAGATGCAACAGCAGCTTTCTGTCCGCAGAAATGTCAATGACACACCACTCTATTATGCGGTGACAGCCGTCAATCGCTATGGTCTGGAGAGTACCCCATCAGGCAACACTCATCTCCCATCCTTATCCGCACGTCACCCTAAAAACGACACCGAGCATCTTCTACCCAACGATGGGTATTCATTACAGTTACCCGATGCCTCTCAACTTCCACCTCAGACATCTCTATTCTACATTTATTCCATGCAAGGCAACTTAGTTACCAAACGTCCTTTCGGTAAGGTTGTTTCGGTAGTTGGGATACCCCAAGGAGTATACGAGTTACGCAGCTACAACACCGATGGTACTACCCATCATATCGGCTATTTCCTCATTAAATAAATGCAACAATACTCCACCTACATCTTTGATTTAGACGGCACGTTGCTCGATACTTTACAAGATCTAGCAGATGCTGTCAATTATGCTTTGCGCTATCATGGTATGCCGGAACATTGCATTGACGATATTCGGGAGTATGTGGGCAACGGAGTACGCTTGTTGATGAAACGCGCCGTTCCTCAAGACACTTCAATATCTGATTTTGAAGCAACCTATGCCACATTCCGCCAATACTACATGCAACATGCACTCGACACTACTCGCCCTTATGAAGGCATCCCTGAATTGTTGAACAAGCTCAAACAACGTGGCTGTCAGCTGGCCGTTGTCAGCAACAAAATGATGGCAGCCACTCAGGAACTAGTTGCTCATTTCTTCCCTCAAATTGATGTAGCCATTGGAGAACACGAAGAAAATGGTATCCGCAAGAAACCCGCCCCCGACACCGTTTTCGAAGCTCTTCGACAATTACAACTTATTAGGCACCCATTATCTGAAAGGCTAGGCACTGTATACATCGGTGACAGCGACGTAGACATCGAGACCGCCCGCAATGCTCACCTTCCTTGCATCAGTGTACTATGGGGATTCCGCAGTCACCAGTTTCTCCTGTCACATGGGGCTACGACTTTCATCTATCATCCTGCTGATTTGCTGGACTTTTAAGTAAACCTTTCAACAACTTTATTGACTGCGCTCAAAAAGTCAAGCCCTTTCTATCCAATTATATTGCGTTTTCGTAGAAAAGACATGACAGGCAATCGGAATTATCAGAAATCCAAAGAATACTGATTGATTATAGTTATTTTTGTGTATCTTTGCAACTGATTTTAATAGTGTAATCAACGATGGAGAAAATTGACGCAAAACGAGTATTCGATATTTTCAAAGAACTGAACCAGATTCCACGTCCTTCGCATCACGAAGAGAAAGTGGCTGATTTTCTTTGTCAGTTTGCAGAACGGTTAAACCTTGAATATGAACGTGACGCACAAAACTGTGTGGTGATTCGCAAGCCTGCGACAAAGGGGCATGAAGGTGCAGAACCAATTGTTCTTTTGAATCATATGGACATGGTCTGTGTGGGTATGGACGATCCACTGAACACACCCATCGAGGCTTATACCGAAGGTAAATGGATGAAGGCTCATGGCACATCATTAGGTGCTGACAATGGCATCGGGCTGTCGATGGCTCTGGCAGTATTGGAGAGTAAGGACATTGTTCACCCTGCCTTGGAGGTGATGACAACAACTAACGAAGAGGATGGCATGTCTGGTGCTGCAAATCTGTCAACAGACTTCCTGAAAGGAAGAAAAGTCATCAACATTGATTCAGAAGACTACAACACCATCACTACTGGGGCTGCAGGTGCCACACTACAATTTCATCGTATACCAATAAAGCGTAAGACTGCTCCTGGGGGTAAACGACGCTGGTACCGCATTCGGTTCGAAGGCGGACTGGGTGGTCACTCTGGTGTCGACATTAATAAAGGACGCTGTTCGGCTGTTGTTCCCGTTTGGGCTATTCTTGCAGCTATCTATAACGAATACGACTTCGACGTTGCCTCGATTAATGTGGGTGAAGCAAATGCCTCTATAGCTTCTAAAGCCGAGGTAGTACTCACGATTCCATCTGGTGAAGGATCTGAATACGTGAAAGCGCAACAGGAGATGATGAATCAATGGCTGAACGAGGAGTATCCCAACGATACCCACATGTCATGTATTATAGAGAAATGCGAACCACAACCAACAGTCATCCCAAGATCGGCCTTCGAAGGACTGATGACTTGCTTGGAACAGATTCCGCAGGGAGTAGTGAAGATGAGCGAGACGATGAAAGATACCGTTGAGACTTCAAATAACGTAGGACGTATCGTGACGGAAGAAGACCATATTCTCGTAACCACACATACGCGTAGTTTCATAGACAAAGACATGACCGAACTGGGTATGGATATCGCCAACGTATTCAAGGCTAGCGGTGCGAAATCTGAGATAATTATGTCGACCCCTGCATGGCAGGAGAATCAGCAGTCAGCTTTCCTTAGAATGACTTCAGACACATTCCATGATGTACTCGGATGGCGTCCCAAAATGGTAGCAATGCACTTCGTGCTGGAGGCTGGCTATTTTGTAGAGAAATATCCAGGGCTGCAAATGGTATGCATCGGTCCACGAATCGTAGAACCCCACTCCACTAGTGAACGATTAGAATTGAAAACGGTTGATGACATCTGGCAAGTGGTGGTAGAAATGCTGCATAGACTTAGTTAAAAATATTTTCAATCATGATTAGAAAAGCAGAGAAACGAGACATCGGGGGATTGATGAATTTGTTACATCAAGTGGATGCCGTACATCATAATATCCGCCCCGACCTGTTCAAGACAAACACCACAAAATACAATGAGAATGAGTTAGAAGAACTCATAGATAACAGTAACAACCCTATCTTTGTTTTCGACGACAGCAACCAGATATTAGGACATGCCTTCTGTCAGGTGACAGAGGTCAAGAATCACCATCTGCTGCAGGATGCCAAGACACTATATATAGATGATATATGCGTAGACGTAGATGCTCGCGGCAAGCATGTGGGAAGCGCACTGTATGAATACGTGCGCGACTATGCCCGGCAGATAGGATGCTACAACATAACCCTCAACGTATGGGAGGGTAATGATGCAGCCATCTGTTTCTACAAAAGCATGGGGATGCAGGTACAGAAAACAGGAATGGAGACCATCCTATAGATAAACTCCGAAATAAGCCATAACAACGGCTATGAAGAATATCAGTCCAAGGATGCAAATAGGCACATAACAGAGTCGAATGTCATATCGAGCAGGTGTCGTAATCCGACAATAAAGCATATGAACAAACCATCCGACAAAGCCACCCCATATCAGTCCTACGGTGATGTCACCAGGATAATGAACACCTAAATATAGACGGGTGTAACAATTCGTGAGCGACCATCCAACTAGGAAAAAGGTGAGCATGCGCTGACGAATCAGCAACGAAAAGAATATAGCAATACTAAAAGTATTGGCGGCATGAGCCGAGAAGAACCCATACTTACCTCCCCGATACCCATTCACGACATCAACTAACGAACCTATCTCTGGATCGTGAGTAGGACGCCATCGGGCAACCAACGGTTTAACGATACCATCGTCAACAGCTCCTGCTAACAGGTAACAGAGACCAGCGGCAGCAAGTATCAAGCCTACAGCACGTACATTCTTATTAGCTTTTATCACGACAAAGAGGAGACCTAAATAAAGTGGAATCCACGTCTTTGCATTAGTCAGTGTCAATATCAGACAATCCAGGAACCATGAGTCACTGCCATTCACCATCAGCAATAGCTGCTTGTCAAACTGTATGATTTCTTCCATGATTACTATAATCTCAAATCACCTCGATTTGTTTGGTTTCTATCCAACCTTGTTTACCATCATCGACACGGATTTCCTTCCAACCCTGCATCGAACCGTCTGTAATGGTGACACGTGTCCCTTCATGTAAAATAAAAAGATCGGTACCATTTTTCGAAGGGGTGCTCTTGACTGTTGCTGCCGTCGTCATAATGACAGCTCCTGTACGGTGCGTTAATTTACGTTTCTGCTGGAAAGCAAACAGATTACTAGACAAGAAAACTATCAACAACAGCAGAGCGCCAAAAAAGCCCACTTTACGCAACCATATCTTATCAGAGAATAAATAGAACAACACCAAGATGATGGCTATGGCAAGAGCTATAAGTGCTGTGCGTGCCCATGCATCAACACTCATCAGATTGACCAACGAGCGATACCACGTGACGAAGAACATTTCAGACTCAGGCGTAATCTTATCAATGGTCTTCGAACGAGCCATCTGAAGATTGAATCGGATATCAGCATCACCTGGTGAAAGAAGCAGAGCACGTTCATAATTGAGTACGGCATGCGACATCTGATCCGTGCGATAATAAGCATTGCCAAGGTTATAATAAAGTTCAGCACTAACACCTCGTTTCAATAAAGCCTCGTAATCGGCTATAGCTTGCTGATACCGTTCCTGAGAATATGCACTGTCGGCTTGCTGCTTAGTAACGGTATTTGCCGTAAGAGGCAAACAGAGAAGCAGGAAAATTACTGCTGTAGGGGTACGACGAATATGTTTTTTCCCTTTCAAAAAGTCTTCAATCTTCATAATTGCTTGTATGGCAGCATCATATACTTTATTCATATTGCCACTGGCATCACCAGGAGCATAACGGGCAAACTCACACTCGTCAAGGGCTCCGATGAACAGGCTAACAGTCTCGGTATCAACTCCACGTTCAATGAGCTGCTGACTAATATTTTCACGTGAAAGCTGAGTTACCGGCATATCCAGTTTATCACCCACATAACCCCATAGGGCACGCAACACTTCATCGTAGAACTCACTTTGCTTCCCTGCTTTCAATAATTTATCAGCCACACGGAGCCGGCGTACAGCCACCTTATTCGCACGTTTACCACGCATCTTTCCGATGTTGGCATTCTCCATAGCACGATGGCGGAAAATGATAAACAAAGAAATGAACACTATGAGCAAAACAGCCAAACATATCCAATAAAGTACAGAGCCGAAGAACGACTCATCAACAGCACGAAGTGGTGTGTCTTCGGTTTTGATATAGCGAATATCTTTGTTCAATTGTTTCACATCCTCACTGCTGAAGCTAGACACACCTGACGAGCCATCACCCTTAGCGACATCAAGGGTAAAGGGCTGTGAGCGAAGCGTCTTATAACTGTTTGACTGAGTATCGAAATAAGTAAATTCAACAGGAGGAATCTCATATTTTCCCTGATGACGGGGTACTACGAGAATGTCATATACCATACTACCTTCAATACCATTGGTAGTCAATTTCGTTTTATCTTCTATCTTGGCATCATACTGATCGAAATCCTTTGGAAGATTGACAACAGGTTGTTTAATGAGTTTCAAATTGCCAGTACCACTGACTATCACACGGAATGTAATGGGGTCGTTGGCTTTAACGTCTGTCTTATCCAGTTGAGCAGATAGGGTAAAATGACCCACACCTCCAGAGAAATTTGAGGGACGCTGAGGTAGCGGATCAACGGTGATGGTTAGTCCTGGGGCCTTGATTTCTTTCTTTACCTCCATATATCCAGAACCACCATTAAAAAATGCTTCGAAAGGATCTACATTACGGTTCTGCAGTACGACCATACCTTCATAAGTGATACTGGGAATTTCAAGTTTACCCGTAGTCTGCGGGAACATAACATATTGTTGCCATGTAACAGTTCGATATGGCCGTCCGTTGAGCGATTCTATCTTAAAGCTCTTCTCTTGGGGAAGCGGAACTTCACGAGTGTAGAAGCTCTTCAAATCGGGCATCTTACCACTTAAGGAAGTCAGATCAACAAGTGTGTAGACTTTATAGGTCAGCAAAATGGGTTCTTGCTCGTGTACATGACTTTTATTAGCACTGACCTTGATAAAAAGATCACTACCAGAAATATGACTTCCAGCGGCACGCATCTGTCCTCCACCCTGCGAACGCTGTCCACCACCACTATTTCCTTGTTGAGCAGTGCCAGACACTTTGATATGTAACTCATTAGAATGAAGCGTCTTACCTTTAACAGAAGCATGGGCTGCGGGAATGGTATACGAACCATTCTTTGTTGCTGAAAGGATATAGGTATAGGTAACAGATGTAGAACTGGATGTATGTCCGTTTACCATCTGAAAACTGGATTGCGTGGAAGTGCTAGGACCCATCAAAACCTCGAAAGCATCAGGGATATTACCTGCTCGGAAACCACTGACATCGTCTGTATTAATGGTATAAGTCAATCTGAACTGCTCACCCACAGCCACCTGAGCTGGTGCTTTACCCTTAATTTGCTGGGCAAAAGAGAGTATAGGTAAAAAGGTAAAAAGGTAAAAAGGTAAAAACCATTTCACCACCCCTTGTACCTTATCATATGTCATTATATTCATCATCTACAGTTTTTTTCTTTTTTACTATTCTTACCAGTTTTTCTGTAACTTACGATTTTGCTTCTGATGCTGAGCTTTCTTGATACGCTCTTGTGTATTCTTTTCCTCCTGCATCGCTGCATTCAGTAACTGCTCAGCATTTTCTTTACTCATCTGAGGTTTTTGCTGCTGTTGCTGCTGATCCTGCTGCTTCTGCTGTTCTTGCTGCTTCTGCTGGTCTTGTTTGTCTTGATCTTTATTTTTGTCTTTATTGTCTTTTTTGTCCTTGTTTTGTTTATTCTGCTGGTTCTGCTGTTGTTGTTTCTGCTGTCGTTTACATAATTCTAGATTATAACGAGTTTCATCGTCATTAGGATTGTTACGCAACGCCTCCTTGTAGGCCTCTATTGCCTCACCATACATTTGATGTCCCTGACAGATAACTCCGATATTATGATAGGCATACGAACGACGTTTTGCATTCCCTTCTAATTTGGCAGCTTGCTGATAATGCTCAATAGCTGCAGAATCCTTCTTTTGTGCCAACAGGGCATTGCCTAAATTATAAAGCGCCTGCGGATTCTTGGCATTACGCTCTATCGCCTTTCGGTAATCAACTTCAGCCTCTGCATACTTGCCTACACGGAACTGTTGATTACCACGACGGATAAAATCACGGTCACTCTGAGCCTGTGCCGATACAACAAAGAAAAGCAAAATCACAGCAACAGACTTTTTACGATTGAAAAGATGAATGTTCTTAAGATGTGGATTTTTAATTTCCAACAGACAAATCTCGGCTATCAAAAGTAACAGCACAAGAATACCTACAGCCTGGAATTGTTCATCATAATCACTATAGACTGTACTGGAGATTTCTTTCTTGGCCAACTTATCGAGTTCTCGATTAAGCTGTTCTTGCGCATTACTGTTGTTCTCGACATGAATATAAGCTCCTCCGCCAGCTTCTGCAACCTGACGACACATCTCTTCGTTAAGCGCCGTCATCACTGTTGCACCTGTATTATCTTTCATATAATCATGTGTGCCCTCAACAGGGATTGGAGCTCCCTTAGAAGAACCAATACCCAACACATAGACACGCATTCCTTTGTCTTTTGCTTCTTGAGCGGCTTCAAGAGCTCCACCTTCATGATCCTCACCATCTGTGATGACAATAATAGCTTTGCCCACACCTTCCTCTTGGGTAAAACTGTGCGTAGCCATGTTAACAGCTGTTGCAATGTCGGTTCCCTGCGTTTCAATCAACGAGGGCTCAATGCTACTGAGAAACATTTTCGCTGAAACGAAATCACTTGTAATCGGTAATTGAACGAAGGCCTCTCCAGCAAAAACAATTAAACCAATCTTGTCATTAGTAAAGTGATCGACCAGATTCTCCACCATCATCTTGGCACGCAACAGGCGACTAGGTGTCACATCCTCTGCCAGCATTGAATTGGATATGTCAAGGGCGATGATTGTTTCAATACCTGTACGCTTCTCATGACTTATCTTTGTACCCATCTGAGGGCGTGCCAGCAGCACGATGAGTAGCGCCAGAGCAGTGAGAAGCAAACAGAATTTCGCCAATGGGCGTATGCGCGACACATCGGGCATCAACTGGCGTACTAATTCTATATCACCAAAACGACGCAACCTTCTGTGCTGAAGAGTCACCATCCACCACCGAATGAGTGCCAGTAATGGAATCAGCAACAGTAAATAGAGATATATCGGATCTTCGAATCGAAACATATATGAATAATTCTAAGGTAATTTTCTAAAAATAGTTATTCTTAACAGTATCTCGAGCAATAGCATCAAGATGGCAGCAATGGCAAAAGGCTGATAGGCCTCATAGCGCTTGCTATAGGTCTTAACACTCAATTTTGATTTTTCTAGTTTGTCAATCTCTTTATAGATGTTCAGCAATTCCTTATTATTTGTTGCGCGATAGAAATCACCCTCAGTCGCAGTTGCGATCTCACTAAGGGTCTTACTATCAATCTCAACAGGAATATTAACATACTGCACGCCACCAGCTACAGGCATAGGATATGGAGCCACTTTATTGGTACCAACACCAATGGTATAAACGCGAATACCCAAGCTCTTGGCTATCTCTGCAGCCGTCATAGGTGAGATGTCACCACGATTGTTACTACCATCTGTCAGCAGGATAACAACTTTACTCTTAGCCTTTGAGTTCTTCAATCGACTGACAGCATTGGCAAGTCCCATTCCGATAGCGGTACCATCTTCTATCAAGCCACGTGTGGCTAAATCTGTACGGACTCCATGAAGTAGATTTAGCAACGAGGCATGATCGGTAGTCATGGGACATTGAGTAAAGGCTTCACCTGCAAAAATTGTGAGTCCGATATTATCGTTGGGACGACCTGCAATAAACTCTGCAGCCACCTGCTTTGCAGCTTCTATGCGATTGGGGCGCAAATCTTCTGCCAACATAGAGCCAGAAACGTCCATTGCCAACATAATATCGATACCTTCAACCGACTTATTATTCCAGGAATAATGTGTCTGGGGTCTGGCCAATATTAATATTAACAATACAAAGACTGCCAGACGGAGAATCAACTGAATAGGCATCAGCGTCACTTTCCAACTGCGTGGCGCATATCTATAAGCGTTGGTATCGCTCATTCGCATTGTCGGTTCTGTTTTTTTTCGATACATCAGATACCATATGATATAAGGTATCAGCAGGAGCAACAAAAACAGATATTCTTTATTCGCAAATTCCATTGTTCTTTGATTTTATTACATGACGCCCGTAAGAATCATTATCCGATAGACGACAAAAACAAGTAGAAGCAAACATGACACCACGATGATGCCTATTGCCCACTTTAGAATTCGACGCGCTTTCATTGTACGTTGGTCTGCCTCTGAGATTTGCGGTTTCTCTTCCTCGACAACAGGTGTCTCAATCTTTGTTTGATTGATAAACTCAATGGCATTGACCAAATTCATATCATTCTCATTAATCAGAGTTGAATACTTGGCAAACTTCACGAGGTCGGCTGTGGTAAAAAGCTGGCTCAATTCGTCAAGAGACTTTTGATCGCCATCACGTGTCAGACGTTCAATAATCTCACTGCTTGTCATCTCCATCGCTGAGAAATGGTAACGCTCCTCTATGTAGCGACGCAGAGTATCAGTAAGTTTAGTATAGTACTCTTTCTGGTTGTCGGAAGAGACCATCTTGTCGGCCTTAATTTGTTCAATTTCCTGCATAGCTTTCTGATGAGGTAACAAGCGTTTCACAAACTTAAAGCTCTTAATAATAGGCTTATTATCACGAAGACGCATATAAAGATAAGCTACTAACGCCCATAAAACTAACACTAAAACACTCAACCAGAAAAGCAACGACCAGTCGCTCCACTGGAAAGGATTGTCTTGAACGTCTTTAGGACCAAAATACTGATTCATCTTCGTGGTGTCAACTTCCACCTCCAGCACTTTCAATGCAAGACTCTTGCTCTGATATTCCTTGCCATTCACTTTAACTTTAAAAGGAGGGAGATAATAAAGATTACCATCAAACGATGTTAGTGTATAGATACGCGACAGACGTTGAGATTGATCTATTGTTTCTTTCTGTTCTTCACTGACAGCAAGCACCTCAACACCAGGAGTAAATTGCTGGCGGGACTTAAAAGTAGGAAAAACAACTGTGGCATCAGCGGGCGTTGTAGCCGTCAACGTAACATGTACCTGCTGACCGATAAGCATCTGGATAGAGTCTATCCTTGCCTCTACCGAAACCTGTGCCATGGTAATGACCACAGTGCATACAAAACTTATCAGTAATATAATTCGTTTCATTTAACTGCGTTGTTTAAAGAGCATCAACAGATGTTTCACAAAATCATCATTCGTGGCTATACTAATCATATCTACATTGCTCTTGTTCATAGTCTCACGGAGCTGTTGCTGACGAGACTTCCAATAGTGCTCGTGGGCCTTACGAAGACGATAGCTACTGGTATCGATATACTGTTCAAAACCCGTTTCTGCATCTACAACTCGCATCAATCCCACATCTGGTAACTCCTTGGCACGCTGATCGTAAACCTGAACAGCCACTACATCGTGCTTACGGTTACATATCTGCATGGTTTGTAGAAAATCCTGCTGAACATAGAAATCGCTCAATACAAATGCAGTACAACGACGTTTGGCCACACTGGTGAGAAATTCTAATGCCTGTTTAATATCTGTCCGTTTACTCTCAGGTTTAAAATCCAACATTTCTCGGATGATATACAAGATATGTTTGCGACCTTTCTTGGGAGGGATGTATTTTTCGATATGATCGGAAAAAAACACCACACCAATTTTATCATTGTTCTGGATGGCACTGAAAGCAATGGTGGCAGCTATCTCGGTCACCATATCACGTTTCATCTGTTTCTGAGTACCAAAATCGAGTGAGCCGCTGACATCAATCAACAGCATCACTGTCAGTTCACGCTCTTCTTCGAACACTTTCACATAAGGGCGATGAAAACGGGCTGTCACATTCCAATCAATATCACGCACATCATCACCATATTGGTATTCGCGCACTTCACTAAAGGCCATACCACGCCCCTTAAAGGCAGAATGATACTGACCTGCGAAGACGTTAGCACTTAATCCGCGTGCCTTGATCTCTATCTTCCGAACTTTTTTTAATAACTCTGTGGTTTCCATTAAGGAACTTCAACCTTATTAATAATCTTCGAAACAATCTCCTCACTCGTCACATTGCTTGCCTCAGCTTCATAAGTTAACCCTATACGATGGCGCAAAACATCGTGAGCTACAGCACGAATATCCTCAGGAACAACGTAACCGCGACGCTTAATAAAAGCGTATGCACGAGCTGCCTTAGCTAAATTGATAGAAGCACGAGGACTGCCACCAAACGAAATCATATCCTTCATGTCCTTCAATCCATAACGTTCAGGATAACGGGTTGCAAAAACGATATCAGCAATATACTGTTCAATCTTCTCGTCAATATATACTTCACGAACCACCTCACGAGCTTTCAATATCTCTTGAGCAGTTGTTACCGGAGTAACTACAGGAAGTGCACCAACTATGTTTTCACGGATAATACGTTTCTCTTCTTCCAAAGTGGGATAGTCGATGACTACTTTCAACATAAAGCGATCCATTTGAGCTTCCGGCAAAGGATAGGTTCCTTCCTGCTCTATAGGATTTTGGGTGGCCATCACAAGGAATGGAGAAGGAAGATCAAACGTTTCCTTACCTATAGTCACCTGTTTTTCCTGCATAGCCTCCAGTAGTGCGCTTTGAACCTTTGCTGGCGCACGGTTAATTTCATCCGCCAGAACGAAATTAGCAAAAACAGGTCCTTGCTTAACCTGAAACTGCTCGTCTTTCTGTGAATAAATCATTGTACCCGTCACATCTGCAGGAAGCAAGTCTGGTGTAAACTGAATACGGCTATACGAAGCATCTATCAGTTGAGCTAGCGTTTTTATTGCTAGAGTCTTTGCCAAACCAGGCACACCTTCCAATAAAATATTACCATCACTCAATAGTCCAATCAATAAGGAATCTACTAAGTGTTTTTGTCCTACTATCACACGATCCATGCCTGTTACAAGATTTGTAACAAAGCCACTCTGTTGTTCTATCCGAATATTCAGTTCTCGGATATCAATAGATTCTGCCATAATTCTTTATATTTTATTCATTAAGTCAAACAAGTTCATAAATACCTGTCGGCGTTGTTCTCTTGAGAACTTCCATCTTAAGGTCGACACCAACGATGATACCATAGTCACGAAGCAAACTCTCCACAGTTTTACGAGCCAATTCTGGATGATTATTCTCTTCGCTTAAATGACACAGCCATACATAACGCAATTGCTCTGTCATGTTCTCAACAAGGGCTAATCCACACGAACGATTGCTCAAATGGCCTGTTGCTGATAGTATACGCCCTTTCAAGAACTGTGGATAAGGCCCGTTTACAACCATCTCTTCATCGTGGTTGGCTTCAATTACCAGATAGTTAGCTTTTGTAATGAACCCCTTCATCTCGTCGGTCACACTACCTGCATCAGTAATGATGACAAAAGTAACACCTTCAGCCTCTATCATATAACCTACATTATCACTGCTGTCGTGAGGAACAGCAAACGGAGTCACCAGAAAGTCGCCAACACGGATAGTTTTACCTTTTTCTACAAATCGTTTCATGTCAGAGGCTACTTTCTGTTGTACACAATAATTCTTCATCATACCCTCATGCACTTTTTCTGTAGCATAGACAGGCACATGATAATCTTTACTAAAGGAACCTACAGACTTGATATGGTCAGCATGGTCATGAGTGACCAACACGTGGTGCACTTGCGACAGGCTAAGTCCGTAATCCCTAAAATTCTTTTTCAGACCTCTTATTCCTACTCCGATATCTATCAAAAGTCCATCCGTCGGGGTCATCAGCATATAGCAATTACCGCTACTGCCGCTTCCAAAGGATATAAATTTCAGCATTTTAGTTAATATTTTGTGCAAAAGTAATAAAAAGTTAGGAGTTTTTCCTTATCTTTGCAATGTTTTATGATAATTTTAAACTTATGAAATATTACTTTTCACTTTTTCTGAGTATTCTGATGATTTCTTGTCAGTTTCATGAAAACGATCAGACCTCTGTTGTAGACGAACCTCTGAACAAATGGGCTAATGCCTATTTTAACTTTGATTACAAAGAAGCACTAGAGTACATGACACCAGAAAGCGGCAAATGGGTTCGTTTTGCCGCTTCGAATATAACAGAAAAAGATATCAATTATATTAAGGAGCATCCTATGGAAACGATGATAGAAATTACTCATAAACAAATGACGGAAGGAGACACACTATGTAACACAACGATTCACGTATCCAAGTTCATTCAACTTGGAATAGATGCCGATAATAATCAAGTGGTTGATGATGCTGATTTTCAGATACAGCTGGTAAAACGTGATGGTGACTGGCTCATCAAAACGGAAGGCCTACCGCGAAATGGAATGCAAAATCGCGACTAAGACGCGGATGCACTATGGGGAAACGTTCGTCACCCTCTTCATAGGCAGGATTGACTGCTTTCATACCCATATCAAAACGAAGTACGAAGTAATCGAAATTAAATCGGAAACCTAATCCATAACTTACAGCCATCTGCTTGAGGAATTGGGAGAGTTTAAATTGGCCACCAGGCTGGTCATCGTAGTTACGTAATGTCCATATATTGCCCGCATCAGCAAACAAGGCCATACCTAATTTCCAAAATAAATGTGCACGATACTCTATGTTGAAATCAAGTTTCATATCACCTGTCTGATTGATGAAATCGATACGCCCGTCTCTGCTGATATACTTTCCTGGTCCAAGACTTCTGACACTCCATCCTCTCACGCTATTGGCGCCACCTGAGAAATAACGTTTTTCAAATGGCAATATTGTACTATTACCATAAGGATAGGCAACTCCTAGACCTGCATGAAAGACGAGTTGATTATAATAATTGAAATTGATAGTACGGGTGACATCCAAATCGAATTTCACATATTGTGCATATGCCACATCCAAGAAGGTAAATTTTCCATCAGCATTACGATGAAAGCCAAAAGTGTTAGCCATCAATCCTAATAAATTACCAGCAGTCTCTGCATTGGCCTTAATAGCAATAATACCATTATTATAACTATAACCAACACCAAACTTCATGATAAACAGATTCTCATAATTATAACGAAGAATAGCATTACGACTTTGCGTGTCATCCAGATATTCTTTTTTAAAAGTATCGCTGATCCAAGGCATAGAGATATAGTTCAGGTCTAGCAAATCAATGCGATATACATCATGATGACGGGAATCATTCCATTTATAACGCCATCCAACAGAAAAGACACGACGATGAAACTCTGGACGATTCTGTAAGTCGTAAAGTAAAGAGACCTCACTAGTGGCATTCACACGTCTTTGGAAACCAGACGGCAGGAATGGTGCGATAAACCGGGGGAATGTCAATTTTGTACCCAAACTATACTCCAAGAAGTTATGATTGGAATAACCCTCCAAACCTTTAATTGCTTCATAGGCTCCACGAAGTTCAATGGCGAGATTCTCACTTCCTCTGAACAAATTTCGATTTTGATAGGTTAATGAAGCTGCAAAGCCTAAATCACCAGCCGTATTTGTACCTTCTGGTTGAAATGATAAAGTTGAAGGTTTGTTAGTACTAATCTGTATCTGACAATCCAACAGGTTGGAATCTGGCAATTCGTTCCATGATATGTTAGTATATCGCACGGCACCTAATCTTCCAAAATGGTTATAGGTATTCTGCAAATCATCTGCGGAATAATATTCGTTTTCCTGAACATAGGTGTTTCGCTTTAAGACGCCATGGCGCAAATGAATCACAGAATCTTCTCTGTCGCCACTCTTAAAATTGACGTTTCTCACCACATAGCGCCGATGCGGATATTCCTTTCCTTCACTATCATGATACTTACGTAGCACCAAAACGATGTCAATATCCTGTTCACCCACCGAATCGGCTTGAAAAGTGATGAATTCTTTATTAAATCGGTAATATCCTAAATTAGTTAATTGCTGAGTGATACGTTTACGCTCTCCATCCAAATTCTCAACACTGAATAGCATTCCTTTTTTCAACTTGCGATTTTCTTCTTTATCCAATTCTAAAAGTCTGGCTATCACTGAATCTTGTATGAAGTAATCTACGTTTCGGATGAAATAGGGTTTTCCTGGATGCAGTAAATAGGTTACATTCACTTTTTGGTTTTTAGACTTTGTCATGGCATCCACGCTGGCACGGAGATAACCCATATTCACAAGTTGCATCTGCAAATCTTCCATTGAGCGTCGAGTACTAACAGAATCATATATCACAGGCGCCTCTCCAATAGACCGGAGCAAACGATTCAGCCATTTGGTGCTATCACGGCCAGATAACGAATATGTTGCAAGAGGTATTTTGACAGCAGAGAACCATCGCGCATTGCCCACCTGACGAACATATGCTTTCATCTCGGCCGGATTAACACCTTTCGTAGGAGGTTCACTTTTAACCTTTACATTATTTAATAAATACTTACCTTCAGGGACATATTTCGTCTCTGAACAAGCACAAAAAGTGAGTGCCACGAAAAAATATAAGGAGTATTTTAACCGCATTTTGTTGCAAAGGTACAAAAATAATTGAGAATTGACAATTGATAATTGGGAATTATTCTTATCTTTGCCAGAAAATTTATGAAAATGATCAGTAAGAACCAGATTAAACTCATCCGTTCTTTAGAATTAAAGAAGAACAGAAAACGAGAAAGACTCTTTATTGCTGAAGGGCCAAAGGTTGTAGGGGATTTGTTACAAGCGGGTTATCGACCACGTCTACTATTCTCCACTAAGGATATAAAAGATGCAGAATTGATTACAGAAGAAGAACTCCGAAAAATCAGTTTCCTTCAACATCCACAGGAAATAATTGCCATCTTTGAAATACCTACCACTCACCTTTCACCTTTCGACCATCGACAACTCTGCCTCGCTCTTGACGGTATTCAGGATCCAGGGAACCTAGGAACAATTATTCGCATTGCAGATTGGTTCGGTATAACTACAATTTACTGTTCTCCAGACACTGCAGATGTTTACAACCCCAAAGTTGTTCAAGCAACTATGGGCAGTCTTGCCCATGTACATGTTATATATAATGATTTATTGGATTTGTTCAAGACGCTTCCTCCCTCCTATCCTATCTATGGAACTTTATTAGATGGAGAAAACATCTATGAGCAAGAATTGTCTTCTGAAGGTATCATTATCATGGGTAACGAGGGAAATGGGATTTCTCCTGAAGTCAGGCAACATATCAACAAACGCCTTCTAATCCCGGATTTCCACACTGACGGGCTTCGAGCCGAAAGTCTTAATGTTGCTATTGCTACAGCTATCACATGCTCAGAGTTCAGACGCCGAAAATAAAAAAGGGAGCTGTCTTCACAGATAGCATCCCCTCGAGGAAAATGATAAATATAGATTAAATTACTAGTTGTGTCGATGCAAAGGTAAACAATTTTCTCGAATTTGCAAAACAATTATCGAAAAACATTCAACATTTAACACATTTTTCTATTCAAAATGCCTTTAAGGCCTCATAAATACGCTGTACAGGAAATCCCATCACATTAAAGTAACTGCCTTTCATATCAGTCACCCCCACATGACCAATCCACTCCTGAATACCATATGCTCCTGCTTTGTCATAAGGACAATAATTTGTGATATAATAATCAATTTCGTCATCTGATAGTGACTTAAAAGTGACATCAGTCTCTACAGAAAAACTGGCACGTCGGTCTTTAGTTGTCAGACATACGCCTGTGACGACCTGATGAGTTTTTCCACTCAACTTGTGAAGCATAGATTTCGCTTCACGAGCATCTCGGGGTTTGCCCATTACCTCCTGCCCTAATACGACAATGGTATCAGCCGTTATAATCAATTCATCTGAAGACATTGTCTGCAGATAAGCATCAGCTTTTTTGTTAGAAATATAACATGCTATTTCCTTTGTTGGAAGTGTAACCGGATAACTTTCATCAATATGATCCAGTACTCGAACTGTAAAAGGAATATCTAATCCTGCAAGGAGTTCTTTACGCCTTGGTGAATTACTGGCTAAAACTACATGATACCTATCTGTTACCATCCAAAAGCCCTTTCATCTTGTAACCATTTATCTTGTGCCTTTAACGTTTGTTCGATGACATCCCTACCACATCCACAGCCCCCATCAAGGTCGCTGATATAAACACTAATGTCTTTCACCTCAGTACATGCATCCTTGGGACAGACGGGGCATCCTACCCTACGCATGATTTCCATATCCGGGATATCATCGCCCATAAACATCACCTCTTCATCTTTTAAACCATGTTTTGCCAAAAACTCATCATATAATTTTATTTTAACAGCAGCACCCAGATAGATATCTTTCATGCCCAATCCTTCATAACGTTTCCTAACTCCTTCTAAAGTACAACCAGAAAGGATTGCCACATTTAGCCCCATCTTAATTGCTAACTGTATGGCATACCCATCTTTAATATTCACAGTTCGAAGAGGCATTCCGTCCATCCCAAGCGAAATTGTTGACTTGCTCAGCACTCCGTCTAAGTCAAAGATAATGGCACGTATCTTCTGTAAATCGTAGTTAATCATTCTTTTCTATTGCTTTTCTATGTATATTCATCGACATACGGTCATAGATGTCTTCCATAAAGGGGTGATCACGCAATAACTGCATTTGATGATGAATCACGTTTTCGTCGTAACGGACAGCAGGTCCTGTCTGAGCGTCCAGAGGATGCATCTGATGCACCTTTCGCGCTGTTTCATCTATCAGCGGGAGCATCACATCGAAACTCATTCCATGACGCTCTAAAATCTCAGCAGCCATCGCATAACAATGATTTACGAAATTACAGGCAAAAACTGCAGAAAGATGTAAATATTGGCGGTCCTCACTCGAGAGTTCATAGACATGTTCTGTAATACTATCTGCCAAATGACGTATCATTTGCATAGCCTTTTGGTCGTTAGCTTCTATGAAGGTGGGGATCTCTGCAAAATCAACAGCACGTTCCTTGGAGAAAGATTGCATCGGATAAAACACGCCATAATGATATGCCTTACCCTGAAACATGGACATGGGCATCGAACCTGCCGTATGCATAAAAACTTGGTCTTTTCTATCTTTTGTTACAAGAGGTATCACATCAGCCAGCACTGAGTCCTTTACCGCAATGATATAGGCATCTGCCTCCATTGGCATATCTTCAGCTTTATCCACTGGTTTACCACCAATCTTAGCTGCCAATTCTTTTGCCGATGCCATGGTATGGCTGTTGATACATATTATTTCATGGCCTGCACCCAAAAGTGCCTGACCAAGATTAGTTGCCAATCTTCCTGCTCCTATTAAGACAATTCGCATCAAAGAGTCAATTAAAATTTTTTCAAATGAACATTCTCCCACTTCAATTTGTCTTCATTCTGAGGCTTACGTTCATCAGCTTTGTGCCCGATGGCGAGAATACAAAGGCAGGAGAGGCTCTCGGGAATATCCAACACGCCCTGTATAACAATATCAGCACTCGTTCCATCACTCAAGCCCCTTCCACGCATCTGTATCCAGCAAGAACCAAGCCCTAGGGCTTCAGCCTGATACTGCATGGAAATGGCCGCAATAGAACCATCCTCCACCCAACAGTCATTTTGCATTGGGTCACCTAGAACCACAATAGCCAATGGAGCTCCTTTGAGGAATTGGCCGCCCAGATCTTTTGCATCTGACAGTTTTTCCAGATCAGTTTTATCGTCTACAATCACAAACTGCCAAGCGCGCTGTCCTTTAGATGTAGGTGACATCAAGCCAGCACGTAGAATCATCTTCACGTCTTCACCGTCTATTTCCTCTTCTGTAAATTTACGATGCGAACGACGCATCTGTACTAAATCCTTAAATTCCATCTTTCTATTAATTTTTGTGCAAAGATACGATTAAGTAAGGGAAAAAACAAATATATTTCATCTTTTTCTTTTTTATTACAGATAAAAAGAAAGTTCCCAGGGAAGGAACATATCGTTCTTACCCTGGGAAAAACTGTTAAGAATAACTCTTCTAGAAGGAATAAGTTAAGGAGGCCTGAATCTGATGGCGATTATCCTTCACACTGACGGCATCGCAATGATTGCTAAGCACTTCTGAACTGCCTGTTGCTTCGTCAACATAGGTGACGGCAAGGTCCTTCATGAATGGATAGAAATCACCCTTACGAGTATTGTACTGATAAGCCAAATCGAGACGGAACTTGTCGAACGAGAAGCCTACACCTGCCGTGATGCGATGGGTGTCCTTCCAATTGATGTAATGGGTGGTAGATGCATAATAGACACCAGGAGAATAGATAGTCTGGTCGCGCACGCCATCCTCTTTGTACATAGGCGATACGTAATTGTAACCCAAGCGGAGGGCAATATTCTTGTCTACCTTGAACTCAGCACCCAGTTTGACGGTATGTACGCCCTTCAGTGTCTCTTCGGTATGACGCTTCATATTGTTGTCAGTCGAACTGCTTGATGAATAGGTGTCGTAATAAGGATCGTAATATGTTCCGTCAATGGTACGCATATCACATGCACCGTAATCAGCATATTCATAGACGGCGCCAAGAGCTAGATAATCACTAATAGTATGACCCAGGCTCAAGCCGAACTTCCAAGGAGTGTTGAAGCGGAAGTCTTCCTTAGCTGAAGAACGATCCACATTGCCACCGATAGTAGTATAATTCTCTGTCGTCAAACGATAGAATGTAGGAGTAGCAACAGACAGACCAATACGGAAGGGGGACTCCTCGACTGGACGGAAAATTAAACCCGCCTTGATATTGAAACCTGTACCCGTAATCTTATGATTGTCGGAGATGAGCACGTCGGTCACCTCGGTGCTGTTGAGAGTCTCGTAATATTCGCTATAGTTCTTATAGTTTATATTCTGAACACCAACGGTCAAACCCAGATAGAGACGGTTCTTGATGTTGCCGCTGATGTTGAAATCGAACTCACCAATATAGCCTGTAACAGCACGGTTGAAGTCGTAGGCATCACCTTCATAACTATATATCATGTCCGTACTTTTATCGTAAAGCATATTGCCATAATACAAGTCGTCGAGCTGCGACCATGCTTGGGTGTCGAACAAGCCCACACCATCCTTAATAACTGTCTGAGTGCTCTGCGAAGAACCATTCAAGGCACGGGCAGCATACAGCACATGATTGAAGTTACGGTTCTTATGGAAATTGAAACCGAAGTTCAGATAACTGGTTTTGCCTGAGCGAGTAGAAAAGACAACACCTATCTGGTCGAACGACACATGCGTCTTGCTGCCATTCTGGAAAGTCTTTCCATCTTCCTGAGAAACAACACTCAGAGAGGCTGATACCTGATTCTTACGGAAGAGACCGATACCTGCAGGGTTGCTACCCATCGTAGAAATTTCAGCACCTAAAGCATCCATTGCACCACCCATACCCACATAGCGGGCTGTACCATTGAGGTCTTCGGTAGCCAAAGCAGCTCCAACATACGTATCCTGTGTGGCAGACTGAGCCTGCATCTGCAACGCAGTCATAGCTGCGAATGCGAACAAATATATCTTTTTCATATCTTAATACAACTTTAATCTTTCAACTATCAACTGTCATCTATCGTCTTCCTCCGTAGCTATGACCACCGCCACCTGAAGAGCGCATGCCGCCACCTCCACCGCCACGGCCGAAGCTGCCACCCGATGAGCGCATACCGCCACCGAACGAGCTGGTGCCACGAGAGATTCCGCTATTGCTGCGATAGCCGCCTAAGCTGCGTGTACCTCCATTATTATAGGTACGTGAGCCGTAATTACGTCCACCGTTCGAGTAGCGATGATTAGAGGCAGAATAACGGTGGTGAGAATATCCTGCACGGCTCCAGTGAGCACCTGAACCACCACGATAAGCATAGTAGCGAGGACCATACCAGCCACCCCAGTAGCGATAACGCCAAGGCGAATACCATGCGGAGTAGTAATAGGGTGAATACCAACCACCATACCAGCCACCATAATAGCCATAATACCAAGGATCGTAATACCAGGGATCATACCAAGTGTAGTAGCTGCCATAATACCAGGGCGATGTCCAACGACCGTCACGATAGCCCTCCCAATAAGCCTCTGTAGGCGTGTAATCGTCAAAACGACTCATACGACGCGTGTACTTATAGTCGGATACTTCGCTGTAAGCAGAATCTGGATAGACACCACGACGACCATCGAAATCGATGATATCATTGCCAGCTGAGTCAATAGGTGCCACACGACTCCATGCACGGCGGTTGTATTCGTCAGTGCTACGAGTACTGCCTGCATAATAAGTATCGGTAGGCATACCATACTTCTCAACTTCTTTTGCCACGTTCTCCTTCGTAGGTACGAAGTAAAGATCGTCGTCCTGTGCCATCATTGTGATAGGCATGGCTCCTAAGAGGACTGAGAGTAGAACTAACTTTTTCATATTTCTTTTCTTACATTATATAGTTTCACGTTGCAAAGTTACAACGAATTTCACTGCAAAGTTACGGAAAAACCCTAAAGAAAGATAGGATTTTCCCTATTTTTTGTAATTTTGCACTAAAAATTGCTACCATCATGAAGTATTACGAAGTAGATTTCCATATTGAACCATGCTCCAATGACGCTTGTGACATTCTTGCAGCATTGGCCGCAGAAGCAGGTTTTGATACATTTGAAGAGGCGGATGACGGACTGAAAGGCTATGTACAACAACCTCTTTTCGACAAAGAAGTGCTTGACCAAAAGCTTCAGTTCTTTCCTATCGAAGGTACACATATTAAATATAATATTGAAGAAGCTGAAGACAAAGACTGGAATGAACAATGGGAACAGGAAGGATTTGACCCCATCATCATAGCCGATGGCCAAATGGTGATACACGACGGTCGGCATCTTCCCGACTCTCAACGCTCAATGCTCAATTCTCAACTCTCCATCGAAATTGACGCTCATCTAGCTTTTGGAACAGGTACCCACGAAACAACCCAGATGGTATGTACCGCACTATTGGAAGAGCCTCTGGAAAACAAGAATTTGCTGGACGCAGGATGCGGTACAGGAATTTTGGGGATTGCTGCGATAAAACTTGGAGCAAAAGGCGTAACTGCTTATGACATAGACGAATGGAGTTCTAAAAACACTCAGCATAATGCTATCATCAATCAAGTAGACCATCATCTAAAAATTATGTGTGGAGACGCCTCCTTACTCGACCATATTGATGAACGATTCGACTATATAGTGGCTAACATCAATCGTAATATCTTATTACAAGATATGCCTCGATTCCGACAGGTGATGAAACCACACGCAACACTAATTTTGAGTGGTTTTTATACAGAGGATATTCCCATTTTGGGAAAAAAGGGAAAAGAACTTGGACTCACCCTCATAAAACAATGGGAAATCAACCATTGGGCATGCATCCTTATGCGCGAACCATAATTAAATAATGTAATTTATTTGCCTTAGTTCCAGCTTTTTTGTATCTTTGCACCCAAATTTCAAAAAATAATATAATTGTCAAAATAGAAAATTCACATTATGCTTACACTGAAACTCATTACTGAGGAAACTGACCGCGTGATCTGCGGACTGGAAAAGAAACATTTCAAAAATGCTAAGGAAGCTATCGATGAAGTACTTGCTGTTGACAAGCGCCGTCGTGAAGCCCAACAGAAACTGGATGCCAATCTGAGTGAAGCCAAGAAGATGGCTGCACAGATTGGAGGGCTGATGAAGGAAGGAAAGCGCGAAGAGGCTGATGCTATCAAAGAGACAGTGGCAAAGATGAAAGAATCCAACAAGCAATTGGAGGAGACCATGAATGAGGCACAGGAAGAATTGACCCGTCTGCTTTGCCAGATTCCGAATATCCCTTATGACGAAGTGCCTGAAGGAGCAACTGCGGAAGATAACCATGTAGTAAAAAGCAACCAGAAAGAGTGTGATGGTACTGATACGGTAGGCAATTGGACAGCAAACCCAGAGATTCCCACTGCAAAATTGCCACACTGGGAACTTGCAAAGAAATACAATCTTATTGACTTCGACCTAGGTGTTAAGATTACTGGTGCTGGCTTCCCTGTTTATATCGGTAAGGGGGCTCGTTTGCAGCGTGCGCTCATCAACTTCTTCCTCGATGAGGCTCGCAAGAGCGGTTATACAGAAATAATGCCCCCTACAGTAGTCAATACAGCTTCTGGTTATGGTACAGGGCAGTTACCTGATAAGGAAGGACAGATGTATCATTGTGAAGTGGACGATTTCTATCTCATCCCTACCGCAGAGGTTCCTGTAACCAACATATATCGTGATGTTATACTCGATGAAGCTCAGTTACCTATTAAGAACTGCGCCTACACAGAGTGTTTCCGTCGTGAAGCTGGCTCTTACGGTAAAGATGTGCGTGGACTGAACCGCCTGCATGAGTTCTCTAAGATTGAAATTGTTCGCATTGACAAGCCCGAGCATTCAAAAGAAAGTCACAAGGAAATGCTGGAACATGTAGAAGGACTACTGAAAAAACTGGAACTCCCCTATCGTATTCTGTTGCTCTGCGGTGGTGACCAGTCGTTCACATCTTCTATCTGTTACGATTTCGAAGTATATTCTGAAGCACAGAAACGTTGGTTAGAAGTTTCGTCTGTAT
The DNA here is from genome assembly GCA_002353295.1 of Prevotella sp. UBA2754. Classification (GTDB taxonomy): domain Bacteria; phylum Bacteroidota; class Bacteroidia; order Bacteroidales; family Bacteroidaceae; genus Prevotella. The sequence continues at coordinate 45,590 of DEJG01000009.1, forward strand.
CAAATTTCGATACTTATCAAGCTAATCGTCTGAAGTGCCGTTATCGTCGCGCAGACAATAAGAAGACTGAGCTTTGTCATACACTGAACGGTTCGGCATTGGCATTGCCCCGTATCGTAGCAGCCCTGCTGGAGAACAACCAGACGGAGAATGGTATTAAGATTCCTGCTGCACTGGTGCCCTACACAGGTTTCGACATGATTGATTAATCAGAAAATAACAAACTAAACAGATATGAATAAAATAGTAAGGAAAGAGCAATTCTCTGAAAAGGTTTTCCTCTTTGAAATCGAGGCACCGCTGATTGCGCAGAGTCGCAAGGCAGGTAATTTCGTGATTGTTCGCGTTGACCAGAAGGGTGAACGTATGCCACTCACTATTGCAGGTGCAGACATTGAAAAAGGTACTATTACACTGGTTGTGCAAATGGTAGGCCTTAGTTCCCAAAAACTCTGTGCACTGCAGGAAGGTGACTGTGTTGCTGATGTGGTAGGACCTCTCGGCAACCCTACTCACATTGAAAAGTATGGTACAGTAGTTTGTGCTGGCGGTGGACTGGGCGTAGCGCCCATGCTGCCTATCATCCAGGCACTGAAGGCTGCCGGCAACCGCGTTTTGTCTGTAATGGCTGGTCGCTCGAAAGATCTCATTATCCTCGAGGATAAAGTACGTGAGAGTTCTGACGAAGTCATCATCATGACCGATGATGGAAGTTATGGTGAGAAGGGTGTTGTGACGGTTGGTATTGAGAAATTCATCCAGCAAGAGCCACACGTTGATAAGGTGTTTGCCATTGGCCCTCCCATCATGATGAAGTTCTCGAACCTGACTGCCCAGAAATACAACATCCCCTGCGAAGTTAGTCTGAATACCATCATGGTGGATGGTACGGGTATGTGTGGTGCCTGCCGATTGACGATTGGAGGCAAGACCAAGTTTGTATGCATTGACGGTCCTGAGTTCGACGGTGCTTTGGTTGACTGGGACGAGATGTTCAAGCGTATGGGTACCTTCAAACGTGCTGAACAGGAAGAACTGGAGCATTATGAAGAGCACTTGGTTGCTGCCGAGACTGCAAAGAAATCAGATTCAACGAATGCTGTGCATGCTGACGCTTCTGGCAATAACGATCCTATTGAGGTCCTGACCGACCGCAATGCCCCTTGGCGCGAAGAGATTCGTAAAAGCATGAAGCCCAAGGAGCGCACGGCTATTGAGCGTGTAGTGATGCCTGAACTGGATCCTGTCTATCGTGCTACCACTCGTACGGAAGAGGTGAATATCGGTTTGACCAAGGAGATGGCTGTTCAGGAGGCTAAGCGTTGTCTTGACTGTGCGAAACCAACCTGCGTAGAGGGTTGTCCTGTCAATATCAATATTCCTTCGTTTATCAAGAATATCGAGCGTGGCGAGTTCCTGGCTGCCGCTAAGGTTCTGAAGCAGACCTCTGCCCTACCCGCTGTCTGTGGACGTGTATGTCCTCAGGAGAAACAGTGCGAGAGCAAGTGTATCCACCTGAAGATGAACGAGCCTGCTGTGGCTATCGGTTATCTGGAGCGTTTTGCAGCTGACTATGAGCGCGAGTCGGGCAATATGTCGTTGCCTGAGATTGCCCCTGCCAATGGTATCAAGATAGCCGTTGTAGGTTCTGGTCCTGCCGGACTCTCGTTTGCTGGCGACATGGTGAAGAAGGGTTATGATGTTTACGTATTCGAAGCACTGCACGAAATCGGTGGTGTGCTGAAATATGGTATTCCCGAATTCCGTCTTCCTAACAAGATTGTGGATGTTGAAATCGAGAATCTTGCCAAGATGGGCGTTCACTTCCAGACGGACGTGATTGTCGGTAAGACCATCAGCGTAGAGCAGTTAGAGAAGCAAGGCTTTAAGGGAATCTTTGTAGGTTCTGGTGCCGGTCTGCCTAACTTCATGAATATTCCTGGCGAGAATGCTATCAACATCATGTCGTCGAATGAATATCTCACTCGCGTCAACTTGATGGATGCAGCCAATCCTACTACCGATACACCTATCAATCTGGGTAAGAATGTGCTCGTAGTCGGTGGCGGTAATACGGCTATGGACTCTTGTCGTACGGCTAAGCGTCTGGGTGGTAATGTCACACTCGTATATCGCCGTTCTGAACAGGAAATGCCTGCCCGTCTGGAGGAGGTAAAGCATGCCAAGGAAGAAGGTATCAATTTCCTGACGCTGCACAATCCTATCGAGTATATTGCCGACGAGAATGGTGCTGTCAAGCAGGCAGTGCTGCAAGTGATGGAGCTTGGCGAGCCCGATGCTTCTGGCCGTCGCAGTCCTGTCCCTGTAGAAGGCAAGACCGTTACATTGGATGTTGACCAGGTGATTGTGGCAGTTGGTGTTAGTCCTAACCCACTCGTTCCAAAATCAATCGAAGGATTAGAATTGGGTCGCAAGAACACCATCGTGGTCAACGAAGGTATGCAGTCTGCCCGTTCAGAAATATTTGCCGGCGGTGACATCGTACGTGGTGGCGCTACGGTTATCCTTGCTATGGGTGACGGTCGTCGTGCTGCTGCCCACATGGACGAATATCTGCAAGCTAAGTAGTCATGAACGGACTTTATACTATCATTTTGCTCATACTAAGTAATGTGTTTATGACACTTGCTTGGTATGGGCATTTAAAATTATCAGAAACGGGTGTCAGCAGCAACTGGCCGCTTATCGGGGTGATTGCCTTCTCATGGATGATTGCCTTCTTTGAGTATTGTTGTCAGGTGCCTGCCAACCGTTTGGGCTTCGAGGGCAATGGCGGTCCCTTTAATCTGGTACAGCTAAAAGTAATTCAGGAGTGTATCTCGCTGGGAGTTTTTGCTGTGATAGCCAACATCATGTTTCAAGGTCAGAACCTGCATTGGAACCATATTCTGGCTTTCTTTCTGATTATCTGTGCTGTCTATTTGGTATTCATGAAGTAATCAGATGGACGTAGAAAGACGACTGCAATGGCATTTCCACAAGGCTCTGCGCGACTATCGTCTGATAGAGGATGGCGATAAGGTGCTTGTAGGTCTCTCTGGTGGCAAAGATTCGCTCTGTCTGCTGGAGTTTCTTGCCCGTCGGTCAAAAGTCTTTCGTCCCAAATTCTCTGTAGAAGCGCTTCATGTACGCATGGAGAATATTCAGTATGAGAGCGATACTGCTTATCTCCAGCAATTCTGTGATAATCTGGGGGTTCCTCTTCACATTATTACGACCCGTTTTGACGATACCCAACATACGAAACCTGCCTGTTTCCTATGCTCATGGCAACGTCGTAAGCAATTGTTTAATCTGGCTCAGGAGTTAGGGTGCAACAAGATTGCCTTGGGACATCATCAGGACGACTTGATTCATACGGCATTGATGAACCTGACGTTCCAAGGACATTTTTCGTCTATGCCCCCACTGCTGAAGATGGACAAGATGCCGCTTTCCATTATCCGACCGCTGTGCTTGTGTCAAGAAGCTGATATTGAGGAATATGCCTCGATACGGAAATATGAGAAACAATTGAAGCGGTGTCCGTATGAGAAGGATACGAACCGCACGACTGTTCATGAGTTGTTTGACCGCATGCAGCAGATGAATGCGGAGGCTCGATACTCTATATGGAATGCTCTGGAATCTGCCATGAAGTTGCGCCCCATGATGCTGTTGCTGATGCTGTTGATATCAATGGGTGTGTCGGCTCAGCGCCGTAAGCAGCATCGGCAGAAAGTGGCGCCTCCCACAGAACAGTCGGAACAAATGAAGCGCATGACGGAGTCAACGCAGCGCATCATGTTTGTCGACAGTGTCGTGCTGCCCAAGAAAGATATCCTAAAGGCTTATCCTGTTTCTGCTGAGGTTGGACGCTTGGCGCCCTACTCTACATTCTTCCCCCAAAGCAAGTCTCAGACGTTGACGTATATGAACGAACTGGGTAACCGTTGTCTTTACAATGATACCGACAGTACGTTGGCTTATCGGGAACGTCTCCTCCAAACTTGGAGCCCTGCCGATACATTGGCTGGGATTAACAGTGACCATCAGTTCCGTCATATCCGTTATCCATTCATGATGACCGACGGAATAACACTTTATTTTGCAGCACAAGGCGAAGGTAGTATTGGCGGATATGATATCTTTATGACAACCTACGATGCTGCGGAAGGACGATTCCTGAAACCCGAGAACATCGGTATGCCTTTCAATTCTACTGCCAACGATTATCTGTTTGTGATTGACGAATACAATCAGTTAGGCTATTTTGCTACAGACCGATTGAAGCCGGACTCTGATAGTGTGTGTGTCTATACTTTCATCCCTGCCGAGAAATACCAGACGTATGATGCTGCTCAGTATACTCCAGAGCAGATTGCGGCTTATGCCCGCATTGCTGACATCTCACAGACATGGGATAACCAAGATGTTCTTGCATCGGCTCAACAACGACTGAAGAAGGTCAGAAATATCCGCACAAAGAAACGGGAACCGGCTTTTTCGTTTGTCATCAATAACCAGACCGTTTATCACGAATTACATGAATTTAAGGCTCCGGGCAATCAAGAGCGTTATAAAAAACTCGTAGAGCTAAAACAACGTTATCAGCAAGTACTCCTAACGTTGGAAAAAAATCGTGCATACTATCATAAAGCTACGGCTAACGAAAAAGATGCTCTTACTCGTGATATTCTGGATGGCGAGCAGATACAGCATGAGTTGTACTTTGCCATTCAACAACAGGAGATAGATATCCGACAAGCAGAAAATAATTATCTAACTAAAAAATAAAACTATGGCAAAAAGACATTTTCCAGAATCCGAACTCATCATCAATAACGACGGTTCATGTTTCCATCTGCATCTGCGTCCTGAGCAGTTGGCTGATCGCGTCATTTTAGTGGGCGACCCAGGTCGTGTAGAAACTGTTGCCTCGCATTTCGATGCACGCGAATGCGAAGTCAGCAGTCGGGAATTCCGCACTATCACAGGAACATATCAAGGCAAACGCATCACCGTACAGTCAACGGGTATCGGTTGCGACAACATCGATATCGTGATGAATGAACTTGACACCTTGGCCAATGTTGATTATAATACCCGTACAGAAAAGGACGAGCACCGCACACTGACCATCGTACGCATCGGTACTTGTGGCGGCTTACAGCCTTTCACACCCACTGGATGCTTCATCGCCAGCGTCAAGAGCATCGGTTTCGATGGACTGTTGAACTACTACGCAGGACGTAATGAGGTGTGTGACCTGAAACTCGAAGAGGCTTTCAAACAACACATGAAATGGAACCCCATCAAGGGTGCTCCCTATGTTGCTGTCGCCAACCCAGCTCTCATCGACCAGATTGCCAAAGATGATATGATTCGTGGCTATACCGTAGCCTGTGGTGGCTTCTATGGTCCCCAGGGCCGCATCCTCCGTGCCGATATAGCCGATCCCGACCAAAACAACAAAGTGGAGTCTTTCGAATATGACGGCATGAAAATATGCAACTACGAAATGGAGTCAAGTGCCCTCGCCGGTCTCGCCTCCATCTTAGGCCATCGCGCCATGACTTGTTGCATGGTGATTGCCAACCGCTACACCACAGAAATGAACACGGAGTATAAGAATTCGATTGATACACTCATCCAAAAGGTACTCGACAGAATATAAATGAACGATACTATTTGTGCATTGGCAACGGCTCCTGGTGGAGCTCTTGGGATTATCAGGATCTCAGGGGCTCAGTCGTTTGAGATTCTTTCTCGCGTGTTTAGTAAGGACATAAGCAATGCCCAACCTAATACTATTCATTACGGGCACATCAAGAATGGCTCTGAGATTCTCGATGAATGTATGGTCAGCATTTTCCGTGCTCCCCACTCTTACACTGGTGAGGACTCCGCGGAGATTAGTTGTCACGGCTCACGCTATATATTAAATAAGGTATTAGAGTTGTTGGTGCAACATGGTTGTCGGATGGCAGGTCCTGGTGAATATACCCAACGCGCCTATCTCAACGGCAAGATGGATTTATCGCAGGCTGAGGCTGTTGCTGATCTCATTGCTTCTACTAATCGTGCTTCCCATCAGTTGGCGATGAGTCAACTGCGTGGTGGCATCTCATCGGAACTGGCTCGGTTGCGTGAACAACTGCTCAAACTTACCTCGCTACTCGAACTGGAACTCGACTTCTCAGACCATGAAGACTTGGAGTTTGCCGATCGTTCGGAACTGCTTTCATTGGCTCAACAAATAGATACTCATATTACTCATCTCGCTCAATCCTTCAAGACAGGACAGGCGCTCAAAGAGGGAATACCAGTAGCCATTGTCGGAGCACCGAATGTGGGTAAGAGTACATTACTCAATGCCCTGTTGAACGAAGAGCGTGCTATTGTCTCAGATATCCAAGGTACTACTCGTGATACTATTGAAGACACCATTCAGTTAGGTGGCATCACATTCCGTTTCATCGATACTGCCGGCATCCGACATACTGATGACCAGATAGAACAGATGGGTATCGAGCGTTCTGTCAGTGCCGCCCAGCGTGCCCGTATCATCATCATGATGGCTGAACCTGGAGTACCCTACCCCGACATCGATGTACGTGATGACCAGACCGTCATCCGTATCGAAAATAAGACGGACGCATTCCAAGCTAAGTTTGGCATTGGCATTGATGAATTGAAGCAACAACTCGTAGCAGCCATTCCCCATGCTTCCGATTCAGATGTCATCATCTCCAATGCCCGTCATTACGAAATTCTCACTCGTGCTCAAGAGCATTTAAGTCAGGTTATCAAAGGTCTGAATGCCCAAATCAGTGGAGACTTGCTCAGTGAAGATTTGCGATTGGTCCTCTCAGAATTAGGAGAAATCACAGGTCAAGGTCAAATCACTCCCACCGAAGTCCTTAATAACATTTTCCAGCACTTCTGCGTGGGAAAATAGAATACGATTAACGGTCATCACTCGATATTACTCGATATGACTAAATCGTTTATTTTCAGGCAATTCCACACTCGCCATATCATCAGCGTTAATCGTTGATGATATTTTTTTTCGCTCATTTTTGTACGTTATTTGTACGTTTGGGAAAATCCCAACGTTGGCACATGCTCACTCAATGTCTCCGACTGGCACACGTTGGACACCATTGGATTGTTAAACGATGTCCTCGCGTGGCACACTTTGGACACATTTGGACACATTTAGACAGACTTGGACAGAGTTGGACAGAAAACAGGAATAATAACGTACAAAAATAGACATATGGAAATAGTTAAGAAATGCGAATGGTGTCATAAGACCTTCATTGGTCAGATGGTCACAGCAAGGTTTTGCAGCAGTAAATGTTGCAATCAGGCTTATAGGTACAAGAGAAATGTGCAATCAGGCAAGTGCACACCTCCCGACAGCACTATCGATTTGAGTACCTTATCAAGAAGAGTTGACGAGAAGAAGCAGTTCAATGACACGCTGAAGGATAAACAGTTTCTGTCTCCGTTAGAGACTGCAGAGCTTCTTGGCGTTTGCCGAAGTACTATCTACAATTATCTTGGGCAACATGAACTGAAGGCAAAGCAATTTCGAGGAAAGACCATCATCAGAAGGAGCGACATTGAAAAACTCTTCGATGAAGCCCCATCCTATAAGAAGCGAGGCAACATCCAAAAGGGAAAGAAAACTCATAATGACTATTATTCCCTCAAAGAGATGATGGAGAAATTCAAGATCAGTAAGCGAACGGTATTCCGTAGATGTGAACAGTTCGGTATTCCCCAAATCATTGAAGGGAGAAGAACTTTCTGGAAGAAGAAAGACGTTGACGTGCATTTCGCAGAACTGCTCGTGCAATATGACCTGAAAGACTGGTATAATGCCAAGCAGATAGAGGAGATTTACGGGATGAAGCGGGCTGCTCTAAACAAATATGCCCTTCGGCATAATGTGCCACGCATCCAGTTTCAGAACATCACTTACTTCTCAAAGAGTCATATTGACAACCTCAAACGACTTGCCAAAATACCAGATGGCAACTACTACACCGTTCAGGACATTGTCAAAAGCAGCAGTTTCTCAACATCCCAAGTTCGTTACTATGTCAAGAACGAAAAGCTAAGTGTGAAGAGAGTCAACGGACTGTTGCTGATACTGAGGACTGACTGGGATGCATTTGTAAAACGATACCAGGCAAGCCACCTCTCTGAAGCGCCCAAGCCACAAGAACCCAATCCTTTCTACACCATTGATGAAATTATTGAGAAGTACAAGGTCAAGGAAACGACCATCTATCGCATTGCCAAAGCGCAGAACATAGATTTCTTTACTATCGGGGATAAGAAATGCTTCCCCAAGACTGGCATCGACAACTATTTCATCAAGGACAATCTCACCCCAGAACTGACAGAATGGTACTCCAGCGAAGAAATCCAATCGAAATACAACATGACTTACAAGCAAGTCACGACTTTCGTCTGCAAGCATCATATCCCTCGAAAGTATGTCGGCACAAAGCCCTACTACTCCAAACTGCATGTTGATAAGGAGAAGAACATTCTTCAACCAGAAGACGATTTCAAGACCATTGAGGAACTAATGTCTATGTATCAGATGACTGTCCATCAGGTAAGAGAGGTTATCCGCTTCTATCATGTGCCAAAGAAGAGGTGTGGCAAGTTCATCAAACTCAGTTTACATGATTTCAACCATATCATCGAGGAGCGGAAGCAAGGTATTGTACCGGCTAAATGTAATGAGTTGCCAACAGATCCATCCTAAAATCCAGTTTATTGTAAGTTTATGGCGGTATAAGGATATACTGACGATACACTCCCTAATTTTGCAGCCAGATTTTCAAAACAGAAGTATAACGCATTAAAAATTAAAGTATTATGAACACAAGTAACATTTGCACCAAGGTAACCGTTCGCCAGGCTAAGCTCAAAAACGGAATGATTTCACTCTATCTGGATTACTATCCTGCAATCCGTAACCCCAAAACCATGAAGCCGTCTCGACGCGAGTATCTGGGTATTTACATCTATGCCAGCCCAAAGAACCAGATGGAGATGGAGTTTAATAAGGACATGCGCATGAAGGCAGAAGGTATTCGATGCATTCGTGTGCAGTCGCTCATCAATGAGCAGTTCGGATTCCTCGACAAGACAAAGCAAAAGGCTGACTTCCTCACCTACTTCAAGGAGAAATGTAGAGTAAAGCATGACAGATGGGGCATTGTGTACAAGCATTTTTCAAAGTACGTCAACGGCAAATGTACCTTTGGCGAGGTCACGATTGAACTATGCCGTGGTTTCCGTGAGTATCTTCTCAATGCCCATCAACTGAAGCACACCAAACAGATGCTTAGTCAGAATTCCGCTGCCAGCTACTATTCTACCTTCAGAGAACTATTGTATCATGCCTACAGGGAGAAGTGGCTGAACGAGAATATCAGTGAGTATCTTGACAAGATTGACACTCTTGATACCCATAAGGAATCGCTTACTCTTGGTGAGTTGAAGAAATTGAATAAGACACCATGCAGGATTCCTGCAGTAAAACAGGCTACACTGTTTGCGGGTTTGACAGGCTTACGTATCAGCGACGTACTAAGACTGAAATGGGAGAATCTTCGCATTGGCAACGATGGAGGCTATGTTATCCAATATCGCATCAAGAAAACTGGTACCGAAGATACTCTTCCAATTAGCGATGAAGCCTACGAACTCTGTGGTGAACGTAGTACAGGAACGGTTTTCAAAGGACTAAGCTACAGTATTGTCAGCTACAACCTGAAGGAATGGATAAAAGCCGCAGGCATCGACAAGCACATCACTTTCCACTGTCTCCGTCGAACTTTTGCATCCCTAGAAGTAAGCATGGGTACCCCCATCTATACTGTTTCGAAGATGCTCGGTCATAAGAATGTGTCCACGACACAGATATATGCAGACTTAAACGATGCAAACAAGCGCAAGGCTTCTGAACTCATTTCTCTGAAATAGCAGAGCATACGAAATCATTAACTATCAAGTCCTATCATCCTTTGTCTCAAGTAATTATGAGACGAAGGATAAGACTTGATTTTGTGAATGAAAAGTATATTTTTAGCACAAATCATTACTCGTTATCACTAAAAAGCAGTACCTTTGCAGTCAACTTTTTAGGATAACGAGATATGAATATCGACGAGTATTTTCACAAGACACTGTTTGTAAGCACTATTATAATAGGGCCAGCTTTAGCAATGACGTTACCATTGGTGTACTGGGTTCAGTATAAAGACATGTTGTTTTTCCCAAGTTTCCTTTACTATGTGACGGGAACTGGCTGTATTTCTGCAATGCTGTACTTCGGCTTATACGTTATGCCAGACAGCTTGAAAAGGCTAAAGGGGAAAAAAAAGCCAACCAAACAAATACTTCTTCTCCCACAACCAACTACTTCCGTAGAAGAAAGCAAGCCTTCAGAAGAACATCATACAGCGGAGCCTAATATATATAATAAGGTGGAAGAAGTTCCACCTGTTCTTTCCCCTTCTGTTCCTGATACGATTAGTAAAGCCAACCAAAAAGAGACTATGATGTATAAGAAGTTCTACTATACTTACGTGGAGAAATACGTAAGGAAGTATCTGCCCGTTGAGGATGCCCAGATAGTATTGGAGGATATTTACCTGGCTATTGATAATCGGGCATTGGATCTGATTGTGGATGGACATAAGACTCGTCTTCCCTATGAGGTGAAGGCTACATCAAAATTCAATTCTCTTAATACAGAAGACATATACCACATTGGCTTTGCCGTGAAGTTCTTCCTCAAAAAGTCTAATGTCTTTGGAGCAACTTTCATAAAAGAAGTATTCCCCTACCAGTTGAGAGACGTAGAATTCAGTACCGTTACAACAAAGTTGACTTCAAGCGAGTCGAAAAATCCATCTATTCCAATCCCTAAAGTTTGTTGGGGTGACAACCGCAGTATATCGAAGAAATTCAGCGGTCATATTACAGAAGAACTTATCAAGCAAATATAACCTATAATCACTGGGAATAAGCTCAACAGTATAGTTTATTCCCAGTTTATTTTAGTTTATAGCGGTATTGGGATATACCGTTGATAAACCCTGTTCCTTTGCAGCGATGTTCCACTAAAGGGACAGGATAAAAAATGTTAGAACAACAAATTCAGAATCTGACAGAGAAAGTCGATCAGCTTACACAACTCGTTTATGAGTTGTCTAAAATGACTACTCCTATTGAGCAGTCATCAGTATCTAACCGCCATGTCCTCACCGACATTCAAGGAGCCATGCGTATTACTGGTAAGGCAAAGCCCACCATCTATGCCAATGCCCGTAAAGGTATCATCCCCCACTACAAAAGAGGAAATAAACTCTACTTCTATGAGGATGAACTATACAAATGGATTGAGGGAGGGAAACAAGACTGCTATGGCATCAATTCCGAAGAGATGCTGAAAGAGATTCGGCAGCGAGTTCATCATCTGCCCAGTA
>DEJG01000009.1:57168-57332 GCA_002353295.1 Prevotella sp. UBA2754
GAGATTCAAGACATCATCAAGAACTTTGTTGATGTCTATCAGTGTGATGCAGACATCGTTATCACAACCATCTATGCCATTGTGAGTATTGCCGTCAACAAGTCCATCAAACTGTTTGACGGCAAATACACCAACTATCCCTCTATGTGGATATGTCATGTAGC
>DEJG01000009.1:57436-60021 GCA_002353295.1 Prevotella sp. UBA2754
GATGGAACCAACAAGCCGAAACCCATCTGCAAGAAACTGTCTCTCACTGACACCACCCCTGAAGCCATCTACAAAGCACTATCCTTTATGCCGCAGATGATATACCGTGATGAAATCAAAGGAATGATTGATGACTTTGACCGCTATAACCGTAGTGGCATCATCAGCAACATGCTCTCTATCTGGGATAGTACCAGTTTCTGCATCGACCGTAAAACCGAAGACCCTACTTTCATCCGAGAGCCTTTTCTAGATATTCTTGGCGGTATCCAGCCAGGTCTGTTGAAGTCGACATTCGGCAATCCTCAGTTGATGGTCAGTGGCTTTAACCAGCGTATTCTATTTGTTTATCCCGATAAGGTTCCTGTCACATACTATTCAGACAAACAACTCTCTGAAAGCATTATGCCTTACTGGACTGATTTCATAAGGGAACTGTTGAAGGTAGAGCCAACGGAACTAACCCTTTCCCCTGAGGCTAAAGATTTCTATTGCACTTACTACAACATGTTGCAAGACAAAAAGTCCTCAGCCGATGACTACATGCAGTATGTCTATAGTAAGTTGCAGATTATCATCCTCCGTTGGACTATCGTCACTCATCTGTTATGGGAGAAGACTTTTGATTACTATCATAAAGAGATTATCTCAGGTGATGAAATGATTCACTCGGTTCAATGTATGCTCTATTTCGAGAGTGCAGCCGAGAAGGTCTATCAGGAGATTAGCGGTGGAATGTATCAGGGCTACACCAAGGAACAGAGCCTGAAGATTATCTATAACACCTATGGCGGTGAGGTTAATCTACAGAAACTGGCTGATGCTCTGGGCTGTTCTCGCCAATATGTGAGCAAGGCGGTCAACAAGAAAGACCCAAGTTGACAGGTTGCGCTGTATTTTTAACTTACATACTGATTATCAATGAGATACGAAAGAAACGACCGCAACCTCGCAACATTGGCGACAAATACGGCTGACAGAAGCCCCTCCGTAGGAGTCCTCTGCCACTCTTCCATAGAAGGGTGGTAGCCCACTAGCACCCTAAAGGGTACAATGGGCTCAGGGACGCATTCCCTAATAACCTTTCCACAAGGGCTTCGCCCCTTGACCCCATCTTTTGAAATATCAATTACTAAAGCAATAAAAACAATGGCTAAAAAGACATGCATACATTTCGATCCTGTTAAGCCAGGGTGTGAGATTCATAATTGGCGTTTGAAGGAACTTGATTATGTCATCAAGGATCTCACGCCAAACAATGAACACTGGGTTGATCCTCGATACGCAGGTAAGAGTTTGGCAGATATTCGCAAGGAAATTGCAGAACGCTATCAGGCACACGTAGGACAGAAGATGCAGGCGAAAGCTGCCCCCATCCGTGAGGCTGCTGTGGTAATCAAACCTGATACTACAATGGCTGACCTCCAACTACTGGCAAAGCAACTTGAAAAGGAGTTCGGCATCAAGTGCATTCAGATTCATATCCATCGTGATGAAGGTTTCAACAAGACTAATCCAGACCCCTCAAATCTGAACCTTCATGCTCATTTCGTAGCAGACTGGACTCACGACAATGGCACTTCATTGCGCCTTGGACGTCAAGACACCACAAGAATGCAGACCGTCGGAGCCGAATGTCTCAAGATGGAACGTGGTAGCAGTTCCAATGTAAAACACCTCAATGCCATCCAGTACAAAGAGAAAAAAGCACTTGAAAACATTGCTTCGCTTAGAAAACTGGTCTATAAGTCGTTCCTCTCCCAAAATGCCAAGAATGCACTCTATAAAAGGATTGACCAGCTTGTGGAAGATCTAAAGGCTGACCCGATGAACATTGAGCTTCAGCAGCAGGTAGAACAACTGACTGAAAAGGTCACTCAGCTTCAGGCAGATATTGAACGAAGAAAGCAGCAACATGAGCAGGATCAAAAGACCATATCGGCTTTAAGGGAAGAAAATGCTCAGTTGCGTCGCAACAATGAAAAGAGTGCCTCCATCAATGAGAATCTACGCAAGGAAAACCGGGACTTGAAACGCAAGGCTTGCCCAGAGCGTTACGTCCTACCCTCTTTCATCAATGTAGAAGCAACACGCATCTATAAAGACAAGCAAGGACAGTGCCACATCGCAATGAAGTTTACAGGTGGTTCAAAGGAATATAGCGAGAAGATGAGCAACGAGGACTTTATGGCTTTCAGGAATGGTGACTTGACAAAGGAAGAAGTCATCGCCAAATATCATAAGCCCCTCATTGAAGGCTATATCCGCAGAGAGTTTTCAAGACCTGAAAAGCGCTCCGCAGCTCTTTCCCTCATAGAGAATACCATCTTCGGTTACATGAAACTCTATGCCAGTTCTACCTTTGTTCCATCATCTGGTGGTGACAACAACCCACGCAAGCGAAGAAACTATGATGACATTGACGATATGAACGACGAAGAGCGGAAGGGATTGTCATATCGATGATACATTACTTGACGAGCATGATATAGAACAGTGGCTTTTCTTTCAAAAAGATTTGATTACAAGTATAGAAAAAAATATCATTCAGAACCTTTAAGAACCTAGATTCCGCAGCACTTTAG
>DEJG01000009.1:60143-61442 GCA_002353295.1 Prevotella sp. UBA2754
ATTAAGTTTGCAGAGTTCCTTATCAGACAGGGAAAGATTCACAGACATTGGCTTTCACCGATTTTCTCGTCGTTCTCACCGTCCTTTTTCTCACGTGAAGTATTGACGTATATGAGGTTGCCGTTGGCATCATACTCATAGGCATGGCAGTTCTTGACATTCGCATCCTCACCGGGTGTCTCCTCGGTGCGGTAGTTCACGTCACCGACGGTTTGGAGCAGGAACTTCTTTCCCGCATCCGTGCCGTATGTGTAGGTGAGGTCGTAGCCGGCGTTGAGCGTTCCGCTGAACTGCACGTTCTGCTGCGTCAGGTGCTGGCTCTTAGAGGTGATGCGGTGCATGTTGTCATAGCCCATCGCAAGTGTGTAGCCTGCGCTCTTGCCGTCGGCTCCCGTGTAGGTGCCGGTGGCCGTGGCCAGACGGTAGAGGTTGTCGTAGGTGTAGGTGTGTGCCATCTGCCCGCCTGCCTTGCCGCTCTGCGGTACTGATGCACCGTTCGCTACGCTGAGCACGTTGCTCACGGCATCGTAGGTGTAGGCGTTGTCCATGATGTCCGTACCCTTGACGCTGACTGCGAGGTTCTGCAGCCTGCGACGCTGTGGGTCGTAGCTGTAGAAGGTCTCTGCGCCGTTGCAGTACTTCAGGTAGGTGCGCTGCTCGAACTTGTCGTAGCCTATCTTGTTCACGTTCGTAGCCGTAGGAAATCATTTACCATGGTTTTATATTTAAATATCCAAATGACTTAGGGTATTCTTTTATAAGATTACTGATATTGTATTTTTTTTGATTATCTATCCCTATTAAGATGTACCCTTTAACATTTATTTTTTCTGATTGATTTAGAAGTGTAAGGGCTTTGAAAAACAACGTATCACCTTTTTCCCGTAATATATCTAATAAAATTTGTCCATGTTCCGAACCTGTGGAAAAAGTACAAAAATAATCTATACTTAAAAAATATGATAAGTCCTCTGCATTATTTGAGTCCAAAGACTGGTTCAAGTATCTTACATACGAATTGTAACGCCCTGTTCTTACGAGTTCATTTTTTAATTCTTGAGGTATTGCCATCCTTGGTGTTAATGTACAAGAATAGCAATACCATAGAAATAGAAAGCAGAAAACATATTGATTTTTCATTTATCTTTAACCTTTAGTTTAGAAGCAGGCAGCTATCATCTCCTTACCCAGTTTATGAATATGGGCAAGGATTTCACTTTCCCTCTCAGCAGAAGGTTTCTTGAAGCCATTGATATAGTTACGCAGTAGTGTGGCATTCATCCCAATGGAACGGGCAAA
>DEJG01000009.1:61447-91692 GCA_002353295.1 Prevotella sp. UBA2754
TCTGCCACGTTGATTTCCTTGTGGGTCAGGAAGAAACGCTGTAGGGCTGATGGCTCTGAATCTTCATAGGTAAAGCTCTCAAAACTGATGTCTTCATCAAGACTACGCCAATGGATGCCGTCATAGCCAAAGGTGTATTGGCTACGTTCTTCATCGGATGCTGCCCTCAACTTAGGGTACCAGAGCAACGACTGGCTGTACTCCTTTCCCTCTTCGTCTATGCCGAATATATGATCAGCATTAAACCAAATCTTTGTAATCTTCATAACGTATCCCCCTATGTTAACTATTAAAATGCTCCTCCCAACGCTTGATAATCAGGTCGGCATTCTCATCGATGACCGCCTTAATCTTCTTCAGGTCATTTGCCTTTATCTTCTCCTTTACAAGCAATGTGAACTCACTTCCGTTCCATACGAACTTAGCCATGCCACCGTTCCCTTCAACGTGAACGTGGACAGGCTCATGCTCCTTACTGTAAAAGAAGAAGGAGAATCCAAAGAATCTAAATACTTCTGGCATATCTCGATCTCATTTTATAATGACAGTGCAAAGATAGGAATTATTTTCGATACCAACAACTTTTTTTGCCAAAAATATGTTGCATCTGGTAATTTTTAGCTATCTTTGCACCGCATACGTGCAGAACAGATGATGATACTCTTCTGAGTGAGAAGGGCGAGTTTAGTGGAAGACCTACCAAAGAACTAAAGGGATGAGAACCTCGGATTTCCATTTCCCAAAGTCCATTTGTACGGTTTAACTCATAAAGTACAGATTATCAACACTGTATAGATATTGCGTGGGAAAATGATTGTGATTTTTTGCAAAAAACATACTATCTGCAATCTCTCGTATTTGGTGATTCACATTTTGGCTTGTGATTATGGAAGATATACATTCCAACTTATACAATGTAAAGCACCACCTTCTTTTACAATCTCTGCCATTTCAATTTGACGGATATTGCAATCTTGGAATGCTTCCTGGATGTATTGTTGGGCTATTGTATCTTCTTCAATATTGAATTTAGGCATTATGATATTTTTACCAACCTGAAGAAAGTTGATATATGCCCAGTTGAGATTATAACAAGGTGAATCAACTTTGCCTTTGAAACGCATTTCAGTTACTTCAAAGCCATAGCTTTCAAGAATCTTACGAATAGCCGTAGCTTCTTCAGGGTAGCAATCTCCATGATTACCCATAAGTATGCGATTATCACCACACCATTTGATGAAACCATCAGAATGTCCATATATATCGTCTTCATGTGGAGTCCGGGGAATAATGATGACAGGATGGCCAAGTTCGGAATCTAGCAAGGCTTTGAATTCCCAATCATCTTTCTTTTTCCTGTTTTCAGAAAACACCTTATCTGTCATCACAATATAAGGACCGCATGGCACCATATTGCCACCATCTATGATTAAATTGGTAGAACGACAGTTAATACCCATACCGGATATCACTTTTGAAACATCCGTTATCGAATCAATATCATCCTTATTTATAAGATAATCTGGATAATAATGATACTTCAAAAAATCATTTTCGCCCAATTGAATAGGCATATAGTCACGAGCCCAATAATCGCGAGTGCATTTTAGTTCTCTTGTTTCTATACCCATTTCCTTTAGTATGGTCATCAACTCCTTATAGAACTTAGGATTACCATATTTTTTAGTATTCAAACAAAGAGATAGAAATACTACGTTTGTATTTTTATCGTGAAGCAATTTGTTGTTCATATCCATATGGTTTATCTTTGAAGTTTATGAAATCTTGGTATAAAGTTTCTTTGGAAGATTGTACATTGTCATGATATTGGTAAAGAATATTATTAACTTTATCTTCAACAGATTGATTTGATCTCAGTAGATTAACACGAGGTTTACGGATATAGCCCACCATACCATTATCATGTTCCACAAGAACAGGAAATCCACGGTCAACACCTGTGGCATCATAGCATCTAAACAATTCTGCACAAGTCCATGGTCCATTTAGGACTTCACAACCATCTTCACTTATTAATTGACGAATGAGGATGCCACCAAAGTATGCGCTATCATCCAACACATACTTTTCGACAATCTTTCCCTTACTATTTGGCCTAGACTCACGTTTGATAATACAGGAAAAATTTAAATCAATCCCTCCAAAGTCGTTTACATACCAACACAATGGTTTAGATATACGTGGATGGGTGATAATATCACGATGATTCTTATTGTAGAAGTAAAACTCAATCTCTTTAAAGAGATACTTCTTCTCACCCTTTTGAATAGCAAATCTTTCAAACAGCATCTTTGCTATTTGTTCAAAACGCTCCTCAATGCCTATTGCATTTATGTTGGCACCAAGAGTCATTAGTTGCCGGAGTTGACATGTGTTGTCCATAAGAAAGCTAATTGTCAATCTTCGTGTATTGTCAACTTTCCATTCTTGATCTCACAGACCCTTATAGGAACCTCTATTTTCTCTAACGGCAAACGAGTAACTATCATTTTTGCTTTAAATTGTCCATTTGGTAAATAGGCAACTTTCCATGTGCTTACTGAATTACCCTTAACATCTCCAAATATCAATTTGAAGGAAGTGTCATTCAATCGTTCGATTTTTAAGAGAATATCAAAACATGAATATGATCCAAATTCAGTTGTTGAAGATACCCTACTCCCTCCTTACTCCAATAAAAACGGGATGACTTTATGAGTTTCAACTCTTGCTTAACATAATTCTGCGCATTTTGATTTTCCTTTTTAAAATTGTACTTGTTGGTCTTATAATCATTAATATATGTTTGCTGCAAGAGTTCGTCTGTTACTCTTTGGGATATTGGACGTTGATTAGAATCAAAGATGTTAACAACTCTAACTAGTTGTCCTTTTCCATTATATACTTCTTCACCAATTACACGATATTGTGGATGTGACTTATATTTGTTGTAAGACAATCGTAATGGGTATGCTTCAAATACTTCCTCACTTTCCTCCTTGTAAATCCACTCCCATCCTTCAGTAGAATCTATGATAATTGGAATCTTTGTGAATTCTGGATTGTCACCTTTACCCTTATTCAAGGAACCCTCTATAGATGACATATTATCTATAGGAGCCTGACGTGGAACTACATCCTGTCCAAAGATCTGTACAGAAAAACTTATCAATAATGATATTAAAAACAACTTATTACTCATCATCCCTTAATATAATTATTATACTTTACTGAGTCACAAACACTCTCCAACTTCCGTCCTTTTCTCCTCGCTCAACGTACTTCTTCTGAATAAGCTGGTCGAGAAGCTTTTGAATGGCAGCAATACTGATGCCTGTTATTTCTTTCATATCAGCCAATGTAAGCGTTGGCTGGGTACGCATGGCATTCAAGATCTTCGTATAGTTAGGTGTACGGAAAGCTATCCGTTCACCATCATACCACCATACATTCTCATCCTTTTCACTCACAAAGAGTACATCATTATAAACCTCAGTAGTTACCAGTTCATTGAAGTATTTCAAGAATGGTTTGATGTCCTTAATATCAGCGTGTGCACCATCAGCAGGTACTGGGCCGACTTCCATATCAGTCTGATGCAAAGCCTCTAAATACGCACTCTTTTTACGACTTCGCACTACAATCATCGGATAATCGTGGCGAGTAAGAATAAAGTTTACCATCAGTCGGGCTATACGTCCATTTCCATCCTCAAACGGGTGAATACGGATGTATCTGTAGTGGAATAGTGCAGCTAACTCAACAGGAGAAAGTTTTCCGTCCCGCTCTGCCTTGTTATACCAATCCACCAAATCTGTCATCAAACTGGGAGTTTCCTCAGGAGAAGCATATTCAAATCTGTCGCCATAGCGAGTGATAACACTATTGGGGCGAGTCTTATATTGACCAGCATGAATTACATAACTTGTTTGTACACCTCCCGGGAGTTCACGATACACAGTATAATCTTCACGGAGTAAGGTCTTATGCAGTGTACGGATGAAGTTCTGAGTTAAAGGAACCTCTTTTACAGTTGCCTCTTCTGTCATCATCTGCAACCCCACGTTACTCGCAGTCATCTCCTGAACATCACGAAAATCTGCCTCGCCTATTACTTTACCAAATAGTAAGAGGATTTCCGTCTGTCCATAAGTCAAGGTGTTACCTTCAATATGATTGCTATTGTAGTTGAAGTCCACAGTGAAACGACGGCTTAGTCTATCTCTATCCTTTTCCGGCAAAGGTTGCAAATCAAGCCATGCTGCCAGAGCTTTCTTTATATTTAGATATTTCATACAAAAGAAAATATAACTATTAATGGTGCAAAAATACAAAATTTATTTGAAATGGTTGTAAACTTACAACCTTTTTTGATGCAATTTACTCATTTTGTATCGTAAAGCCATCATCTAAACCAAATCTTGGTGCAAAAGTTTATGCACACGAAGTGTATGATTCTTTGTGAACTCGATGTCACCTTGGGCTATTTTCTGATAATCTTCTGATGATTGCTGATGACGATGCCACGGGGCTGTTCCACGGCTGGCGTGTCATGATTGGATTATTTCCTAACAATAACAGCACCAGGATACTTTGAGGTATCCAGGACGAAGACGTTGTCGTTGACACCATATTTGATACGATTGAAAGTTAGTGTCATCGTGCCACCTCCTTCCTTGACAGCCACCTCACGCAGAATCAGATTATCCTTGTCAATCTTCATGGTCACTTTCTTGGGATCGTCCTTATCGACTGGATTCGTGAAGGTGATGACATGATATTTACCTTTCAACTTCATGGTGGCTTTACGATACGACTTATCCAAATCAAAATCGACATCGTAGTCAGCCTTAGATTTCTTTGTCACCTTCTTAATGAAAAGGGTATCCTTCTTATTCTCCTTTTTCAAATCCAGATGCTTATATTTCCACTCCTGTTGTCCGTCGAAGCCGGATTCTATCTGAGCCGTCTTACCCAAAATCTTCATTGTACCCTTCATACGCTGCTTATCACCTTTGCCATAAACCGTCATCTTCATATTGACAGAGATAATAAACATCTTGGCACGCACATTCATGTCAACCTCCGTACCTGAAGGATGATCCATTTTAGCCGCTACCTTTTTCAGCAAATCTTTCACTTCTGGAGGAATCTGCGCCTGCACACTCATGATGCCACACAACAGCACTGTGAAGGTCAGCATCCACTTTTTCATCATCATTCTCATCGTCTTATTCAAATTGATTTTGCAAAGATAGCATAAAAAATCATAAAGCCAAAGACTATGTACCATTTTCTTCATTACGACTTTTCAGAAAACACTCACCAACCTCACCAAATTGCAGCCAAATGCCGATGTATAGGGCGCTTGACGATGGTGAGGTTATCCCTGTAACCTCAAGCTAACCTCAAGCTAACCTCAATCAGGCATTAAAGGGAATATATTGAAACAACTTTACAAAAATCACAAAACAACTCTCAACTATTAACTAAAAACATTGCTACTATTAAGAGAAAAAATTGCTAGCATTAATAGAAAATATTTTTTCCTAGTTAGGAAAATATTTTTTGTAGGCCTGCCAGTAAAAATACCCTCATTTTCAGGTACTTGAACTATTTGATTGACGAAAATTCAGCAGTAATGCTAAATTTCTTTACATTTTACACTCGTCTTTATTATTTTGATATCTTGATGGTGAGGTTAGCTTGAGGTTACCTTGAGGTTACAGACTTAACCTCACCATCGTCAAGCGCCCTGTGTATCGGCGTTTGACTGCAATTTGGTGAGTATGGTGAGTAGTTTTGAAAAAATTGTTTTGTATCTATACCAAGAACTTTTTTGGTTTTCTAACAAGACGATTCATGTCATCAAGCAGTGCTGCGTTGGAATACACAATGTTGTCCTGCTTAATAGTCCCATAGCCACCATGGGAATGACCAAAG
The DNA here is from genome assembly GCA_002353295.1 of Prevotella sp. UBA2754. Lineage (GTDB taxonomy): Bacteria > Bacteroidota > Bacteroidia > Bacteroidales > Bacteroidaceae > Prevotella. The sequence continues at coordinate 67,391 of DEJG01000009.1, forward strand.
AGGTGATATCGGGGTTTGACCTCCATGATGCGGTTTCTTAATGGGGCATTACCCCAATGGATGCCTACCGACTCGTCAAGAATCATAACAGGCGGCTCATGGGTAACAACGATGTCAGTGCCAAATGGTATCAAGGTTTCTGGGTGGTTATAAGCAATCCCATAAAACCTGATTCCATCAATCTCAACACCTGAATCTTGGAGGAAATATATGTTATGAGGCAAATCCTCTATCCCTTCAGCATCCCAAAGACAGAGATCATGATTGCCAGTAACGAATATCTTATGGGGATAAGGCAATTCAATATACCAATTCAGAAAATCGAGAACTTCACTCTCTGTACCATTATTGCTGATGTCACCGCTATGAACGATGACATCAGCCTCAGGCATATCTTTTATGCGGTGATGTAAGCCATGAGTGTCCGAGAGGTGCAATATTTTCATGTATAAATATCCAATTAGAGTGCGGAAACGCTATCACCATCATTCAGCAGTTTCACAGGCCATTCGTCAGAGAATTGTTCTGCGAATTTTTCTTGTGCATCCGTATGAATAGGGATGAGTGCCTTGGGATGGAGCAAGCGGAATACCTCACGCATGCTATTCATGTCTGAGTGACCACTGGTGTGCATGTAATCATATTCGCCATCCAAAGAGTTCGCTAAGTTTTCATTGTAGGCTTCGGTTCCCTCTTTTACATAGCCATCCCACATGGACAGCACTTTCTGCTTTTCACCAGGAATTTGTTCAAGAAGATTGTCAAAGCGTTCATTGTTGCGAGCGATAAGCACATAACCTTTTGTATCAAGATACTCTTTGAAACTGTCTGACACAAAGAATCGGTTTTTATCAAATCGATGATACATGAGTGTCTCTGGCTCATATTTCCCATATTGATACAATGAGGATTTAGTCCATAAGGATTTACTGTTCACTACTACATCCATCATGTGTTTCTGATATCCATCAACATAGAAAGGACGACCAGCTTTTAATGCTGCATGATACAATGAAAACAGCCTGTCAATATTAGTAGACGAGAGATAGACCACAGTGGATTTCTTTTCCTTAAACAAAGCAACGAAGTCACGTCGTAGCGTCGATTCCTTCTTGCTCGTTGCATTTGGTCTGAGTATATTGGTAGCTTCACATACTACATAGTCAACCTTACCAACATACTTCTCTATCATCTTAAGGAAGTTTCCACTTCTGAAACCATGTAAGCGGAAATCACCTGTGTGATAGGCAGACGTACCATTAACTTTGATTCTGAATGCGTATGCGTCAAAAGCAGAATGATCTACAGTCACTGGCTTGATTTCAAATTTACCAAACATAAAGTCCTGTCCAGCTTCGAAGGTACACACATTCTGCAGACGTTCTACCATATCTTTATGAACGGGATATTTATACTTTAGGTGGTTAGACAGCACTAACTGTATATCACGTGCAACTCTCCCCATGTATATGGGAAGTTCTTTTGGAAGTTTTGTTATATTACCAATATGATCACCATGATAGTGAGTAATCAGCAAAGCACTCTTTGAGATATCGCCATGAGTCAGCCCCTCTAACTGCAAATCTCCAGACTTAGGGCCACCAGGCAGTTCTTCGCCATAATCGACGAACAACCGCCAGCCGTCATACTCGTATTCTGTAACACATCCGCCTATCTGGTGAGTGCCGCGATGGATTTTAATGTTCATATCAATTATAAACTAACTTCTTTCATTGAAAAACTAATTCGACTATATCTGAAACGAGCGGAATCATTTATAAAGTCTAGTAGTTCCGGCTTAATCAAAGGATGTAATGAATCAGCAAGAAGAACGGCATTAATCTTTTGTATGCTACCACTAAGATATGCTTTATAAAGATCAGCAAATCCCCTATAATTATTGTTTATTGCTGCTTGCATTTTTGCATCTTCCTGAAATTGTATTCTATGTGACATAATATCGTGAATAATATTAGTATAGAACATTAATTCCGATATGATTCCCAAAACGATATTATTAGGCTTCTTTAGCTCGAAAACACTAAATACTCCATCCTTGATAGCCCAAATGTCAATAGCACTTTTCTGCCCAGTTGTAAAGTGGGTTTCCCTACTAACTTTATCATAGAATATGCCAACTGGTAATTGGTGATCCATTACATCGTATTCTATTTTGTGTTTTTCGACATATTTACATTCTATCCAACCCTCGCTACCTTTTTCATGCTCGTCTGCTTCTGATGCACCTCCATTGGGAAAATTACAAACAAGTATTGAGGGTAGTTGAGGTATTGGCTTCTTTGAATATGCCCATTCGTACGATTGAACAAATCTTGTAAGCCGATATACAAATCGATTAAAATGAAGATTATTCTCGCTGACGATAGATAAATCATCCCAATCGATTGTTACAGTCTTAATATCTTTCAAATAAAACTTTAAGACTATTGCCCAACTTTCAAATGCGCTCTCATTGTCTTGCATGTTTGCCTTAAGACCCTTTTCTGAAACTTTTAATGTTAAATTGTCACGTTTGTCTAAGTGATAAGTGTAACCTTTAGGAATATCTATCATAGGAAGTTCAACCTTTAGTTTACAGTAATCGTCTGTTCTTTTTTCGTCTGTTTTCATTTCTAAATTAAATTTTATTGTTTTGATTTCATGTTTATAACACCACAAAGTCCCATCATATCCATGCTGGATATTCAATTTCTTGCCTGCCAGCTTGGCCTTAATCCTCAGATGTCTCGCTTCTTCCTTTGTAAGGAACACTACGTTCTCATCACTTATCCATTCGCCATTATCGTTGCGAATCAGATGCCATTTCCTTTCTTGCTCTTTTGTTTCCATCATGCATATTCGAATTGTGGTACATCTATAGTGACATTCTCCGTATCATCCCCATCGTCCAATGTAGGAACAGCTAACCTGAGTTCACCGTCTCGCATCGTATTATCTACAAGCAGCGTCAAGGGATAAATGTCGCTATCCTCATTCAATATGGGATAGCCGTACTCGTCGTACTCTGTCATAAATGCGGAGTCAATACCATACACATAGATTTTCTCGCTATGCTTGTCCATCTCATGGTTGATGAATGGGTCGTGAACGGCATCAAATGCTTTCCCTTGGGTTAAGTCCATTCCATACAACAAGAAAGACGCAGCATCATTAGATCTTGCCAGCAAATCCATTGTCTGAGAATTGGCATAGAGATTCAGAGCATATTCTGTGGAGTGACGCTCATGGAAATCACGTTCAAAATCCTTAACTACATCACGGAATGTCACACCATCTGAAATTCTCCTGCCTTTTTCGTTAAAGTCAGAGGGAGTGAAATAATAGGTTTCAGTTATTTCTTTTTCTATCATATAATATATATACGAAGTTACTATGGAAATATATTACAGGATTTCCACTTTATTAACTACTCCACTTCGCTTTTAACGTATCGTAACGGAATTTTGTCTCACTTCCTCATCAGCTCGACATATATCAACTGGGCTACGGTGGGACAACGCAAACTCATATTGTTCCTTTGTAATCTTTGCCATATTCGTACATCCTTTGTATTCTACGATTTCCAACGCCAAGTCTTTCTGACGATGACACTGATGGTATGAGTGATGGTGCGCAGGTGAAAGTTTTTGCCCAATACTATCAGCAGGACAGCTGAAAGGATGAGCACGATGCCGATGACGAGACGGAAAGTGAGTGACTCGTCAAACACCATTACCCCGATGGCTACGGCAGTCAACGGCTCCAAGGCTCCCATGATGGCGGTTGGCGTGGCTCCAACCTCGTGCACGGCAATAGTCATCAGTACCAGCGAAAGAACTGTCGGCACCAAGCCCAACCAACAAGCAAAGAACCATGCTCGCGGAGATGGTGGCAACATCAAGTGCAGGTCGGGCGAAGTAAAGGAATAGGCTAACAGCGAGAACATGCATATCAACAACACATAAAATGTGAGTTTCAAGGATGACATGCGGATGCTCGACTGGTTGACCACCACGATATAGACGGCATAAGTCAGCGAGGAAATCATGACCAGCAGAACACCTATGGCACTCAGCGACACACCAGCATCTCCTTTATATAACAGACCGATACCTGCTAATGCGAGGGTGATGGCTGTAACTGTTGAAGCCGTCACTTTCTCTTTGAAGAACGTTGCCATGATGATCGCCACCATTACAGGATAGACAAACAGAATGGTAGAGGCAATGCCGGCATCCATGAATCGGAAACTCTGATAATAGGTGATGCTCGACGCAGCAAAGAGCAGTCCTAATGAACCAAGCGTTTTCAGTTCACTGCCGTTTATCTTAAAAGATTTACGCTCAGCCACCAGCATCACCGCCAGAATCAGCACTGCCATTGAAAAGCGGTAGAAAAGGACGGACGATGTGTTCACGCCCTCCTCGTAGAGCGGTAACGCCCCAAACGGATTGGTGCCATAGCATACAGCAGCCAGAATGCCGCAGATAATTCCCTTATGTTTCATTATTTTTGTGCAAAATTACAAAAATATTCTGAAAGTAACCCTCACTTGGAGTGATAATTGACTTATTGAGAATTACTCTGCCAAAAGGATAAGGCAATATCGGCATAACAATATAGCTGGGTGCTGCGCGTTTTAACGACATCGGTATGGAACAGGCGTTCGTGTTGTAAACGACACAGAGACTGCCATGAGGCTAAAAACGAATGGTTATAGGCTGTTGCCAACAAGCGAACTCGTTCCTGAGGCGATACCTGTTGCAATTGGGGAAGACGCTGTTGCAAAAGTCTGATAAAGATGGCCAAATAGCGACATTGTCCCTGCTCGCTGCTCAATCTTCGTATGCGAGAACGGCGCGCTTCTGCTTTGTTTGCCAGATTGAAATAAAAACCATATTCCTGTGCTAAGGGCGAAGCGTTCCAAGCCTGTTCCAATTCCTCAGCAAACGAGGGCTTCATCTGGAAACGACCGATGGAGAAGTTTGCACCCTCCCTACCCTTCATCACATACAAGCCATTGACTGCAGAACGCTCAATCATGTCCTGCCACATGGAATAGCGGATGAGTTCTGGGAAAACGATAGCCTCTGCCAACCGACTGTCCACACCAAAGAGTTCAAACTCCTGTTTCCACTTTTCATGATGTTCGCAGACATAGCATTCTGCCTCATTCCAGGCATTCCCAAAAACTTTGCGATAATCAATAGAAAAAGCTGTGGTGCTGTTCATCACGAGCAGCATCCACAGCATGATAGAATGTTTCAAGTTAATCATTACAACTTGTAAGTACATTTCAGAATCTTGCCTTCATCGACTACTATCCACTCCAATTTTTCGTTGGAAATGGAGAAAGCCGAAGGCGTAAATGTGGTCATACCATTGATGATGACCTCACCCGTCTGACTGTACTCCACCGAGCGTTTTCCGCTACGGCTCTTGTAAACACCATAAGGAGGCTTCTGGTCTGTGCCTTTCTTCTGGCGAGCATCAGCTTGCTTGTTGATGGCTTTCAACTCTTCCTCCGTAATCAGGCGGAATTTGCCTCGCTCCACAGCGCCATATCCTTTTGTACGTTCGTTGAATGCCAGCAGCGGCCATTGGCTACCTGGTATCTTGAAATCATCAACACCACCAACGTAGCCGCCACTTTCCCAATAGCAGAACGTCCAGCCATTCGGCAATTCATAAAGAGTCTCTGCACAGACAGGCTGTGCATCCAATTTGGGCAACTCTTTATAGGCCTCGCCAAGCAGGTTGCCAACCGCGATGACAGCATTAAGGTCCATACGTCCGATAGCACATTCGGGCAGGTCGCCGCTGTTGACAACCTGTTGCGTCAGACGAGAATATTCCGCTGCTATCTTTTTCGCTTCAGCCATCTGTCGCACGAGGGATGCCCGAAATTCTTTAGCTGCCTCCAAGCGATACTTGTATAGTATTTCATCTGCATCGGCATAGAGTGCATCAATCTGTGCAGCATCATCTGTAGCACAAATCTGATCATAGTATTTCCTTAACTTGGCACTATACTTTTTGCCTATATTTGAATAGCTGTGTTGATTCTCACGTTCCATAAACTGAAGATAGTCCTGCATTAGTTTACCCATCTTGGCTTCGTATCCATTGAAGGCTTCAGTCAGTTGCTTTGTCTTTTGGCTGAAGTTTCTGGCGTTCATAGCCATAGCCTGCATCTTTTGCATAAACTCAGGATGCTGACGGATATAATTCTCCTGCTCCTTCTCGCTCATCTTTTCAAAGCGTTCCATCTCAGCCATATCAGGATTAGTACCCGTCACCTTCACCAATATTTTCTGTCGGATAGGCTCTTTCTTCGAATCCGGTACGTTCTCATCGTTCAGCATAGCCAGTTCCTCTTTGGTCAGCCCGAAGAGTTCCTGAATCTTTTGCTCCCATTTCAGCCGCAGTGCCTCCATCTCTGCATCCGAGCAACCATTATTGGCTTCTTGCAACTGTTCGGCGCGAGCCAGAACGGAAGCAATCTGATTGATGTAAGCATCACGTTCTTCCATTGTAGAACGAGCCATTTTCTCAGCAGAGGGCAACTGTGGCAATTCTGACATGAGTGCAGAGGCTGACGAAGCCGATGAAGGCGTGACCGTACCATCCCAAGTAATGGTCACGGTCTTGCGCTTAGGCACGATATCGCTACCTTGTGCTACGGTAAGATTCGAGACATCAGCAGAACTCTTGTCGTCGTTTTCAGTTGTCTGTTCACTCTCTTCTGTCTTCGAGAGTCCTACCGCCTGCTGAGCCTTCTGCTTCAATTTCTTCAGGAATCCCTGGGCGTCAGCATCTGACGTGCTGAACATCAGCAAAGCCGTTAATAAGATGACTATTTTCTTCATATTTATCATTTATTTCTTAATAAACTCAACGCGTCGGTTCTTGGCACGGCCAGCCTCCGTCTTGTTATCGGCAACGGGTTCGTGCGAGCCTTTACCTACGGCACGCATGTTGAACGGATCGCAGCCTAAGCCTTCGAGAGCCTTCACCACAGCTTCAGCACGCTGCTGCGAGAGCGGATCGTTCACTTTGTCGGAACCTTGATTATCCGTATGTCCCTGCACTTCGAAGCGAGCCTGTGGATTCTTCTTCATGTAGTCGGCGACCTTTTGTATCTCCTCCATCGACTCCGGCTTGAGCGTTGCCTTGCCCGTCTCAAAGAGAATATTGTTGGTCACGAACTTGCCCGTCTCGGCAATCGCCTTTTCGACGGCAGTCATACTCTGCTCGTTGCGGTCGTAAAGAGCAACTGCGCCCTTAGCAATCACCACATTGCGGATGAAAGTCAGATTCTCATATTCATAAGGTACTTGGAACGACATCCATGTGGGTTGCAAGACTCTTGGCAGATTGACAATACGCTTACCATTTATATAAACCTTCAATGCACGTTTATTAAAAGAAAGAGCTACTTTGTTCCAACCTTTCTTGAACTTATATTCAATGCGTGTATCTTTGGTTTCGTTTCCGGTTCCGTTATTATATGCATAATGATGATCCATTGTATCGTATACTCCATGAACTAAACAAAAAGCAACGCCATCACCATAATATCCTGCCCACCGAGAACGGTCTGTATTGCTGGCAAGCGTGAGTTTCATATCATTTAATCCAATATCATCCTTCCCACCTGTCCAATAATAGAACTCATACTCAATGGTGAATTCCTCTGGCAGATAGGCACCCTTTTCCTTAATCAACGGCGTAATAACACCATTGTTTGTCACCTCAACGGCCTTTACTCCACCAATCGTCTTCACCTCCGCATTACCATCCAGCAAATCCCACTTCGAAGGGAACTCACCAACGGTCTCAGCCGTGAAGTCGTCCTGGAACAGAATTACCTCGCCACGCTTGAAGTCAGATGAGGTAGAGGTCTGGGGATTGGACGTTTCGTCACCACTTTCAGCATCTTCAGAGTTTTTGCTGCTTTTCTTCGACGACTTTTCGCCGTCCAACACCTCGTCAGAGGCTTTACTTACTTCGCGATCCACTTTATCCTCCACTTTTTGTTTCACACGCTCCACTGCCCTATCCTTCAAACGCTTCAGGAAACCCTGAGCATCGGCATTAGCAGAAAAAGCCATTACGAAGATGAGCATCATCAATAATTTCTTCATATTCATCGGTTTTTAATGATTAATAGCACAAAATATCGCTTTGCAAATATAAGTCTTTCAGGGAAATGTGATGCTTCATTTTTATACAAATCGCGCCGAGTGGCCTGTTTTTCCACCCTTTAGGGTGGCGAGAAAGACTGATGTCGTACAAATTCCACCCTTTTGGGTAATGGATATCCGAAGAAATGTGTAACTTTGCAGATATGTTGAAACTGACGGGTATTTACAGAAGGTTGTGCCTCACTACCGTTTTCATTGCTCTGTGTCTGACGATGTCTGGTTACACCGACCATCGTAACACCAGAGTTGACTCTGCATTGCAAGTACTCAAAAGCGGGCGCAAAATCACCGATAAGGAGCGCATGGACTGCTACTATCAGATAGTGAGAGGAACGCTGGGGAAGGACAGCAAAATGCACAATGACTATTGTCACAAGATGCTGGCTCTGAGCTACCGGATGGACGCGAAGAATATGCGTGAGAATGCTTTCTATCACCTGGGACTGCAACACTATGGAAGGGAGGAATACGAAGCGGCTGAGCGATACTTCAAAATGGGACTGGCCGTCACCGACTCCATGCGTGGCGACAAGCGCTATCCGGAGCAAGACGTAGACGACAACCTGTCGCAACTCTATGGCGCTCTGGGCAATCTCTACAATCTGCAAGACAAGGCCCTGCTCGCCATTGAGTATTATCAGAAGGCGCTGCCTATCTTCGAGAAGTACGGCTGGCAGCAATCACAGACCGTGCTGCACCACAATGTTGCCGAGCTGTGGCTCTCGATGGGAAACAATCAGAAGGCCGAGCAGGAATATCTGCGCGCCATCGAGGCGGGCGAAGCCTCCGGCGACTCGCTGATGATAGCGCTGCCCAGAAAGGGGCTAGTGAAGATATATATCGATGAGGGAAACTACGAGAAGGCCGTCAAGACGGCGATGCCCGCCTACCGCTACTACCGTCATCACCGGCAAGAAGAGCGAAGCGATTACGCAGAGATGCTGGCGTCGATGGCCAAAATACATCTCATGGACGGTCACGAGGACATGCCACGCGCCAAAGCCTTCGCCTCGGAAGCGCTGTCGCTCGACGATGACGAGCTGATGTTCGAGACACGCGGCGAAATCAACTCGGCAGCCGCGCTGGTTGCCATGAAGGAGCGCAACTGGAAACAGGCTCTCCACTATGCACTGAAGACCGTCCACGAACGCGACGAGGATGCCACCTACAGCGACGTGAGCTGCTATCGGCTGTTGGCAGATATCTATACGGAGCTGGGCGAAAAGGCAAAGGCCCGCGAATATATTAATAAGGTATATCAGATGATGGAGCGCTTCGCCACCGACCACTACCAAAGCGGGCTCAGCCAGATGGAGGTGGTTTACGAGACGGAGAAGAAGGAAGCGCAGATTGATGCGCTTGCCAAGGAACAGCGGCTCTACTTCTGGCTGCTGACGGCCTCTGCCGGGATTGTCCTGATGCTCATCGCACTGGTCATCATCCGCCATATCGCCCATCAGCGGCAGAAGGCTTTGCTGGCAGCCCGCGTGGCATTGGAAACAGAGACAAAGGAGCGACGCATACTGGCTCGCGACCTGCACGATTCGCTGGGAGGCATGCTGTCGCTGTTGCGACTGAAAATCGAAGCCGAGGATGATGACGTGCTGCCATTGCTCGATGCCACGCATACGGAACTGCGGCGCGTGTCGCACCATCTGATGCCAGAAGAACTGCTGCGAAACGGGCTCGCCTCGTCGCTCCACGATTTTGCCGTCTCCGTACCCGGCTCGCAGTTCCATGCCATCGGCGACATCCGGCTGAGCAAGGAGATGGAACTGACGCTCTACCGGTGTGCCTACGAACTGGTGAACAATGCGATGAAGCATGCTCAGGCCAACCGTATCGACATTCAACTGATGCAGACGGACGGCGAGGTGACGCTGACCGTGAGCGACGACGGCAAGGGGATAGGAAACAAAGGGGGCGGCATGGGCCTGCAAAACATCCGCGAGCGCATAGAGCCCTACCGGGGAGCGCTGCGCATCGTCAGCAACGAGCATGACGGAACAGAAATCAACGTAACACTACCATTATGACAACATACAGAATAGATGTGAACATCGTGGACGACCACACGATGCTGAACGAAGGACTGACGGAGGCGCTGAACCACAACGCGAAGATTCACGTCAGCCGCAGTTTCTCCACCTTGGCAGAATGTCGCGACGCCCTGAAGGTGCGCCAGCCCGACGTGCTCCTGCTCGACATTTCGATGCCCGACGGCGACGGTGTGGACTTTTGCCAATGGCTCGTGAGCGAATATCCCAAAATCAAGATTATTGCCATTACGATTCACGACGAGTACAGCATCATTCATCGCATGCTCGAGGCGGGTGTCAACGGCTACGTGCTGAAGAGCGCGCCCCTCGAAGAACTGGTCGGGGCAATCTGCAGCGTCTGGAAGGGGCAGAAATATATCAGTCCGCAAGTCGCCGACATCCTGCACGAAGGCAGCGCCAAGTCTGTCGTGCTCACCAACGTGGAGCAGAACATTCTGCGCCTCATCTGCGACGGACAGACCAATCCGCAGATAGCGCGGCAGCTCAGCCTCAGCGACGAGACCATCAAATGGTATCGCAAGCGCCTGCTTGCCAAATTCGGCGTCAGGAACACCGTCAATCTGGTGACGCTGGTCATGAAAGAGAATATAATTAGGTTGTGATTCTGCGCGTTTCTCGGCGAGCCTCCTTCCAGCGGGGGAAGTACTTGTCCATCAAGGCATGGAAACGGGCATTGTGGCTGGGCTCCAGCAGATGGCACAGTTCATGGACGACGACATGCTCGACACACCACTGCGGCAAGAGCAGCAGATAAGCTGAGAAACAGATGCTGCGCTTCCTGACATTGCAGACGCCCCAACGCGAAACCATCGCCTTGTAGGTGAGGACGGCTGGCTGCACACCCATTTCCTTCGAATGAGTTTCCACCATCGGCTCTATCAGCGCCCTCAGCCGTCGGAGGGCATCATCGGCTTGTGCGCGGGTCTGCAGAGGCAGCCGCCCGAAGAATGCTGCCTTGCGCTGCTCGCGCTCTTCGGTTCTCTTCCGTGCCCTGACTATCCATTCGCGATGTTCCAGCAGAAACCGCCTCACCTCGGACCGCGGCAGGCCGTAAGGCGCTGACACGTGCACATCACCGTTCTTCACGATGCGCATCGACAGTCTGCTCGTTCGTCTGTATGTTAATTGTATTGCCATATCTTTTCGTCGTGCTGTTTCCTACAGAGGAATAAAATTTGTTGCAAAATTACGGAAAAATCCTGAAAGAAGCCGTCGTCCTATCATTTTTTCTCGTGAATGTAAACATATAAGAAAGAGATTGTCAAAAAGAACAGCGCTCACTTCGGTGAGCGTTTTTCTTAGCAGAAAGGCAACGGGAGGAGTATTCTCTTACCTCTCACTTCTGAAAGTTGAGAATGTGAAACATGCGAAACTTGAATATGCTTGTAAATATTTTCTCACTCCTTCCCGTGCTCCCTATCTACAGGAGAGGGCGTGGTGAGGCTTTTTATTTTTGCGACCATTAACACCCGCAATTTTTTCATTTAACGCTTACCATTTTCCCCTTAATCCCCATGCTCAATACTATTTCTAACGACAATGCAAAGGTACGAAAATTTCATACCTCCACCAAATTTTCGGGGGTCAAAATTTACACTTTGCTATACGTGTATCAGATATCAGATATCAGTTTCTGAAATTTGATTTCTGCACCCAAAAAGTATTATATTATATATTATTATATATATAATAAACTTATGAACCAACCTTTTTTCCCCGATTTTGAAAACTGATATACTGATATCTGATATAACTGATATTACAGCAACGTGTGTCTATTCATACGGCAAAAGTTGACCATCTGTACTGAGTTAGTTGACGACCGTACCTGAGGTGATTGACCCCATTCCTAAAAACGTTGCCCAAACCAGCTGATGATGGAGGCGCAGCAGATGAAGAATGTGCGCCTAGCGAGGAGCCTGAGCCCGCGCCGGAACCTGCGGAGTGAGAACTGGACAGGGAATATGAAAAAAAATGCTGTCGGAGGGCTCCGGCAGCATTTTTCAGTTCTTTTGCGATTTATTCTTAAAAATAATGACTCCAAGAACTATCAACACGACGACGGCGATGATGTGTAAAAGGTCCATAATTCTTTCGGTTTTAATGTTTGTAATCAAAAAAAGATGCCGCAAATATACGAAATATTTGCGACATTGTTATCCTGTTTTGCCTTAAAAAAAGTTTAATCCATAGGTGGCATCTCCGGACGGGGACCGCGTGGGCCGCCTTGTCCGCGACGGGCGTGGCGTCCGTGATGCTTGCGCATCTGCTTGTACTGCTTATACTGCTCGTCGTTGAGAATCTTCTTCAGTTTGGCGTCGTACTCCTTGTCGAGTTCCGCCAGCTGCGTCTTCTGAGCGTCGGTGAGCGAGAGGGCCTTCGCCATGCGGTCGGCGGGGTTGTGCTTCTTCATCTCGCACTTGTCGCACTTCTTTCCGTCACACTTGTTGTTGTCCTGAGCCTGAGCCATTGTCATCGACAGGAGGGCTACCATTGTTAAAATCATCTTTTTCATTGTCTTCAGATTTTTTATTGTTTGTACTTAAGTTTATTCTTGACCGAAGTCACAGGTTTGACGCTGCAAAGGTAGGAAAAGTTTAAGCGCGGAGAAAGCACTTTCAACCAACGGGCAAAAATAATCAGCGAATGACCGTCTTTAATTTGCATATCCCAAATAATTTTCGTAATTTCGCACCCACTATGAAGAGAAAATACATATTAACAGGTGTGACGGCGCTGATACTCTCCGCCTGCGGAGGGGGCGCCGGGGGCGGGCTGCTCTCGGGTTCGGACATCGAGACGGACGAGGCTAAGGCCGCCAAGACGGTGACGATTGCGGACGAAGACGGTGCGCCCCAGTGCAGCATCAGTCTGCAGGTAATTTTTGCCAAAGGCGACGACGAACGGGCACAGAACATCAACCATGCCATCCAGCAGCGGCTGTTCATGTTCGACAGCCTGAAGATGCAGCAGGCGGTCGACTCGTTTGCCAATTTCTACACGTCGGAATACCGTAAGAACATGGCCCCACTCTACCGCGAAGACCGGGGCGACGAGGCGAAGCACGCCTGGTATCAGTACAGATACGAGATAAAGACGGAAACTCGCGAGGGCAAGGACGACTGTCTGGTATACATCGTCGACCTGGATATGTACGAGGGCGGCGCCCACGGCATCCGCCAACAGCTGGCGATGAACTTCGACGCGCAGACGGGACGGCTGATTACTTACGACGACATTTTTGCACAAGGCTACCAATACCGGCTGCGCGAAATGCTGCTCGACGAACTGAAGCGGCAGACGGAGACGAACTCGCTGGACGAACTGCACGCCAAGGACTATCTGCTGACGATGGACATCTACGCGCCGCGCAACTTCATCCTGGGCGACGACGAAATCACATTTATCTATAATCCCTACGAGATTGCGCCGTGTGACAAGGGGAATACGGAACTGACGCTGAGCTACGGGAAGCTCAGGGAAATCATGAAATAAGATGGAAGCAATACTGAAATACTTTAAACTGACAGCGGAGCAGCAGAGGCAGGTGGCAATGCTCGAAGCGCTCTATCGCGAGTGGAACGCGAAAATCAACGTGATATCGCGCAAAGACATCGACAACCTCTATGAACACCACGTGCTACACTCGATGGCGATTGCCAAACTGATACAATTCACGCCCGGAACCAGGATTCTGGACTTCGGGACGGGAGGCGGATTCCCCGGCATTCCGCTGGCCATCCTGTTTCCCGACTGCGACTTCAAACTGATTGACGGAACGGGAAAGAAGATTCGCGTGGCGCAGGAGGTTTGCCAAGCTATAGGACTCAAGAACTGCCACCCGACACAGCTGCGCGGCGAGGAGGAGAAAGGCAAATTCGACTTCGTGGTGAGCCGTGCCGTGATGCCCCTGCCCGACCTGGTGAAAATCGTGCGCAAGAACATGGCTGCCAAACAGCATAACGCACTGCCCAACGGCATCATCTGTCTGAAGGGGGGACAGTTGGAGGAGGAGACGCACCCCTACAGGAATATCGTAGAAATAAACCCCATCAGCCAATTCTTCGAAGAGGAATGGTTCGCGGAGAAAAACATCATCTATCTGCCATGCTGACCATCAAGCGATTCATGTGTAATATGTTGCAGGAAAACTGCTACATTGTGAGCGACGAAACCAAGGAGTGCGTCGTCATCGACTGCGGCGCTGCCTATCAGGAGGAACGCCAAGCCATCTGCCATTATATCAAGAACGAAGGACTGAAGCCCGTACACCTGCTGGCGACGCACGGACACCTGGACCACAACTGGGGCAACACAGCCCTGCACGACGAGTTCGGGCTGAAGGTGGAGGCAAGGGCGGAGGACGCTTTCCTGATAGAACATCTGGGCAAACAGGCACGCGAGATGTTCGGCTTCGAGCTCGCCGAGGAGGAAGCGCCCGTCGGACATTACTTCAGCGAGGGCGAGGCAGTGAGTTTCGGCACGCACCGACTGCAAATCATCCACACGCCCGGCCACACCCCCGGCGGATGCTGCTACTACTGCGAGGAAGAGAAGGTGATGTTCTCGGGCGACACCCTGTTCCGCATGAGCATCGGACGCACCGACTTCGAGGGCAGCAGCTGGACGCAAATGGCGGAGAGTCTGCACCAATTGGCAAAACTCCCCGCCGATACGACAATCTATAGCGGACACGGACCGCAGAGCACGATAGCCGACGAACTGCGTTTCAATCCTTATATGCGCTGACGCGAATCCAGTCGGCATCCACCCAGCCTTTGTCGGCCTTGGCATCGGTCTCGGCTGCCACGTAACCGAACTTGGCACCTATCCAGCGGCCTTCCTTCATCCGGAAGAGTGAACCGCAATCCTTGAATTTACGGCCATCCTGACTCCAGGAGAACTGCACCTGCGAATCCTTCACGCGGAGGCGCAGATAGATATCCTCGTGTATTCCGGGCTTATAGTCTATCTGGTCTTCGGCGGTAGGCTTGAGCGTAGCGATGAGCTGCTCGGTCTGCGGTTTTCCCTTGTCGGCAGACTTGCAGGTGAGTTGCAGCAACTGGAATTCGCGCCCCACCCGCTTGACGACGAGCGCGCTGTAGTCCAGCCCCATCATGATGAGCCCGCCCATCTGCCCCTCAGCCTTAGCCGTCATGCGCAGCTTGGTGGTGACGCAGAAGGCATCGGCTGGCGTCTTCTGCAACAGCATATTGGGCACCATGAAGAGATTCTTGGCATCGGCATCGAGCTTATGCGTATAGATGCGCATGGTACCAAAGGCGGTAGGCATCCCGAAGAACTGATGATAATTGGCATGCCATTGCCACTGAAGTCCCAGCCGGGGCTGGTCGAACTCGTCGTTCTCAACGGGATTGACGACGGGAGAAGGATGAGCAGTCTTCGGTTTCCTATAAACGGTGACGGGCTCGCCTTTCTTTCCCATCACGGGCCAACCCGAAGACCAATCGACCGGATTGAGGTGAACGACGCGGCCGTAGGCTTCCTTGTCCTGGAAATGCAGGAACCAGTCTTCGCCGTATTTCGTATGAATCCATCCGCCCTGGTGCGGACCGTTGATATTCGTCTTGCCCTGCTGGAGCACTATCTTATGCTCGTAGGGACCGTAAGGCGACTTGGAACGCATGGCCAACTGGAAACCGGTAGGCACGCCGCCGGCAGGACACATAATCCAATACCAGCCGTCGCGCTTGTAGAACTTCGGACCTTCGCAAGTGCGATTTTCGGTGCCATTGCCGTCGAAAACGATAACGGGGTCGGAAATGGCCTTCGTACCTTCCTTATTTAACTCGCGCACACATAGCACAGAGGCAAACTTGGAGCGCGAATTAGCCCATCCGTTGACCAGATAGCAACGGCCGTCGTCGTCCCAAAGCGGCGTTGTATCAATAATACCCTTACCCTTGATGACGCATACGGGAGCCTCCCATTCGCCGGCAGGGTCTTTCGTCTTTACCATATAGCAGCCGAAATCGGGGTCGCCCCAATAGATATAGTACTCGCCATTGTGGTAGCGGATAGAAGGCGCCCACACGCCTGCACCGTGACGAGGCTGGCTGAAATGCTTCACGAGGGCATCGTCGCCCGTGTAGAGCTCCTTGAGGGCATATCCCACAATCTCCCAGTTCACCAGATCCTTGCTGTGAAGGATGGGCAGCCCCGGGGTGCACTGGAACGAGGATGCCGTGAGATAATAGTCTTCACCGGAAGCGCCCACGCACACGTCGGGGTCGCTGTAGTCGGCATTAATCACGGGATTGGTAAACGTGCCGTCGCCATTGTCGGGCGACCATACTTTTGACTGATACTGGGCTTGCACCGATACCGCCGATAGCAGCCACAGAAATAGAAAAGTTTTTCTCATAGCTTTTGTATCTTTAGTTTGTAATGATCTGTATAATCAATGCGCATCACCTTGAGGATATCGTCGTCGGCAGGAGACAACGCAAGGGCAACATGCCCCATCGTGCGGCGCAAATTAATCTCCACACAGGGGTGCAGAAGGAGTTGAGAGTGGAGAGTGGAGAGTGGAGAGTTGGGGCGCACCAACATCATATCTACGCCAAACGGTCCCTGATAGTTGGACAAATCTATATCCGCTATAATCTTATCCTTTATACTATCAAGCAACTGCACTGGGATATAGCGACTTATCATTTCGCGCTTTCGCGATTCGGTAGCCAGGATATTCCCCGTATAGGCGCCATTAGTGGTATGAAAAAGCGAGAGTCCCAGATAGCGCACGCCTTCTGCCGTTGCTTCGAATTCCATACCGAAATCTTTCACTTTATCGTAATAGGGCTCGACCATTACCCCACCCTGACTGCCTAACAGATTGCGGAGCCAGCCTCGCTGATGGTCATTCAGTTCGCCATTGACAAAACGAAGCCCGCGGCCACTGGAACTCCACGGAGCCTTTAACACTACGCGGGGATGCTCTGCGAGAATTTGCCCGACAGCTTCTATAGACTGGCAAAACCACGATTCACCTACAAGGCCTTCTCCCTTCAACTGACGAAGCAAGCGGGAAGACGTCTGTCTGTGTGATAATTGACGGATATCAGCCACCTCTTGTTCCGAAGGTATAAGAGCCCCCTGAACGCCGTAACGTTGGAGAGAGTGTCGCAAAGCATTATCCCATCCCCAAACAGAAACGGAAGTAACGGGCAAATCCCTTAATTGAGTTTTGCTGACCCACTCTACAAAGCATTTCCGCCCTCTCGTGGCTCGCCGGAAGGCACGCGAAGCATAATCTGCATCCTCGACCCATACAAAATCACCTTTTTCTGCCCACAATGCCGGAAGATACCCCATATCGGCACGTAACTGACGACCAGCATGGGGGGCTGTGAAATTTGAAAGATTACAGGCCAATGCAATATCGTGTTCTGGATTGAAAATATGTAATTTGCTCATTTCTGCTGCAAAGTTAATCATTTTATTAGCAAAAATTTGTATATTTCAAAAAATATCTTTAATTTTGCCACAATATTAATTTTAGAAATACAAAAACATGAATCCAGTTAAAATCCTTAGTGTGGATGACGAGATGGACCTTGAATTGCTGCTGACACAGTATTTCAGAAGGAAAATCCGTAAGGGAGAATATGAATTTTTCTTTGCCCATAACGGCTTAGAAGCCCTTACCGTCCTTTTAAGAGAAAAAGACATCAACATCATCCTTTCGGATATCAATATGCCAGAGATGGACGGATTGACTCTATTGACGAAAATCAACGAGATGCACAATCCTGCCATGAAATGCATTATGGTCAGTGCCTACGGCGACATGGGTAATATACGCTCGGCTATGAATAACGGTGCTTTCGATTTTGCCACCAAACCTATAGACTTGGACGACTTAAGCGTGACCATTGAGAAGGCCATTGGACAGATTGAATATATCAAGAAAGCTCAGGTAGAACACTCGCAGCTGGAGTCGCTGAAGACCGATCTGGCTGTGGCTCGCGAAATACAGCAGGCCATTCTGCCACGCGTCTTCCCGCCATTCCCTGAGAATGAGAAAGAAATAGACGTTGCTGCCTTGATGACACCAGCAAAGGATGTGGGTGGTGATTTCTACGATTTCTTCCGCATCGACAAAAATCGCATCGGTGTAGTAATGGCAGACGTGAGTGGAAAAGGTATTCCGGCGGCCATCTTCATGGCTGTCAGCCGTACCTTAATTCGCACTGTCGGACTGCAGGACTATACCCCTGGCAAGTGTTTGACAAAATCGAATGAACTGCTGAGCACAGAGTCTGTCGACTGCATGTTCGTGACCGTGTTTTATGGTATCTACCACATCGACACAGGCGAGTTGGAATACTGTAACGGAGGTCACAATTCACCCTATATCATGCATGCCAATGGCAATATAGAAATGCTACCTGTCAGCAAAAATCCCATAGTGGGTGTTATAGAAGGTATTGAGTTCAAGGGCGACACCATCCATCTTGCAGTTGGCGACACTTTGTTGATGTACACCGACGGCGTGAACGAGGCTACAAATCTGAACGCTGAAGAATATGGAGACGAAAGGATGGCTGAAGTTCTGAAGACACTTAACGGCAAATCTTGTAAGGAAATCGTCGACGGACAGCTAGAATCTGTCAGAGCATTTGCAGGCGAGGCTGAACAGAGTGACGACATCACCATCATGGCACTGAAGCGTAAAGCATGAACAGAATTGTAAAAATAGGCATTAACGCCCTTGCCACATGTGCATTTATCGCTCTTGGTATTGTGCTGTATGACATGTACCAAAATTATACTCATGAACAGCAGCATGTTAAAGAGTTGGAACAGCAGTTGAGCGAGCTCTCGAAGAAAGAGAAGCAATCGGCTGTCATGCAAAGTATCAATGCGCAAATGGAGGAAATTGCCAATCAGGAACGCATCATCAGTGAAGAACAACGTATTGAGGCTGTAGAACAGAGTAAAATAGCCAATGAAATGCGTCAGCATGCCGAAATAGAACGGCAAAACGCACAAGAGGCCGAAAAACGAGCGTTAACAGCTTCTGAACTGGCAAAAAAGCAGCAGACGATAGCTGAGAAAGAACGTGTACTGGCAGAATACTCGAAGAGCGTGGCTGACACACTCAGTTATGTGGCAATGGCACGAACGGTGGGAAATGCTGCTATCACACAGCAGAGCACCGGAAACCGGGATTTAGCTGCACTATTGGCATACGCTTCTTATATTTTCACAAAACGCTATAGGGGTGACTTGTATCACCCTTCTATCTATGAAGCTCTGACGCGTACCAGCGGCGGACAACAACGATGGTCTGTGGCCCGAGGAGGCATCATTAAAATGAACGGAATTCCTGGGACCAACAGTTTTATGTCAATCAGTATGTATGGGGAAATACAGCAACATACTAAAACAGCGAATGGTCTGCAAACACAAACCGTTTTCAGCGACAAAGCCTTTGACTTCCGCGATATCTATATTAACCCAGAACGAACTTTCTTTGCTGTTAGTCACACTGGACATCTAGTGGCAAAGAAGGAAAACGGGAAAGTACATATCATCAATATTGACGGCGCTGTTCGCCCCTTCCGTATCTTCTCTTTTAAAAGCAACGAATTGATGGTGACAGCCGAACAAAGCGTACACGTGATTGATGCTATCACACTACGCCCCATTAGGACAATCCCACTCCCTTTCAAAGCTTCTATTGCAGGGAATAAAGGCAATCAATTAGCATTGTTCGACCAAGTAGGCAATATGTATTTGGCTGACAAGGGCCTCACTAGGTTTCATCGGGAAAACCTTCCTTTCAAGGGACGCATAACTTCCTATAATTACAGTAAGAGTACTGGTATAACGACTTTCGGTATGTACGATGGTACCATCTACTACATCAATTCGGCAGGAAAGATGTATAAGCTAGTAGGCCACAACTCACGCATTACTAGAATCATATACGACAATCGACATCTGTACTCATGCAGTTACGATGGAACGGTGAGATACTGGAATATCGTAAGCGAGAAAGTAGAACCCATCAGTATTCTCACTTCACGGCAATGGCTGGTCTGCATCTCCTTTGACAAGAGACGGAAGAATATTTGGTCAGCCGAATATAACGGGACACTGACGGAAACCCTCATCAATATTCCTGAAATGGCTCAAAAACTGAAAGCGAAAATTAAACGCAACCTCACACGTGAGGAATGGAATTACTATATAGGAAGGAATATTCCATACGAAACATTTATCGGGAAGGAGGCTAGCCTATGAAGATACGACTTCTACAGCTGATACTGCTTATAATGACTTTCGTCACAGGTGCCAATGCGCAGGGATTTCCCCTCTTCAGGAACATCTCCCCTGCGGAATATCAAGGCCACAAGCAGAACTTTGACATAGAAATCGATGACAACGGATTAATAGTGGTTGCCAATTTTGAAGGACTTCTCTATTACGATAATGCACAATGGCGTAAGGTCTATACTCCAAATATAACCCGAACAACTGTAGTATTTCGTGACTCAAAGGGTAAGGTATGGGTAGGCGGATATAATTTCTTTGGTTATGTAAAAGTAAGAGAGAACGGTGAACTCGAACTAAAAAACCAAGACGAGATTCACGAATTCAAAGGTGAAGTGCAGGACATTTGGGAGGAAGCAGGTCAATTATACTTTTCTGTCAGTAATGGCAATATATATACCGCCAAGCAGAACGAGATTTTCCTCTCAACAACCACTAAAGGCAATCCCTACGACTACGAGCCTGTTGTGCCTAATTCGACAGTCAGCTGGAAAGAAAAACTGGATGATGGTTGGACTGCTGTCTCAACAGAGGGAAACGGTCTGTTTATCGTCAATAAAAATGGACAGATTATCTATCAGCTGACAGAGGAGGACGGACTTTGCTCTAATAACATTGTGAGTTTGGCTTATAACAAGCATGGATTGCTTTGGGGGGTTACCGACAATGGTATTTTTGTCATGCAAGTACCTTCGCCCTACACATTTTTCTCCCACAATACGGGACTGCGCGGAGAGGTGCTATCACTAGCCAAACTGGGTAATCAGATGTTTGCAGGAACCCCTTTGGGTGTTTTCTGGCAACAAGGTCAGAAATTCGAGCAAGTGGGCAAAATGAATTATGCCTGTTGGCAACTGGTATCTGAAGGAAACAGTTTACTGGCAGCTACTCCTAATGGTGTTTATCGCATCATGCATAATGGCACCACTCAACAACTAACGACAGCTAATACCACTGCATTATTAGTAAACGGCAACGGATTCTATAGCGGTGAGTCTGATGGTGTATTCTATCATGAACCAGGTAAACAACCCATTAAAGTATGCGAAGCAGAACGTGCGACTAAGTTTATCAAAGACAAGCAGGGAGTGATTTGGATTCAGAACCTATACGGCAGAATATGGAACAACGAAAAAGGGCAATTCAATTTACTTACCGCAGGGAACAATAATGAAGAAATAGCCACCTTGGTAATGATAGGTGACCAACCGACCATCGTCAATGCCAATTCCACAAAACCTGTCCCCTATCCGCTCTACGCTTTTACAGATAATCAAGGGATTATTTGGCTGACCGACAATAAAGGGAAAAAACTATATGCAATAGAGAATGGCAGCAAGCATAACAAATGGAACACACTGGTATATCCTTTGATGGAACATACCGTGAGAGCTGTTCTGCACGAGAGAGACAAAGTTTGGATAGGCACTGCCGATGGCTTGCATGTTGCTAATGCAACAAAAATGGATTTGACAAAAAGTGCCAAACCAACCATCTTCTTCCGCGCTATCGAAATCAACGACAGTGTGACATGGGGAGGTTTTACGGATATGCCTAAGCATTTGGTGTTTGAAAACGATCAAAAACATATTACCATCAGGTTTTCTATCGATTTTCCGTCACTATTATTACGCACTCAATATCGCTACCGCATCAACAACGGGAAATGGAGTGCATGGGATAATGATACTTTCGCAGAATACAACAACCAATCGTTTGGCATATATACTTTTGAAGTACAAGCTCGCGATGCATTCGGACAGCAATCTGATATCATTTCACTCCATTTTGAAATCAAAGCCCCGTTCTACTTCCGTTGGTATATGATATTGCTATATCTGCTGATACTATCTTTGCTCGCCTATGCAACTATGCGATGGCGATTGAGTCGGTTAGAAAAGGACAAACAGAGACTGGAGTCCATCGTTCAAGAGCGTACCGCAGAAGTGGTGAAACAGAAAAACGAGATTGAGGAAAAATCCAAAAGTTTGGAAACAGCCTTAAATGAATTGGGAGAAGCACAAAGTGAGTTGGTACGTCAGGAGAAGATGGCTACTGTGGGTAAACTGACTCAGGGACTGATTGACCGTATACTGAACCCTCTGAATTATATCAATAACTTCGCAAAACTGTCAGAAGGTCTGGTGGATGACGTACGGGACAATATCGAGGACGAGAAAGAGCATATATCGCCAGAGAATTTTAACGACACCATGGACGTGCTGACAATGCTGAAGGGAAACCTTCAGAAGGTAGGCGAGCACGGAGCCAACACTACACGTACGCTGAAAGCTATGGAAGAAGTGATGAAGGATCGCTCGAGTGGTATTATAAAGATGGATCTATTGCCGATGATTCATAAGGATGAGGAGATGTTGAACACGTATTACGAAAAGGACATCACGAAGCACCATATCAAGTGTGTATTTGAATATCCTGATACATCTATTTATGTTAATGCAAATCCTGAACTTCTAAGCACGTCGTTGATGAGTCTGCTGAACAACGCATTGTATGCCGTCGTCAAGAAGGCCAAACGCAAGGAGTTTGTGCCCGAAATTGACGTGATTCTAACAATGGAAGGTGACTCCGCACGTATCATCATCAGAGATAACGGTCTTGGAATTGAGGACACTATTATTCATAAAATTTTCGACCCCTTCTTCACCACCAAGACTACAGGAGAAGCTTCGGGCGTAGGACTCTATCTCAGTCGTGAAGTCATCCAAAACTACGGAGGTGACATTCAGGTAAAGTCACAGAAAGACGAATATACAGAATTTACCATTACTATACCGACAACTAAATAACTTGAAGGCTATGGAGCAACAAATTGACACCCTACAACAGCAGTTAAAACAACAGGAAAAATTAGCCTCCCTGGGTATGCTAAGTGCTGGAATAGCACATGAAATACAGAATCCGCTGAATTTTGTCATCAATTTCAGTAAGATGTCTGATAAATTACTAAAAGACTTAATGGAAATTGTGGAAGACAATGAGGACAACCTCTCAGAAGATGATCGTGAGGAAGTGGAAGATATCGTTGCCGACCTGAAAGAGAATATGGCAAAAATTGTAGAACACGGTGAACGAGCCATCAGTATCATTCAGGGTATTCTGCTAGTTTCGCGCGGTAAAGAAGATGAGTATATCCCCTCTGATGTATCACATATCGTGAAGGAATATGTGTGGCTCTCCTATCATGCTATGCGTGCCAATCATAAGAACTTCAACATCAGTATCCGCGAAGATTATCAGGAGGATTTGCCTAAGATGATGGTTATTCCACAAGATTTAAGTCGTGCCATACTCAACCTAATGAACAATGCATGCTATACCCTGTGGAGGAAATCGCAGAACATGGGCGAGGACTACCAACCTTTAATCAGTGTAAAGGTTGCCATCTTAGAGGAACAACTGCATATTGATATTGAAGACAATGGTGAGGGAATGACTGATGAAGTGAAACAGCGGCTGTATGAAAATTTCTTCACTACCAAGCCAGCCGGACAAGGTACAGGATTGGGCATGGCTATTACTCGCGACATTATCGAAAACAAACATCATGGCACACTTACTTTTGATACCCAAGAAGGTCAGGGTACAACGTTCCATATTTCAATCCCTGTTAAGAAAGCATGAAAAGAATCTTTTTCACCTTATTAATAATGGGGCTTTCTCTTGCTGTATGGGCGCAGAATAATGCAGAGCAATATCGGAGCATCTATGA
>DEJG01000025.1:0-37963 GCA_002353295.1 Prevotella sp. UBA2754
ATATCTTCAGGGCTTCTTCGTTTGTATAAAACCGATAGATATTGATTTTCTGATTTTCTCCACGGATTGATTTATGTTAATTAATTGATAATCAATGTTATATTTTGTGGTATTATTTGGTGGGTTCAATAAAAAGCAGTACTTTTGTGCGCGATAACAATAGTGTGGCGATTGAATGTCTCGTGGTGAGACGGTCATACTTAAATTAGTTTTTATGGTAAAGGTTGTTAGAAAAGTAGTATTTACAGCTGCCATCTTGATGGCATGTTCCGCAGAAGTTTTTGCAGGGACAAACGGAAAAGGAAGCTCTTTTGACTGGACACCTGTTATCAATGCGATTATTCAGGTTGAAAGTGGAGGAAATCCCAAAGCTGTTAGTGGACCCTCGTGTGGTGCGATGCAGATTACGCCAATATGCGTAAAACAATGTAACATCATACTTGAAAAAAGAAAGAGCAAGAAGCGCTACACCTTAAGCGACCGGTTTGACGTTCAGAAGTCGAAGGAGATGTTTCTCCTGTTGCAATCATTTTACAATCGTTCTAATGACGTCGAACACGCAATCCGTTCTTGGAACGGTGGTCAGAATTATTCCAGACGCGCTACTCAGCGCTATTATGAGAAGGTGATGCGACACTTAAAGTAAAAGAAATTTCTAAAACAAAAAGAAACGTAATCCACATTTGGGTTGCGTTTCTTTTTCTTTTTGTTGCGGAGGCAGGATTCGAACGTGCGACCTCCAGGTTATGAGCCTGGCGAGCTACCAACTGCTCCACTCCGCGATCATTTCTTGTAAGCGGGTGCAAAGGTACGACTATTTTTCGAAATAACCAAATATTTCTACCTTTTTTTGAACTTTTCGTCATTTTTGTAGTATTTTTCTCAAAATTATTTGGCTATATGGAAAGTATTTCCTAATTTTGCACATTGTATAAACATTGTGCAATACATAAAATTTGGGAGGATATAGAGATGTCAATATCAAAGACAAGACAGACGTTGGTAGATGTGGCTCGTCAGTTGTTCGCCATGAATGGAATGGAGAATACAACAATGAACGATATTGCTTTGGCTTCAAAAAAGGGTCGGCGCACACTTTATACTTATTTTAAGTCCAAAGAAGATATCTATTATGCTGTCATTGAAAGTGAGTTGGAACGTTTGTCTGATAAACTGGACGAGGTTGCAGCACGAAAAATTCGTCCTCAAGAAAAAGTAATAGAGCTCATTTATACACATCTGAATATGATTCGAGAAACTGTAGTGCGTAATGGTAATCTTCGCGCAGAGTTTTTCCGTAATATATGGATGGTGGAGAAAGTTCGCAAGAATTTTGATGATGCAGAAATTGAACTCTTCTGTAAAGTTTTTCGTGACGGTAAGGAAGATGGAGAGTTCGATATAGAAAATGTCGAATTAGTTGCTCATATTACGCACTATTGTATTAAAGGGTTGGAAGTGCCTTATATCTATGGTAGGATTGCTCGTGGATTGTCCGAGGAAGCAACAAAGCCACAGGTCGCAAAATTTATTTATGGCGCGTTAGGACACATTTCAAATAAAGGATAAGATATATACATTAAATATAATATAAATTATGGGATTATTACAAGGTAAGACAGCACTGATTACTGGTGCTGCACGTGGTATCGGTAAAGCGATCGCGTTGAAATTTGCAGAAGAAGGTGCAAACGTTGCATTCACTGATTTGGAAGTGAACGAAGAGACAGAGAAAGAAATTGCTGCTAAAGGTGTAAAGGCAAAAAGCTATGCCTCAAATGCAGCTGATTTTGCCCAAACAGAGGAGGTTGTGAAGGCAGTGAAGGAAGAGTTTGGTTCTATTGACATTTTGGTGAACAATGCAGGTATCACGAAAGATGGATTAATGCTTCGTATGACAGAACAGCAGTGGGATGCTGTGATTGCAGTAAATTTGAAGTCTGCTTTCAATTTCATCCATGCATGTGTTCCTGTTATGATGCGCCAGCGTGGCGGATCCATCATCAATATGGCATCCGTTGTAGGTGTGCATGGTAATGCCGGACAGGCAAACTATGCTGCATCAAAGGCAGGATTGATTGCTCTTGCCAAGAGTATTGGGCAGGAGATGGGTCCAAAAGGTATTCGAGCTAATGCTATTGCCCCCGGTTTCATAGACACAGCAATGACACAGGCACTCCCCGATGATATTCGTAAGGAGTGGATCAATAAGATTCCTCTTCGTCGAGGTGGCCTAGTTGAGGATATTGCCAATGTTGCTACCTTCCTGGCATCAGACATGTCGAGCTATGTGAGTGGACAAGTTATTCAGGTTGATGGTGGTATGAACATGTAATATAACCGTTCACATGAAGATGCAGAAGAGAACATGGGCTGCAAGGCTGTTATTATTGGTTTTCTTACCAATACTCATGTTCTCTTCTTTGCATATTCATGAATCAGTCGCCTATGAGGGCGAATGCTATGAATGTGCTAACCATCTGTATCATAGCGGACATATCTCCCTTCAGACAGCCAGTTTCCATGACTGTGTGCTCTGTCAGTTTGTTACCCTGTCTTTTGTGGTAGCTGTACTTGTGACATTGCCGACTGTACTGCAAGCCCGTTCATTTATTATTAATAATCCGACGACAAATTATCTGTTTTCAATTTGTCGTCATCATATTCCAAGAGCGCCCCCTGTTATCTGATTGTTGCTAGAATTAACAAAGTAGTAATCAATTCAGATAACACAAAAATGAAATCATTATATATTATTTTGCTTTCATGGGTATGCGTATATGCACCTGTGAAGGCTGATCCATTGGCTCAAAAAGCATCGTTGCAAGGAAAAGTGACTGATGCTGTAGATGGTAGCCCTGTTGTGGGTGCCAGTATCTATTTCCCTTTGCTTAAACAAGGGACAGTGACAAATGCGGAAGGTGTTTATTTTTTAGATCAACTACCGTCTGTAAGTGCCACGATACAAGTGAGTTATGTGGGGCATCAGACCATTGTAGAAACGATAGATCTTCGAGTGATTCGGGAACGCGACTTCGTGTTGCATGAGAATAATGCCATGCTGAAAGAAGTGGTAGTAACTGGTTTGACGGGTAATGCGCGTGCCGATTATTCGCCAGCCCCCGTATCAGTAGTGGCCCCTCGCGTTCTGCAGGGAATTACTTCAACCAATATCATTGATGCTATAGCCCGTCAGCCCGGTGTTGACCAGATTACAACGGGTGCGGGTATCTCAAAACCCGTGATTCGTGGGTTAGGCTATAATCGTATAGTAACAGTTAACGACGGCATCCGACAGGAAGGGCAGCAATGGGGCGATGAACATGGAATTGAGGTGGATCCGCAGACGGTTCATTCTGTTGAGATTCTGAAGGGACCCGCTTCATTGATGTATGGTTCTGATGCGGTGGCAGGAGTATTGGTTCTCCATGAACAACCTGTGATGCCTCAAGGTCAGATGGCAGCCACGCTTGGAGGAGAATACCAGACCAATAATCATTTATGGGATTATACAGTTAATTTTGCCGGTAACAAAGGTGGAATAGTGTGGAACGCCCGATGGAGTCAGAAAAGTGTAGATGAATATAAGAATAAACGCGACGGAAAAGTATGGGGCTCACAGTTCAGTGAACGTGCGTTTACGGGTATGCTGGGGCTGAATCGCAGTTGGGGGTATTCCCATCTGAAATTCTCTACTTATTATATAAAGCCCGGTTTGGTGGAAGGCGAACGTGACGAGAATACTAATGAGCTGTTACCTTCTGAGGCCTATCAGAAAATATACCACCATAAGGCAGTGCTGGACAACTCTTTTATTATCGGTGACGGTTCGATAAAAGCAGTAATAGGCTACCAACAGAATCGTCGTAAGGAATTCGAAGGTGAAGAAGAGCCAGGGCTTGACTTCCGTCTCCATACCGTTAACTATGATGTCCACTATACGTCTACCCGAGACCAATGGCAATGGGCTGCCGGTATTTCTGGAATGTGGCAACATTCCGAGAATATGGGAACAGAATTCCTGATACCCTCTTACCGGCTCTTTGATATCGGTGCATTTGCATCCGTCACTCGCAATTTTGAACAGCTGACATTAAGCGGAGGTGTGCGTTTTGACCATCGCCACTTGCACAGCTATGGGCTGGTGGACGAAGACGAGGAGCGTTTTGAGGATTTCAGTCGTAATTTCAAAGGACTTACAGGAAGCATTGGTGCTATCTGGCGCATAAATTCTCAATGGAATGCCCGTCTGAACATCTCTCATGGATTCCGTGCTCCTAACTTGAGTGAGCTCGGTTCAAATGGAGAACACGAAGGTACGTTCCGCTACGAAATTGGCAATCATGAGCTGTCGTCAGAAAACAGTTGGCAATTCGACCTCGGTGTTGACTATTCGTCAAGCATTCTTTCTGCTCAGGTATCGTTCTTTGCCAATCACGTCAACAACTACATCTTCTTGCAGCGACTTGATGCGACGAACAATGAATACCAATATATGTCAGGTGATGCCCGTCTGTGGGGTGGGGAAGCATCTGTTGACTTTCATCCGATAGAGCCGTTGCATTTCGAGAACAGTTTCTCGTATGTTAATGCCGTTCAACTGCATCAGCCGTCTGATAGTCATTATCTGCCATTTACACCAGCACCTCGTTGGATAAGTGACCTGCGTTATGACATCATACGCGACGGGCGGCTGTTCAATAACACTTACTTGAGCATCGGTCTGGAGTGCTATCTGCGCCAAAGTCATGTGCGTACCGCCAATGATACAGAGACAGCGACACCTTCCTATACACTGGTCCATCTTTCAGCTGGTACCGATATCAAGTGGCATGGTCGTCGTGTGGCTTCCATCTTCCTGAATGCCAACAACCTATTCGACCGTGCATACCAATCGCATCTGAGCCGACTGAAATACGCAGACGGTCAGGGAATCTGTAATATGGGAAGAAATATAGGTTTCAAGGTGTTAGTACCTATTACCCTATAACACCTACCGTTTTTTGAATTCAAGCGTCTTAGGGAGTTTCTGCCATTTCCCATTCTTGGGAATTTTGACAGTGCTCCCTTTTTCCTGTTTGAAGATATAGATAGAATCATTTTTCTTGGTAAGCGACGCTTCTAAGTCTTCACTGCCAAAGTCATTAATCATAGTCATTTTGGCTTTTTGGTCGTCTATGACCTCAGCTTCCACCATGACCCAGCAGAAAGAATGCCGTTGCTTGCCTAAATAGCCAGGCAGTTCGCCATAAATCTCCTGACTGGGAATCTTGATATTCTTGTCATAGAAGTTGATACGCAGATAAACCTCGTATTCATTGTTCACGAGGTAGGCTTTGAAGGGCTTGATGTCCCTTTGTGCATAGGCAGTGGAACATAGTAATCCCATCCCAAATATAAGAAAAACTTTTTTCATCATGCGGCAAAGATACTAAATCTAAATCAATTATTTAAAGACATGTAGAAAAATATAAATATTTTCCTTCTAAATTTAGAAAAATTTTAAGTAACTTTGCACCCGTTATACTAGTATAAGATGGGAAAAGAAATGTTAAAGCCTGATTTTATCTTTGAATCGAGCTGGGAGGTCTGTAATAAGGTAGGCGGTATTTATACCGTTCTCTCTACGCGTGCAAAGACTTTACAGGATGAGATGAAGGACAGTATCGTGTTTATCGGTCCAGATTTTTGGCAGGAAAAGGAAAGCCCGTATTTTAAGGAAGACAAAGCTCTTTTTGCTGAGTGGCAATGGGAAGCTAAAGAAAGTGGTCTGACCGTGAGAGTAGGGCGCTGGACAATTCCTGGTGAACCAATCGCAATTCTAGTGGATTTCCGCCCATACTTCGAGAAGAAGGATGAGATTTACACATGGTTGTGGGAGCACTACCAGGTGGATTCACTTCATGCTTATGGCGATTATGACGAAGCATCAATGTTTTCGTATGCAGCTGCTTTGGTGGTAGAGAGTTTCTACAACCATTATCTACTTAAAACAAACAAACGAGTGATTTACCATGCTAACGAATGGATGTGTGGACTAGGTGCATTATATATAAATAATGTATTGCCTCAGATTGGTACTGTTTTTACGACTCATGCTACGAGTATAGGTCGTTCGATTGCTGGTAATCAAAAACCCCTTTACGACTATCTTTTCGCCTATCATGGTGATCAGATGGCTGATGAATTGAACATGCAGAGCAAGCATTCCATTGAGAAACAAACAGCTATGCATGTGGATTGTTTTACTACGGTCAGTGATATCACTGCCAATGAGTGTAAGGAACTGCTTGACAAACCCGTTGATGTGGTTTTGCCTAATGGATTTGACAATAGTTTCGTGCCCAAGGCAGCCAGTTTTACAAAGAAACGTAAAGCAGCTCGTAAACGTTTGTTGGAAGTTGCTAATGCTTTGTTAGGCGAAAACCTTGATGATGATACGCTGATAGTATCAACCTCTGGACGTTACGAGTTCCGCAACAAAGGCATTGACGTATTCGTGGAAGCCATGAATCGTCTGTTGCGCGACAAGGAACTGAAGAAAAAGGTGTTGGCCTTTATTGAAGTTCCAGGTTGGGTGGGGGAGCCTCGTAAAGATTTGCAGGAGCGTCTAGCCAGCGGCAAGTCATTTGATTCGCCATTGGAAGTGCCACAGGTTACTCACTGGTTGCATAATATGAGTCATGATAATGTGTTGGGTATGATGAAGTACTACGACATGCATAACCGAAAAGAGGACCATGTTAAAGTGATTTTCCTGCCTTGTTACCTCGATAGCAAGGATGGTATTATGAATATGACCTATTATGATGTGGTATTAGGAAATGACCTTTGTATTTATCCTTCCTATTACGAACCCTGGGGTTACACTCCTTTGGAGGCTGTTGCCTTCAAGGTGCCCTGTATCACAACTGATCTCGCAGGTTTTGGCCTTTGGGCTAATAAGGAAATTGGTCATTATGGCGAGATAGAAGACGGTGTGAAAGTGATTCATCGCACCGACTACAACTATTCCGAGGTAGCTGATGCCATCAAGGATACTGTAGCCAAATTCTCTGGCATGTCCCAAAAGCAGGTGGACGAATGTCGTAAACATGCTGATGCACTCTCAAAGAAAGCCCTTTGGAGCGAGTTCATCAAGTATTATTATGAAGCTTACGACATCGCTCTGAAGAAGGCAGATGCCCGTATGAAAGAAGTAAATAAATAATAGTAATCAATAATTTGACAAAATTATGAAAATTAAAGCTGATTATGCAAATGCTCCACAGTGGAAGGAGTTGACTGTAAAGTCAAGTCTTCCTGAGCAACTGAAGTGTTTGGACGAAATTGCCCATAACATGTGGTGGGTATGGAACTATGAGGCACGTGACTTGTTCCGTGATCTTGACCCTGAGCTTTATCATGATGTGAAGCACAACCCTGTGATGTTGCTGGAGCGTCTTAGCTTCGATCGTAAAGAGGAGATTTTGAAGGACAAGGCTCTGATGAAGCGTATCAAGACCGTTTACGATCTTTTCCGTAAATACATGGATGTTAAGCCTGATACCACTCGTCCTTCAGTAGCTTACTTCTGTATGGAGTATGGTATTCATTCTGCCTTGAAGATTTACTCAGGCGGTCTTGGAATGCTTGCAGGTGACTACGTGAAAGAGGCTTCCGACTCTAATGTTGATATGTGTGCCGTTGGTTTCCTGTATCGTTTCGGATATTTCACACAGAGTCTGTCTATCGACGGTCAGCAGATTGCCAAATATGAGTCACAGAACTTCGGTTCTCTGCCTATTGAGCGTCAGCTCGACAAGGATGGCAATCCTCTGGTGATTGATGTTCCCTACACCAACTATCAGGTTCACGCTTATGTATGGCGTGTAAATGTCGGTCGCGTTAAATTGTATCTGCTCGATACCGACAATGAGATGAATTCAGAGTTCGATAAGCCCATTACTCACTCTCTGTATGGTGGTGACTGGGAGAACCGTCTGAAGCAGGAAATCCTTTTGGGTATCGGTGGTATGCTGTTGCTGAAGAAGCTCGGTATCAAGAAAGATATCTATCACTGCAACGAGGGTCATGCTGCACTTTGCAACCTCCAGCGTCTGTGCGACTATATTGAGGGAGGTATGACCTTCAACCAGGCTATGGAGTTGGTACGTGCATCTTCACTTTATACCGTACACACCCCAGTTCCTGCAGGTCACGACTATTTCGATGAAGGCTTGTTTGGTAAATATATGGGCAGCTATCCTGCAAAACTCGGTATCTCTTGGGACGAGTTTATCGGTATGGGACGTACTAATCCTAACGATAAGTCAGAGAAGTTCTGTATGTCCACCTTTGCTTGCAATACCTGTCAGGAAGTCAACGGTGTATCAAAACTCCATGGTTGGGTAAGTCAGCAGATGTTTGCTCCTATTTGGAATGGTTATTATCCTGAGGAGAATCATGTTGGATATGTCACCAACGGTGTTCACTTCCCCACATGGGCTGCTGCTGAGTGGCGTGCTGTATATGCCAAGTATTTCGATGAGAAATTTATGGGCGACCAGTCGAATCAGAATATTTGGGAAGGCATCTACAACTGTCCTGATGAGGAGATTTGGGCTACTCGTATGACGCTGAAGCACAAGCTCTTCGATTATATTAAGGAACAGTTCCGTGAGACATGGCTGAAGAACCAGGGTGACCCATCACGTGTGGTTTCTCTTCTTGAGAAGATGAATCCTAATGCGTTGGTTATCGGTTTCTGTCGTCGTTTCGCTACTTACAAGCGTGCTCACCTGTTGTTCACAGACCTTGATCGTCTGAACAAGATTGTGAACGATCCTGAGCATCCAGTCATCTTCCTGTTTGCAGGAAAGGCTCACCCCGCCGATGGTGCCGGTCAGGGACTTATCAAGAAAATCTTTGATATCTCACAGCGTCCTGAGTTCCTGGGTAAGATTATCTTCCTCGAGGACTACGACTTCCTGTTGGCTCGTCGTCTTGTTTCGGGTGTTGATATCTGGATGAATACTCCAACACGTCCTCTCGAGGCTTCAGGTACATCAGGTGAGAAGGCTGAGATGAATGGTGTTGTTAACCTGTCAGTGAAAGACGGTTGGTGGTTGGAAGGCTATCGTGAGGGTGCCGGATGGGCTCTTACCGAGAAGCGTACCTACCAGAATCAGGGCTATCAGGATCAGTTGGACGCTGCTACCATCTATGGTTTGCTGGAGAACGAGATCGTACCTCTGTACTATGACAAGGATAAGAAGGGCATCAGTAAGGGCTGGATTAAGGTTGTTAAGAACTCAATCGCCCAGATTGCTCCTCACTACACAATGAAGCGCCAGTTGGACGACTATTATTCTAAGTTCTACGAGAAGGAAGCTAAACGCTTCAAGGAGCTTTCTAAGAATGATAACCGTTTGGCTAAGGATATCGCTCAGTGGAAGGAAGCCGTGGCAGAACGTTGGGATGCTATTAATGTGGTTAGTTGTGAGTGGGACTTCCCTGTAGCAGGATTAGAGGCTGGCTCCAAATATCATATCAAGTATGTTATCAACGAACAAGGTCTTGATGATGCAATCGGTTTGGAAAAAGTAAATATCTATGTTAACAAAGACGGTGAGGAACGCGTTTATAACATAGAGCCATTAAAGATGACAGGTAAGGATGGTAACAACTATACTTTCGAAGCCGATCTTTCTCCTCAGCGTTTCGGACAGTACAAGAGTGCTA
This sequence comes from Prevotella sp. UBA2754, assembly GCA_002353295.1. Lineage (GTDB taxonomy): Bacteria > Bacteroidota > Bacteroidia > Bacteroidales > Bacteroidaceae > Prevotella. The sequence goes on from DEJG01000025.1 coordinate 9,724, forward strand.
TCCGCATGTATCCTAAGAATAAAAACCTGCCTCATCGTCAGGACTTCTGCTATGTGAAGTGGCTAGAATTGCCTAATATGTAAACAAACATTATGAGAATCTAGTTGATTCTCGTAATGTATATTAATTAAGTCCGACTAAACCATGAATTTAGTCGGACTTAATATTTTTTTTACTTGGAGTATTCTTAATTCAATTGGTCAGAAACAAATTGTCCTAACTGTTCTCCACGTAGTCCACGACGAAGAATTTTTCCATTCTGGTCAACAACGATAGTGTGAGGTATACTTGTGATATTGAATATCTGAGCGGCTTCATTTTCCCAACCTTTCAAGTCGCTCATCTGAGGCCATACAATACCTAATTGTTCAGTAGCTTTCTTCCATGCATCAGCATCCTCATCAAGTGAGATACCAACAAACCCAAGTCCTTTTTCCTTGTATTTTTTATATATTTCTACCATAAGTGGAGTCTCTTGTCTGCAAGGACCACACCAACTAGCCCAAAAGTCAAGAACTGTAATTCTGTTCTTTTTTACCTCACTCATGATATTTATAGGTGCCCCTTCAATAGAAGGCATTGAAAAGTCTGGGATGAAAGCACCTTCTCCTGTTTTTTCGGAATTGCTAATTAATTGTTCCATTTGCTTGATGGCATCTCGTTGACGTATCTCTTGCGGCATCATTTTGATGAGACGAAGGCGATCTTTATTGGGAATGATTTCTTCAGGATAGACTGTTAACAGAAAATAACCGAGTTCATTTTTGATATTACGCTCCGTGAAGTCCATAACAACGCCACTGAATCGCTGGTTTAGTTTTTCAATTTGTGCCATTGCTTTTGTTTGCTCTTCCTGTGAAGCTAGTTCATTGGTATACAATGATTCTGTTATGCGATTGATTTCTTTCCCAATAACCATTGTTGAGTCGTTCATGCGTTGCCATTCATCGTTAGTAGCAGTACCACCGACTCTCGAGCCTCCTGGTTCTTTCGTTAATTTCACCTGAATGGTGCCAGGCTCAATAAAGAGAGGGACGTTCAAAGCCTCTTCTCCACTGCTATAAATAAGGCAGAAGTAGGTGGAGTCAGTTTCTCCACTAATGTCAAACTTTCCATCCTTGACAATGATAGTGTCACGAGGTGTTCCTTGTCGGAGGTCTGTTGTCAAAAAGAGGGTGTCCTCTTGAACGCCATCTACAGTACCCTTAATTTGGTATGTATTAGACTGACAAGCAGCAAGCGATAGGCCTGCTGCTGTCATAATGAATATAGATTTAATGTTCATTAATGTATTAAATAATGTATTGACTGGAAATACTTTCGTTATTGATGACGCGGCGGATAGTTTCTGCAAAGAGGTCTGCTACACTGATTTGCTTAACTTTTTCACAGCGTTTGGTGTAAGGTATAGAGTCTGTGAAAACAATTTCCTCCAATGCTGACTGTTGTACGCGATCACTTGCCGGACCACTCATTACGCAGTGGGATGCACATGCCCGAACCGTCTTGGCTCCTGCCTCTTTCATGATGTCTGCTGCTTTGGTAATAGTTCCTGCAGTATCAACCATGTCGTCAATTATCACTACATTCTTGTCTTTCACATCACCGATTATCTGCATTGTTGCAACTACATTGGCGCGAGCACGAGTTTTGTTGCAAAGCACTAGCGGGCAACCTAAATACTTGGCGTAGGTGTTGGCACGTTTGGAACCACCAACATCAGGTGATGCTATTACCAGATCATCCAAGTGTAGGCTCTGCAAATAGGGTAGGATTACGTTAGATGCATAGAGATGATCAACGGGTACATCGAAGAATCCCTGTATTTGGTCAGCATGCAAGTCCATTGTAATGACGCGATCAACTCCCGCAACGGACAGCAAATCAGCTACCAATTTGGCGCCAATGCTCACACGTGGCTTATCTTTGCGATCTTGGCGAGCCCAGCCGAAATAAGGAATAACAGCGTTGATTGTGCGTGCTGAAGCACGTTTGGCAGCATCAATCATAAGCAATAGCTCCATTAAATTGTCGCTATTGGGGAATGTGCTCTGTACAAGAAATATGTCACGTCCACGGATTGATTCTTCATAAGAAACGGCAAACTCGCCATCGGAGAAAGTTGTAATCTGTAGCTCTCCCAGTGGACATCCTAAACTTTGGCAGATTTTTTCTGCGAGGTACTTGGTAGCTGTACCCGAAAATACCATGTAGTTTTTATTAGCGCTCATATTATGATTAAAGATAAGTTTATCCAATTACTTTCTTGAGTTTTTCGAAGTGGGCTATGAGAGCCTTATAGTCAAGCTCCTGGTGAATATTAAATCGATTCCATAAATCACCACAAATCACGACACCGCCAAAGCCAAGTTCCTTCGCAACCTTGATGTTGTCGATGTTCATTCCCCCCAGAGCATATACATGTCTGTCAATTAGTCCATGTTTTGAGGCATCTTCAAGTTCGTTGGCTGTGAATGATGATTTTTCCTCTTCAAAAGTCTGACTATCGAAAATTCTTTTTAGAAAGACATACTCAGAATGACGTTTAGCTTCTTTTAAGTCAGAAATATTAGTACATGTTCTGCTTATTTTTCCTTTATATCCCGTGGGAACAGGTGTAGATTCATCGTCAATATGAATACCTCTCAATTTATATTCCTCTTTTAGGTAGAAATGATCATGAACAATGATTTTTGAATAGAAATCACTCGATAAGAGAGTCAGTAGTCGTTCTGCATACATAGGCGAAGCTCCAGGCTTATACAGATGCAGACAATCAAGCCCCTCTTCAAAGAGTGTGGTCAATATTTTGTCTTCTTCCACGAAAAACGTGGGTTGAGTCATTACGATGAGTTTCATTATATTAAATCTCAATTTCACCTGCAAAATTAATAATTTTAGTGGAATAATGCAATTTAACCGCAATAAAAAGTTATCTTTGCAGTTGAAAAATGATATTTAACGATAAAAATGGAAATAAAGAAACCAATTTATATTGTAGAAGAATCAAAACTGCGTCGTAATCTTTCCTTGATTCAGCAAGTTGCTACACAGACAGATTCGGAGTTTATCCTAGCTTTTAAAGCTTTTGCATTGTGGAAGACATTTCCCGTTTTTCGTGAGTATATCCGAGCTACTACAGCTAGTTCTTTGTCCGAAGCCAAACTTGCCTATCTGGAATTTGGAAATAAGGCACATACCTATTCGCCAGCATATACAGATGAAGAGTTCGACGAAATAGTAGCGTGTTCTTCTCATCTTACCTTTAATTCGCTTTCTCAATATGCTCGTTTCCATCAGAGGGCAAGTGGTTGTTCGATAGGTCTTCGTGTCAATCCAGAATATTCAGAGGTTGGCACAATGCTATACAACCCCTGTGCTCCCGGTACGCGATTCGGAGTGACTGCTGATAAGTTGCCAGAGTTTTTACCAGATGACATAGAGGGTTTTCATTGTCATTGTCATTGTGAGAGTGGGGCAGATGTTTTTGAACGAACCCTTCGCCATATTGAAGAAAAATTTTCTCCTTGGTTTTCTCAGTTGAAGTGGATAAACTTTGGAGGTGGACATTTGGTGACTCGTAAAGATTATGATATTTCTTTGTTGGCTCATATCATGCAGGGCTTTCATCAGCGTTATCCTCATCTTAAAGTTATCTTTGAACCGGGAAGTGCTTTTGCATGGCAAACGGGGTCGTTGGTATCACATGTAGTTGATATCGTAGAGGATAAGAATATTAAAACAGCCATTCTTGATGTAAGTTTCACTTGTCATATGCCTGATTGCCTAGAAATGCCCTACTATCCTGATGTTCGTGGGGCTGAACATGTTGATTGTGAGATTGGTGAAAATGTTTATCGTTTAGGAGGTAACAGTTGTTTAGCAGGCGATTTTATGAGCTCATGGCACTTTTCTAAAGCGTTACAGATAGGAGATAAGATAGTTTTTGAGGACATGATTCATTATACCACGGTGAAGACCAATACTTTTAATGGAATCAGTCATCCAGCAATTGGTATGCTGCATGCAGATGGTTGTTTGGAAATCCTTAGAAACTTTGACTATAAGGACTATCGTGACAGGATGGACTAATCTTTTTCTGATGTTTTTCAAACGTTTTCTTTGTCTTTTCAATTTTTATGTTTAATTTCGCACACAAAATAGATTACTACACTAAGACGACTAACATGAAAAATTTTTGGATGGCAATAGTAGCAATGTTGTTTGTGGGGTGTGCCAATACAGATATAGATCCCAATGACATTACTTATAAATTTGACGGTACGTGGAATATTCATGAATCATTCGAAAGGAATAGTGATGGTTCGATTACCTACCATGCTACACCTTGGGGGGGATTGGTAGCTTCATTGCGTGAGCGCAACCTTCCTGTTGATTGGTCTGGTTATGAGTCGATTAGTGTTGAATTTGCTGAGCCAACAAAGTTAAGTACTCAGTTACAGTTTTCAAATAAAATTAGAACGTTTGGTCGTGTTGGAATTACCACCTTGCGTTTATATTTTGATGGTCAGGATGTCAGTCAGGTTGATGAAGTGGCTATCCAAGCGGCTGATACTTGTACCTTAAAAATAAAGCGTGTATATCTTACGCCAGGAACATCTGTTTGGGATTCTACTCCGATCTGGGTTGGAGAATGTGTCTTTGGTAATTGGGAGAATGGGTTTAGTGTTGATGCTTCTCATTTTATGGATGCCCAAGAAGGTGATCAATTGGAGTTTGTTTATACGAATGATACCAGTAATCCGCAAGTCATTTATTGGCAATTCAAAACTATATATAATGGAACAGAATCTACGCTTGAGGGTAATGCCGATCAGTTGAATGATTGGGGATGTGCTTCTGTGGGTAATTCTGGCATCTTCCGTATTCATCTTACAGCAAAAGACGTGAAAGAGTTGCGAAAAGTAGGACTTTTCTGCAATGGTTATTACAATATAGTAACTCAGGTAAATCTTTTAAAACGTGGATATACCGGGAAAGGCTCTTAATATAATAATGTGGAATGAGCTCGTTGCTGTAGTAAAAATGACAAAACAACATTTTTTTGATAAAAAAACTGCTGAAAAGTTTGTCAATTCCGAAAAAAGCATTACCTTTGCATCCGCAATCAAGAGAGATGGCAATATAATGCGGAAATAGCTCAGTTGGTAGAGCACAACCTTGCCAAGGTTGGGGTCGCGGGTCCGAGTCCCGTTTTCCGCTCACTTATTGAACAAAAAAGAGCGTTAAGGAATGGACTTAACGAAATTAAAATGCCCAGGTGGCGGAATTGGTAGACGCGCACGTTTCAGGTGCGTGTGCCGCGAGGCGTGCAGGTTCGAGTCCTGTTCTGGGCACTCTTTTTTATTCAATATTTATAAGCTGGAGAGGTGGCGGAATTGGTAGACGCGCTACTTTGAGGGGGTAGTGTCAATTGCGACGTGGGAGTTCGAGTCTCCTCCTCTTCACGGAATTGTTTTTAGAAGAAAAACGCGGAAATAGCTCAGTTGGTAGAGCACAACCTTGCCAAGGTTGGGGTCGCGGGTCCGAGTCCCGTTTTCCGCTCTTTTTTGATAACCATTTGAAGTCCTAACTTTTCTATGAATTTTTATTTGCGTTATTTTGATAAAGAAATTCTCGTTAATAATGTTGATGATGCTATAGCTTTTCTTGCAGATATTGATGAGATAGGAATGAATCCTGTACTTGAGAGCGATATTCGTGATTATTGTAGTAGCGAAGTATTGTATCCCAAGCGTTACAAAATACGTCCCCGAGTTTATTTCATTATCATAAAAACCGATGCACCTACTATGTTGGATTTTAAAGAGAAGCGTGCTATACATCCAGGTTTAGAGCGTGCTGAGAAACCTATAGCTCCTGCATTGGTTCGTTTAAATGAAGAATTGCCTGGTTGGTATGAGGGAGCTCTTGATTTCAAGCGCGTACTGTTGGTTCCCGGTACAGGTAAGTTCCAGTATCGTGATACTCATTTTGTAGCTCAGTGTAAGGCGATGTCTGGAATGGATTGTTATAATCGCATTGTAGATTACCTTCGTTCTCGTGTTGACGAGCGTAGCCAGTTCCCTTCAGCCAAGGGTAAAAATTTTAAATTTCACTATCTTGGAGGCTGTAAATGACATTATTCGATGAATAAAGTAATGCTGATAGGTAATGTCGGTGCTGAGCCGGAGGTACGCTATGTCGAACAGGGCGTGGCAGTAGCTCGTTTGCGTTTGGCAACAACAGAACGTGGCTACACATTACCAAACGGAACACAGGTTCCAGATCATACTGATTGGCATAATGTTATATTATGGCGGAAATTGGCTGAGATTGTTGAGAAGTATGTTCATAAAGGTGACAAACTTTATATTGAAGGCCGTTTACGTTATTCAACATATGATGATAAACAGGGTCAACGGCGCTATGTCACTGAGATATGGGCGGATAATATGGAGATGTTAAATGGTAGAACTTCTGCAGATAATCAGTGATATAAAACTCATGACACCAGATGCTGGTGCTATCTTTGCTATTGTTTTAGCGGTTTTTCTTTTGGTATTATCTGGGTTTGCCTCAGGTTCGGAAATTGCGTTTTTTTCATTATCTCCATCGGATTTGAGCGAGGTGGAAGAAGAGCGTACGGAGAACGATCGACAAATATTAAAACTTCGTGAGGATTCAGAGCGTACGCTGGCAACTATTCTGATTACGAATAATTTGGTGAATGTCACCATTATCATGCTCTGTAATTATTTTTTCTCCAAAGTAGTGGATTTCGGAAATGCTTATTGGATTCAGTTTATTTGTATCACGGTTATCCTGTCGTTTCTGCTACTGCTTTTTGGTGAAATTATGCCTAAGATATATACTCGTCAGCAGCCCCTTTCGTTTTGTCGTACGGCAGCAAATGGTATTATCTTTTTTCGCAAGTTATTCTGGCCATTTGAAACGATTCTTATGAAGTCGGGTATATTGGCTGGTAAGGTAATGCAGAAAGATAATCATATGTTGAGCGTTGATGACCTAGAGCAAGCTTTAGAGCTTACCGATAAAGATGATGTCAAGGATGAGCAGCGTATGTTGGAGGGTATTGTTCGCTTTGGAGACGAGACGGCCAAAGAGATTATGACGAGCCGTCAAGATGTTGTAAACCTTGACTTTAAATCCTCTTTCAATGATGTCCTCAAATGTATCGTTGAGAACAATTATTCACGTATTCCTGTATATCAGGATAATATTGATAATATACGCGGCATTTTGTACATCAAAGATTTATTACCACATTTGCGCAAGCCTGCTAATTTCCGTTGGCAGTCATTGATTCGTCCACCATATTTTGTGCCTGAAACTAAGAAAATTGACGATCTCTTACGTGAGTTTCAGGAAAATAAAGTGCACATTGCTATCGTTGTTGATGAGTTCGGCGGAACAAGTGGTATCGTTACTTTAGAAGATATTCTCGAAGAGATCGTGGGAGAAATCAACGATGAATATGACGAAGATGAGAAAAACTATGTTTGTATCAATAGTAACACCTTCATTTTCGAGGGCAAGACCTTATTGAGTGATTTTTATAGGATTTTGAAACTCAATGACGAAATTTTTTCTGAAGTAGAAGGAGATGCAGACAGTTTAGCAGGATTGTTATTGGAAATTAAAGGTGACTTCCCAGAACTCCATGAAAAGATTGATTATCATAATTTCACGTTCGAGATTATGGAGATGGAAGAGCGCCGTATATCCAAAGTGAAGGTGATAGTTCACCAACCTAAATCTGCCCAGCCGACAGCGTAATACCACCCCATCTTTTTTATCAGTTCATTGTAGTTCAAATAGGTGGTCTCATATCGCTTTAGTGGAATGAGCATACTTACTCCTCCAAAACGTTTATCGGTTACTTCGAAATCATAATCGAGTCCACCTTGGACTTCCCATTGGGTACTCATGCATTTGTGAACTATCGCTTGGTTGAACACACTTACCCATTTTTCGTATTCTGCCTCATTAGCATGTCTTAGTAGGAAATCGTTGATGTCGTACATGACATGTTCATCAGAGGTGTATCCATACATATAGTAATAGATGAGTCCATCTACATTGATAGGAGTGTCTGATTGATAAATACTGCTCAAGATTTTGTTTGTAGCTTCAGCCAATTGAGGCATAGCCGATGTTTGTATGGCGGCCATAGGCAAATGTCCATTTTCATTATCAAGTTTTGAATAATAGTCGTCACAGGTCTTTGTGCACATCCGTATATCATCATAGATAAAAAGATCAGGGATGATTTCCTTGTATGGCGCTCCAGTTCCTGGAATGCCAGCTGGCGAAGCAATTAAGTATTTTGTCGCATCCTTTAATTCGTATGCCACTTCGATATTCTGCATATTACAACAGTCGGCAAATATAAATTTAAGCGAGTGGGGTAGCTCTTGCAGAACTTGCCGAAGGGTCGGAATGTTCAACCAATATTTGTTGTTTTCATAACTATTCTTACCATTATCTACAGCAATAGCACGATTTGTAGCTACCGAGTCATTCATAATCACCCAACCGTTGGCATGACCCCATAATACCAATCCATAATCATCAGCAGGATAGTTTGTCATTATCCAAGTAAGTACTTCTTTCATTTTCGCAGGGTCGGACGTCAAGAAGTCATTTTCATATTTCTTAAGCGTGTCTGCGGGTTGTGTGTCGTTGTCGGTCAATCGGATAATGAAGGGAGGCTCTGTTTTACTAGCTCTGTCGACAAAAACAATCAGGTTATCCCATTTTGAGATAGTCTTCACACCTTCAATCATTTCATCAATATCGTTTTGTAAATAATACGACAGGTTATTTTCTCCTGCCATATATACCATCACCGTTCTTCGGGCTGGTTGTTTGGGCTCTTCGTTCTCATCATTCGAACATCCCGTGATGAACAGTCCTGTAAGTAATGCAATCAGTATTTTTTTCATCTTCTTTATTCATTTATATTTTGCAAAAATACGAATTATTTCTTATTTAACCATATTTTCACATCTAATTATTTTGTTTTATGTGCGATTTGGTATATCTTTGCAAACGAGTTAATCCAATATGATGTCGAAAATGTTTAGGTTCAAGAGATTTACAGTAGAACAAGACTTATGTGCCATGAAAGTAGGCATGGATGGGGTTTTGTTAGGTGCCTGGGCAAAGGGAGGTAAAAGAATTTTGGATATAGGAACAGGTACGGGGCTTATAGCATTAATGATGGCCCAGCGTCATCTTAATTCGTTGGTTACGGCTATTGATGTCGACGAAGGTGCTGTTCTACAGGCAGAGAAAAACGTGATGAATTCTCCTTTTCGCCATCAGATTATCGTGAAGCATGAAGCAGTTCAGGTGCATGAGGGTTTATACGATGCCATCGTGTGTAATCCGCCATATTTTATCGATTCCTTACCAGCTCCGGATGCACAGCGCAACACAGCTCGCCATACTGATACTCTATCCTATGCAGAGTTGATGCAGTCTGCATATAGGTTGTTGACAGAAGATGGAGAGTTTTCTGTTGTGATACCTTTCGATTATAAGAAAAGAATGGAAGATGAGGCTACTTTTGTTGGATTCTTTCCTCATCGTGTTCTTGGCCTACGGACAGTAGAAAAAAAGCCTGCTAAGCGTTATTGTCTGTCATTCGTAAAGCATCCAATAGAGCGCACTGATGCTATCATTACACTTGGTGGCGCTGAATATAAGTCTCTGACAGAGTGTTTTTATTTATGAAATCCAGTATGTACAAATTCGCTGAATTGTCCTTGATATCCGTTAAATACATTGATATCAACATCACCTGTTATACCTTTTACACGTCCTGTTGATGACAATTGCCAGTAAGCCAGTTTGACATCAGGTTTATATTCTCCGTATCGGGCAATCCATACATTATATTTCTGTTTGATATCGATGGCATTTTTCATGTGGTTGAAGATGAACGATTGATTGACGTAGAGTATAGGGCTCTTTCCTGTCCGTTGTGCAACGATTTCCATCCAAATTCGTATTCTTCGCATCAATTCCTCGTCACCACCAATACTGGCAATTTGTGCCTCTGAAGGTTCTACGTCGAGAACTGGTGGAAAATCATTTTTTGCAATAGATGCATGTTTTAGGAAATAGTTAGCTTGTGCTTGCGGAGTAGTGGAGAGAGAAAAATAATGGTATGCCCCCACATGAATACCCCGTTTCTTAGCTTGATGATAGTCTTGACGGAAATATTTGTTAGTGATTGTTGTGCTCTGTGTGGCTTTAATATAAATAAAGGATACAGGGAATGATTGTCCGTCAGAATGATGATGTTTGCCAAGAGAAGTAATTTGCATGTGTTTCCAATGGATGCCAAAGCGCTTGCGTCCTTTTTCGTGTTGATGGCGTGAAATATCGATGCCATAGATGCGTTCAGTAGTATATCTCAGTCGCTCGCCCATGAAGCGTCCTTTTTTCCATTCTCCTACACGCAATTGGTGGTTTGGTGATGATTCAAATCCGAATCCTTGCCTTTTGTCGTTTATCCAATGACCGTCAAAATAACTATGGTTGTGTGATGAATAAGTGCCTTGTCCGGAAGCTAAAAGCATTTGGTTTATCTGACCAAAATATACACCTAAGGAGTCTGTACGCTTAGCAACAAGAATTGTGTCGTGATCCCACAAGGCACGAATGACACGTCCTTTGTCATCTTTTACAATACCTTTACCGTTTAAGGGTTGGCGAACATGAAAATGCCCAGCTTTCCAATATCCTCCTTTTGTTTTGTATGCTACCAAAGGACGTTGCTGAGGCTGCAGTGTATCATAAGTGATATAGGCTGAGGAATCTGTTTCCAAAAGTGCCTGCAGATAATTCCGATGCTGTTGTAATTTGGAATAGTGAGCAGCAATTTGATTGTACCCATCATCCTGTACATCATGCACGCGGAAAAAATAGTTCATTTCCTCCATTTCTCTATCTGTTAATTGAATAGCCCGATGCAGAGAATCGTCAGAAGGTCTTTGATGAATGGTGACAATCACCTTTTTCCCAATACTCATAGATGGTTTGGGATGAATGAATGGCGAAAACGGAAGGATAGTTCCGAGGAAAACTATCAGACAGATATCGGCTATGGTCGTATGGTATCTCATTTTATTTCTGAGGAGATTATTTGTTCATTTCTTCAAGCCAATAGTCAATCAGTTGTCTGGCAATTGACAGTTTTTCTGGGATGTGTGGTAGGTGATCTTTATCGAACCATGAGCCCTTTGATAGTTCCGAGCGTTGCAGGTGAATCTTCCCGCTGTCATAATCAGCAGTGAATCCCACCATCAAGCCACAAGGGTAGGGCCAAGGTTGTGAACCGAAATATCGAAGGTTCTTAATATGAAGTCCTGTTTCTTCCATTACTTCACGATGGACAGCTTCTTCCAGCGTTTCTCCTGTCTCTACAAATCCAGCAACTAATCCATAAAAATCTGTTCGGAAATTATTAGCATGGACAAGCAGAACTTCCTGTTCTTTACGCACTAATACAATCACAGCAGTAGCCAGTTGTGGCCAAATCTCTTTGCCACAATGTTCACATCGCTTAGATATATCTGTATGAAATTTCATGAGGCCTCCGCACACACCACAGTATTTGGTGTTCTGGTCCCAATACAGCAACTCATGACATTTGCCAGCTTTTAGGTATTCTTCATGAGTCAGTTTGTAATAGCTCTGTCTGAGCCCACACATCTCATATAGTGGATGGTCAAGTAAAGGCAGGTCTATTCGGTAAGCTTTTTCACCGTCCACATTCATGACTGTGGTCCAGGGTTTTAGTTCTACTGGTATTTTTGTGGGGATCCTATATCCCTCTGCTGTCTTCTCTAAAACAATGTCACTCTGGCAAAATACAAAGTATCTCATTCCCTTAAAGATGTTTTAAAAATTCTTCTGCACGTTGCAAGTCTTCTGGCGTATCAATTCCTACAGTTTCAACGTCTGTTATTCCTACGCGAATGCGATAGCCATTCTCCAACCAGCGCAATTGTTCCAAACTCTCGGCTAACTCTAAGGAAGATTGGGGTAATTGTGTTATCTCATGCAATATTTCCCGACGATATGCGTAAATTCCTAAGTGTTTTAAATAGGGGAAATGGGAAAGCCACTCTTCTCGTTCTTTTCCCCTTACGAAGGGAATCGGTGAGCGGCTGAAATAAAGAGCAAACCCTTGTCTGTCGGTTACAATTTTAGGAGAGTTGGGGTTTTTTACAGCCTCTATTGACTCAAAGCGCTTTCCCAACGTACCGATCTGCGTTTGAGGATGGTTAAAAAGTTCCTGTAGTGTTTCAATTTGTGAAGTAGCAATAAACGGCTCGTCGCCTTGAATGTTGATGATGACATCAGCGTCAGTTCCTATTTTTTGACATGCTTCTTCAACACGGTCGGTTCCGCTCTTGTGGTCCTCACGTGTCATGACAGCCTTACCACCAAACGATTCTACAGCATCGAAAATGCGTACATCATCAGTTGCCACATAAGCTTCCCCTAAAGCTTGTATCGCTTTTTCATATACGTGTTGTATCACGGGACGATTCCCTAAGACTGCTAAAGGCTTACCTGGGAAACGGGTCGATGCGAAGCGAGCGGGTATAATTCCAATAAATTTCATCATATTTGTTTCTTTTTTATTGCAAAGGTACAAAAATTATTCAATCTTGCGTTAATATACTCTAATTAATTTTGAAGGTCACACTTTTTTTCCTAATTTTGTCAATCTAAAATGGAATAAAAGATGAAACTACGCAATATTGTATCTGTATTTTTATTGACTTTTTCGATATCACTTTCTGCTCAGAAAATAACACTGGGCTCGTGTACAACAGCTGATGGAGGCGATTATAAAGGAGAAATGGCATCCGGAAAGCCACATGGAAAGGGTAGGACTACGTATAAGAATGGTGATTGGTATGAAGGCGAATATGTAAAAGGAAAACGCCAGGGGCAAGGCACTTATACTTTCTCAGACGGTGAGAAATATGAGGGCGAATGGTTCCAAGATCATCAGCATGGTCAGGGTACGTTCTATTTCCAAAACAATAACAAGTATGTAGGTCTTTGGTATTCTGACGAGCAGCAGGGGCATGGTATCATGTATTATTTCAACGGCGACGTCTATAATGGCCAGTGGAAAGCCGATAAGCGAAATGGTACGGGCAAATACACTTATAAAGGTGGTGCCTATTACGAAGGTCAGTGGAAAGATGATATGAAGAGTGGTAAGGGTGTGTTCTATTGGTCCGATGGATCTATGTACGATGGTCAGTATGCCAACAATTTGCGTAATGGAAAGGGCGTGTTCCAATACTCCAACGGCGACCTTTATGTAGGTCAGTGGAAAGACGACAATCCTCATGGAAAGGGTATCTATAAGTTCCAGAATGGTGATGTCTATGAAGGAGATTATCATCAGGGAGAGCGCACAGGACAAGGTGTGTTCCGTTATGCCAACGGTGACAAGTATACAGGAGGATTCTTTAACGGTGACAAGCAGGGAGAAGGTATGCTTATCTGGAAAAACGGAGATATTTATCAGGGGCAGTGGCAGAAGGATAGTCCTAATGGCAAGGGAAAGCTCACGCAGAAAAGTGGTAATGTTTTCGAAGGTCAGTTTAAGAATGGTACCGTAGATGGCCAAGTCGTGGCTCGCTATGCTGACGGCTCTAAGTTTAAAGGCCAATTCAAGAACGGACGCCGCAATGGTCAAGCTATAGAGCAAGACAAAGATGGAAAACGCTTTGAGGGCAATTATGTTGATGACCGTCGTGACGGACCTTTTGTAGAGAAGGATGCCAACGGTAATATTACAGCTACAGGCACATATACTCGAGGACGCCGTCTGGAAGATAAGAGATGAAAGAACGAATATCAAACTACTAATTTATTTATATTATGATTATCGACAATTTGCAAAATCTGAAGAACTATGAGTCTGTGAACCCATTGTTCCCTAAAGTGATTGAGTTCCTGAAAAACAATGACCTGAATGCTCTTGAGCCAGGTAAGTACGAAATTGATGGCAAAGATCTCTTTGTCAACATCACTATGACGAAAGGCAAGACTCCCGATCAGGCAGTCATCGAAACCCACGACAAGATGATTGACATTCAGATTCCTATTACCGCTACCGAAACCTTTGGCTACACCCCTCGTGAAAATCTGCCAGCTGCAACCTATAATACAGAGAAGGACATCACCAAGATTCCTGATTTGGCTGCTGAGAGTTATATCACCTGTCAACCAGGTATGATGGCCATCTTCTTTCCACAGGACGGACATGCTCCCTGTATCGCTGGTGTTCCTGAATTCAAAAAAGCAATTTTTAAAGTGAAAGCATAATATGGCTACAACAAAGAAAACTACAACAAAGAAAACTGCCACAACCAAGAAAGCACCAGCTAAGAAGGTTGCTAAGAAAGTGGAGACACAACCACAACATATTGGTTTGGTAGCTCACGATTCCTGGCTCGAACCCTTTGAGGGTGCTATTCGCGGACGCCACGATCATGCTCTTTGGAAAATCAGTCAGCTGACTCAGAATGGTAAGAAGACGCTTGCAGATTTTGCTACGGGTCATCTTTATTTTGGACTTCACAAACTTGCCAAGGGCTGGGTGTTCCGCGAGTGGGCTCCTAATGCTACGGAAATTTATCTGGTCGGTGATTTTAATAACTGGACAGAGAGCGAGAAATATAAGTGTAAACGCATAGAGGGAACAGGTAACTGGGAACTCAGACTTTCAGAGAAAGCCATCAAACACGGCGACCTTTATAAGATGAAGGTGAAGTGGAATGGGGGAGAAGGCGAGCGCATTCCAGCCTGGTGTCGTCGTGTCGTGCAGGACGATACCACAAAAATTTTCTCTGCTCAGGTGTGGAATCCTGAGAAGCCCTATGTTTTCAAGAAAAAAAACTTCAAGCCCAGCAAATCGCCTCTGTTGATTTATGAGTGCCATGTTGGAATGGGACAAGATGCCGAGAAGGTTGGCACCTACAAAGAATTTACAGAGAATGTGCTGCCTCGTGTGAAGAAGGATGGCTATAATGCCATTCAGGTGATGGCCATTCAGGAACATCCCTATTATGGCAGTTTCGGCTATCATGTCAGCTCATTCTTTGCTCCATCCAGTCGTTTCGGAACCCCTGAGGAGTTGAAGGAGATGATTGATACAGCCCACAAGATGGGTATCGCCGTCATCATGGATATCGTTCACTCTCATGCTGTGAAAAACGAAGTGGAGGGGCTTGGAAATCTGGCTGGCGATCCCAATCAGTTCTTCTATCCAGGTGATCGTCATGAGCATCCGGCTTGGGATTCCCTCTGTTTCGATTATGGTAAAGATGAAGTACTTCACTTCCTGCTTTCCAACTGTAAGTATTGGCTCGAGGAATTCCATTTCGACGGTTTCCGCTTTGATGGAGTTACCTCTATGCTCTATTATTCTCACGGATTGGGTGAAGCCTTTGGAGGATATGGCGACTATTTTAACGGACACGAAGACGACAATGCCATTTGCTATCTCACGCTAGCCAACTGCCTGATTCACCAAGTCAACCCACAAGCTATTACGATTGCCGAGGAAGTATCAGGAATGCCTGGACTCGCTGCAAAGTTTGAGGATGGCGGTTATGGGTTCGACTATCGTATGGCGATGAACATTCCTGATTACTGGATCAAGACTATCAAGGAGGTCCGTGATGAGGATATCAACGTGACCAGCATCTTCTGGGAAGTAAAGAATCGCCGTCCTGATGAGAAAACTATCTCTTACTGCGAAAGTCACGATCAGGCACTGGTAGGCGACAAGACCATTATCTTCCGTCTGATAGATGCCGATATGTATTGGCATTTCGCCAAGAAGGACGTCAACGACATAGCCCAGCGTGGTATAGCTTTGCATAAGATGATACGTTTGGTGACTGCTGGTGCCATCAATGGTGGTTATCTGAACTTCATGGGTAATGAGTTCGGTCACCCAGAGTGGATTGACTTCCCACGCGAGGGTAACGGCTGGTCGTATAAGTACGCACGCCGTCAGTGGCACTTGGTGGACGATCCCGATTTGTGCTACCACTGGTTGGGCGACTTTGACCGCAAGATGCTGGAGGTGATTAAGAGCCAGAAGAATTTCCAGGCTACACCGGTGACCGAAATCTGGCACGATGAAGGCGACAAGGTGCTGTGCTACATGCGTGGCGACTTGGTGTTCGTATTTAACTTCTCGCCCACACGTTCGTACACCGACTATGGTTTCCTTGTACCTACAGGCAGTTACGAGGTAGTGCTGAACACCGATGCCAAGGAGTTCGGTGGCAACGGCTTTGCCGACGACAGCGTGACTCACATCACCAACTACGATCCCCTCTACGTCCAGGATCATAAGGAGTGGCTGAAGCTCTATATTCCTGCCCGTTCAGCAGTCGTATTGCGTAAAATGTAAAGGGATTTTTATCATATTTTAGAATTTAACAATTGGGGTCACGCTGATGTGATATCAGTGTGGCCTTTTATTTATACCATTTCCATACAATTGTGCATTTTTTTTAGGAAAATACATAGTATTCTCGATAATTTTGTGTACTTTTGCAAACAGAAATATATTTCTTAATTATGGTACGTAATATCTTCAAAGGTTTAGGTATAGCACTGATAACTCCTTTTTTGGAAGACGGGTCAGTAGACTACAAGGCGCTGATTCGTCTGGTAGAATATCAGTTGGACAATGGGGCAGACTTTTTTTGTATTCTCGCCACAACAGGCGAAACCCCTACATTGACAGCTGACGAGAAACAGAAAATCAAGGATTTAGTGGTTGACTTGGTAGGCGGCCGAGTACCCATCCTCGTAGGATGCGGTGGATACAACACCGCAGAGATTGTTCAGGAGTTACAAACGCGTGATTTTAAGGGAGTAGATGGTATACTCAGCGTATGCCCCTATTATAATAAACCTTCTCAGGAAGGTCTCTATCAGCATTTTAAAACGATAGCAGCCGCAACGTCTATGCCCGTTGTCCTTTATAATGTTCCTGGTCGTACGGGTGTGAATATGAAAGCCGAGACTACCGTCCGTCTGGCTCGCGATTGTCATAACATTGTGGCTATCAAGGAGGCCAGTGGTAATTTGGAACAGGTTGACGAGATTATCAAGAACAAGCCCAAAGACTTTGACGTGATTTCAGGCGACGATGCTTTGACGTTTCCAATGGTCAGTTGTGGTGCTGTTGGTGTTATCAGTGTCATCGGTAACGCCTTGCCTCGTGAGTTCTCCAAGATGATTCGTTTGCAGATGAAAGGCGAATACGATGGTGCACGAAAGATTCACCACCGCTTCATCGACCTCTTCTCGCTATTGTTTGTCGATGGCAATCCAGCTGGTGTGAAGGCAATGCTTCATGAGATGGGTTATATCCAGAATGTGCTCCGTCTGCCATTAGTGCCGACGCGTATCTCTACCCTGCAGCGAATGAGTGAAATCATGAAAGATCTGAAGATATGACATAACGTAAAAGTGAACATCCGACTATCCATCATCATAAGCCTAACTGTCATCTCCAGCCTGTGTCCTTTGCAATCTTCGGCTGTTGATGGGCAAAAGCGGGATAGCTTGTCTCGCCCAGATCCGAAGTATGATGCCTTAGTTGAAATTTATACTAAGTCTCTCGAAACTGACGATACCCAGCAACAGGTTCGTATCCTCAATCAGATTATCCAGTATTGTCGTGATACCAAAGACCACGGACGCGAAGTTAATGCTATCAACAACCGTATCGTATATTTCTACAATCACTCGATGGACGATTCTGTAGCCCTTCATGTTCCTGATGACTTGAAGGTGCTGGCTAAGTATCGTGACTGGAAGCGCTACTACGAAGTTTGGACCTGTCTGGCCAACAGTTATCTCTATTCAGGCAAACCCAATATGGCTCTTCGCGAAGCCCAGAATATGTTCGAGGATGCCAAGAATCGCGGCGATGTGATGGGAATGGGACTTTCCTATTACACGATGGGTAGCATCTATACCACGCTGAATGTGCTTGACGAGAGTGTCAACAACTATCAGAAGGCGCTCGACATCATGTCGAAGATCCGTCCTTATCCCAATATTCTGACCGAACTCTATGCCTACTATTGTGATGTGCTCAATCTGAGGCACGACTTTTCTGCCCTCGAGCGTCTCACTCAGCAGTGGGGCAATTTCCTGCCACAATTCTTGAAGCAGGATAAGTATGATGAGGCCTCCATCAAAATGTTTTATGCCACTTATTACATTGCATGCGCACAAGCCGCCATGGGATTGGGTAAATGGGGTAGGGCTGATGATATGATGGAGAAAGCCAAACTGCAACTGAACGATGAAACTGATTTCACAACGCTCTCTTGGCTGCTCAATATGGGTAAGCTACGCTATCAGCAGGGACGCTATCAGGAAGCCCTCGATTTCAACAATCGCCGTTATGGACTTTCTGGTCAAATGGACGATCCTGCTTCACTCGTTGATGTGGTCAAGCAGCGTGCCGAGATTATGCAGAAACTAGGGCGCTTCCGCGAGTCATCACAATATTACGAACGCCTCTATCACTTGACCGATTCGCTTAACGTACAAGATACCAAGAAACAGCTCAACGAGATGAATACCCTCTTCAAAGTTGATGAACTAAAGATGGCACAGGAGCGTGAGCTTTTCGAACTCAACATGAAGCGCGAGCGCGAGCAGTTCCGCCTCATGATGGTTATTGTTGGTACGATTGTTGTGGGTCTCGTTGTCTTTATTATCTTCCGCATCCGTTCGGCTCGCCGACTGAAGAAAGCTCACGATCAGTTGCAACAGACCCATGAAGAGCTGTTGACGGCCTATGATCAGCTGGAAGAGACAACTACTGCGAAGGAACGTATAGAGAGCGACCTGCGTATTGCACGCGATATACAGCAGAGCATGATTCCACAGAAGTTCCCGCCATTCCCAGAGCGTACTGACATTGACCTTTATGCCTCGATGACACCTGCCAAAGCTGTCGGTGGCGACCTCTACGACTTCATCCTGCTCGACGACAAACTCTATTTCTGTTTGGGAGATGTGAGTGGCAAGGGTGTGCCAGCCTCGTTATTTATGGCCGTAGCACGCAATCTGTTCCGTGTTGTTTCCCAGCAAGGACTGCCTCCTGCTGAGATAGCCGACAAGCTGAATAATGCCTTATCAGAAGACAACGAGAGTGGCATGTTCGTTACGATGTTTATTGGTGTCATCGACCTGCCAACAGGTCATCTCGATTTTTGTAATGCAGGTCATAATCCACCCGTTATCAAGACGCTCGACGGCACCACCCATTTTATCGAAATGCAGCCCAACGCACCGCTGGGACTTTGGGCAGGACTGCCTTACGAGGGTGAAAGTATTGATGATATCAGCGGTCAGCCATTCTTCGTCTATAGTGACGGACTGAATGAAGCCGAAAATGATAAGCAGGAGCAATATGGCGACGACTTGTTGCTCGAAATGTTGGAGAAGCACGATTTTGTTAACTCTCAGCAAACCGTTGAAATGATGAGGACCGATGTGGTGCGCCATGCCAACGGTGCAGAACAAAGTGACGACTTGACGATGCTCTGCGTGAAAGTACAAGGACATTTACCAAATTAATTAACTTAACTATATGGAGAAAGAAATCTGTATAAAGAACCGAATGGACGAGCTGGTTCGAGTTAACCAGTTTATTGAAGAAATCGGGGAGGAATTAGGACTTGACATGGAACTCCAGATGAACCTCAACCTTGTGATGGAGGAGATGGTAGTGAATGTCATCTCCTACGCCTATCCCGAAGGAACGGAAGCCAACATCGAATTGAAGGCAGAAACTAAGGGCAAAGAACTCACTTTCGTCTTGAGCGATCAGGGACGTGAGTTCGATCCTACTCTGAGTGAAAGTGCTGATATGGACGTCAATCCTGCCGAGCGTGATCTGGGTGGTATGGGCATCTTCATCGTCAAGAACATCATGAACGAAGTGACCTACCAACGGCTTGAAGGCAAGAACCTGTTGACAATGAAAAAAGACATATAAACAATTTAAATACTTTACAACTATGACACAGATTTTGAAAGAGAATGGTAAGACCATTATTAAGACCGGACAGCGTATTGATACCATGAATGCCGGTGAGTTTGAACGTGACATCGAACCAGCTTTGGCTGATGGTGGTGTTGATTTGGAAATGGATTGCTCTGAGTTGAACTATATGGCCAGCTCTGGTCTGCGTGTGATTCAGAAGACAATGCGTACTGTGATGCAACAGAAGGGTCAGTTCAAGATGACCAACGTAAGTCCTGAGATTTATAAAGTCCTGAATATGACGGGCTTCACCAAGTTTATGAAAGTTGAACAGCGTAAAGATTAAAGCGTTATGACTTGGGTAGTTATTGTATTAGTCTTAATTGTTATCATCCTCTGTGTTGCCCTTTATTTCCAAGTAAAGGGTAGCCACGATCAAGCAGGCGAACAGCAAACACTGCTTCGTGATTATCAGCGTCGTGTGGATGAACAACAACAGTTGTTGGAAGACTATCGTAGTCTTCAGAAGAACTTCGATAATGTGGGCGAAGGTTATGAGCAGGCCCTCGAACTTTACGACAAAATGGAGGAAAATAGTCGTAAATTGGAAGAGCGTAACGCATTCCTCGAAAATCAGAACAAGGAATTGCAGACAGCCCATGCTGCTAAAGCCGAAGAGCTGCGCACGAGCAAGGAGTTTGTTCAGCAGATTGTGCAGGATTTGCAGAAGGCCGTTGACAAGCTCGACCCAATGGTGAGTGCACCTATTGCCGGCTTGGTATTCAAGATGCAGGACATCAACGAGTTGGGGTCCGATGCTCCCATTGAGCGTGCTGACAATATCGTAGCAGAACAGGTGGCCAAGCGTGCTATCGCTGAGTCAGCCATCGACCAGTGCCAGTATTTCTCGTTCCAACTGACAGTGAGCCCTTCTGCAGCTTCTATGCTTCAGACCAACGAGAAGCAAGCCGCTCATGCACTTGCACTCGTGCTTGACAATGCCAAGAAGTTTACCACTGATGGCACCGTTCAGCTTATGGTTGATGCCGACTTACAGGAGTCGAAAATCACTTATGCCGTCACAGATACAGGTATGGGTGTGCCTGCTCAGGAAGCCGAACGTATTTTCGAGCCCTATGTCAAGCTCAACAGCTATTTCGACGGTCAGGGACTCGGACTCACTTTTGCGCGCAGTATAGCTCGCCGTCTGGGTGGAGAACTCGTGCTCGATACAACACATACCGACAGTGGTGCGCGTTTCGTGCTCACCCTTCCCATGTAACCATTAAATGTAAAAACTAAACAATAATCATGATGAAGAAAAACAAAATTTATCAATCAGGGCTTGCATGCTTACTTATAGCATTGTTTGCTTTCCTGTCGCCCCAGACGGTGCGAGCGCAAGACAATCTGCAACCGCCTTTTATGACTGCTTATAATGATAATTCAGGAGCGATGATGCTGTATTTTGGCGAATTTGTTGAGCCGAACGTGGTCATTTATTCTATCGATTATGTAAGTGAGCAGCTTGAGGATAAGACAAATCAAAGGTATGAGCTTCAAAGTGAAGCAGGTATTCAACTCTTAGGTCCATGTACAGTGACAGCCTACACACAGGATCCGACAACAAGCCAAAGCAGTAGTACCGTTGTCGGAAAATATTTCGGACTGACCACTACCAGAATAGAAGTTCCGGTGAATGGTTCGGTTGAAATTCCCGCTGTGGTGCCTGTTATAGAAGAGGCAGACGGTTTGGCACTAAACTATGATTATGATGATCCAGACAATGAATATGCCTATATTGAGGATAGAATCTATGGAGAATCTGAGGGCACGATGTCCTTTAGTTTTTCCATAGAAGAAAATCCTGACCTCGAGTCACCCATCACAGTTCTGAATAGTGATAATTTTATCGGTAATTTGTCAGTAACTGTAATCTCCCAAGATTATGGTATTGTGGTGAATGGCACTTCCATCACTGATGCCAATCGCATGAATGTGTTGAGTGACAATTTACAGTCAGTACAATTTGATGGGCGCAACACGCTGAAACTCAATAATGCTGATATTGGGAGCATTGTTATTAGTAGTGTGACAGAAAGTTCTCTGGTAATCTATCTTGAAGGCACTAACACGGTTCAGAATGGAACATACCTTATCGAGAACCAAAATGTTGCAACAACATCGGAAGTTAATGCTAATATCGTCTTCAAAACTAATGCGGATAATCCTGGTTCGTTGAAATATATTTTCGAAAGTCAGGCTCGCTCGTTGCAAGGGGAACAAGATGCTTACAGAGGCTGTAATGTACTTTATTCTGGAGAGTTGAAAGCATCTTTAGGAACAGAAACAGGTCAAGAAGCCTCTTTCCAGACACTCAACATTGTATCACCTGTCAATCTCCCAGTCATTGTCGATGAAGAAGGTCAGGTTGAAGTACGCGGAGATGGTTCTGGTTTGGGTGCAGACATAGAGAATATGGGTGGAACGGCAGAATCTCCCCAGCCGTTGAGTACTGTTCAGAATGATATTCAATACGAGATGTCTGCCGAGGACGGCTTCTATCAGGATGAACAAAATAATAAACTGGTGGCTCTCAATACGCAAGTTCCTGTTCCTGCAGCAGGTCAAGAACCTGATATGGCAACTTTTAAGGGTTTGATTTTCCGTGTGGCTGCAGGAGAGGGAGAAATTGATGTGGAAGCTGATTTTGGTCCTACGGGCCGGCTCAATATCCAGATAGGAACTGCTGCCCCACATCCATTTGGTGCCAGCTTGGGCTCAGGATTCAAACATTGTAAGGCAAAGTATACCGTTTCGCGGGCCACCAATGTTTATCTCTACAACTCAGCTGTACCTGCTGTACCTGCTCTAGGCCGTCGTCGTGCTCCAGGTCGTAAGATGACGAGCACTACATCGCTCAAGAGCGTCAAGGTTTCTGTTACAGCCATGGCTTCTACGCCACCGCCTCCCATGGATTGTCCCATCTCGCTGACGAAGGCAATGGTTGCTGCAGCTAAGAGTGATAACAGTATCCAAATTACAGATAATCGTGTATGTGCCATTGATGCTGATGCCTTTGAGGGGCAGTCAGGTGTTACCTATGTCGATCTGTCGTGGACGTCTATCACAGATGCCTCGTTCACCAATAAATTCACGCTCGACCCTGCGACCATCCTGTTGTTGCCTGCTGGTAATGAAGTGTCTGCAGGAATTAAAAACGTGGTAATTGGTGGTATTTGTAATGACTTGACATTGTACGAAGATCGTACATTTGATATTCCTTCCAAGTTCACCGCCTTGAAGGTGACCCAGGAGCGTGAGTATCCTATTGGCAAGAACAGCACTGTCTGTCTGCCTTACGCCCTCGAAGCTGCTCAGGCAGACAAATTGGGTACTTTCTATGAACCAACCGACATTACGTCTGGTAAGGTGACGATGACTTCTGTCACTGCTACCGAGGCCAATAAGCCTTATATGTTCAAGGCTAAGGAATCCACTATCGAAGCCGAAATGGTAACTATCGAGAAGCCTGCTGGTTTCATTGTAGATGGTGCCGATGATCGTTTCAAGGGTGCCTATCAGCAGCAGTCCATCCTGTCTGATGGCAGCAACCATTATTACTGCTTCAGCGAGGAAGGTACGTTTATCTATGTTACTACTGGTGCTGTCACCGTGAAGCCCTTCCGTGCGTATCTTCTGTTTGACGCAGCCTTAGGCCGTTCGCTCGAGCTCGACTTTGGTGAGGGTGGTGCTACGGGTATTGCTGATGTTCGCAGTAAGATAGACAATGGCCGTAACGTTTATTACGATCTGCAGGGACGTCGCGTGCTCTATCCTAAGAAGGGTATCTACATCCTGAACGGAAAGAAAATTGTTGTTAAATAAAGGTATAGGAGAACGTGAAGATGAAGAAAACATATATCATTCCCCAGATGCAGATTTATCACGTAGAGACTGCTCATGCTATTCTGGAAACATCCGTACTGACTCCTACACCTGGTGGTGGAGGTAATGCCGGTTCGAGACTGTTCGACGAATCGGAATTGGAACTGTTCCAGAACGACGATCTCGAAATGATTTATAAAGAACTGGGCATGTAACAATACAAAACCAGAAACAAGAAAAAACCCTGTGGAGAAATCCACAGGGCTTTTTGTTTGTGAGGTGCCTGGCGGATTCGAACCGCCGTAGACGGTTTTGCAGACCGTTGACTAAGCCACTCATCCAAGGCACCATTTGGTCTTAGCGGATGCAAAATTACACATTTTTTCCGGACTGACAAAATTTTCCGTTACTTTTTTTCTTCCAATCGCAACCTTTACACCCAGTACAGGGAGAGGGTGGGGCTTTCAGCACCCTGTATATCCTCCAGGCGGCATAACCCATGGCGATGGCAATAATTGTGTATATGACGTAAAATTGCATACTACTTACAGTTTCGACAGTTTGCGTAACATCAGTTTGTTGATGGCCTGAATCTTACGACCGCCCTTTTCGATATCCACGCGTACATTATTAATATTATTAAAGAGGTCGCTGAAGGCATTGAGCACAGGGTTGGGTTGCGAGTCGTCCTCGGGTTTTTCAGGATTCGTCACGATGCGGATGCCCAGCGGTTCGATGTGCACGTCGACGTCAGGTCCTGTCATAATGGGGTCGCCGTCGTAGTGGATAGCCCCAGGCTCCTGTCGGTGTATGTGGATGCGTCGTGTCTGGAAATGTTTGATTTTCGAGTTCTGGTTCAGCGTCTTGTTAAATAAGTCTATGCTGATCTGCGGAGCCTCCAGCGCGTTGAACGGTTCCATCACGATGACGTCCATCATCCCGTCGCGCATCGAAGCCTCAGGAGCGATATATGCATTGTTGCCATATTGTGAAGCGTTGGCACAGGCTATCAGAAACGCCTTATAGCGTCGAGCCCCCGTTTCGTCCTCCACCTCGTACACCTCAGGTTTGTAGTTCAGCCCTTCCTTCAGCACATTCTCCACGTAGGTGATAGGTCCGCGCTTGCCTGCTTCGGCAAATTTCAGCGAAATGAACGCATCGAACCCCATGCCGCACGTGCAGAAGAAAGGAATCTCGTTTACTACCCCATAGTCGAAATTCATGATGCGACACTTGTTCAGAATCTCCAGCGCCCGTCGCGTATTCATCGGAATACATAAGTGGCGAGCCAGTCCGTTGCCAGACCCGCATGGCACGATGCCCAGTGCAGTCCCTGTGTGCGTCAGCTCACGAGCCACCTCATTCACCGTACCGTCGCCCCCCACAGCAGCCACGATGTCGATGCCCTGTTTTGTGCACTCGCGGGCAATCTCGGCTGCATGTCCGGCATATTCCGTCATACGGATGTCCGTATCGAAGCGCTCGCTGTCTATCACTTCTGATATCATCTTCAGCACCTCGTCTTTTTCGTGACCACCCGAAATGGGGTTAACAATAAACGTAATGTGTTTCCTGTCGCTCATAATTCACTTGCAAAAATAATCATTTCCAGGGGATTTACCGACTTATTTGAAATAAATTTCTATAAATTTACAATTTATCTTGTATTTCTTGCACGAATTGCAGATTTTTGTGTAACTTTGCACGCTGAAAACGAAAATTTAAAAACGAAACTATACCAATCGGAATGGGACAGTTACAAGAAAGATACAAGCACTATCGTGAGCCGCAGAAATTTATGGAGGCTGACGTATATCCCTATTTTCGCGCTATCGAAGGAAAACAGGGCACGGAAGTAGAAATGGGTGGACACAAAGTGCTCATGTTTGGTTCTAACGCTTACACAGGTCTTACAGGCGACCAGCGTATCATCGATGCAGCTAAGGCTGCTCTTGACAAGTATGGCTCTGGTTGCGCAGGAAGCCGATTCCTCAATGGAACGCTCGACCTGCATGTACAGTTAGAGAAAGAAATTTCAGAGTTTATTGGCAAGGACGACTGCCTTTGCTTCTCAACAGGCTTCTCTGTCAATCAGGGAGTGCTCGCTATGGTAGTAGGCAAGGACGACTACATTATCTGCGATGATCGCGATCATGCATCCATTGTTGACGGACGCCGCCTCTCCTTTGCCAAGCAGTTGCATTACAAGCACAACGATATGGATGACCTGGAGCGTGTGCTGCAGAAGTTGCCACAGGAGGCCATCAAACTCATAGTTGTTGACGGTGTGTTCTCCATGGAGGGTGATCTGGCCAAACTGCCAGAGATTGTTGAGCTCAAGCACAAGTATAATTGCTCTATCATGGTTGACGAGGCACATGGTATCGGTGTCTTCGGACGTCAGGGACGTGGTGTTTGCGATTACTTCGGGTTGACCGACGAGGTAGACCTCATCATGGGTACCTTCTCGAAGTCGCTTGCCTCTATCGGTGGTTTCATTGCCTCAGACTGGGACACCATCAATTTCCTGCGTCATACCTGTCGCACCTACATCTTCTCGGCATCCAATACCCCAGCAGCCACTGCTGCCGCCATGGAAGCCCTGCACATTATCCAGCAGGAGCCCGAGCGCATTGAAGCCCTTTGGGATGTCACCAAATATGCCTTGAAGCGTTTCCGCGAGGAAGGTTTTGAGATTGGTGATACAGAGAGCCCCATCATCCCTCTTTATGTGCGCGATGTAGACAAGACATTCCTTGTTACCGCCCTTGCTTTCAAAGCTGGTGTGTTCATCAATCCCGTCATTCCGCCTGCATGTGCTCCACAGGACACACTCGTGCGTTATGCCCTCATGGCTACCCATACAAAAGAGCAAGTTGACCGCTCTGTTGTAGCTTTGAAGAAAATTTTTGTCGAACAAGGTATCATCAAGTGAAAATAATTGCGGAAAAATTTGCAGAGGTCGCAAAAAATGCGTACCTTTGCATCCGCAAAAACGAGGTGTAGCGCAGTTGGTAGCGTTCCTGGTTTGGGACCAGGCTGTCGCAGGTTCGAGTCCTGTCACCTCGACAAGCAAGAGAATCATCAGTTTAGACGCTGATGGTTCTTTTTTTGTCTCACATCATTAGATGTTAACTTTAATAAATGAAAAAATCTGCTTATTGGATACGGCAAGGCAGATTTTTTTGTATCTTTGTGGACGTTATGGAATATGCAGTTATAGGTACAGGAGCCATAGGTGGATACTATGGCGGGCGGTTGATGAAGGCAGGACGTAAGGTAAGATTCCTGCTGCGTTCGGATTATGAGTATGTGAAGCAACATGGATTGCAGATAGATTCATGCGATGGCAGTTTCCATCTCGATGAGGTGGATGCCTACAACGACACCCGTCAGATGTCTAAGGTCGATGTGGTACTGGTGTGTCTGAAAACCATTAACAACCATAAGTTGCAGGAAATGCTTCCACCCATCCTGAAGCCTGATACCGTCGTGGTACTGATACAGAACGGTATCGGTGTTGAGGACGATTTGCAGGCAGTATTCCCATCGTTGCAAATGGTGGCAGGACTGGCATTTATCTGTTCGGGCAAAGTTTCACCTGGGCGCGTGTCGCACCAGTTCTTTGGCTCTATCAATTTGGGCAATTATTCGTGCGACGAGGCCCGTTACCACGAGCTACTTGCAGATTTCCAAGAGGCGGGCATTCAGGCTTTCGAGGTGCCTTATCTGGAGGCACGCTGGAAGAAGGCTGTATGGAACATGCCTTTCAACGGAATGACGGTGGCGCTGAACACCTCCACAGATCAGTTGATGAAGAACCCCGCTACCCGCCAACTAATCTACGACCAGATGATGGAGGTGATAGGGGCTGCTAATGCTTTGGGCATCCGTGAACTGACAAGTGAGTTTGCCGATCAGATGATGGCTATGACGGATGCAATGGTACCATATAGTCCGTCGATGAAACTCGACTTCGATTTCCACCGTCGCATGGAAATACCTTATTTATATACGCGACCTATCGCTGAGGCAAAAAAAGTCGGCTTCGAGATGCCGAAACTGGCGATGCTCGAAGCCGAGTTAAAATTCTTGGAGAGTCAGTATATCTAAACGCTCAACTTAATTTGCTGCTTCAAATTCCTTGAGGAAGCGCACATCGTTTTCTGAGAACATACGCAGGTCAGAGACGCGATACTTCAGGTTGGTGATACGCTCAACACCCATACCGAAGGCATAGCCGCTGTA
>DEJG01000025.1:38014-47013 GCA_002353295.1 Prevotella sp. UBA2754
CCCAGAATCTCCACCCAACCGGTGTGCTTGCAGAATCCGCAACCCTCACCGCCACAGATGAAGCACGAGATGTCCATCTCGGCACTGGGCTCCGTGAAGGGGAAATAAGACGGACGTAAGCGAATCTTGGTGTCAGCGCCGAACATCTCACGGGCAAACGACAGCAGTACCTGTTTTAAATCGGTGAATGATACGTTCTTGTCAATATACAAGCCCTCCACCTGGTGGAAGAAGCAGTGTGCACGGGCTGTGATGGCCTCGTTACGAAATACACGGCCTGGACAGATGACGCGTATAGGAGCAGTCAGCTTACCGTCTTCGGTATGCATGTGTTCCATGACACGAGCCTGTACACTGGAAGTGTGCGAACGCAGTAGAATGTTCTTGGTAACATCATTGGGATGCTGACTGACAAAGAAGGTATCCTGCATATCGCGTGCAGGATGATCGGCAGCAAAGTTCATTTTGGTGAACACATGCAGATCGTCTTCAACCTCGGGACCGTCGGCCAAAACGAAACCCATACGAGAGAAAATGTCAATAATCTCGTTGGTCACAATGGTCAGCGGATGGCGTGTACCCAACTGAATGGGGTAGGGAGTACGCGTCAGGTCAATGGACTCACCTTCGTTCTCCTGAGTCTGACAATCATCGCGCAATTGGTTGATGCGCTCTGTGGCCAACGTTTTCAGTTCGTTGATTTTCATACCAACGGTCTTTTTCTGGTCGGCGGCTACATCGCGGAAATCATTCATCAAGGCAGTGATTTCGCCTTTCTTACTGAGATATTTCAATCGCAGTTGCTCTACTTCCTCAGCGTTTTTAGCGCTCAGTTGCTGCACCTCTTTCAGCAGTTCGTCTATTCTGTCAAGTATCATCATCTTGAGTTATATTTAAATTTGCGTGCAAAGTTACAAAATATTTATTAAATATCAATTGGCTAATCGATAAAAAAATCGCTTTGCTTGCAAAGAATTCTCAATTATTTTGTACCTTTGCATCAATTTTGAGAGTGTAGAAATATATATACTGAACAGAAAGATGAAAAATACGTTGCTGATGATGTTGACGGTAGCTGTGATGCTTACTGCCTGTCAGGGACAAAAGAGCAGTAACAGCGAAGAGGCGGAAAGTGCCGACTCTACCCAGACTGTTGACACGACGGCCACCACTCTGCAGGAGGAAATAGCCCAAGGTGCTCCGATGCCTAAGGCTGCAGACGAATTGTTTGACGACTTTATCTTCAATTTTGCCGCTAATAAGAAATTGCAGACTTCACGGGTGAAATTCCCTCTGAAGGTGATTCGTGGCGACGAGGTGAGCTACGTGAACAAAGGGCAGTGGCAGATGGAATATTTCTTCATGAACCAAGACTATTACACGTTGCTTTTCAACAGTGAGGAGGAAATGGAACGTGTGCAGCAGAGCACTTCAATAGAACATGCGGTAGTGGAGAAGATTTATCTGGACGCCAAGACGGTGAAACAGTTTGTGTTTGACCGAGTGAATGGGCTTTGGATGCTGCAGCAGGTGATTCACATGCCACTGAGCGAGTCGAGCAATGCGTCTTTTCTGGCGTTCTACGATCAATTCTCAAAGGGTGATGACGATTATCAGCAGAAACACTTGGATGAGAGTGTGAAATTCGTAGGTCCTGACCCTGACGATGATTTTGCCCAGATGGAGGGTGTGATAACACCTGATACGTGGGAAGCCTTTGCGCCAGACCTGCCTTCGGGCATGATATATAACATCGTGTACGGCAAGCCCCAGAAGGATACGGGGCGTAAGATTTTTGTCTTGCGCGGCATTGCCAATGGTCTGGAGATGGAGCTGACCTTCAAGCACGAGGGAGGTAAGTGGATATTGACAAAATTGACGACGTGAAAGATTTAAGGAACTATAGTCTGAAAGCGCATAATACGTTCGGAATCGAGGCCCGTTGCCAGAGGTTCTTAGAATATGCCACGAAGGAGGAAGCTCTGCAGGTGGCTGGTATTCTGCGTGAATCGACATTACCTTATATTATAATAGGTGGAGGCAGCAATCTTCTGCTGACAAAGGATTTCGAGGGTATTGTGGTGCATTCGGCCGTCAAGGGCATTGACATGGACAATACCACTGTCTGTTGTGGAAGCGGTGAGGCATGGGACGACGTAGTGGCTTACTGTATCGACCATGCGTGCTATGGAGCTGAGAACCTGTCGCTGATACCTGGTGACGTAGGTGCCAGTGCCGTACAAAACATCGGAGCTTACGGTGTGGAGGTGAAAGACCTGATTGCTGAGATCGAGGCTGTAGAGATAGCTACAGGACAGGTGCGTCACTTCTTGAATACGGATTGTGAATATGCCTATCGGCAGAGTAAATTCAAGCATGACTGGAAGAACCGATATCTCATCACCTGCGTGATGTATAAGATGAACGCCCAGTTTACCCCCCATCTTGACTACGGCAACATTCGGACAGAACTGGAACATAGGGGAATAGCAGAGCCCACGCCTCAGCAATTGCGCGACGTCATCATTGACATCCGTCGTGCGAAATTGCCAGACCCAGCCAAGATGGGCAATGCAGGCAGTTTCTTCATGAACCCGATAGTGAGTCGTGAGAAATACGAGCAGTTGGCTGGCCAATATCAGGGAATGCCCCATTACACCATAGATGCGGATCACGAGAAAATACCAGCCGGTTGGATGATAGAAAAATGCGGTTGGAAGGGACGCTCGATGGGGCGTGCTGGTGTGCACGACAAGCAGGCACTGGTGCTGGTGAATCGCGGTGGTGCCACAGGACAGGAAATCGTAGCCCTCTGTGAGGCTATCCGACAGGACGTGAAAACGCATTTCGATATTGATATCTTCCCAGAAGTGAACGTGGTATGAAGTTGACTTTCTTAGGTACAGGAACATCGTGCGGAGTGCCGACTATCGGGTGTCAATGCTATACATGCCGCAGTAAGGACCCACGAGACAAGCGGTTGCGATGTTCGGCATTGTTGGAGACGGATACTACGCGGATATTGATAGACTGTGGACCTGATTTCCGTCAGCAGATCATGTCACAGCCTTTCAGAAAGATAGATGGAATACTGATTACACACGCTCATTATGACCACATGGGAGGTATGGATGACATCAGACCTTACTGCCAGTTTGGTGAAATCAATGTCTATGCTGATCCTATTGCACGTCAGGGATTGTTGCAGATGCTGCCTTACTGTTTTGAGGAACATCGCTATCCAGGAGTGCCTCAGATACAGTTGCATGAGATTCGTAAACATGAGCTGTTGCGCATTGGCGATTTGGACATCATACCCATCGAGGTGATGCATCACGACTTACCGATATTGGGATATAGGATAGGAAAGTTGGCCTATATCACAGATATGAAAACTATTGACGAAGACGAAATGGCGTATTTGCAGCATGTAGATACGCTGGTGGTGAATGCGCTGCGTGAAAAGCCTCACCATTCGCATCAGACACTGAGCGAGGCTGTTGCCTTTGCCAAAAGGGTAGGAGCCCGACAGACATGGTTGATACACTCAAGTCACGACATAGGGAGACATGCTGAGGTCAATCAGTCACTGCCCTCCAACATCCAAATGGCTTACGATGGGATGGTGGTCGAGATTTGAAGGGATTTAGGTTACTTCTTTTTCTTCTTTGCTAATCCAAAGATGCTACCATAGTTCTTATAAAGCTTTCTTACCAATAAGACAGTATCGATAATCGTCAGACTATTGGCTAAAATGCCGCCGATAAATTCGGCTTTAGTGCTGCCTTCCTTGGGTACGAACAACTGATTCCACTTCGTGCCGAATTTTCCGTTGTCGGTTTGTAGCTGTTCCAACAACAGGTCTTTACGAAGCTGTATGTCTTCGAGGGTCTGAAAGGTAGCCTTGGGCTTCTGAACGGGTAGCATGATGACTATTGGTTAAGTAGTAGATTAGCAAAGAAACGAACTAAGGGCTTCTCTATCCACGTTTTTCGATTGACGAAAACAAGGAGTATGAGTAGCAAATGAAGTCCTCCTACAATGAGAAAAGCATAAGCCATCCCAGTATAGGAGGAAAGCCAGAAAGCGACAGCAAACGAACAAAACATCGCCACCCCAATCAGTATGAGAAAGAAGATGATGGCCAGCGCCCCGAATGTCAGGAGGCGTACTAGTTTGTCGACCACATCAAGCTTCAGATATTCCTTCTGAAGTCCAAGATAGTGCTTGACAATTTCTGCCAGTTGCGCTATGGTCTCTACATTTTTGTCGCTTGATAGCACCGTCGTGTCAATTTTCCTGATTATTCGTCAGTAGCAGGAGCTGCTTCTGTAATGTCATCAACCAGATCTTTCATATCCTTGCGACTCAGATTGATGTTGTGCTTCTTCATGAAGTCATCAACGGCGTCGGTAATCTTCGTACGAGTGTCTTCTCCCTTTTCAGGAGCCATCAATAAACCAAGAACTGCACCGGCAATAGCACCGCCGAAAAATGCACCTAAAAAACCTAAACTTCTCATAATCGTATTGTTTTAAAGTTAATTGTTATTCATATTGTAACTGCAAATATATGGAAAGTTTTTGAAAAAGCCACTAAAAAAGCATACATTTTTTGTTAAAAGGGTTACTTTTTCCTTATTTAACAAACTTTATGCACGTTTTTGTGCTCGTTTTGCTTGATATTTTGTAATTTCGCGGATGAATTTAGAAATGAAGTCTAATTAAATAAAAAGAAAACAGAAAACATGAAAAAGTACATCGTATTATGTGCCGGTATTTGTGCAGCTATGGCTTTTACAAGTTGTAAATCAAGTGAGAGTGCCTACAAGCAGGCTTATCTGAAGGCTAAGCAGCAGGAAGAGAATCGGCAGCAACAGCCAGTTGTACAGACTCAGCCTGAAACCAATGTCGTAGTACCTCTGGAAGAGAAACCCGTTACACAGACTCAGGTTGTTGACAATAGCGACAACGTGAAGGTTACTCAGGAGCGCGTATCGCTCATTTCAGGAAGCGGTCTGAAGAACTTCAGTGTAGTTGTTGGTTCATTCTCTTTGCAGGCTAACGCTACAGGATTGCAGCAGCAGTTGAACAATGCCGGTTATAATGCTCAGATAGTAAAGAATGAAGAGCGTAACATGTATCGCGTGATTGCTACTACTTTCGATACGAAAGAGGAGGCTGCTGCCAGTCGTAACGACTTGCAGACCAAGTATGCTGGTGCATGGTTGCTCTATAATGCCCGTTAAAAGCTGAAAGGCACTAGCGTGGCAAGAATATTATCAATAGATTACGGAAAAAAACGTACAGGTTTAGCAGTCACCGATCCTCTCCAGATTATAGCGGGAGGATTGGCGACTGTTGCTACATCAGAGCTCTTTGATTATCTGAAGGATTATGTAGCTCGAGAGGAGGTGGAACGGATTGTCATTGGAGAGCCTAAACAGCCTAACGGACAACCCAGCGAGAACTTGCAGCGCGTACAGCAGTTTGTGAACCGCTGGCGGAAGGCAATGCCGCAAATTCCCATCGAGTATTATGACGAACGCTTTACGTCGGTATTGGCCCATCAGGCCATGCTGGACGGAGGATTGAAGAAGAGAGCTCGTCAGGATAAAGCCTTGGTTGACGAAATCTCTGCTACTATCATTTTAGAAGACTTCATGCGTTCGCGCAAGAAGTAATCATACAATTCAAATCTTAAATATCAAATATCAAAGTGATTTTACCTATTTATATATATGGTCATCCCGTACTTCGCAAAGTAGCTGAGGACATTCCTGCTGATTATCCTGATTTGCAGCAGTTGATAACTGACATGTGGGATACGCTGGCAGAGAGTGAGGGAATAGGACTGGCTGCTCCGCAGATAGGAAAGTCCATCCGACTGGTTGTGATTGATCTGGATGTTATCAGTGACGATCTGCCAGAATACAAAGGTTTCCGTCATGTGTATATCAATCCGCATATCATCGATTATGATGATTCAGAGACCACCTCGTCAGAGGAAGGCTGTCTGTCGCTTCCCGCTATCCACGAGAAGGTGGTTCGGCCTGCTCGTATTCGTGTGCAGTGGGTGGACGAGGATCAGCAAACACGCGATGAATGGGTGGACGGATATTTGGCTCGCGTGATGCAACATGAGTTCGACCATCTGGAAGGAAAGGTGTTTGTTGACCGCATTACCCCTTTGCGTAAACAGCTTATAAAGAGTAAATTGCGTGCGCTCACTCAAGGACGTTATCGTTGCGGCTACAAAACAAAAGGCGTCATCAAGAAATAATTGAAGGTGAGAAAGATTGTATTCCTCTTGTTGATAATCCCAATGGCAGTTCTTGCTCAGTTCAAGACCGACCGATTGGTGATGATAGGGCGTTCGGCACTTTATTATGAGGATTACGTTCTTTCCATCCAATATTTCAATCAGGCTATTTCGGCCAAGCCCTATCTTTACGAACCCTGGTTCTATAGAGGGGTGGCAAAATACTATCTAGATGACTTTGCCGGGGCTGAGGCAGACTGTTCGGAGGCTATCAAGCGAAATCCTTTTGTGGTCAGCATGTATGAACTGCGCGGACTATGTCGTATTCAACAGAAGAAATACGGTGATGCCATCAAGGACTATAATTATGCATTGCGCTACGATCCAGAGAATCAGAGTATTTGGCATAACAGAGTGCTTTGTCATATCCATGAAAAAAACTATGATGCGGCATTGCTGCAATTGGATACCATTTTGACGCGATGGAGCAAGCATGCCCCGGCATATGCTATGCAGGCAGAGGTGTTTATGCTGCAAAAGGATACTACGAAAGCTATAGCGGCTTTGGACAAGAGTCTGGAGGTTGATCCGTATGACGGTAACCTGTGGAGTCAGCGAGCCGTCATCAGTCTTTCGCGCAAAGAGTGGAAGGAGAGTGAGGAATATCTGTCAAAAGCTATTCATCTGCAACCCAAACAAGCCACTAACTATATCAACAGGGCGATGGCCCGATTCAATCAGAACAACCTCAGGGGAACGATGGCCGACTATGATACGGCGCTGGATCTTGATCCCAATAACTTTCTGGGACATTACAACCGAGGATTGTTAAGAGCGCAGGTGGGCGATGATAACCGTGCCATAACGGACTTCGACTTTGTACTCAATCTGGAACCCAACAATCTGATGGCGCTATTTAACCGGGCCCTGTTGCTGGAAAATACGGGTAATCTGAGAGGTGCTATCCGCGATTACTCCAAGGTCATAGACGAATTTCCTAATTTCTGGTTTGGCTTGCAGCATCGTGCCTCATGCTATCGCCGTTTGGGAATGGCAAAACAGGCTGAAGCCGACGAGTTCCGCATCCTGAAAGCACAGATGGATAAGCGCTATCTGGGGCGCCAGCCTCGCCTTTCGAAAGAACAGATGCGTAAACGGAGTGACTTGGATATTGAGAAATACAACCAGTTGGCTGTGGCCGATGAACAGGAGATGGAACATGAATACCAGAGTGAATACAGGGGTAGGGTACAAAACCGCAAGGTGGCACTCGACAATCTCCCGATGTATATCCTCTCGTATGAATTGGAACAGAACAAGGTGAAGCAGTATGTGGCATTCGACAAGCAGGTGGATGCTTTTAATACGAAAGAACGCAAGCAACATCAGCTGCACATCGTCAATAGCAACCCTGCACTTGATGAGCAGGACACAAAGAAATATTTTGCATATATCGATAGCCTGACCCATCAGATAGAGCGTCAGCGTAACATGGAGCGCATCGCTCCGCTATTATTCAGACGAGCAGTCGCTTATAGTGTCATTCAAAACTTTGATGCAGCTATCGACGATCTGTCAACCTATCTGCAGGTCGATTCTACATCGGCGTTGGGCTATTGGCAACGTGCTGTCTGTCAGTCGCGACTGAACGATTTCAATGCGGCACAAGGAACGGATGTACGGATGAAGACAGCTAATGTGCTATCCGATCTGACAGAGGCTATCCGCTATGGTGAGAATGCTTACCTGTATTATAATCGTGGTAATGTCTATGTGAAACGGAACGACTATCAGCACGCTATAGAAGACTACAGTAAGGCTATAGCCCTAGACGGAAATCTGGCAGAAGCCTATTATAATCGAGGCTTGACGAGAATAGCCAATAAGCAGCAGGCTGAGGGTATCAGTGATCTGTCGAAGGCTGGTGAACTGGGACTCTATACGGCTTATAGTATCATTAAAAGATATCGAAAATGAGGATGAGAAAATTATTATTTCTACTATTGATGTCGCCCTTGTGCTGTGTGGCGCAAACAAAATTCTGTGCTTCGTGGCAGGAGTTCTTGGACGGTCAGTGGCATGAGGCCGAGGGCAGAGTTGAACTTGTTCCGTCAGCCAAGGAGGACCCCCTGGCGATGGATGTCGAGGCAGACAAGAAGCGCACAGCCGGTATCCTGCGCAAACGGGCCATTGTCCTTTCCCAGCACGATTCACTGTATATCAACCTCCGTCCCTTCAATACCTTTGGCGATGTCTATGTACGGGCATGGCGTGTGGGCAGCGATAAACTCTTGTTTGCCCGTCAGGATGTAGCCCCCTCCCGTTTCAGCGTCACCTACGGAGGCACCAACACCCCCTTGAACAGCAATTCCTTCCGCACTTTCTCCCGACTAGAATACCTCGTCTGTTATCTTGCCGTTTGGAATCCCCGTCGCGACGAGCTCAGCATGGTACGTGTCACGCGCCCGATGGTTCTTCAGTTGCTCACCAATCATCCCCAGCAGCGTACCGCCTACGAACAGACAGAAAAGAGCCGCCAGGAAGATGCCGATGTCATCATCACCACCCTCCAAGCAGCAGGCGTGATAGGGCGTTGATATAAAAAAGCCCTGTAGAGTTCATTCTCCACAGGGCTATTTTTATAATGGCAAAGGGCCATGTCCCATGCATGTTTAGAGCCCCTTGGTAAGGGGCGGCTATAATGCAGGGTTATATCCAATACATGATACAGTGCCTAA
>DEJG01000028.1 GCA_002353295.1 Prevotella sp. UBA2754
GACATCTCCGCCCTCAACTACGGTCTGCATAGCATCGCCATGCGTGTCATCGACAAGAACGGCATTGTTAGTTTCTTCTTGACGAAGAACTTCATGAAGATACAGCAGCAGGACGGTGATAACGCCCTCACTACCTATGAGTACTGGATAGACAATGGTGAGCATCAGAGTGCCACCATACCAGCGGACGGAGTAGTAGCCCTGGACCTCGATATCTCCGCATTGACGAACGGTCTGCATACCTTCAACTACATGACCCGTGACAAGGCAGGACTCGCCTCTGCCACGACTGTCAAGAATTTCCTTGTGAAGAAGGTGGAGGGCGACGGCAAACTCATCGCCATCGACTACTGGTTCAATGACGAGCCACGCCAGCGTATCACCATCGATCCGGCGGAGAGTGTCGACAAGAGCGACATCGTCATCCCGATGGACGGTGTGAAACCACGCACCATCTCTGAGGAATACACCTTCGACGCTACGACGAAGACGGTGAAGACCACCGAGACCATCACCGTGGGCATCCAGGTGTTCAACGACGGTGGGGTAGGCTCCGAGGCTGTCGTGCATACTCTGGAGAACATGACATTCACGTTGACCCCGTTGTTTGAGGCGCTCACCAACGAGTCGTCGGCTACCAAGACGGCTCCTAAGGGCGGTCAGATGCAGGGCTTCAGCTATACCGGTGCTGTGGGTGATGTCATCTACTGGGACATCACCGGTGAGACGGTGAGCATGGACTTCTATGATGCGGAGGGTAATCCCATCACTCCGGTGACGGAGAATATTGAAGGAAAGGATGTGCTCGCCATCGAGTTGACGACGCCAGCCGTCTATCTGCTGACCTATGGTGCCACGGCAGACGGTGAGATTACCGTCCAGCTCACGAAGAAGGTAGCTGACGGTATCAGAGAGGTGGTAACGACAGTCAAGCCTGTGAACGTCTACACACTTGGTGGTGTGCTTGTACGTCGTGATGCCACCACGCTCGACGGCTTGTCAGACGGTGTCTACATCATCAATGGCAAGAAGGTGTATGTCAGGCGTAAGAGATAGCCATCATCCCCATACAACTCTGAGGAAAAGGATATATAATAGATGATGATGGGGGCGCGACGTGATGTCGCCCCCCTCTTTTGCTCTCACCACAAAACTCTCAACTCTCAACTCCCACTTCTCACCCCCCAATAGGGAATCCCCTAAGCAATTTTCGGGAAATACCCCTTGTCGTTTTGAGGAAAATACGTATCTTTGCATCGTGAACATTAAAACAGAGAGTGATATGAAAAAGATCGGAGTATGCGTTATTGGGGCTGCTTTCATGATGAGCAGTTGTGGAACCTACACAGGGACAGGAGCCTATGCAGGTGGTACTATCGGTGCCGTCCTCGGCTCTGCTATCGGTGGTATATCCGGTGGCTGGCGTGGCAGTGACATCGGTACGATTGTCGGTATGGCGGGAGGTGCCGCCGTGGGTGCTGCCATCGGTGCAGCCGCTGACCAGAAACGACAGGAGGAGATAGAGGGCTATCACCGTCGCATGGAACAACGTCAGCGCCAGTATGACCGCGATGATGCCTATGATGATGACGACTATAAATACCGCCGTCGCACGCAATCGTCTGACGACAGTGGTTTCGATGCCACCCATAGCGGTGACGACCGTATCGACATCGGTATCGAGGGACCGAAGGGAGAGAAGCCGAAGATGCAGACCGCTACTCCTGAGAAGACCATTCATATCGGTGACGCTAAGACATCCGTCGACCGTCCCGAGCGCATCATCATCCGCAATGCGCGGTTCG
Source organism: Prevotella sp. UBA2754 (assembly GCA_002353295.1). Lineage (GTDB taxonomy): Bacteria > Bacteroidota > Bacteroidia > Bacteroidales > Bacteroidaceae > Prevotella. The sequence goes on from DEJG01000028.1 coordinate 1,806, forward strand.
TCGATCAGGATCATGACGGTATCCTGAAGGCCGGGGAGCAGTGTCAGATATCCTTCGAGATCATGAACTACACCCGTCATACCCTCTATGACGTGCAGCCGATGGTCAATGACGTGACGGGTAATAAGAACCTGCATATCTCTCCCAACCTCCATGTGGAGAGCATCGCCCCCAATAGTGGCGTGCGCTATACCGCTACCATCCTTGCCGACAAGAAATTGAAGGACGGTGTGGCTGAGATACGGGTCGGTGCTACTGTCAACAACCGAGATATCGACACAGGAACCCATGACATTACCATCGTCACCAGAAGGAAATAAAAAGTGCCGTATTTTGATAACATTTTCCCCTGCACCCGAGATAAATGGAGTGCAGGGGAAATTTTTGTATTGCAGTCGAAAAAACGCCGGTTTATACTATGCCTTGAGCCAGCATAGCCTTGGCGACCTTCATAAAGCCGGCAACGTTGGCTCCCTTCACATAGTTGATGTAATTGCCCTCCTTGCCATAGCGGACACACTGTTCGTGGATGCCCGACATGATGTGATGCAACTTCTGGTCTACCTCCTCGCCTGTCCATGCAATACGCATTGAGTTCTGGGTCATCTCCAGACCGGAGGTAGCTACACCACCCGCATTCACCGCCTTACCAGGTGCAAACAACTGTCCGGCAGCAATAAACTTGTTGACAGCGTCAGCCGTGCAACCCATATTGCTCACCTCAGCTACACACAGCGGCTTGTTGGCAAGGATCTTGTCGGCATCCTCGCCATTGAGTTCGTTCTGCGTGGCGCAGGGCAAATAAATATCAGCCTTCTGTTCCCAAGGCTTTTTGCCCTCGAAGAACTGGCTGCCCGGGAACTCGTCGGCATACGGCTGACAGATGTCGTTACCCGATGCACGCAGTTCCAGCAGGTATGCTATCTTCTCGTCGTCGAGACCGGCAGGGTCGTAGATATAGCCGTCGGGCCCGCTGATGGTAATCACCTTTGCCCCCAGCTCAGTAGCCTTCTTAGCTGCGCCCCAAGCCACATTACCGAATCCGGAGAGTGCCACCGTCTTACCCTTGATGTCCAATCCGTGGGTCTGCATCATCTGATGGACGAAGTACAGTGCACCATATCCTGTGGCTTCCGGACGCAGAATACTGCCGCCCCATTCCAGACCCTTACCGGTGAGCGTAGCACCATGGAACTGGCTGGTCAATTTCTTATACATACCAAAGAGATATCCAATCTCGCGACCGCCCACACCGATGTCGCCGGCAGGTACATCCACGTCAGGACCAATCACCTTATATAGTTCGCACATAAAGGCCTGACAGAAGCGCATGATTTCGGCATCGCTCTTGCCGCGTGGCGAGAAGTCGCTGCCGCCCTTGCCACCGCCCATAGGCAACGTGGTGAGTGCATTCTTGAAGGTTTGTTCAAAGCCTAAGAACTTCAGAATACTTAGGTTAACAGAAGCATGGAAACGCAGACCGCCCTTGTACGGACCGATGGCACTGTTGAACTGCACACGGTAGCCGATGTTCACCTGTACCTCACCCTTGTCGTCGACCCAGGGTACACGGAAGGTGATGATGCGCTCCGGTTCCACGATGCGCTCCACAATTTTGGCCTTCTCAAACTCAGGATGCTGGTTATATACGTCCTTGATAGACTCCAGTACTTCACGTACAGCCTGTAAGTACTCTACTTCTCCTGGATGCTTTTTTTCCAGGTCTTGCATGATTTTCTCAACGTTCATAGCTTTAAGGTTTTTATCGTTAAACTTACATTTTGTTATATTGATAATGCAAAAATAGGGAATTTTCTTGAAACTTCCAAGAAAATTCCCTATTTTTTTCGTTTTAAGTTTACAATTTGTTAATTATCGGGTTACAGTATGTGTAATGTACCCAAGAAATAAAGCAGGATATACCCCAATATCATACTGATGATACCCATGATGAGGCCAATCTTCGACATATCCTTCTGCTGTACCAAGTTGGTGGCGTATGCCAAAGCATTCGGCGGGGTGGAGATGGGCAGTACCATCGCACTCGAAGCAGCGATAGCCACACCAATCAGAACGGTGGGTGTGCCTCCGATGGCATCCAGCTTGTCGCCCATAGCCGCACATACCACGGCCAGAATAGGCATCAGCAGGGCTGCAGTAGCCGAGTTACTGATGAAGTTGGAAAGGAGATAGCAGATGAGTCCTGAGAGCAATAGGATGAGTAAGGGAGAGAAGTCTCCGAAGGGAATGCTCTCTACGGCATTGGCAGCCAGTCCTGATGCATTCAGTCCGTAGCCTAAGGCGAAGCCGCCGGCAACCATCCAGATAACGCTCCAGTTGATCTGTTCCAGGTCGCGCTTGTTAATCACACCCGTCAGGGCGAACACCACAAACGGTACCAGGGCAACGGTATAGGAGTTGATGCCAGTCACGGCATCCAGCAACCAGAGGGCTACCGTCAGGAAGAACGTCACGATGACGATATAGGTATGCTTGTCTTTCTTCATCTCTCCCTCGATTTCCAACTCTACAGTCTTCTGGCTGAAGGGGAAGAGTGTTTTCAGCAGGTACCACCCTAAGAACAGGAGAATAATGACCAATGGCGTCATAAACATCATCCACTCGCCGAAGCCCAGTTGCATGTTCAGACCTTCAGGGTCGTTCAGGTATTTCAGGGCAATGGTGTTGGGAGGTGTACCGATGGGTGTTCCCATACCACCGAGGTTGGCAGCTACGGGGATAGACAGTGCCATGGCGATACGTCCCTTACCCTCGGGGGGCAATTGGCGGAAAACCGGTGTCAGGAAGGTCAACATCATGGCTGCTGTTGCCGTGTTCGACACGAACATAGAAAAGAGACCGGTGATAAGTATAAAGCCCAGCAGCACATTCTCGCTCTTGTTGCCGAAGGGTTTGAGCAGCACCTTTGCCAGTTGGGCGTCCAGTCCCGTCTTCGTGGCTGCAATGGCGAGGATGAAACCGCCGATAAACAGCATGATGACCGGGTCGGCAAAGGTAGCCATCACCGACTTGTAGCTGAGCAGACTGCCCACCTCGTCGGGGTTGCACATCCACTTGATACCGCTGTCCGAAGCGAAGAGCAGCATCAGTCCGATAATTGCCACAGACGTAGCCCATGAGGAGACAACCTCCAGAATCCACATCAGGGTGGCGAAAGCAAAGATAGCGATAATACGCTGTTGTACGACGGTCAGTCCCTGGATGCCATACCATTCCGATGGCATATTCCAGAGGAACAGCGTCACGATGAGTACGATGACGGCCTGAGTCGTTTTCTTGAATCCCTCGCTGGGGTGAAAACGCCTTGCCATACGCATCTTGTGGTAAGTCTCCACAAGTTCGTAGCCTTTGTAAATATGAAACATACTTCTTTAATTATTAAAATGGTTGATAATCATTAAATTTTCTCCAGTGCCTGCTTGATGTCGTCAAGGATATCCTCCACGTCCTCAATACCAACCGACAGACGAATCAGGTCGGGAGCCACACCGGCTTCGCGCAGCTGTTCGTCGCTGAGCTGGCGGTGGGTATGACTGGCAGGATGCAGCACACAGGTGCGGGCATCAGCGACATGCGTCACGATGTTGATCATCTCGAGCGAGTCCATCCACTTGATGGCAGTCTCACGGTCACCCTTCAGTCCGAAGGCAATCACACCGCATGAGCCGTTCGGCAGGTATTTCTGTCCGAGCTCATAGTATTTGTCATCCTTCAGTCCGCAGTAATGTACCCAAGCCACCTTCGGGCAGTCGTGCAGGAACTCAGCGACACGCTGGGCATTCTTGCAGTGCTGTGCCATGCGCAGGTGCAGTGTCTGCAGTCCGATATTCAGGAGGAAGGAGTTCTGCGGAGCAGGAATCGAGCCTAAGTCGCGCATCAACTGAGCCACCAGTTTGGTGGTATAGCCCATCTTGCCGAATGCCTTCACGTAGGTCAGTCCGTGGTATGACTCGTCAGGAGTACACAGACCGGGGAATTTCTCCGCATATTTCATCCAGTCGAAATTACCACTGTCCACCACGGCACCCCCCACCTGTGTGGCGAAGCCGTCCATGTATTTCGTGGTGGAGTGCGTCACGATGTCAGCACCCCATTCGAAGGGACGGCAGTTGATAGGTGTCGCAAACGTGTTGTCGATAATCAGGGGCACCCCGTTCTGATGGGCGATGCGTGCGAAGCGCTCGATGTCCAGCACGGCACAACCGGGGTTGGTGATGGTCTCTCCGAACATCGCCTTGGTATTCGGACGGAAGGCAGCCTGTATCTCCTCATCACTCGCCTCAGGGGAGACGAACGTACACTCGATGCCCAGTTTCTTGAGTGTCACCCCGAAGAGGTTGAAGGTACCACCGTAGATCTCGTTGGAAGTCACGAAATGGTCGCCTGCCTCACAGATATTAAACAAAGCGTAGAAGTTGGCAGCCTGTCCCGAGGAGGTCAGCACCGCGCCGACACCACCTTCCAATGCAGCAATCTTAGCAGCCACAGCATCATTGGTGGGGTTTTGCAGACGGGTATAGAAATACCCCTCTTTCTTCAGGTCAAACAACTGTGCCATCTCGTCAGAGTCATCATACTTAAACGTCGTACTCTGAATAATCGGCAACTCGATAGGTTCTCCGTTCTTCGCTTTGTAACCAGCCTGCACACAAAGTGAGCCAATTCGTAATTTCTTGTCCATATTCTACTCATTCAAATTTTGCTGCAAAATTACAAAATAATTATGAACTATGAACTTTTTTATGTAACTTTGTCCGCATAATTGTGAATCCTTATGAAGAGAAGTACTCTTATCACCGTTCTGATGGTTATAATGTGGTGGCTTGCGGTTCCAAGCGCTCACGGAAAGACACCCAGTCCAGACAGTGCCCGCATGGAGGTGGAACGCTACAGCCGAATCAAGGACTCGCTCTATAACAAAGCTTTTGGAGAAGCACAGGCGAAGTATGATGCTGCGATGGGCAACGACCAGTTGAAGGAGGAAACCCACTCAGTGAGCCGTTCGCGTGTCTATATTATACTGATGTGTGTTGTGCTGTTAGCTATTGCCGTTGTTTGGGTGGTGCGCCAGCGCCGGCTGATAGCCCTGCAGAAGCAGCGCCTCGGTGAGGAGACCAGAACCCTTGAAGAACTGCAGTTGCATGGTGAGCGTCAGCAACAGGACGGCACTGGAGATAACGGCGCTCATGAACTGTCGGAGCAGGACAGGCAGTTCCTCACCAAGACGATGACCGTCATTACCGAACAGATAGAGTCCAACCGTATCAATGTGGATGAACTCGCCGCTGCATTGGCAATGAGTACCTCGCAGTTCCGTAGGCGACTTTCTGCCATTACCGGGGATACGCCGCAGGGCTACATCACGAAAATACGCATGCAGAAGGCACGCCACCTGCTGGATACCGTCCCCGACATGACTATGCTTGACATTGCCAATAGTTGCGGCTATGAGGATCAGTCATCGTTCACCCGTGCCTTCAAGCGTTTCTTTGGTGTTACCCCGAGTGATTATCTCACCAAACTGATACTTCTCATCCTTCTCTGTACTGCCACTATAGCTGTGGGTGCAGCACCTGCCAAGCAGCCTGTCAACCGGCAGGAGGCAATGCGTCTCTATGAGGCGAGTGGGCGCTATTATGAAGAGCAGCTTTATGACAGTGCCGTCATCGTGGGCGAGCAGGCTTTGCCCATGCTTCGCCAGTTGGGAATGACTGACGAGATAGCCGATGAACTGAGCATCCTTGCCGTGTGTACCTCGCGGCAGTCTGACTACCATAAGGCGCTGCGCTATGCCAAGGAGTGTAATGCCATGGACCGTGCCAGTGGCGACAGGGAGATGATCTCCTCGTCGCTCAACACCATCGGTGCCATCTATGTGGATGCCAAGCAGCCTCAGGAAGGACTGAAGTACATCCTTGAAGCACTCCAACTTGCCGAAGAGATTAACCATCGTGCCCGAATTGCCATGTATTGTGGGGCTGCAGCAGAGACGGAACTCTCCATGAGCCACTTTGACGCTGCCCGGCGTTATATCGAGCGTGCCATACAGCTGGAGCGTGAGGACGGACGGCAGATGAAACTGCGTGTGCGTCTTGCCCAGAAGGCAGCCATCCTGTTGGGGATGAAGCAACACCGGGAGGCATTGGCCATCTTCGATACCATCATCCCCTTCTTCCGTAAGGAGGGCAACCGCCAGTCGCTCGCCATATCGCTCAACAAGGTGGGGCATACGCTGCTCTCCATGAGCCGGGATCCAGGATGCGGCGATGCGGAGAAACACCGTCTGGAGCGTCGTGCCGTGCCCTATCTGCGTGAAGCCGTCAGCCTGTGTCACGAGATGGGCAATCCCTATAATGAGATGCACGCCCGCGACGGACTCTATCAGGCGCTATGGACTATCAACCCCGACAGTGCCCGACTGGAACTGGAACGCTTTGACCTGCTGAAGGATTCGCTCTACAACAACGGAGCTGCCGACCTGCTGGCTCGCTACAATGCCGAGTTTGGCAATACCCGTCTGGCGGAGGAGAACTCCGGCGTCCGCCGTTCCCGCACCATCATACTGATAGTATGCATCGCATTGCTGGCTGCCGCCGCTGCAGTGGTGATGATACTGCGCCGCCGATCATCACTTCAGCGCCGCCGACTCAGCGAAGTATCCATGACCCTCGACGAGTTACGCCAGCGATACGAGAACCGGCGAACCAGCCGGCAGCAGGAGCTCTCTGCCCGTGACAAGGACTTCCTGACCCGCACCATGAACCTCATAGCCGAGCAGATAGAGACCAGCAGTGTCAATGTGGATGCGCTTGCCTCGCAGATGGCGATGAGTACCACCCAATTCCGTAACCGCCTGAAAGCAATCACCGGTGAGACCCCACAGGGCTACATCACGAATATCCGCATGCAGAAGGCGCGCCAACTGCTCGATCATGTCGAGCCGCAGACCACCATCTTGGACATCGCCATGAGTTGCGGCTATGAAGACCAAGGTGCCTTCACCCGTGCCTTCAAACGGTTTTATGGTGTTACGCCTACTGACTATTTAGCCCGAAATGAGGAAAAAGGGCTCAAAACGCGTTGAAATGGTGCATTTTGGAAGATTCTGCACAATTTTCTGCGCATTCTGCTGAAGATAGTGCCTTGTTTTTGTCGTATCTTTGCATGCAAATTACGACACGTCAATGGACCAGAAGTCATCGAACACTCAACCAAACCGCAGGCATCAGGCAGCCAGCAGCTATACTGAAGATCAAGCCAGACTCCTGTTTACCATACGCGATATGGTGAAAGCGGAGGTGAAGCGACAATTAAAAGAGATAATCAACCAACTACATAAATAAAAAAACATCATTTAATTACAACCGATTATGAGACATTCAATCAAGACAACAATGATGGTGCTCGCCGCCATGTTCGCATTCAGTACGGCAGCTGACGCACAGTTTTCTATCAATCTTAATAAGGCACGTAAGGCGCTCGGCATTAAGACGAAGAAGGAGAAAGCGATGGATGCGCTCAAACCCACAATCCCTCAACCGGATAAGAAAGGGAAGCCTGTCATCATCAAATGGATGAATAACAGAGTCGGCGAATGGGATCCTGCGGCGTTGAAGTTGACTTTCGACCAGACTTATCAGGAAGGCGAGTATGCAGGCCAGCACGTCACGCTCACGCTCGACCCTGCTACAGGAAAGTGGACGAGTATTTCCGGTAAGGAGGTAGGACAGATGAGTAATGACGGAACACTGGAAACACCAAATCTGGGCACTATCAAGTTCAATCCTAAGACAAACGAGGTTTCGAAGGATGGCGAAGTGATTGGTTATGCTACTATCAGTGAAGCCTCCTGTTATGGTACTAAGTTCGGCTCGTTCGACAGCTATGTCAGTCCACTGCTCTTAGCCTATACCACCTTTGGCGTCTTGATTTCGAATGACCAGGTTGACAAATTGAAGGCTATCAAGCAAAAGGCAGATGCCGAAGCTGCCGCCCGTGCCGCGAAAGAGCGAGAACTGGCTGCTGCCCGAGCTGCAAGCAGCAGAAGTTCCAGCAGTTCGAGTTCTAATAGCTCAAGTAGTTCTGGCAGTTCTAATAGCTCCAGCAGCTCTAGCAGCAAGCAGTCGATTGAGTTGTATCGCAGTGGCAGTCGGTTTGGCGAAATCCGCCCAAACGGTGATATTTACATTAGCGGCTCGCGTGCTGGAGAAGCACGCTCTAATGGTGATATCTATGTCAATGGCAGCAACAGGGGAGAAGTCCGCTCGAACGGTGATGTCTATAAGAGTGGCAGGCGTGTCGGTGAGATTCGGTCGAATGGTGAAATTTATTTGGATGGCAGGCGTGTCGGTGAGGTCCGTTCCAATGGTGATGTCTATTTGGACGGCAGGTGTGTCGGCAATGCACGCAACATGACATCGTCCGACGTCAAGACGGTTGCCGCCATCTATTTCTTCAATTTCTTCTAAACATTTTATAACCATTAAATAATAAAACACGTATGAAAAAATCAATTATAACCATGATGCTGGCACTGATGGCGATGCTGTCAATGCAGGCACAGACCATTACTGGAAAGTGGATAACCCACATTGTAGATGAAGAAGCGGAGGAGATGGTGAGCTATATCCTCGTGTTCGAAGGAAATCTGATGCGACAGGCGATGTTTGCCATGACATCTATGGAAGGAGTAGGCGATGTTTCGATAGCTGTTACTGTTCCGGCACAGGATTATACACCAGGTTCGAAGGTGCTCAACTTCCGCTTTGACCCCACTCAGGCTGAAATGCAATTGCAAGGCGTGGACTTTATCGATGAGATAAAGAATGTTATCAAGGAAAACCCAGCAAAAGAAGAGCAGCTGAAGCAAATTGTTTTCGATGCCCTGAACAAAAATAAACAGCAGATGGCGCAGGAAGGACTGCTGAGTGGCAATTATACTGTTGTATCGGCAACGGACACCAAACTGGTCCTGAAAGACCCAGAAGGTGAGTCGATGACGTTTATTCGTCCAGAATAATAAAAGGCATATAAAAACGATACTGAGGATGAAAAAGACCTTTTTATTAGCAATGATTTTTGTGTGCTGTATGCTGACAGTGTCGGCACAGGACGGTATCAAAGTGGGATTCCAGGGAGCTGCTCCCGACATCATGGATTTCGCATGGTCGTGGACTTCAATCTGGGATGATCAAGAAAATACTCCGGACGAGTCAGCGGCAGCACTGCGGCGGTCGTTGGAATGTTATCGCAAGGGCGAGGCTCAGCCCGATGGCTTCACGATTACCGTCGACAAGAAGGCGGGCTATATCCTAGTGCAGTCGAAGCACGACGGATTCACGAACAAGTGGGAGATGTGCTACTGGAACATGGCAGATAAGAAACATAAGTTGTTTGCGCTGTGTGTAGAGTTGTCGGAAAATGGCAAGCGCATGAACCCTGGGCAATTCGACGGTCTGTTGTTCTACCGCTACGACAATGCCACGAAGCAGATGCAGTACACTGATATGGGTATTGAGGTGAAGTACTTCAATATCTCGTATGCCCTGCCCCGTCTTGGCAAGGATATCATCGTGACGCATTGGAGTGAGAACGGTCGAGAGAAGTGGCAGACGACCTTGAAATGGAATGGTCACGGGTTCTCGACCCCCGATGAGGTAGATTATTCGTCGGGTTCTACATATAACCAAGACTTGCGCAAATTGGTAAATGGTAAATAATAATCAAGCATAATAAAAATATCGATGATGAAAAAGATCTATACAATGATAGCCATGATGGCTATGACATTAACGGTTAGTGCTCAAAGTGAAGAAGTGAAGACACCTTGGGACGACAGCCCTGTGGTTGAGATTGTTGTTACTGACGGCAAGTTCACACTGACAACCAGAAAACAGGACCAACTTACCATTGACATTCCCAAGCAGGTTCGCACAAAGAAAGGTGACTATGTATTGGCAAAGGACGGTAAGCGATTGGTGTATGCCATTGTAACTGATGCCAGGAACCCTTTGAAGCCGGAAGTAGTTCTACTCAATACTGAGTATGAGGATAATGAGAACGGCACACCCAAGGTAGAAAAACAACAGTTGGAGCCTGGTACGTTCATCGTGGTGAAGAGTGTTCCAGGGGTTTGGGCGCCAGGTGTCCGTATCGCTGTCAAAGGAAGGCGTTGGCAAATGGGTAAGTTTGTTGCAGAACAGGATGGCAAGGTGCTGATGCTCATGAATGGCAGTATTCCTCAGGTCGGAATATACCCCAAGGCTGACATTAAGTTGCTGCCGTTGAAGGAGATGCTGAAGCCGGGTGAAGAGGTGACGATGAATCGTGCTAATATGGCATCTTTGTGTATGGATGGATGGAAAGTGAAGAAGGTGAATGCTGCCATCGGCCGTGTTTGGATAGCCTTCGGACCCAGTGAGACTATTAAAATAATGAGTATTCCAGATGTCTCGAAACTTTTAAAATAAAACAAGAGCACAGCGCTCTACAAGGCGTTTGTGTGGATTTCCATCAAGATTGCCAAGGAAACAACTCCTTAACAATATGAAAAAGACCTTTTTATTAGCAATGTTTTTTGTGTGCTGTGCGCAGATAGTGTCGGCACAGGACAGCTCGATTTCGCTCGAAGACATTGATGCGGGATGGGCAACCAAACCTATCAGTAACGTGGCTAACGGTAACTTCGACACCATGCTGGAACGTTTTGACCAGACATGGTCCACATGGACGGTGAGAGCCGTAAGGAGTGCGATGAAGAAGGGACTTGCCAAGCAGGTGCTCAACAAGGAGACAGAACTGACCGTTACCATTGATCGGAAGAACGGCTTTGTGATGGTCGGCGACTGCGGTACTGACGGAGAGTATATGTCGGCCTGCTACTGGAACCGTTCGAATGGTCATAAACTGCTGGCAGTACTTTTGGGCAAGCCCACCGATCCCTGCATAGAGATACTATGTACCTACGACTACGACCCCTCCAAGAAGATACTGACGCCAGAGCCGGACATCCTGAAGGGCTATCGCTGGCACGACCGTAAGGCAAACAGTCAGATATTCTGCAACCTGCCCCGTAAGGGTAAGGAAGTCACCGTCGATGACTGGCATGGCAACGATGGTCCTATGCGGCATACGTTTATGTGGGATGGCATGAAGCCTGTCTATTCAAAGAGTGAGCCGCTGAAGGTGGACGATTAGCTGGGTAGTTGGATTGGAGGAGCATACAAGACTTCTGCTTCTGCTTACAATACGCGATATGGTGAAATTTTGTTTTGAAATGCCCATTATTTGTGAAACTTTCCGTAACTTTGCAAGTGAAAAGGAAAGTTTATGGAAGAGACAAATAAAATACCTAATGAGTGGAATCAGTTTTATCTGAAAGATGTGTCGTTCGTCAACCTGATGACACGACGCATCTTCAATATCCTGATAGTAGCTAATCCCTATGATGCGTTCATGCTTGAAGATGACGGACGCATCGACGAGAAACTGTTTGACGAGTATATGGAACTGGGACTGCGCTATCCACCCTCATTTACGCAGGTGAGTACCACCAAGGAGGCGGAGGAGGTGCTGAAGACGACCGATATCGACCTGATTATCTGTATGCCGGGTAATGCCGATAATGACGCCTTTGCCGTGGCACGTGACGTGAAGCAGTCGGCACCGCAGATTCCCTGTGTCGTACTGACCCCCTTCTCACATGGTATCACCAAGCGTATCGAGCACGAGGATATGTCCATCTTCGACTATGTGTTCTGCTGGTTGGGGAATACCAACCTCATCCTCTCCATCATCAAACTGATAGAGGACAAGATGAATATCGAGCACGACATCAAGGAGGCAGGTGTGCAGATGATACTGCTGGTGGAGGATAACATCCGCTTCTATAGCTCCGTACTGCCTAACCTCTACAACTATATCCTCGCCCAGTCGAAGAATTTTTCTACCGAGGCACTCAACCCCCATGCTGCCGCACAGCGTAAGCGTGGGCGTCCCAAGGTTGTACTCGCCACCAACTATGAGGAGGCGATGCACTGGTATGAGAAATATCACGATAACGTGCTGGGTGTTATCAGTGATACCCGTTTCCCGATGAAGACGACGGCAGGCAGACTGTCACACGTGGAGGAAGGCGATGCTGAGGCAGGTCTGAAACTGCTGCGTGAGATCCGTAAGCGTGACGAGTATGTGCCACTGATCCTGCAGAGCAGTGAGATTGTCAATAAAGAGAAGGCAGAGGCAGAGGGTTTTGACTTTGTCGATAAGAACTCGAAGAAGATGAATGTCGACCTGCGCCATATCATTGAGGAGCACATGGGGTTCGGTGACTTTATCTTCCGTGACCCTGTGACCCGTGAGGAGATCATGCGTGTGTCGTCATTGAAGGAGTTGCAGGATAATATCTTCAAGATTCCCAATGACTCCATGCTCTACCATATCTCTCGTAACCACATGAGCCGTTGGCTGTGTGCCCGTGCCATCTTCCCCGTCTCCGCCTTCCTGAAGACCGTCACATGGCATAAACTGCAAGATGTTGATGCCCACCGACAAATTATCTTCGATGCTATCGTACAGTATCGTAGGATGAAGAATATCGGTGTCGTGGCTGTATTCGACCGTCTGAAGTTCGACCGTTATGCCCACTTCGCCCGTATCGGCGAGGGGTCGTTAGGAGGAAAGGGACGTGGCTTGGCTTTCCTTGATAATATCATCAAGCGCCATCCGGAACTTAACCAGTTTGAGAACGCCTCCGTCTCAATACCGAAGACGGTGGTGCTCTGTACCGACTTCTTTGATGAGTTCATGGACCGCAACAACCTTTGGTCCATAGCACTGAGCGATGCATCCGACGAGGAAATCCTGCAGCACTTCCTCCGTGCCCAGTTGCCTGACTCACTGATAGCCGACTTCTTCACCTTCTTTGATGCGGTGAAGTCGCCTATCGCCGTGCGCTCCAGTTCGCTGTTGGAAGACAGCCACTATCAGCCCTTTGCAGGAATCTACAGCACCTATATGATTCCCTATCTGGAGGATAAGTATGAGATGCTGCGTATGTTGGCGTGTGCCATCAAGGGTGTCTATGCCTCTGTCTATTACAAGGATTCGAAAGCCTACATGACGGCAACCTCCAATGTCATCGACCAAGAGAAGATGGCAGTCATCCTGCAGGAGGTCGTTGGGTGCCAATATGGAGAGCATTACTATCCGACGTTCAGTGGTGTACTGCGCTCGCTGAACTACTATCCCATCGGCGATGAGACAGCCGAGGAGGGTATTGCCTCCCTGGCTTTGGGATTAGGTAAATATATCGTGGACGGAGGACAGACTCTTCGAGTGTCACCCTACCATCCCACACAGGTGCTGCAGACCTCCGAAATGGAAACGGCACTGAAGGAGACGCAGACTCGATTCTATGCCTTGGATATGTCGCATGTGGGCGACGACTTTAAGGTAGATGATGGCTTCAATATCAAGAACCTACGTGTGAAGGAAGCTGATAAGGATGGTTCCCTGAATGGTATAGCCTCCACCTACGACCCCTACGACCAAGTGATTCGCGATGGTATCTACGAGGGTGGGCGTAAAGTGATTTCCTTCTGTGGTGTACTGCAGCAAGGCATCTTCCCTTTGCCGGAGATCCTGCAAATGTCGCAGAAACTGGGTTCCGACGAGATGCGGCGTCCTGTAGAGATTGAGTTTGCCTGCAACCTCACGTCTACCCCCCAAGGAACCTCTGGCGATTTCTATCTCTTACAGATTCGTCCTATCGTAGATTCTAAGCAGGTGCTGGACGAAGACCTGGCTGCCATTCCTGATGGGCAGTGTCTGTTGCGCTCACACAATTCTTTGGGTCACGGGATCTCTGAAGATGTGGTGGATGTAGTGTATGTCAAGACCGACGATGAATTCACGGCAGCCAACAACCCTCGCATCGCCGACGAGATTGAACAGATCAACCGCAAGTTCCTCGATGCCGATAAGAATTACGTACTGATTGGTCCTGGTCGTTGGGGTAGCAGCGATTATTGGCTGGGCATTCCAGTCAAGTGGCCGCATATCTCTGCCGCCCGTGTCATCGTGGAGACAGGTTTGAAGAATTATCATGTTGACCCCTCACAGGGTACCCACTTCTTCCAGAACCTCACTTCTTTCGGTGTTGGGTATTTTACGATTAACACCTATACGGGTGATGGCGTGTTCCAAAAAGAAATCCTCGACAGCATGCCTGCTATCGAGGAGACCGGGTATGTACGTCATGTGCGCTTCGAGCGTCCCCTGAAAATCATGATGGACGGCAAGAAACAACACGGGGTAGTGCTACTGCCCTCCGAGGCGTGAGAAGTATTCGATGATGTCATCCCACGTCTTGAACGTTTCAGAACCATATTCTAGGAGGGTCGCCAAAGCCTCACCCTCCGCCCTCTCCTTCAGAGAGGGAACTTCTATCAGATAGTCGCCATAGAGCAGGTCACACCGTGGCGTGAAGATGGTGTGCTGCCAGGCTGGAACGTTGATGTGTTCCGTAAGCCACGGCTCCGTCGTGGCAGAGGCTGAAGGTGGAGCCACAAAGAATACCTCGTAATGCTCTATCAAGAAGCGAACAGCTTTTTGAACAGAAGATGCCGGTTTCTGGTAAGCATCCATCATCGTCTCTATACCTATATATATTATAGGACGCTGCCGGTGCTCCTGCTTGTCATCTATCCAGCGGATGACAGGGACGACGGAGTGCATGTAACTTTTGTCATCCATCCGGTGCTCACCATGGAAGTTAGTAGCTTGTGAGTAGTGCTGACAAAAGATATCCATTGTGTCTACCAAGTCATCCTTGTCGCCGAAGAGTCCGTAGACGCGTTGCTCATCCTCAGGGGTAAGACCAACGAACCTTTGTTCCGAAACCTCTCGGTATGCCTTGACGAGTGCCTTGTCAACATAGAACTCCTGCACGCCGTCCAGTCGTGGATTTTGAAACTGCTGGGTCCCTGTCATACCATGTGACCGCATCGTCTCAGCAATTTCCAAGGCGGGGTTGATGCAGATGCGGTCAAAGCCACGTAACTGTTCGGTATACATTCCTCCCATTGATGTGCCGATGATGAGGTCGGGCTTTTCTTGTTCACAGATGGTGTGAAGCAGGGCGATGGCTTCGTGAGGGTTAACGGGCAGGTCAGGGGCAATAACCCGCGCATTGGGCATCACGATGCGCAAGCGTGATACTGTGCCCGACTGACCGCTGCTGCCAAAGCCGTGAACGTATAGTACCGTCTTGCCAGCCATGAGCTCAGGAAACTGTTTTATATAAGGATTTTCCATAATTGTCGAAATGTTATCTGCAAAGATAAAAATATTTTCTGATTTATGATACGATGTTTTAGATAATTTTGTAATTTTGCATTCGATGTTACATATCCGACGTCTACTCAATGGCAAGTTGTCTACACAAATCAGTGTGAAGATTGTGCTGGCGATAGCTATACTATTGGCGGCTGCTCTGTTTGTGATGCTTCGTTTCTCACGCAAGGCGGTTAAGGAAGAAGCCCGGCGCAATGCCGAACAGACGTTGGAATACACCGTGCGTCAGATTGATAATATCCTGCTGAGCGTGGAGCAGTCGGTAGGCAATGTCTATTGGGACATGTTGACCCATCTCGACGAGCCTGATAAAATGTATACTTATGCCGAGAAACTCGTGCGCTGTAATTCCTACATCGCTGGTTGTGCAATTGCCTTCGAACCATATTATTATAAGGAGAAGGGCGAATATTTCCTGGCCTATGTTCACCGGTCTTATAATGACGATCTTGGCACTCCCGGTGCTTCCATTTACCGAAAAGCAGCGTTTGGGAATGTTCCCTACACAGAACAGAGTTGGTATCGCCAACCCATAGACATGGGACGCCCGACTTGGATTGACCCGTTGGATAACGAGGTGGCCAGTGGGGTGGCTATTACGTCATTCTGTATACCTATTTATGCTCAGGGTGGTCATCGTGTGGGAGTGTTGGCCGTCGATGTAACATTGAGTCTGATTTCCAAAATTGTTTTGACAACCAAGACGTCGCCTAACAGTTATGCAATTATGTTGGGCAGAGACGGTTCCTATATCGTACATCCTAATGCTTCCAGAGTGGCTAATAAGTCTATCATCACGGAGGAAAAGGGTGATTATGCACCAGAGGTGAAAGCTGCTGTTGACTCCATGTTGGCAGGAGCGACAGGTTATCAACGTTTTAAGTTAGACGGTGTAGACAATTATGTGTTCTACAAACCCTTCGAGCGTTCTGTAGTACCAGGTCGTTCTATGGAAGATTCCGGATGGAGCATCGGCTTGATCTATCCGGAAGAGGATATCTTTGGGACTTACAATCGTCTGTTGAGAATGATAGTATTGATAGCTGTTGTAGGTATTACCCTCTTGTTCTTCTGTTGCCGGGCCATCACTCATCGCCAGCTGTTGCCCTTGCGTATGCTGACAGCTTCAGCACAGCGCATAGCCGAAGGACATTATGACGATGCCATACCAGACACCCTTCAACAAGATGAAGTTGGAACGTTACAACGACACTTCCAGCAGATGCAGCAGGCGCTGTCGGTGCATGTGGGTGAATTGGAACGGCTTAATGCCCGACTTCACAAGCAGGGTGAGATGTTAGCGAAATCATATGACCGTGTGAAGGAAGCTGACCGTGTGAAAACAGCTTTCCTTCATAATATGACCGATCAGATGATGTGTCCCGTAGCTATTCTCGAACAGGATGTGACAGCGCTTTGTCAGCAGGACCAGAATCAGGACCAGACAGGTAAATTGGTAGAGGATATTACCAAGCAGGGAAAAGTCGTTACCGACCTGTTGAACGATTTGTTGAAAATGTCACAGGAGCAGGGAAGGGAGGAAAGCGTATGAAAAAATACCTCCAGCGCATCCGACAGTCACTCTCACTGAGACTCAGTATCAGTGTGTTATTGATGGCCTTTGTCATCTTTCTTGCTTCGTTGGGTATTCTGTTTGTAGAGTCGCGCCGTCATATTCGACAGGAATCTACAGAGCACGCCACCAATGTGTTGACGGCTGTGTCACAGCGGGTGGAGCGCTCTCTCAGTTTGGTGGAGAATGCCACCAAGTCGACCGACTGGTTGGTGGTCCAGAATTTTCATCCCGATTCACTGCTGGCCTATTCTCGTCGCATCGTCTTACTGAATAGTGCTGTCGATGGCTGTTCCATTACCGCCGAACCTAATATGTTCCCAAGCTATGGCAGATATTTCTCTGCCTATACCGTTCGTGAAAGCGATACCATCGTAACCGTTCGTGAGGGGGAGTACAATTATTACGAAAAAGCGTGGTACAAAACACCAAAAGAGTTGGGCAGAGACTGCTGGATAGATCCTTTCGATGACTTTAATGAAGGAACACTCTCTGCAGAGGAGATGATAGCTTCTTATTGTAAACCCCTTTATGATGAGCAGGGCAATATGCTGGGTGTCATCTCCAGCGACCTCTCTTTGCCCAAACTCTCTGCTGCTATTGATGTGGAAAAGCCCTATCCGAATGCCTATTTTATGCTGTTGGGTGAGAAAGGCCAATTCTTCGTACATCCCGATACTACCCTGCTGGTCAACAAAACGGTATTCGAAATAGCCAAAGTCGAAGATCACCAGGAAATAGTTGCCTTAGGACAAAGAATGATACAGGGAAGGGAGGGCAACATGCATGTCGTCATGGGCGGACAACATCATATCGTGTGCTATAAGCCAGTGAAAGGCACAAAGTGGAGTCTGGCATTGGTTTGTCCAGAGTATGATATCTTCAGGAGTTACTATCAGCTCATCAATATTGTTATAGGACTAATACTTTTTGGGTTCGTCGCTATCTTCCTGTTCAGTCGCAATATTGTTGCCCAGTCTATCCGACCCCTGAGTCGATTGGTGCAACAGTCACAACACATTGCCGAAGGACATTATGATGAGGTAATTCCCCATTCTCGTCGTATAGATGCTGTCGGGCGACTCCAGAATAGTTTTGCCACCATGCAGGAGTCACTTCATCGCCACGTGGCAGAAATTCAGCAGATAAACGAGGGTCGTATTCTGCGTAACGAACAATTACATAATGCCCGAATACAGATGGAGGAGGCTAATCGTCAGAAGACAGTCTTTATGCAGAATATGACTCATCAGATTCGTACTCCGTTGAACATCATTCTTGGTTTTGCACAGTTGCTACGCGACAGTAACAACCAGTTGCCTGTCGAAGATATCCGGAATGGCAAGGATATGATGACCAAAAATGTCTTGACCCTCAAGCGTATGGTGCTGATGCTCTATGACAGTTCAGAATTAGGACAGAACGAGGAACTCGTTAATCTGCATCGTGAAAAAGTGTCGTGCAACGAAGTCGCCTTCGAAGGCATCGAAGCCACTCACCTTCATTTCCCAGGACTCCCCATCGTCTTTGAGTCTTCACTTCCTGACGATTTCTGCATACAGACTGATCGTCTGTATCTGATGAGAAGTCTGCGTGAATTACTTTATAATTCTGCCAAGTATTCCGATGGTCAGCATATTTCTGTACAGGTATCGGCCACCGATACTCATGTGCGTTTCGTTTATTCAGACACGGGACCTGGGATCAAGGAAGAATATGCCGACAATATGTATGAATTCTTCACCAAGGTCGATGATCTGTCACAAGGATTAGGTTTAGGACTCCCCTTGTCTAAGCGCCATATCTGTCACCTTGGTGGTGACCTCATTCTCGATAAAGATTATCATGAGGGCTGTCGTTTTATCGTAGAATTGCCGATATCTTAAACAAAAAGCACGATTTTTGCTTTTTTTTCTTGCATAATTGAAAAGAGTTTACTATTTTTGCGGTTAGATTTTATTATATAATCACTTAATTAGAAAACGTTATGAAAAAGTATTTAGCAGAAATGGTGGGCACAATGGTGCTCGTATTGATGGGCTGTGGCGTAGCTGTCAGCCTGGGTTGTGATCCCGTCAACAATATTCCTGCAGTAGTAGGTACAGCTTTTGCTTTTGGACTGGCTGTCGTAGCAATGGCTTACACTATCGGAGGTATCAGTGGTTGCCACATCAACCCCGCTATCACTTTGGGATGCTTCCTCAGTGGTCGTATGTCGGCTAAGGATTGTGGTATGTACATGATTTTCCAGGTAATCGGAGCCTTTATCGGTTCACTGATTCTCTTCATCCTCACCGAGAATGTTCCTGGTCTTGAAGGTACGGGCGCTAATGACTTGCAGGCTAATGTCAGTGTGCTTGGCGGTCTGCTGGCTGAGATTGTCTTCACTTGCGTATTCGTATTGGTAGTGCTGGGCGCTACTGCTAAGACCAATGGAGCCACCAACAATTTCGCAGGTTTGGCTATCGGTCTGTCGCTCGTACTCGTTCACCTGGTATGTATCCGTTACACTGGTACATCTGTGAACCCTGCCCGTTCTATCGCTCCAGCCATCTTCCAGGGAGGTACGGCTCTTGCTAATCTCTGGATATTCATCGTTGGTCCATTCATAGGTGGTGCTCTCGCAGCTTGCATCTGGAAGCTAATCGATGTAGAAGAGAAGAAATAAAAAATGTTTTTCAACATAAAATAATCCCGATAGACTCCTGTCTGTCGGGATTATTGTTGTTTTTACACCTCTATATAATGTCCACTCTTTGCGATGTTGACTACAAAGAGTAAGGTACACTATAGCGTTAACACCGTCTATAACTATCGTGCACGAATCAAAAATGGAGCCGTAGGTAATAGAGAAGCTTTTGAACGGCAAGTTAAAGCACTTGGTACGCCCCGTTGAGAAATAAATTGTAAAATGCAGTTTACATTTTGTCTGTTGCTTGTGGAAGTTTTTGTTAATCAATGAAAAAAAACAGTCAAACGGACTTAAAAACTATGAACTGTGAACTATGAACTATGAACTTTTTCGTACCTTTGCACAAAGAAATTTATACATTCATTATTTATATTTAAACTATTATGGTAAATTACAAGGATTTAGGTCTCGTTAATACTCGCGAGATGTTCAAGAAGGCAGTAGCTGGTGGCTATGCTATCCCCGCATTCAACTTCAACACCATGGAGCAGATGCAGGCTATTGTCCAGGCTGCTGTTGAGACAAAGTCTCCTGTTATCATGCAGGTTTCTAAAGGTGCTCGTAACTATGCTAATGCTACTATCCTCCGCTATATGGCTGAGGGTGCTGTAGCTTATGCTAAGGAGTTGGGCTGTGAGAAACCGGAAATCGTGCTTCACCTCGACCACGGTGATAGCTTCGAGCTCTGCAAGGATTGTATCGACATGGGTTTCTCTAGCGTGATGTATGATGGTTCTTCACTGCCTTACGAGGAGAACATCAAGATTTCCCGTCAGGTTGTAGAATATGCTCACAAGTATGATGTTACTGTTGAGTGCGAGCTGGGTGTGCTGGCTGGTGTTGAGGATGAGGTTGCCTCAGAGGTAAGCCATTATACAAAGCCTGAGGAAGTAATCGACTTCGCTACCCGTACTGGTTGCGATTCTCTGGCTATCTCTATCGGTACTTCTCACGGTGCTTACAAGTTCAAGCCCGAGCAGTGCACACGCGATCCTAAGACCGGTAGGCTGGTTCCTCCTCCATTGGCATTCGACGTGCTGGCTGAGATTGAGAAGAAGCTTCCTGGATTCCCCATCGTGCTTCATGGTTCTTCTTCTGTTCCTCAGGAAGAGGTTGACACCATCAATAAGTTCGGTGGCAATCTGCCCGATGCAGTAGGTATCCCCGAGGAGCAGCTCCGCAAGGCTGCTAAGAGTGCTGTATGTAAGATTAACATCGACTCAGACTCTCGTCTGGCTATGAC
>DEJG01000018.1:0-34396 GCA_002353295.1 Prevotella sp. UBA2754
CTGTTGCTGTACAAAATCGCTCAAATTCTTTACGCTGTCTTTGTTCTGTTTGTTCGTAACAGCGCAGACGGTTTTATGCAGGTTGTTTGACTTTGCGAAAAGGAGGATGTTTGTATCAACTGTAGCGCTCTCGAAAATCTTCACTCCCGCAAAATCTATCAGCAACATGGGGTTGGTCTTATTGGCAAAGAACTCTCTGGTCTTTTCACCATATCCTGCTCTCATCCATTTATTGGAGGTGATATAACACAGATGGCCATCTTTCTTCAGCAATTGCCAACCTCGTTCGTAGAACAGGCAATAAAGATCTCCCGTACGTGCAAATGTTTTAAAACTGCAATTCTCATAAAGTTTAGCTAATTCACCTCCATTATTCTGAAGTTGAATATAAGGCGGATTCCCGATAACAATATCAAAGCCGTTTTCCTCTCCAAACATCCATTCAGGATCAAAGAAGTCGGCTTTACCATTTTGATCGTACGGATTCCATTCAGCCATTTGTTTAGCATCTTCTGGAGCAAACATTTCGTCTTGTTTTATAAGCTCAAGTAATTCATTACGAAGTCTTTCGTCTTGTTTCCTAAGGTTTATCTTTTCTCTTGCTGTTTTAGCTCGGAAATGGCATTTTCGAACTTCATGCAACTCTTTCTTTTTGATATTGATAGGGCTGTCACTATTATCTGCAAACAGATCAAGTTGTTCTTTTGCCTTCTTTTTCTTCAATGCAATCAGCGAATTAGCTGTAACAAACTTAGTTTCAAGGTTGGGAAGTGTGGGAATTCCGAAGTTTGGCTTTGTCGCATCCTTTTCACAATCACATATCAAAGAAATAAAGAAGCGTAATTTGCTAATCTGCGTAGCAATGTTTTGAATATCAGAACCGAAGATACAGTTTTCTATAATATTGAGCTTAAGATCATAAAGACTTGAATCGTGCTCAATCTTTTGAAGGATGTCAACCATCCTATTAAGCAAGCCCATAGGAAAAGCTCCTGAGCCACAAGCTGGGTCTAGAATTTTAATTTTACGTAAGCGCACAGAAACTATATTATAAGTTGTTTCTTTGCTATCATCATAAACAAAGTTATCAGAGAACAAAAGCTTTACATCATCTTCTGATAACGCTCTATCCTTGATGAGATAAGCTTTCAAACTTTCATCAACCATGTAATTGACTATTTCACGTGGAGTATAGAAAGAACCACTTTGATTTCTAGCAGTCTCTTTGGTTTCAGGGTTGTAAGCACCTAATAAGTTTTCAAAGACCTTTCCCAAAAGCTCTGGGTCAAGTGCCACTTGCTGTTCGTTGGGTGTGTTTTCTTCGATGGTGAAGTTATAATGTTTCAGGATACTTAGAAGACCTCGCTCCTTGTCAAAAAAGAGTAGATTGGGAATGAAAGCACGCTGGCGATACCTTCCATTAGTCCATTTATTGTCGTTTCGTGAAAAGCCATCATAGTTGAATGCTTTTTCTACTCCGTCAATATTCTTGGTTTTATCTAGGCATTCGAAAAGGCCACCATTGAGAAAAGGAACCTCGGAAAAAAGTTGTAGAATTTCTGTTTCACTGATTTTAAACATTTCCGCGTATCGATATAGTGTCTTTACGTCTCTATGCCCCTTTAAGCGTGCGAAACCACGCTTCCCATCTTCGTCTTCTATGGCGCGATTTAATGTTGCGAAAAAGAGATTCTGAAGGATGGCATTGTAGTATATACCCTGATCTTGGCTTTGTGGTTCAAAATCTTTGAGTATTGTTTTTAGGTATTTTTCGTCGAATAGCCTGTTGGGGACAAGCCCCTTTTGTTTTATAAACCATATAAACATCAAACGAGTGAGAAGACGAATTATTTTCTTGTCCAAGTCTTCAAAATCGTCAGCTGCTGTGTTGGTATCATTGGGGAAATACACACCAGATTCATCACTAACAGCCCACTGATACCAATCAAACAATTCGTTGTAGAACTCTTTGGTCAATGCCTCAACAGAGAATGCATCTTTTATAGTGGCAAAGCTGACACCATCATTCTGCAATTTCTCGAAACGACTGACAGCTGTGTTATAGAAATTAGAATTATCACCAAAAACAAAGGTGTAACGCTTAGGTGAGGTCTTCTCTTCTTTAATATCACAAATAAAGGAAAGGCGCCAGCTGTCGCCATCGTCGAATACTACTAATGCAGCATCAACCAAGAATCGCAAATATGGCTTAACCAGTTGTCTCAACCCCACTTTACGTTTCTTTACAGAAGAATTGAGTTTGAGGTAAAAGAGTCCTATCTCATAATTATCTGATGTCTTCTTCTGCCCAAGATAATACCCTTCCCCTTCTGACTCATTAAGTTCTAATTGTTCAGGAACTTGACGAATGGTTTGAGCACCAATATAATTGATTAAGAACTGTGTCCACTCTTGAAGATTGAACTTATTTTGAAAAATCGAGCGTAATTGTATTGTTGTATAAGCCATAATTATTCAAAGGTTGCTGATGTTATAATTTCTGATTGTTGATATTGATCTTCCCGGATTTGTTTTTCTTTGCTAATATAATAGTGGTCATAAAGCTTTTCCAACTGCATAGAAAGCAATGGCTTTATGATAGATACTTGATTGGTTTTCTTTTGCCTGTTCAAGTCACGACTCATCCTATTCAAACTCAATGTTAGATTAGAGAAGATACCTTCGTTTACATATTCCTCAATAACCATCAATTTTGAGTAAATATCATCCGAGGCAAATAGTCTTTTCATCTCACGTAGGAAAGCTAAGGCACTAATAGCATTCTTGTCTTTTTTCTTCTCGGCGATTGATATTTCTGTCGTTTCCACTACAGAAGTCTCTTTTTGATAGGTATTGAAAGCCTTGCGAACGTGTTCATAATGCATTTCCTTCACAGCTTCGAAATTACCTACAGATTCATCAATTTTAGCTCTTAAGAAATCAGCAGCTTCAAGAAATTCGATAGGTACAGGAGCTTCATCATTGCTAACACGATAAAATTGTGAGCGTTGCCCAGTAACGATATATACTATCGTAGATACAGAAGGCAATTCTTTTGGGCGATGTTCTGCTGTGCGTACAGTGCGACTCTTAAATGGAAGATTTTTAATACGATTATAGAGATCGCGATCTTTAGTATATAACTCACGAATCTCTCTCAATAATTCTAATCGTTTGTCAACGTTATCTTTTACTTTATCGTCAAAGAGTTGGAATTCACGAAGCATTTCTTCTCGAGAATAAACTTGGGCATCCTCACCTAATGCAGAATGGAAACCTTGTAATTTGATAAGTGCATTGGTGTACAACTGAATTTGTTTGTCTCCATCCTTTGAAGGATAAAACATGTAGTTATAGATATGGTCAGACGTAGATCCAATACGATTCACGCGGCCTATTCGTTGCATCAAGCGAGTGGCATTCCATGGCGAATCATAATTGACAATTACGTTGGACCTATGTAAGTTCACACCCTCAGCCAGCACATCAGATGAAATAATGATGTTATATTTGTTTAGCTTTTCTCCTTGATAGTTGGCATCAAAATTTTCCTTAATATCATCTAATACACTTCTTCTATTGGAGGCACTCACTACAAGTACATCGTCACGATGAAGTTCTTTCTTAAGTTTTTCACCTAAATAATTAATGGTGTCTACACTTTCTGAGAAGATAACGAGTTTCCCCTCTTTTTTTAATTCAACTTCTTTCCCGCTACGATAACCTACTTTATTCATTAATTCGTTTTCAAGATAGAATTTGAAGAGATCATATTTAGGATCCTTCTCCACTTTATCCCATAATTTTGTAAGTTGTTCTAACTTTTCGGCATCTTCTTTCAACTTAATAATATACTCTGAATTAAAGTCAGATTGCGAAAACAGAATGTCTTCTTTAGCATAGCCATGTTCTAAAGCTTTTTCTACAATAGTATCGAACTCAACATCATTCGCCATCATACCTTTAACATCAATTTCTGGTGCTATAAGAATATTATCGTTATCCCACATTTTTATCATATCATTGGTGATACGCAAAAATGTGTGAAGAGACTTCTTAAAAGCATAGAAGCTACTTTCCAGACGTTTAACCATGTGAACCCTGAATATACCAGAGAATACTTGTGCAAACTGAATTGCGTTTCGATATTTTGAAGCTTTTTCGCCTATGATATATTCAATCGCACGATATCGGGCAAAATGCAAGCCTGTACCATTGGGATTGTCTTCATTGGGTGTATCCGTAAGAATGGTAATAGTATCATAGAACAATTCACTTAACTCTGGGTCTAGCTGATAAATACATTCATTGGGCTGCTCTACATATGGGAAATGAATTCCTTGGTTTTTAAGGTCTGCCCTGTATTCATCGTTATTCCATAAATTTTTACGAGTACGGCGTACCAGAATCTTATCAAGAACACGAGTACGCATATCTTCGTATATCTTATCTGCAGCGTCTGTAATGACTTTATTATCAATTTTTCCACGCTTACGCATCAATTCATTATACTGCTTTATCCAGGGCTGGAAAAGTGTTGTAATGTTGGTAATACCATCAAGTGTTGGCCTGCGCGCATTTTGGAAAAGTAATATCAAATTTCGGAAGTCTTCAGGACGGTTGTTCAAAGGAGTTGCAGATAACAACATGACTTTTTTCTGCAATCCTTCAATAAGTCCATCATTGATACGAGGGGTTTTACAGATACGCTGTAAATCATCATATCTTCCTGATGTATCAGAACGGAAATTATGTGCTTCGTCGACTATTATTAAATCAAATTCTTCAGGGCCATAGTAATTATCACTACCTTCAAGAATTTTGTTAAGACTTCCATTTGTGACAAATTGAGTATACCTTGCTAGATTAAAATCCTTAAATGTATCTTTCCAATTTTCTTTCACAGCAGGAGGATAGATAACAAGGATTTTAGTATTTTTCCCATTTTCTTCTACAAAACGTTTGGCTGTCATAGCTGCAACAATGGTTTTACCCGTTCCTACTACGTCTGCAAGGAAGAAGCCATTATATTCTTTAAGCATTTGAAATCCCTGGATAACAGCATCATTCTGATACTTAAGTTGCATATAGCCTTTAGGCATTTCAAGAGTAAAATCGTCTTCTACCTGATCTCCAAAGGCATCAATCAACACCTTTATAAATATTTCATAAGGTGTAGGAAGTTCTTCAAGATGAGTCTTTTTGCGAATACGCTCTATATCGTCTGCTGTAATTGGAATTCCCTCATTCCACAATATATCAAATTCGTTTTTACAATAAGCAACATCGTCAAAATCCTTCATTGCTACATTTAATTCATAACGGGGAGATTGAGTAATCCCAAGACCAGAATCAGAGATGTTTGATGAACCCATAATGACCCATCCATCAGTGTTTGGGCTGAATTTCTCTGGTAAACACAAATAGAATTTAGCATGAAGGTTCTTAGACTTGTGAATACGCATCTGTAACTTACCCGAAACTATATCATCACATAATTGAAGAATACCCTCTTCTACTTCAGGTGAATATTGAGCATCCTTGACATCTTGAATGAAATCTTTTGTATATATCTCTCTGGCTTCATCATCTCCTTCAAGCATCAACAAAGCTTGATTATGCTTCCTAAAAATGCTGTCAACATTGATGCCAACAAGTATTTTAATTTCCTGAACTTTATTTAATTCTTTGCGAAGTTTAAAATAGCCAGAGGAACGAAAATAGCCAACTACTGCTAAGAAGGAATAAAAATTTGGCATTCCTTCTGCAATACCCTTGAACTTATCAAATAAAGTGTTTTGCGGGGAGTTATTAAAGAATTTACTACTCATAGCAATATTATAGTTTAAAGCAGCACACACATTTTCAGTATATTTATAGACTTCCTAAACTCTGACCTCCATACATAGAAAAAGCGTAAAACACGCTTACTTACCCTTACCTAGAGCCCCTAGTATATCATCAGTTTCTATATAACACCTCCAACATCAATGCTGTTGTTTTACTTTTAGAAATCCCACCAGTTACTTCCACCGAAGCTATATTGCCAGTGATGTATTGCAAAAGTACGAATTATTTCTGAAATGAAGAAAAGAATAGACGAAAAATCTATAGTGGTTTTTATATTTTTCTCTGCTCAAAATATAATAGCTATATAATCTTTACTGTTTTCACATCAATTTGTACATGATATTTTTCTATTTACAAAATTATTCTAATCTTTGCAACCAAACTGATTCATTATCAACTTAATATAATTATGAGAAAATTTTACTTTTATAGTCAGAAGCTCCACTGATTCAATAATTGAATGATATACTCTGTTTCCTCATCGGTCATTGCTGGATGACAGGGGATGCTGAGTTCTTGCTGATGGATGCGTTCGGTGATGGGCAGTGAACGGGAATTCCATTCGGCATAGCACTGTTGCTGATGAGGTGGGATTGGGTAATGAATCGCCGTTTCTACCCCATGCTGAAGTAAATAGTGCTGCAACGCTTCGCGATGCTGAGTGAGTATGGGGAAAATGTGCCACACACAGTCGCGATCGGACTGAGGCATTACAATGTGAGGATTGCTTACCTTATTGGCATAGAGGGCTGCTATGTGTTTACGACGCTCGTTGGCCTCGTCAAGATAACGCAGTTTGACATCGAGGACGGCAGCCTGTACCTCGTCGATGCGTGAATTACGACCTTTGTAGTCAAAAACATATTTACGTGAAGAACCGTAATTGCCTAAGGCTCTGACGGTGGCAGCCAGTTGGGAATCGTTGGTGGTAATGGCACCTGCATCGCCCAGTGCTCCCAGATTCTTGGTGGGATAGAAGCTATGGGCAGCGGCATGGCCGAGGCTACCTGTGTGTCGTGGCACGGTCGCAACATGCTGACAACCATGAGCTTGGGCATTGTCCTCGATGAGCAGTAGGTGACGACGACGACAGAGTTCCCCGATCCTATCTGTATAGGCACAACGACCATAGAGATGGACTATCATCAGGGCACGCGTGCGGGGAGTGATAGCCTGTTCGATGAGTGAATCGTCAATCTGGAGCGTGTTGATGTCGGGCTCGACAAGTATGGGCGTCAGTCGGTTTTCGGTGATGGCGAGGATGGAGGCGATATAGGTATTGGCAGGTACCAAGACTTCATCGCCCTCATGCAAGAGGTCCATCTCCATATATGCACGAAGAATAAGCGTCAGGGCATCGAGGCCGTTGCCACACCCGATACAATGCTTAGTCCCGATATAGTCAGCATAATGTTGTTCGAACAGATGGGTTGCTTCACCCTGGAGATACCACCCTCTTTGTAACACACTATTTAACGCCTGCTGTATCTCCGCTTCATAAGGAGCATTCACCTGTTTTAAATCCAAATATTTAATCATAGCGTCCACTCGTAAGTATCGTAACAAACGGCACGCCCTCCGAAGCCCTCCTTCTGATGAATAAGCGGGGCATTGAGATCATCGTTTTCCACCAGATTGGAAGTGCCGAAATCAAAATAATCCATATTCTCCTGCTGGAACTTCTGCAGCAGATGACAGAACAGTAAATCAAGTGCTCCACAAGCTCTACCCGCTGCGTTAGTTGCAATATATTGCGTTTTGACAACATGGTGCGAGAGATAAAGTACCGTGCCGCCAATGACCTGCTGTCCACTCTTGACAACGAAGAGGCGAATCTGTTGCGGAAATCTTGAATGCAACAGCTGTATTTCTGGCAAGCTATGCACTGGTGAGGCATGATGCCGCGTACGGAGTGTATCCTCCAACAGTTGCCAATATACTGCGAAATCAGTACTTTCTTCAACGACAAGTCCCCCCTTCTGCGCTTTCTTGACACCACGCTTACGGAGTGAAGAGAACGACAACGGATAACGCAGATTCACAACAGAGGCTATATCGCGAGTGCGCAATCGGGCATGAGAGACATTTGTCAATGCAAACAGATCTTCTTCTGAAGGCAGCTGTTGGTAAATCCAAGGTATGTGCTTATAGACGACTCGACGGAAACCCTGAGAAACAAGGTAAGCGTTCAACAAAGAGAACACATCGAGAATCTCTGCTGCACGCGCATGCTGGTCCATCACAAGTCCTCCATAACTCAGTCCCTGATGTGACGCGAAGACATCATCATATCCGTTAGCAGGCAGCAGGGCATACAGTCGGCTTTTGCGATAGATCATCAGCGAATGGTCGTGGAAACGGTCGGCATGGTAGTCCATATACTGTCGGTAGAAGAGAAATGTCCCGTTCTTCGATTCAGCCACAAACCGATTCCATTCGTCAGCTCGTTCAGGGGAATATCTTACAATATCAAACATTAACGTATCTCACAAAATCATCATATTCATAGATATACTCATCTTCATCGAAGAGTTCAGAAGCCAGAACAAGACAGACGGCCCCACTGGAGAAATCCTCAAGCGTGCGCCAAATTCCGGTTCCTACATAAAGTCCCTGAAAGGGATGGTTCAGGTGATGAATTTCGTGGTGCCCCAGCCCATCATCCAATGTCACATCGAACGAGCCGCTGACGGCAATGATAATTTCTTCACACGTGCGATGGGCATGTCCGCCACGCCGTTCGCCCGACGGTACATCATAAGTCCAATAGACACGAGCGATATCGAACGGTATGTTCTTCATTTGTTCGGCTACCGTTAGATTTCCTCTGGGGTCTACTATTTTAGGGAGGTCTATAATCCTAACTTTCATCATACTCATTTGATATAACAACGCAATTTACGACTGATAGGTTCAACAAAAAAACGTTTAGTCAGATAAGATACCAACACTATTACTATCAGCGACAGGGCTATGACTAAGATCTGCTTACGAGCCGCTTCTCCATAGCCTAATGTCAGCATGATACTATAGAATACTCGTAATGTGATCCAATGGGTGAGGTAGAGTTCGAAGCTGATATCTCCCAACCTTTGCAAAACAGGATGATGCAAAAGCTTTGTAACCATGCCTGATGCTTTATCTGATGATACATATACCGTCAAGAACAAAGGCAGAACAAGCCAGAACAGGGCAACACACCTGAACCTAAGAGACATATTCTCATAGACAAAGAAGGAACAGACGACCAAAGCCACCATAGTTAGCTCAACAATACTGATGGACATCGTCGACATGGACTGCAATCTATTTCTCATCCGTTGCCCCCATTCTGAGGCATACAGTCTATAGCACAAGATACCGATACAGAAATCTATGACACGCAGCGCCGGCGACGCATAAAGTACAGCGTTGACTTTTTCCAAGGGGATAGACAAAGCCAGAAGGATATACAATCCTCCTATCACAAACCCTAACAGTAACAGTTTTCGATGAGGTATTTGCACCAATAGCTTAAAAGCCGAAGCAAAGACAAGATAGAAGAAAAGCAGGTCGGACAAAAACCACGATGAGCCGTTTGCTACAAAGAAAAAGCTATCATCTGGTATCCAACTTTGCAATAGAAGGGCATTTGGCAAAAGACGATACCATTCGAAGTAACGGCCGAGCCTGGCATCCAGGACAACCATTACCACGAATGTAAGTAAATGAAGTGGATAGAACTTTGTGAGTTGTCGTTTCACAAAAGACATCGTCTGGAAGTTACCCTCCAAGACTTGCTTTGCATAGGCATAGGAAAGTATGAATCCACTGAGAATAAAGAAAAATGATACGCCACACTCACCTCCAAAGTCGAACACCTTCCCGTAGATATGCGAGAAGACAACGAGCATGATGAAAAGAAAACGAAGTGACTGTACCGACTGTATCATTCTTATTTCTTCATATAAGGATCTGTTCCCAATACGGTCTTTGCCAAACGCTTGGCCTTATCACGCAGGGCATCAGTGCTCTCGCCTACCTCACCATAACAGAGGACAACACCCATACGGCGACCTACATGGGCTTCGGGCTTACCGAAGATACGGATACGGGTGCGGTCTTCCTTCAGGGCATCAACCAGGTTGTAATTCAACGACTGAGTCGATGAACACTCCTCTGGAGAGAGGATGACGGCAGAGGCACCGGCATGCTCCAAATGAATGCCTGCAATAGGCAGACCCATGACAGCACGGAAATGGAGTTCGAACTCGGAGAGATTGGTGGTGTGACCCAACGTCACCATACCTGTATCGTGTGGACGTGGAGAGAGCTCAGAGAAGATGACCTCGCCCTGCTTGGTGAGGAAGAACTCTACGCCCCAGATACCATAACCCGTCAGGGCCTTGGTCACTTGGTCAGCCATGTGCTGAGCCTGCTTCAGTGCCTCGTCCGAAATCTTATATGGCTGCCATGATTCACGATAGTCACCACCCTTCTGCACGTGTCCGATAGGAGGACAGAAGATGGTAGGCCAACCATGCTGCTGGGTAATGGTGAGGAGGGTAAACTCCGACTCGAAGTCGATGAACTCCTCGATAATCACTTCCTTCACATCGCCACGCGAACCCTCCATCGCCTCACGGAAAGCCTGTTCCAGTTCGTCGTCATTATGCACGTAGCTCTGTCCGTGACCAGACGACGACATCAGCGGTTTAACCACACAGGGGAAACCAATCTCGTCGGCAGCCTTCTTGAACTCGTCGAAGGTCTTGGCATAGAAATACTTTGCTGTGCGCAGTCCCAGGTCGCGAGAAGCCAAGTCACGAATGGCACGACGGTTCATCGTGAAATTGACGGCACGGGCAGAAGGAACCACCTGGATGCCCTGCTCTTCAAACTGGAAGAGGCGCTCGGTACGGATGGCCTCAATCTCAGGAACGATGATGTCGGGCTGATGCTTCTTAACCGCAGCCTCCAAGGCATCGCCATCGAGCATAGAGAACACCTCACGCTCGTCGGCTACCTGCATAGCCGGGGCATCGTTATAGCGATCGCAAGCCACCACATAGGCACCTGCACGCTTAGCGGCAATCACGAACTCCTTACCTAATTCACCACTTCCCAATAACAGAATCTTTTTCATAATCAGTATTTGTTTTGTTTATCGATTTGCATACATATTATCATAATACTTCTGGTAGTCGCCAGAGGTCACATTGTCAAGCCACTCCTGATTGTCGAGATACCAACGGACGGTCTTTTCGATACCCTCTTCAAACTGGAGTGAGGGCTCCCAACCCAGTTCTCTCTGGAGCTTGGTGCTGTCGATGGCATAACGGAGGTCGTGACCGGCACGGTCGGTAACGAAAGTGATAAGGTCCATATCCTCGCCCTCCTTGCGTCCCAACAGACGGTCAACAGTCTTGATGACCACCTTGATGATGTCGATGTTTTTCCACTCGTTGAAGCCACCGATATTGTAGGTCTCGGCTATCTTACCCTCGTGGAAAATGAGGTCGATGGCACGCGCATGATCCTCCACAAACAACCAGTCGCGCACGTTCTCGCCCTTGCCATAAACAGGCAGCGGCTTGCGATGACGGATATTGTTGATGAAAAGCGGAATCAACTTCTCTGGGAACTGATAGGGACCATAGTTATTCGAACAGTTAGTCACCACGACAGGCATACCGTAAGTATCGTGGAATGCACGCACGAAGTGGTCGCTGGAAGCCTTGGCTGCACTATAGGGAGAGTGCGGATTATACTTGGTGGTCTCCAAGAAGAACTTATCGCCATAAGCCAGATGATGTTCAGCCGATGAAGCCGTCGTAGTGAATGGCGGTTCAATGCCTTCGGGATGAGTCAGTTCAAGTGCACCATACACCTCATCAGTCGAGATATGGTAGAAGCGCTTGCCCTCATATTTCTCTGGCAGCGACTCCCAATAGAGTTTCGCAGCCTGCAAAAGGCTCAACGTACCCATCACATTGGTACGGGCAAAGGTGAAGGGGTCTTTGATGCTACGATCCACATGACTCTCAGCAGCCAGATGGATAATGCCATCCACCTTCTTGTCCTGCATCAGCTTGTAAAAAGCATCGAAGTCGCAGATATCCATCTTCACAAACTCGTAGTTGGGTTTGTTCTCAATGTCTTTCAGATTAGCCAGATTACCAGCATAGGTCAACTTGTCGAGGTTGATAATGTGGTAGTCGGGATACTTGTTGATAAATAGGCGCACCACATGGCTTCCAATAAAACCTGCGCCACCAGTAATAACAATCGTTCGTTTCATATATCTTTTATTAATGATTTCCTAATGTAATAACCTCACAATCCTTAAATTCTTTTCCTTCGATGGTGAGTCGGACAAGTGTACGTTCCTTGTGCCACCCTTGCAGCCCTGCAGCCCCCGGGTTGATGTGAAGCAGATTGAGCGTCTTGTCGAACTTCACTTTCAAGATATGCGAATGACCGGCAATGAAGAGCTGGGGAGGTGATGCGTAAAGCTGACTGCGAATGGAATAATCATAGTTGCCAGGATAGCCGCCAATATGTTTCATCAGCACTTCCACATCCTCGCACTTCCAGCGCAGCACTTCTGGATACATCAGCCGCAAGTCTCCCCCATCACAATTTCCACAGACGGCACGCAGAGGACGGAACTCATTGAGACGTTCAGCCACTTCCAAGGAACCGATATCGCCGGCATGCCATATCTCATCGCACGGCTCGAAATAGTGCAGGTATTTATCGTCCCAATAGCTATGGGTATCGCTGATAATTCCTATCTTCTTCATAATCCAAAACGTTTGCGGATGAAGTCAGCCACCATCTTCTCCGTCTCCTCCATACCCAGAATACTGGTATTGACACAGAGGTCGTAAGACTCGGCATGCCCCCACTTCTTACCCGTATAATAGTTGTAGTAGGCAGCACGTTTGCTTTCTGCCTGAAGAATCATCCTCTTTGCCTCGGGGGGCTCAACATTCTGCTTGTTGAGTATCTGTTCTACCCTATCGTGCATAGAGGCAGTAATGAAGATGTTGACCACATTTTCGAAGTCGCGCAACACATAATCGGCACAACGGCCTACGAAGACGCATGACCCCTTCTGGGCAGCCTTGCGAATCGCATCGCTCTGAAACTTGAACAGATTTTCCTGCGAGAAGCCCGACTCATAGACACCACTCACATGGGGGGCTGCCATATTGAACAGACCACGGATGAATCCCTTCTTCTCGTCATTCTGCTCAAAAATTTTCTCACTGAAGCCACTCTCCTTAGCGGCAAGGTTTAGGATTTCCTTGTCGTAGAACTTGGCATTAAAGTCCTTGGCCAGCATACGTGCAATGATACGTCCGCCACTACCCAACTGTCGTCCGACATTAATGATAATGTGCTTATTTTCCATAAGTATTAATTTTTCTGATATACCATAGTAACAAAGGTATCGTCATCGAGAATGAGCCGAAATCGCTAGCTGCCATAGAATACCACACACCATCCAAGTCCCAGAACAAGGGGAAGATATAGGCCATAGGCAACAAGAGAATCAGTTGACGTGACAATGAGAGGAAAATAGAAATCTTCACCTTACCGATACACTGGAAGAAATTGGTGATAACGGCTTGAGAACCGACGACGAAGAATACCATCATATTCAGTCGGATACCTCTTGCCGACATCTCCATCAGTGTGGGGTCGGTAGTGAACACACGGGCTATCTCCCTGGGGAAAAGCATGGAGAGAGCCCAACCTACTAATAAAATAATCGTTGCCCAGGCTATAGTCAGCCACAGACAACGGAACATACGGTCAAATTTCTCGGCACCATAGTTATAGCCCACAATAGGCTGCATACCTTGGTTCATGCCCATGACAAACATAAAGAGCACCATCACGACGGAGTTGGCGATGGAATAAGCTCCAACAGCCATATCACCACCATAGCGCACGAACTGGTTGTTCATAAAAATCACGATGACGCATGAGGTTGTCTGCATGAGGAATGGCGAGATACCAATAGAAATGATATTCTTCACCAAATCGGTTTTCAACTTATAGATGCCTTTGCGCAGATGCAATAGTTCCTTCTTATCGGAGAATACCCACATCTGCCAACAGAGTGCCATCGACTGGGCAGTAACAGTGGCTAAAGCGGCTCCCTTGATACCAAGCCTCAGCCACCATACAAAGACGAGTATCAAAAGGATATTCATGCCCACCGTAAAAAGTACGGAATACATGGCATGACGGGGCTTTCCGGCAGCTCGGAGCACGGCATTCATGCCGAAATACATGTGGGTGATGACATTGCCCAACAGGATGACAATCATGAATTCACGGGCATAGGGCAGCGTGACATCACTGGCACCGAAGAAACGCAGAATGGGATCGAGAAAGAGCAGACACACCACCATGAAGAGGAAACCTACAATAAGGTTCAGCGTCACCGTATTACCCAAAAGATATTGGGCTGTCTTATAGTCACGCTGGCCCAACTTCACAGAGATACACGTAGAGGCACCTATACCCACCGCAGCGCCAAAGGCGGCGCTTAGGTTCATAAAGGGAAATGTAATGCCCAGACCTGCGATAGCCTCAGGACCTACAATCTGACCGATAAACGCTCGGTCGATGATATTATAAAGACTGGAAGCCGTCATAGCCACAATGGCCGGCATGGCATACTGCATCAGCAGTTGCCCTACTGGCTTTGTGCCCAGCTCCAATGTTGCTTGTTTCTTATCCATAATATGTGTGCAAAGATAGTGCAAATCGAGCGAAATACCAAATTTATTTGAGTGTTTGATGTTTTTTTTGTAATTTTGCAGCACATTACACTTCAAACAAGAAAATGCAGAGGTTTTTGCTGATATGTTTTATACTGATGACAGCTACAGGATATGGCTGGACTCAGAATCGCGGAATGAAGAAGCGCAACAAAGAATGCCCTTCGTATATTTATCGTGTGACACTGCGTGACAAACAGAACTCACCCTACTCGCTGAACCACCCTACCCGCTTCCTCTCTCGCCGTTCGGTGGAACGCAGGAAGAAGCAAGGACTGCCGTTGGATTCTACCGATCTGCCCGTAACTCCCAAGTACGTGCGACAGATAGAAACGGAGAAGGTGAATATTGTGGGGACCAGCAGGTGGAACAATACCGTGCTGGTGCAGGTGAAAGATACCAACGAAATGACACGTATCAGCACACTTCCCTACGTTTCATTTTGTAAGAAAGTTTGGCAAGCTCCAGACTCCATTGAACCTACGGCCATCAAGACGAAGTATGAAGAGCATTTCCATGAATGGGACTCTATCGGACAGACACCTTTCGGACGAGCTGACCAACAGATCAAATCGCTGCAAGGTCACCGCCTGCACAGTATTGATTTGAAGGGCGAAGGAATGGTGATTGCCGTACTGGACGGAGGGTTCAAGAATGTAAATCAGATTCCTGCCTTTCAGAAGATAGATATCAGAGGTACCAAAGATTTTGTCTATCCCCTTTCACCTTCTGTTTACTATGAATTGGATCATGGCACAAAAGTATTGTCGGTCATGGCCATCCGAGAGCCACATTATTATATAGGAACGGCTCCAGAAGCCAGTTACTGGTTGCTCAGATGCGAAGACCCACAATCAGAACAGGAAGTAGAGGAAGACTATTGGGCGATGGCTGCCGAGTTTGCCGATTCAGCAGGATGCGACATCATCAATTCATCGTTGGGCTATAATGATTTCGACAAGGGATTTGGATCACACAAGCTATGGCAACTCGACGGACACTCCACACTGATCAGCCACTCTGCATCGATGGTAGCCAAAAAGGGGATGATTCTTGTCAATTCTGCTGGTAATACGGGGATGGGACCATGGAAGAAACTAACGTTCCCTGCCGATGCTGAAGACTGTCTGACGGTGGGCGCTGTAACCGATTTGCTGACAAATGCTCCTTTTTCGTCTGTCGGACCCACACAGGACGGCAGAGTAAAACCTGATGTAGTGGCTATTGGCAGTCCTGCTACTGTTGTCACAGGCAGAGGATCGATAGCGCAAGACATGGGAACTTCGTTTGCAGCACCTGTTATTTGCGGATTAGTTGCCTGTCTATGGCAGTCAATGCCCGAGAAGACGGCATTGGAAATCATGGAACTCATCAGACAGACGAGCAACAATCAGGAACATCCTGACAATATCTACGGTTATGGACTTCCCAACTTCTGGAGAGCCTATATGATTGGGAAAATGAAAGAAAAACAAGGCAATGATTGAGAAACGATATACCCTCCATACACTGAATGCACTCGTCAAAGAGGCAATAGAAGCAGAACTGTCTGATGAATATTGGGTGGAGGCTGAACTGTCGGAATGCAGGGAGAGCCGCGGACACTGCTATATGGAACTGGTGGAGAAAGACGAACTGTCGAATACGCCCATTGCCAAAGCATCTGCCAAATGCTGGAAACAGACATGGGCCATGGTGCAACCGTATTTTATGCGCACCACAGGACAACCGCTGAAAGCTGGTATGAAGGTGCTGCTAAAAGTCTATCCACAATTCCACGAGGCTTACGGGTTCTCGTGGATAGTGACTGATATCGACCCGACCTTTACGCTTGGCGACATGGCGCAACGGCGTCAGCAAATAATTCAGAAACTAAAGGATGAGGGCGTTTTCGACTTACAGCGCGAACTCGTCATTCCCAAATTCTGTCAGCGCATAGCTGTTGTTTCGGCAGAGACTGCTGCCGGCTATGGTGACTTCTGCCGACAATTGCAAGAGAATGATTATGGACTGGTGTTCTACCCTACGCTCTTCTCGGCTATTATGCAGGGCGAACAGGTGGAACAGAGCGTGATAAGTGCTTTGAATCGCATCAACGAAAGAGCTGACGAATTCGACGTGGTAGTGATTATCCGTGGAGGCGGCTCTACGAGTGATATGAGTGGATTCGACACCTTGCCGCTGGCTGAAAATGTAGCCAATTTTCCTTTGCCGATCATCACGGGTATTGGGCACGACAGAGACGAATGTGTATTGGATATGGTATCGAATACCAGGGTCAAAACTCCAACAGCTGCTGCTGCCTTCCTGATAGCTCATCTGGCAGATACGCTTCAGCACGTGATAGATATTCAGCAACGTATCGGTTTTATGCTGTCGATGTTTAAAACCAATTTTGAGCATCAGCTGGACCAACGGTATGAACGTATTCGTTATGCCTTGCAGCAACGGATGACAAGGGAACATCACCATCTGGAAATGGTGGAACAACGCACCGAATTACTGGACCCAACCCTTTTGCTGAAACGAGGCTACAGCATCACGCTGCACAATGGGAAGGCTATACGCGACCCTCAGCTTTTAAGCGAGGGAGCAGAAATTGAAACAAGAGTTGAAAAAGGAACCATCAAATCAATAGTGACATGGAAACAATAAAATATGAAGAAGCATTACGCCAACTGGACGAGATTGTGCAGAAAATGGAGCGTAACGAGTATGGTATTGATGAACTGACCACACAACTGAAAAAGGCAAAAGAACTGATACAATTATGTAAAAATCAGTTGACAAAAACAGACGCAGACATCAAAAAGATACTCGAAGATGATAAATAATGCACATTTCATTTGCAAGTGTGCGACAAAATATGTACTTTTGCAAACAATTTATAACAAGAAGGATTAAAATAATAACAATATGAAAGATTTAGACTGGGGAAATCTGTCGTTCGGTTATATGAAAACCGACTACAATGTACGCTGTTACTATCGTGATGGCAAATGGGGCGAAATAGAAGTTTGCTCCGACGAGTATCTGAAAATGCACATGGCTGCTACCTGTCTGCATTACGGACAGGAGGCTTTCGAAGGACTGAAGGCTTATCGCTGCAAGGATGGTAAGGTTCGCATTTTCCGCGTAGAGGAGAATGCTGCTCGCTTGCAGTCAACTTGTCGCGGTATTCTGATGCCGGAATTGCCAACAGAACTTTTCGTAGAAATGGTGAAGAAGGTGGTTCGTCTGAACCAGGAGTGGATTCCTACTTATGAGAGTGGAGCTACACTGTATATCCGTCCGTTACTCATCGGAACAAGTGCCCAGGTAGGTGTTCATCCCTCTAAGGAATATTGCTTCCTGATTTTCGTCACTCCCGTAGGTCCATATTTCAAAGGTGGATTCTCAAGCAACCCCTACGTGATTGTTCGCGACTACGACCGTTCGGCACCTCTGGGAACAGGTAAGTATAAGGTGGGTGGCAACTATGCTGCTTCGCTCTATGCCAACAACCTGGCTCACGAGAAGGGATATGCCTGCGAGTTCTATCTGGATGCCAAAGAGAAGAAATACATTGACGAGTGCGGTGCTGCCAACTTCTTCGGTATTAAGAACAACACCTACGTCACTCCAAAGTCAACCTCTATCCTACCCTCTATCACCAATAAGTCGCTGATGCAGGTAGCAGAGGATTTAGGACTGAAGGTGGAACGCCGTCCTATTCCTGAAGAAGAATTGGAAACATTCGAAGAGGCAGGTGCTTGCGGAACAGCCGCTGTTATCTCGCCTATCTCATACATCGACGACCTGGAGACGGGCAAGCGCTACAACTTCGGCGAGAAACCAGGTCCTATCTCCAAAAAACTTTTCGACACCTTGCGCGGCATCCAATATGGTGAGATTGAAGACAAGCACGGTTGGACTACTGTCGTTATAGAGTAAAAGAAAGCAATATCAACTTTATAAAAACTTAGCTTTATGGGTAAAAATCAATCTTACAAAAATCGCGCCCTTGCTTCATTGGAAGGCAAGTGGTCTAATGGTATCATTGCAACCATCATTTTCTTGCTGATTACCGGTTGCGTAGGTCAAGGAGCAACAACTGTCTTTGACGGTGTGACGGGTTATGGAATCTCTGGATTCTGGACTTTACTCTGTCTGCCTTTAGGATGGGGCTTCACCATATTCTTCTTACGACTCATCCGCAACGAGGATATCGCATACGAGCGTCTGTTTGACGGATACAAAGACTTTATCCGTATCTTCTTGGCAGGATTCTTGGTAAACATCTGCATTGCCATCGGATTCATCTTGCTAATTGTTCCTGGCGTCATCCTGCTCTTGATGTTCTCACAGACTGAATACATTCTGAAAGACAACAAGGAGA
Organism: Prevotella sp. UBA2754; assembly: GCA_002353295.1. GTDB lineage: Bacteria > Bacteroidota > Bacteroidia > Bacteroidales > Bacteroidaceae > Prevotella. The sequence continues at coordinate 19,009 of DEJG01000018.1, forward strand.
TGAGCGCTGTCGATGCTATGAAGAAGAGTGCTGAGATGATGCAGGGACACAAGATGGAACTGTTCTGGCTATTGCTGAGCTTCATCGGTTGGTTCATTCTTGCCATCCTCACCTTCGGCTTCGGCGTTATTTTCCTGGAGCCTTACTTAGAAACAACAATGTCTCATTACTATGAGGATTTGAAAGCAGAGAATGCATGAGTAAAGGAAAGCTGGCGAAATTCGCCGACATGGAAACTTACGAGAACGTGTTCCAGTACCCCTATTCGGTGGTGGAACACGTTCCGTTTGAGATGCAAGGCCACTGGCACGAGCAGTATTTCAAGAACGACAATCCTATCGTACTGGAATTGGGATGTGGCAAAGGAGAATATACCGTTGGACTGGCGAAGCGCTATCCCGACATGAACTTCATCGGTGTGGACATCAAAGGTGCCCGCATGTGGACGGGTGCTACACAGGCTATTCAGGAGGGATTGAAGAATGTGGCATTTCTACGTACGAACATTGAGGTGATAGACCGTTTCTTCTCGCCTGGTGAGGTACAGGAGATTTGGTTGACATTCAGCGACCCCCAGATGAAGAACCCACGTAAGCGACTGACTTCTACGTACTTCATGAACCGCTATCGCCATTTCCTCATTGACGGGGGCATCATCCATCTGAAGACGGACTCCAACTTCCTCTTCACCTATACTACTTATATGGTAGAGAAGAACCACCTGCCCTTGGACTTCCGCACCGAAAATCTGTATGGCAGTACGCACAGCGATCCTGTCGCTGCCAAAGCTGCCTCTATTCAGACATATTATGAACAGATGTGGATAGACAGAGGACTGGATATCCGTTATATGCTATTCCATCTGCCCCATGAAGGTGAATTGGTAGAACCGAATATAGAAATACCTTTAGACGATTATCGTTCCTATCGGCGTGATAAGCGCAGTTCTTTGGAAACCAGCAAATAAAAAAAAGCTTCCTTTTTTGAGGAAGCTTTTATTTTATCTTATTGCATGTCGTAAACCACTTGCATCAGTTTCTTGCCTATAGCATCCGCCTCTTCCATCGTAGCGGCCTCGCTATACACACGGATAATCGGTTCGGTATTCGACTTGCGAAGATGTACCCACTTGTCAGGGAAGTCAATCTTCACACCGTCAATATCGTTTACCTGAGCAGTAGCATCAGCAGCAAACATTTCCTTTACCTTCACCAAGATAGCATCCACATCCGTCTCGGGAGTCAGGTCAATACGGTTCTTGGCAATCTGATAGTCGGGGAAGGTAGCACGCAATTCACTCACCTTGCAACCCTTTTCTGCCAGAGATGTCAAGAAGAGAGCTATACCCACCAAAGCATCACGACCATAGTGGCTCTCAGGATAAATCACTCCACCATTACCCTCGCCACCGATAACGGCATGAACCTCTTTCATCTTCGTGGTGACATTCACCTCTCCAACAGCTGCAGCTGCATAAGTACCACCATATTTATTGGTTACATCACGCAATGCACGTGTAGAGCTAAGGTTTGAGACGGTATTTCCAGGAGTCTTGGAAAGAACATAGTCTGCAACGCTAACCAGCGTGTATTCTTCACCAAACATTTTACCGTCTTCACAGATAAAGGCAAGACGATCAACGTCTGGATCAACTACAATACCTAAATCATACTTACCAGTCTTCATCTCGTCCATAATACCTTGGAGATTCTTCTCTAAGGGTTCTGGATTATGGGCAAAGTCACCATTGGGTTCACCATTCAAAATGGTATAATCCACTCCCAACTTATCGAAAAGCTTAGGAAGGATGATGCCTCCAACACTGTTAATGGTATCGACACAAACTTTGAATTGCGCCTTCTTGATAGCTTCCACATCAACCAGTTTCAGTTTCAGCACACTCTCAATATGACGGGCATCAAAAGTATTGTCCTGAATGTAAGAACCCAAACGATCTACATCTGCATATTCAAAATTCTCCCGTCCGGCAATGGTCAACACGATAGCGCCATCAGCAGCAGAGAGGAATTCACCCTGCTCGTTCAGTAATTTCAGGGCATTCCACTGACGGGGATTGTGGGAAGCCGTAATGATGATACCACCATCGGCACCACACATCTGTACAGCGAGTTCCGTAGTAGGAGTGGTAGCATAACCGATATCTATCACATCGTAGCCTACGCCCATCAGTGTTCCACATACCACATTCTTCACCATCTCTCCAGAGATACGGGCATCACGGCCTACTACAATTTTATTCGAGAAACTCTTCTTGTTACGACGAATAAACTGGGCATACGCCGACGTAAATTTCACAATGTCCAATGGGTTCAGGGTGTCACCAGGAGCCCCGCCGATAGTTCCACGAATACCGGAAATTGATTTAATAAGTGTCATTGCTTTTGATATTAGTTAACTCTTTCGTAAGTAATCTCGTAATAACAAGGGTAAACACTTGATGAAGCATCTACCGTTCCCTGTGAATGTGGAACGATCAAGCGTACCTTGGCAATTTCTCCTTCATACCAACGACCAACGTTGACATAAGACAATGGTACTAACCATCCTGAAGGTACAGCGGCAGAACCATGGAAAGAACTCAAAGCTCCAGAAACAAAGGATGCCGAGAACGAAGAACCAATACGTTCAACCGTCATCTTGTCAGGTGCACTTGCATAATCGTATCTGGTATTATTGACTACGACATAGAAAGGTATATCGTTTCTGACCAGTAACTTGTCTTCCTTGATATTATATTCCGAAAAACGAGTCAGAATCTCCAGGGACTCGCCATCCTCTATCAACTCGCCACAGCCTTTACGGACAATCTGCATATAGACACCGCTTTTGTCCAGATAAACATACTCATTCTTATCGAGATCTGTTGTCTCACCCTGGGATGTAAACTGTGTCTGACTGATGACCTTAATTCCGTTTTTACTGATATACCGGTTAATAGCATCACGCTCAGCTTCTTTTAAATCTGAATACGTTTCTCCATTCTTACAACTGCTAAAAACCAGTATTCCACAAAGCAATAGCAGCAGGCTATATGTTTTCTTCATTTTGTTCAAACTATTGATTTCGGGGGCAAATTTACAAATAAATTACCAATTATCTGCAATATTAGGCTACTTTAACGTGTCTTCGAAATGAATAAATGCCTTCTTAACAATTTCAATAGCCTCATCCATCGTGCATTGCAGCTTTCCACCGGAAGCATTCAGATGTCCTCCGCCATTGAAGAATTGCTCAGCCATCAGATTACATGGGAAATCATCGACAGAGCGTAAACTGACCCAGATTAAATGCTCGCGTTCTGTATCTTCACGTAACGAAATGCTCAGTTTCAAGCCTTTGATTTGCAATGGCATATTGACCAACCCTTCAGCATCGCCCTTGATAAAATGGAAACGGTGCAAATCTTCTCGCGTCAAGGCATAGAACGCAGCATGACGTTGTTCGTCAACCACCATCTTGTGGCAGAGCACATATCCTACCAAGCGCATTCGGTTTTCACTGTAATTATGATAAACGTTGCGGAATATCTTGTCTTTATCTATACGTTTAGTCAGTAACTGGCTGATAATAAAGAAAATCTCCGGTTCTGTGGAATTATAGGTAAAACCACCAGTATCAGTCATCATCCCACAATAAATGGGGATAGCAAAATGTTTTCCCAACTGGGGGAACAGTCCCATCTGCCATACGATACGGAACACCAGTTCACAGGTTGACGACATCTCCGAATGGGAGAAAGTCAGCAAGGAGTCAACATTGGGATCCAAATGATGATCAATCAGCACCTTTACGGCTGGGGAATTTTTCAAAGCCTCCTCCATCGCATCTGTACGAGAAAGCGTATTAAAGTCCAGACAGAAAACCAAATCGGCAATCTTCAGTACCGTATCCACATATTCTTTCCGCTTATCATAACGTACAATCTTCTCACGATTAGGCAACCACTTCAGATAGTCTGGGTATTGGTCAGGAGCCACCATCAAAGGTTCCTTGCCAAGCATCTTCAATGTCTCAGCCCAACCCAACATAGCTCCCAATGCGTCACCATCGGCATTCACGTGGCAACACAATACGATAGTTTCTGCGTTATCGATAAGGGAGCGCAGTTGGCTGCACTCCCCTTCGGTCATTATATTTTCCAGCATTTAGAAAAGTTTATTTGGATAGACGCCTTCGTCTACCAATTTCTGAATACGCTTTACTGTATCCTCACGGTCGGCGGCATAAGTCACGCCAAACCATTTAGAAGTAGTATCAAGAACCTCTACTGTTGCAGTACGTTCGTTAATCAGTTTATTTACCATCAATGGAATGAAGAATTCAGCTTTCAGATTCTCCATATTCTTAGGATCACTCAAGAACTCCTTGAAGTAAGCCTCAGAATGTTCGAAGTAATCAGGCGTGAAGCCCCACATATTCATTGATACGGGCGTGTTATCATCAACAGCCACCCATTTGCCGTCTTCGTCTTTATAGCGGATAGCCTGATCAGCAGCACCTGCGTGCGAGCCGTCTTCAGCACAACGAACGATTTCGGTACGCTCCACGACAGTTGTCAGATGACCCTTGTCGTTCTTCGAGCAGATACCACGTGCCACCGTTCCGTTCTCGCTCAGCGTGTTACCTACGCGGAAACCAACCATAGCATACTGGTTCTTGGCACCCTCGGGCAGCGAACTCAAGTATTTGCCTATCACCATGAAGGCATCGCGATTGTAGAAGTCGTCGCAATTGATGACACAGAATGGTTCCTTGATGACGTCCTTACCCATCAGCACGGCATGGTTGGTTCCCCAAGGCTTTACGCGTCCTTCCGGCACCTTAAAGCCCTCAGGCAATGCGTCAATACCTTGGAAACAGAGTTCGCAGGGGATGTGTCCCTCATACTTCGACAGAATCTGTGTACGGAACTGCTCCTCAAAGTCTTTACGGATCACCCATACGATTTTGCCAAAACCTGCCTGGATGGCATCATAAATAGAATAGTCCATGATGGTCTCACCGTTGGGACCTAGTCCGTCCAACTGCTTCAAGCCACCATAGCGGCTTCCCATTCCTGCAGCTAAAAGAAATAATGTTGGTTTCATATAACTTCAATTTTTCAATTCTTCAATTCTTTTAGTCGAGCTTCGCTCTTTGTAAAAGCGACTTCGTCGATTACTTCAATCTTTCAATTCTTCAATTTTTCAATTCTTCAAAAATCTTTTGTCATCTCTGTCACTTCAGCATTGATATGGTCAATGAATTCCTGAATAGCCATCACCTTCTGTTCGCCACCGCCCTGTGGACGTACGGCAACGGTACCGTCAGCCATCTCTTTTTCACCGACAATAACCATATAAGGAATACGCTTCAACTCGTTGTCGCGAATCTTACGTCCCAACTTCTCGTTACGAAGGTCGATGGTTGGACGAACACCACCCTGCTCAAACTTCTTGGCTACTTCCTTGGCGTAGTCGTTATACTTCTCTGACAGAGGCAGAATAGCCACCTGCTCAGGAGTCAGCCACAAGGGGAAGTGACCGCTGGTATGCTCAATCAGCACAGCGCAGAAACGCTCCAACGAACCGAAGGGAGCACGGTGAATCATCACAGGAGTCTTCTTCTGGTTATCCTCATCCGTATATTCCAACTGGAAGCGCTTAGGCAGGTTATAGTCCACCTGGATGGTACCCAACTGCCAGCGACGACCGATAGCATCCTTGATCATGAAGTCGAGCTTAGGACCATAGAACGCAGCCTCGCCATATTCTACTTTGGCAGGCAGACCCTTCTCGCGACAGGCTTCTACGATGGCTGCCTCAGCCAGAGCCCAGTCTTCATCTGTTCCTACATACTTATCGTGGTCGTTAGGATCGCGCAGCGAAATCTGAGCCTCGAAGTTGAAACCGAAGGCTGTCAGCACGATACCGATGATATCCATTACATTGAGGAACTCCTGCTTCACCTGGTCAGGACGACAGAACAGGTGGGCATCATCCTGCGTGAACGAACGTACACGGGTCAGTCCGTGCAGCTCACCACTCTGTTCGTAACGGTAAACCGTACCGAACTCGGCAATACGCAGAGGCAGGTCACGGTATGAACGGGGCTTCCAAGCGAAGATCTCGCAGTGGTGAGGACAGTTCATAGGTTTCAGCATGTATTCCTCATCCTCCTCAGGAGTATGGATAGGCTGGAACGAATCCTTGCCATAGTGAGCATAGTGACCGCTGGTGATATACAGATTCTTCGAACCGATATGCGGAGTGATTACTTCCTGATAGCCGAAACGCTTCTGAACCTTACGCAGATGATCCTGCAGACGCAGGCGCAAGTCTGTGCCCTTTGGCAACCAAATGGGAAGACCCTTACCCACCTTGTCAGAGAACATGAAGAGTTCCATTTCCTTACCAATCTTACGATGGTCGCGCTTCTTGGCTTCCTCCAGCATCACAAGATACTCGTCGAGCATCTTCTTCTTGGGGAACGAGATACCATACAGACGCTGCATCTGCTCGCGACTGGCATCACCACGCCAGAAAGCACCGGCTACACTGGTCAGTTTGATAGCCTTAATAGCTCCTGTATTCATCAGGTGCGGACCACGACAAAGGTCTGTAAACGCTCCCTGCGTATAGGTTGTGATACTGCCGTCCTCCAAGTCCTGCTCAATATGTTCGCACTTATAGGTCTGACCGTCGGCAGCAAACTCTTTCAGGGCGTCTGCCTTAGCCACTTCCTTGCGAACCACGGGCTCTTTCTTAGAAGCCAGTTCACGCATTTTCTCTTCAATCTTGGGGAAGTCGCTCTCCTTGATGCTCTCGCCGTCCTTCAGCAATACATCATAGAAGAATCCATTCTCGATGGCTGGTCCGAAACCGAACTGGATACCAGGATACAGCTCCTGCAGCGCCTCAGCCAGCAGGTGGGCACTGGTGTGCCAGAATGTGTGTTTTCCCTCTTCGTCATCCCATTTATAGAGGGCAATCTTGGCATCCTCCATGATAGGGCGGTTGAGTTCTACTGTCTCGCCATTTACACCACACGACAACACGTCGCGAGCCAGAGCTGGTGAGATGCTCTCGGCAATCTGAAGTCCAGTAACGCCCTGCTCATACGAGCGAACAGAACCGTCTGGAAAAGTAATGTTGATCATATCTACAATATATGTTTAAGTTTAAATCGTGTGCAAAGGTACTTCAAATCGGATGAATAACCAAATAAAAAAGGAAGAAAACGTTTTTTAACTACCAACAAATACGTGATGTTACAAAATTGATGTATATTTGCAAGCAAGAAACTAAATAATAACCGATTATGAAAAAGATACTGCTTTACCTCCTCGCACTCTGTGCATCAGCCAGTGCCACCACGCTCGAAACGCAAGCCACCGACCAGATGTCGTGGAAACCCACCGCCTATAACTTCCAGGTACCCGCCTATTTTTCCGACGGCACCGAGTATTTCTATGGCGACGGCCCCTACTCTATGGTCATCTATAAGCATCAGGATGCCCAACTGAGCTACTGCTCGCTTTTAGGCAACTGGGCTTGCGACGACGAGGCTTTCCCCGTTCCAGGCAGTGTCCTCGCCCAGAACGCCACCATCAAGAACATCGTCTATCATGCCAAGAACGGAGTCTTCTCAGGCTACACCACCGATGGTCGCATTTTCTATATGAAGAAGAAAAGCCAACCGAATGCCGTTGCCCCAGAAGAAGGTTTTTCGATTTGCCACTCCAGTTTCCTTGCCATCATCTATCCCAAGAGCCGACAGAAGGAGATGGACCCGGTGATTCAGATGATCAATAAAATCAAAAGTTTTGAAGGCAGCAGTCCGTCAAGCACTCCCCTCACCTATAAATCAGTAGCCGGCATATACGACAGCTACGACGAGGACGGAGGCAACCAGGAGCGTATCAGCCTCAACGCCGATGGTACCGCCACCTGGAATATGGTGGGCAGTCTCCATTTCACTGAGCTCACCTACACCATCAAGGGCAACACCATCCGCATCAAGGAAGTCGATGGCTCAACCATCAACTACACCTACGACCCCAAAGCCCGAACCCTAAAGAGTCCCAATGGCACCATTTACCATTGGCAGGAATAGTAATCATATAACCCAACAGGGCGTAATACCTGATATACAGGGCGTTTGAAGTGGGTTATATGGCTTTGTTTTCTTCTTTCACGAAACGTAAGGGGGAAGTTGCAGAACTGCCCCCTTATTTTTTGTGGAAAAGTGATTATTCCTAATTTAATAAGATTTTTCCATATAGGGTGTATAAGTTATCTAAAAATTGTGTATATTTGTGACAGAAATACGTTGCTTATGAATACATATACGAAGTTCAAAGAATACATCTGGTTAGTGAACACCATTTACCATGCTAGAGCCATAACTCTCTCAGAAATTAATAAGAAATGGCTACAGACAGAAATGAGTGAAGGTATCACGTTGTCTCGCACGACATTCCATCGCCATCGTATTGCCATTGAGGAAATCTTTGGCCTGTATATTGATTGCGACAAGAAACGAGGCAATAAGTACTTTATTGGGAATAGGGAAGTATTGGAGGAAGATTCTGTTCAAAACTGGATGCTGTCAACCATGAGTGTTGGAAACATCTTGAGTGAGAGCCACAGTTTGCACGACCGCATTTTGCTCGAGAATGTTCCTTCTGGCGGAGAAATGTTACAACAGGTCATCAAGGCCATGAAAGAAAGTAAGAAGATTTCGATAACATATCGTCGGTATGGTGGACATGCTACGAGGACATTTGAACTTGAGCCATATTGCTTGAAACTATTTGTGCAACGCTGGTATTTACTTGGACGTTTCGCTGATAAAGGAATGGCAATATTCTCCTTTGACCGTATATTGGAGATTAAAATGAGCAATGAGAAATTCAAGGTTGATGAGGATTTCGATGCTGCCAGCTATTTTATCGATTGTTTTGGTGTGATGTTGGATGAGAATTCGAAGCCAGAGAAGGTTTTAATCAGAGCCTATGGGTATGAGCCCTATTATCTTCGTGACCTCCCTTTGCACCATTCTCAGCGTGAGATTCAATCTACAGAAGAATATAGTGATTTTGAATTGAGGTTGAAAATCACTTCTGACTTTAAATCAAAACTCCTCTCTCGTGGTGAATGGATAGAAATCCTGGAACCAAAAGCTTTGGCTGAGGAAATTGTAGAATGGCATCAAAAAGCTATCGATAGATATAAAAGATGAAAAAAGCCGAGGTTGTTCCACGATTTGAAACAACATGCGGTTATCTTTGCATCAGAAAATAATGTAGGACTAAAAAAATGAAATAGTTATGGACGACAAGAGATTTGAAGGAATTCCCAAGAATTACAGATCGTTTCTTTTGGATTATTCGAATGACCCTGAGAAGCATGGTTGGAAACGTGAAGACGTAGAATATATCTTGGAGAGTATAAAAAATGATACGCTTAATCCAAAGGAATTCAGTTGCACAGAAGATGACTTATACAATAATATTGGTACTTTTTTCGAAGATGGTGTCTGTGTAAAGGCTGACATCGAGAATGCTGTATATTGGTATGAGCGTGCAATAAAGATGAATAATGATTTGTCGAGGAGTAATCTTGCAGATATTCTTCGTAAAGGCACACAAGGTTATCCGAAAAACTTGCAACGCGCATTCGAACTCTACAAAGCGTGTGGTCTGCCTTATGCTCACTATCGTTGTGGAGAGTTTTACGAGCACGGTTGGGGAACAGAAAAAGACCTAGAGAAAGCTAAGACCTATTACACACTTGCCTATAAGGAAGGACACGGATTGGCAAGAAAGAAACTGAAGGAGTGGAATTTCTTAGAGTAAATAAATTTAAGTTGGGTAGATGCTGGTATATTTGGAACAAATCAGACGTGCGCAGAAGGAGAGAGGCTCAAGTCTACCGCCCAAATAGATTTAAGTTTCAATGTCTAATCAATAGTTATGTTAGGAGCGATTATAGGTGATATTGTTGGTAGTCGCTGGGAGTTTAATCCTACGAATGACTACAACTTCGAACTTTTCTCAGATAAGAATGGTTTTACGGATGATACAATCTGTACCATCGCTATCGCTGATGCCATCTTGCATCATTCTGATGACTACGGCAAATATATCCACGAATGGTGTCGCAAGTATTCAAGTCCAATGGGTGGTTATGGTGGCAGGTTCGCACAATGGGTACATAGCGACAGTCCCCAGCCCTATGGCAGCTATGGAAACGGCTCTGCTATGAGAGTGAGTCCTGTGGCATGGGCATATCACAGAAAGGATACCGTTCTAAATGCTGCTAAACAAACAGCCGAATGTACCCACAACCATTCTGAGGGTATCAAGGGCGCACAGACGGTGGCACTTGCAGTTTGTAGGGCTCTTCAACTTAGGAGGCTGAAAGTAAAAGCAAAAGATGTCGTAAATACAGTGATTACCGAATGTTTGGATTATTCAGGTTACAGTATCAATATTCATAAGAAAGATGTTGAAAACAAGTTTGACGAAACATGTCAGGGAACGGTGCCTGTTGCTTTATGGATTATCAGTCAGAGTAAAGGCTTTGAAGATGCCATCCGTCGAGCTGTCAGTCTTGGTGCCGATGCAGATACGTTAGGAGCTATTGTTGGTAGTATAGCTGAAGCTATTTGGGGTATCCCAGAAAGCATTAGAGTCAAAGCCATTTCTTATCTTGATGACAGAATGAAGAAGGTGCTGTCAAAGTGGAGAAAGAGCGAGTTACTGAAGACTATCGACATCAAAACTTTTATTGAGAAGTATATAGACTACTTTCAAACAAAGTTTGATCCTAATACATCTTCATATTACGACTTGTTTGAATCACCTTTCTTTCCCAATGAATGTTGGAATTTAGGCTTTGAAATGGACTGCGGTAAAAGTTTTATTGCAGCCTATGGACAAGAAGCATGGCATTCTCACAGTGAACTGTTATCAGTTATTGACAAAGCTGATGATGTCATCGTCTTAGGCTCTGCCCTTTTCTCACAATGGAGATACTTTAATCATTGGTCCTATGGTCATGCTACAGAAGAGGACAAAGAATGGTTCCTTATCATATTACGTCGCATGCAAGAACTTATAAAATAGTGAAATGAATATGAAAAAGAAAGACTTACCACAAGGATATGTACCATCTATTAAAGATGCAGAATGGTTTCTTGACTACTGGAAGAATCTTCCAAGCTACTCTAATCAGGAGAAAGCATTGGATAAGCTTTTCATGGGCATTTGTAAGCGAAATGACAACATTGAGGATATTCTGATAAAGTGTTCTTCTTTAAATGATTTTTATAGTACCAACATCTTTGATATCCATACAGTGGCTCAACATATTCTTTTGTTGAAAATCGATGAGAGATTAGAAAAAGGGGATTTGTCGCTAGTAAACGATATTTCCCATGTAGAAGTGAATGGGAAGGTGCACACTTTCTATTCCTTTGCAACTAAATACTGTAGCCATCATAATCCGGAACGTTATGCTATATATGATAGCTATGTAGAAAAGGTTCTCGTTTCAATGAACAGTCGTGACCATTTTGCGGAATTCAGGCAGGAACAGTTGAGGTGTTATAATACATATATGAGTGTTGTTCGAGCTTTTCAAAAGCGCTATGGTCTAATGCAGTTTACAATCAAACAGCTAGATCAATATCTTTGGCAGTTGGGCAAATGGTATTTCAATCCATATGGACTCAGTTATAAGTACTATAATCGCGAAGACGAGAACCCATTTTCAAGCGATGATTTTCGTAGTCATTTCTGGCATGGTGAGATGATGTTTGTTAATTCTCATCAAAAAGTCGGTTATTGGAAAGAGTTAGGAAAAGAATGGCTAAGAGATGCAAATGAGCAAATAAAGCAATTAGCCTGCAGGTACACACCTGAGCAGTTCGGTGTCATAACCTATATTTCAGCATTATTTGGAAAATGGTGTCCTTACGATAACCAATCATGGATTGTAGAATATTAATTCTATTTATTATGGCTATTTATATTAATATGGATAGGGGCGATTATTTTAACAAAGGAATTGCTCCGAGACAAAGAAGAGTGCACATTCTTAGATGGAATCCTTCTATATCAAGTTTCAAACGTGAGGGGTTTGATTTCTATTTCTCCCACTATAAAAACAACCTTCCACTAGATCCAGAAGACAAATTTGATTGGTCTGTTTGGAATTGGAGGGAAGTAATGCATCGGGACTTGTTCATAATGATGCAAGTTGGTCAGGAAGTTAATGGAATAGTATGGGGCGGGTTTCTTGGAGGTTACCCATATCAATACAAAAGAGAAGATGGCACCCTCACGAAAAGTTATTTTTTTGAGACTACAGTTATGTACATGAATCGCATTGAAAAAACTGGTCTGATGACTGCTGAAAAATTAATTCAAGTAATTCCTGAAGTGGACTGGCTTCATGGTCATTCTGGAGAAATGCTCACCATTGAAAATGCGGAGAAGTTAGGCCTTTTTATAGTTAATGAATTGAAAGATGTGGGTGAGGACATAAATATCTATTTCGACTCTTATAATCAAAAAAAGTATGTTCTTGCCGATATTCTGACATTTATGTGTCCGTGAATCGAGGGGACAGTCTCCACGACTACCTTTGACGGCAATTATTATCCAATGTCATTTTACTTTTCATTCAAATCTGATCATTTGAGCGAGTTGCAGGAAATAGTCATTTGACCAGATGCCCATTTCCTTGAGACGCTGGAATTCCTTGACGAGATAAAGTTTGAATTCCACAGAAATCCAAGATGCAAATTCAAAGGCAATATCTGTGCGTGCGTAAGTACCTCCGTAACGACCTGCCATTGCTACAAGTCCTTTTGCATTTGTTGTTTCAATCCATCTTGATGGCGACATTGTGAAAGCATTGAGTCCTGCCTCTTTCCTAAACCCCTCGAATTCGAGGGGGGGTAAAACAAGGATTGAATAGTTGTTCCCATTCGAAACAGGGACCCGTCCCTATGTCTCAATTGATGGCATCAGAGATTATAAACTGATGTCATTTCTTTTATCCACCTGATTACTTCCTTTCTCACATGTTCTGGCGATATGACTTCAACCTCGCTACTCATCGTCAAGATATGCTGAATAAAATCGTAGGTGGGCATCAGCGTCACTTCAAAGATTGAGTAATCGCTATGCTTTTCCACCTCACGTTGCGACCAGTGTATAGGCAGTTTTCGCAGATAATCGCGCCTGTGGTTGATATCAGTAGCCTTTATGCGGATACGCTCTGCTTTAAGCACTTCTGGTTCAACTATGATGCCAAAGGCGTCAGCAAAGTAGGAGTCTACCGAAAGCCCACGTGGCATCTTGAATGTGTCCTCTGTAGCAAATATCCGATGTACCCTGTCAAGCGCATAACGTCGTATTCGCCCTTGCTTTGTCCGTTCCTCAGGCTCTTCGCCCTCAGGCGCATTAAGCATCACACCAATGACATACCATCTTTGGTGGAATACTCGTACAAAGTATGGCTCCAGCAAGATCTCGCAAGGCTCATCATCAAAGAAATCCTGATAAAGGAGGTTTACGACCTGATTTTTCTTCATGCATTCCAATATCTTCAGCAAATGCCCGTTTCCATATGGAATCGTTTCGTACATCACCCTATCACGCAGTCCTTTGCTGTCCTGCAACAGTCCGTTAACGGCAAAAGCAGACAGCAGCCAATCCTTCACATTGTCTTTTTCCAGCCATTCACGGTTAACAATGCGATACCTATACCCATTACGAGCATCAGACGATATGTCAATGTCAAACGCTTCCTCAATAGCACGCAAACAATCAGCAAACGTCCGCTTAGGTAAGCTGGTCTTCAGCGAGTTCAACTCCGTCTGCTCCCACTCATACGCAAACTCCTTATACGTTAATCCCTTAGGATTCTCGTACAGCTTTGATAATATCCAGATATGTCTGCGCAGGTAGTCCTTCATATATCTATAACAATATCTTCTTCCCTAAATTCTTTCAATTCCGTAATAGATGGAGTTTCTTTTTTGGCTACTCTCCTAGCATGGTTCATTAGCATCGATTCAAAAATATTACGAATGAAACGCCCGTTAGCAAATTCATTATCTTTTGCATCTACAGCCTTTATGATGAGTTCCTTTAATACACCCCTGGCCTCTTCCGACAATAAGTAATCCTCTTTTTCACACATGTTGTCGAAAATCTTCATAAGCTCATCTGAATTGTAATCATCAAACTCAATAAACGTATTAAAGCGCGATTTTAATCCTGGATTTGATTCAAAAAATTGCTTCATCGGATCTGTATAACCAGCAACAATGACTACAAGATCTTCACGATAGTCCTCCAAAGCCTTGGTCAATTCTGTCAGGCATTCCCTTCCGTACGAATCGCTATGGTCATTTTCTGTTATACTATAGGCTTCATCTATAAATAAAACCCCACCCTTAGCCTTTTCTATAACATCCTTTACTTTTTGAGCCGTTTGACCTTGATAGCCTGCTATTAAATCTGTTCTTGAAACTTCCATAAAATGACCTTTTGAGAGAAGTCCTATCTTTTTGTAAATTCTACCAACGATTCTTGCGACAGTGGTTTTACCTGTACCCGGATTACCCGTAAAAGCCAAATGCATTGTATTCTTGGGCGTATGGAGCCCATTAGCTTTTCTCAACAATTGCACTTTTTGGAATGCTATGAGATCATTTACCTTTGATTTTACCTTTTCTAAGCCAACTAATGAATTCAATCGCTCAATAAGCTCTTCTAGGCTATAGTTTTCTTCCTCCTTTACAGAATTAACAGAGCAAATACTTGTTAATCGTTTATAGCCATAGAATCGAATAAGCGCATCCTTTGTTGATATCGCTAGCTTTGTTATTTTAGCATCCTCGTATACCGTTGACTTATTTATATAGTTACATAATCGAATTGCTTCTTTTTCGTTATTACCAATAACCAACTTTGCGCATTCAATGATTTTTCCATCACTTTGAGTGATGGTATCCAAATACGTGGCGCTATCAATTAATGCTTTTTCGTACTTATTTATCTTCATAATATTCCTATGAATTGTAGAACATAGTTTACAATGGTTAATCCAACAGCACACCCTCCTATCCAATACGCTATCTTCATTCTTTTATCGTACTGTTGACGCACAAGATTGTTTTCGATCTCCATTTGGTGTATCGTTTCTTTTATTTTCTCTTGCTCAGAGTTAGTTGCCTCAATGAAAGAGCTCAAATTCTGATGAAGATTGAAGTATTCTTTCTTAAGTGTTTCTACATCGCTCCAGATGGCATCAATATCCCCAAGATGCTGATAGGACTCTAATAAAGTACGGAACTTCTGTAAGGC
>DEJG01000018.1:34419-34599 GCA_002353295.1 Prevotella sp. UBA2754
TAAGGCTTCTATATCAGCATTGATGCGTGCAGTAGATTGATTTGTTTTCTCCACAAAGTTATCCACCTGCAGATGGAAGGATGCCAATTCTTTCTTGTGTCCTTCTACATCGCTCCAGATCGCATCAATATCCCCAAGATGCTGATAGGACTCTAACAAAGTACGGAACTTCTGTAAGGC
>DEJG01000018.1:34624-39435 GCA_002353295.1 Prevotella sp. UBA2754
TAAGGCTTCTATATCAGCATTGACGCGTGCAGTAGATTGATTTGTTTTCTCCACAAAGTTATCCACCTGCAGATGGAAGGATGCCAATTCTTTCTTGTGTCCTTCTACATCGCTCCAGATCGCATCAATATCCCCAAGATGCTGATAGGACTCTAACAAAGTACGGTATTTTTGCAAGGAGTCAATTAAACTTATACTAGTTTTGAAAGTCTTACCAGTCTGTTCAATATCTGAAATTTTATTTTCTATCGGAGTAAAACGTTCCCCAATAGAAGATAAAGCTTCTAATTCTTGTGAGACTTTTTCTTTAAAGGTTTTAAGAATTGTAACAGTCTGTTGAAGAGCTGCTATAGTATTCTTTATATCATTTTGTGCAATTGTTGCCTTTTTAGTGGCGTCCAAGGCTTGACTACTGGCATCAAGTGCCTGATTACTAGCCTGTTCAGCTTTTTTACTTGCAACTAGGGCTTGATCACTTGCTAAAGCAGCAGCTTCTGCTGTTCCAACAATGCCAGAAACATATTCTTTATCCAAATAATCTAAAGCTTTGTAAACCTCATCAGCAGTATCGAAAAGTTTCTTTATATGTTCATTTTGTTTTATCAGCTTATCCTGTAATGGCTTTACAAGATTATCATTTATTTCACTTCCTGTTACATTATGATCAGTAAATCCCCAAAACCATCCTTCTGTATCGAATTTTTTTAAACTAATAGATGGAGGAACTTGTGACGCAAGAAACTTTATCCTATTTTTGGCCAATTCAAAATTATGTTTTTTAATAATATCGTTTGCCATATCACATATCATTTAAGTCCGAAAAAATCTTATTAATCGAGCCCTCGTTTTCAGATACTATATCTTCTTCAACAATTTCAACATTCTCAGCAAAAGGTTTGTTAATTTCCTCAGAATTCTTCTTAATACGTTCTATAGAGGACTTTATGCTTTCTGCTGCATTCTCGTGGCGTTCTTTAATACTATTTGCTGTTTCTTCCTTTGTTACTTCAACTTTTGCCTCAACAACTTTAATCAACTTGTCTTGTGTAGCTATGATATCATTACGTTTATCAATTTGCTGATTCTCATTGATTCTCTTCAATTTCTTTGATATCATTCGATCTATTAGATTCAATGCCAAAGCACCTATAAGTCCACTTACAAGGGCGCCCAAGAACATTCCAATGATATTTGCCAAACTTCCCAAAAGCGGAATTTCAAATGCAAAAGCAGGAATGGTCATCAATCCTTTTTCAATTACTTCACTTAGCACAATAGCGCCTCCTGCTGTCAATCCCACTATAACGATTTTGCCAACCTCCATCATTTTCAGACTGAATGGCATATTCTTGTTGGCAGGATTCTTAAGAAACCTTATGGCATCTTTTACCGATTTATATCCCTGCTTAAAGAAAATCCATGCCTTCTTTATCATACCAATAACAGGACCAAATATTGCTGTGGCAATAGTTGTCCCAAGAGTGTTACCTGCATTTAGCAGATGTTCCTTCATATTCGAAATAAAAGATTTGATAGCCTCCTTAACACTGTCAATGAACGTGGCAAGTTTTCTGTTGCCAGAACGGAACCAAGCAATCAATTTACGAATAATATCCTTAATCAGAGAGGCAAGCAATCCCATAACAACAGATTTAAGAGCTTCGCCTCCTATTTTTAGAGCTTCCTCTTTTTGAGTTTTTCTTCCTTCTTCCTTTAGTCGTGCCTTACCTTCTTCCTCTTTATTCTTGATATGTTCTTCTGCTCTTTCATTGGCTTTCTCCCAATGCCTATTCTTATCTCTGTCTTCCATTTCATCTGCAGAATTGTCACTCTTTCTGTTATTTCTTTCAGCTGTAGTATACCCCTGCAGATTTTCTGGATCATTTATTACTTTGGCTAACCCATCGTCATCGTAAGCCATTTGGAGAGTTGGATTTTTGTAAACTTCAGCAGAAGGCTTTACATGTTCTCTTTGGGCAGCTTTGGGATTGTTACTTCCATCTTCTAACTTAGTCTGAGTAGGAATTTGCCTTCCTGTATAAATGTCAGTAACCGTCTCAACACCTTCGTTGTGAAGAATTCCTGCCCTTTTGAGCGTTGCATTCATTCCAGGATCAACCTTCTCTTTCCTATATACACCATGAGGCTTATTCTTATACCTATCATAATTCTTTTCTAATTGTTCTTTGCTAATATAGTTATGATCCGCAATATTTCCTTTTTCGAAATTTTCTGCTGTCTGAATATGTGCAGAATCACGTAAATCAAGGTTTAGATTTCGATTCTTTTTGACAAAATCTTCACCAGCAACCACACCAACCTGATTGATGAATTGCTCCCAAACAACATTCATAACGGTTTCTCCGAGTGCATCAGGACTACCAATTCTCTTCTCATCAAGTTCGAGCTCTTCAAGGTCTGCCATTTGCTCTTCTAACTCAGATTCCAACTTATTCTCAAGTTCGTCAAAATCAAATGCATCGCAATCGATTTCAGCCCATTTTTCAAGCTCATTTTTATTGTCATTCATAATAATCAAAGTACTTTCTTTATATTAAGTTTCACATGAACTTCATTGTTATAAAAAGTAATATCCTGCAATTCAAAACTGCGAGAAAACGATGGGACACATCGCAAATTGAGTACAATTTCGTTTCCGCTCCTCTTCTCGATAAACGACGGAAGTTTTACCCACCCCATCTTTAATGCAACATTAGCTAGAAAGCTAATATTCCCATCATAATACAAATATACACGATTGTCTTTTATCTCCTTTACATCAACGTCCAAATTTATTGTATGTGTCATGAGAAATTTTCGAATCTTAAAAAGTATGTGAATCTTTGAACAATTCACATACCATAACGAGAAAGTATCGACTTTCCCGCTTGCAAGATTCTTAATTTCATCATATGACAGTTGTATAATCATTTATACATGTTCGTTTTTAGTTCTAAGTATCTACTCCAAAATGAAAGCGCAGACCTCGTGTCGATATCCTACAACGGAGGTCCTGAGAAAACCTTGAAGGTGGAATATGACAGAAGTCCGCGCTATGGTAACGCGGAAACAACTGCACAACATTCCCCACCTTCACTTTCAAGTCCGCTTTCGCAGACAGGGAGTTCTCAGGTTCCCGTTTGGTGAGAATGAAGCACTTTTGCTTCGCTATTCAGTATGTCAACGAAACGACACTAGGTCGTATCTGTTGGCAAAGATACTAAATCTTTGTATCAAAACAACACTAAAAGCAAAAAAGTTGCTATCTTCTGTCAAAATTCCATCTTTTCAGTCGATTCCTAACATGTCACAGATGTAGTTTGCAGTAATGCGACTTGCTTTGACAAGAATCTTTAGTAATATAATCGGTAGAATGATAATTGCAGTCCATGTGTACCAGTGAAGGTCGGCCAGGCTTTTTGCATCCTGTTCGCCAAGCAATAGCGGTACTATTATCACAATTGCAGCTAAAGCTGTTCCTCCAAAGGCAAATAGTATAATCAATGTGATTATGGTAGTAAGACATCCTCTCATAACATTCACTCCTTTCTTATTTAATAATAAGGTATATCAACCAGCTAAGCATCCTGCAAGTTATCAAAAAGGCGATAGCTCCAATGACCAAGCACAGCAATGCTGGCCAAAGGGCAATACATTCCCAACGCTCAGACAATACCTTTGTGGCAGACATAAGGGTAATACATGGCACGGGTGCAGCTGCAATACATAAAAACACAGCAATCCATTCGGCAATGCTCTTGCGCTTATTTTTCTTGTTCTCTTCCATAATTATTATTATTGTTTATTGCTATATTCTACCTCTATCTTTGTTTTATACGACTTCACATTTATTAAGTCCTGTAGTGTCCAGTGGCAATGATCTATCATGTTGTGAACACCATAAATGATGTGCATATGGCCGGTCTTATTACAGTCCATGTGCTCATTCCAGTTGTCGTAGTGTTTCTCTCTGTATAGCATATACATAGTTTCGCACTCTTCGCAGGAATGACAAGAGTTGTTGTCGGTACTATTGAAGACGAGAGGATATGTTATGCCATCCGCATAAAGACTATCGTGCGACATTGCAGGCGTCTGCAGTATTTCAGAAAGGTTGGCCCACATATCGCTTTCGTACTCCCAACCTTCCATGTCCATATCATCGACATAGAGTCTACCCATTACTTCCAACTTCAT
This sequence comes from Prevotella sp. UBA2754, assembly GCA_002353295.1. Classification (GTDB taxonomy): domain Bacteria; phylum Bacteroidota; class Bacteroidia; order Bacteroidales; family Bacteroidaceae; genus Prevotella. The sequence continues at coordinate 38,822 of DEJG01000018.1, forward strand.
ATCCTCAGGGCATCTCAGTTTCAAGTATTCGTATACGTCGAGTGTCTTGTAGCGCATGGCTATGAGTGCCTGCTTCATCTGCTCGTTCATAGCATCGAGTTTGGCAACGAACTCATCGTCCCACATAATACCATGGTGCATCATATTCCAACGCATCATCATTAAGCTTTGGATGCTGCAGACAACATCTTTATTGGACGTATCGCTCTTGGTGTATATGTCAACGACACGGCGTTCCACCTCTCTAACCTTATCCGTATTAGAATTAACCATTTTGCTTTCTATTCCTTCTAATTACACAACACTGACGTTTGAACAACTTTGCACAGTAAATCAAAGCAATAACCCATCCAATAGGGCCTGCAAAGATTGTCAGCCACATAAGTACCTTGTCACTATCCATACTCATTTTGTTTTAATTCAACAATTTTAAATATCGGCAGCGAAATTAATAGGTAGGTATGCGAAATTCCCGCATACCTGAAAAAAATAATTGCAAGGCTAAGCAGATTTTTATATCAGCCAATGTAAGCGTAGGTTGTAAATGGTTGCAACATTACAACCTTTTTTAAGAAACAGTGGGGACAGGTATGTGAAGTGAACCCCAAAGTTTG
>DEJG01000001.1:0-39135 GCA_002353295.1 Prevotella sp. UBA2754
AACCGTGCCAGAGACATCATCTATATGAACATCATTGAGCACGAGAACTCCGGTAGCAGTGATATCTATGGAGTAGAACTCTCCGCCAAATACAAGTATCGCAACTTCACGGCGAACCTCAGTGCCGCTTGGCAGGATGTCAAGAAATCGTCTATTAATAACACAGAGTTCAATTTTGCCTTCTGCACACCCAAGCTCTCGGTCAGTACGGTATTGGCTTGGCAGGCAACCAAATGGCTTAATGTGCATGGGCACATCGACTATTACAGCAGTCAGAAATCCTGGACAACAGATGCGCTAGGATATGCACTTTACAATTCAGCAACGAATCATTACGGAGAAATGTATCAACAGTGGATGCTTGATCCAACTCCGGAAAACGAAAAGTTAATGAACCAAGCTGAGATGGCAATGTATGAGGCATATCAAAAAGTCAACGTCACCCGCGACTTCAGTCCCCGTGTTCTCTTTGACCTCGGTGCCACCTGCAAGTTCGGTAAACTGACCATCTCCGCAGACGTGAAGAACCTGTTCAACAAGAACTACAAGCAGAGCGGTCTGAACACAGGCCCCATCCCCCAAAGAGGACGCTGGTTCATGTTCGACATTGCATACAAATTCTAAGAAAAGGAGCAGCAAAGGCTCCTTTTCTTATTTAGATAGAACAAAAATAATGCATTTTCACAAGATTTTGCAATCTCTGCTTTGCAATTTACTGAAAAAGTAGTATCTTTGCATCTGTTTTAAAACAAATCTAATTGATGGAAGCTTTTTTTCGTACGCATCGTTACCTGGTAGAGCATGTCAATGCCCCAGTTCGTCGCACCCTGATGGATGAGATCAACTGGAATGACCGACTTATCGGCATCAAGGGAACACGTGGCGTAGGAAAGACAACCTTCTTGCTTCAATATGCCAAGGAACACTTTGATATACGCGACAAACAGTGTCTCTATATCAATATGAACAATTTCTATTTTCAAGGACGAGGAATAGCAGATTTTGCAGGTGAGTTTTACTACAACGGAGGTCGTGTTCTACTAATTGACCAAGTGTTCAAGCAGCCCGACTGGTCCAGAGAATTACGCCGTTGCTACGATGAGCACCCTGGTCTCAAAATTGTATTCACTGGATCCAGTGTAATGCGGCTGAAAGAAGAGAATCCAGAACTTAACGGCATTGTAAAAAGTTACAACTTACGTGGTTTTTCATTCCGCGAATTCATCAACCTGATGACGGGTAACGATTTCAAGCCATACACCCTTGACGAGATTCTGAATAATCACGAACACATCATCAAACAGATACTGCCCAAGGTGTCGCCCAGTCGTTATTTTCAAGACTATATCCATCATGGTTTCTACCCTTTCTTCCAGGAACAGCGCAACTATTCTGAAAATCTGTTGAAGACGATGAACATGATGACCGAAGTGGATATACTGCTCATCAAGCAAATCGAGTTAAAGTATCTCACCAAAATCAAGAAACTATTCTATCAATTGGCTGAGGAAGGTGCAAAGGCTCCCAACGTGAGCAAACTAGCTCAAGATATAGAGACCAGTCGTGCAACAGTGATGAACTATATCAAATATCTCGCTGACGCTCGTCTGCTTAATATGATTTATCCAGTTGGTCAGGATTTCCCTAAGAAGCCCGCAAAAATTATGCTCCACAATTCCAATTTGCTCTATGCCATCTACCCTATACATGTAGAGAAACAAGTAGCGATGGAAACTTTCTTCGTCAACATGCTGTGGAAAGACCATAAGGTTAATCAGGGTCCACGCGATTCTTATATCGTTGACGGAAAACTGAAGTTCCGCGTGTGCAATGCGGATTTCCTTAATAAAATAAGGTATGCACCTGATACGATCTACGCCCGCTACAATACTGAGGTGGGCAAAGACAATCAAATACCACTCTGGTTACTAGGATTTATATACTAAACAAATAAAGTTATTCATTTTAATATTTATCTAAAAATGGCTAAAGAAAAGAAATTTATCACCTGTGATGGTAACGAGGCTGCGGCTCACGTGAGCTACATGTTCTCCGAGGTAGCTGCTATCTACCCCATCACCCCGAGCTCACCAATGGCTGAGCACGTTGACGAGTGGGCTGCCCGTGGTCGTAAGAACCTGTGGGGACAGACCGTAAGTGTGCAGGAAATGCAGTCAGAGGCTGGTGCTGCCGGTGCCGTTCACGGTTCGTTGCAGGCTGGTGCTCTCACCACTACATTCACTGCTTCTCAGGGTCTGTTGCTGATGATTCCTAACATGTACAAGATTGCCGGTGAGTTGATTCCTTGTGTATTCGACGTTTCTGCTCGTACACTGGCTTCACACTCTCTCTGTATCTTCGGTGACCACCAGGATGTGATGGCTTGCCGTCAGACTGGTTTCGCCATGCTCTGCGAGGGTTCTGTACAGGAGGTTATGGACATGACAGCTGCCGCTCACTTGGCATCTCTCGAGACCTGCGTTCCATTCGTAAACTTCTTCGATGGTTTCCGCACCTCTCACGAGTATCACAAGATTGAGCTGCTCGATCAGGAGGATGTTCGTCCACTGGTTAAGGAAGAGTACATCAAGCGTTTCCGTGATCGTGCTATGTCACCTGAGCGTCCTATCACTCGTGGTACAGCCGAGAATCCTGAGACATTCTTCACACACCGTGAGGCTTGCAACCCCTACTACGATGCAGTGCCCGAAGTTGTTGAGAAGTATCTGGGTGAGTTGTCTAAGATTACCGGTCGTGAGTATCACCTCTTCTCTTACTACGGAGCCGAGGATGCTGACCGCATGATCATCCTGATGGGTTCTGCTACCGATGCAGCCCGCGAGGCTATCGACTATCTGAACGCTAACGGTCAGAAGGTTGGTATGATTTCTGTTCACCTCTATCGTCCTTTCAGCGTGAAGCATCTGCTCGCTGCTGTTCCTAAGTCAGTAAAGCGCATTGCTGTACTCGACCGCACCAAGGAGCCAGGAGCCAATGGTGAGCCTCTGTATCTCGATGTGAAAGACGCTTACTATGACGTAGAAGACCGTCCTCTCATCGTAGGTGGTCGCTATGGATTGGGGTCTCACGATACCACTCCTGCTCAGATTATCAGCGTGTTCAATAACCTCGCTATGCCAGAACCCAAGAACCACTTCACCATCGGTATCGTAGATGACGTTACCTTCACCTCACTGCCAGAAGTTGAGGAGATTGCTCTCGGTGGTGCTGGTATGTTCCAGGCTAAGTTCTACGGTTTGGGTGCCGACGGTACCGTTGGTGCTAACAAAAACAGCGTAAAAATTATTGGTGACAACACCGACAAGTATTGTCAGGCTTACTTCTCTTACGACTCTAAGAAGTCGGGAGGTTTCACCTGCTCTCACCTGCGTTTCGGTGATACTCCTATCCGCTCTACCTACTTGGTAACCACACCTAACTTCGTGGCTTGCCACGTTCAGGCTTACCTCCACATGTACGATGTAACTCGCGGTCTGCAGAAGAACGGTCAGTTCCTGTTGAACACCATCTTCGATGCCGACGAGCTCGAGAAGTTCATGCCTAACAAGGTAAAGCGCTACTTCGCACAGAATAACATCACTGTTTACACCATCAACGCTACAAAGATTGCACAGGAGATTGGTCTGGGCAACCGCACCAACACCATTCTGCAGTCTGCATTCTTCCGCATCACTGAGGTGATTCCTGTTGAACTGGCTGTCGAGAAGATGAAGGCTGCTGCCTTGAAGTCTTACGGAGCTAAGGGTCAGGACGTTGTTGATAAGAACTATGCAGCTATCGACCGCGGTGGCGAATATCAGAAACTGACTGTTAAGCCCGAGTGGGCTAACCTGCCCGACGATGAGCCTAAGCAGGACGACGCTCCCGCATTCGTTAAGGAACTGGTTCGTCCTATCAATGCTCAGGCTGGTGACCTGCTGAAGGTATCTGACTTCGCTAAGCACGGCACTATCGATGGTTCTTGGGAGGTTGGTACAGCCGCTTACGAGAAGCGTGGTGTTGAAGCCTTCGTTCCCGTTTGGAACAAAGAGAACTGTATCCAGTGTAACCNNTGTGCTTACATCTGTCCTCACGCAGCCATCCGTCCATTCGTGCTCGATGAGAACGAAATTAAGGGCTTCACTGCTGCTGAGGATACTATCGAGATGAAGGCTCCTGCCGCAATGAAGGGTATGCACTTCCGCATCGAAACATCAGTACTCGACTGTCTTGGCTGCGGCAACTGTGCTGACATCTGCCCAGGCAATCCTAAGACTGGTAAGGCTCTTACCATGGTTGCCTTCAACCCAGATGCTGCCGACATGAAGCAGGAAGCTAAAAACTGGGAGTATCTCGTGAAGGAGGTTAAGTCTAAGCAGGATCTCGTTGACATCCGCTCGAACGTGAAGAACTCACAGTTCGCTCAGCCTCTGTTCGAGTTCTCTGGCGCTTGCTCTGGTTGCGGTGAGACTCCTTACGTGAAGCTCATCAGCCAGTTGTTCGGTGACCGTCAGATGATTGCCAACGCTACCGGTTGCTCTTCTATCTATTCAGCTTCTATTCCTTCAACTCCTTACACCAAGAACGAGAAGGGACAGGGCCCAGTCTTCAACAACTCTCTGTTCGAGGACTTCTGCGAGTTCGGTCTCGGTATGGCTCTCGGTAACAAGAAGATGAAGGAGCGCGTAGCCAAGTTGCTGAAGGAAGCAGAGGCCAATGCTCCTGCTGAATTCACCGCCCTCGCTGAGGAGTGGATTGCCAACAAGGACGATGCCGACAAGACCAAGGAGATTGCTCCGAAGTTGCGTGAGGCAATCGCTGCCGGTGCTGCTAACGGTTGCGAGTTCTGTAAAGAACTGAAGACCCTCGACCACTACCTCGTTAAGCGTAGTCAGTGGATCATCGGTGGTGACGGTGCTTCTTACGACATCGGTTACGGCGGTCTCGACCACGTGATTGCTTCTGGTGAGGACGTGAACATCCTCGTTCTCGATACTGAGGTATATTCTAACACTGGTGGTCAGGCTTCTAAGGCTACTCCTCTCGGTGCTATCGCCCAGTTCGCAGCTCAGGGTAAACGCATCCGCAAGAAGGATCTCGGTATGATTGCCACCACTTATGGATATGTATATGTAGCTCAGATTGCTATGGGTGCTGACCACGCACAGACCCTCAAGGCTATCCGCGAGGCCGAGGCATGGCACGGACCTTCAATCATCATCGCCTACGCTCCATGTATCAACCACGGTCTGAAAGCCAAGGGCGGCATGGGTAAGAGCCAGGCTGAGGAGAAGAAGGCTGTTGAGTGCGGCTACTGGCATCTGTGGCGCTTCAACCCAGCACTTGCTGAGGAAGGCAAGAATCCGTTCTCTCTCGACTCTAAGGAGCCGAACTGGGAGAACTTCCACGACTTCCTGTTGGGTGAGGTTCGCTACCTGTCTGTTAAGAAGGCTTATCCTAACGAGGCTGAAGAACTCTTCGCCGAGGCACAGAAGATGGCACAGCTCCGCTACAAGAGCTATGTTCGCAAGACTCAGGAGAACTGGGAGGACTAATCCCTACTCTATACGCTAAAGGAGCATCCGTGATGGATGCTCCTTTTTTATTTTTGCATACAAAAATTTGCGTGCTATTTCAGATGTCTATTCTTCCCCAATAAAATACTATCTACAAAAAGGACGTATTAATTTGGAGGAAATAAAAAAAATAATTACTTTTGCAGTTAATTTATAAGGAATAAAAATTTATACAATATGAAAAAGAAAATTTTGACACTGATTCTGTGCGCAGGTGTGACTATTGGTGCCTATGCACAGGACACACAAAAAAGCGAATTACAGCAGAAAGCTGAAGCTGCTCAGACCGTCCCTGCCGCCCGTTATACATATATACGGGCTTACGAAGACTATGTAGCCAAAGGTAAATTGCAACAGGGTATCGAATGCGGTACTAAGGCAGCTGCACTTTATTCAAAGGATGGACTGCACAAAGAAGCGTTCGAATTTTTGCGTAACCTCGATCAGACGATTAATGCCAAGAATCCAAACAACGCGGCTGCACTTCATTACTTGGTGACAAAGGAACGTCTTGCTATGTATATGAAGTTCCGTAAACCTGACAGCGCAAAGGAACAACTCAGTCAGATGGAAACACAGGTGAATCAGGTGAGCGATGAGAAACTGAAAAACGACTTCTTATACCAAAAAGCTATCTATTTCTATTCCTTTGGACTCAATGCTCAAGGCGATGCTGTTTTCAAGGAAATGGCTTCAAAACTGACGGCTTCAAAAGAGTATGACAAGGTAGATGCCGTATACAAGCAACTAATTGCCAATGGTCGCCGTAGCAATAATGCAAGCATGGTGGCACAATCATATAACAATTATCTAGCGTGGAAGGACTCGGTAAACGCACTGAAGCATGCCGATGAAATTGCAGCACTCAAGAAGCAGATAGCCGATAACGAGGCTGCTATCGAGGAGAAAGACTCATCACTGACAACACGCTGGGTATTCATTGTAGGTCTGCTGGTACTGGCTGGTGCACTGACTGCAGCATTGGTGGTAGGTGCTGTCATACTATTGCGCTTCATTCTCGTCAACCGCAAACAGAAGAAAACTATTCAGTTGGCAAACGACAGTAATGCACTAAAATCGAAATTTATCAGTAACATTTCTGCTCAGCTGGATCCCACCCTGCAAAAACTTGATGCCACTAAACCTGAAGTGAAAGCGCTGATAGATTTCTCTGCACATATCCAACAACTCTCAGAACTCGAGAATTCTGATGTTGAGACAGAACTCGAAGAGGTGCAGATTCCAACTTTCTGCCAAGGACTGATGGAACAGATTCGTCCAAAGGTAAAACGTGACGTCAATCTTAAAATCGAGGCTCCTAAGATGTCAATGGAGATGAATAAAGAATACGTATCACACATCTTGCTGCATCTGTTAAACAATGCTGCAGAATATACGCCAGAAGGTGGCACCATCTGGTTGGAATACAAAAAACGCAGCGCCCACACTCATCAGTTCTTGGTAGCTGATACGGGGTGCGGTATTCCAGAAGAGAAGCGTGAGGATATTTTCAAGCCATTCCTTGAAATTCGCGACCTTACAACAGGTGACGGACTTGGCCTCCCTATCTGCAAACAAATGGCACTTAAAATGAACGGTGACCTTGATATAGATTCTGAATTTACGAGAGGAACACGCTTTGTTCTAGAATTGCACGCATGATCTTCTATTTTTCAGGAACAGGCAATACTAAGTGGGCGGCAGAACAATTGGCTCTGTCGACCCACGATTCTCTTAAATATATTCCCACCGAACTGGATAGTACATGTGTATACACGTTGAAAGAGGGTGAACGTTTAGGCTTTTGCTTCCCTACTCATGGATGGCAACCACCTAGAATCGTCCGTGAATTCATCCGTAAGGCCACCTTTCATTCCGTCAGCTACATATACGCATTAACGACTTGCGGTGACAACATGGGCTATGCAATGCGTATATTAAATAAGGAATTAATCGCAAAAGGGTATTTGCTTGATGCTTCTTTCGCGATTACCATGCCCGAATCGAATGTCTGTTTTAAATTCCTACACCTCGATACTCCAGAGCGTGAACGCCAGAAAATAGGCGCTGCCAAAGAGCGCATAAAACACATCACAGAAATCATCGTCAATCGCAAAAAAGGAGTTGAGGAATTGATAAAAGGTGCTATTCCCTTCACCTACACTTACATCATCGGAGGCTATTACAACAAACATCTCATCACAGATCGTCATTTTTGGGTCGATAGAAAGGCTTGTATCCAATGCGGACTATGCAAGAAACTCTGTCCCGTAGACGATATCAAAGACATACCTCCTCAGTGGAAACACAATGGAAAATGCACCAACTGCCTAGCTTGTTACCACCACTGCCCGAGCCATGCTATCCATTGGGGCAAGATGAAACGCGGTCAATACGTGTTCAAGGATTGAAAAAAACACCAAAGAAGTTTTGTAAATCCAAAAAAAACATGTACCTTTGCAGTCGAATTTAATCAAAGTGTTTCCTTTCGCGAAACATTTCCACCCTTTTTTTCAAAACAAAGGTAAACGAATACAGATTGTTTAATATATGTATACGAAGAATGAACTAGAACAGATGGACATCCCCAAGTTGATGGAGATTGCCAACGACCTCGGTGTCAAGGTTTCGCAAGACGATGAACTGGAAAATGTTATCTATGCGATTCTCGACAAAGCTGCTGAAGATTCAGCAGCCAGCGGAGGTGCTACGAAACGTAAACGTACCAGGATTACGAAGAAAGATAGTAAAGTATATACAGTTAACGGCGCTGACGGTGAAAACTTAGACACGAAGGCCACCGAAACAAAAAAAGAAAAACAACCTTCGCTTGACGACCTGTTTGCTCAAGCAGATGCCGCTAAGGAGGAAACTGCAACTCAGAAAACAGAAACTAAAGAAAAAGAAGAGAAACCTGCTCCTAAAAAACGTGGTCGCAAGTCGAAGAAAGAATTGGAAGAAATAGTAGCACAAGAGGCTGCAGAAGTTGTTCAAATTACTGAAGAGCCCCAACAGGCAACTACAGACATTCAAGTGCCCGAGGCAGAAGCACTGACAGAAGAGGCTGTAGACCCCAAAGCGATTGAGGAATTGCAGGCTAAGATGGCTCAATCACAACAGACCCCAGAAGAACCTCCTGTTTATCCAGAAGGTGTGTGGGATGGTGATCCTGGTGACGGCACTGACTTTATTACCATAGTGGACATTCCCATCGAAGACGGTGAGGCCATACCTACTCTTGATATTTTCGACCGTCCAATGACACAACCCACGCAAACTGCTGGAGTACCCGAAATGAGCGTCTATCCTTCTGCCAAAGGGTTTACACCGATTGCGACATATAACTTTGAAAACCTTATTTCAGGCAATGGTGTACTGGAAATGCTGCAAGACGGCTATGGGTTCTTGCGTTCTAGCGATTACAATTATCTCTCTTCGCCCGATGATATCTACGTTAGTCCCCAACAGGTGAAACGCTATGGATTGAAAACTGGAGATGTTGTTAACTGTATGGTGCGTCCACCACACGATAACGAAAAATATTTTGCGATGACTGAGGTAAAAACCATCAATGGACGTCTCCCTCAAGAAGTGCGCGATCGTGTGAGTTTCGAACATCTCACCCCACTTTTCCCCGATGAGAAATTCAAACTCTGCGGAGACCCTGCAACAACCAATCCATCTGTGCGTATTGTAGACCTCTTCTCACCAATAGGAAAGGGGCAACGTGCATTAATTGTTGCACAGCCCAAAACAGGTAAAACGGTCCTCATGAAGGATATTGCCAACGCTATTGCAGCCAACCATCCAGAAGCATACATTATGATGCTTCTCATCGACGAACGTCCAGAGGAAGTAACAGATATGGCGCGGACTGTGAATGCAGAAGTTATAGCTTCGACATTCGACGAACCGGCCGATCGCCACGTTAAAATTGCCGGCATTGTGTTAGAAAAAGCCAAACGCATGGTGGAATGCGGACATGATGTGGTCATTTTCCTCGATTCTATCACCCGCTTGGCACGCGCTTATAACACTGTCGCTCCTGCTTCAGGAAAAGTACTGACAGGTGGTGTCGATGCTAATGCCCTACAGAAGCCCAAACGCTTCTTTGGTGCTGCCCGTAATATTGAGAATGGTGGTTCGCTTACCATTATCGCTACAGCCCTGACCGACACAGGATCAAAGATGGATGAGGTAATCTTCGAGGAGTTCAAAGGTACTGGTAATTCAGAATTGCAACTCGACCGTATGTTAGCTAACAAGCGTGTCTATCCAGCTGTCAATTTAGTACTCTCATCAACTCGCCGCGATGATCTTCTGCAAGATCCTACTACACTCAACCGTATGTGGATTATTCGCAAGTTTATTGCAGAAATGAATCCAATTGAGGCAATGAACACAGTACGTGATCGCTTGGTACAAACTCGCTCTAACGAGGAATTCCTATTGTCAATGAATGGTTAAATATCAAAAACTAGATAAAAATGGAAAGAGACAACACGATTTTTGAGCTCATCGAGAAAGAGCATCAACGTCAATTGAAAGGTATCGAATTGATTGCTTCGGAAAACTTCGTTAGTGATCAAGTGATGGAGGCTATGGGCAGTTACCTGACCAACAAATACGCTGAGGGCTATCCTGGACATCGCTATTATGGTGGTTGTCAAGTAGTTGATGAAGTAGAACAATTGGCTATTGATCGCGTTTGCAAACTGTTTGGTGCAGAATATGCCAACGTACAGCCCCACTCTGGTGCACAGGCCAATGCTGCCGTATTATTAGCAGTACTAAAACCTGGTGACACTTTCATGGGCATGAACCTTGATCACGGTGGTCATCTCTCTCATGGATCTTTAGTTAACACCAGCGGTATCCTCTACAAGCCCGTAGGCTATAACCTCAACAAGGAGACCGGACGTGTAGATTATGATGAGATGGAACGTTTGGCATTGGAACACAAGCCCAAATTGATTATCGGTGGCGGTTCGGCATACAGCCGCGAATGGGACTATAAACGTATGCGCGAAATTGCTGACAAGGTGGGAGCACTGCTTATGATTGATATGGCTCATCCTGCAGGACTTATTGCTGCTGGATTACTAGACAATCCCGTTAAGTATGCTCATATCGTGACTTCTACAACACATAAGACACTTCGTGGTCCTCGTGGTGGCATTATTCTCTTGGGCAAAGACTTTGAGAATCCTTGGGGATTAAAGACCCCAAAAGGCGTCACAAAAATGATGTCGCAGCTTCTCAACTCTGCTGTATTCCCTGGTCAGCAAGGCGGTCCTCTGGAACACGTAATCGCAGCTAAGGCTGTGGCTTTCGGTGAAGCACTGAAACCCGAGTTCAAGGAGTGGGCTAAACAGGTTCAGAAAAATGCCAAGGTATTGGCAGAGGAACTGATTAAACGTGGATTCACAATTGTCAGCGGCGGTACCGACAATCACTCTATGCTAGTTGACCTACGCTCAAAGTATCCAGAACTAACAGGAAAGGTTGCAGAAAATGCATTAGTGGCTGCAGACATTACCGTCAATAAGAACATGGTGCCATTCGATACACGTTCTGCATTCCAAACAAGCGGTATACGTCTGGGTACTCCTGCTATCACTACTCGCGGTGCTAAGGAAGACCTGATGGTTGAAATAGCAGCACTGATTGAGGAAGTGCTTAATGCACCTGAAGACGAACAGGTAATTGCAAGTGTGCGCAAGCGTGTAAACGAGCGAATGAAGGATTATCCATTATTTGCTTACTAAAACACACGTACATATTATAATATATAAAAACTGGGTCGTATCGATTCGATCGGGATACTCATCAAATTACATTGAAAACTGAGTAGTATCTTCTGCTAATGGCGGGCCACATCTCTTTTTCGAGAGAAGTAGTTGTAAAACCGGTGGATTACAAAGGCTAAGAGCGCTCTTCATCTTCTAACAAAGGAGTTTTCATCACATCCTCGGTACGACCCTTTCTTTTTTTCATAGTTTAGAAGTTCATTGTTATGTTTTCTGGTATTATCGAAGAATTTGCAACCATAGTGGCTATAAAAAAAGATAGAGACAACATTGATTTCACACTGCAATGTTCATTTGTCAGTGAACTAGGCATCGATCAAAGTGTTGCTCACAATGGTGTATGTCTGACAATAGTGAGCATCGAGAACAACACTTACACCGTTACAGCTATGAAAGAAACGCTCAATCGATCGAATCTCGGTCTACTGAAAGTGGGCGATAAAGTGAATGTAGAACGCTCGATGCTGATGAATGGACGTCTGGACGGGCATATAGTGCAAGGCCACGTGGACGAGACCGCACGTTGTATTGCCATTGAGGATGCAAATGGGTCAACTTACTTCACCTTCGAATATCAAGATAATAAAGAAATGGCTTTAAACGGATATTTCACCGTTGACAAAGGATCTGTAACAGTTAACGGTGTATCACTCACTGTCTGCAACCCCACCCTAAACACATTCCAGGTAGCTATCATCCCCTACACCTTCGAACATACTAATTTCTGCGATATAAAAGTGGGGTCTGTAGTCAATTTGGAGTTCGATATTATAGGAAAATACATCGCCAGATTGCAACAAATATCAAAGAATTGATTAATTTTCAAAAAAAAATGCTGATAAATTTTAGTTTCCCACTGAAAATCAGTATCTTTGCAGTCCGAAAGAGAAAATACACTGAAGATAAACAATTTAAGAGAATAAAATAAAAATGACTAAGGCAGACATTATCAACAAGATTGTTGAGGACACTGGGCTTGCGAAGAAAGACGTTGCAGCCACTGTTGAAGCTTTTATGGAGGAAATTCGCCAAAGTATGGCAGGACGAAAAGAGAATGTATATTTACGTGGTTTCGGTACGTTTAGTGTAAAACATCGTGCTAAGAAGACCGCCCGTAACATTTCTAAAAACACCACTATGCTAATTGATGCACACGACTTCCCTGCATTTAAGCCAGCAAAAAGCTTCATTGCAAAAATGAAATAAAATATTAAACAATTAAAAATATTTGAATCATGCCAAACGGAAAGAAAAAGAAGGGCCACAAGATGGCCACTCACAAGCGTAAGAAGAGATTACGCAAGAATCGTCACAAGAGCAAATAAACATTGCTCATCAAAAACAATGAAAGGAGTGTACCAACAAATCTAAGGATAAGTAGGTACACCCTTTCCATTAAAACGAATCTACAAGTTATGACAAGTGAAGTAATCATTGACGTACAGCCGAAAGAAATTTCGATTGCCCTGCTCGAAGACAAAGATCTGGTAGAATACCAGAATGAAAAGCGAGAAGAGGCATCATACTCTGTAGGCAACATCTATCTAGGTAAAGTCAAAAAATTGATGCCTGGACTAAACGCCTGTTTCGTGGATGTGGGATCTGAACGCGATGCTTTCTTACACTATCTTGACTTAGGTATTCAATTCAGCTCTTACGAGAAGTATCTAAAACAAGTACAAAGCGACAGGAAGAAGCTTTTCCCAATTGCAAAAGCAACCCGATTACCAGACCTCCCAAAAGAAGGGAGTGTCCAAAATACGCTGAAACAAGGACAGGAAATCCTTGTACAAGTGGTTAAAGAGCCCATCTCTACCAAGGGGCCACGACTAACGTGCGAACTCAGTTTCGCAGGTCGCTACATGGTACTCATGCCTTTTCAGGATAAGGTTTCTGTTTCCTCTAAAATAAAAAAAGGAGAAGAACGTACACGCCTGAAACAACTTGTTCAAAGCATCAAACCTAAAAACTTCGGAGTGATAGTCAGGACATCCGCCGAAGGGAAGCGTGTTGCAGAACTTGATGCTGAAATGAAAGTCTTAATGAAACGCTGGGAAGATACAATTACAAAAGCACAGAAGGCAACCGCAACACCCGTACTGGCTTTTGAAGAGACAGGAAGAGCCGTAGCATTGCTACGCGATCTCTTCGATCCCACCTATGACGGCATCTACATAAACGATGCCGACATCTTCCAGCAGGTAAAAGACTATGTGGGATTAATTGCTCCTGAGAAGCAAGGAATCGTCAAGCAATATACAGGCACAGTACCCATTTTCGACAATTTTAATGTTACAAAACAGCTGAAGTCATCATTCGGAAGAACAGTCAATTACAAGCGAGGTGCCTATCTGATTATACAACATACTGAGGCGATGCATGTAGTGGATGTTAATAGCGGAAATCGTACGCGTTCAGAGAATGGACAAGAAGCTAATGCACTAGAGGTTAACCTTGGGGCTGCAGATGAATTGGCTCGCCAATTACGACTGAGAGATATGGGAGGCATTATTGTAGTAGACTTTATTGATATGAATCTTGCAGAAGACCGTCAATTACTGTATGAGCGGATGTGCAAGAACATGCAGAAAGATCGCGCTCGTCATAATATCCTGCCACTGAGTAAGTTCGGACTGATGCAAATTACCCGTCAACGTGTGCGACCAGCAATGGACGTCAACGTTGAAGAAACATGCCCAACCTGTTTCGGTAAAGGAAAAATCAAGTCGTCGATATTGTTTACGGATCAATTGGAGAGTAAGATTGACCGCCTAGTCAATAAGATAGGTATCAAGAATTTCTCACTACACGTACACCCTTATGTCGCCGCCTATATCAATCAAGGCATTGTCTCACTAAAACGACGCTGGCAAATGAAATATGGCTGGGGAATTAAAATTGTTCCTTCGCAGAAACTGGCCTTTCTTCAATACGAGTTCTACGACAAAAACCGTCAGTTTATTGACATGCAGGAGGAAATAGAAACGAACGAATAGCCAAATTTATAACGTTATCAACATGCTGATCTTGAAAATTGCATTCTGGACGTGTATAGTACTGGTATTTTATACCTATATAGGCTATGGTATCCTACTTTGGATTCTTGTAAGTATCAAGCGCCTCATCTTTGGTAAGCCTGAGAAAAAGGAATTACCCCCATATAACGAACTACCAGAAGTGACACTGATGATTTGTGCCTACAACGAACAGGATATCGTAGATCTTAAAATGGAAAATACCCAACAGATTACGTATCCGAAGCTAAAGGTTGTATGGGTGACTGATGGGTCGAACGACCAAACAAACGACTATTTAGCTAAATACCACGACGTGGAGGTGATATATTCGCCAGAACGTCGTGGTAAAACAGCTGCACTCAATCATGGTCTTGCACTCATAAAAAGCGAGTTGGTGGTTATGACTGACGCTAATACCATGCTTAATCCTGAATCAGTTCTGGAGATTGTACGATGCTTTATGGATCCGAAAGTGGCTTGTGTGGCTGGAGAGAAACGTGTGGTCGCTAGACACATGGGACATTCTGCAGCGGAGGGTGAAGGGATATACTGGAAATACGAAAGTATGTTGAAGCGCTTGGATAGTGAACTTTATTCAGCCATGGGAGCAGCGGGTGAACTTTGCGCCATTCGCCGTTTGCTATATGAACCCATGCCCGAGAATGCACTACTCGACGACTTTGTAATGTCACTTCGTATGGTAGATAAAGGCTACAAAATAGCCTATACCTCCGATGCATATGCGACAGAATACGGTTCGGCAAATCTGACTGAAGAATCAAAGCGTAAGCGACGCATAGCAGCTGGAGGACTGCAGAGCATCTGGTGGCTTCGTGATATGACAAATCCATTCCGCCATCCCGTTGTAGCCTTTCAGTTAATATCACATCGCGTACTGAGATGGAGCATTACACCATTCGCCTTATTAACGCTGATTCCTCTGAATGTACTCCTGATTTTCTTAAAAGCAGGTGTTATATACAACTGGATATGGGCTTTACAAATATTATTCTATCTTGCAGCTTTCATAGGTTATTTGCTGGAAAAAAATGGTAAAAAGAACCGATTGCTCTACATACCCTATTACTTCCTGTTCATGAATCTGAACGTATTTCAAGGAATAAACTATTTGAAAAGCCACAAATCAAGCGGAACATGGGAAAAAGCAAAAAGAGGATAAAAAATATATAATTATTTTTGATAATTGAAGATTTTTATATAACTTTGCAAAGTCTTGTACATTTTCTGTAAAAAAAATGAACACGATTGAAAGGGAAACATTACTTCAAAAATTAGCTGAAGCCAATGCTAAGCTAGACTCTTCAAATAAACAATTATTTGAAGCTAACGCTAAGTTGGCAGAATACGAAGAGAAGGCTAAGGAAGCAGAAAAGGCGAGTAAGATGAAATCGCTTTTTTTAGCTAACATGAGTCATGAAATACGAACACCACTGAATGCCATTGAAGGTTTCTCGAGAGTAATGTGTGAAACCGACTCTCAGGAAGAACGCACAAAATACATGGAGATAATCGAGAGCAACAACGCTCGTTTGCTGACCCTTATTAACGAGATTCTTGATTTGTCAAGAGTGGAGTCTGGAGAAGTAGTCATCAAGAAATCAATGACAGATCTCAATGAACTATGCCACAACATCATGAACACATTCAAGTTCAGATGCCCAGATACGGTTCAGATGACATGGAACAAGCCGAATATGGCAGTGACGTTGAATACTGATGCAAATCGAATCATGCAGGTCTTCTCCAATCTAATCAGCAATGCACTGAAACATACGTCTAAAGGAAGTATCACTTATGGCTATCGCATGATTAGCGATGGACAAGAAGTAGAATTCTTTGTATCCGACACGGGCTCTGGAATTGCTCCTGAAGATATAGACAATATCTTTAAGACCTATGTATCCAAAGATGCAGAAACAACGCAAAACGGATACGGATTAGGATTGCCTTTAAGTAAAATTATTGTCGAAAAACTAAATGGTACAATATCAGTATCATCAACACTTGGCGAAGGTTCTACCTTCCGCTTCACCCTACCTTTTGAGGGAACTATTGGAGGTATCTCGAAGAATACGCGTATCACGACCAATTCACGTACTATTCGTGTCAGCACTCGTACAGATGTCCAGAACGCTCCGCTGATTCTGGTAGCAGAAGATGAAGACAACAATTTCGAACTGGTGAAAGTTGTATTAGCCAAGCGCTATCGTTTACTACGTGCACACAATGGTATAGAAGCTGTAACCATTTGTGAGGACGAACATCCCGACCTGATTCTGATGGATATCCGTATGCCTGATATGAATGGACTGGATGCTACCCGCATAATCAAAGAAGTAAATCGAGATATCCCCATCATTGCATTAAGTGCCTATGCCTTTGACGAAAACATCAAAGAAGCAAAAGAGGCGGGATGTAATGACTTTATGGCCAAACCTTTCCGCGTAGAGGATTTGCTAGATAAGATTCAGAAATTCTTGAAAATATAATTTTTATGGGAAAACTTGCTGTATATAAGTATGTAGCCATGATGTTTCTCGTGCTACAACTTATTGTTTCTGCCTACACATTCTTGGGGCTGTTTGGAGGTGATGTCAATCCTGTTGGTAATATGGCCAGGGCGATGGTTGTGTATATTCTGCCTATCCTGATTGTTGTCAATTTCCTGTTACTGATTTATTGGCTGGTACGCAAACGTTGGTTCTTTGCCATCCTTCCTGTTGTAACGATTGCCTGTTGTATTCCCTACATCGGAACAGTGGTACAATTTGGTTCTGTAAACGACAAACCAGCATCAGCTCAGCAAAAAGAGCTAGTTATAGCTACTTATAATGTGGCGCGTTTCGATAGAGAGACATCTGGTTTCAAGGCTCAGGACATACTAGCCGAAATGAAGAGACAGAAAGTGGACGTTTTCTGCATCCAAGAGTTTATGGAAAACAGTGGTGATCATAACAACGTCGAATCATATAAGGAATACTTCCCTTACGTGGCAAAGGCTGGCAGAGATTGTGTTATCTTCAGCCGTTACCCCATTAAGAAGACAAAGCCTTTTCTCTTTGAGGATTCTAACCAGGCTGGTATGTATTCTGACATCAACGTTGGCGGACAGACCATCCGTGTATTCTGCGTCCACCTGGAGAGCACTGGAATCAACCGTACTATGTATAAGGCAGGAAAACTGGAAATGCAAGGCCATGAAGTACAAACCAATCGCGTATTGGATGCGATATATGGCAACTACACATTAGGTATGCTCTTCCGTGCCAGTCAGGCTAACATATTGGCACAAGAGATTCGCTCTACAACCACGCCTGTTATTGTATGCGGTGACTTTAATGATGTCCCCTACTCTTATGTATATAAGACGATGCTAGGAAATCTCGTTGACGGTTTCAAAGAATGTGGAGGCGGAGGCTGGATGGGCACCTACAGAGGTAAGAAGAATGTACGTATTGACTATATCTTCCATAGTGAATCCTTGAAAGGTACAAGTTATTACAAAGTTGATTTAACCTACTCAGATCATTATCCCGTATTTATGCGACTCGAATATCCCGGAAATTAATAATCATAAATAAGAATCCCAGCCTCTCGGAAGCTGGGATTCTTTATTTCTAGACAATTTTAAATCGTACCCTGAACGAACGTTCATGCTCATCCCAATTGGTACCAAGCATTTCGAAACGTCCTATCTGACTCGTAGAGCGCACATGTTTCCCGATACAAGGGCAAACATCATAATCCCCAATACGCACCAATCGGATAGTCTCTGAGGCATCATCTGGTAATCGGTCGAGTGAAACGCCCTCTGGCAGGCTGTCTTGCGTTACGAATTCAAACGTCACAGGCAAATCTTCCTCAATCAATTCATTCATCCGACGCTCAATCTCTTTTTCCTCTTGACGCGAAGGTTTATGCTCAAGATAGAAACTCATCTTACTCTTCTTGCGCTCAATATGTGCATTATACGAACGTTCACAACCAAACAATCGAATCATCGTCTGATTCAACAAATGCTCAGCTGTATGTGCAGGAGGGAATTCCTCTTTATTATGTTCGTTCAGAATATAATCACCCATACATTGCTATAGTTTAAATTTTAAGATATATGCACCACGAGCATCCAAAGTAAGACGAATATAGCCATCGCGTTTCAGTTCAGTATCTTCTTTTTCCTTAGTTAATAAATCTGTAACAGGATAAGTGCCTTCTTTTATCTCCAGATAGTCGAAAGCATGGGCAGGAATCTTCACATCTACAGCTACGGCATAATCGTCAAAATTAACAGCGACCAACAACATGTCTTTCCCTGCTTTACGCAAAAAAACATACTGGTGTTCCAATTGCGGATTTACATACATTACGTCGAAGAAAACACCATCACGAATAGCTTTCTCTTTACGGGCAATCTGCATCACACGCCTATGGATATCGAAAAGTTGTTTCTCCTTATTTGTCAACATTTTCTCAGCTGCACGACAAAGTGTATCAATACTCCAATAGTCGAAGATGGTCGTACGACCATCGTTACCACTGAATCCCTCTTTGTCCATACCGTGTTCACCGTATTCTTCGCCTGCATAGAGCATAAATGGATTCTGTTGCATCAACAGGGAGGCTATCATACCAGGCACCCCTTTCATTGCATCTGCTGCAAAGAAATCGCTGGCAATACGCTGTTCATCATGGTTTTCGAGGAAATAAAGCATGTGGTTGCGGATGTCATCTGTTTGTTGCCAAGCCGCACTGATAGCTGACGCAGGAAGCTGATGGCAGATTACTGCACGCATCGTATCATACATACCAACTTTGTCGTATAACCAATCGAAGCCAGATGCAATATAGTTGCGATATTCTGCAGGATTATAAACTTCGCCAACAAAAACTAAACTTTTATACTTTTGTTTAACAATGGTAGTAGCATAATTCCAAAATGCAGCAGGAACCATCTCCGCCATATCACAACGGAAGCCGTCAATACCTTTTGATGCCCAAAACAAAAGAATATCCGTCATTTTCTTCCATGTGTCTGGAATGGGTTCGAAGTATCCTACTCCACCGGCATAGTAGTCTACACCATAGTTCAGTTTCACTGTTTCGTACCAATCATTCTTATTTGGAGCATTATCGAAATGGTCATTACCAGTGGCTTTGGCTGGATCTTCAAGATATGGTTCTGACTCACCATGATAGAGGTCAAAATATGGAGAAAAACGCTGGCCGGGACAATAGTAGAAATTATTATTTACTGGGTCAAAGCCAATATTTGTATTATCGTTCTCTCCCAAATCCTTTACTCCTATGGGCCTACATATAGATTGATATTGGCGGGCAACATGATTTGGAACAAAGTCAATAATCACCTTCATACCAGCATCATGGGTGCGTTTTACTAATGCTTCAAACTCCTCCATTCGCTTAGTTACGTCCTCAGCTAAATCAGGATCTACGTCATAGTAATCGGTAATGGCATAAGGGGAGCCAGCCTTACCTTTCACGATGGCAGCATGTTGACGCGGAATTCCATAAGCAGTATAATCTGTGGTTGTGGCATGTCTGATAATACCCGTATACCACATATGACTAACCCCCATCTGTGCCAAATTCTTCAACACTTGAGGAGTAAAGTCAGCCATCTTTCCAGAACCATTCTCTTCGATGGTGCCGTCTTCTTGCCGATGCGTGTTCCTATTGCCATAAAGACGAGTGAACACTTGATAGATTATGACCTTCTCCATCAACAAACTTACTCTATCCCGTGAGCAGAAACTTCCTTATTAATCTTTGCAATCATACCCTGCAAAGCCTTACCAGGTCCACATTCCGTGAAATCATCTGCACCATCGGCAATCATATTCTGTACACACTGAGTCCAACGTACAGAACTTGTCAACTGAGCAATCAAATTAGCCTTTATTTCAGCAGGATCTGTATGAGGTTTTCCGTCAACATTTTGGTATACAGGACATTTAGGAGTCTTCACCTCAGTTTTTTCGATTGCTGCCTGTAGTTCGTCCTTAGCTGGCTGCATCAGAGGAGAATGGAAAGCGCCACCAACTTTCAGTGGCAGAGCACGCTTAGCTCCAGCAGCCTTCAATTGTTCACATGCTTCATTGATTGCTTCGATATCACCAGATATCACCAACTGACCTGGATTATTGTAATTTGCACATACAACAATATGTCCCTCGCGATTAATTCCTGCACAGACCTCCTCTACTTTCTCATCAGGCAGGCCAATGATAGCTGCCATTGTAGAAGGTTGAGCCTCGCACGCTTTCTGCATAGCCATTGCACGAGCATATACTAATTTCAATCCATCTTCAAAACTCAAGGCGCCAGCAGCTACCAAAGCAGAAAATTCTCCCAGAGAGTGACCTGCAGTCATTTCTGGTTTAAAATTCTCACCCATGCATATAGCTGAAATAACAGAATGAAGAAACACAGCAGGCTGAGTCACCTTAGTCTGTTTCAAATCTTCATCAGTACCAGCAAACATGATATCGGTAATACGATAGCCAAGAATATCATTAGCCTTCTCAAAAAGTTCTTTAGCTGTGCTATTGTTGTCGTAGAGATCCTTACCCATTCCTACGAACTGTGCACCCTGTCCGGGAAATACAAATGCTTTCATTTTCTTTTCTGATATTTTGATTAATTTTACTTATACTATTATTAATATTGGGTGCAAAGGTACAAAATTTTTTATTAAGTAAAGAATATTTGGCAAAACATTTGGTTTTATGCTGTATTTTCCTTAACTTTGCAGATTAGATTCTACTAAATAAAATTCAATATTATGTTATCACAACAAGACCTAAAGCAATTAGCCCAAAAGGGCATTAGTGAAGCACAAATCGAGCATCAACTCGGACAGTTCAAAACAGGTTTTCCATTTCTCAAGTTAGAAGCTGCTGCTGCTATCGGACGTGGCATCGTTGCTCCTGACAATGAGGAACGCAAGACATACGTCAAAGCATGGGAACAGTACAAGGCAGAAGGCAAGCGTGTTGTGAAGTTTGTCCCTGCATCTGGTGCTGCAAGTCGCATGTTTAAGGACATGTTTGCATTTGTCGATGCAGAATATGATGTGCCCACCACAGATTTCGAGAAAAAATATTTTGAGAACATAGAAAAGTTTGCTTTCTATAAAGAACTTGATGCTATCTGTCAGAAGAATGAAGGCAAAGGTATCAAAGCGCTCATTTCCGAAGGCAATTACAAAGCTGTCGCAGCCAATATGCTGAAGCCCGAAGGACTGAACTACGGACAACTACCCAAGGGCCTGCTATTGTTCCACAATTATGCCGAAGGACCTCGTACTCCTATGGAGGAACATCTTGTTGAGGGTGCACTCTATGCAGCTTCTAATGGCGAGGCTCACGTGCATTTCACCGTATCTCATGAGCACATGGAACTCTTCAAGCAGAAGGTGGCTCAAAAAGCCGATATATACGCCCAGAAATATGGTATCAAGTATGACATTACCTTCTCTGAGCAGAAACCATCGACAGATACTATTGCTGCAAATCCAGATGGTACACCATTCCGCAACTCAGACGGTTCTTTACTATTCCGTCCTGGAGGACACGGTGCACTGATTGAAAATCTGAATGAAATTGAAGCTGATGTTATTTTTGTGAAGAACATTGATAATGTTGTGCCTGATAGACTGAAACCAGAGACCGTTGAATGGAAACAGATTATTGCTGGTGTACTTGTAACTTTGCAAGCTAAAGCATTTGACTATTTGCGTCTATTAGATACTGGCAAATATACCCATGAGCAGATTGAGGAGATTATCCGTTTCGTTCAGCAAGATCTCTGCTGCCGCAAGGCTGATATAAAAGAGTTGGAAGATGCCGATCTCGTTATTTATCTTCGCAACAAGCTCAATCGTCCCATGCGCGTTTGCGGTGTAGTAAAGAATGTGGGCGAACCTGGTGGTGGTCCATTCCTTACCTATAATCAAGATGGTACTGTAAGTTTGCAGATCCTCGAAAGCTCTCAAATTGACAAGTCAAACAAAGAGTATATGGAGATGTTTACGAAAGGAACTCACTTTAATCCCGTAGATCTTGTTTGTGCTGTTAAAGACTATAAAGGCAAACCATTCGACCTCCCGAAATACGTTGATCCGACGACAGGTTTTATTTCCCAAAAATCTAAATCGGGTAAGGAACTTCAAGCACTTGAATTGCCTGGTCTATGGAATGGCGCTATGAGCGATTGGTCAACTATCTTCGTTGAAGTACCACTGGGAACCTTTAACCCTGTGAAGACTGTCAACGACCTACTTCGCGAACAGCATCAGTAATCTGAAATTAAACTTTATACATCAAACGCCCAGAGGACAAACCCTTTTGGGCGTTTTTTTATAAACAACTTGAGAATGCATAATCTGTGTCCATTTTTTCCTTTTTTATTATTTTTTTCAGTATCTATAAAAAATATTGCACATATTTTTTTGAAATGTGCAGGAAAGATAGTACCTTTGCACAAAATTTTGAAAATTGTGCAATGAATGATATACCAAGTTTTAACTCCTATATCGTTAAAACAATTAAGGAGAACTGGCTGCTTGATGCCCTAACAGATTATAAAGGAACTACGTTGCAATATCATGATGTAGCCCGTAAGATTGAGAAGTTACATATCATGATGGAAGCATCAGGCATTCAAAAGGGAGACCGCATTGCTGTATGTGGTCGTAACTCAGCCCATTGGGCTGTTGCTTACTTGGCAACACTGACCTATGGTGCTGTGATTGTTCCTATCTTACACGAGTTCAATGGTGAACAGATTCATAACATAGTCAATCACTCAGAGAGCAAACTGTTGTTTGTGGGTGATTATATTGTCAATGTTATCGATGCAAAGGAAATGCCTCATTTGGAAGGCATTTTCAATCTGCCTGATTTCTCACTGCATACTTGTAGAAATGAAAAGCTGATGGATGCACGCG
Organism: Prevotella sp. UBA2754; assembly: GCA_002353295.1. Lineage (GTDB taxonomy): Bacteria > Bacteroidota > Bacteroidia > Bacteroidales > Bacteroidaceae > Prevotella. Next base: position 23,393 of record DEJG01000001.1, read on the forward strand.
AACATCTGAATCAGCTTTTCGGCGAAAAATATCCAATGGCTTTCCGGGCTGAACACATCAACTGGTATCTGGACAATCCCGACGAGCTGTGTATGCTGAACTATACCAGCGGTACAACAGGTTTTTCGAAAGGAGTGATGATACCCTATCGCGCATTGTGGGGTAATGTGGAATTCTGCATCAACAAATTAGGGATGAAAATGCCTAAGTTCAGTCGCATGCTGAGCATTCTGCCTATGGCCCACATGTATGGTCAGGCCATTGAATTCTTGTTTCCTTTCTGTGCCGGTTATCATCTGTATTTCCTCACCCGACTGCCGTCACCCTCGTTGATAGCAGAGGCTTTCAAATCTATCAAGCCCCACCTCATTGTGGCTGTACCTCTTATTATAGAGAAGATTATCCGCAAGCGTGTCTTCCCCAAGATTCAAAGCAATGCTATCAAGATTCTCTTGCAGATGCCTGTGGTGTCCAAGAAGGTCAAAGAGCGTATCTGTCAAGAGGTGTATGCTGCCTTCGGTGGTGAAGCATATGAAGTGATAGTGGGTGGTGCACCGTTGAACCAAGAGATTGAGAAATTCCTGTTGGATATAGATTTCCCCATCACGGTAGGCTATGGCACCACCGAGTGTGCTCCACTGATTACCTATAGTGACTATCATGATTTTGTATCAGGTTCATGTGGTACAGCAGTAGATTGTATGGAGGTGAAAATCCTATCGAACGACCCTCACAACATTCCAGGCGAGATTGTCACCAAAGGTGTTAACGTGATGCTGGGCTATTATAAGAATGAAGAAGCTACCCATCAGGCCATTGACGAAGAAGGCTGGTATCACACTGGCGACTTAGGAACGCTCTCACAGGATGGTCACCTCTTTATCAGAGGACGTTTGAAGAATATGCTATTGGGAGCCAACGGACAGAATGTCTATCCCGAAGAAATCGAAGACAAGCTCGGCTCACTGACCATGGTCAGCGAATGTATCATTGTTCAGCGAGGCGAACATCTTGTTGGTTTGGTCTTCCCTGATATGGACGAGGCAAAAGAGATGGGATTCGGTGCTGAAGATTTGGAAAATGTGATGGAACAGAATCGCCAGCAACTGAACGAGATACTGCCTCCTTACAGTAGACTGCAGGCTATTGAGATACGTGAGGAGGAATTTGAGAAAACGCCGAAGAAGAGTATTAAACGCTACTTATATAAATAATCGAATAAGAATATGGAAAACGTACCTAGTTTTAACAAAATCATAGAGCAGAGCGTCATCGACCACTGGGACTTGGATGCACTGACAGACTATAAAGGGGCTACTCTGCAATACCATGATGTAGCACGTAAGATAGAAAAACTACACATCCTGTTTGAGAATTGCGGTGTAGCAAAAGGCGACAAGATTGCCCTCTGCGGACGCAACAGCAGCCAATGGGCTGTAGCCTTCCTGGCAACACTGACATACGGAGCTGTGGCTGTGCCTATTCTCCATGAATTCATGGCCGACCAGATTCACAACATTGTGAACCACTCGGATGCCAAACTGCTCTTCGTCGGCGATCATGTGGCTACGCAAATTGATCCTACACAGATGCCGCATCTGGAGGGTATCATCAACAATCCCGACTATTCGCTGATGGTGTCGAGAACGGACAAGCTGACATACGCGCGCGAACATCTCAACGAACTGTACGGCAAGAAATACCCCAAATATTTCCGCAAGGAACACGTACATTATTATATAGAAGAGAGTGGCGAGGAATTGGCCATGATCAACTATACCAGTGGAACTACCGGATTTTCCAAGGGCGTGATGGTTCCCTACCGTGCCCTGTGGTCGAACTACGACTTTGCTGAATATGTTTTAGGAAAGATTATCAATACGGGCGACCGCATCATCTCCATTCTTCCTATGGCCCACATGTACGGCATGGCGTTCGAGTTTATCTTCGAGTTCATGCATGGTTGCCATGTTTACTATCTGAACCGCATCCCCTCGCCTGCCATCATCGCACAGGCGTTTGCAGAAATCAAGCCGAAGATTATCATTGCTGTACCTCTGGTCATTGAAAAAATTATCCGTAAGAAGGTATTCCCCAAGATACAGAACAATCGCATGCGCTTGCTGTTGTCGATGCCTGTCATCTCGAAGAAGGTGCGCCAGATGATTTGTCAGGAAGTAGTAAAGGCATTCGGTGGAGAGCTGTATGAAGTCATTATCGGAGGAGCTGCCTTCAATCAGGAAGTGGAGGCTTTCCTCAAGAAGATAGAATTCCCCTACACCGTAGGCTATGGTGCCACGGAGTGCGCCCCCATTATCTGCTATCGCGACTGGCAAACGTTCGCTCAGGGTTCGTGCGGACAGGCTGCCTACCATATGGAGGTCAAGATTAACAGTAGTGACCCTGCCCATAAGCCTGGCGAGATTTTGGCCCGTGGACTCAATGTCATGTTGGGCTATTACAAGAACGAGGAAGCCACCAAAGAGACACTCGATGAAGAGGGATGGTATCACACGGGCGACCTGGGCACGATGGACTGGGATGGCAATGTGTTTATCAACGGACGTTCGAAAAATATGCTGCTGGGTCCCAACGGACAGAACATCTATCCTGAAGAAATCGAAGACAAACTTAATTCAATGGCGATGGTAGTCGAGAGTGTTGTGGTTCAGCGTGATACAAAGCTGGTAGGTTTGGTCTATCCCGATTATGACGAGGCAAAGAACCTGAACCTCAATGAGAGTGACCTCAAAAACATTATGGAACAGAACCGTCAGCAACTGAACGAGCAACTGCCTGGCTACGAAAAGATAACAGAAATAGAAATTCGTACGGAGGAGTTCGCCAAAACGCCCAAACGCAGTATCAAACGATTCCTATATACCTAATTATAATAAGAGCGAGGCAAAAAACCTCGCTTTTTCTTTGTTGTTTAAAGGCTTTTTTGTAATTTTGTCGCGCCGTTGGAGTAATCCCTCATTGTTAAAGGGTACCATCAGGCAAGATAAATTGCATAGAAATATGAAAGTAATGAAATTTGGCGGAACGTCCGTAGGTTCCGTAAAAAGCATTTTAAGCTTGAAGAAAATTGTGGAGACAGAGGCTCGGACGCAACCTGTCGTAGTAGTAGTAAGTGCACTCGATGGTATCACCGACCGCCTGATAGCCACATCACGAATGGCCAAGCAGGGCGACGATCGCTATCGTGAGGAATTCGACGCGATGGTGACACGCCACCACCAGATGATCGACGCCATCATCACCGATGACAAAAAGCGAGTTGACTTATTTAACAATGTTGACCAGCTCTTCGACCAGTTGAAGAGCATCTATTATGGTGTCTATCTGATTCACGATCTGTCGAAGAAGACGGAGGACACTATCGTATCGTATGGTGAACGCCTGTCGTCGCACATCGTAGCGGCGATGGTAAAGAACGGTGTCAGAATGAACAGCCGTGACTTCATCCGCACGGAGAAGAAGCAGGGCAAGCACGTGATTGATGCCGAACTGACCACCCAGCTGGTAAAGGAGGCCTTCAAGGATTTGAACGAGAAAACCATCTACGTTGTTCCAGGATTTATCGCCCGTGACCGCGACAGCCACGAGACGACGAACTTGGGCCGTGGCGGTTCTGACTATACAGCCTCGATTATAGCCGCCGTGCTGAATGCCGAGGTATTGGAGATTTGGACGGATGTTGACGGATTCATGACTGCCGACCCGAAGGTCATCAAGAGCGCATACACCATCAACGAACTGTCATACATCGAGGCGATGGAGCTTTGCAACTTCGGTGCAAAAGTCATCTATCCTCCCACAATTTATCCCGTATGTGTGAAGAACATCCCCATCAGGGTGAAGAATACCTTTAATCCTGAACATCCAGGAACCCTGATCAAGGAAAAAATAGAAGACGACAACAAGCCCATTAAGGGTATATCGAGCATCAAGGGCACGTCGCTCATCACCGTAACCGGTCTGTCGATGGTGGGTGTCATCGGTGTCAATCGCCGTATTTTTACGACGCTTGCCAATAAGGGCATCAGCGTGTTCATGGTATCGCAGGCTTCGTCGGAGAACTCCACCTCTATCGGTGTGCGCGACGAGGATGCCCAGGCCGCTGCCGAGGTTCTGAATGCCGAGTTTGCCAAGGAAATCGAAACGGGAGCCATGTTCCCCATGCAGGTGGAAAGCGGATTGGCTACCATCGCCATCGTAGGCGAGAACATGAAGCAGACACCAGGTATTGCCGGTAAGCTGTTTGGCACATTGGGACGCTCTGGTATCTCCGTGATTGCCTGTGCACAGGGTGCTTCCGAGACCAACATCTCGTTTGTTGTTGACGGCAAGTACCTACGCAAGTCGCTCAACGTGCTGCACGATTCGTTCTTCCTGTCGGAATACAAAGTACTCAACATCTTTATCTGTGGCATCGGAACGGTTGGTGGCATGCTGCTTGAGCAGATTCGCACACAGCAGCAGTTCCTCATGCAGTCACGTCGCCTGAAGCTGAACGTGGTAGGTATTTCCGATGTCGAAAACTTCGTATTGGATCGCGATGGTATCGACCTCGATAATTATATGCAGATTCTGCGTGCCGGCTATCCTGCCGATACTGACCACATGCGCGATGAGATTGTGAAGATGAACATCTTCAACAGTGTCTTTGTCGATTGTACGGCAAGTCGTCAGATCGCTGCGCTCTACCAGACCTTCCTGGAACATAACATCAGTGTGGTGGCAGCCAACAAGATTGCTGCCTCCAGCGACTATGACAGCTATATCAAACTCAAGCAGACAGCACGCGACCGCGGTGTATGGTTCCGCTATGAGACCAACGTAGGTGCCGGACTGCCTATTATCGGTACCATCAACGACCTCTGCAACTCGGGCGACAAGATTCTGAAGATTGAGGCCATCCTCTCAGGAACCCTTAATTTCATTTTCAACGAGATAGCTGCCGATGTACCATTCTCTGAGACCGTTCGCCGTGCCAAGGAACAGCGTTATTCCGAACCCGACCCACGTATCGACCTCAGTGGTACTGACGTGATTCGCAAGTTGGTGATTCTCACTCGTGAGGCTGGTTATAAGGTAGAACAGGACGATGTAGAAAAACATCTGTTCGTGCCCAACGATTATTTCGAAGGCAGTTTGGACGACTTCTGGAAACGTCTGCCTGAATTGGATGCCGACTTCGAGGCTCGTCGCAAAGTACTCGAGGCAGAAGGCAAGCGTTGGCGCTTCGTGGCTACGATGGAGGCTAACGAGGAAGACCCGTCAGACTTCAAGACGAGCGTAGCACTGAAAGAAGTGCCCTCTGACCATCCTTTCTACCCCTTGGAAGGTTCCAACAATATCGTACTGCTCACAACAGAACGCTATAAGGAATATCCCATGCTGATTCAAGGCTATGGCGCTGGTGCTGCCGTAACAGCTGCCGGCGTATTTGCTAACATCATGAGTATTGCCAATATCTGATGAAACACATTATTATATTAGGTGACGGGATGGCTGACCATCCTGTCGCCAGATTAAATAATCAGACCCTGCTGCAATACGCTCGTCCTCAATATATGGAGCAGTTGGCACGCGAGGGTCGTTGCGGACGGCTGATTACCGTACCCGAAGGATTCCCTCCAGGTTCTGAAGTTGCCAATACGGCTATCTTAGGCTACGACTTGAATAAAGTGTATGAAGGTCGCGGTCCATTGGAAGCTGCCAGCATCGGCTACGATATGGCTGACGATGATATGGCTATCCGCTGTAATATCATTACGATAGAAGACGGCAAAATCATCACCCACAATGGGGGAAACTTGGAAACTGCCGATGCCGATGTGCTCATCAAATACTTGAATGAACACCTTGGCAGTGAACGGGTTAAGTTCATCACGGGTATTCAGTATCGCCATCTGTTAGTCATCAAGGGTGGCAATAAGCACATCGAGTGCGCCCCACCCCACGATCATCCCAATGAGCCTTGGCGCCCCTTGTTGGTGAAGGCACAGATTCCTGAAGCACAGGAAACTGCCGACCTCATCAACGACCTCATTCTCCGTTCGCAGGAACTCTTGGCGAAGCATCCTTATAATATGGCCAAGGCTGCCAAGGGCGAGCGTCAGGCTAACAGCATCTGGCCTTGGAGTGGCGGCTACCGTCCCTCCATGCAGACTCTGATGGCGCAGTATCCGCAAATCCAGCGTGGTGCTGTCATTTCTGCCGTTGATTTGATTCAGGGCATTGGCAAGTACGCAGGACTGCGCATCATCAAGGTGCCTGGAGCTACCGGACTGGCTAATACCAACTACGAGGGGAAGGCGCAGGCTGCTATCGACGCACTGAAAACGGACGATTTCGTTTTTGTGCATGTGGAAGCCACTGACGAAGCTGGACATGACGGTGACTTAGACTTGAAGTTGCGAGCCATCGACTATCTCGACAAGCGACTCATCAAGCCCATTCTCGAAGCCATCAACGAGATGCAGGAAGATGTGTGTGTGGCAGTATTGCCCGACCATCCAACACCTGTAGAAATGCGCATCCACGTCAACGAGCCCGTGCCGTTTATCATCTGGCACAAAGGAATCGAACCCGACGAAGTGCAGCACTACGACGAGGAAAGTTGCGTCAGCGGCAGCTACGGATTGCTCAGATTGAATGAATTTATGAACGAATTTATGAAGTTATGAAATACTATAGTACCAATGGGAAAGCTCCCATCGCAGACCTGCAGAAAGCAGTAGTCAAAGGACTGGCAGAAGATCGCGGACTCTACATGCCTGAGCGTATCAAACCGCTGCCCAAGGAATTTTTCGACACCATCGAAACCAAGTCGTTCCAAGAGATAGCCTATACCGTAGCCGATGCTTTCTTCGGTGAGGATGTAGAAGCCGATGCGCTGAAGAAGATAGTCTATGACACGCTGTCGTTCGACTGCCCTGTAGTCAAGGTGAAGGATAATATCTACACGCTGGAACTATTCCACGGTCCTACCCTCGCCTTCAAAGATGTGGGTGCACGCTTCATGGCACGTCTGTTGCAGTATTTTATCCTGAAAACTCAGAATACTCAGAAAAAATTGGTCAACGTGCTCGTAGCCACCTCTGGCGACACGGGTTCAGCTGTTGCCAACGGATTCCTGGGTGTTGACGGCATTCATGTCTATGTGCTCTATCCCAAAGGAAAGGTCAGCAAGATTCAGGAGAGCCAGTTTACCACCCTTGGCAAGAACATCACAGCCATCGAGGTGGATGGTGTGTTCGACGATTGTCAGGCATTGGTGAAATCGGCTTTCATGGATGCAGAACTGAACGAGCACATGAAGTTGACTTCGGCAAACAGCATCAATGTAGCACGTTTCCTGCCACAGGCATTCTACTATTTCAATGCCTACGCCCGGATGAAGGCACTCGGAAAAGCCGACCGACTCGTCATGTGTGTCCCCAGCGGCAATTTCGGCAACATCTGTTCGGCTTTGTTTGGCCACGAGATGGGACTGCCTATTCATCGGTTTATTGCCGCCAATAATGCCAACGATATCTTCTACAAATACCTGCAAACGGGTAAGTACGAACCCAAGGCTTCCGTTCAGACACTGGCTAATGCTATGGATGTGGGCGACCCCTCTAACTTTGCACGCATCTACGACCTCTATGGCAAGAGTCACGAGCGCATCAGCAGCCTGATCAGTGGTGCTACGTATAATGACGAGCAGATTCGCGAAACCATGCGCCAGTGCTACAACGAGACGGGCTACATCCTCGACCCACACGGTGCCTGCGGCTATCGTGCTCTGCAAGAAGGGTTGAAAGACGGTGAAGTCGGTGTGTTTTGCGAGACAGCCCACCCTGCCAAGTTCAAGGAGACCGTTGATAGCATCATCGGTGCCGATATCGAGATACCCGAACGCTTGGCAGCCTTCATGAAAGGTCAGAAGCAGAGTGTAGAAATGACGAAGGATTTCAAGGACTTCAAGCGCTTCCTCATGAGCCGTTAACGAACGGTCATGTGGAAGCAACCTTGCTTCACCTCATACTTGATATAGCAGCGTCCTTGCTCGCGCATATCACGCAGCACTTCGCTTAACACCCACTTTAGCGTATCGTCACGAACGGGTTGAGTGACAGCATGATACCGATTATAGCAAATATCAAAAGTTGTACCGAAGAGATGACAACTGCGCTCCGTCGCATTGCCATTTCTTCGGCGCAGTTTTACTACGTCAGCCTCCGACCGGAGCACACTCGTCACAATGAATTGATTCAAGGGAACCCCCTTGACGTATAGACTATCATAGAACGCCCTGCCGATATCTTCCAGCAGGATGGCAGCCCGTGGCACCAAATAAGGTATCGAACTATAAAGCGGGTCAACGTGATAGTAAGGATTAGCCCCCACATACACCAGTTCCTTCTTTCGCTTCTCGGCATCCTCACGATTCTTCACAGGGCGCACTCCCCATTGTTCGGCAGCCACAATCTGAGCCGCCTGACTATCGGGGAAACACTCCCTGTAGTTATTCACCCCGCGAATGCGATGCTTCTTTCCACCGAAAATGGGGTGCTGGCTATCAGCTTTTGAGGGTTGGCTATTAGCGATGATCTGTTGGCTTTCAGAGGCAGGCTGTTGGGGCTTTCTGGGCTCAGCCACTTCTGGGAAAACAGCCTTTACGAGTGCCAGCAGCACCACCGTTCCGGCAAACCCCAGCAAATATTTATTCTTTGTCAATTTCATTTGGCTGCGAAGGTACACATTTTCTCAGAGAAAAACGAATTTTTAAGCTATCATTTTACAGTAGTATCTTCTGCAGCCATTTGCATATCTTTATGCTGCATGTTAATCTGTTGGGCTGACTGACGGGCCGCTTCGCGCACCATAGGCGTGTATTCCTCAATGATGTGGCGCCAGTCGTTGAGGGTCATTTCCGGATAGCGATTTCCAAAGTATTCTATAGCTTCACGCCGCAACTCTGCATCACTGATGTCGGCATCCATCTGAATGCGGTCGAACAGCATATTACGCAGACCGAGGTCCTCTTCCACATGACGTAGCTTCCGACTATGATAATTTTCATCCGTCGTCCCTAAGTATTTGCTCAGATATTCCTTCAATTTCTCTATCACCGTCTGTTTCTTCTCGCCACTCTCAGGCAGGAAGGGGTTTGAGGGTGGCAGAATCTTGGCAATACCTGTACCTGTTTCTGTGACATATCCATCCATGAAGGCACGCTGAATGAAGTCAACGGTTTCTTTCTCCTTCAGGTTCTCTTCCTTGATGATGGCGTCCAGTTCTGCCTTTTTCTCCTTTTCAATATATTGTTCCCATTGCTCGCCTACGTCAGCACCTCTTTCAGGTGTCATCTGCTCAATGAACCGTTCTATCAGTTCCCGCTTGTCGCGCATGTCAGGACTGGCGTCTATCTGTTTCCTCAGTTTCATGATGATGGTCTTGTCCTGACAATTCGTATCGTGATACTGCTGAACCAATAGCAGAATGTAGTTGATGTTTATCTGCACCTGCTTCACCAACTCCATTTCGAACACCAGGTCATCGGCAATGTTTTCCTTCTCTTTGGGAGAACGGGGCTTGTGAATCTCTTCGTAGATGGTGTTATACCATCCCAAATAGTCTTGGTAGTGCATTTCGGGTATAATGACCTTGTCTGCCGTAAATTCGTCGAAGGCACTCAGGATGTTTCTCAGTTTCAGGATAGCCCCAAACAGTCGGATAAACGCTTTCTTCTCTTCATCATCCACGATGCCCGCTATCTTCTCCACTGCGAATTGCTCCATCAGCATCTGAACCAGCGCCTTGTAGGGTGGCATCTTATTGCCTTTGTCATCCTCATAGCCCAGCGAGTAGTATTCGTCGAACGACTTCATGAACACCAGTCCTGCTGCATGCTCGTCGCCAAAGATGGAGATACTTTTCTTCGTAGCCTCTTCCAAGTTGCGGAAGCAGACAATGTTGCCGAATGTCTTCACGCCATTCAGTATGCGGTTCGTACGACTATACGCCTGCAGAAGTCCGTGCATCTTCAGGTTCTTATCCACCCACAGCGTGTTCAGTGTCTTCGCATCGAATCCTGTGAGGAACATGCCTACCACAATCAGCAAATCCACCTTTTTCTGCTTCATCTTCAGCGACACGTCCTTATAGTACGACTGGAACTGCTCGCCCTCGGTCGAGAAGGTGGTGCCGAACATCTGGTTGTAATCGTCTATTGCCTTCTGCAATTCCTCTCTCGACGGCCCGTCCAGTTCGCTGGTGCTCTCTGGGTTCTCATCGTCCTGGAATCCCCATTCGTCATCCACCGCCTCATTGGCATTATACGTAAAGATGGTGGCTATCTTCAGACCGGTGCCCAGCTCAGCCTGCTGGCGCTTGAATTCCTTATAGTATTGAATAGCCGTTTTCACAGAGTCAACGGCAAAGATGCTGTTAAACTGGTGGCAAGTCTTCGTACCGAAGTTGTCCAGTATATAGCGCGTCACGATGCTGATGCGTCTGGGGTCGTGCAGAGCCTCGTCCGTATCAATACCCCACACCCGCTTGCTATCTACGTCGCTCTTCATCCTCATCGTCGAACTATAATCCACATGGAAGGGCAACACATTATTATCCCTGATGGCATTGATGATGGTGTAGGTATGCAGTGCCTTGGTGGGCATTCCCTTGTCATCCGGCTCACCGCCAAACAGCTGTGCCGTAGTGGTGTATTTACTGCCCGACGAGGCATTGATGGCGAAGATGGGGGTGCCTGTAAATCCAAACATCAGGTAACGCTTGAATCGCTTCGTTATCTGTTGGCGCATCTCACCAAACTGGCTTCGGTGACACTCGTCGAATATCAGCACGATATTTTCCCGTTGCAGCACCTCGCGCAGCCGTTCGTCCCCGTCGTAGAACTTGGGCTTCATCAGGTTCGACAGCTTCTGGATGGTGGTGATGATGATGTGCGCCTCTGGGTCTTTCAGTTGTTTCAGCAGGATGCGTGCCGATGAGTTCGAGTTCGCACAGTTGGGTTCGAAGTTGTCATACTCCTTCATCGTCTGATAGTCCAAATCCTTTCTGTCCACCACAAACAGCACTTTTGAGATGCCCTCCATCCTTGAAGCCAGCTGAGCCGTCTTAAACGAGGTCAGTGTCTTGCCTGAGCCTGTCGTATGCCAGATGTAGCCCCCAGCCTTGATGCTGCCCTGCCATTTGTTGTAGAGCGCCGTCTGTATGCGTTGCAATATCTTTTCCGTGGCTGCTATCTGGTAGGGACGCATCACCATCAGTTGCTTGTCCACATTAAACACGCAATACTTTGTCAGCACGTTCAACAGCGTGTGTTTCGCAAAGAATGTCTTGGTGAAGTCGCGCAGGTCTGTCAGCAGCGTGTTCTCTTGGTCTGTCCAGTAGGTGGTAAACTCAAACGTCTGCCCATTCGTCTTGTGTCGGCGTGCTCCACCGTTGTTCTCCTGCTCCTTGGCAAAACGAGTGGTGTTCGAGTAGTATTTCGTCTGAGTACCATTCGAAATCACAAAAATCTGCACGAAGTCGAACATCGCCCTGCCTGCCCAGAACGAATCACGCAGGTAGCGGTCTATCTGGTTGAAAGCCTCCTTGATGGGCACGCCACGCCGTTTCAGTTCTATGTGTACCAGGGGCAGTCCGTTCACCAGTATCGTCACGTCGTAGCGGTTCTTGTAGGCACCCTCTACCTCATACTGGTTGATCACCTGCAGGCGGTTGTTATACACGTTCTGCTTGTCAATCAGGCGTATGTTCTTTGTCAGCCCGTTATCCATCGTCAGAGCCAAGATATAACCCTTGCCCTGAATCATCTCCGTCTTGTCCTCGATGGTCATCTGCTCGTTCGAGATCATGGGCAACAGGCGCGCCCACTCGCTGTCGCTCAGGGTCACGTCGTTCAGCAGTTCCAACTGCCGTCTGAGGTTACGCAGCAGCCCTGCCTCGTCCTTCACCTGCACATAGTCATAGCCTTGTGATTGCAGTTGCTGAATCAGTGCAGCCTCCAGCCGTGCCTCGCTCTGGTAGCCCTCAGCCGGCTTGGCTTCCACCTCGTAGTGGGCCATCACCGTCTGGTGCTCCTGCTCTATGATGATTTTATAATCGTCCATAAATCAAAAATTTTTCTTGTTTTTAATTGTTGGTAATAAAATATTGTTTATCTTTGCAGCGGAAAATATAAAAATAGCAGTTATGACAGCAGTACAAATGCAAATCAACACTGAGCTTTTCGGGGCTCTACAAGCCATATCGGGTGACGAAGCCTTGATGAAAAAGGCTGTGCGTGCACTCAAGCGAATTGCTGCACAGAAGCAAACGAGCAATGTTATGCCAATAGCAGAGCTGGAGGAAATAGTACGCCAGGGAGATAAGGAGATTGCTGCAGGTAATGTGCATCCCATTGCTATTGATGACCTATGGAAGTAGTTCTGCTTGAAAAAGCCCGTAAAGATCGTGATTATTGGAAGAAGACGGGTAATGTAAAAATCATGAAGCGCATCACCGACCTGCTTAATGATATAGAGAAACATCCTTTTACTGGTATAGGCAAACCAGAGCCATTGAAAGGCAATCTCCAAGGCAAGTGGAGCAGGCGCATCAACAATGAGCACCGCATGGTTTACTCCATTAGCAGTGGACGTATTTACATTTATGTCTTTTCGTTGAAAGGTCATTATCTCTAAATTTTATCAAATGTCAGGAGTTTATTCCTGTAGTATTCATATTGCTTTTCGCGCTGCTTCAGCTGCGCTTCCAAGTTCGCTATCGATGCCTCGAACGTGTCGAGGATAGAAACAATGCGCTGCTGGACAGAGAGGGAGGGAATAGGGACAACTATGTCTTTCAGAATGGTTGCAGTTATTAGGGGCTGGCCTCCTCCCTTTGCGTATTTATTCAGTTTTTCTTTGACAAGAAAGTAGAATATGTATTTTTGACTTTTCTCATCCAATACATCAACTATCAATGTATTGTCGGTTACATCGTATTTACCATAAGAAAGATGAACATAGCCTGCATTCGCCCCAACTCTCGCTACCAGGATTAGTGGCTTGTTATAGACAAAAATGTCAGAGTATGCAATAATCCCTGTTGAACCAAAGACGGGATATTTTCCCACTGTGTTCTTACTCTTATTCTTTCCTGACGATATTTTCTTTACAACCTCACCCAGTGTTTTCATTCTCACCCCTTCTTTGCCTTCAAGGTCAAGGAGTTGGTCACGATAGAATTCATATTGTTTGCGACGCTGAGCGATTTGCGCTTTCAGGTTGTCGATGGCAGAAGTGAAGGTATCGAGTATCCCCACTATCCGCTCTTGCTCGGAAAGGGAGGGAATGGCAATCGGAAATTCTAACAGCATAGGTTTCCTTATAGAAGCAGCTGTAGATTTGTATGATTTTGCGTTTATGTAAGTTTTGAAATTAGCAAATAAGAAATAATAGATGTAACGACCTTCAAGATCATCAGATATAGGATGAACTCTGTATGTTCTTTGATGCAGACCATATTTGCCATGAATGTAATGGAAAATATCACCTATCCCACCTTCGCCTGGAATTAATATTGCTTCCTCATCATACAAATATGTGTTTATTCGCAACACTTCTTGCGAACGAACAAAGAAAGGATATAAGCCATTATCACAGCTATCCTCTCTATTATTTGAGCCTGTACCTATTTCACAAACCTCTCCTAACCTTTTCCACTCTACCATCCTATTTTCCTCCTTTCTTTGTATTTTTCTTCCGCTTCTTTAATTCCACGATAAGTGAGAGGATGGCGATAACCACTCCCAAAAGACCGACAAACAATGTTATGAGGTCGAAATTCTCTTTTGCCCAAGACATTAGTGCATCCATACGCTACTCGCCCAACTCTTTAACAATCGCTTCAATCTTCTGATTCAGTGCATTGCCCTCGGCAATCAGGGTGGAGAGCGTGCTGTTGACAGCCTTGATGTCGATGACCTCACGCGTGTCTTCCTGCTCCACATAGCTCGATACGCTGAGGTTGCAATCGTTCTCAAGGATGGCATCGTTCTTCACCAGCTTCGCTAAGTATTGTTCGTCCTTGCGATTGGCAAACAGCTCCAGAATCTTGTCCTGATGCTCAGGCAACAGAATGTTCTTATTGCCGTTCTTCTGGAATAGCTTGCTGGCATCGATGAAGAGCACAGAACTGTCGCGCTTGGCACTCTTTTTCAGCACAATGATGCAGGTGGCAATGCCTACACCGAAGAAAAGGTTGGCAGGCAACTGGATAACGGTATCCACGAAGTTGTGGCTGATGAGATACTGGCGTATCTTCTTTTCGTCGCCACCACGATACAACACACCTGGGAACTCTACGATAGCGGCAGTGCCCTGCTCAGAGAGGTGCCACAGCATGTGCATCGTAAAAGCAAGGTCGGCAGCACTCTTAGGTGCCAACACACCAGCAGGGGCAAAACGCTCGTCGTTGATGAGCAGGGTGTTGTCCTTGCCCTCCCACTTCAGCGAATAAGGGGGATTCGAGACAATAGCGTCAAAAGGTGCATCCTGCATGTGCTGGGGCTTCAACAGCGTGTCCTCCAGACGGATGTCGAAGTTGTCGTAGTTCACGTTGTGCAGGAACATATTGATGCGACAGAGGTTGTAGGTGGTGGGATTCACCTCCTGCCCGAAGTATTTCAGATTAGGATTTTCCTTGCCCACCGTCTTGGCAAACTTCAACAGCAGCGAGCCTGAGCCACAGGCAGGGTCATAGACTTTCTGAATGTTAGGATTGTTGTAGGAAGCCAGTCGTGCCAACACCTCACTGACCTGCTGAGGGGTGAAGAACTCGCCGCCACTCTTTCCTGCCTCCGACGCATACATCTGCATCAGAAACTCGTAGGTGTCGCCAAAGGTGTCGTTGTCCGTATCGTTGTAGCGACTGCCCAAGTCCATCTGTGCCACCGTCTTCAGCACCTTCGCCAACAACTGGTTGCGCTTGATGACGGTAGAACCCAGTGCCTGACTGTCAACGGTGAAGTCTGAGAAGAGTCCGCGCAGGTCATCCTCTGATTCCGTGCCGATGGCAGAGGCCTCGATGGAACGGAATATCCGGGTGAGCCGTTCGTTCAGGTTCTCGTCCTTGTCGGCAGTCTTCACCACATTCTGAAACAGCTGTGAGGGCAGGATGAAGTAACCCTTCTCTTCCACCATCTTCCGTCGGATATTCTCAGCCATCTCGTCGCTGATAGTGGTATAGTCAAAATCGGGTTGCTGCGCCTCCACCATCAGCTGGTGGATATAGTCGCAAATGTTTTCGGAAATAAAGCGGTAGAAGATAGAACCGAGGACGTAAGCCTTAAACTCCCATCCGTCCACGCTCCCGCGCAGGTCGTTAGCTATCTTCCATATTGTCTTGTGCAGTTCTGCACGTTCTTGCATGGTTGCCATATCTATAGTTTCTTTGTTTACTGCTTGTTATTAGATGCAAAGATACAAAATATTTATGAAATAGAAGAATTTGGCATACTGAAAATTTTCATTTTGGGTCAACGTTTTTAGGAATACGGTCAACCACCTCAGGGGAAGCAGACAACTATTCCCAGGTGCGAGAGTCAACCTTTTCAGTATGGAACAAAAGACACATTACAGTATTACAGTATTACAGTATTACAGAAGCGATTACTGCAAAAAAAGTGAGACCAAAATTTTTTATTATATATATAATATATATTATATATATAATAA
>DEJG01000001.1:39166-133326 GCA_002353295.1 Prevotella sp. UBA2754
ATACTGTAATACTGTAATACTGCCCTTCAAAAAAGTGCAAATTCTGACCCCCTGAAATTTGGTGGGTTGTGAAATTTTCGTACCTTTGCATTGTCAATCGGAAGTAGTAGTGACCACGGGGATTAAGGAGAAAAATTGCGAGTATTAAGTCTAAAAATTGCGCGCATTAATAGTAGCAATAATTTCCCTTAAACATCCCCCTGCCGAGCGACCTGATGACAGCGGGATTTTCTAATGTATTTTTTTGTCGAAATCTTTGGAGTTTCGCTATAAATTTCGTAATTTTGCAACCTAATTAGAAAATAACGTTATTTTGATTGAGAAGCATATTGTATTAGAGGATATTGACCCCGTCGTGTTTTATGGAACGGGGAATGCCCATTTGCAGATGATGCGCGCCCTGTACCCCAAACTGCGTATCGTGGCTCGCGACAACGTCATCCGTATTCTGGGCGACGAAGAACAGATGGCTGCCTTCGAAGAGAGTGCCGAGAAGATGCGCCAGCACGTGTTGCACTTCAATTCGCTGAAGGAGGAAGACATCCTGGACATCATCAAGGGGCATCGCACGAAGGACGAAGTGCCGGAGGGCGTGGTCTGCTATTCCATGTCGGGGCGCCCCATCAAGGCGCGTTCGGAGAATCAGCAGAAACTCATCGATGCCTACGAACGGAACGACATGGTGTTTGCCGTTGGGCCTGCGGGCACGGGTAAGACCTATCTCTCTATCGCACTGGCTGTGAAGGCGCTCAAGGAGAAGACCGCCAAGAAAATCATCCTCTCGCGCCCTGCCGTGGAAGCTGGCGAAAAGTTGGGATTCCTGCCTGGCGACATGAAGGACAAGATAGACCCCTATCTGCAACCGCTGTACGATGCGCTGGAGGATATGCTGCCCCAGGTGAAGTTGCAGGACATGATGGAGAAGCACGTCATACAGATAGCCCCACTCGCCTTCATGCGAGGCAGAACGCTGAGCGATGCAGTGGTGATTCTGGACGAGGCGCAGAACACGACCCCGCAACAGATCCGTATGTTCCTGACGCGCATGGGATGGAATACGAAGATGATTATCACGGGCGACATGACACAGATTGACCTGCCTAAGTCACAACTCTCAGGACTGGTGGAGGCGCTGAAGATTCTCAGAGACGTGGAGGGCATCGGTGTGGTGGAATTAGGACGCAAAGACATTGTGCGCCATAAACTGGTAACGCGCATTGTCAATGCCTACGAACAATTTGACAAAGACAAACAAAACAATAATAACAATGAAAGCATTAACAAAGACTGACTTCAATTTTAAGGGTCAAAAGAGTGTTTACCACGGTAAAGTACGTGACGTGTATAATATCAACGACGACCTGATGGTGATGGTGGCTACCGACCGCATCTCTGCCTTCGACGTCATCCTGCCAAAGGGCATTCCCTTCAAGGGACAGGTGCTGAACCAGATTGCTGCAAAGTTCCTGGATGCTACCAGCGACATCTGCCCCAACTGGAAACTGGCTACCCCCGACCCTATGGTGACCGTAGGCTTGAAGTGTGAGGGTTTCCGCGTAGAGATGATTATCCGCAGCATCCTGACGGGCAGCGCATGGCGCGAATACAAGAACGGATGTCGCGAACTGTGTGGCGTGAAACTGCCTGAGGGTATGAAGGAGAACGAGCGCTTCCCAGAGCCCATCATCACTCCTACCACCAAAGCCGACGAGGGTCACGACCTGAACATCTCGAAGGAGGAAATCATTGCCCAGGGCATTGTAAGTGCTGAAGACTATGCCGTGATGGAAGACTATACCCGCAAGCTGTTTGCACGCGGTCAGGAGATTGCCAAGAAGCAGGGACTTATCCTCGTAGATACCAAGTATGAATTCGGCAAGCGCGATGGTAAGGTATACCTCATCGACGAGATTCACACCCCCGACTCCAGCCGTTATTTCTATGCCGACGGCTATGAAGAGAAGCTGGCAAAGGGCGAACCTCAGAAGCAGCTCTCGAAGGAGTTCGTGCGCCAGTGGCTCATCGAACACAACTTCATGAACGAGCCCGGACAGGTGATGCCTGAGATTACGGACGAGTATGCTGAAAGCGTGAGCGAGCGCTACATCGAGCTCTACGAACACATCATCGGTGAGAAGTTCGAGAAAGCCGCCGACAATGCCGACATTGCTGCACGCATCGAAAAGAACGTCAGCGAGTATCTTGCAACGCGGTAGGTTTCAGGTTTCAAGGTTCAGGGTTCAGGTTTCAAGTTTCAAGTAAAAGAGAATGTACCAGCAAGAGACGATAAAGCCATATAACAATGGTGAGAAGACGACACAGGTGGAGCAAATGTTCGACAACATTGCTCCCACCTACGATACGCTGAACCATCGTCTCTCCTGGGACATCGACCGCGGATGGCGCAAGAAAGCCATCAAGCAGTTACAGCCCTACCAACCCCAGTCTATTCTCGATATAGCAACGGGTACTGGCGATTTCGCCATCTTAGCAGCTGAAATGCTGAAACCTGCACGACTGGTAGGTGCCGACATCTCGGAGGGTATGATGGAAATAGGCAGGAAGAAGGTGGCAGAAAGAGGGATGCAACACATCATCTCGTTTGAGAAGGAGGATTGTTTGCATCTTTCCTATGCCGACAATACCTTCGATGCCGTGACCGCTGCCTTCGGAATCCGGAATTTCTCCGACCTCGATCAGGGGCTGCGTGAAATGTGTCGCGTACTCAAAAAAGGCGGACATCTGAGTATTGCCGAACTGACCACACCTGTCAGTTTCCCCATGAAACAGCTGTTTCATATCTACTCGCACACGATTCTGCCCATCTATGGCCGACTGATTTCCAAAGACGATGCCGCCTATTCCTATCTCACAAAAACTATTGAGGCTTTCCCGCAGGGAGAACAGATGGTGGACATCTTCAAAAACGCAGGGTTTAGTGAAGCAAAGTTTCAACGACTGACATTTGGCATCTGCACGATCTATTTCGCAACTAAATAAATACATGGAAAGGAAAAGAATTTATGGACAAGTACGGACTTATTGGCTACCCGCTCGGGCACTCGTTCTCCATCAGCTACTTCAATCAGAAGTTTCAAGATGAAGGCATTGATGCCGTTTATGAGAATTACGAGATTCCCAGTATCGACGCACTCCCAGAAGTGCTTAGCTTGAACCCTGAACTGAAAGGGCTCAACGTAACGATTCCTTACAAGGAAAAAGTACTACCCTTCCTCGACAGCATCTCACCCGAAGCACGCGCCATTGGTGCAGTGAACGTCATTCGCGTGAGACATAAAGGCAATAAAACAGAACTGAAAGGATACAACTCTGACGTGATTGGTTTCACCAAGAGTATGGAGCCCATGCTTGACAAGAAATGGCATAAAAAAGCCTTGATTCTCGGAACAGGAGGAGCTTCAAAGGCTATCGACTACGGATTGCGCAACTTGGGACTGGAAACGGTCTTCGTCAGTCGATATGAGCGACCAGGCACCATTCAGTATCAAAGCATCACACCTGAAGTTATCAAGGAATACAATGTGATTATCAACTGTACTCCCATAGGGATGTATCCTAAGACAGAGGTTTGCCCAGACCTGCCTTATGAGGCGATGGACAGCCATACCATCCTTTACGACCTGATTTACAATCCCGACGAGACACTCTTCATGAAACGGGGTGCAGAATATGGCGCTAACGTCAAGAACGGACTGGAAATGCTGCTTCTGCAGGCTTTTTCCTCTTGGGAATTCTGGCACGAGAAATAAACAAAGTATATGACGACATTCATCACATTCCTGGGATTCATTGCCGTATTGGTGGGAGGCGGTTTCGCTGTCACCCGCCGATGGGACTACACCCCTTATTCGGCTTTGATGCAGAAAACGATGGATATCAAAGACCTTACCATACAATATAACAATGCCATCTCCGATTTGGAATGGCAGTATAAGAGCGACCGCATCGGCACCAAGCGAAAATACTCCAAGCTCTACCAGAACCTGGCTCGCGAATACATGAGCAAGCGCAAACAAATGGCATTGACATGGGAGCATATGAACCCTGCATGGTGTAAGGCTCGCAAAGTATGGGGCTGGATTTACGTGATTGGCTTGGGGGCAGCATTTTTCTTTTGTTCGTACTCACTTCCTGAAGAACAAACGACCCCTTCAACAGTTGTACAGAGCAATACAGAGAACCGCTATTGGAATGCCGACAACATTCCCATGCCTCATCTGCAGGATGCCAGCCAGTATGTTTCCAATCCGGATAACATCTTATCCCCATCAACCGTCAACCAGATGAACCAGACCCTTCAGCGGCTCGACAAGGAACTGAATATCGAGTCTGTCGTCATCATCGTCAACCACATCGAGAACGACGACCCCTTCCGCATGGCTCAGGACGTCGGTAATAAATATGGTGTAGGACGCAACGACCGAGGATTGATGGTGGTGGTAGGATATCAGGACCACAGCATCAACATTTCGCCAGGACGCGGTTTGGAAGGCGACCTGACGGACGTGGAGTGCCGTCACCTGCAACAAGAATACGTCATACCAGCCATGCGGGCAGAACTGCCCGACAGCGGTATGCTTTACCTCACGGAAGCTATCTATGCCACGATGCAGAAGAAAGACCTGCCCGAAATGTCATCGCTATCCAGCAAAGATGAGGGTATCGATGAAGAGATGGCTGCCACGATTGGCATGTATTTTATGTTCTTCATCGCCTGGTGCGTGTTCTTCCTGCGTCTTAACAGCAAATACCAATGGCTGACGCTGGTGGGTATGACCTATATCCGTTCTAACCCCTTCATCGACACCTATTCTGGCGGAGGCTACTTTGGCGGAGGCGGTGGCCACAGCTCTTGGGGCGGTGGCGGAGGCTTCAGCGGAGGCAGTTTCGGAGGCGGAAGTTTCGGTGGCGGCGGTGCCACTTCACGATGGTAAACAAAATAACAACTAAAATATTTTAGCATTATGAAACTCAGTAAAGGAATTATCGCAATTATCGCAGTCATTGCCATCGTCTTCGTTATTGGCTCATGGGCTGCAAGTGCTTACAATTCGATGGTTGGCGTACAGGAGCAGGCTACTACCGCACTCGCCAACGTCCAGTCAACCTATCAGCGTCGTGCCGACCTGATTCCTAACCTCGTGGAGACCGTCAAGGGTTATGCTGCTCATGAGAAACAGACGTTGGAAGATGTGGTTGCAGCACGTTCTAAAGCTACCTCTATCACGCTCGACCCAACAAATATGACTCCCGAAAAGCTGAAGGAATTCCAGCAGGCTCAGGGCGAACTGGGCAGCGCACTGGGACGCTTGATTGCCATCCAGGAGAATTATCCCGATCTGAAAGCGAATGAGAACTTCAAAGACTTGCAGGTTCAGCTGGAAGGTACTGAGAATCGTATCAACGAGGCTCGCAACAAATACAATCAGGCTGTGCAAACCTACAATGTAGAGATTCGTTCGTTCCCCAAAAACATCTTTGCCGGACTCTTCGGCTTTGACAAGATGAATAAGTTTGAAGCTGAAGCTGGTGCAGAAAAGGCTCCACAGGTTAAATTCTAAATCATCACTATGGACAATCGTTATATGATGCGCGGTGTCAGTGCCGCCAAAGAAGACGTTCATAACGCCATCAAGAATATCGACAAGGGTATCTTCCCCCAAGCATTCTGTAAGATTATACCAGACATTCTTGGCGGCGACCCTGAATACTGCAACATTATGCATGCCGACGGGGCTGGTACCAAATCGTCGCTTGCATATATGTACTGGAAAGAGACGGGCGACCTCTCCGTATGGAAAGGTATTGCCCAGGATGCTATTGTGATGAATACTGACGACCTGCTCTGCGTAGGTGCCGTGGATAACATCCTTGTGTCAAGCACCATCGGGCGCAACAAGATGTTGATTCCCGGCGAAGTCATCTCTGCTATTATCAATGGTACCGACGAACTGTTGGCAGAACTGCGTGAGATGGGCATCGGTATCTATCCCACCGGTGGTGAGACGGCTGACGTGGGCGACCTCGTTCGCACCATCATCGTCGATTCTACGGTTACCTGCCGTATGAAGCGCTCTGACGTGATTGATAATGCCAATATCCGCCCCGGTGATGTCATCGTAGGATTGTCAAGTACCGGACAAGCCACTTACGAGAAACGCTATAATGGCGGTATGGGTTCTAACGGACTGACCTCTGCCCGCCATGATGTCTTTGCCAAATATCTGGCAGAGAAATATCCTGAGAGCTACGACCATGCTGTGCCCGACGAGTTGGTTTATAGTGGCAAGTACGAACTGACGGCGCAGTATGATTCGACGGAATCGAATCACACGCTGCCTAATATGGGGCAACTGGTGCTCTCTCCTACCCGTACCTATGCTCCTGTCATCAAGCGACTGCTCGACGAACTGCGTCCAGAGATTCATGGAATGGTACACTGCACGGGCGGTGCGCAGACCAAGGTGCTCCACTTTGTCAATGACAACTGTCACGTCGTGAAGGACAACATGTTCCCCGTTCCCCCACTCTTCCATGCTATTCACGAGTGTTCTGGTACGGATTGGCGCGAGATGTATCAGGTGTTCAATATGGGTCATCGCATGGAAATCTATGTTCGTCCAGAAGTTGCCGAACAGGTGATTGCACTATCCAAGTCGTTCAACATCGACGCACAGGTTGTGGGCCGAATTGAGGAAGGCAAAAAGAGCCTCACGATCAAGAGCGAATTCGGAACATTTGAATATTAACACACTCCCTACAAAACCACTATCATCATGAAAAAAACAATGTTAATCGTCGCAGCAGGCGTTTTGCTGACTGCCTGCGGAAGCAAGACACAAGGAGGGCAGGCACAGACTGACTCCACCGCTGTTGTAGCTGAGGTCGCTGAGGAACAGACAGGCGAAAAGAAGGCTGTTGACCAATGGACTGAGGAAGCCGTTGTAGCCCGCGTGAATGAGATATATAATAAGGTGAACGAGGTGTTCAGTCAACAGGAAGTTGACCTGCGTATTCTCGACAGCCTGTATTGCACCAAAGACTACAAGGACATGTATCAGCAAGTAAAACAGGCAGAAGAAGGAAAATCTTTTGAAGAACTCTGTTTTATCGAGTATCAGCCGTGGGACCAAGGACTTCAAACACCTATCCAAGTGGTAAATATACGCCCTAAACTGCTGACAGGCGACATGGCAGAAGTTTTTTTCGACCTGAAAGAATCCAAAGGAAGTGGTGAGTGCACCATCGGCTGGTCACTCTATCTGGAGGATGGTGCATGGAAAGTGCATTCTTTCCTGAGCCATGACAGGGACCATACAGGGTCATGGGAGTTTATGCGCCAATATGTTGAGCACAATCAGAAAAAATAAAAAGTGGCTGTCACAGAGATAACCTCCCTATCCCACGCTGGTGTGGAGATTTTCAGTTCTCTTACGGAAGCTCAGTTACGCAACCGCAAGGAACAGGAAAAAGGAATCTTCATCGTAGAGAGTCCGAAGGTTATCCGAGTGGCACTGGATGCCGGCTATCAGCCTGTATCACTACTTTGCGAACGTAAACATATAGATGGGGATGCCTCTGACATCGTGCAACGGTGTGGGGATATCCCCATCTTTACTGGTGAGCGCGAACTGCTTGCCAACCTGACAGGTTATACGCTCACCAGGGGTGTGCTTTGTGCGATGCGCCGACCTGCCTGTAAGTCTCTTTCAGATATCTGTCAGCATGCCCGTCGTATCGTAGTGATTGACGGTGTGGTGGATACCACCAATATAGGAGCCATTTTCCGTTCGGCGGCAGCACTGGGTATTGATGCAGTCCTGCTGACCACGAATTCCTGCGACCCCTTGAATCGCCGCGCTGTCAGAGTTTCAATGGGTTCCGTTTTCTTAGTGCCTTGGACATGGATGGATACCGATATCCGTCAACTGCATGCGTATGGCTTCAAGACTCTGGCGATGGCACTGACAGACGATTCCATTCCTCTTGATGACCCTCAACTGAAACAAGAAGAACGGCTGGCTATCGTGATGGGAACGGAAGGTGACGGACTGCCTAAAGAGACAATTGCTGATGCCGACTATGTGGTGCGTATTCCTATGGCCCACGGTGTTGACTCCTTGAATGTTGCCGCTGCATCGGCTATCGCCTTCTGGGAGTTGGCAAGGAAATAAATAAGAGAAGGTACTCCCGTTCTAGAAAACTCAAAATTCTTTTGGTTTTCTTCTCACTTATTCGTACCTTTGCACCCAATATGGAGAATAACAGTATTTTACAGAAACTCGACGGACTGGAAGCACGCTTCGAGGAGGTGTCAACACTGATTACCGACCCCAATGTGATTGCCGACCAAAACCGCTTCGTCAAACTCACCAAAGAATACAAGGATTTGGGCGACATCATGAATGCCCGCAAGCGCTATATTGCTTGTCTGAACAGCATCAAGGAGGCAAAGGATATCCTTGCCAACGAGGATGATGCCGAGATGAAAGAGATGGCTCGTGAAGAACTGGCAGAAAACGAAGCGCTGCAACCCAAATTGGAGGAAGAAATCAAGATAGCCTTGATTCCTAAAGATCCTGAAGATGCTAAGAACGTGCAGATGGAGATTCGTGCAGGAACCGGTGGCGACGAGGCTGCCCTCTTTGCTGGCGACCTGTTTAAGATGTATAAGAGTTTCTGCGAGTCTAAGGGTTGGACACTGGCTATCACGAGCGTGAGCGAAGGTGCCGTTGGCGGTTTTAAGGAAATTGATTTTGC
This sequence comes from Prevotella sp. UBA2754, assembly GCA_002353295.1. Lineage (GTDB taxonomy): Bacteria > Bacteroidota > Bacteroidia > Bacteroidales > Bacteroidaceae > Prevotella. The sequence continues at coordinate 47,948 of DEJG01000001.1, forward strand.
CGTATCAGGTGCTGATGTCTATGGTACGCTGAAATATGAATCAGGTGTTCATCGCGTACAGCGTGTACCTGCTACCGAGACACAGGGACGTATGCATACCTCTGCTGCTACTGTTGCCGTTTTACCCGAGGCCGATAAGTTTGAAGTACATATCAATGAGGGTGAAATCAAGTGGGATACCTTCCGCAGTTCAGGTGCCGGTGGCCAGAACGTGAACAAAGTGGAATCGGGTGTTCGTCTGCGCTATATGTGGAAGAACCCTAATACGGGGGAAACGGAAGAAATCCTGATTGAATGTACAGAAACCCGTGACCAGCCAAAGAATAAAGAGCGTGCCCTCTCGCGTCTATATACCTTTATATATGATAAGGAGCACCAGAAGTATATGGACGATATCGCCTCACGCCGTAAGACACTGGTATCTACCGGTGACCGTTCGGCAAAGATTCGTACCTACAACTTCCCGCAAGGTCGAGTAACCGACCATCGCATTGGCTATACTACCCATGACCTTCAAGGTTTCTTAGGTGGTGACATCCAGCCTATGATCGATGCCCTCACCGTTGCCGAGAATGCAGAAAGAATGAAAGAAACAGAACTTTAAATAAATAAAAAAATGGATTGGAAAAAATTTTGGGCACCTATGCGCCAAGAAATGAGAAAAGACCAGATATGGCCTGCCATCATCGCATCTTTTGGCATTATTCCTTCAAATTATTTTGCCAAAGAGATACCTAGTATTTGGGTAAGTTGGGGGTTTCTTTTAATCTGGTTTGGTATTGTCTATTTCTTTTATTTAGTATATCTATACTTTAAGAAATAATTATGAATAGAAAAGAACTTATACAACAAATCCGCGAGAAGCAGTCGTTTCTCTGCGTAGGTCTGGATACAGACATCAATAAGATTCCTCAGTGCATCATCGACGAAGCTAAGGCAAAGGATGGTGATGATTATATTTTCAGAGCCCTTTGCGAGTTTAACGCCCTTATTATCGATGCAACGGCTCCCTATTGTGTAGCCTACAAGCCAAACCTGGCATTCTACGAGGCGTATGGTGTTGATGGCATTCTGGCTTTCGAAGCCACCGTCGATTATCTGAAAGAAGAATATCCCAACCACTTCATCATCGCTGATGCCAAACGTGGGGATATCGGCAACACTTCGAAGATGTATGCCAAGACATTCTTTGAGGAGTATGATGTCGATGCGCTGACCGTTGCTCCCTATATGGGTGAGGATTCGGTCACTCCTTTCCTCGGTTATGACGATAAGTGGGTCATCCTGTTGGCGCTGACTTCCAACAAAGGCTCTTACGATTTCCAGTTGACAGAGGATAAAGATGGCGAGCGCCTGTTTGAGAAGGTGCTGAAGAAATCGCAGGAATGGGGTAACGACGAAAACATGATGTATGTCGTAGGTGCTACCCAGGGACAGATGTTTGAGGATATCCGTAAGGTTGCCCCCAACCATTTCCTGTTAGTTCCAGGCGTTGGAGCCCAAGGTGGTTCGCTTCAGGAAGTCTGCAAATACGGTATGACGAAAGACTGCGGACTGCTGGTTAATTCTTCTCGCGGCATCATCTATGCCAGCAATGGTGAAGACTTTGCTGAAGTTGCTGCTCAGAAAGCCAAGGAATTGCAGGAGCAGATGGCTGAAGAAATAAAAAACAGAATGTAAAAGGTAAGAAGTAATACTTTTTACTCCAATGGTTTTACGAAGCGCATCTCACGAAGGATGCGCTTTTGTCTTTTCAGCACATAACTACTCGGACGTGCTGAATTAAACTTTCTGGGATTGGGCAGGGTTGCAGCAATCAGTGCACACTGAGCTTTGGTGAGTTTGGAGGCAGTCGTTTGGAAATGCCATTCTGCCACAGCATCAGCTCCATAGATACCCTCCCCCATTTCTATCGAGTTCAGATAGACTTCCATGATACGCTGTTTGGACCACATCAATTCTATCAATACCGTAAAATAGACCTCGAAACCCTTGCGTACCCATGAACGACCAGGCCACAGGAAAACATTCTTGGCTGTCTGCTGACTGATGGTCGAAGCTCCTAATTTACGTTTCTCGGGATGTTTTATATTTCGGATAGCAGCATGCTCTATGGCTTTATAATCAAAACCGTGATGCTCTAAGAAACGTGCATCTTCACTGCCCATGACAGCAAGAGAGAGTGATGGGGATATCTCCTCGTAAGGCACCCAGTGATGATGAAGCGTCAGTTCCCTACCCTCTGATATCTGTTCACCCAAACGGATAAACATCAATGGAGTAAACCATACCGGCACCCAACGTAATGCTACAACAGAAAGGATAGTGGAGGCGAAGAATGCCACCACTATCCACAAAAGAAATCTCTTAATCTTATGCAGTAACGATTTCATTTACTGCAATGTACCAGCTTCAGCTTTCTGAATCATCTCCTTGCTGGCATACATGTAAACCTCTACACGACGGTTCTGCTGACGTCCGGCAGCTGTTGAGTTATCAGCAACAGGATTGGTAGAACCCTGACCCTCTACACTCTTGATCTGCTTGCCCTGAACACCGCAAGAACGGAGATAGTTGCTCACGCTATTTGCACGGTTTACTGACAGAGGCTGGTTGATAGCGTCAGTACCAGTGTTATCAGTATGTCCAATGATAGCGACATCACAGTCCTGGTTAGAATTAAGAACGCGAGCAAACTCAGCCAGAGAATTCTTAGCACTGGTGCTCAAATCAGCCTTACCAGTAGCAAACAGAATACCAGAATCGAAGGTTACCTTTACGGCATCCAGACCATTGGTGTCCTTCACGGTCTCTACCTGAGCATTCTCTACCTGCTGGGCAGCCTTCTTAGCCTTATCCATCTTCTTACCGATAATAGCACCTGCGCCGGCACCTACAGCACCGCCTACTGCTACACCTACAGCGGTGTTACCTGCAATAGCACCGATAATACCACCTAACAAGGCACCGCCACCGGCACCAATACCTGCACCTTTCTGGGTGTTGTTACATGCGAAGAGCATTCCAACGCAGAGTAACAGAGAAATAATTTTTGTCTTCATGTCTATATTTCATTTAAAAATGATAATAATTTGTGGCAAAGATACAAAATAATTGATAATAATTTCGTAATTTTGCAGCAAATTTTGAAAAATAAAAGATTTTTATGGCAAAAGAACTCAAAGAAATGACTAAAAGAGCTGACAACTATAGTCAGTGGTATAATGATCTTGTGGTAAAGGCCGACCTTGCTGAGCAGTCTGCCGTACGCGGTTGTATGGTCATCAAGCCCTATGGTTATGCTATTTGGGAGAAGATGCAACAGCAACTTGACAAGATGTTTAAGGAAACTGGTGCTCAGAACGCTTATTTCCCTTTGCTGATTCCAAAATCATTCCTCAGCCGTGAGGCCGAACATGTAGAAGGTTTCGCCAAGGAGTGTGCAGTGGTTACTCACTATCGTCTGCGCGCTAAGGAAGACAAGAGTGGCGTAGAAGTTGACCCAACGGCAAAGTTGGAAGAGGAACTCATTGTACGCCCTACTTCTGAAACCATTATCTGGAACACCTATAAAAACTGGATTCACTCTTGGCGCGATCTGCCCTTGATGTGCAATCAATGGTGTAATGTGATGCGTTGGGAAATGCGCACCCGTCCTTTCCTCCGCACCTCCGAGTTCCTTTGGCAGGAGGGTCATACCGCCCATGCTACCAAGGAGGAAGCCGAAGCAGAAGCACAGAAGATGCTTGGCGTCTATGCCAAGTTTGCTGAAGAGTGGATGGCTGTTCCTGTACTGCAGGGTGTGAAGAGTGAAACGGAACGCTTTGCCGGTGCTCTTGATACCTATACCATCGAAGCCATGATGCAGGATGGTAAGGCGCTGCAGAGCGGCACCTCACACTTCCTCGGACAGAATTTTGCCAAGGCCTTCGAGGTTACCTATTTAAATAAGGAGAACAAACCAGAATACGTTTGGGCTACCTCATGGGGCGTATCTACCCGACTCATCGGTGCCCTGATCATGACGCACTCGGATGACAACGGTTTGGTATTACCTCCACGCTTGGCTCCTATCCAGGTGGTTATCATCCCTATCGCCAATAAACCCGAACAGCTGGAACAGGTCAACCAGGAAGTGACACCTATTTTGAATAAATTACGCGAGAAAGGCATCAGTGTGAAGTTCGACGATGCCGACAACAAGCGTCCAGGCTTCAAGTTTGCCGATTACGAATTGAAGGGTGTTCCTGTGCGCTTAGTGATTGGAGCTCGCGATTTAGAGAATGGCACCATCGAAGTGATGCGTCGCGACACCTTGGAAAAGGAAACCCGTCCGCTGGAGGGTATCGTGGAATATGTAGAACAATTATTAGAGGATATTCAGAAGAACATCTTCGAGAAAGCCCGTAAATTCCGTGACGAGCACGTCTATGAATGCGATAACTACGAAGAGTTCAAGGAGCGTGTAAAGGACGGCGGATTCTTCCTCTGTCACTGGGATGGTACTGCCGAGACCGAGGCACAAATCAAGGAAGAGACACAAGCCACTATCCGTTGCGTGCCTTTTGCCTACGAACAGACTCCTGGTGTTGACATGGTTAGTGGTAAACCCGCTAAACACCGTGTTATTATAGCCCGCAGCTATTAATATTTTGCATAAAATCAATGATTTACGAAAACTTTCGCCCAAAACATTTTGTGATGAGCGAAAGTTTTTGTAATTTTGCAGCCGATTTGCGGATTTATGCCGCAATATAGTTCACATAAAGTCTAACTTTATTAATTTTACAAACAAATTTAAATTATGTCAGAATTAACAAAGAACGTCCAGCCATTGAACGACTTCAATTGGGAAGAGTTTGAAAATGGTATGGTAGCCAACGTCAGCAAGGAAGAACTTGACAAGGCGTATGATGAAACACTGAACAAAGTAAGTGAGCATCAGGTTGTCGATGGTACTGTTATCAGCGTCGACAAGAAAGAGGTAGTCGTAAGCATCGGCTACAAGAGCGACGGTATTATCCCCGCTTCTGAATTCCGTTACAACCCCGACCTGAAGGTAGGTGATACCGTTGAGGTTTATGTAGAGAATGCAGAGGATAAGAAGGGACAGCTCGTACTCTCACACAAGAAGGCTCGTCTCTCTAAGAGCTGGGATCGTGTTAACGCAGCTCTCGACAATGAGGAAATCGTTCAGGGTTACATCAAGTGCCGCACGAAGGGCGGTATGATTGTTGACGTATTTGGCATTGAGGCCTTCTTGCCTGGTAGCCAGATTGACGTTCACCCCATACGCGACTACGACCAGTTCGTAGGCACCACCATGGACTTCAAGATTGTGAAGATCAATCAGGAGTTCCGCAATGTAGTAGTTTCTCACAAGGCTCTTATCGAAGCTGAGTTGGAAGCACAGAAGAAAGAAATCATCGGCAAGCTTGAGAAGGGTCAGATCCTCGAAGGTACCGTTAAGAACATCACTTCTTACGGTGTATTCGTTGACCTCGGCGGTGTTGACGGACTCATCCATATCACCGACCTTTCTTGGGGCCGCGTAGACGATCCTCATAAGGTAGTTGAGCTCGACCAGAAGATCAATGTTGTTATTCTCGACTTCGACGACGAGAAGAAGCGCATTGCCCTCGGTCTGAAGCAGCTTACTCCACATCCTTGGGATGCTTTGGATGCCAACCTGAAGGTAGGCGACCACGTAACTGGTAAGGTTGTTGTTATTGCCGACTACGGTGCATTTGTTGAGATTCAGCCTGGTGTTGAGGGTCTCATCCACGTTTCTGAGATGTCATGGAGCCAGCATCTGCGTTCAGCTCAGGAGTTCCTGAAGGTTGGCGACGATGTAGAGGCAGTTATCCTGACTCTGGACCGCGACGAGCGCAAGATGTCTCTGGGTATCAAGCAGTTGAAGGAAGACCCATGGGAGGCTATCGAAGTGAAGTATCCTGTAGGCAGCAAGCATACAGCTAAGGTTCGCAACTTCACCAACTTCGGTGTATTCGTTGAGTTGGAAGAGGGTGTTGACGGCCTGATTCACATCAGCGACCTCTCTTGGACCAAGAAAGTTAAGCATCCTTCTGAGTTCACACAGGTTGGTGCAGAGATTGATGTTATCGTTCTCGACATCGACAAGGAGAACCGTCGTCTGTCTCTTGGCCACAAGCAGCTGGAAGACAATCCTTGGGATGTATTCGAGGCTAAATACACCGTTGGTTCTATCCACGAGGGTAAGATTATCGAATTGCTCGAGAAGGGTGCTGTTGTATCACTCGACAAGGACGTTGAGGGCTTCGCTACTCCAAAGCACCTCGTGAAGGAAGATGGTTCACAGGCTCAGCTTGGTGAGACTCTGCCATTCAAGGTTATCGAGTTCAACAAGGATTCTAAGCGTATCATCCTCTCTCACAGCCGTACCTTTGAGGATCCTCAGCGTGAGGAGAAGAAGGCTACAGCCAAGAAGGCTAGAGCTGCTAAGAAGGAAGACGCAACACCAAAGATTGAGAATGTTGCAGCCAGCACCACTCTGGGTGACCTCGACGTACTGGCTAATCTGAAGGCACAGATGGAGAAGGGAGAGTAATCACTCCCCTACTCCTTCCACCTATATATAATATAGGGCTGCATCCAAAAGAATGCAGCCCTTATTATTTTTCCTAAAATCTGATCTTAAAAGGGAAGGTCGTCGGTGCTACCCTCACCAGCGGGTTCTTGTGCAGGAGGGAACGGAGCTTCAGCCGACTGTGGTGGGAACGGAGTTGCCTGAGGGGCTGCCTGAGGAGCTGCGGCAGGTGCTACTGCACCACGAGTCACATTATAAGCACGAATCTCATTAAACCAGCGTCCATTATACTCATGGGCATCAATATCAAAGCTAACAGTCACATCTTCACCATTCTGGATGTTAAACTGTTTGATACGGTCTTCTCCGAATATACGAAACACACACTTACGTGGGTATTGCCCAGGTACTTCAATCACATATTCCTGTGACATCCAAGGATTACCTGTGCGTGATGACACACCACTGTTAGCCGGTAAAACGGCAATAATTTTTCCTGTTAATTCCATAATAATTTATACGTTATAATATGTTGTTTTTACGTTTCAGATTGCGAAATTACGAAAAATACTTTTAATTTGAGAATATTTTACGGAATATTTTTGCATTTGAAGGAGGTTTTTTGTATTTTTGTACTCAATTTACGGACTTAAAACAAATAAATGAAATACTCATGAGATTTACAGTATCAAGCACTGCGCTTAGCAGCAAACTTAACGCTCTTTCAAGAGTCATCAATAGCAAGAATTCCTTGCCTATCTTAGCCGATTTCCTATTCGACATTCAAGACAACGTGCTCCGTCTGACAGCATCAGACAGCGAGAATGTGATGAACACACAGATTGAATTGACGGAAAGCGATGGTAACGCGCGTTTTGCTATTGGCAACCACGACCTGTTGGAAGCCGTGAAGGGTTTTTCAGAGCAACCCATCACCTTCGACGTCAATCTGCAGGATAACATCGCAAAAATCAGTTATCAGAATGGTATGTTCTCTCTGCCTATTGAGAATGCAGACGAATACCCCCAGCCCCAGAGTGTAAACGAAAATACCAATGTCATCAAGATTTCTAGTAATCTGCTAGCAGAGAATATCAACCGCTCATTGTTCGCTACGGCCCAGGACGAGCTTCGCCCCGTGATGAATGGTATTTTCTTCGACCTCACCCCAGAATGTTTGGCCATTGTTGCTTCCGACGGTCATAAGTTGGTGCGCAATAAAATCTTGACAATTCACGGCGACAATCCTGCCTCATTCATTCTGCCTAAGAAGCCAGCCACCCTGCTGAAGAACCTGCTACAGAAGGATGGTGGCGACGTGGAGATTCGTTTCGACGAACGCAACGCACTTATCAGTTTCGGTGATGGACAGATTATCTGTCGACTCATAGAAGGCCGATTCCCCAACTATAATTCGGTAGTGCCTCAGGGCAATCCCAACATTTTAACCATCGACCGTCTGGGTTTGCTGGCAGCCCTTCGCCGCGTGCAGCCTTTCGCCAATGATTCGAGCAATTTGATTCGTTTCCACGTGGAGAACGGAACCCTGCAACTCGATGCAGAGGACTTCGACTTCTCAAAGACAGCTACCGAGCGTATGGCATGCGACTATAACGGTCAGGCCATGAGCATTGGCTTCAAGGGCTCATCATTTATCGAGATTCTGAGCAACTTCGATTGCCAGGAAGTCATCATCCAGCTGGCCGATCCCAGTCGTGCCGGACTCGTTCTGCCTTCAGAACAGCCTGAGAATCAAGACGTGCTCATGCTGATGATGCCTATGCTCATTAATGATTAATTTTTAGCGCATTATGAAACTGAAATTACAAAAACCACTTGTAATATTCGATTTGGAGACCACGGGCCTTGACTTAGTCAAGGACCGTGTCATTCAAATATCCTATATCAAAGTATTCCCCAACGGACACGAAGACCGCGGCAACTATCTTATCAACCCCGAAAAGCCTATCCCCGAAATGGTCGAGCAGTTGACGGGTATCACTAACGACGACGTAAAGGATAAACCCACCTTCAAGCAAATGGCTCATCAGCTGGAGCAGATTTTCATGGGAAGCGACATCGCAGGTTACAATTCCAACAATTACGATGTACCTCTGCTAGCCGAAGAATTCCTGCGTGCAGGCATCGACTTCGACTTCTCGAAGGCTCGTCTGATTGACGCCTGTGCCATATTCCGCAAGATGGAGCGCCGTAATCTGGCTGCTGCCTATAAGTTCTATTGTGGACGCAAGATGGAGGAAGACTTTACCGCCCACCGTGCCGATGAAGATACCGAGGCCACGTATCGCGTGCTACAGGGCCAGTTGGATATGTACACAGCTGAACGCCAAGAAGAAGCCGACCGCATCCTTGAGAACGACATGCAGTTTCTGGCTGACTTCTGCAAGATGAACAATAACGTTGACTTTGCCGGTCGTATCGTAATGGGCGAGATGAAAGACCGCGCAGGAAAGACCGTTGTCGACAAGGATGGAAATCCTGTGATGACTGAGCTCTTCAACTTCGGCAAATACAAGGGCGTACCCGTTGCTCAGGTATTATTCACCGATCCTGGCTACTACAGCTGGATCATGCAAGGCGACTTTACTAATAATACGAAACAAGTACTCACACGCATCTATCTGCGTGAGAAGAGATAAACAATATAGCGTATGCTCAAAGGCAAAAAGATCGTTTTAGGTATTACAGGTTCGATAGCAGCCTACAAGGCTTGCTACATTATCCGCGGACTCATCAAGGCAGGTGCCGAGGTGCAAGTGGTTATCACACCAGCAGGAAAGGAGTTTATCACCCCCATCACCCTATCTGCCCTGACACAGAAACCTGTCATCAGCGACTTCTTCTCGCAGCGCGACGGTACTTGGCATTCGCATGTCGCCCTTGGCCTGTGGGCTGATGCCATGCTGATAGCCCCCTGCACAGCTTCTACGTTAGGCAAGATGGCCAATGGTGTGGCTGACAACATGCTGATTACGACCTACTTGTCGATGAAGGCGCCTGTGTTCCTTGCTCCTGCTATGGACCTGGATATGTACCAGCACCCCACCACACAAGAGAATCTCCGCAAACTGCAGTCATTTGGCAATCAAGTCATTGAACCGCAAAGTGGGTTCCTCGCTTCTGGCTTGGAAGGTAAAGGACGTATGGAGGAACCCGAACGTATTGTGGAGTATCTGGACAACTATTTCGAGAAGAAGGATTTAGCGGGCAAGAAAATCATGATTACAGCCGGCCCTACATACGAAAAAATTGATCCTGTACGTTTTATCGGCAACTACAGCAGTGGTAAGATGGGCTTTGCCTTGGCCGAAGAATGTGCCCGCCGAGGGGCTGATGTAGAGCTAATAGCCGGTCCGGTGGCCCTGAAGACAAAACATCCCAACATCCATCGAACAGACGTGGAGAGTTGCCAAGAGATGTACGAGGCTGCTACGAAGGCTTTTGCTGGGAGCGATGCCGCCATCCTGTGTGCTGCCGTTGCCGACTTCCGTCCTGTTACGGTAGCCGACGAGAAGATTAAACGCGAGGACGACGACCTCGTCGTCCGTCTGCAACCCACACACGATATTGCCGCCGAACTGGGTAGGATGAAACGTACAGAACAGCGGCTCATCGGCTTTGCCCTTGAGACTAACGACGAACAGCAGAACGCCCAAGGTAAATTGGAGCGCAAGAATTTCGATTTCATCGTCTTGAACTCACTTCGCAATAAGGGCACCTGCTTTCAATCGGACGAGAACCAAATCAGCATTATCTCGCGCGACGGACAGCAGGACTACCCACGCAAACCGAAGAGCGAAGTGGCTCGCGATATCATCGACCAATTAGCATGCCGCCTATGAAACGCATTGTATGGCTCACCCTCGTATTACTCCTGAACATCAGTATGCAAGCGCAGGAACTGAATGCCAAGGTTACCATCAATCATGCCCAAATACAGGGTACGGATGCCAGTGTCTTCGAGACATTGCAACAAGCACTGGAGCAATTCCTTAATGAGCGCCAATGGACAGATTATCAGTTTCAAAAGAACGAGCGCATTACATGCAACTTCAATGTCACCGTCACCAAATACGACAAGTCTGCGAACCGCTTTGAGTGCACGGCTATGATACAGGCCAACCGGCCCGTCTACTACTCGACGTACACCACCACTTTATATAATAATAAAGACGATGATTTCCACTTTGACTATCAGCAGTACGACCAACTGAACTTCCAAGAGGACATCATTGACAACCAGTTGACGGCGCTGTTTGCCTATTACGCCTACCTCATTATCGGGCTCGATCTCGACAGTTTCTCGCCTCTCGGTGGTACCGATGTGCTGCAACGCTGTCTGAATCTGGTGAACAATACGCAAAACCTCGGTTTCCCTGGATGGAAAGCCTTTGAAACCAGTCGCAACCGCTTTGCTATCATCAACGATTATCTCGACGAGCCCATGCGCCCTTTGCGCCAGTTGCAGTACGACTACTACCGTACAGGACTCGACGAGATGAGCACCAATGCGGAGCGCGGACGCACCAATATCACTACGGCCCTGCAAAACCTCAAGCAAGCCCACGAAAACAAGCCCCTGAGCCTGTTGCCACAGATATGGACCGACTATAAGCGTGACGAACTGGCCAATATCTACAAGGGCAAAGGCACGCAAAAGGAAAAACAGGAGGTGTACGACCTGCTCTTCAGTATCAATGCCTCGCAAAGTAATGCGTGGGATGAGATTAAGAGATGAGGGGTAAGAGATAAGAGATTTGAATCATTATGTTGAAACAATTATACATTAAGAACTTTACCCTGATCGATGAGCTTGACATCGAGTTCCACTCGGGTTTCTCCGTTATTACGGGCGAAACAGGAGCAGGTAAGAGCATTATCTTAGGGGCTATCGGACTGCTGCTGGGACAACGGGCTGACTCGAAAACGATTAAACAGGGAGCCGACCGTTGCATCATCGAAGCCCACTTCGACTTGAGCCGCTATGACTTGCAACCGTTTTTTGACGATAACGATATCGACTACGATGCAAACGACTGCATCATACGCCGCGAACTAACAAGCGCAGGAAAGAGCCGTGCTTTCGTCAACGATATTCCCGTCAGTCTCGCCATACTCAAAGAATTGGGAGACATGCTAGTGGACGTGCACTCGCAGCACAAAAACCTACTCGTAGGCAAACAAGACTTCCAGTTGGAGGTCGTCGACACGCTGGCAGCCGATGACGAGGCTCTGAAGGTCTACCAGCAATCGTTCACTGCCTATCATGAGAAGCAACGCCAACTCGAACAGTTGCAGCAGGAGATAGAGCGCAACCGTCAGAATCAGGATTTCCTGCAATTCCAATACAATGAACTTCTGCAAGCTCAACTTGTGGAAGGCGAACAGGAAGAACTTGAACAGACGCACGAAACAATGACTCATAGCGAGGATATCAAGACTGCACTCTATGAGGCACAAACACATTTGGATGCCGACGAACTTGGCATTCTACCGCAACTTCGCAAATCGATTTCAACGCTTGCCAATATCACCCGCGTCTACCCCACTACTAGCGACTGGGTGGAACGATTGGAATCATGCCAGATAGAACTGAAAGACATCGCACAGGACGTCAGCGAACAGCTGGAGCACATTGATTTCGACCCACAAGAGTTGGAGCGCATCAGCGAACGGTTGGATCGTCTGTACGACCTCGAAAAAAAGTACCACGTTGAAAGCGTGACAGAACTCATCCTGCAGCGCGAACAACTGAAGCAGCAATTGGCACAGATGGAGAATAGCGACGAGGCATTAGCTACTTTGAACGCAGAACTGTCAGCCCTCCAGTCGAAATGTCAGAAACAGGCAGATACTCTTTCGAAACTGCGCCAACAATCAGCCAAAATGATAGAACGCCAAATGACCGAGCGTCTTATACCACTGGGCATGCCCCACGTGCGCTTCGAGGTGCATATCAGTCAGGGCGACTTGGGACGCAACGGACAAGACAACATCGCCTTCCTCTTCAGCGCCAACACATCGAGCCTCCTACAGCCTATCGCTCAGGTGGCATCGGGTGGCGAAATAGCCCGCGTCATGCTGGCTCTGAAGGCCATGATTAGCGGAGCCGTCAAACTGCCGACCATCATCTTCGACGAGATTGATACAGGCGTCAGTGGAAAAATAGCCGAACGCATGGCCGATATCATGCGCGAAATGGGCGATCAAGACCGTCAAGTCATCTCCATCACCCACCTGCCACAGATAGCCGCTTTGGGCACTACTCACTATCGGGTGAGTAAACAGGAGTCCAGTACGGGCACAACCAGTCGAATGCAAATGCTCACACCCGAGGAGCGCATCCACGAGATTGCCCAGATGCTGAGCGGTAGTGATGTGACAGCGGCTGCTATCGAGAATGCAAAACAGCTTTTGAGAGTTGAGAGTTGAGAGTTGAAAATTGAAAATTGAAAATAAAACGATTATGAAACGTATCTTAATATTATTCCAGTTCCTTTTGTTAACCTTACTTCCTATGTCTGCCCAATCGTGGGCAGGTAAACAAGCTAAGTCGATGCTGACACTAAAGACATTTAATGCCGACGGTCAACTGTTAGCCAGCAGTACGGGATTCTTCGTCGGTAACGACGGCGAGGCTGTCAGCACCTACGCTCCCTTCAAGGGAGCCCAGCGTGCCGTGGTAATCGATGCACAAGGCAAGGAATGGGCTATTCAGGAGATGATGGGTGCCAACGAGACATACGACGTAGCCAAGTTCAAGACTGCTGCCCGTAAGACACAAGGATTACCCGTAGCAGCCACAGCACACAAAGGCGAGAGCATCTGGCTTATGCCCTATACCGTCAATAAACAGCCTCAATGTGTAGCTGGTTCGGTGACGAGTGCCGAAACATTTATGGACCATTACCAGTACTACACCCTCGCCCTCAACATCGAGGAAAGTCAGGTCAGTAGCCCTATTCTCAATCAGGAAGGAGCTGTAGTGGGCATCGTGCAACCCTCTGCTGGTGGACAGCGGGGTGTGGCATATGCCGTGAGTGCCCGTTTTGCCAACGAACTGAAAGTGACAGGACTCTCTATCAATGACCCCGTATTGCGCCAGACTTCCATTCCATTGGCTATGCCTGACGATGCCAAGGATGCCTTGCTGACACTGTTTCTGGCTTCGTCGACACAGACCGAACAGCAGTACACACAACTCGTTGACCGCTTTATCCAAAAGTTTCCCGGCGAGGCCGACGGATATGTATACCGCGCTCGTCTACATGCTGCCAAAGCCAATTTTCAGTCGGCTGAAGACGATATGCAACAGGCCTTACGCGTAAAAGGCAACAGCGACGATGTACACTACCAATATGCTGACCTCATCTATCAGAAAGGCCTCTATCAGAGCGACAAACCCTTCGACGCATGGACACTCGACAAGGCCTATGCAGAATCGCAGGAGGCCTACCGACTGAACCCTATGCCTATCTACCTGCAACAACAGGCACAGATACGTTTTGCACAGGCTCAGTATGCTGAAGCCTACACTATCTACGAACAACTCACCCATACCGACCTACGCAGCGCCGATGTATTCTTTGCTGCTTCGCAATGTAAGGGCCGACTGGGCGAGACCGATGCTCAGATGGCTTTACTCGACAGCGCCGTTAACCAATTCACACGCCCTTATGTCAAGACTGCCGCCCCCTATCTGCTGGCTCGTGCACAGGCACTAACAGAGCAAGGCAAATACCGTCCTGCCGTCAGTGATTATAATGAATACGAACAACTGATGAGTGCCCAGCTGGCAGCCCCCTTCTACTACCAGCGTTCTGTGGCAGAGACGGGTGGCCACCTCTATCAGCAAGCCCTCAACGACCTCGACCGCGCCATCCAGATGGCTCCCACGGAACCCATGTATCGCGCCGAGAAAGCCTCGTTGCAAGTGCGTGTCGGTCAGCATAAACAGGCTATTGACACCGCCCAACAGCTCATCCAGTTGGCTCCCGACCAATCCGATGGCTACCTGTTTCTGGGACTGGCACAATGCCTTACCAATCAAAAGGCTGAAGGTGCTCGCAATCTGCAGAAAGCAAAAGAACTTGGCAATGACCAAGCTCAATCGCTGATAGATAAGTACGCAAAATAATGCACCCGCTGGAGAGTTATTTCTATAGCCCCAATAAATTAATAACAAATTCACTGAATTTGATCTATAATGTGTAGATTACTACCACAGTGTGGCTACCAGGCATCGAGCAGATGACCGTATTCCGACCTGCCGACCTGCTCGCTTTCCATGAAGAGGATACCTACATTGCTTCCCCACTCCGTTGGTGGCAGCACTGGTGGGTATGGCAGACAGGGAATGGTACGGCTGCAAAGGGAGAAACTACAAAAAAAGAGAGACAGGTTGCTGGGAATCTGCCTCTCTTGTATAATATAAATAAAGATAATTATCCGCCGAAGTTATCGTACATGATGCTCTCGGGCTCTACACCGAGCGAGTCGAGCATGGAGACTACGGCCTTCGACATAGGACCGGGACCGCACATGTAGTACTCGATGTCCTCGGGAGCCTCGTGGTCCTTCAGATAGGTTTCGAGCATGACCTGATGGACGAAGCCCGGAGTGTATTTCACACCGGCAGCATCGGCTGCCGGGTCGGGACGGTCGAGAGCCAGATGGAAATGGAAGTTGGGATACTCCTTCTCCAAGCCCAGGAAGTCGTCGAGATAGAACACCTCGTTGAGGGCACGGGCACCGTAGAAATAGTGCATCTCGCGATCGGTGGTGTGGAGAGTCTTCGTCATGTGCATGATCTGAGCACGCAGTGGAGCCATACCGGCACCGCCACCGACCCATATCATTTCCTTCTTCGTGTCGAAGTGTGGATGGAAGTCGCCGTAAGGACCCGACATGATGACCTTGTCGCCCGGTTTGAGCGAGAAGATGTATGACGAGGCAATACCCGGATTGACGTCCATGAAGCCGCTGCGGTCGGGCTTGAACGGAGGCGTAGCGATACGCACGGTGAGCATGAAGACATCGCCCTCGGCAGGATAGTTGGCCATGGAGTAGGCACGGATGGTGGGCTCGGGGTTCTTACACTTGAGGTCGAACATCTTGAACTTCTCCCATGCGGGCACGTACTCAGGCGTGATGAGGTCGCGATCGTAGTCGTTATAGTCGATGCAGTCGAATGCCGGTATCTTGATCTGAGCGTAGGAACCGGGGAGGAAGTCCATGTGGGCGCCGGCAGGCAGCTGCACTTTGAACTCCTTGATGAAGGTAGCCACGTTCTTGTTGGAGATGACGGTACACTCGTACTCCTTGACACCGAGAATGCTCTCATCGACATGAATCTTCAGGTCGCCCTTCACCTTGCACTGGCATCCCAGACGCCAGCCAGCCTTGATTTCCTTACGGCTGAAGTGAGGCTTCTCGGAATCGAGTATCTCGCCCCCACCCTCGAGCACCTGCACCTTACACTGTCCACAAGACGCCTTACCGCCGCAGGCAGAGGGCAGGAAAACACCGTTCTCATTGAGCGTTGACATGAGGGAATTGCCCTGAGCCACGGAGATGGTGCGGTCGCCATTAATCTCAATATTCACATTGCCGCTGGGCGAGAGATATTTCTTAGCCACGAGCAGCACAATCACCACGAGGATGATTAATGAAAGGAAAACTCCTATACTAATTGCTATAAACTGTCCCATAACTCATCAGATATTTAAGCCGCTGAAGCACATCATGGCCATAGCCATCAGTCCTACGGTGATAAACACTATACCCAGTCCCTGCAGAGGTTTGGGCACATCAGAATACTGCATCTTCTCGCGAATGGCACCCAGGGCTACGATAGCCAAGGTCCAGCCGATGCCGGAACCGAAGCCATAGACGACGGCATCCCATACGGAGGTGATGGCCTGCGAGTTAGAGGGGTCCATCAGAATGCGCTGCTGCATGAAGAGCGAGGCACCCATGATGGCGCAGTTAACGGCAATGAGAGGCAGGAAGATACCCAGCGCTGCATAGAGCGAGGGGCTGTAGCGCTCGACGGTCATTTCAACCAACTGCACCATACCGGCAATGACGGCGATGAAGAGGATGAACGAGAGATAGCTCAAATCGATGCCCTCAGCCAAACAGTCGGGACCGAGCACCTGGGTCTGCAACAGATAATTGACGGGAACGGTGACGGTGAGCACGAAGGTCACAGCCAGGCCGAGCCCCAAGGAAGTCTTCACAGTCTTCGACACGGCAAGGTAGGAACACATGCCGAGGAAGAAGGCGAAAATCATATTATCGACAAAAATCGAACGGAATAAAAGACTTATTGCGTGTTCCATATAACTTCAATTCTTCAATTCTTCAATTTTTCAATTCTTCTCTTTGTAGAAATATGCACGATGAATCCAAATGACGCAACCTACGAGGATGAGCGCCATGGCTGGCATCGTCATCATACCATTGTTGACATAACCGAAGTCGTAGCAGGCATCAGGAATAATCTGGAAGCCCAGGAGCGTGCCGCGTCCGAGCAGTTCGCGAACGGCACCTACGATGACCAGAATCATGGCGTAGCCAAGACCGTTGCCCACACCGTCGAGGAACGAAGGCCAGGGCTTGTTCATCATGGCAAATGCCTCCAAACGACCCATCAGGATACAGTTGGTAATAATCAGACCCACATAGACCGAGAGCTGAACGCTGACGTCGTAGGCGAAAGCCTTCAGAATCTGCGATACAATGGTGACGAGAGCAGCCACAACGACCAGCTGCACCACGATGCGGATGCGGTTGGGAATGGTGTTGCGGATGATAGAGATGATTACGTTAGAGAAAGCGGTAATCACCGTCACGGCAAGTCCCATCACGATGGCAGGCTTGAGCTGCGACGTAACGGCAAGTGCCGAACAGATACCAAGGACCTGTCCGAGTATAGGATGGTCGATATTCAACGGGTTTGTGAAAACCTCCTTATTTTGTTTTGAGAATAGTGCCATAGTCTTACTTCTTTAACTGTTCAACATATTGTTTCAAACCATCACGAAGCATAGCGGCAACACCGTTGGAGGTCAGCGTAGCACCAGTGACTACATCGACTTCACTTTCGGGCTTCTCAACCTTCTTCACGATATTGATAGCCACCTGGCCGTCGGCAGAGAATATCTTCTTGCCCTGGAACTTCTCCTGCCAAGCCTGCGAGTCCTTGATTTCGGCACCAAGACCGGCTGTCTCGCTCTCGTGGTTGAAGTAGGCACCATAGATGGTGTTCAGGTCGTCGTTGACGGCAACGAAGGCTGAAATACCGCCCCAGAGTCCCATTCCCTTCAGAGGGAACACATATTTCTTCTCGCCCTTGATGTCGCAGACGTAATAGGTCTTGTCGCCTACGGTCTCTTCGCTCTTGACGACGTCGGAATACTTAGCCTCTGCCTCAGCACCGTCCAAACCACGGATGTTGAGCGAATAGAGAATCTGCTTCTTGATGTCGAGGGCTACGTTAGCATCCTGCATGGGTTTCAGCGCCTGATAGACGAAGGCAAGCAGGAAAGCAACAATCACTACAAGTACGGCACTATATATAATAATGTACGCGTTGGAATTCGTATTTAACTTAGCCATATCTTCAATTTTTAAATTTTTCAATTCTTCAATCTTTTCTGGCGTTTAGAAATGTTGCGCTCCACCACGAAGTGGTCGATGGTAGGAGCTATCATATTGCCGAAGAAGATGGCAAGCATCATACCCTCAGGATAGCCGGCATTCATGACACGGATGATGATGGCCATGGCTCCGATGATGAAACCATAGAAATACTGTCCGGTAGTGGTGCGGCAAGAGGTAACGGGGTCGGTAGCCATAAACACGGCACCGAAGGCGAAACCGCCGAGCACGAAGTGATGCCACCAGGTGATGGACTGTCCGGTCTGCTCGAAGAGGCAAGCCATGACGGCTCCACCCACGAATACCGAACACATGGTGCGCCAAGAGGCAATGCCCGTGACGAGCAGGATGCAGGCACCTATGGCGATGGCGATAACGGAGGTCTCACCGATAGAACCGGGAATGAAACCGAAGATGTAGTCGCATACGCAAGTGTTAGGGTCAACACCCTGGGCAATCTGTCCGAGAGGCGTAGCAGCCGTAAAGGTGTCGGGCAAGGTGTTGCCAAGTCCAAAAATGCTCTCCTGAGCCACCCAGACCTTATCGCCCGTCATCACAGAAGGATAGGCGAAGAAGAGGAACATACGGGCTGCAATGGCTGGGTTGAAGATGTTCATACCCGTACCACCGAATATCTCCTTGACGAAGATGACGGAGAAGGCACATGCCAATGCCAGCATCCACAGCGGACAGCCGATAGGAATAATCAGCGGGATGATGATACCCGAAACGAGGTAACCCTCCTGAATCTCCTCGCCCTTCCACTGTGCCCAGGCAAACTCGATGCCCAGACCGACAATGTAGCTGACCAGAATCTTAGGCAGAACAGCCAGGAAACCGAAACAGAAGATTTCCCAGAACGAAGCCTGAGCAAGCGTGCCTGCTGCAGCATAGTTCTGATAACCGATATTATACATACCAAACAGCATGGCAGGCATCAAGGCAATCACAACCATCGACATAATACGCTTAGAGTCGATAGCGTCGTGGATGTTGACACCTACCTTGGCAGTATCGTTAGGCACCAGCGCAAAAGTCTCAAAACCGTCGAAGACGCTACGGAAAGCATGTAGCTTACCGCCTTCTTCGAAGCTGGGCCGCATTCTATCAAATATTTTTCTTATTGCGCTCATAGTCTTATGCGTTTTCTTTACGTAAAATGTTCAAACCAAGGCGGACGATGCGCTGCAACTCGAGTTTGGAAGAGTCAACGAACTCAGCCAATGCGAAGTCTTCAGGACTTACCTCATAGATACCCAATGCCTCCTGACGGTCGATATCGCCAGCGATAATGGCCTTGATGAGGTATTCGCCATAGATATCCATAGGCAGCACGCGGTCGTACTCGCCACTCATGATCATGTGACGTTCGCCACCCTTGATACGTGCATCGAGGGCATACTGCTTCTTGCCGCAGAGCCAAGAGAAATAAGAACGGTTGACGGAGAACTGCTTCAGACGGGGCAGAATCCAGCCTAACAGCTCATCGGCATCATCGCCTTCAGGAATCACGGTAATCTCAGAAGCATGAGCACCCAGAAAACCATCCTTAGTAGTAGGACAACCCGTGAGCACGTTACCATTAATGATACGCACGTGTCGGTCGGTATCATAACTATTGGAGAGCAGCGTAGAGAGCTCCTCGCCCACCAGCATATCCACATATGCAGGCGACTTCACCTCGCTACCGCAGAGAGCCACGGTACGGGTCAGGTTCACCTTACCCGAATTGAACAGTCGTCCGATGAAGAGCACGACGGTAGGATCGCCAATGGTCCATACCACCTCGCCCTTATTGACAGGATCAAGATGATTGACCTGCACACCTACGTTGCCAGCAGGACAAGGACCGTCGAAAACAGTCACCTCGACATTCTGACAATTCTCAAAGCTGGAATGTACGCCACAGCCCAGATAGGTCTTGGCAATCTTAGACAGGGCCGTCAGACCCGTCTGGAAGTCGCCTTCCTGTCCTTTCACCTCAAACTCGAAGTCGGCAGCCAAGGGCTTGTCTCTCAAAGCAGAGACGAAGATAGCCTTAGGCATCTGAGACGGATTGGTGGAAACGGCATAAGGCAACTGGTTGATATATCCGAAGATACCAGCCTCCAAGAGTGCATCGATGACGGCCTGGCCGTCCATCTTACTTACATCTTTCTTACCAAAATCCACATACTCCTGCTGCACATCAGCATCTACCCTGACACAGAGCACTTTCCTACGTTCACCACGCACCACTTCGCGAACGGTTCCGCTAACGGGTGAGGCAAACTTCACTTCGGGATATTGCTTGTTAATGAACAAGGCATCCCCGGCTTTGACCTTATCGCCTGCTTTGACTACGACTTTCGGTGTCACGCCCTCGAAATCGTCGGGAACCAGTGCAAACTGTCCATTTGATTTCAACTGGATGCGTTTAGCCTCAGCCTTGCCTCGCAAATTGATGTCCAAGCCTTTCCGCAATTTAATTACATTTGCCATTTGTTATATAATGTTTGGGATTATCGCAATGAAACGGTGCAAAATTAATAAAAATTAGGTATAAAATGTGCAATTTTCCTGCTAAATATCTCTAAGTCACAACTTTTTATCGTAATTTTGTGGCAAAATTCGAACGAAAAGAAATAATTTGCAATCTCGGACTGACAGATTCCAGAGTAACAATACTACCACGTGAAGGTCATAAAACAAATATTAAGTATCATTATCTGGAGCATCATTGGACTCTATCTTCTAATGATGATTGCCTTGCGTTTTCCTGCCGTACAGCATTATATTGGTAATAAGACTGCTGGGATGCTTGCCGACAAACTGGGCACAGAGGTGAAGGTGGGTAGTGTTGACCCAGGATTCCTGAATCGGCTGATTATTGACAATGTAGCCATCAAGGACCAGCAGGGAAAAGAGATGCTCAGTGTCAGACGACTGGGGGTACGCATCAGTCTGTGGGATTTGATGAATGGCAAAATTTCCATCTCGTCGGCACAGGTTTTCGGTGCTCATGCGCAATTTTATCAGACTAGACCTGATGTAGCTCCCAACTTTCAATTTGTACTCGATTCGCTGGCATCGAAAGACACTACCAGTCAAACACCAATCGACCTGCACATCAACTCACTGATTATGCGTCGATCCAGTTTTATATTCGACAAGCTTTATGAACCAGAGACGCCTCAACAATTGAATCCGTCACACCTTTTCGTAAAGGATATTAGTGCCTATATCATTCTAAAGACACTAACACCCGACTCCATCCATGTCAACGTCAAGAAACTGGCTTTCGAAGAAAAATCGGGACTCAAGGTTGACAAGTTGACGTTGCGTTACGAAGGCGGAAGAAATCATAGCATACTGCACCAATTGCAACTGCAAATGCCAGGAACCGACTTCACGCTCAAGGAAGTAGAAGCAAACTATCAATTGGAGGGCAATCGATTCATTGTTGATGCACTAAGTTATCAAGGAGAGATTCCAGAGTCGCACGTCCGACTGTCGGATTTATCTTGCCTCCTACCCTCGCTAAAAACCTTTAACAGCACCTTAACCGTTGCATCCCATTTCAAGGGAAAGGGTTTTGATGTCGAGATACCGAACATCAACATCCAATCTTCGACTGGCGACATTAATTTGCTTTGTGATGGCTACGTCAAAAATCTCAACAAGCAACCTGACTGGTATGCCAATTTGCAAAACCTGTCGTTATCGGCCAAGACACTGAATTTCATTTCCGAAAACCTGCGAGGCCAAAAAGTAGAGGTGCCCGAGATTATTACTCGCATGGGAGATATCCACCTGTCAGGTGTTTTGAGCGGGCGAGCTTTGGAAGAAATGACAGTCAACCAAATGATTCGGTCGGGTGCAGGCAATGCCTCTGTCCGTTTTGCTTTGAATCCTCAACAGGCATTCACAGGAGAATTCAGCACCAAGGAAATCAATCTAAGACAACTGTTAAACGACGAACGTTTCGGTATGCTGTCCACCAATATCCGGCTTAAAGGTTCGCTGGCAAAACACAACACCCAGGTATACGCAGATGGTGTCATCAACAAGTTTGAATACAACAAGTATCACTATCAGAACATCAAGATTGACGGAGGTATAGCCAAGAACCACATCAAGGGGAAATGCTCGATTGACGACCCTAACATCTACCTTGAAATGGAAGGTGATGCCTCGCTGGGTAAAGGGCAGCAAAGTGTGGATATGAAAACGATTATCCGCGATTTTTCACCACAGAACACCCACTTGTCAGACCAATGGGGTGATGCACGTTTTGCAGCCAACATTGAAACCACACTGAAGGGATCAAACCAGAATGACGCTGACGGTTTCATATACATCACGAATCTATCAATGAAAGGACAGGAGAAAAACTACGAGTTGCAAGACTTACAACTACAAACAGGATTTAACGGGAAAAGCCACTATTTGCTGTTGAATAGTGACTTTGCTGATGCTGAGATTCGGGGCGAGTTCAATTATCAGACACTATCCCAAAGCATTACCAATTTCCTGGCTCATCAGATGCCTACCCTACCCGGTCTTCCCAAAGTAAATCCTAATACTCACAACAACTTTACCATTAATGCTACTATCCGTAAAAGCGACTGGTTGCAACAGATGCTCAACGTTCCTTTGGCCATTAAACAACCTATCAATTTGGAAGGTTTTGTGAACGATCATGTACGGGATATCAATCTGGAATGCCGACTGCCTGAATTTTTCTATAATGAAAGCGGATATCGTGACGGTTTGGTGAGAATCGCCACACCTAATGACTCTTTGACCTGCGACGTCAATATTACCAAACTGATGGACAACGGCAATAACTTTGACATCTCCCTAAAGGGAAGAGCCCACAACAACCACCTGATATCCACATTCGCATGGGACAATCATGCCAAAGAACGAATAAGTGGTGTGCTGAACAGTACTACCAACTTCTTTACTACTTATGACGGCGTACAGGTGGCTTTCATTGGTATTGCCCCCTCACATCTCAATATCCATAACACCATCTGGAACGCTGAACCATGTGCTATTAGTTATTCGGAAAAGCGATTGGAAATCAATGGATTGAACATTCATCATGGCAATCAGCACCTGCAGGTGAATGGTACAGCATCAGAAAACCACCAAGATTCCATCGTGGCAGATCTGAGGGGTATCGATGTAGCCTATATTCTTGAACTTGTCAACTTCGATGCCGTAAGTTTCAGCGGTTTGGCTACAGGACAGGCAAAAGCACAAGGTGTGTTTGGCAAACAATTGGAAGCACATGCCGACTTGACAGTCAATGAGTTTAAGTTTGAAAAGGGACGCATGGGCGTGCTGGATGCTCAAGTAGACTGGAACAAGGATGAAGAACAGATAGACATCCACGCCATTGCTAACGATGGAGAGGATGCCATGACATACATCGATGGATATGTATCGCCCACCAAGAATTATATAGACCTGGGCATCAAGGCAGAAGGCACTCACATCGACTTCATGCAGTCGTTTACCGAGAGTTTCTTAAGTAAAGTAGAGGGGCATGGCAAAGGAGCTGTCAGGCTTTTCGGCCCATTAGATGAAATCAATCTGACAGGTGGTCTTGTTGTCAACGGATTAGTCCATGTCAAACCCACAGGATGCACCTATCAGTTACTCAACGACACCATCCGGCTCATCCCCAATGAGGTGGAGTTTGTAAACTGCCCCATTTACGACATTCACAGCCGACAGGGATTTGTCACCGGAGGTATTCACCACGACTGCCTGACTAATCTAACTTATGACATTTATATCAACGCCCAGAACCTCTTGGCCTACGACTTTCCTGATTTTGGCGACGACACTTTCTATGGCACCGTTTACGGCACTGGCGAAGTTGCTATTCACGGACGCTCCAACGAAGTAGTCATTGATATGGATGTCACACCTGAAGCCAATTCTATCTTTGTTTATAATGCTGCAGACCCAGATGCTGTATCTAATCAAGAGTTTATCCATTGGGGCATCAAAGACCTGTCAGCATCTTCTGATGACATCAATAAGTCCGCCGTCCCCGTTGAAGAGCGTTCCGACTTGCGTATCAATTTTCTTTTGAACTGTACACCCAATGTTACCCTTCGTCTGCTGATGGATAGTCGTACCAACGATTATATCAATCTGAGGGGAGATGGTGTTCTGCGGGCTACTTGGTTTAACAAGGGAGGCTTCAATATGTTTGGAACCTATCGGGTAGCTAATGGTACTTACGACGTGACCATTCAGAATGTCATCAAGAAAAATTTCACATTCCAAGAGGGTGGAACGATTATATTCGGAGGTGATCCCTACAACGCCAACCTTAATCTGCAGGCCATCAATACGGTGAATGGTGTTTCTCTCTCTGACTTAAATGTAGGACGCAGTTTTTCCAATACCGTCCGTGTCAATTGTCTGATGAATATAACGGGGCAACCTTCACACCCTATCGTAGAATTTGACCTTGACATGCCTAATGTCAATGCCGATGAAAAACAGATGGTACGTTCAATTATTAATTCTCAGGATGAGATGAACCAACAAGTTGTCTATCTCTTAGCCATCGGACGTTTCTATCCCCAGGGCTCGAACAACGCTGAGAGCAACAACAACCAAAGTCAAACCTCTCTAGCCATGCAGAGTTTGTTGTCTGGCACTTTGTCTGGACAGATCAATAGTCTGCTTAAATCTGTCATCAAAAGCAATGACTGGAGCTTTGGTGCCAACATCTCTACGGGTGACGAGGGATGGAATAATGCAGAATACGAAGGCCTCATCAGCGGACGACTTTTCAATAACCGACTGCTCATCAACGGCCAGTTTGGCTATCGCGATAATGCAAAGACGGCAAACCCGTCATTTATTGGTGATTTCGACATCCGATACCTATTATTGCCTAATGGCAATTTAGCCTTGAAAGTTTATAACCAGACTAACGACCGTTACTTCACCAAATCCAGTCTGAACACCCAAGGAATTGGTTTCATTATGAAGAAAGACTTTAACGGCTGGCGTGACCTCTTCTCGTCAAAGAAGAAAAAGAAAAAGGAGAAGAAGGATAAGAAAAAAGAATAGTCCTCTTATTCGTCCTGATAGGCTTCTTCGCCTATCTGTTCACGGGCACCAATGGTGAGTTTACGCAGGTCGTAGAAGGAGCCGTTATAGATATTGAAGTCGACGGTACCCTTGATGCCTGCCAGTCGCCCGTTATCAGTATGCTGCCAGAACTTCCAAGGTCCTTGGTACTCCACCTGCTCCACATAATAGTGCGCTATCCAATACGGATAGCTGTCAAATGCTGAGTCGTTTAGATATTTGAGTTTAAATTTGTAATAAGTATAGATAATCGGCTTGATTTGATAATGCTTCTCTACTATTTCAAGCCACTGCAAGACACTTGCTTTAAATTCCTCGTCTGTCTGGTTTTTAGGTTTATGCTCCACATCAAGAACAGGAGGCAGATCACCATTCTCCAGTTTCACATTCTTGATGAAATACTCTGCCTGAGCTTTAGCCGGCGAATGTACACTATAGAAATGATAAGCACCACGAGTAAATCCATATTCGCGAGCCTGATGGAAATTGTCGTAAAAATTTTCATCTATCATGCTGGCGCCTTCAGTTGCTTTCACGTAGATGAAACGTACGGGATACTTATCTATCATACCATTATCCTTCAGTTCTTCCCAATCAATAGGTCCCTGATGATGACTGATATCGATTCCGTGTATTTCGTAACCTTCCGGATAGCTGGCATCACCATATAGCGCACGCCAACGGAAACCAAATGGGCCAACGAAGATATAATAAAAGAAAAAAACGTATAATGCAACTATCAAACCGCCTCCTATCCACCATGCCCAACCAGGAACATGCTGTAGGAAACGCACAAAGAGCCCTGGCCGTTTGTGGCGGACAGGACTCGTAATGCGTCTTCTCTGTTGCGGTTTGCGCTTGGTTGGCATATCTCAGATTAAGCCTTCTCAAGAGCCAAAGTCCTAGTGGGCTGATCACAAACCTCAGTAGGTCCCCAGTACTGGATAGGTCCAGGATATACGTAACATGTTTCCTTTGCCCAAAGATCACGATGAGCAGCAAACTCTTTGAAAGGAGCACCATCGAGCTCAACAAGAGCCTTACGAATAACAGGCTTCATCTCACCGTTACGGCGTTCCATGTTCATCATCATGGTGATGGGCACACCACCGGCAATCCATTGGTCAGCAGGAGCTGTTGTATTCTTGACGATAGCCATGTAACCAGTCTTGCCATTGGCAATCAGCTGAGCAGCACTGGTTCCGAGTGCATAGCAGTAGTCGGCATCAAAGTTAGAAGGTGCTGCACAACGTCCTTCATAACCGAAGAAGTGGTGAAGAGCAGAGAACTTACCAGAATACTGACCAGCCTTCTTCATTCGTTCCAACTTCTGAGCAACCATGGTAGACAGCAGTTTTTCTGTCTCAATAAGCGAAACTTGAACATTTCCGTGTGGGTCGCGGTCGAGGGCAAGCTGACGGGCAACACCTACAGGCAGGCTATTGAATA
Organism: Prevotella sp. UBA2754; assembly: GCA_002353295.1. GTDB lineage: Bacteria > Bacteroidota > Bacteroidia > Bacteroidales > Bacteroidaceae > Prevotella. The sequence continues at coordinate 74,757 of DEJG01000001.1, forward strand.
CCGCAAGGTTCTCCTCCGTCAGATGGCTCTTAGCAAAGTCTACCTGCTCGTCACGGCTGATATCCTTTGCCTCTGGCATAGCCAGAACATCATTGAGCTGAGCAATCAATTTCTTGATGGCAGGAATGAACTCAATCAGTCCTTCTGGAATGATGATAGTACCAAAATTATCACCCTTAGCAGCACGTGCTGCTACAGCATTGGCTATATAGGTTACGATATCGTCAAGACTCTGTTCCTTAGCCTCAACTTCCTCGCTGACTAGACAGATGTTTGGCTGGGTCTGCAAAGCACACTCAAGAGCAATATGAGAAGCAGAACGTCCCATCACCTTGATGAAGTGCCAGTACTTACGGGCAGAATTACAGTCACGCTCAATATTACCAATCAGCTCTGAATAGGTCTTACAAGCAGTATCAAAACCAAAAGAGGTTTCAATCTGATCGTTCTTCAAGTCACCGTCAATAGTCTTAGGACAACCGATAACCTGCACGCCATAATTCTTAGCAGCATAATACTCTGCCAATACACAAGCGTTGGTATTAGAGTCATCACCACCGATAATCACGATAGCCTTGATATCCAGTTCGCGGATGATCTCCAGACCTTTCTCAAACTGGTCAACCTTTTCCAATTTTGTACGACCAGAACCAATCATATCGAAACCACCGGTATTGCGATACTCATCGATAATCTCCTTGGTAAGTTCCATATAGTTATGGTCAACCAAACCGCCAGGACCGAGGATGAAACCGAAGAGACGATTCTCAGGGTTCAACTTCTTAATCTGGTCAAACAGACCTGTAATCACATTGTGACCACCAGGAGCCTGACCACCAGACAGGATGATACCCACGTTCATTTTCTTGGTATTGGCCTCGTCAGCAGGTACAAACTCTACGATAGGCATACCATAGGTGTTGGGGAATAGTTGTTTGATTTCCTCCTGATTGCCCACACTCTGTGTTGGCTGACCTTCCTTCACTTTTACTGCGCCCTGAAGAGCCTTTGGTAATTTAGGCTGATAGGCAGCTCTTGCTTTCTGCAATGCACTTTTTTCCATATAATCTGTTATTAATAAATAATGATAGTTCCATTTTGGCTGACAAAATTAATCATTTTCTTAAAGAAATAAGAAAGATTATCGCCTATTTTCTGCTTTTTTAGTTTTTTTGTGAAGAAAAACCTTGTTAGTTGAAAAAAATTCCGTATCTTTGGAGAGCAAACAATCAAATAGTTAAATGGAGGAGATAATTTATGAGTAACAAAAGAACACTAAAGAAACAAATCAACCATGTCTGTGAAGAACTCTTTGTAGACTTCGTAGCAGCATCTTTGTATGGCAAGGCACCCACGCAAGAAAAGGCTGAAGCCATTTTACGATCACTAGCCCATCTACAAAAAAACTACACAAGTCGTATTTGTCATCCAGAACCTGGCATGTCACCTAAAAGCTATTTCAAGGATTTACGAATTAGTTTCTCTAAAGAGACACATGAAATTCTAGATCATATTATAAACTTATAATTATATTTATGTGGAAATCATTTTGTAATTGGCTACTATACAAATGGATGGGGTGGACTTCTGAAGTAACGGAGGCTCACCCCGACAAGTATATTGTATGTCTGGCGCCTCATACCAGCAACTGGGACTTTGTAATTGGACAACTATATAATGGTGCTACAGGGATGAAAAGCAACTTCCTCATGAAGAAGGAGTGGTTCTTTTGGCCTCTTGGCCCCATCTTCAGGAGTTTGGGCGGTATCCCCGTTTGGCGCTCAAAACACACCAGTATGACAGACCATCTTGCTGAAACTGCCAAACGTGAGAAGATGTTCCGTCTATGTATTACACCAGAGGGCACACGTTCGTCAAATCCCGACTGGAAGAAAGGCTTTTATTATATTGCACAGAAAGCAGGAATACCCATCTTGCTTTATGGGATTGACTATGAGAAGCGGCGCATAGAATGCACCAAGACTATTATCCCCAATGGAGACATTGACCAACAGATTCGCGAGATTAAACTATATTTTAGTAAGTTCAAAGGCAAGAAACCAGAGAACTTTACGATTGGAAATATTCAATGAAAAAAATTACTGTTGTTTTCCTCCTAACGGCACTTCTCTGCGGAAACCATATATTTGCTCAGGGAAATATCAAGACCATTCAGGAGAAACTTGAAGATTATTTTAAAAATTACAAACCAAAGGGCGCACAGTTTTCAAGGACTGCACACCTTGATGATTTGCAAATTGACGACGAGGAGAAATTACTCGTTGTCTCTGTGAATAATGCTTTTGCCGAACAAAGTTTTACTCCCACGATAGTTGAGAACATCTATAGTCAGATTAAACAACTACTCCCTCCACCTTACGACAGCTATTATCTGCAGGTAAACACCCATAATTACGAACTGCAGGATCTGATTCCCAATCGTCTGCGTCACAATCAGGATAAGTCACGTCTATGGAACGATATCGACTATCAAGGAAAGCCCTGGGTAAAAAACATGTCTATTCCTCTTGAGATTACGGAAGGTCTTCAAGGGCGGCATCTCTCACTTTGGGCCAGTCACGGGCGCTATTACGACAATAAAAATGATATTTGGAAATGGCAACGCCCAAAACTTTTTGGAACTACAGAAGACCTATTTACCCAGACCATCGTTGTACCCTACCTTATTCCCATGTTAGAGAATGCTGGGGCCATCGTATTCACGCCTCGTGAACGAGCCTGGCAACGGGAAGAAATGATTGTCGACAATGATGGCGACAAACTTCATTATATCGAAAAGGACACTCACGGAAAGTGGCATAACACCCCTCTTCCCGGCTTTGCCTATCACGATGCACCATACGCCGACAACGAGAATCCTTTTGAAACAGGTACGGCTCGCTATATCAAAACGACTAACAGCGACAGCCGTTTTTCTCAGGTAGCCTACCAACCCCATTTCCCTAAAGAAGGTCGTTATGCGGTCTATGTCAGTTATCAGACATTGGAAAACAGTATTGACGATGCCGAATACACAGTTTGGCACAAGGGTGAACGTACCGTCTTCCATGTCAATCAACAAATGGGAAGTGGAACATGGGTTTATTTAGGAACTTTCGATTTCGATAAAGGATATAGTGGATTCAATTGTGTCACACTATCCAACCATAGTCGCCAACATGGCGTAGTGACTACCGATGCAGTACGCTTCGGTGGTGGAATGGGTAATATTCAGCGAGGGGAAAGCGTGAGTGGTATGCCTCGTGCCCTTGAAGGTGCTCGTTATTATGCCCAATGGGCTGGAATGCCCTACTTCGTTTATAGCAGTCGTGAAGGTACTGACGACTATGCTGACGACATTAATGTACGATCTAACATGACTAATTATCTGGCCGGTGGTTCTCCCTATGTACCTGACACAATGGGACTACGCGTACCTATTGAATTGTCGCTGGCAGTGCACAGCGATGCCGGATATGCCAAAGACTTTGCAGACAAGATAGGTTCTCTCGCAATAGCAACTACCAATTACAATAACGGTAAATTACAATCGGGTATCTCTCGCCTAGCCTCTCGTGATTTGGCTGACGAAATCCTCACCAGTGTTACTACCGAATTAGAAGCGAAATACGGACACTGGAAACGCCGCGAACTCTATGATCGTAATTATTCCGAAACACGTGTGCCTTTAGTACCCAGCGCCATCTTGGAAACGATGTCGCATCAGAACTTCCCAGACATGCGTTATGGACAAGATCCCAATTTCCGTTTCACGCTGGCTCGCATTATCTATAAGTCCATTTTGCGCTATGTCTCTCGGCAGCATGATCAGAATTTTGTAGTCAGCCCATTGACACCTCAGAATTTCCGCATTGAGTTGTCTAAAAATACAGCTATCCTGCAATGGGATGCTGTCAACGATCCTCAAGAGCCATCAGCCACTCCGTCTGGTTATATTGTATATACTTCTGAAGGTGAAGCAGACTTTGACAACGGAGTTTATGTGCATGGGAAGAGCCACAAGGTTGAACTTTCTCCCAACCAGTTATACCATTTTAAAGTGGTGGCAACCAACAAAGGTGGGATGAGTTTCCCCACCGAGGTGCTTTCTGCCTATTATCACCCCAAAGCAAAGCAAACAGTGATGATTGTCAATGGGTTCCATCGTCTTTCATCTCCTGCTATTATCAATCATGACGAGCAACAGGGATTCGACCTTGATGCCGACCCTGGCATTACATATGGAACTACTGCAGGATGGGTAGGACGCCAACGCGCTTTCAGCACGCTGCAGGCAGGTGGTTCTTCTATGGACGATCTTGGATGGAGCAGCGATGAACTGGCGGGTATGTTTGTTGCCGGCAACGATTTCAATTATGTAGCAACACATGCCAAGGCTATTGCCTCCGCTCAAGAATACAACCTGGTCAGCTGTTCCAGCAAAGCCATTGAAAAAGGATTAGTGAGATTGAATAACTATGCTATGCTTGATTTGGTTTTAGGCCTGGAACGTAATGATGGACATAGCTTGGTGTTTTACAAATCTTTTCCTTCCGCCCTTCGTCGTGCTGTGCATAATTTCGCCCATCAAGGAGGAGCCTTATTGGTAAGTGGGGCATATATTGGTACAGATATTGCAGGAACCGAAGAACAACAATTCCTTCAACAGACGTTGAAATGTGCATACCAAGGACAATATCGTGGTGAGAATAATACAGTGATTGGACTGGGTACGCAATTCGAATATTATAATCAATTGAACGAAGACCATTACGCTTCGACTTCTTCTGATGCTTTCTCACCACTCCCTACAGCCTATGCCGTCATGCGCTATGCCGACGGACAGGATGCTGCTGTGGCTTATAAAGGCACCGACTATCGTTCATTCACTATGGGTTTCCCCTTCGAGTGTATTAAGAACGAACAGAAACAGGGGTCCCTCATGCGAGGAATATTGAATTATCTTTTAAAATAATAAACTAAAACCTATTAAATTATGTACAAAATTCAAGCAAATTCATCTGGTACGCGAAACATCGAGATTAGCGACCTACACTTAGAAACCATCGAGAAGTACCAACTCTTCCGCGACCTCATTGACTCCAACGGTTACGTGGACGAACAGGTCCTAGACAAACTGAAACTCAACATCCGCTCCATGCTGGAGTCTGATGCTGGCAAGGACAAAAATCTTCTCGACCTCTGTCTCGATGTCATCTACCATCAGAACATGAAAGCCTACGGTTTACAACAACTTGTCCTTCTTTTCATTAACTGGAAGAATCGTGGCAACGACAATCTCGGTATGACCACACGTGCATTCCAGGGAACTCCGTTTAATTGAGAGTTGAGAGTTGAGAGATGAGAGTTGAGAGTTATAGACTGACGGATTTTCTTCCTACGACAAAGAAGGAATTGGAACTCAGAGGATGGGATGAAGTTGACATCATCCTGTTCTCTGGTGATGCCTATGTCGATCACCCTTCTTTTGGCGCAGCAGTAATTGGACGTGTGCTCGAAGCTGCCGGCTATCGGGTGGCTATCGTACCTCAGCCAGACTGGCATGGCGATTACCGTGATTTCAAGAAGTTGGGTCGTCCTCGACTATTCTTCGGCATTGCTCCTGGTTGCATGGACTCTATGGTGAATAAATACACAGCCAATCGTCGACTGCGTGCTGAAGATGCCTATAGTCCAGACGGACGTCATGACACACGACCTGAATACCCCACTATCGTCTATTCCAACATCCTTCGCCAACTCTATCCCGATGTCCCCATTGTATTAGGAGGCATTGAGGCCTCTTTGCGCCGACTCACCCACTACGACTATTGGCAGGAAAGGCTTCGCCCTTGCATTCTATGCGATGCCCCAGCCGATCTGATTGTATATGGAATGGGCGAAAAACCCATTATTGAGATTGCACACCGATTAGACGAGGGGCAACCAGTCAGCGCGCTACATGACATTCCTCAGATTGTATATCTTACTAACGATATCACACCAACAGATAGCGATATCGTGCTACATTCTCACGAAGACTGTTTACGCGACAAGCGCATGCAGGCCGAAAACTTCCGTTACATCGAGGAACAGTCGAATATGATGCATGCTCAACGCCTGCTCCAGCGTGTAAACGACTCTTATGCAGTCGTTAACCCTCCCTATCCTCCGATGACCACCGCTGAACTCGATGCTTCTTTCGACCTCCCTTACACGCGCCAGCCTCATCCCAAATATAAATGCAAGCGCATTCCCGCCTACGATATGATCAAGCACAGCATCAACATCCATCGAGGCTGTTTTGGAGGCTGTGCCTTCTGCACCATTTCTGCTCACCAAGGAAAGTTCATTTCCTGTCGCTCAAAGGAGAGCATATTAAAAGAAGCAAAACAAGTCGTTGAGATGCCCGATTTCAAGGGATACCTCTCCGATTTGGGCGGCCCTTCTGCTAATATGTATGGCATGAAGGGACGCAACATCAATGCGTGTGAAAAATGCAAGCGTCCTAGCTGCATCCATCCCCAGGTGTGTCCCAATCTCAATACCGACCATAGTGCACTACTCGACATTTACCGGGCTGTTGATGCCTTACCAGGTATCAAGAAAAGCTTTATCGGAAGTGGCGTGCGCTACGACCTCATCCTGCATCATAGCAAAGACGAGACTGTCAATCAAGCTGCACGAGATTACGCCTTCGAACTCATCACCCGCCATGTCAGCGGCCGACTGAAGGTAGCACCAGAACATACTAGCGACCGTGTTCTCCAACTAATGCGCAAACCGTCCTTTCGCTTGTTCTACGATTTTAAACGCATCTTCGACCGCATCAATCATGACGAGCACCTCAACCAGCAAATCATTCCCTACTTCATTTCCAGCCATCCTGGATGCACTGAGCAGGATATGGCACAACTGGCAGAGATTACCAAACAACTGAATTTTCATTTGGAACAAGTACAAGATTTCACACCCACCCCAATGACCGTTTCTACCGAAATGTGGTATACGGGCTACGACCCATATACGATGGAGAAGGTGTATAGTGCTCACAGCCAACAGGAGAAGCTTGCCCAGCGCCAGTATTTCTTCTGGTATAAAGACAGCAATCATGCTAATAATCGAACAAACTACAATCCCCAAAAATCCGCAAAAGAAAAACGAAGACGGAATTCTCGTAAGTCCTGATTTCATAGCCGTCATCGATGGTTCCACCTCCAAGACCGACTATCGGCACAGTTTTTGGCGCAGCAACGGACGACAAGCTACTCACTTGGTTTGTCGTTATCTGAAACATGCTCCCAAACAACTCTCGTGTCATGAGTTTCTACGGGGTGTTTCAGCCTATATCCGCAAACACTATCGAAAATCTCACCTGTCGCGTCTGATGGAACATCCCGAAGAACGACTCACCTGTTCTGCCATCATCTATAGCCGATTGCAACGTCAGATATGGATGGTGGGCGACTGCCAATGCCTTTTAGATGGACAATTACTTGAGAATCCCAAACCACAGGAGGCTGTCTATGCTGCTAAACGTGCCAAGCATGCCAAACAGCTCCTTGCTGAAGGCATGACCATAGAACAATTGCGCACCCATGATGCAGCCCGCGACTTTATCCTGCCCGATATCGTTGCGAGCATGAAGCAACAGAATGTCACTTATTCCGTCATCGATGGATTCCCGATACCAGAACACCTTGTCCCGGTCATTACTCTCGATTTCCATCCCCACGAAATCATATTTGCCACCGATGGTTATCCCATTCTCTGCCCCACCCTTGCCGAGAGTGAACAACGGTTAGCGCAACAACGCGAGAACGATCCCTTGAACATCGACAGTTTCCTCGCCAGCAAAGCATTTATGCTAGGGCAAGATTCTTTTGATGACAGGACATATGTAAGATTTCAGGTCTGAAATTTGGCGCTTTGCCAAAAAAGTAGTACCTTTGCACGCTGAAAATGATGGTCCGGTAGCTCAGCTGGATAGAGCAACAGCCTTCTAAGCTGTGGGTCTCGGGTTCGAATCCCGACCGGATCACAAAAACGTCAAAAGGGTGACAGACTTTATAAGTTCTGCACCCTTTTCTTTATTAAGTTAGGACAACTGATGCAGGAATCGGAACGGATATATGTAGCCATCGACCTGAAGTCGTTTTACGCTTCAGTTGAGTGTGTGGACAGAGGGTATGACCCGTTGACCACTAATCTTGTAGTGGCCGATGTCAGTAGAACCGAGAAGACCATCTGTCTGGCTGTTTCACCCAGTTTGAAAGCCTACGGTATCGGAGGTCGTGCACGCCTGTTCGAAGTAGTACAACGGATGCGCGAAGTGAACTACGAGCGCCTGTGTAAGTCGCCACAGCATAAGTTCACAGGGAAATCCTACAATGATTTAGAACTGAAGGACCATCCAGATTGGGCCGTTGACTACCTCGCAGCCCCACCCCGTATGGCTCATTATATAGAGGTCAGCAGTAAGATTTATAATGTCTATCTCCAATACATCGCCCCTGAGGACATCCATGTTTACTCCATCGACGAAGTTTTCATGGATGTCACTAACTACCTGCACGTTTACAAAATGACGGCTCACGAACTAGCAATGACCATGATTCACGATGTACTGAAGCAGACAGGTATCACCGCCACAGCAGGCATCGGCACCAATATGTACCTCTGCAAAGTAGCGATGGATATTGTAGCCAAGAAGATGCCAGCTGATGCAGATGGAGTTCGCATTGCAGAACTCAACGAGATGACCTATCGCAAAGAACTCTGGGATTATCGCCCCATCACCAAATTCTGGAGAGTGGGGAAAGGTATTGCCAATAAGCTCAGTATGTATGGTATTGACACGATGGGCAAACTGGCCCGAATGTCGCATGAGCGCGAAGAACTTCTCTACCAACTCTTTGGCGTTAATGCCGAACTGCTCATCGACCATGCCTGGGGTTGGGAACCTTGTACCATTGCCGATGTCAAAGCCTATCGTCCTGAATCGAACTCCTTCAGCAGTGGTCAAGTACTCCAGGAACCCTACGATTTCAAGAAAGCCAGGGTTGTAGCTAAAGAAATGGCAGAAGGAATGGCATTGGATCTTGTAGCTAAACGCATGGTGACCGACCAACTGGTGCTCACCGTCGGTTATGATGCAGAGAGTCTGACCCGCCCAGAAATACGTGCCAAGTATCACGGTGAAATCACCACCAACTACTATGGCAAGCAAGTGCCCAAGCACGCTCATGGCACTTGGAACTTTGAAACTCCCACCTCTTCATCACGCATGATGATGGATGCAGTAGCTACACTTTTCGACCAACTGGTCAATCCCTATTTGCTCATTCGCCGACTGAATATCTGCGTCAACCATGTCGTGTCCGAATCATCACTCGAATCGCGACGTGCAGAGCCACAGCAATTGGACTTGTTCACCGACTACGAAACCCTTAAAAGACAGAAACAGGAAGAGCATAAACAACTGGAAAAGGAGCGGCGTCTACAGGAAGTACAGTTACAAATCAAACAACGCTTTGGAAAGAATTCCATTCTTCGTGGCCTCAATTTCGAAGAAGGAGCCACAGCCAAAGAGCGTAATGCACAGATAGGAGGACATAAAGCATAATGGGATACTACGACGACATCATCAATCTGCCACATCACGTTTCGAAGCGACATCCCCAGATGCCAATGTGGAATCGTGCCGCTCAGTTTGCCCCCTTTGCCGCCTTGACGGGATATGATGATGCCATTCAAGAGACAGCAAAGGAAAACGAGCGAATGTATAATGAAACTCGTACCGACGACGAATAATACAAATCAAAGATGATGAAACGATGATTGAGTTTTACAGATAAGTATTATTGTCGATTCCTTTGAACATATCAAGGAAACGGAGGGCACGTTGACGCAAACGGTCAGATTCGCCTTGGTAAAGTTTTGGAATGGTAGTGCCTGTAAACAGTTCTTCACCCTTGTATTTCCTGACAGAGAAGCGCAACAGACGCTTGCCGTCGAACCACATACGCAGTTCATAAGGTGTCAAGTCGTCTGCAATATCGGGAGTGAGAGCATAAACGAACATCGCCTGCCCTTTCTCGTCGTAGAGATATTCCTCATAAAATTCACGAGCTGCAAAATTATATTTCGCAGTAGTAAATCGCAGATAATGCGGTAGGTAGACTTGATCTTCGTCCGAATCCATCTCATTATAATACATACGGATATGTTCACGATGCGAGCCTGTTCCTGGCAGGTTCTGCAATACATGTAGGTCGAAGTATACAGGAGGCCACGGTGTTTCCCCGTCTTCATTAGGCATCATCAGGGCTATGTCTTCCTGAACGGCTTGATACTCCTTACGGATACTCTCTACAGTGGTCTGTGCACTGGCAGACAGCGTCCATGCTACACACAACATCAGTGCAATGACGGTTTTTAGTTCTTTCTTCATAACTCTAAACAGATAAGGTTATTCTTCCTGACGATAATAAACGGTGCCTTGTTCGTTCTTCAGCGTGCGGGTTTGGGAATTATATTCGTAGCAATCCTCTTCAGATGCTACACCTTTGGGAGACAGGCAGATGGTATTGCCTTTGATTCTATAGGTATATTCCGTAAAATTCAAACTCCCTATCATGCCCCATGTTGCTGTACCATCGCTCGTCAAACAAAACCGACTCTCCTGTTCCTCATCATCATAGACGCCAGCTATATTATCAAATGTCAGTTCCGTTCCCTGAGCCTTCTCGTCCTGCAGTATCACTCTGCGGAGATAAGCCTTGTCATCCTCTCCATCCTCGGAAGGGCAGAAATCATCAATATACCAATCGTCTCGCTCAAAACGCAGGGCGATAGTCGTTTCCTTGTCATTAAAATTATGAATAGCGAGGTCAACGAGTGCCGTCGAATCCGTGACCTGATAGACTTTCTTCACCTGATAGCTCCAATCCTCAGAGAAATCCTGTCCGCATACCCAGTGGTCATAGTCGTAGAGGACCTCATCCATCTTCTCGCATACCTTCAACGCCTGTTGCATCAGCGCATAGTAGCGTTGTGAGCAGTAAGCACTGTCACGATTGAAATTGTTTGAGATGTAATCCACCCGGTTCCCCTCAGCATCAACGACTGACTTTCCTACAGTCTTGTAGATAGTGTCTATACGCTGACGGATATACTCTTCCGTTTGTTTATTAACACTGCCGCTTTCGCTTTGCTGTTGATTCTTACCGCCACATGCTGCCAAGATGAGCAGTAGCCCCATGATTAATAGTTTATTGTTCATACTCATATCGTTTTGACTAAACCTTTTAATTTAGCTTTATCATGTCGCTCCACCTCGTTGTCAGATTAGGACTTCCGTCGCAAAGTTACGAAAAAAAAGAGAATTATCGTACACAATTCTTAAAAAAAGATTTGGTTATCTTCTCACTTATTTGTACCTTCGCGCCATAAATCTGCATATTGATGAAAAATGGACTAGTGCTTGAAGGCGGAGCCATGCGTGGACTCTGGACAGCCGGAGTGACGGACGTGATGATGGAACACGGGATATGGCCCAACGGACTGATTGGGGTATCTGCAGGTGCGGCCTTTGGTTGTAACATCAAGTCGCGACAGATTGGTCGCGCTATCCGCTACAATATCCGTTTTGCGAAAGATGCCCGCTATAGCGGCATGAAATCGCTGTTGACGACAGGTGACTATTTTAACGCAGAATTCGGCTATCACATCGTACCCAAATACTATGATGTCTACGACGACGAAGCCTTCAACAAGAATCCGATGGAGTTCATCGTGGTCTGTACAGATGTGGATACGGGACGACCTGTTTACCAGTCATTGACAGAAGCTAACTACGAAACTTACGAATGGATTCGCGCCTCAGCCTCGATGCCATTGGTATCGAAGGTGGTGAAACTGGGAGGCAGGCAACTGCTGGACGGTGGTGTGGCCGACTCTATCCCCCTGGAATACTTCGAAAGCATAGGTTATCGGCATAATGTAGTGATACTGACACAGCCGAAAGGTTTTATCAAAAAACAGAACAAGCTATTGCCTCTGATGCGGCTGGCTCTCAGGAAACACCCACAGTTCGTAGAAGCCCTGGAGCATCGTCCTGCAATGTACAACAATCAGTTGGCCTACGTGGAAGAGGCTGAACGCGATGGGCGCTGTCTGGTAATTCGTCCAGATAAAAAAATCCCCATTGGTCACATTTCTCACGACCCGCAAGAAATGCTCCATGTCTATGAGTTGGGACGGAGCGTGGGCAATAGATATTTAGAAAGTATCAAAAAATTTTACGCTAACAGCTAATCGCAAGAAGCTATGAGAATTGATATTATTTCCGTCTTGCCCGAAATGTTGGAGGGCTTCGTTCACGAATCAATATTGGCTCGAGCCGAGAAAAAAGGTCTAGCCGAAATTCGTCTGCACAACCTGCGCGACTACACACTGGACAAATGGCGCCGCGTGGATGATTACCCCTATGGCGGTTCGGCTGGAATGGTGATGCAGTGTGAGCCCATAGACCGATGCATCACAGCCTTGAAAGCAGAACGTGACTATGACGAGGTCATTTTCACTTCGCCCGACGGTGAACGTTTCGACCAGCACATGGCCAACGAACTGTCGATGAAGGGGAATCTGATTATCTTGGCCGGACATTATAAAGGAATTGACCAAAGAGTGCGCGACCACCTGATTACCAAAGAGATATCAATCGGTGACTTCGTACTAACAGGAGGCGAGTTGGTAGCTGCGATGATAGCTGATGCCATCGTGAGAGTGGTGCCTGGCGTAATCGGTGATGAGCAGTCAGCACTTTCCGATTGTTTTCAGGACGACCTGCTGGCTGCACCTATCTATACCCGACCTGCCGACTATAAAGGATGGAAGGTACCAGAGATTCTGCTCTCAGGTAACGAGGCTAAAATCAGAAACTGGGAATTGGAACAGGCTATGGATCGCACCCGCCGACTCAGGCCAGACCTTCTGAAAGAATAAACCGTTCACCCAGTTGGAACCCTTCTTCATAGAGACGTTCCAACTTGACAACATCTTCCGTGATACGCCCTACTTCCAAGGGTTTCTCTGGACGAATCACCTTGACTTCGCCCCAATCCTCCATTCGCTCTATCAGGTCAAGCTGCTTATTATACTCCTCTGTTCTACGACTCAAAGCCACACGGAGACGCGGATACTCACCATAAATAAACTTAGGCACCTTCACATCAGGTTCGGAAGAACGATAACCGCGATTACGAGTCAAGACCACCACATTCTCATGATGCCCTGTATCCATAGAGCGCATAATGGGAATGCTGTCAATGATGCCGCCATCAAGCATAGGAATGCCGTCGACCTCCGTAATCTGAGCAACAAAGGGCAGAGAGCTTGAAGCCTTGACTATCTGTGTGAGACGCCGATGATCATGCTTCTCGGAAAGATACATCGCCCGCCCCGTCTTGCAATTAGTAGTCACAACCTCAAACGTGGCAGGATTGTTTTCGTAGGTCTCGTAATCAAAGGGAATCATCTCGTTGGGAAAACGATCATAAAGGATTTCAGGGTCGAAAATGGAACCATTGACGATAAGACTTTTCAGTGAAATATAATCATACTTTTGCAGCATGTCTATGTTAGACCAACGGGCACGACGAGGCTGACGGCTCATATACGACAAACCGTTACAGGCTCCTGCGGAAACTGCCACCACATAAGGAAAATAAACCTCATGTTTCATCAAGGCATCGAGCACACCTGAAGTGAAGACACCACGCATGCCTCCACCCTCGAGAACAAGTCCTGTATTTGATGCGATATACATTTTAATGCTTTTTATGATGCAAAGGTAGTACTTTTTCACAAATAATGTGTAACTTTGCATACAAAAAGGACTATCTTAAAGAAAAGTTGGAATATGTTTGATAAAAATACATACGTACAGCGCCGCGCTGAACTGAAAAAACTGGTAGGAGAAGGAATCATTATCTTGTTTGGCAACAACGAAGCTCCCTACAATTATCCAGCTAACACATATGCCCCCATGCGTCAGGATTCATCGTTCCTTTACTACTTTGGACAGCATCGTGACGGACTAGTAGGCTTGATAGATATTGACAATGACGAAGAATGTATTTTCGGTGACGACATCGATGTGGAGGATATCGTTTGGATGGGCTTCACACCCAGTGTGGCCGATTTGGCCGCTGAGGTAGGCGTAGCCAAAACAGCCCCACTTTCAGCCCTCCGTTCCGTATGCTGCGACAGCATTGCAGCAAAGAGAACCATCCACATCCTGCCTCCCTATCGCCACGACACGATGATACAAATCATGGATTTGCTGGGCACACACCCTTCGCAACAGAAAGAAGCTGCCTCGCTGAAGCTCATCCAGGCAGTGGTCAAAATGCGCTCGACAAAGGAGGCCCAGGAGATTGTCGCCATTGAGCATGCCTGCGATGTGGGCTATTACATGCACACCACCGCCCAACTGCTGATTAAGCCTGGTGTGACGGAACGTTACATTGGCGGACAGGTTGATGGTATTGCCCGTTCACTGGCCAACGGTGTAAGCTTCGCCACCATCTTCTCACAGCATGGAGAAATCATGCACGGCAATCCTTCAGAAGCCAAACTGGAGGCTGGACGTCTGGCACTCTGCGATGCCGGATGTGAATTAGACGACTATTGCTCTGACAACACACGCACGATGCCTGTGACGGGGAAATTCACCCAGCGACAGTTGGAGATATACAGCATCGTAGAGGCTTGTCACGACTACGTGCTGGAAGTGGCCAAACCCGGTATACGATACATGGATGTACACTTTGCTGTTTGCCGCATGATGACTGACAGGCTCAAAGAACTCGGACTGATGAAAGGCGACACGGAAGAAGCCGTAAGAGCCGGCGCTCATGCTATGTTCCTGCCTCACGGACTTGGACACATGATGGGCATGGATGTGCACGACATGGAAGGTCTGGGACAGATATACGTAGGATTCGATGAACAGACACGTCCTAACCTAGAACAATTCGGTACGAATTGCCTGCGTATGGGCAGACGACTGGAAGAAGGTTTTGTGGTCACCGACGAACCGGGTATTTACTTTATCCCTGCCCTCATCGATGAGTGGAAAGCTAAAGGACACTGCAAGGAGTTTATCAATTTCGAGAAACTGGAGACATATAAAGACTTCGGCGGTATCCGTATTGAGGATGATGTGCTGATCACAAAGGACGGCTGTCGCTTCCTGGGAACGAAGCGCATCCCTTATCATCCTCAGGAATTAGAAGAATACATGAATAATAACTAAAAATAAAAAGGACAAATGAAGAAAATTTTAACTTTCGCCTTGCTTGCCATGATAGCAACAGGCGCGCAGGCAGAGGAGAAAAAAGACTCTGCTAACAAGAACAAACCCGTCTTTACGGTGATCAAGGAAAATCCTATCACCTCCATCAAAGACCAGAACCGTTCGGGTACGTGCTGGGACTACTCTACTCTCTCCTACTTCGAGGCTGAGATTCTGAAGAAAACGGGTAAAACCTACGACCTTTGCGAGAGTTTCGTGGCTAACAAAACTTATATGGATCGCGCCATTCAGGTGGTGCGTCTGCATGGCGACTGCCAGTTTGCACAAGGAGGTTCGGCCTACGACGTGCACTATGCACTGCAGCACTATGGTATCTGCCCTGAGGATGCTATGCCCTTCCCAGGTTCGCTTTATGGCGACTCGCTGAATAACTTCAATGAGTTCTTCTCACTCATGGAGCCATACGTAGCTGCTGTTGCTAAGAACAAGGCCCGCAAGATTTCTCCACAATGGAAGGTTGGTTTGCAGGGCATTCTGGATGCCTATCTGGGCAAGTGCCCTGAGACGTTCACCTATGAGGGCAAAACGTATACACCGAAAACATTTGCTGCCAGCCTGGGACTCGACTGGAACGACTATGTCAGCGTGACCAGCTATACCCATCACCCATTCTACACAGCCTTCCCCGTAGAGGTGCAGGACAACTGGCGCAACCCACTGTCATATAATGTGCCCATGGACGAGATGATGCAGATTATTGACAATGCCGTGATGAACGGTTACACTGTAGCTTGGGGTGGCGACGTGTCGGAGGATGGATTCACCCGTCAGGGACTGGCTTATGCCATCGATACCAAAAAGACCGAGAGTCTGCAGGGCAGCGATATGGCGCGCTGGTTGAAACTAAGCGCAGCCAAGAAACGCAGCGTGATTGACTCACTGGGATGCACCGTTCCAGAAATCGTTCCTACCCAGGAGATGCGCCAGGAGCGTTACGACAACTGGGAACTGACCGATGACCATGGTATGCTGATTTTCGGTATTGCCAAAGACCAGAACGGCAAGGAATACTATATGGTGAAGAACTCGTGGGGCGAGAGTGGCGAGTATAAGGGCATCTGGTATATGACCAAAGCCTTCATCGCTGCCAACACGATGGACTATACCGTCAATAAGAACGCCATTCCAAAAGATATTCGCAAGAAACTTGGACTGTAACACACCAAAAGTCCTACTAAAATGCATTATCAATGGAATTACAAACCACCTACACCCGAAAGACGGCAAGCGGCTGAAGAACTGGCAGAGAAGATTGGAATGAGTCCAATCGTGGCTGACCTGCTCATCGGACGAGGCATCAAAACGGAATCTGCAGCCAAGCGATTTTTCAGACCCATGATGAACGAGCTCATCGACCCGTTCCTGATGAACGACATGGATGTGGCAGTAGACCGTCTAAACGATGCGATGGGACGTAAAGAACGTATCATGGTTTATGGTGACTATGATGTCGATGGGTGTACAGCGGTGGCACTGGTCTATAAATTCCTGCAGCAGTTCTATTCCAACATTGAATACTACATCCCTAATCGTGAAGAAGAGGGCTATGGTGTGAGTATCAAGGGAATAGACTATGCGAAAGAGACTGGTGTAAAACTGATTATCGTGCTCGACTGCGGCATCAAGGCTGTCGAGGAAATAACTTATGCCAAACAACAGGGCATCGACTTCATCATCTGCGACCATCACGTGCCTGACGAAGTAATGCCTCCTGCTGTGGCTATACTGAACCCCAAACGGGCTGACTCATCTTATCCCTTCAAGGACTTGTGTGGATGTGGTGTGGGATTTAAACTGATGCAGGCTTTTGCCAAGAACAACGGCATTCCTTTTTCCCGACTGATTCCACTACTCGATTTCTGCGCCGTCAGCATTGCGGCAGACTTGGTGTCAGTAACGGGCGAGAACCGCATTCTGGCGTTCCACGGACTGAAACAGCTGAACCAGAGTCCGTCGATTGGCCTGAAGGCTATTATCGATATCTGCGGACTGACAGGTAGGGAAATCACGATGAGCGACATCGTCTTCAAGATAGGACCACGCATCAATGCCAGTGGCCGTATGCAGAATGGTAAGGAAGCCGTAGAACTGCTGGTGGAGCGCGACTTACAAAAGGCTCTGACTGAAGCTAATCGCATCAATGTATATAACGAACAACGCAAGGATGTAGACAAGCAGATGACGGTAGAGGCCAATGAGATTGTGGCTCGCTTGGAAAGCCAGAAACACATGCAGTCCATCGTGCTATATGACGAGGGATGGAAAAAGGGTGTAGTTGGTATTGTGGCCTCACGCCTGACGGAGCTCTACTATAGACCTACCGTCGTGCTGACCATCATTGACGGTGTGGCATCGGGGTCGGCTCGTAGCGTGGCTGGGTTTGACATTTATGACGCTATCAAGAGTTGTCGCGACCTACTGGAAAACTTCGGAGGCCATACCTATGCAGTAGGACTGACCCTGAAACAGGAAAACATCTCAGAGTTCCGCCGTCGTTTCCAAGAGTATGTCAGTAGTCACATTCTGCCCGAACAGACACTCCCCACCCTTGATATTGACGAGGAGATAGACTTCAAGGATATCTCGAAGAAGCTGCACAACGATTTGCGCCGACTGGCTCCTCACGGACCAGACAATCCTAAACCGCTGTTCCTCACACGCAATGTGTACGACTATGGAACTTCGAAAGTTGTGGGGCGTCACCAGGAACATATCAAGCTGGAACTCGTTGATTCTAAATCAGCAGTAGTGATGAATGGCATAGCCTTCGGACAGAGTGCAGAAGCGCGATATATCAAGTCGAAACACTCGTTCGATATCGTATACACCATCGAAGAGAACACCTATAAACGAGGCGAAGTACAATTACAGATAGAAGATATTCAACCTTCTCAAAGGGAAGAATGAAGAATGAGTCTTATACTTCACTTTTAAAACAATATTGGGGCTACGATGATTTCCGAGGAATACAGCGTGAAATCATCGAGTCAATAGGTGCCGGCCTTGATACGCTGGGACTGATGCCAACGGGAGGTGGTAAATCGTTAACATTCCAAGTGCCTGCTTTGGCTATGGAGGGCGTGTGCATCGTCATCACGCCCTTGATAGCGTTAATGAAAGACCAGGTGCACCATTTGCGCCAGCGTGGCATCATGGCAGCAGCCATCTATAGCGGCATGCAGCATGACGATATCCTGCGCATACTGGAGAATTGTATTCTGGGCAGCACCAAACTGCTCTATGTATCACCAGAACGACTGGGCAGCGAACTCTTTCAGACAAAGCTTAAGCATATGAAAGTGAGCTTCATCACGGTCGATGAAGCCCACTGTATTTCTCAATGGGGGTATGATTTCCGTCCTTCTTATCTGCAGATAGCGAATATCCGTCATATTTGTCCCGATGTGCCCGTGCTGGCCCTGACGGCTACAGCCACTCCCAAAGTGGTCGACGATATCTGCGCCAAATTAACTCTCAACTCTCAAAGGCTACGGGTAGGCGAGCGAAGCTCGGGAATGCTTTCAACTTCCTTCCGCGTTTTCCGCATGTCGTTCGAGCGACAGAACCTGACCTACAGCGTGAGTCATGCGATGGATAAGCGGACCGATCTGATACACTTGCTGGATGGCGAAAAGAGTTCTGCTATCGTGTACGTCAGGAGTCGACGACATGCCCGCGAAATAGCAGAACTGCTGACAGAAGCTGGACTTAGTGCCACGTTCTATCACGCTGGATTGGAGCATGCAGTGAAAGACCAGCGACAACGGGACTGGCAACACGACCGAGTACGCATCATGGTGGCTACCAATGCTTTCGGTATGGGTATCGATAAACCGGATGTACGTATTGTGGTACATTTCGACTGTCCTGACTCTATCGAAGCCTACTTCCAGGAGGCAGGACGTGCAGGACGTGATGGTTTGCCGGCTCGCGCTATCCTACTCTATAATGCAGCCGACGAGCCCAAACTCCATAAACGTATCAGAGACACCTTCCCCGAGAAAGACTATATCCGCAAGGTTTACGACCACCTCGCCTATTATTACCAGATAGCAACGGGCGATGGCTATGGTGTGTCACGCGAATTTAATATTGACGACTTCTGCCGAAAATTTAATCACTTTCCCATTCAAGTGCATTCCGCCTTACAGATTCTGCAACGTGCCGGATACATTGAGTATCTGGCAGAACAGGATAATCAGGCACGGGTAAAATTTCTCGTCACACGTGATGATCTGTATCGCTTACGTGGTGACACGCCTGATGAAGAGAAAGTTATTGTTACCATCCTGCGCAACTATGGAGGACTCTTTGCCGATTATGGTTTCATTGACGAGAGTTTGATAGCCAATCAATGCGGCATGAAGTCACATGAGGTCTACCAGACACTGAAGGGACTCTCCGAGAAACACGTCCTTCATTTCATTCCCCGCAAGCAGGTGCCTTACATTCGTTATTTGCAGCGGCGCGAGGACAGCGAACACATCATACTCCCCCCTGCCGTCTATGAAGAGCGATTGGCACAATACCAAGAGCGTATCGAAGCCATGCTGCGCTATGCCAAGGACGATAGTAAGTGCCGCAGTCGCCAACTGCTGGAGTATTTTGGTGAGAAGGATGTGAAAAACTGTGGCCAGTGTGATGTGTGCCATACTACGGCAAAGACTGACATCCAACAGGCTCAGCAAAAGATTCTTAGTTTGCTGTCGGACAAGAAACGCCACCACATAACGGAACTGTACAGGTTGCAACTGGACAAAGAAGAAATGGAGCAAGCCCTCACCTACCTTCTGCAGGAGGAATATATTTTTCAAGAGGACGGCTATCTCCTGATTCCATAAAAAAAGCTGTACCCACATGAAGGATACAGCTTTCTTTTTATGCTATACAGAGATTAGTCTTCCTGATTCTCTGGACGCAACTTGCGAACAGTCTCACCGGCACGCCACATCTCCTGGTTGTGCATAGCCTCGAGCTCTTTCTCCAATCCGGCACGATAGTCGGGCTTAGAGTTAGCATCGATGGTGATCTGAGCCTCGTTACCAGTCTTTACTGAGTAGTACAGCCACTCCATCACAGGCTTGATGGCATCGTGGAAACGGGGAGCCCAGTCGAGCGCACCACGCTGAGCAGTAGTAGAACAGTTGGCATACATCCAGTCCATACCCTTTGCACCGAACAACGGGCCAAGGCTCTGGGTCAGCTCCTCAACAGTCTCGTTGAAAGCCTCAGAGGGAGTGTGACCATTCTCACGGAGCACCTCATACTGAGCCAACAGCAAGCCCTGGATAGCACCCATCAGCGAACCGCGCTCACCAGTCAGGTCAGAGGTAGCCTCACGCTGGAAGGTGGTCTCGAACAAATAACCGGCACCGATACCGATACCGAAGGCCAATGTCTTCTCCTTAGCCTTACCCGAAGCATCCTGGTAAACAGCATAAGAGCAGTTCAGACCACGACCCTCGCAGAACATAGTGCGGAGAGAAGTACCTGAACCCTTAGGAGCTACCATGATAACGTCAACATCCTTTGGAGGAACAACACCGGTACGGTCGCTCCAGTTGATAGCGAAACCATGGCTATAATACAAAGTTTTACCGGGCTTCAAATACTTCTTAATAGTAGGCCATTGCTGAATCTGACCAGCGTCAGAAAGCAGCATGCAGAGGATAGTACCCTTCTCAGCAGCTTCCTCGATAGAGAAAAGTGTCTTGCCGGGAACCCATCCGTCGGCTACAGCCTTGTCGTAGGTCTTACCCTGACGCTGGCCAACGATAACGTTGAAACCATTGTCGCGCAGGTTACAAGCCTGACCAGGTCCCTGAACACCATAACCGATGACTGCGATTACCTCGTCCTTCAATACTTCACGTGCCTTCTCAAGTGAGAATTCTTTGCTGGTGACCACTGTTTCCATGACGCCACCGAAATTCATTTCTGCCATAATTGCAAATGTTTTAAATGTTATACTAATAAAAACTTACTTTACTCCTACAAACTTCCACATCGTCGTCCTTACAGATGCGGATATTAAATGCGTCGCCTTCCTGCTCCATATAGAAGCTGAGCTTGTCGCCGGCATGGGCTTCAGCCACGTAGGCTATCTCGAAGCGCTTCACCTGGTGCTCACGATACCAGTCGAGATCCCAGAGGTCGAGTACGTGCTCGATGTATTTCACGCTGTTGATGTGTCCGTTGATATCCACATCATTATAATAGGTGTCGATGGTACGCACGAGACGGGCTTCGTCCGACATCTTTACGCGACCACCCTTGTCGATGGGGCATTCCTTGTCCTTGACAATCCAGTTCTCAATAGCTCCGTTGTCGATGGAATAGATGTCGGTTGGCTGACGTGTCTCGGTGTCAATCATTGCCCAGATGCTGCGCCCGTAACCATAAGTGTGTCCGTCGATTCCGATGACGGCAAAATTACGACTGGTGAAATAGCGCATGGCTGACTCCACCCATGTCTCGACATTGAACTTGGTATATTGCTGGGGCATCTCCTTCATCTCGATAGCCAGACGCGAGAGCACCCACGAACGGTTGATGGTCATCAGATACTTCATACCGAAACCGCGTGCCGAACTATGGAAATCGGCTGCGTTCAGCATGTGGTTACCCATGTGCCCCATGAACAGACGGCCATTGAAATCACAATGGAACGGCTCTGCCATAAACTCGTAGCACCCTACCTTATCCATTCTGCCGTTCCCTTTCTTCCAAGAATTCGCTCACCTGCTCCTGCGTGCCGCGTGTCACGGCAATACGTCCGCTGCGGGTATATTGCAACACACAGCCATATTCGTCCAATGCACGATAGAGCGATATGATGTCCTCCGTTCGTCCACTCTTCATCACGATGATATAGGTGGGGTTCACCTCCGTTATCTTGGCATCGTGGCGACGGATGGTGCGCGATATCTCCGGATTCTGCATCACCAGGTCGGTCTGCAACTTATAGAGTCCTGCCTCACGGATGAACAGCTGGTCGTCGGTGAAGTAGTTGGCCTTGATGACATCCACCTTCTTCTCAATCTGCTTGGTGATTTTGATAATCTGGTCCTCATCGCTCCATGCCGTGATGGTGTATTTATGCACACCCTCTATCGACGATGCCGACACGTTCAGACTCTCGATATTCACCTGGCGACGGGTGAATACGGCTGTCACCTGATTCAATATACCGGCAATATTCTCCGAATAAACCAGCAGCGTATATAGTTTCTTTTTGTCTTCCATCTTACTTCTTACATCTTACATCAGACATCATACTTCCAACATCATATCGTTCACGTTCATTCCCGGAGGCGTCATAGGCAGCACGTCGTCGTCTTCCTTGATAGCACACTCAAGAATAAAAGGCCCGTCGGTCGACAGCATCTTCTCGACGGCAGCAGCCAGATCGTTGCGGTCGGTCACGGCCTGATAAGCGATGCCATAGCCCTGGGCTATCAGTTCGTAGCAGGGATTCATCATCTTGGTGAACGACTTGCGGCGCATCCAGAACATATCCTGCCACTGGCGCACGTTGCCCAGATAATTGTTATTGAGCAGAATCATCTTGACGGGTGACTGCTGCTCCATGATGGTACCCAGTTCCTCGATGCACATCTGGAAACCGCCATCGCCCATGAAACAGCACACCATACGGTCAGTACCAAAAGTGGCACCGATAGCGGCTGGCATACCGTAGCCCATCGTTCCCAGTCCACCGCTGGTACAGATACTGCGCTTCTCGGGATACTTGAAGTAGCGGGTCGCAAATAGCTGATTCTGACCAACATCCGTCACGAGGACAGTACCGCGTGGGGCCTTCTCAGCAACCACATTCACCACCTCGCCCATCAATAGCGGACCCTCCTGGGGATGGATGGCGGGCTCGATAACTTTCTCGCGCTCTTTGCGGTCGAGTTCCTTGAACGAATCGCGCCATTCGCGGTGCTTATTGGAATGCAGCAAAGCCGTGATAGCGGGCAACGACTCCTTACAGTCTGCCACTACCGCCACATCGGTCTTCACGTTCTTATCTATCTCGCTACGGTCAATATCCAAATGAATGATTTTGGCCTGCTTGGCATACGTCTTCGTATTACCCGTCACACGGTCGGAGAAACGCATACCGATGGCTATCAGCACGTCGCACTCCTGCTCTTTCAGGTTGACGGCATAGTTTCCGTGCATACCCAGCATACCCACGTTCAGGGGATGGTCGGATGGCAATGCCGACAGACCCAGCATGGTGCGTCCGGCAGGAATATCGGCTTTCTCCAGGAATGCCTTCAACTCCTCCTGTGCATTACCCAGCTCTACGCCCTGCCCTACCAGCGCCAAGGGGCGCTTGGCATGGTTGATCAGTTCGGCAGCCTGACGTACAGCCTCTTCATTCAGCTGGGGCTTGGCTACGTACGAACGCACGAAATCAACCTTCTTGGGTTCCCATTCTACCTCCTCTACCTGTGCGTTACGAGGGAAGTCGAGCACTACAGGACCCGGGCGACCGCTACGTGCAATATAGAACGCACGACTGACAGCCCAAGCCACATCCTCGGCATGACGAATCTGGTAAGCCCACTTACAGATAGGCTGAGCCACACCCACGAGGTCAACCTCCTGAAAGGCATCGGTACCAAGGGCTGAAATAGCCACCTGTCCGGCTATCACCACGATGGGCGTTGAGTCAAGCATGGCATCAGCCACACCCGTCAGCGTATTCGTGGCACCGGGACCGCTGGTCACCAAGGCTACACCTACCTCGCCACTGACGCGGGCATAACCCTCAGCAGCATGTACGGCACCCTGTTCGTGGCGCACCAATATATGGTCAAAACATTTCTTTTCACCTCGTGTGTAGTCGAATAGCGAATCGTACGTGGGCATGATAGAACCGCCAGGGTAACCGAAAATAGTCTTCACCCCCTCGGCCTGCAATGCACGCATCAGCGCTTTCGAACCAGTTATCTTGTCTCTCATATTCTCTTTTGCGTCGTTATGACGTTATAAACGTTATCTCGAAATTCTTAGTCAATTATTCTCACGCCACCCTTATCAGCACTTGATACGCTCTGAGCGTAGGCACGCAGGGCTTTCGACACCTGGCGGTTGCGCTTCAGGGGCTGCTGCGGACGGGCTGCCAGTTCTTCGTCCGACAGCTTCACGTTGATGCTGCGGTTGGGAATGTCTATCACGATGATGTCGCCATCCTTGATTTTGCCGATGTTACCGTCTGCAGCAGCTTCCGGCGAAATATGACCGATGGAGAGTCCTGAGGTACCGCCCGAGAATCGTCCATCGGTAATCAGGGCACACTCCTTACCCATGTGCATCGACTTAATATAAGAGGTGGGATACAGCATTTCCTGCATACCGGGACCGCCCTTGGGACCTTCGTGGGTAATCACCACGCAGTCGCCCTTCTTCACGCGTCCGCCCAGAATGCCTTCGCAGGCATCTTCCTGCGAATCGAAGCAGACGGCAGGACCTTCGAAGTGCCACAGGCTCTCATCGACACCGGCTGTCTTCACCACGCATCCGTCTTGAGCGATGTTGCCGAAGAGTACAGCCAGTCCGCCATCCTTGGTGTAGGCATGTGCGATGTCGCGGATACAGCCGTTGGCGCGGTCGGTATCCAGCGTGCCCCACTCTTCGCTCTGGCTACCCATCTTCGTCGAGAAGCGGTTGCCTGGAGCCGACTGGTAGATGCGGTTGGCATCGTAATCTACGCGTCCGTCGGTAATACAGTATTTATCCATAGCCTCACCAATGGTCATGCCATCGACACGGGGTGCCGACTTCTCGATGAGTCCACCTTTTGAAAGTTCGTGCATAATACCCAAGATGCCGCCGGCACGGTTGCACTCCTGCACGCTGTATTTCTGGGTGTTAGGAGCCAACTTGCAGAGACATGGGGTCTTACGGCTCAGGGCGTCGATATCCTTGATGGTGAAATCAACACCAGCCTCCTGCGCTACAGCCAGCAGGTGGAGCACGGTATTCGTAGAACCACCCATGGCGATGTCGAGCGTCATGGCGTTGAGGAAAGCCTGACGGGTGGCAATATTGCGTGGCAGTACGCTCTCGTCGCCATCCTCGTAATAAGCCAACGCATTCTTCACAATCTGGCGGGCAGCCTGACGGAAGAGTTCGATGCGGTTGGTATGTGTGGCAAGAATCGTTCCGTTGCCAGGCAGCGACAGACCGATAGCCTCGGTCAGCGAGTTCATGGAATTGGCGGTAAACATGCCCGAACAGCTGCCGCAACCAGGACAGGCGCAAGCCTCCAACTGCTGCATCTCCTCGTCAGAAACCGAGGGGTCGGCACCCTTCACCATCGCCGTAATCAGGTCGGCATTCTCGCCACGCCAGCGTCCAGCCTCCATAGGTCCGCCCGAACAGAACACGGTAGGAATGTTCAGACGCATCGAAGCCATCAGCATACCGGGAGTCACCTTGTCGCAATTCGAGATACAGATCATGGCATCGGCCTTGTGGGCATTCACCATGTATTCCACCGAGTCGGCAATGATGTCGCGCGAAGGCAGCGAATAAAGCATGCCGTCGTGACCCATGGCGATACCGTCGTCAATGGCAATGGTATTGAACTCAGCCGCATAGCAGCCCATCTTCTCGATTTCCTCGCGGACTATCTGTCCTATCTCATGCAGGTGCGTATGACCGGGCACAAACTGGGTGAACGAATTGACAATGGCAATAATAGGCTTGCCAAACTGCTCCTGTTTCATACCCGTGGCCACCCAGAGCGCACGCGCTCCAGCCATTCTTCTACCCTCTGTGCATACCGCACTGCGTAACTTATTTTTCATATTCGTTTAGTTGTCAGTTTCTTCTTTTTTCAATTAGGGTGCAAAATTACTCATTTTCCTGCGAAACGCCAACAAAAAAACAGATATTTTTCCCCTCTGCTTATAATTCATAACATAAATCAGCGTTTTTGTTACTAATTTTAATCCTGCCTTATTGATCAATTAAAACAAGGTTATTGAACAATGACACAAAAGAAGGTCAATTCTGTATTAAAATTCCATCTTTGCAAAGTTTTTACAAAAAATTTGTGTACCTTTGGACACAAATTTAAAACTATGATGTATGAAAACGAAACTACTGATCGGAATGTGGATGATGTGTGTGGCTGCGCTGGCACAACCACGACAGGAAATCAATCTGAAAACATGGGAATTCTCGCGTAACGGACAAGCGTGGACGAAGGTGAATATTCCACACGACTGGGCTATTGCTGGACCGTTCGACAAGAAATGGGACTTGCAGAAGGTGGCTATCACACAGAACGGCGAGACGGAGGCTACGGAGAAATCGGGACGCTCAGGAGCGCTGCCCTGGATTGGCGAGGGATGGTATCGCACTACCGTCACGCTGCCTGAAGGCTATGAGGCTGCTGAACTGCTGTTCGACGGGGCAATGGCTGAACCTCGTGTCACGATTAACGGAAAGGAGGCTGGCTATTGGGCTTACGGATATAATGCCTTCCGCGTGGATGCTACGCCATACATCAAGGCGGGAAAACTGGACATCGGAGTGCATCTGCAGAACTTGGAAGAGAGTAGCCGATGGTATCCTGGTGCAGGATTGTATCGCCCTGTAACGCTGATACTTAAGCGGAATTGTTCAATAGACGATTGGTCGGTATTTGCAAGAACTGTCAGTCTGAAAAGCGACGAGGCAGAAGTGGCAGTTGACATGACGGTAAGGGGACATGACGACCAGGTCAAGGCACAAATCGTGATGGCAGATGCAACAGGAAATATGGTGGCAGAGGCTCAGAACTTAGCCGTAAAGAACGGACTGGTGAATACGACGCTGAAAGTAAAGGCACCACGACTTTGGTCGCCTGAGACACCTTATTTATATACGCTGACCACAAAGGTGACCAAGGACGGGAAGACGCTGGACGAGAAACAGCAGAAAATAGGTATCCGTACGATTAAAGTGTCGCGTGAAGGCGGTTTTCAACTGAATGGACAGACACGGAAACTGAAGGGCGTTTGTCTGCATCACGACTTGGGTCCGCTGGGCGCTGCCATCAACAAGGCTGCCCTCATCCGACAGATTCGTACGCTGAAGGAGATGGGTTGCGACGCTATCCGTACGGCTCATAACATGCCTTCGACGTGGCAGATGGAGATTTGCGACTCGATGGGTATGATGGTGATGGCTGAGAGCTTTGATATGTGGATTTATCCTAAGTGCAAGAATGGTTATGCGCGTTTCTTCAAGGAATGGGCGCTGAAGGATATCACCAACCTGGTGCTGAACCATCGCAACCACCCGAGTATTGTGATGTGGTCGATTGGTAATGAAATTCCTGAACAATGGAGCGAGGAAGGCAGGCAGATAGCCAAACAGTTGCAGGGACTCTGTCACCAACTGGACCCGACCCGACCCGTCACTCAGGGCATGGATCGCGCAGAAGACGCGCTTAACAGCGGTTTTGCTCAGGCGATGGAGGTGCCCGGATTCAACTACCGCGTACATAAATACGAGAACAATATCAAACAACTGCCGCAGGGATTCCTGTTGGGCAGCGAGACGGCATCGACGGTCAGCAGCCGTGGCGTCTATAAATTTCCTGTCGTAGTGACGGACAATTCACAATTTGCCTCGTATTCACCCAATTACGACCCGACAGCCTTGACGAAGGCTGACGGACAATGTTCATCGTACGATGTAGAATACTGCTCATGGTCAAATCTTCCAGATGACGACTGGGTATGGCAGGATGACAAGGACTGGGTGATTGGCGAGTTCGTATGGACGGGATATGACTATCTGGGTGAGCCAACCCCCTACGACGAATACTGGCCCTCGCGCAGCAGTTATTTCGGCATCATGGACTTGGCGGGACTGCCGAAGGACCGCTACTGGCTGTATCGCTCAAAATGGAATACGAAGGAGCACACCGTTCACCTGTTGCCGCATTGGACATGGCCGGAACGCAAGGGCGAGGTGACACCAGTTTATTGCTATACGGACGGTGTAGAGGCAGAACTCTTTGTGAATGGTAAGAGTCAGGGGCGCATCCGCAAGAATCCTGCAGAACGTCTGGACCGCTATCGCCTGCGTTGGAATAACGTGAAATATGAAGCAGGAGAAATCCGTGTCGTAGCCTACGATGCACAGGGCAATAAGATTGGCGAAGACAGCAGACGTACGGCAGGAAAGCCAACGGCTATCGTGGCTCAAGCCGACAGAAAGAGTTATTGGGCTGACGGCGAAGACCTGGTTTTCGTGACCATCGGTGTGGCAGACAGCAAAGGGGTGGCTGTTCCTACCTGTAACAACGAACTGACATTCAAGGTAACAGGGGTAGGCAGTTTCGAAGCTGTTTGTAATGGCGATGCCACTTCACTGGAATCATTCAAACAACCACGAATGAAACTCTTTAACGGCGAATTGGTGGTGGTGCTGCGAACGAGTGAACATCCGGGAACCATCCGACTGAACATCAAGGACAGCAAAGGGAAACTGGAAGCTAAAATGCTGGAAATCAACACCAAATAGAAAAACAATCAGGTCGCCCATCACGAGCGACCTGATTTTTGTATCCATCATAAACAATCTTCTTACCCCAAACCAAACACCTCTGTATTTCTTTTTCTATGCTTTTTCTAATGCAAATTTACACCAATCCTGCTAATGTTGATACGACAGACGGGGGCAATTTGCATACGCAGGCATTATTTTTGACCTGCATCAATCTTGCATGGAGATTCATCCATGAAGAGATAGGAGGGCTTGTAGCCACCGGCATCTACCACCACTTTCTCGAACACAATGGCAGGATCGTCGGGCTGTAGGGTCAATGTATGCACATCGCCAGCAGACAAAGGCAGTTCCACAACACGCTCAATCACGCGACGTGCCACGGTAGGATAATAGATGGAATAGATATTCTCGGGTTTCTCATTCAAATCTTTGTTGAAATTCACAACGACAGGCTGGCAGCCATCCAAAGAAACCTGATAAGTCAGGCCGCCCTTGTTGAGATAGTCGAGGGTTGACTTCACCACCACATGCACCTTTACCTGCCGGGCAGCCTGGTTCTTGGTTGTAAAACGATACGACAGGCTGCCACCTGCAGGACTTTCGGTATAAGGCATCAGAGCCACACCACTACGGGTACGCCCCATATCGGGCAGAACGGTCCATTGGGTTTTGTCGGCATTCTTGGCATCGAAGAAGTGTTCTGCCTCCATGGATACCACCCCATTCTCCATAGCGAAAGTATAGCCTCCTGGAGTTCTTTCTGCCAGACGCTTCACCTCAGGCAGTTTGTCTGCAGGAAAATCATCGTTCCACGAAGTATAACCGATATGTTTCTGGGTCATCATGCCATTCCACTTACCACCGGCTATCTTGTGGTTATAGTCGGCACATAACAGGGAATCACGACGGAAAGCCTGCTCTACCCTATCAGCCCAGAGATTGCAATCAGGATTACCCTCGGCATAGAGTTTATGGTTCATAGCCTGAGCATAATACATCTGATAAATATTCGACATAGCCTGAATGGGGAACAGTATCAGCTGCTGGTAGGCATCATGGTAGCGAGTGTCAAGGGTCAGATACTGGCGCAGGGCTTCTGCCTCCAGGCGCATAAACTCATCTGCAACCTGGCGCCACTCGCCCGTATGGACATTATAGGTCTTGGCATCGAGCATTTCTGCCGTTACACGTCCATTCAGTTTACAGGACAGATTCAGTAAGCGGGCTGCCTCAACAGCCTGGGCTTCGCCAAACTGCTGAGAGCAGAACGCTTGAGTATGGTTGATAACAAGTTTTTGGTCTAATTGATTGGGATTCCATGCCATATCCATGAAGAAGGTAATAGGATATTCCAT
This sequence comes from Prevotella sp. UBA2754, assembly GCA_002353295.1. Lineage (GTDB taxonomy): Bacteria > Bacteroidota > Bacteroidia > Bacteroidales > Bacteroidaceae > Prevotella. The sequence goes on from DEJG01000001.1 coordinate 105,018, forward strand.
GGGTTTCAAGTCGCCCACGTTCAGAATCCACATGCGCTGAATTCCGTTGACATAAGCCAACTGCAACTGTTCCCACATATTGATGGTAGGCGTCACGTTCATCCACTTGGTATTACGGGGTGCTCCTACATAGTCAACGTGATAGTAGAGCCCCCATCCGCCAGGATGCTGACGCTCTTTCATATTAGGTACACGGCGCACATTACCCCAGTTGTCATCGCACAACAGCATGATGACATCATCGGGCACACGCATGCCTTTGTCGTAATAGTCCAACACCTCTTTATAAAGTGCCCACACCTGAGTGGTCTCCTTGGCTTTCTTGCCCGTTTCCTTGGCAATAATCTTGCGCTGATTCTCGACAATGTTCTGCAACAACTTGGTGTCTGCATCCTCGCTCATGGCCTCGTCACCATCACCACGCATGCCGATAGTCACCATATCCTCGGTTCCCTTCATACGCTGGATGCCCTCGCGGAAGAACCGATTTAATTTGTCGGGATTTTTGTGATAGTTCCAAGGTCCCCACTCTGCTCTACGGCGTGCATACTCTTGATGGTTGCGAGCCATGGGCTCATGGTGTGAGGTACCCATGATGATGCCCATATCGTCGGCTGTCTTGCTGTTGAGTGGGTCGTCAGCATAGAAAGCCCACATCCACATAGCCGGCCACATCATATTACCACGCAGACGGAGTATCAGTTCAAAGACTTTGGCATAGAACCGATGATCGCCATAATCGGTTCCAAAGGTGTTTTTCACCCAAGATGTCAGGCATGGTGCCTCATCGTTCAGGAAGATACCACGGAACTCAACGGCTGGTTCACCATCGGTATATATACCTTTATTAATATAGATGTTCTCGTGACGCTCAACAGGCACGTCAGCCCAATAATACCAGGGCGATACACCCATCTGTTCTGACAGCTCATAAATGCCATAGACGGTACCACGACGGTCACTACCTGCAATCACTAACTGACGGTCAACGACAGTAATGATAAATTTCTCGCGTTTCCCCTTCAACTGAGAAGCGTCTATTTTCTGTTGCTTGACGAATTGGTCAATGATTGATGACTGTCCTATCGTACCTATTATTATTTTAGCATCCATGGCATGACCGACCTGTGCTGCATACCCTGTCACTCTTTCAAAATCCTGCGATAATGTCTTGACAGCTATCTCTACGGCTTTGGCGTCGGAGGCATCATAACCAATCGTGACCCCTCCATCTGTCAGTAATATATCGCCAGTTTGAAAACCAACGAAACGAGGTGCAGACATCATGGACACACTTGTGAGAAGCAATAAGCCTACTAAAACTTTACGCAGAAAAGAATGAAAAGTGAACACTATTTGTCTCATAAATACTAAACATTTTAATTATTTTGACTTTGCAAAGATACAACAAATAATTAAACAAAAAAATAAATAATCTAGAAATATAGAGAAGTGATACAAATAGAAATATTTTTGGCACAAATACAAAAAAATCCCTGCAAGCATCTACTTGCAGGGATTTTATAGTTAATCTTCTGTTAATTCAGATTACTTTGTAGTGTCAACGAACATAGCAACACGGTTGAAGTCGTTCTCCTCAGAGATCTCGCTGGTTGCACCAAGACCCTTAGTGGTGATGCGATCCTTAGCGATCTTATAACGCTTAACCAGTGCATTGGCAACAGCCTCAGCGCGCTTTTCAGAAAGTTTCTGGTTCAGCTCTGCAGGACCCTCTGGAGAAGCATAGCCCTTAACAACAACCTTAGCCTCAGGATGATTCTTCATGTACTTAGCAACCATCTCAACACTTGCATACTGAGCAGCGTCGATAGTGCTCTTACCCTGACGGAAGATAACGATTGGCTGCAGAGTGGTCTCCTTCTTCTCCTCTACAATCTGAGTAGGACGAGCCTCGCACTCAGCGAGCTTCTTCTTCAGGTCGTTGATAGTAGCGTTAGCAGCGTTCAGCTGACCATTCTTAGCATCAACGTCAGAACGGAGCTCATTGATCTTAGCGTTCAGAGCGTCAACCTCTGCCTGGTCGCGGAGCTCAGCAATCTTGAAGTTGTGAGTACCGTTGCTTGTACCGAACTTGTAGTTCAGACCAACCTTCACAGAGAGAGCGCCATTGAACTTCTTTCCTGCACCAGTCTCAACCTTGCGGAATGGGTTAGCGTAACGAACATATGGCTGTCCGAAAACAATACCTGGCTCGATGTAGAGCTGCCACTGCTTAGCAGCACCGAGGTTGAAAGCAAAGTCAAGAGCTGCCTTGGCATTGATACCACCCTGTTTCTGTGCCCATGCACGGCTATAACCACCACCGATCAAACCGATAACCTCGAAAGAACGTGGCTCACCAGTATAACCAGCAAATGCATTGCTCAGATTCCAAGTTGACAAAATGTCAAAGTCTGTAGCGTTGATGAAAGTCTTGCTACCGAACATAGACTTAGAATCACTCTTGTTCAGGAAGTAAGCGTTTACATCCAAAGCCAAACCGAATACGGTTGTCAGGTTCTTACCAACACGGATTCCGAACTCAGGAGACACACCCTTCATGAAACCATAGTCTCCATTTTTCATTAAAGGAGTAGCAACACCAGCATTGATACCAATGTACCAGTTGTCACCAGCCTTGTTTGCAGTTACTGCAGTATTCTGTGCAGAAACTGAAGCTGTCATCATTGAAACAGCAAGCATTAAAAAAAGCTTTTTCATTTTCTTACTAACTTAGTTAAATATTAATAATCTACCTATTTCATTTAATTTCGGGTGCAAAATAAATAAAAAAAACAATAAGTTCCAAGAAAAACGTGTAAAAAGTACGTTTTTTCCTTAAATTTCTTGACTTATATTACCTTATATACCATTTTTACCCGTTTTTTTACTCTATATTAAAATTTATAGTCGATTCCGACACCTATTACATTGTTGGTACGCGAATATGTTTCCTCACCATAAGCTGCTGCTTTTTTGTAGTCGCTATAGAGGCTGATAAAGTATCCGGCATTCAGACGAATCTTCTCATTGATGTTCCAAGCACCACCAAGACCGATGGAGTAACTGTCGCAAGCAAAAGATGTATTTTGCTGGTAACCGTCGGAGAGTCCGTAGTCTGTACGCTGGGCTCCGCAACTGACGGTAAACTTCTCGTTAATATCATATTCCACACCTGCCAGGATCTCATGGGTACCATGCTTCAGCTCTTTCTGACGATCGCCACTCATCTTGGCATTCTTATCATCGAAGAAATGATATTCAAGGGTTGCACGCAATTTCTTTGAAAAGTCGTATCCAACAGCGACAGAGAGCAGAGCAGGCATGTCGTAACGTGTCTTGACGCCGTCAGCATAGGGAGCTGTATATGCACCCAACTGTGTCTTGATAGCTTCCAATTTAGCTTGGGCAGCTGCAGGGTCGGCAGCCATCATAGCAGCAATCAGATTGACGCCAAGACCAGCCTCCAGCGAGTTTGTTTCGTTAGTCGTATTAATCTTGGTACGAAACTCATAGCGGGCTGTGAGCGTCAGAGGACCTTTATGATAATTCAGACTGACTATCGGAGTAAAGCCCCACCCTTTCTGATCGACATCCAATGCCAACGAAGCCAAATCGCCCAATAATGGATGTTCCGTTGCACTCACATGTCCACGATAGTAGCCGTCGTAGTAATTGGCACGAATGCCGACAGCTGCCGAAAGACAGTCAAGAATCTTATAGGTGAAATTGACCTGTCCGCCATAGATATACTGCTTACCCTTCATCTCCGAATCGAACTTATATTGATCGGGGGTAATACCATTCTGCTGGAGCATTCCACCTAAGAGTACATTAAACATAGGGACTCCTTGTTTATATTCTACAAAGCCGCCACTACCCACAATACCAATCATGGTGGACACGGCCCAACGGTCTTTCTTATAGGAGGCAAAAAGTGCTGGAACTATTGGTGCCGACGCTTTACCTTCGTACGTCTTTTCACCAAATTTAATGTCGCGCTTCTGCCAAGGTTTCTGGAAATTGAGTGAGAGTTGCCACCCCTCGTGTCCCCAAGCCAAACCTGCAGGGTTCGAATAGGCTGCATCAATGTCGAAAGTTGCGCCACGAGCCATCATACGGTCGAATGCTATGTGATAATTCGTGTTGGTCATCAGTCCTCCTGCACGTACAATGACTGCAACAGAGAGCACTGCTAATAAGGATAATACTTTTTTCATTTTTTCTTTTTAATGGATTTCGGCTGCAAAGTTACAAAGAAAATTGTAAAAAACAGAAAAATTGACAATAAATCTACGCAATTTGAACAGATTCCCTTAATAATTCCTAATCTTTTTATTATATATATAAATAATGTGTAACTTTGCAGCGCAAAAAACAAAAGAATAGTGAAAAGAAATTTAATATAAAAAACAAAAGACGATGAAACAAACTAAACTTTTAATGGTTGTAGCAATGTTGATGGCTGCAACAATGGCTTTTGCACAATCAAAAGTATATTTTACCAAAGAGATTACACCAGAATCATTGGTAAGAATCTACAAAGCACTCGGTGTGGAACCCCAGGGACGTGTGGCTGTGAAGATTTCAACAGGTGAAGGCGGTAATACGCATTACCTGAAACCTACCTTCATCCGCGACCTGGTCAATGAGGTAAATGGTACCATCGTGGAATGCTGTACTGCCTATGGTGGCACGCGCCAAGATCCTAAGAAGCATTGGGAGACCATTCACGACCATGGTTTCGACTCAATATTTGCGGTAGATATCATGGACGAGTTTCATGACATCCGTATTCCTATTCAGGACCAGAAGCACTTGAATTATGATATTGTAGGCGAGCACTTGGCCAACTACGACTTTATGATTAATCTGGCACACTTCAAGGGACATGCCATGGGCGGTTTCGGTGGTGTGATGAAGAATGCCTCCATCGGTGTGGCCTCTACTGCTGGCAAGGCGTATATCCACACGGCTGGCAAGACCGACGATGCGAAACTGGCTTGGGGACCCGAATATCTGGCTGCCGGCAAGACACAGGACGACTTTCTGGAGTCGATGGCTGCTGCTGCACAGGCTGTTCATAACTATTTCGGTGGCAAGATTATCTATATCAATGTGATGAACAATATGTCAGTAGATTGCGATTGTGACGGTCATCCTGCCAAACCCGAACTGCAGGATATGGGTATCATGGCTTCGCTCGACCCCGTAGCTGTTGATCAGGCTTGCCTCGACAAAGTATTCAACTACGAAGGAAAACCAGGTGATGACAACAAGCCACTTATTCAGCGTATCAACCGTCAGCACGGCACCTATATCACCGACTATGCTGAGAAAATTGGTTTGGGTTCAAAGAAGTACGAATTGATAAACCTGGACAAATAAGCCCCATCGCATTAAACTAGATTTATATAATGAAAAAAATATTTCTTATCTTGATGCTGACAACGGTGGTTGTGGGCAGTCGGGCAGAAGAAATTAATGACTCCATGAAGCTACAGGACGTGGTAGTCACAGGCACTCGTAATGCTACGGACGTGCGCTTTCTGCCACAGACGGTGACCGTGATAGGTCGCGAAAAACTGACAGAGCAGTATCAGACCAGCATTCTGCCCACCGTCATGCAGCAAGTGCCCGGACTCTTCATCACCAGCCGTTCCATGTTGGGCTACGGCGTATCAGGTGGTGCTGCAGGAGGTATCAATATGCGTGGCGTTGCCGGTGGCAGTGGTCAATTAATGGTACTCATTGACGGTCATCCTCAATATCAGGGCATCTATGGTCATCCGATTTCCGACAGCTATCAGACGCTAATGGCGGAGCGCGTAGAAGTGCTGCGCGGTCCTGCCTCCATGCTCTATGGTTCGAATGCTATGGGCGGTGTCATTAATATCGTGACGCGAGGCATGAAAGAGAATGGTGTTAAAACGAACATCAATCTGGGTGCAGGTAGTTGGGGAACCTTCCAAGCTGAAGCATCCAATCAGCTACGAAGCGGCAAGTTCACCAGTACGGTGGCAGCTCAATACGGGCGTACCGACAACCACCGTCCCCGCATGGGTTTCGAACAATATGGCGGTTATCTGAAGTTAGGCTACGATTTCAATGAACATTGGAATGCCTATGTGGATGCCAACATCACCCATTTCAATGCCTCACAGCCTGGCAGCACCACTTCCCCACTCTACGACGCTGATCAATGGATTACCCGTGGTGTCGTTTCGGCTGCTGTTGAGAATCACTATGGACATACAAGCGGAGCTGTGAGCGTTTATTCCAACTTCGGTCGCCACAAGATTGACGACGGTACGAGCGATGCCTCCAAACCTACTCAGCGTTATTTCCGTTCCAAGGATGCGCTGACAGGAATCTCTATCTATCAGAGTGCCCAGTTCTTCGAAGGCAACCGCATAACGGTTGGTCTCGACTATATGCATATCTACGGCAATGCCTACTATACTTCCAAGCAGACAGGTGAGGTCCTTGATACTCCCAATAAGCAGAGTGGTAAGTCGTATCGCAACGAGATAGCCGGCTATGTGGATTTCCGTCAAAACCTGACCTCGTGGCTGACTATTGATGCCGGCATCCGCGTAGATCACCACTCCATCACAGGTACGGAATGGATTCCACAAGGAGGTATTGTGATTCGTCCGATAGACGCTGGTGAACTGAAGGCTATGGTGAGCAAGGGCTTCCGCAATCCCACTATGCGTGAGATGTATCTCTACCCTCCCTCCAATACCGATCTGAAACCAGAACGGTTGATGAACTACGAACTCTCTTGGCGCCATCGACTCGGTGCTTTCAACTATGGCGTGAACCTTTTCTTCCTGAAAGGCGACAACATGATTGTCACGATGCCAGTAGATGGCAAACCACGTAATGTGAATACCGGTAAAATAGAGAATTACGGTGCCGAACTGGAGGCTGCCTACCGCATCAATGAGCATTGGAACCTAACCACCAATCACTCGTTGCTCCACATGAAGAATCCCGTGATTGCATCACCTAAATACAAGGGATACTTAGGAGCCAACTACAGCTGTCAACGCCTGTCTATTGTAGCTGGTCTGCAATACATCAACGGCCTATATAAAGCAGTAGGCGATGCAGAACAGAAAGAGAACTTCCTGCTTCTGAATGCTACCGTCAGCTATCGGTTGCTGCACAATCTGTCATTATGGGTACGTGGTGAAAATCTGTTAGCTCAGAGTTACGAAATCAATCTGGGTTACCCGATGCCCCGTGCCACCTTGATGGCTGGCCTACAGGTTAGCTTCTAACAGATACGAAACAAAAACGGAAGGTCATTTAACCTTCCGTTTTTACTATAATTTTACCACCTTCTTCGATGGCTTTCATATTCAATGGAATCAAGTCGTGATGACGTTCAGGCAATGTCTTGCGGAGGGCTTTCTCTACACCTGTTGTGCTTACTACAGGCGCCACCTTGAGCAGTCCGCCAAGCACTATCATGTTAAACACTTTTGCATTCTTCATCTCGGCAGCCTTGTCCATTGCGTCAATACGATAAATGGTGATGTCCTTACGCGTTGGCGGATTGATGATACCGTAACCATCGTAAATCAGAATACCACCGGGCTTGAGTTTCGGCTCAAACTTCTCCAGCGACGGCTGGTTGAGGACGATGGCGATATCGAACTTCGAGAGGATAGGCGAACTGATTTTCTCGTCGCTCACAATCACCGTCACATTGGCTGTACCACCACGCTGTTCGGGTCCGTAGGCAGGCATCCAAGTCACTTCCTTGTCATCCATCAATCCTGAGTAGGCCAGAATCTTACCCATCGAGAGGACTCCCTGACCACCGAAGCCGCTGATAATTATCTCTTTCTTCATTTTGTCGTGTCTTTTAGATCTCCTTTCGGATAATAGTTGAACATGTGTTCCTGCATCCACTCGTTAGCAGCCTTAGGCGACATCTTCCAACCACTGTTACAGGTTGATACAATCTCCACCAGACTGCTACCCTTGCCTGCCATCGAAGCCTCGAAGGCCTTGCGGATTGCTTTCTTGGCAGAACGGATGGCAGCTACCGTCTCCACACTTTGACGTGTCACATAGCAGGTACCTTCCAGTGTGGCGGCAATCTCCGTGATATGCAGGGGATATCCGTGCAGGTCAGCCTGACGGCCATACGGACAGGTCGAGGTCTTCATACCCATCAACGTTGTTGGAGCCATCTGACCACCCGTCATACCGTAAATGGCATTGTTGATAAAGATGATGGTGATGTTCTCACCACGGTTCAGAGCATGGATAGTCTCGCAAGTACCGATACAAGCCAAGTCGCCATCACCCTGATAGGTAAATACCAGACGGTCGGGCCACAGACGCTTGATAGCCGTAGCTACAGCAGGAGCACGTCCGTGGGCAGCCTCCTGCCAGTCGATATCCAAATAGTTATAGGCAAAGACGGCACATCCCACTGGGCTGACACCGACGGTCTTTTCCTCCATGCCCATCTCCTCGATGACCTCAGCCACGAGTTTATGAACCACACCGTGCGAACAACCAGGACAATAGTGCATGTGGTTGTCGTTCATCAGTGTCGGTTTCTGATATACCAGATTCTCTGGTGAAATGATTTGATTTTCCATTAGATAAACTTTTTGATTTCTGCTACGATTTCTTCTGGCTCTGGCACGATACCACCCAGACGACCAAACTGCTCAACGGGTACGGCACCATTGATGGCAAGACGAACATCCTGCACCATCTGCCCGGCATTGATCTCCACGACCAGCACCCCTTTCTTACCCTTAGCCTCCTCGGCAATAGCCTTCGAGGGGAATGGCCACAGGGTGATAGGACGAAGCATGCCTACCTTGATACCCTCTTCACGAGCCATCTCAATGGCTTTCTGCGTCAGGCGGGCAGCCGAACCGAAGGCAACAATCAGCACCTCGGCATCCTCGGTCTGCATGGTTTCGTAGCGCACTTCCTTTTCACGAATCTCAGCATATTTCTTCTGCAGATGCAGGTTGCGAGCCTCCATCGCCTCTGGTTTCAGTTCCAGCGAGGTAATGATGTTGGGCTTACGGTCCTTCGTGCGACCGATGGTTGCCCAAGGACATTGCTGGCGAATCTCCTCTTCTGTACGACGAGGTTTATAGGGAGGCAATACGATGCGCTCCATCATCTGACCAATCACGCCGTCAGCCAGAATCATGGCAGGGTTGCGATATTTGAAAGCCAACTCAAAGGCGAGGTCAACGAAATCAGCCATCTCCTGCACGGAGTTAGGAGCCAGCACGATGGTGTTATAGTCACCGTTACCGCCACCACGCGTAGCCTGGAAATAGTCACCCTGCGAGGGCTGAATCGTACCCAGTCCAGGACCGCCACGCTGCACGTTCACGAAGACGCCAGGCAGTTCGGCACCAGCCATATAGGTAATACCCTCCTGCATCAGTGCGATACCGGGTGACGACGACGAGGTGAGCACCTTCTTACCAGCGGCAGCACCTCCGTAAATCATATTAATAGAAGCCACCTCACTCTCAGCCTGCAGCACCACCATACCGGTTGTTTCCCAAGGCTTCAGTTCAGCCAGCGTCTCAATCACTTCACTCTGTGGGGTGATGGGATATCCGAAATATCCGTCAGCACCACAACGAATAGCAGCATGGGCTATCGCCTCGTTGCCTTTCATCAAAGTAACTTCCTGTTCTGCCATCTTTTTACTCCTCTACTTTTTTACGATAGACCGTGATACATCCGTCGGGACAAACCACTGCACACGATGTGCAGCCCGTACACTTGTCTATCTGCGCGGGCTCCACGTATGGATAGCCGTGCACATTCACACGATTGGCCAGTGCGATGACGCCCTGCGGACAGGCACTCACACAGAGCACGCATCCTTTACAACGGTCGGTATTCACCACAATAGCACCTTTAAGTTTTGCCATTTTTATTTAGTTTAATGCTTTCTATCTTATTCGGTCTGCAAAGGTACAAATAAGTGAGAAATAAACCAAAGAAATACCTGTTTTTCTTTGGCATGAATCCCTGGACCTTTGCAGGCTCAGGGATTATAATAGTCTTTATGATAGAACGCCATGATGTCTTCCAACATCCGCTTCGCTTCTACGGCAGGACTCTGCGGGTCGAGTTCAATGGCCTGTATATAGCAGTTGATAGCCTCATGCCATTTCGACTCTTTGCGAAAGGCGTTACCTTGTTCGTACCACTCTTGAGCCGTCATTTATAATACTCTTTCTTGCCTGCAGCAAGGGTATTCTTCATCAGCGAACAGATAGTCATGGGACCTACCCCACCAGGAACGGGAGTGATATAGCTGCACTTAGGCGCTACCTCGTCGAACTTCACGTCACCATTCAGACGGAAGCCGCTTTTGCGGGTAGCATCGGGCACGCGGGTGGTACCTACATCGATAATCACGGCACCCTCCTTCACCATGTCGGCTGTCACGAAGTCTGGACGTCCGATGGCGGCAATGATGATGTCAGCCTCTCGACACTCTTCTTTCAGCGTTTTCGAACGCGAGTGGCATACGGTAACGGTGGCATCGCCATACTGTTTCTGCATCATCAGCTGTGCCATGGGTTTACCCACGATGTTCGAACGACCCAGGATGACACATTTCTTACCCGATGTCTCAATGCCGTAGCGTTGCAACAGGGTGATGATACCCAACGGAGTGGCTGAAATGAAACAAGGCAGACCGATAGCCATGCGACCCACGTTGATGGGATGGAAACCATCTACATCCTTCCGATAGTCGATAGCCTCGATAATCTTCTGCTCGTCAATATGCTTGGGAAGCGGCAACTGCACGATAAAGCCATCCACGTCTTCATCACGATTAAGTCGTGATACACAGTCCAGCAGTTCCTGCTCCGTGATATCCTCCTCATAGCGGATGAGTGTCGACTTGAAACCGCAAGCCTCACATGCCAGCACCTTATTCTTCACATACGTCTCCGAGCCACCATCATGACCCACGAGTACGGCAGCCAGATGGGGCTGTTTGCCACCACGAGCCACAATCTCTTTCACCTCTTCAGCAATCTCAGCCTTGATAGCCGTTGCTGTTGCCTTTCCATCAATTAACTGATACATATTAACTCTTTTTTCAGACATAATAACAGATGAACAAATTGATGTTATTTCGTTATTCTGCCATTTGTCTATATGTTATTTTGTTATTATGTCTTATAACGTTACTCTGTCTCAAAGTGTTACTCTGCCTCAACTAAAACTTCGGCATTCCGCCCTTCATATTCTTCATCGCAGCAGCCATCTGCATCATCTTCGAGTTGCCTCCGCCTGCTACCATCTTCATCACCTTACGAGTCTGGTCAAACTGCTTCATCAGTCGGTTCACCTCCTCAATCTTCGTGCCTGAACCCTTAGCTATACGCAGACGGCGACTCTGGTTGATGATGTCTGGATTAGCACGTTCCTTTGGCGTCATCGAATTGATGATGGCCTCAATACCCTTGAAGGCATTGTCGTCGATATCCACATCCTTCAGTGCCTTGCCCACACCAGGAATCATACTGGCCAGATCCTTGATGTTACCCATCTTCTTGATCTGCTGAATCTGCGACATGAAGTCGTTGAAGTCGAACTTGTTCTTGCGAATCTTCTTCTCCAGTTCGCGGGCTTGCTTCTCGTCAAACTGCTCCTGGGCACGTTCTACCAACGAAACGATATCACCCATACCCAGAATACGGTCTGCCATACGTTCGGGGTGGAACACGTCGATAGCCTCCATCTTCTCACCCGTTCCCACGAACTTGATGGGCTTGGTCACTACGGTGCGGATAGAGAGGGCTGCACCACCACGGGTGTCACCGTCCAATTTGGTGAGCACCACGCCGTCGAAGTCCAGACGGTCGTTGAACTCCTTGGCGGTATTCACGGCGTCCTGACCGGTCATCGCGTCCACCACGAAGAGCGTCTCATCAGGATTGACTGCCTCTTTCAGCGTAGCTATCTCGTTCATCATCTCCTCGTCAACGGCCAGACGACCGGCAGTATCGATGATGACTACATTATAATTCTTCTGCTTGGCTTCACGGATAGCGTTATTGGCTATCTCCACCACATTTTTGTTTTCAGGCTCCGAGTAAACGGGCACGCCTACGCTCTCGCCCACTACATGCAACTGTTGGATAGCAGCAGGACGATACACGTCACAAGCCACCAACAGGGGGTTCTTATGCTGCTTCTGCTTCAGCATATTAGCCAACTTACCTGAGAAGGTAGTCTTACCAGAACCCTGCAGACCCGACATCAGGATGATGGAAGGGCGACCCTCCAACTGCAGCTCTACGGCCTTGCCACCCATCAGTTCAGCCAGTTCGTCATGTACTATCTTCACCATCAACTGTCCTGGCTTGATGGCTGTGAGCACGTTCATACCCATAGCCTTCTGCTTCACCGTATCGGTAAACTGCTTAGCTACCTTATAGTTCACATCGGCATCCAACAGGGCACGACGCACATCCTTCAAAGTTTCTGCTACATTAATCTCGGTGATTTTACCCTCACCTTTCAATATCTTGAACGACCGTTCAAGTCTATCACTTAAATTCTCAAACATATACCTTATATATTTTAGGGTGCAAAATTAAACAAAAAAAACGAGACTCACAAATAATGAGCCTCGTTTTTACTCCTACCGTTGCGAAAACTCGCATCCGCAATACAGCTGGTTATAGAAATTATACTCCTTCAGCAACTGGTTTCGTCGCTCCTGCAGTCCCCCCTTCCGCCAGTTCTGTGCCCAGAAACGAACTTGAAGAGTTGAAGAATTGAAGGATTGAAGAGTTGAAGCATTGAAAGATTGAAGAGTTGAAGCATTGGCAATCTGTTCTGCTGCCAGTCCTGCACGCTCTATCTGCTCTAGACTCTTCCATCGTGACGAGGCCAATGTCGTGGCAAAGTATTTGATACCTAACTCTTGCGCCTTTTTAGCTGTTTCCACCAGTCGCAAGGTGAAGCACTGTTCACAACGCCTGCCCCGTTCGGGTTCGCCCTCCAGTCCGCACACACCCTTCAACCACGATTCATGACTGTAGTCACCGTCTATCCATCGGATGCCCAGCGATTCTGCATGGCGCTTACTCTCCTGCTTGCGGATTTCGTATTCCTCCCGTGGGTAGATGTTCGGATTATAGTAGAAGATAGTCGGCTGTACCCCATTCGCTAACAGCCACTCCACGATGGCTGACGAACAGGGCGCACAACAAGCATGCAACAGCACCTCGTTGCATCCCTCAGGAATCACAATGGCCGGTTGTTTCATCAAGTGCTTATCGGATAGACGTATTTTACTTCAGCCAACGCAAATCGTCCTTGGCTTTGTTGACGTCTATCTTCATCAGCGTGTCCACGTCAGAAGCCTTCATACCGATGTACAAAGCCACCTCTCGCAGCGCTTCCACCTCCTTGTCGTCAATCTTGCTGTCCGATTTCACGATAAGAGCCAGCATCGACAGCATCTGGTAACGCAGATCCTCGCTGAGCGTTTCTTTGATTTGCAAGGCACAGTCGCCAATATATTGAATAAAGGCATTAGGCTTGCTGGCTTCCAGTTCCTCGCGCTTGGTAATGAGCTTTTGTACTACGCTGACACCCTCTTCAGCCAGTTCGTCGTTGAAATTCTCACGCAGGAAACGACCCAGGAATCCATACTCTTCTGCTTCCACCTTACCATCGGAAATGATGATATGCGATGCCATGACGAGCATCGACAGCATGAAACTGTGACGAATGTTCTCCTTCACGGGCGAATTAACTTCAAACACATGACGGAACTCGTCAGTGATAACCACCTCTTCTGCCGACTGCTTGGCCTGCTCTGTTGCCAGTTCCTCTGCCAACTCCTTCATTGGACCGCCATTAAACAGCCCTTTGAGATTACTGAATAATTTTCCGAATGCCATAGTTTATAGTATTTTCTGCTGCAAAGATAAGAAATATTATCTAATATGCGCATCATTTCTCCAAATTATTTTATACTTGGCAATCAAAAAACAACACCTTCGATGGTTTCCCAACCATCATAGAATGACTTTTAACTGACCTTGCAGCACTTACCCTTCCGCTTGCAGAATCGCTGGCACTGTGCGCAGATGTCGTACCCCAATGAAGAGCACCATCTGTCGTACTCCTTTGCGAAACTCGTAGATATGGTTCATCAGCACTTTCAAGTCGATGGGACAGGCTTCTGTGCGTCGAGCCTTGTTGGGGGTGGAAGCGGTCTTGGTTTGCTGCATGGTCAGTTCTTCTTATTAGAGATTAGGAGAAATCTGTGCTATCCAGGCATCAATACGCCCGTCAGTCATGTTATCCTCGTTCACGTCGTCCAGGGGCAGTCCCACGAACTTGCCGTCAACCACCGCAGCTGAGTCATCAAAGGTATAGCCGTCGGTGCTCACACTACCCACAATGCGTGCCCCACTCTGCTTGATGCCATCATACAGTTCACCCATCCCGCCTACGAAAGTGTCGCCATACGACTCACAGTCGCCACAGCCGAAAAGTGCAATAACCTTACCATTCAAGTCAGCCGACTGCAGCACCTTCAGACCGTCATACCAGTCGTCCTGCAACTCACCGGCACCCCAGGTAGAAGTACCGAGAATCAGATTCTCGTTGGCAGCCACGATGTCAGCCGTCAAGTCCTGTACATTCATCACCTCGGCACCCAGTTTAGCACCAATCTTCTCTGCTATGGCCTCGCACGTGCCCGTCGAGGAACCATAAACTACTACTGTTTTCTTCATTTTACTATTTAAAATTTATGTGACTAAAGATTCTGGTTGCAAAATTACTCCGTTTCCCACAATTGCACAATACCTAAAACTTAGGCAATTGTTCTGAGCCACAACCGACAGTATAGTCAAAAAAGATTAGCAAAAAATAATGAAAGGATTATACAGCATATCCCATGCCTTTTCCAAATCAGGGCGAAGGGCTTGACGACCTTCGTTATTCAGACCGCACTCCACACTTGCCATAGCCAGCACGATGCCGAACCACACCACCTTTGTTTCCGCTTTCATAGGAGGCAGATGAGTATCAGGATTCCACCCCGTCAATTTGCAGACGGTATTGATATAAGCCGATACTTGATTCTCCGTTTCGGGAGCCCAGCGAGTCACAATTTTCCTAATGGTGTCGCACCCATGCTTTGCGTAATAAGTATGGAGCAATTTCAAAGTTGCCCGCAACCCGTGTGCCATGGTGTCGAACTGGACGAAGGTGGGGTCTGTGCCATTGCACAGTTGCCCCTTCCAATTAATGTTTTTATTCTTGATAATATTCAGCGGATTATTGTTCCGCAAACCTCTTGCTGTTTTCATTCTTCAAACTTGTTTTTAATGGTTATGAAAATCGGTTCATTGTGACGCTTGGCCCGTACCATCATGTCCTTCAAGTTCCATACGGAATTGGGGGCATTGACGATGCGTCCGTCACCACGATACATTCCGATGATGATATTACCACCTTCTATGTCGGCAACGGTCTTACCTGCCTGGATGCGGACATCTTGGAAGCGGTCAACCCAGAGCAGCAAGGGCAACCACTTGTCATGTTTGCGCGAGTAGGTAATCACTACAGCATAGCGACCTTCTGGGATAGCCGTGGACTTGGTTAGGATATAACGACCTTTAGGGTCTATTTGACGCACTGGAGGCTCTAAGGTATCGTAGAGGAAGTCCTTATCCTCACCTGCCAAATACTCGTCGTCAATGCGGTTCAACAAACTCAGACGACCAACTGTATAACTCTCGCTCTTTTCTGTTCTTTCTAAAAGTAATTCCATTGTTATTTCGATTTTTTGTAACTGTAATCTGTAATCTGTAATATGTAACCGCGATGTTTCCAAACCCGAATCATATTAGTGGTGCCTTTGGCATCCATTCCTTGATTCCGTCTGACACTTACGGCTTCTTGTAGAGTAAACTCTTCTGGCAATAATTCCAATAGGTTACGAGGCCCTTTGTGCGGCTTGTTGTCTATCGAGTCTGCATTCTCAATCGCATCCCCAAAGAACTGCATCTTGCACCACATATCATACTGGAGTGACCAGCGCACGAAGTCCTCGATGGTCTTGTCCCATTTGTAGTCATTGGCGACATAGAGCAAACAGCCCTTCAGCCACGCAATGACATTCCCACGGAAGGAAAGATTTTCAAAGACCCTTGACTGGCTCAACCGTGCAAACTCCGCATTCTCCTCCATCGTCTCATGTGCCAATCGGAACGCCTGCGGGCACTCGATTTCGCCTACTGCCTTGTTCAGTCGGTCAATGTAAGGTCGAAGTTCCTCTTCAAAGGCTGCATCGTAAGTGCCATAGACAGGCATTTCAGCACCGATTTCACGTTCGGGGATGGTGCAGAAATTGATACGTGAGATAGGTCCATCCGTCAGCACATTCTTAAAGTACCGCTGCCCCTTCTGGATGGTGGTGGCTGCATTCCAGTTGAAGCGGATGCAAACCTTCTCGGTTACGGATGAAGTACCCACGCGCGTCTGTCCGTAGCGGTTGCCTGGGTCGAATGCCAAGCACATGATTTGGAACTGCTGACCGCCCTTGCCCGAACCACGCAGTGCATCAAACTGATCTATCTCATTCATCTTCGTATAGAGAAAATGACCGCCAGCCTCTGCCATGCGAAGCACAAACGCAGGGTTTGTCATATCCGCATCAATCTCCTGAATCACCAAACCTTCAGGACGCTGTCGCTTGTCTTTGTTAGCACCTTTTGAGTTCACTTCCTGCTTCCATTGCCGTTCACGTTCCAAATTCTCTTCGTCACGCTTGCGGATGTCCGCCATGATGTAGTTGATGGGCTGTGAGATGCAATCCTTACCTGCACCCGTACCCGCCATCAGTACATTCATCAGCGTAGCCTCGTGTAGTACATTATCTATATAGCGGAACTTCACCTTAAACAGATGTGCTGCCAAAGCAGGGAACACCGCATGAGCCACCGCAGGTTTATAGATATCAGGAGTACGCGAAACGAGTAGCTGAATCAACTTAGGTAGTTTTTTAGGCATTTCAGGTGGCATTTCGGGCGTGTCATCGTCGATATTGCGTTCCTCCAACAAGTCCTTCACGATGTTCTTAATGGCATAAGTAAAGTCCTTCGGATTCTCCTTACAAGCCGATTCCACCAGTTGTCGCATTTCACTTTCGGGCAACCCCAATCGGGGCATGACCGCCAACAGCTTATTAGGCTCGTTCTCACAGATAGCACGAAGATTCACTGCTAACTTATGCAGCCTAACATTACGCTCACCATCCACAGGCACACCACCAGTCCTGCGCCAATATTCGGAAATAATGTCGGAGAAAGGGATACCGCGATAGGAGACCCCCTCTAACTCCCCCTGTTGAGGGGGAGAACTAAGAGGGAGTGCTGTCGTGCCCCTTCCCTCAACAGGGGAGGATGGGAGGGGTCTCCTATACTGCTCCCCAAACCTCTTGTCAAACTCCTCATTCTGATACTCAAAGATTGCATCATTGATAAACAGGATTTCCTCCTGCTGAGGGGCAAATGAGGCACGACTGGCATCCTTGCAAGCCTCGTCGGGTTCTACACCTAACAGTTGCGCAAGATGGTGTTGATTGGCACTGAGATCACCTATTTCGCAGTCAGCCTTGAAGACCACACGCAACCCTTTGCCCGATGGAGTGATATGCACCAACATCACCTGGTTCTTAGCCCCATCCTCAAACCACTCTTTCGGCATTTTGCTGAAGACGTGAACAGGTTTTTCAATGTGGTCAATATCCAACATCACCAGTCCATTCAGATGTGCAGCCTGCTGCTTTCGCCAACAAGCCTTTTTGCCGTTCTTCGATTCTGTTTCATCGAACGTAGCCTGATAAATAAAGATAGGTAGTGATCGCTTCTTGGCATCTGCCTCGTCGTTCCTGCCTTCCGCCTTCAATTTGCGGAACTCGGCAATCTTGTTGATCACTCTCTCTGAACTGACGACCTTATAAAAGTCCTCCTTCGTGCATACCTTAGTAGGAAGTGGTAAATTGTACTGTAAACAAAACATGATTCGTTACCTCCTTTCTGTTTATACAAATTCGATAAGACCACCTTCTATCTGCTCACCGCGCTCATGCAGATACTCGGTTATTTCATCACTCTCGTTACTCAACAGGATGGCAGCCCTGCACATACCCATCGACTTAGGCACACTGATCCACAACTTATAACGCTGTTTACTCTCCTTCAAGTGACCGCAAGCAGCCTGATAAAGCAGCCTGTCAGATTCACTCGTTCCACACTTCTGATGATTGTAGGCTCTGAACGCAAGACCATCTGGTGTCATGCGGATAGAACCATCAACACACTTACCCTGTTTCAGGGCGTTAACAGTCTCTTCGTTGATTAAAATTACTTTTTTCATTATTTGAGTTGATTTTTGCGAGAGAAGTTTCGGCAGTTCCGATGGCCATCTTTACGCGTAAAAACTCCCTCCGCTTCAACTCAGGGTTAAAAATTTAGTGCATCAATATTCTTTGAATCAGGTCTCTTCCCTTAGGTGTCCATACCATATAAACGCTTTCCTTCAGTTCACCTTTCAATGAATAGTACATGCAGTGCCGAAATTCTGCAAACCCTCTGTCTTCATATTCGGGCATCAGGCGCTGATGACCGCGAGGCTTTAAAATTTCGCAATCGCGAAGGAAAGAAATCATGTCACTTGTTTCCATGTTATACATCTGGGCGATCTGTGTGGTTGTCACACAATCTTGTGCCTCAGCATTAACATCATCAAGACGATGAGCTACAATTTTTTCTGCTTCATTCATAATTTCATCGGGAGAAGGAAGTGCCAGCTGTTGGCGGCTAGATCCTAGCTGTTGGCGCTCTAGCTGTTCCCATCGCAGCACCAACTTGGCACGAGCCTCATCATTGAACTTCGTAGCGATGTAGAGGCACTCTGTTTTAGTAAGAGAATAACAGGGTACATCACGTGTACCGCCATTAGGCTGAATGACAGTTCGGGATGTCAGCCGAAATTTCGACCCACATACTTTCACCCACGCCGCTTCCATTTTCCTAACGGCATCCATTACATGCTTGTGCTGTTTTCCAGTCAGTTCAGCAACCTCCAGCGAAGTCATGTGCTGAGTTGTTTGAGCACCCGTATTGATAACAGTTGCAGTTGTTGTAATTTTTACTTGTTTCATATTATAAATAGGTTTTACGTCACTGCCTTTACAGCGACCTTTAAAGTTGTTGTTAATTAAATGTGGATAATGTACGTACGCGCCCATGCGCATACATGTGTGTATTGTTAAACCCTGCTTTATAGCCGCCCCTTATTAAGGGGCTCAAAATGTATCAATAAGTCAAGGAGCACCGTCAAACCCCGTTTCCGTTCGTTGACGATGCAAAAGTAGAAACAAAAAAATCGCCCCAGAAGTACTGGAGCGATTTGGGATGGATTTGGGATGGATTTGGGAAATTCTATATATTTGGAAGGTATGTTTTTCCAATTTCTTCTGCTAATTTTAGAGCAATTTCCCTACAGTCGGCAAATACAGAAGCATCATTCTTGCTAAACTTCACATTATCCATTTTTATGGGATTATAATCAATGAATGACAAGGTACAATACTTCCTTATATTTTCGTATTCACATCGGTATCTTGCATCTATGTTAAGATTCAAGGATTCTATTTTCTCGCAAAATTCCTTAATATCTACAGGAAAGTTGCAAGCCCATCGCAGATACCAGTAGGCACCCGCCCACTTCCATTGTCGATTAATAACCTTGTCTTGACCTACAACAGATTCAAGAGCTTGCTTGATCTCTTCATCAGAAAAACCATTGTTTGCATTTTCGCCACTAATATTGACAGGACCATTGAAAGTGATATCTTTCGCTATGAAGTTCCCTGGGCTATTAACTATAATATTAAACCCATCATTATTACTGTCATTGTTCATTTTGAGATGATTGATTTTATTCATTGACTACTAAGTTGTTTGCAATATAATTACCTGAAGAATCAACATGAACTTCGGCATGTTGCAAGCGCAAAGAGGTATTATCACTTTGGTTGAAATCCATATTAATGGTTTCAATATCTTCTTGAAAATTTATATTAATGTTGACAATAAGCGTTCCTCCTGAGTTTTCTATCTCACGAATAGCTGATTCCAAAGTACGCTGTTTAATTAGCTTGCCAAGATACTTACTTACAAGTGACTTGACAAGCTTAAGTCTGGAGCCCTCAATAGACTCCATTTCAATTTCTTTTTTCATTTATTGTTGATTGTTTTTGGATTGAAATATTTATACAATATACTCCTCTCCATCATCCAATTTGGACAATAGAAATAAAATTTTCTACTAAGATTCGTTGACGATTAGTTGTAATAACAGAAGTGGTAAAACTCCATAAACTTCCTAATATTGGAAGCCAAGCCGTCAAAACGACGACAACTTAGAGTCTTTCCAGCAGTAAATGGTTGATTACTTTTCATAACCATTTTTATTTAACGGTTAATATTATATTTCATCTATTGAGTTCTCTTTGTTTCGACTACAAAGGTAATAAGATTTCTACAAACAAAAAAATTATCGTGTGTAAAAAACAACTAAATATAAAAAATCCGCATCATCGAAAAATAATGCGGATAATATCCTGCTGTTTATATCCATTGTGGGGGCAGGTACCTGTCTCCACGGCTACCACTGAATTTAGTACTAACTGACAAATATTTCTGGCAGATTATTATTAATAAAACAGGTCGCATTTTACAGTTTTCGGCTTATAATATCTCATAACGCCTTTGCCAAAGACCATCACCTCTTTAATCTGGGGATGGAGCTTCAAGAATTCGTCAATGTCATTCCGTGTCCCATCAGGATTGAAAACATCCCAAAGGGCCAAATGGTTTCGTTTCAGGCAACTAATCCTATCAACCTTATCATAGAACTTCCTGCCATTGTTGTACTTCATGCTCATATTGCGCCAAAACTTATTTGACTTTGCCGTCTCGTATTTGTCGTTCTTCAGCAAATGAGCACCAAGTATCAGAACCTTTGAATCATCATGAATGACAGGAGACAGACTTGATGACGCATGATACTGCAAAGACTTCATCAGCAGCCAATTGAATATCCAAGTCACGGGATCTATCTTTTGGTACTTTATGTCTCTGTTGATTTCGTCATAGAACGGCAACTCTTCTATCGGCAGCGGCTCCTGACAGGCAAAGCAATCCGTCTGAGTATTCTCAGCCTTTACGATATCAGGTATCTTGCGGCGGAAAGTGCCGTAGGTTTCTATCTTGTTCAACTCAATGCTGCGAGCCTTGCTCATGGCAGCGAACTCCTCTTCTTTTTCGATGCCAAGAAATCTGCGCCCCAGGAGGTTGGCAGCGATGCCGGTAGTGCTGCTTCCTGCAAACGGGTCGAGAATCCATGCGCCAGGCTTCGTTGAAGCCATGATGATTCGGCTCAACAGTCCCAGCGGCTTCTGCGTGGGATGCTTGCCACACGATTTCTCCCAAGGCGCAATGGCGGGCATACGCCACACATCGGTCATCTGCTTGCCATCGTTGATGTGCTTCATCAGCTCATAGTTATAATAGTGAGCCACCTTCTCGCTCTTACGCGCCCAGATGATGAACTCTGTAGAGTAGGTGAAATAACGGCAGGAGATATTTGGCGGTGGATTCGTCTTTGCCCACGTGATGACATTGAGAATCTTGTAGCCTAATTGTGTCAGGCAGTTGGCCACGCTGAAAATGTTATGATACGTTCCAGAAATCCATATCGTGCCGTTATCCTTCAATTTCTCACGGCAGAGCGAAAGCCATCGCATGTTGAAGTTATTGATTTCCTTCTGCGACATCGATTTGTCCCAGTCGCCCTTATCCACGCACACCACCTTGCCACTCTGAACGCTGATACCTCCGCTCGAAAGGAAGTAAGGTGGGTCGGCAAATATCATGTCGAACTTAAAGTCAAACTTGGGCAAAAGTTCGAACGTATCGCCATGAAGCAGGTTGAAGGCGTGGTCGGGAGATTTGTAATAGGGTTTTATCATTTCTTTTCAGAAGTTGGAACTGGTAAGCCTAACTCTTGTAAAGGAATATAATTATAGTAATAATGACATCCTACACTGATAATGTAATCCCTAACGTCTTTATATCTTTCAGCCTTAAACCAATTGTCAAGAATGTACATATACTCAACTTTATAATTAAGTTCAGCAAATAATTTCGTATATTGCTTTTTCTTGAAATCACATGTTTGTAACTTCTCATCAACACTCCCACCAACTTGCTGGTGTTTGACTTCGATTATATACACAGTATTGTTGATAATTACATAGATACAATTATCAGGGAGAAGTTTAGCAGAGATGTGTTTTGTCCAATCAACTCCAACAGACTTTAAGTAGGTATAAAGTCCTTGTTTTTTGAACAACTTTGCTACCAGTTCATCTTTATAGTAAACATTAAAACCTTCAACTTTGTAATCTTGTTGTTGCCCTAAGAAAGTTCCTAAGTCAACTTTTGCTTCATAAATCAAACCTGTGATTGTGTTTCCACCACCAGTTCCACCTTTTATCATATTATTATTTGTTGATTCTTTTAATAAATTCTGTAATATCAGTTAAGTTATATATACTTGGGATAATAGAATACGCTTCCTGAAGTTTGTTCTTTGCGCTATTCCATCCGATACCATCCGTAATCCAGACGAACTCAAAACCAGAAACAGAGTTAATCTTAGGTGCAATATCCGAATAAGAACGGGCAACCTCGTTGAGTTTGCTGCCTCCGCCACTATAGAAATTCACTTCTATTAGAAAGGTTTTCTCTTTAGTTTCTATTACAAAATCGAAACGTTTTTCATCGTCACCGAGCACTTTGGTTATCTCTGGCCATTCACTGGAATAAACCTCCTGCCGATAAGTTATTCCATTCTCGTCAAGAATGCGTGCTACCATATTCTCCATCACATGACCGCTTCTATTCTTACGGGCGTTAGTGTCTAAACCTGTTTCGATGCCGAAAACATAATCCACCAAATCATTAATCTTCTTTGACTGAAAAATCTCTGATAAACCAGTATTCTCCAAGAATTCCATTACGCCATCTACAGATTTGAAAAGAGAATCAAGCACAACGCATTGACCAAGGCTATTAAGAACCTTCTTCTTGCCTTCGCTACGAACAGCAATAAGGATATCCATGACATTGAAAGCTGATTTGTCACGCTTCCATATTGTCTCTACAGACTTCCGTATGTCGTTAGATCCAATAAGACTGTTCAGCATACAAAGGCTGAGTTTTATATCATCTACATTTTGCGAAATCTTATCGAAATCACAAAAGAAGTCTAATGTTTGGTTCGTCTCTTGGAGTTGAGACATGAACTTATTAAAGTCTTTGGCCATATTATTTAATTGTGGCGAAATCACCATATTTAATTGTATAGAGTTCGGTGTATTTAGATTGCCATAAACAACGGCTCCATTTCCGGCTGTATATTATCAGCGTGTGGATTATGTTTTGTAGCTGCATAGTTATGCACAAGAATCTCCGTTAGCTTACCTCGCTTATTGGGATTCGAGTTAATGCTACGCGATGCCCACACTCTTTCTATATGATACTCCCCATAAAGCACATCGAAAAAGTTGTCCGCTTCATTTTTGCCCTTACAGTCTGAATTACTAAGCATAAAATGAAATCCAGCCGCATTGATGCGGTCACAATACTCTTTCAAACGGATCTGTGCATCGTCATTGAATGCTTCCTTTGCATAGTCGTTGAAACTTGAGGTATCACTAAGAGGACGATATGGAGGGTCAAAATAGAAAAGCGTATTACCCTGAGCATACGCAAACGTGGATTCAAAGTCACCAGTCAGAAATTCAACATGCTGCAAAAGCTCACTGTCCTTACGAATTGTCTCAGGGTCACAAATCTGAGGGTTTGTATATTTCCCAAACGGGACGTTAAACAGCCCTTTCTTGTTTACGCGATAGAGACCGTTAAAGCAGGTTCGGTTGAGGAAAAAAAACTTTGTCGTATTTTCTAACTGGTTGAGATTCTTCTCATTGTAACGGTCTCTGACTGCAAGAAAGAAATCCCTGCGTGCCTCTTCTGTTGAAAGCGCATTATAGGCGTTCTGAATATCCGTCAAGGATACAATCAACTCGTCAGGCATATCCCTTACCGTACGATAGCAGGTTGTCAAATCAGGGTTTATATCGTTGATAACCGCACGGCGTATGTTAGGATACCGCTGCAATATATAGAATAACATGGCTCCACCGCCAACGAAGGGCTCTATATACGTCACATCATCCCATGTGTCAAAGTCAGCTGGCAGCTGAGCATCCAGTTGCTCAAGGAGCTGGGTCTTACCTCCAACCCACTTAATGAATGGTTTTGCCTTTGAAATAGTATTCATTTTATCTAAATTAGACGATGCAAAGATACAAAAACTTTTTCGAAAAGAAACCTTCCTGGGCAGAAAACTTACGCAAAAAAACACGCCGTCTTTGCTAACAAATTCTGTTTCGAAACAGGACCCGTCCCTATGTCTCATGTATGAAGGCTGATGGCGGATGGCGGAATTAAATTTTTTCGACTGAATGTAGAAGAATTTAAAAAAATGTTGTATCTTTAACTACGTTGAAAATAGGCTGCACCTCAGATTTAGAGTCCCTTGATAAGGGACGGCTTTTATGCAGGGATTAAAAAAATAGAATAGAAATTTGGGTTTTCATTCGGTTGCACTATCTTTGAGACTACGTCTCGAAGGTACTTTCGCTCGAAAATCAAAATTAAAAAAGGCTTTTTTATTTTGTATTGTTCTCACTTATTAGATAAAATTCTCCCACTCGACATTAAAAAATATTTTTTTGTTCTCGTTTAATCGAATTTTTCGTAACTTTGCAGGCGAAGTTCTGAATTATTAACTCATAAACGATATTAGACAATGAAGAAGAAACTTTATGAGAAGCCCTCGATGGAGGTCTTCAAGTTACGACAAGAGACGGCACTGCTGGCTGGCAGCGGTGGAGTGAGCGGGATTGACCCATTTGCTAGCGGCGGCGACCCGCTCGGTGGATCAGGCGCGCGCTTTGAAGAATTGGAATCAATTGATTCGTATGAATCGTCAGAGAAGCAGCTGTTGCAGTAAACATGTTGAACCCTTTAAAAGAAATGATGACAATGAAGACATTCAAATTATTCAGCATGGCAGCTGTGGCCCTCATGATGGCAGCCTGCAGCAGCGAAGATATCATGACGCAGCAAGAGCCCGCCAAACAGGGTGGCTTGATGCACTTTACCGCTACGTTAGCCGCTCCTACCGACGGCGTGATGCGTACTGCCTATACCGAGGTTACATCGGGAACGGACGCAGGAACCATCAAGGTGGCTTGGGAAGTAGGCGACGAGATTCTGGTCATAAATTTAGTCGATCCGAATAAACGCGGCACGGTAACGGTAAAGACCGTCAATAGCGACGGCTCTGCCATCGTCGAAGGCGTTAGCAGCAATTTTGGTAACAACGGCGAATATGTTGGGCTTGCATATCCTAGTGAGATGGATATTTGGAAAGAAAATAATTTAACACAAGACGGAACGCTCAGCTATATTGCAGACAATCTCGACGTGCGTCAGGGGTTGGGCAAATTAAAGGTTGATGGCGACGAGGTTACGCTCGAAAGCGACGTCAATATGCAGAGCCAGATTGCCATTTGGAAACTGACGCTGCAGAATAATGATGCCACACCGGCTGCTCTCTCAGCCAGTCAGGTGTCCATCAAGGTGGGCGACGAAATTGAGGCCAGCACCGCAACCCTGACTACTGCTACTTCGACTGTGTATCTGGCTCTGCTACCATTTGATGGCAAAGACATCACTATCAATGCCATTACGGCTGACGGCTACCATACTTTCTCTAAGACTGGCGTCACCCTCGAAGCAGGCAAGTATTACCAGAGCACGGTGCAGTTGGCGCAGACGCACGAAATAAATATTGCTGACCTCTGTAACGATTATACGGCTCAGAATGGAGACATCCTGTCGGGTAAGCTTAATAATAATGTGAAAATTTCGATTGCCGACGGTGCCACGGTGACACTCGACGGCGTTAACATCAATGGCAACGGCGGTTGGAATAAAGGCGACTACGCAGGCCTCACTCCGCTGGGCGATGCCACCATCATCTTGAAGGATGGCTCGGAGAACATTGTGAAGGGATTCTATGAAGATTATCCTGGCATCTTTGCCGCTAACGGCAAGAAGCTCACTATCCAGGGCACTGGCAAGCTCGAAGCCAGCAGCAGAGGCTCTGGTGCCGGTATTGGCGGCGGATACAATACTAGCTGCGGTAAAATCGAGATTCAGGGTGGTACTATCACTGCTACTGGCGGGGGTGCCGGCATCGGAGCCGGTGATGGGTCATATCCCAATAGTAGTAGTTGCAACGATATCACCATCACAGGTGGCACCATTAAGGCTAATGGTGGCGAGGGCGCCGCCGGCATAGGTAGCGGTTTCAGTTGCTCTAGCTGCGGAAGCATCACCATCTCTGGTGGCACCATTGAGGCTACGGGTGGCAATGGCGCCGCCGGAATCGGTAGCGGAAGACAATCTGTTTATGTATATTGCAGCGACATCACTATCACCGACGGTGTCACCAGCGTGACTGCTACGAAAGGCGATGGTGCCCCCAACAGCATCGGCGCAGGTGATGGCGCCTCTTGCGGCACGGTGACGTTTGGTACCCAGCAGATGTACAACGGTACGGCTTGGTCACCTAGCCCTATGGTGGCTGGCTCCTATGGCGGTCTGAACCTCGCCATCACTACCACAACGAATACTGACGACACTTGGACGCTGACCCCGGTTACCCCGTAACGTAGACACGCGAATATTAACAGGGAACGGATCTTTGATCTCTACCCAAAGACAATAACAAGTAAACGGAAGTCAATCGGCTTCCGTTTTCTTTTTTTATGAAACCAGCCCCCCGGTTTAGGGGGAAGGTGGATGATTAGACAAAACGCCAAGCCGGACCTATGATGGTCCGAGCTTACCTTAATGTAAGAGCGACAGGCGGAGAGGTTTTCTTCCCCATGAGGGGGAGAATACAAGAGAGAGGTGGAGCCCCTTCAAGGGTGAGCAAACAGTGGGGACAGATCTGTCTCCATAGGTAGTGCCATTGCCTAATTCGTTTATTTGAGTTTGATAACATCGCTCCAACGGGTGGTTGGATTCTTGCTCTTGAAGTTGTGTTTGATGGCATTGGCAAAGACATCAGCTTTGCCTTTGCCATCTTTTCGTGTGTATTGCTGGGCACCGATGACGATGGTCTCTGAGCCGTTCATGCGGTTGATGCGGTCAACGACCTCATCCAGTCTGCGCATCTTCTGAATCTGTTCGGCATTCACATCGAAGAGGTCTTGCTGGATGGGCGAGTCGGGACCGATACCCATTACGATGACTCCCGCCTTCTTGTACTGATAGCCCTGACGGAATATCTTCTGGAGAACATCACAGGCGGCTCTCACAATGGGGATGGTGCTGCTGGTAGGTGTGACGAGTCGGGTTTCTTGGAAGTTCCAGTATTGTGCCAAATCCTCGCGGAAGGCATTGGTGTTGACAAACACACCAACGATGGTAGCCACGGTGTGCTGCTGGCGCAGTTTCTCGGCACAGCGGGCGGCATAGTTCGAGACCTGAGTGCGCAGGGTGTCGTAGTCGCTGATCATCCCATTGAACGAGCGGCTGGTGCAGATGGATTTCTTCTTGGCCAATTCCTCATTTGGCACGGCATCCTCACCATTCAGTTCCTGCCAGGTACGGACGATGTTGATGTTATTAAAAGTCTGGCGAACCCAATCCTGATGATGCTGGGCAAAGTCGAGGGCAGTCTTGCAACCGAGTGACTGGAGTTTGGCAGCATAGCGTCTGCCAATGCCCCAAACATCCTCTATCGGACACCATTCGAGTGCCTTTTCTCGCTTGTAGTCCGTATCGATCATGCAACAGTGCTTATACACCTCGAACTTCTTGGCGAGTTTCGAGGCAATCTTTGCCAACGTCTTGTTGGGAGCCAGTCCGATGCTGATGGGCATACCCACCTCGCGCTTCACTCGACGATGCAACCGTTCGCCCCACTGCTGCAGCTTATCGAGTTCTATGCCATCGAGGTACATAAAACACTCGTCTATCGAATAGCGGAAATAGGCAGGAGTCTCTTTGCTGATGATGCTGACCAC
>DEJG01000005.1 GCA_002353295.1 Prevotella sp. UBA2754
AGAGAGTGATTAATCGTCTCGTCACCATTCTGCCTTATATCTCGTCGCCAAGTTATATAGCCGTCTATCAGCTCTGGGGTAATATCGCCCACATATATCTTGTCCTTTTCGTATGTTCCTTGGTTCGTTGCGCGCAAGAAGGTTGTGAAAACGTTCATACAGCAAATACCATTCTTATATCTACTGCGTCCAATCTTATGACGGGAATATTCAGACTCCAATCGCTCCAATACAAACTCTGCGAAGTCTTTACCTTGATCTTTTCGTGTCAGTGGTTTGTGTGACAAGAAGCCAGCGATCACCTCCGCAGTAATTTGATTCGGATGCTTGACATTGTATTCCGCAAGCTGTGCATCCATGGTGTCAACTCGCTCCATTAGCACCTTGTTGAGTCTCTTATACTCATTACCGTAACTCGAACGTATTTCGCCACGCCCTTGGTTCCCATTCTGATTCCAGTCAGCTGCTTTCACGAATATATTAGCTGACTTCCTTAGAACCTGCCTATTCCATGTGTATTCCAACTCAATAGAATAGGTCTTACTCTTGTCTATCGTCTTCGGAGTGCGGAGACGATACTTACCCAACGGATAAAGTCTCTTTGGTCTTCCCATAATTACTATTTGTTTGTCTTATTATTCCTGAGGATGTGCAAAAGTACTAACTTTTAGACAAATAAACCCTGTTTTTAGAGTTAAAAGATGTAATTTAGACAAATAAATAGTGTAGTTTTAGGTGGTAAAAAACAAGCGAGACAAACAAATAAAATTTGCTTATCTCGCTGATTTTAAATTACTTAGATTAAAATCTAACGTTTAATACTCATCCTCATTGAACAGGAAGTCTTCTTTCGTAGGGTAGTCGGGCCATATGTCTTCAATGCTTTCGTAGACATCGCCTTCATCCTCAATTTCCTGAAGATTTTCCAACACTTCCAGGGGCGCTCCTGAACGGATGGCATAATCTATAAGTTCGTCTTTGGTTGCTGGCCAAGGAGCGTCTTCAAGTTTTGATGCTAATTCTAATGTCCAATACATAGCTTTAAATTATTATCTGTTTCAATTTGCCCGCAAAAGTAATATTTTTTTTCTTATTTACAAACGTTCTGCCATATTTTTTCACTACATCCAGCTATAAAATTCAACTTTTTCGACAAAACGAAGAAATAATCACTTAAACGATTAATAAATTGAAGCACTTCGGGACTTATTTTTGCTGTTGTTGACAACTCTACAATACGCCGTTCGGCTCGTCTACACACCGTACGGCAAACATGAGCCTGGGCAGCTTCGCGAGTTCCGCCTGGCAATACAAAACCTTGCTTTTCTGGTAACATTGCCATCACCGCATCCACTTCGTGTTCCAGCCATTCTATCTCGCCTACAGGCAGATAAGCTGAAGGATAAAGGGGTGTCGTCTCCTGCTCGGTAGCCAGATTGGTACAGACATTGAACAGGTCGTTCTGGATGCGCTGAATGTTCTCTTTCTCTTCACCTTCAGGCAGCATCGCAGCCAATAATCCAAGATGGGCACTCAGTTCATCAACCGTCCCATACGATTCAAGACGTGCGCTGGCCTTGCTCACTCGCTGTCCGCCTACCAATGAAGTCATTCCTTCATCACCATGCCGTGTATAAACTTTAGTAATATTTTTCATCATCAGATTATGCTTAGAAATTCACTTTATAATTCATCTTATGCCGCTTTTTATCAAAGAAAACGATGCCACAGTAATACAGATCGAAAGTAACACCCGTCTTGCTGTCCTTTTCTATACGGTGCCATGTTGCCCAATTCCGATAGATTCCTTCCACTATCAAAACGGAGTTGTCGTCCACCTTATTATATATATTGTCTAACTCTCCCTCTGTCTGATTGGACATATCAATTCTTACCAAATCAAAATATTCCAAATCAGACGTAAACCGCACCTTCCGGCAACCCGCCTTCCAAAACGGTTCATACGCATCGCGCATCATTGCTGTAGGTTGGCGCCAATTGGCTATTCTGAAATAAAGCCGCCCTAATTTCCTGTGTAAAGCATCACCGGGAGAATGATTCATTTGCTGATAAGCATAATACGGCCAATGCTCGTTAATGACATAACGGACAAATGCATAGTCGGTAGGCGACTGAATGCCAAAACCCAACGAATGGTGCAACCGACAGAGCCATACCCATAAACGTGTCAGCAGATTCATCTCTTCACGTAATTTACCGCAAAGTTACAAAATATTTTCTTATATGAGCCTAAGAATGCGTATATAATCTGAATTTATTTTTCTTAAATATTTGGTGACAACCGTTTTTTTATTATCTTTGCAAATAATGCATCGTAAAATTCTCATATTTATCTTTGTTCTGCTCTTATCCGTCCCAGTGTCCGCAGAAGACAGTCTACCTATCATAGAAGTGAAGGCAGACAGGACCATCATTTATCCTCAGCGAATGGAGCTGATGGGGGAAGAAACGCTGATGGATATCCTACAGATGATGCCCAATTTGATGATTGCAGGTTATGAGGATGTCGTCACCAACTATAATCTTCGCATAGGCAACTGCCCGTTAAATGCTGACACAAGGCTGATTCTCAGCCAGATGAAAGCCAAGGACATTGCCAGGATACAGGTATGTGACAACACGGGCGTATCGAAGGGAACCATCGGCATGAATAAGGTGCTGGACATTTACATGAAGATGCCTGATGCATGGCAGGGGTTCGTGGAAGGACAAGGAGCAGCGGGGAAGCGATTCGAAGGTATTACCACCGCCAATGTGTTATACGGCAGCAAGCATACAGACCTCTATGCCAATCTCTCCTACCGCCACCGCGATGTGGACGAGGAGTATCTGACGCTTCACATGACAAACCGGTTTGATGACCAAAACAGGCTGTTGACCTTTTTCACCCAACAATACCTTGATCGTCCTTACGGCAAGTCACGCAAGATTTTCGGTAGAGCGAGATATTTCCATACTTTCAACGACCAAGGCACTGAACTGCTTTTAGTTGGCGGATATTACTATGCCAGCGACCCTCTCCTTTCCTACAAACAGCCCATGTATATCGCTGAGTTGAACACACCATTTATTTCCAAACGGTTTTCCTTGATGCTGGGTTTTGAGGGCGACTACTTCATGACTGGACAAAAAGGTACGGACAGAAGCTGGGATGCCTTTAACCATGATATCTATCTGCAATTCACCTATTCCCTACCACAGTGGAAGTTCACTGCTGGCAATCGCGTGATGTTCTATAACTACAAGGTGATGGATTCCGGCAATAGCCAGAAGCATGCTGATACCCGTGTCAATGCGAATGGCAATATCATTTACACCCCCAACAGCCGTCATCAGATACTCATGGGCTATTACCTCAAATACTACAATCCCGCCTATGAGGTTCTCGCGATGAAAGCCGACATTCTTTCTGATCTGCAATGGGCGATTACCAAGGGACTACTGGATGAGCGCACGATTCACCAAGCGAAGTTGTCGTATGCCTATAGCCGTCAGAAACTGACCATACAGACGGAGGCAAGCTATTATATGATTGAAAATGGTGAGAATTTCATGGAACTGAATGCATCGGCTTACTGGAAAACCAACTGGTTAAGTCTGACAGGCGGCTCCAACCTATATGCCATCAAGAGTGGAACCTATGCCTCATTCCGATTAGCGCCAACTGTCTTCCTTCCCTATCAATGGCAGATAGGCGCGCAGGTGGTGTTTTATACCAAAAATTCACCCAAACGCGAGGCGACTGGCGTACCTGTATATGGCTGCTTATCGGTGAACAAGCAATTTGGCAGGAAATGGAATTTAGGTGTCGATTGGCATGATATGTTTGACGCATTCTGTAGCAATGCAGTAGTAAACAGACATGCTGTCAATATGAAGTTGCAGTATAGATTCTAGACTTCAGGAAGCACTCTAAAATGAACAAAGACTTGGAGCTATAAACAAGAGAAGCCCTGCTATCTTTTTCGA
>DEJG01000007.1 GCA_002353295.1 Prevotella sp. UBA2754
TGCCACAGTCAAGAGCTTCCATGCTCTGATGACCACTATTCCTGCAGAAGCAAGAAGTATCACCATTGACGGCATATCAACAGGTATTAACAATATATCTGTTAAGAATCCGATTCAGAACATCTATAACCTGAACGGTGTCCGTGTGGACAAGGTGGGCAATAAGGGTCTCTATATTATCAATGGCAAAAAGGTGATTGTGAAATGAAGAAGACATATGTAACACCTCAAATGGAAACTTTCTCTATCGAGACACAGGGCTTTCTGGCAGCGTCAGCAAATGTGGAGATTGTTTCTGGGGAATTCTCAGGTGATTTCAACTCTCGTGAATTTGACATTGATGACATCGTCATGCAAATGAATTAGGAACTGACACCTTCTAATGACTCCGCCCAAGTTCCGTGATGGTACTTGGGCGGAGTTTCTGTTATCTCACATTCACCGTGAGCCGGGAGCCATTGACGGTGATGACAGCCTTACCCCGTTTTCCGGTACTGCGTATCACTGCCATGGCACGTCCCTGCCAGGTATGGTGCTGGGCGTCGAAGTAAGGATCGTTGTCCCTGACATTCGCATTACCTACACCCAACAAGGTGGCACTGCCCATCACCTTCACATCCAACGGCATCTGGGCATCCGGCACCACACGTCCCTGGGCATCCACCACCTCTATGGTAATGAATGCTAAAGACTGTCCGTCAGCCTTTAGCTGTTGGCGGTCGGCAGTCAGGCGGACAGACACCGGCTCACCGGCGGTCTGTAACTCACAACGGTCGCTGCCAGCCTCAGCCCGTAAGATGCCGGGCTCGTACGGTAATGTGAACACCGCCTTCATCTCACTGGTCGACTGTGTACCCACCATCTGACCGTTCAGGTACAGACGGACCTGAGGTTCCCGGCTGTACACCTCCACCTCTATCGGTTTACCTTCCCATCCTTTCCATGTCCAGCGTTCCGTGGTAGGCCATGTGCTCCACATCGATGTCTTCACCTTGCCGTAATAGCCATCCGGCTCTCGTACTGCCATATAGGTCTTCCCACCATTCCACAACAGGGAGCGGTAATAGCTGACGGGTTTACGCATTCCTGTCAAGTCGACATCCCCGCAATAGGCTGCGTGCCAGGGGTATAGCGGACGCTCCCATCCCTCGCCAGGGACATCACCCTCATAGTAATAACGACCGATACCTGACTCACCGATATAATCGAGACCCGTCCATACGAAATCGCCCAGGATATACGGATGCTTCTGCGACCGCTCGTAGTTCTGCCAGGCATCACGAGGGAAGCTCTCCGTCTGCATCATCACACGGGAAGGAACCCGCTGATGGTCACTTTCTGCCTTGAATATCATATAGTTATATCCCACGATGTCATGCTCTGCCGCCAACGGGTCGTAAATATCCCAGTCAGCGTCCCATGCCGCCAGTGCCGAGGTCACCGGGCGCTTCTGGGCGTCTGTCTTCCGGATATGCTCTGCCATCTGACGGGCAGTCTTCACCACCTCGATTTTCTTGCGTTCTATCACCTCATTGCCAATGCTCCAGCAGAAGATGCTGGGATGCAGGCGGTCACGCAGCACCATGGCATCGAGGTCACGCTGCCACCACTGGTCTATCAACGTGTGATAGTCGTAGTCATTCTTCTTCTCCCTCCAACCGTCGAAAGCCTCGTCAATCACCAGCAGTCCCAGTTCATCACAAGCCTTCAGGAAGGTTTCCGAAGGAGGGTTGTGCGAGGTACGCACGGCA
This sequence comes from Prevotella sp. UBA2754, assembly GCA_002353295.1. Taxonomy (GTDB): domain Bacteria; phylum Bacteroidota; class Bacteroidia; order Bacteroidales; family Bacteroidaceae; genus Prevotella. Next base: position 1,752 of record DEJG01000007.1, read on the forward strand.
TTAAACCCTGCTTCCTTCATCAGCTTCGCCTTCCTGTATTCTGCGTCATCATAGGCGGCAGCACCCAGTATTCCATTGTCGTGGTGCAGACAGGCTCCGTTCAGTTTGACACACTTGCCATTGAGCAGCAACCCCCGCCGCGCATCGTAGTCAATGGTACGGATACCATAGGTGACGGGGACACGGTCAACACCCTCCACCTCCAATTCCGTATGATAGAGATAAGGATCCTCCGGTGACCATAGACGGGGATTCTCCACCGTTATCGTACGCTGTATCGGATAGGATGTCCCATCCTCACGGACGACGCTGGCACTCAGCTCCACATGATGGACATCCGGGAAACGCACCTGTATGCTCCAGTCGTCTATATAGGTCTTGCCGGTGGTGACAAGCCACACGTTCCGATAGATACCCGACCCGGAGTACCACCGGCTGTTTTTCTGCTTCGAGTTATCGACGCTCACCACGACTTCATTCTGTCCTATATTAATATAAGGTGTAACGTCCACCCAGAACGACGAGTAGCCATAAGGCCATCCCCCCGCCTCGTGACCGTTCACATAGACGCGTGAATTCATATAGACCCCCTCGAAATAGAGTCGCACCTTCTTGCCTGCATACTCCTTTCCGAGTGTCAGCACACGGCGGTACCACCCCTTACCCGTAGGCAGGTAGCCCCCGTCGTTGCCCGAAGATGCCTTTGCGTCGAAGTCGTGCAGGATACTCCAGTCATGCGGCAGCGTCACCGCTTTACTCTTCGTAAAGTTACTGTCGTTCTCCACAAACCACCATCCGTCATTTAACAGTTGTTTCCGTTGAATAGTTGATGCAGCTTGTGCTGTCATGATGCTCGACAGCAGCACCGCCACCGTCATAGCCTTTCTGATTTGCATCATCATAAGTCTTGTATATTATTAGTTGATGGTGCAAATTTACGAATTATTGTTATCATTTTTGTTTCAATGTACGATTTTTTTAGTTTTTGTATCAAATGTTATACTATTTAAGTAGAGTTTCCTGTATGAAAGACGGTAGTAGAAGTGAATGATGAGCGTTTAGTAATAATTAATAGTAGGTAATTACCAACAGAGTTTGGTGATTACCTTTTTATTTTATATCTTTGCACACAGCAAACCAACAAATTCATATATGAAGAAGTATTTACTCACCACATTAACCTTTTTGGCTACCATAACTGCAACAGCACAAAGACGTGCTTTAGGACCGGAAATTAAGCCCCTGCTGAATTGTTTATGGGATCAGGGAGCTCCGTACTATTTCCAGACGCCCAAGACCAAAGACAGCGAAAACAAGCAAGTTTTCACCCTTACCGGTTGTCCCGCCACAGCATTGGCACAGGTGGCTTTCACAATACAGTATCCCAAATCTATTGGTGCCTTAAAAGGTTATACATCGAAAGACACCAATGTGCCTGTCAGCGACCTGCCATTGAGCGTCCTTCAGCCCCACGCCTTCCTAACACTTCAGTCTATTACACCCTCGACGGAAAGCGCGTCAACGGGACACCTACGAAAAAAGGAATCTACATTGTCAACGGACAAAAGATTATTGTAAATAAATAGAAAGATAAATCATGAAGAAAAGACTAACGACCCTCATGCTGATGGTTTGTGCTACACTGTCGAGCTGGGCACAGACGAATGTGAAGCCCGCTATTCCACGCGATGCAGCGCTGGAGGCGAAGATTGAGAAAACATTGGCAAAGATGACGCTCGACGAGAAAATTGGCCAGATGCTTGAGTTGAATCTTGATGTGATGGGCAACATGAAGGCAGTGAATGCCAAGGTTGACCGTGAGAAGGTACGCTCAGTCATGCAGCAGTACGGTGCTCCCAAGGAGCAACTGGAAACAATGCTGAAAATGACCGACGAACAGATTATAGAACGCTTAGGCAACTATCCTGTTGATATTTATACGGGCGATACCAAAAGAGTTTGGAAATTGAATGAGCATAGACTCGACACCCTCATTTCAAAATGGAAAGTGGGTTCTATTCTGAATGCTCCAGGTACACGTGCCCCATCCGTGGCCCAGTGGCAGGAATGGATTGGACTGATTCAGAAGAAGTCGATGCAATATATCGGCATTCCCGATATTTACGGTTTGGATCATAACCACGGGGTTACCTATACTCAGGGGGGCACGCTCTTCCCCCAGCCTATCAATCTAGGTGCTTCGTTTAACACCGAACTGGCACGCACTGGTGCCGAGATTACAGCCTACGAGAGTCGGGCTGCTAACTGTCCATGGGTGTACAACCCCGTTGTCGACTTGAGTCGTGACCCACGTTGGCCACGCGTATGGGAAAGTTTCGGTGAGGATGCTATCGTAAACTCGAAAATGGTGGTTGCTGAAATCAAAGGTTATCAAGGCAACGACAACAATCACATCGATCAGTATCATGTGGCTACGAGCACTAAGCATTACTTTGCCTATGGTGCTCCCTGGACGGGTAAGGACCGCACGCCTGCCTATCTGCCTATTCAAATACTTCGTGAGAAATACTTCGAGCCTTTCAAACAGGCTGCTCTCGCTGGTACACTAACCATGATGGTCAACTCTGCCAGCATCAATGGTGTTCCCGTGCATGCCAGCTATGAATATCTTACCAAGTGGCTCAAAGAAGACCTGCAATGGGATGGTATGCTCGTAACCGACTGGGCTGACATCAATAACCTCTACACGCGTGAACATGTGGCTAAAGACAAGAAGGATGCCATTCGCATTGCTATCAATGCGGGCATTGACATGTCGATGGATCCCTATAGTGTGGAGTTCTGCGTGCTGCTGAAAGAACTCGTCAACGAGGGCAAGGTTCCCATGAGTCGCATCGACGATGCCGTGCGCCGTATCTTGCGTGTAAAATATCGCCTCAACCTTTTCGACCAGCCTAATACGGGTGGTAAGGGCTACGAGAAATTCGGTTCTGCCGAGTTTGCACAGAAGTCGTTACAGGCTGCTGAGGAGAGCGAAGTGCTCCTGAAGAACGAGAACAGCATTCTGCCACTGGCCAAAGGTAAAAAGATTCTCTTGACTGGTCCAAATGCCAATCAGATGCGCTGTCTACATGGTGGTTGGAGTTATACCTGGCAAGGCAACAAGGCTGAAGACCTCTCCGAGAAATATAACACCATCTACGAGGCATTGTGTAATAAATATGGCCAGGAGAACATCATCCTGGAACAGGGTGTGACCTACAACGAGGACGGTGCTTACTATGACGAAAATGAACCTCAGATTGAAAAGGCTGTCAACGCTGCTGCCAATGCTGACATCATCATTGCTGCTATCGGTGAGAACAGCTATACCGAAACACCAGGCAACTTGACCGACTTATGGCTCTCTGAGAACCAGCGTAACTTGGTAAAAGCGCTAGCTAAAACAGGGAAGCCCATTATTTTAGTACTCAACGAGGGACGTCCTCGACTCATTGCCGACATTGAGCCCTTGGCAAAGGCTGTAGTGAATATTCTTATTCCCGGAAACTACGGGGGCGATGCCCTGGCCAACCTACTGGCTGGTGACACCAATTTCTCGGCCAAGATGCCCTACACCTATCCGCGTGAAATCAATTCACTGAACACTTACGATTACAAGGTGTCAGAAGAAGTCGGCACGATGTCTGGTGCTTATAATTACGATGCCAAGGTATCGCTGCAGTGGCCCTTCGGCTATGGTTTGAGTTATACCACCTATGACTATTCTAACCTGAAGGTCGACAAACACCAGTTTACAGCCGATGACATTCTGACTATTCATGTAGATGTGAAGAATACAGGCAGTCGCGCTGGTAAGGAGGCCGTACTACTCTATTCCAGTGATCTCGTGGCTTCTATCGTTCCTGACAATAAGCGTCTGCGCGACTTCACCAAGATTACCCTCCTACCTGGTGAGACCAAGACGGTCACCTTCCGTTTACCTGCCAAGAACCTGGCTTTCGTAGGTGCTGATGGTCGATGGACGCTCGAGGAGGGCGATTTTATCCTGAAGATTGGCAACCAGACAATCGGTACTGCATGCACGCAAACGAAAGTCTGGGACGAACCAAATATCTGATTCATTCGATAAGATTTTTGTTACCATGAACGTTTTTTGCTAGTTTTTGTATCAATTATTACATGATAAAAAAGGTATTTCCTGTATCTTTGCAGCAAAATAATTGATAACTAAAAGCAAAAACAGACATGAAGAATTTGGTAATGACAATGATGATGGCTCTGCTGACTGCAATATCTGTTTCAGCTCAGCAGAAGCCATCGGTATTGGGCAAGAGCCATGCGCTACAGCGTGTGGAAGTAAAGAAGCACTATCTGCTGCTACCTGTTCAGGAGCGGGAGGACAATGCCACGATCAAAGTACTGGTTAACAACCAACAAGTTCAGAAACTAAACATCCGGTTGGCTGTCGACAAGGTGGACTATTACGTACCCCTCGACATTCAACGTTTCGGTTCGGCCGACCTGGCATTGGACATTTGGTTCCATGGCGACCGCAGATTTACAGGAGCCATGAAAGACTTTCTCTGTTGGAAGGAGATGAAGCAGAGTGATACTTTCGACACCACTAACCGCGAAAAGTTTAGACCGACATATCACCACACACCGGTGTATGGATGGATGAACGACCCGAACGGTATGTTCTATAAGGACGGAGTATTCCACTTGTTCTACCAGTGGAACCCCTACGGTTCGATGTGGGAGAACATGACATGGGGTCACTCTACATCGAAGGACCTGATACACTGGGAGGCTCAGCCAACGGCCATCGAGCCTGATGCACTGGGCGACATCTTCAGCGGTTCATGCGTGGTGGATAAGAACAACCAAGTGGTGGCTTTCTACACATCGGCTGGTGAGAAGAGTCAGATGCAGTCGATGGCTATCTCGAAAGACAATGGCAAGACATTTGAGAAATATGCGGGTAACCCTGTGCTGGTGAGCAAGGAGGAGGATTTTCGTGATCCGAAAGTAATGTGGAACGACGACGTGAAGCGATGGATCATGGTACTGGCTGTAGGTCAGGAGATGCATTTCTACTCATCGACTGACTTGAAGGAATGGACTTACGAGAGTGCTTTCGGCAAGAACTACGGCTGCCACGACGGTGTGTGGGAGTGTCCGGACTTGATGAAACTGAACGTGCGTGGCACGGGCAAGCAGAAATGGATGTTGGTGTGCAACATCAACCCTGGTGGACCTTTCGGCGGTTCGGCTACGCAATACTTCATCGGCGACTTCGACGGAAAGAAATTTACCTGCGAACATAAGGACACACGTTGGATGGACTACGGCAAGGACCACTATGCCACCGTTACTTTCGACAATGCCCCTGAGGGACGAAAGATTGCCCTGGCATGGATGTCGAATTGGCAGTATGCCAACCAGGTACCCACCAAGCAGTTCCGTTCTGCCAACTCTATTCCTCGCGACTTAGACCTTTTTGAATATAATGGGCAGACCTACTGTGGTGTCACCCCCTCGAAAGAGATGCTCGCCATGCGTGGTAAAACAGACAAAAAACTGCCTCAGACGGGCGAACTGGTCATAGACGTAAAGGGTTCCACCGAAATCACCCTTTCCAATTCATTGGGCGAACAGGTAGTGATGCAGTATGACGCAGTAAAAAATACCTTCTCGATGGACCGTACACGCAGCTACGCCAGCTTCAGCGAGGCCTTCCCCTGCAAAACCGAGGCACCTACCTACGGTGCTGTCAAGCAGTTACGCATCTTCCTCGACAAATGTTCTATCGAAGTATTCGATGCTGAGGGGCGTATGGCTATGACCAACCTGGTATTCCCTAATGAGCCATACTCGCAAATCAAAGTAACCAATCAAGCAAAAGTAACTATTTATCCTTTCTAATAAGATGGCAAACAATCAAAACAAATCCATTTATCTCATTCCTGTGATGCTCTGCTTCTTCTGCATGGGTTTCGTAGATCTCGTAGGCATCGCATCCAATTACGTGAAAGAAGACTTGGCACTGAGCGACTCGGTGGCCAACACACTGCCCTCGCTGGTATTCTTCTGGTTCCTGATCTTCTCTGTACCCACAGGCATGCTGATGAACAAGATCGGCCGCAAAAAGACGGTGCTACTCTCACTGATTGTGACCGTCGTGTCGCTGTTTATTCCCCTGCTGGGCTATTCCTTCGGCATCATGCTGGTAGCCTTCTCACTGCTGGGCATTGGTAATGCACTGATGCAGACCAGCATCAACCCACTGGCTATGCTCATTATCGGCGATAAGAACTTAGCCTCCACTCTCACCTTTGGACAGTTTGTGAAGGCCATCGCCTCATTCCTGGCTCCTTATCTGGCTATGTGGGGTGCCACGCAGGCCATCCCCTCGATGGGTTACGACTGGCGGGTGCTGTTCGTTATCTATTTCGTGGTAGGTGTGCTGGCCACAGGACTGTTGTGGGTTACACCCATACATGAAGAAATCACGGAGGGAAAGACCTCATCGTTCATGGACTGTCTACGCCTGTTGGCCAAACCTATCGTACTGTTGTCGTTTCTGGGCATCATGTGCCACGTAGGCATCGATGTCGGCACCAACACCACAGCCCCTAAAATTCTGATGGAGAAGTTGGGCATGACACTCAACGATGCTGCCTTCGCCACCTCTTTATATTTTATATTCCGTACCATCGGTGCCCTGACTGGTTCATTCTTCCTCCGCATCATGAGTAATCGCGTATTCTTCATCATCAGCGTCTGCATGATGGCCATCTCCATGCTATTGCTTTTCGTCGGTGTCGAGAAATGGGAACTCTATACAGCCATTGCCCTCGTAGGTTATGGCAACTCCAACATTTTCTCCATCTGTTTTGCCAAGGCTCTCACCTCCATGCCTGAGAAACAGAACGAAGTCAGCGGACTGATGATTATGGGTCTGTTCGGCGGCACAGTGTTCCCACTCATCATGGGTGTCATGAGCGATGCCTTCGGACAGGCTGGTGCCGTACTTATCATGGCCATCGGAGTGATTTATCTATTTACATATATCAAACAACTGAAACAAGCATAATACAATGAAAAATCTGATTATAGGACTGGGCGAGGCATTATGGGATATGCTGCCCGAAGGAAAGAAACTGGGCGGTGCACCTGCTAACTTTGCCTACCATGCAGGACAGTTCGGACTCGACACGATGGCTATCAGTGCACTGGGTGAAGACAAAATGGCAGACGAGACTATCGAAGCACTGGAGAAGAACGGACTGAAATACCTGATGCCACGCGTGCCTTATGCAACAGGTACGGTGCAGGTGACTCTCTCAGGCAATGGTATTCCCTCATACGAAATCAAGGAGAACGTAGCTTGGGATAACATCCCCTTCAACGACGAAATCAAGGAGGCTGCCAAGAATTGCCGTGCCGTCTGTTTCGGTTCGCTGGCACAGCGTAACGTGGTGAGCCGTGAGACCATCCAAAAGTTCTTGGATGCTACCCCAGCCGACTGCATCAAGATATGCGACATCAACCTGCGTCAGCAGTTCTTCTCAAAGGAGATACTGGAGGAGTCGTTCAAGCGTTGCGACATCCTGAAAATCAACGATGAAGAATTGGTAGTAGTGAGCCACATGTTCGGTTATCAGGATTTAGATGATGCCAAGGTTTGCCAGAAGATGGTGGAGCAGTACCACCTGCAGATGCTTGTCCTGACCTGCGGTACCAACGGCAGCCATGTGTTCACTGCCGACGGACAGCATTCCTTCCAACCCACTCCAAAGGTGGAGGTAGCCGACACGGTAGGTGCTGGCGACTCGTTCACAGGAAGTTTCTGTGCTGCCATCCTGAACGGCAAACCCGTAGAGGAAGCTCATCGCATAGCCGTCGAAGTATCGGCGTACGTTTGTACCCAAAACGGCGCCATGCCGAAATATCCTGCCGAACTGGTAGCGAAGGTTAAATAAAGAGTGAAGGTAGGGTTCAGCCCTACCTTCTTCTTTTATTTGATGATTTTCTTTCCTTTATAGATATAGATGCCTGGCGACGTTGGTTCTCCGGGCAATTTTCTACCCTTCAAATCATACCAGCCGTCGGGTGTACCTGTGTTCGTTTCGATTCCGTCGAAACGCACTTCCTGAATGGCGGTTGTTTCGCCATTCTCATCTTCGAACGACATGATGGCACGAGAGGTATTTGCAGGCATGGTCAGATAGCCACGGAAACCGCCCAGGATATCCTCTTCACTGGTGCTTTCCTTCACAGGGTGCCACGTATCCTTGTCGCCCATCACGTAGTATTTCTTTTCATATGCCGTTTTATGACTGATAGGTGCAAAGGTTCCGCAGAAGGCATAGCCGCCGTGTTCCACCTTATAAGGAGTAACGGTCTGGATAGTAACACCCGTAAACCATGCTGCATCACGCTCGAAATAGGAATGCGGGTCGGTCCATTTGACAAGGTAAGGCTGACCAGCCATGAAATGATGGGTCTGACGGAATACCAGCTTCACGGCATCCTTTTCCGTCTTCACATCATCAAACTGATAGAGTTCGCACCCATCCGCGAAGATGGAGTTGGTGATATGCATATTGAAGGGCAGACAAATGGTATTGAACTTACCATCATTATGCAGTGCCTCACCGAAATGCAGTTGGATAGCCACCTTCATACCTACGTAATCCTCCTTGCCATCCATGGTCTTAACACCAGCCAGTTGCTCACGATGACTCATCACAGGTTTCGGCAGACCGAGCGTATCGTAATCCTGCTCCCAGAACGTTTCACCCAACTGGTGCACCAAGTAAGCCGTATTAATCAGATTGGCATCATTGCCCTGTCCGTTGTCACCCAACACAGTATAGCGGAAGTTCTGCTTTCCCAGAATATCTTCTGCATCGTGATTGCGGATGAAGTTAGCAGAGTTCTTATAGGTGGAATATTCCGCATTTGGTTCGGGCTTGAAAATACAACGACGCAAGTCAACGGCACTATTCTGCCAACCTACGAAACCGCCCCAGGAAGTTTTTACACCACTGAAAGAACCATTATACATACAGGCATCTATCACCAAACGGCTTTCCTTATCATCAACCGTAGCCGCCACCACGCCTCCGTATGACCCGTCACTTTCGCGAGAAGATACTATTTGGGTCTTTACCACACAGTTCAGAATCTGGCTGTTTTTACCACTGCTATGAGCCACCAGTCCACCCGCATACTTAGCCGAGGTCGTAATTTTTCCTTCGACGCGGATATTACGCAGGCTGGCATTCTTGATATAGCGGAACAATCCTATCCAGTCTTGCGAAATACTATGATTAAACGTGATACGGCGTTCATCTCCATTGCCATCAAAGACACCGCTGAAAGGATGCTTCTCGTCATAACCCAACATATGGGTAGTGATAACATCACCCTGTAACTTGAAGTACTTACCTTCAAAGCTGTTACCATCATCCACCTTCTGGCACAACAAGTTCCAGTCCAAATTCGTCGCAATTTCGTAGGGGTAGTCACTGGTTCCTGCCCCATTGAACTTCTTATCAAGGCTATAGACCAAGGCTCCGAACACCAAGTCGCGGTCTTCCTTCACCTCAAAGGTATAACCGTTCGACATCATTTCCATCACATTATCGTGTTCGTTAGGTCGTCCATAGACATAGTCTTTCAGCGTAGGTTTAAAATCAAACTTCAGCGTTTCACCTTTTGCGGAATACAACTTGCCGTCAACAACGACACCACCAGGTTCGTAGGTCTTGATGTCACTGACGGTATAAGAATTGGCAGGCTTTCCGAAATCAAGCGCGATAAAATCGCCATCTACCGTTGTCACCCTGCGGAGACGCTTGCCTTGGGTCCATTTCATCTGTTCCGAATCATGATTATGATAGAGTCTGGATAATTTGGGCAATCCCGTTAGAAACGTACCACATACAAAATCAACGTTTCTGAACCCTTTAATTTCACCCATTTCAACACAATCCTCTATTGTTATGCCATTACCATCTGCGGAATTCCCGATGATGGAACCGGCAGTACCTATAAACATTTCAAGAATGTTTCCTACGGCTGTTAATTTGCCATCAAACCGGCAACCTTTTACAACGACAGTTCCCCGTTCGGTTTTACCTATGATTCCACCTGCATTAGCGGTAATCCCTACACCACTTCCTGGAACTACTGCACTAGTTACTAAACAGGAAATCTCGGTTGAAACCCTGCAATTGATTACCGTGCTATTACCACTCAAGACGGTTCCGATAAGTCCACCTGGAGAAAGACCTCCTTCCACCTTTCCCTTTACCTTCAGGTTGGCAATAGTGGCATTTTTTATATAGGCAAAAGGCCCTTCTACTACAGTGGCGGATTTAATGTCAACCGTCATTGTATGCCCACAGCCATCGAAAGTGCCTGAGAAGGGCCGGTATTCCATCGAACTCAATATTGTTCCTCTAAACGCAATACCTATCTCTTCTGTAACTTTCACATCCGTCAGCAACAGCACTACATCGTTTGCATAGTCCTTGCCTCCATTCACTGCTTTCACGAAGCTATCGAAATCCGCCTGTGTCTTGATTAGGTGCTGCACCTGTTGTTTTTCATCCGCCCAGACAATTGTAGCCAAAAGCATGAAAGTTATTGTGAGAAATATCTTATGTTTCATCATACGTTTGTCCTTCATTAAATGTTAGTTTTTGTCTTCTATTTCTCTGGTACGTGCATAGTCAATAGGATCATCGGATATATTGACATCACCTTTCTTAGGGATATTCACCTCTACGATGGTATTGATGAGTGCCTGCGCCTGAGGTTTCTTCCAATGAGAGAAGAATTTCACGATATAATAGCTGACCACAAAATTATAGAACAGTGGCGAAGTGTAGTGAGTCTTAAAAGCAAGAGGCAATTTTACACAGAGAAACACAAATGGCAAAGAACCGACGGCTGCCACGATACCCCCTCCTGCCAAAGCACCGAAGGAAACACGCTTGAACTCTTCCTGACCTACATAGTCGAACAACACAATACCACGTGGGTCACCTATGCGGGCAATATCAGCGGTAAAAATCGGGTATGCCAATTGTGCAAACGATGCATAATCGGGTATCACCTGCGTACCAGCAAACGAAGTATCCCAGAAATAGGCATTGGCTGCATTATAGACCCAGATGTTCTTATCATAGTTCTCAGCACTCCACGACAACATAGTACGGAAAGCCTCAGCCTTACGGCGCACGAATCCGTCTTCCGTCTCGACATCCTTCTCTATTTCCCACATGTTCTGCTCCTTTATCTCTGCGAGGTTGTCGCCAGCCATTGTCGTGATGTGGTCTTTACCCCAATTGGCTATATATTTCTGAACATCGCCATAATCCACCTCACCCTGTTTCGGAGCTTGTTGCAACAGGATGAGCACCTTGCCACGCAAGTCTTTCATCGTCATGTCGGTCTTGAATCCAGCCAACAGTCCCGGCTTAAGTAATTTCTCATTCACCAGTCGGGCTGTTTCCTTCATCGTAGCCACCTTGTCCGACGGCGACCTATCAAATCCTGCGGGGAACAGATAGTCGGTGTAACCCCTGTATTTTGCGTTTGAAGTTACATCATCACCTGCTGCCAAGTTCGACTCTGTCTTGATCATGAGGACAGCACCGTCGGTTGGATTCGCCTTCACCTTCTTGACCACCTCGTCGATGACTTTCTCCAACGATACACCACAGTCCAACATTTCATGGAAACACTCATTTTTCAGATTGCCGTCCTTGTCTTTCAGCCAACGGGTGCGAATGTCAAAGCAACGTATGCCACGGTTCCACTGCTCTGCGATGTCACCACCCTGCGTGCGGGCAAATGTCCACATCCAGTCACCGTACATAGCAAAGGTAGCTGCATCGTGGGTTCCCGGCAACAGCATGTTGCGCACCAGCATCTTGTCATCCACATCTTTCATCCATGCCTCCAACTTACGGTTATTATATCCCGTATAAGTGGCAGCTGCACGGCGCATCGATCTGGCTTCACTGGCCTCTTCCGTTTCGTCCGCGTTCTGTGAATATTCGTATTCCGAAGCATAATCCCTGGCTTCTCTGAGAATAGTTCGCAAATAAGCAGAATCCACATCACCAGGCTGTTTGCTACCCTTGGTCATTACCATGGCATTCTCGTCAATGAACTCACTTTCCTTGCCTTTGTATTCCTCAGGGACATCAGCCAAACTGTGCATGACGTACAACTTGTCGTCCACAAAATTTATCAGGAAATAGTCATCTTTCTCCAGCATCTGCAACGAGTCTTCACTGATGACCATACCAGCTTTCAGATACCCCTCTCTAAGGCTTTGTGCGGTGGCTTCCAATTGATCATCAATCAACTTACAGCTCAGCCGGGTGTACTTCTTTCCGTCCAGTTCTTCCTGGTCTAACACCTTATAAGTAAAGTTGCTTGTTTCAATAATAAACTCATCGGTACTATTATCATACATGTATACCGACATCTTCATCGAATTGTTGTCGAAGTTGATGTCAACCCAACTCATATCCAATTCCGTCGTGCCGTCAGCATCCCAGTGCCAGGTGCCCTGTAGTTTATTCTTCAGTTCTATGACCTCCGGACTGTCTTTACCACCATCACTGTCTTTGTCTGAACACGAAGTCAGTGATACAGAGCCGCAAAGGGTGAGGATGGCGGCCAGCATCCATAATGTTATCTTTTTCATTTCACAATGATTTTGTGTCCGTTATTAATATAAATACCTTTCTGGGCAGGCTTACCCTGCTGTCTGCGACCTTGCAGGTCGTAGTAGCTGCCATCCTGATTCAGCGTGACAACAGGGTTGAGCCCTGTTGTACCATCGCCCAAATCAAATTCAATAGAGCGTACCGTAGCTTGTGGGTCGCCCATCTTGATACCCTGCAAATCGAAATAGCCTCGGAAACTATTCACCGTCACAGTTGCACTGGGGTAATAGAGCTTATCGTTGCTCAGATATAGTTTTGTCTTGTCATTAGCAGTCAGAGTGGCAGGACTGAAACAGCCCTTGAAAATGGCTTTCTTGTCTTTGGTAGCCACCTCATCGGGTTCTGGCCAACTGATGAAGAAGCCTTCAAACTCGGGACTGGTGATATCAGTACCCATAGTCCATTTCACCAAGTATGGCACACCTACTTCTATCGCCGTAGCATCCACGAATTTCAAGGTCAACACGCCATTGGCAAAACCAGAGTTCTCAGCATCCAGCTTTTTGATAGTAGCCCCTTTCAGCGGTGTATCGGCTATCTCGTTTTGGTCAATACTGAAAGGCAGACAGAGCGTGTTCCATTTTCCTGCTACCAAAGTACGATCATCTAAAGTCACATCATACAGATTCCCTTCTTCAAAAGCTGTATTGATAGCCGTACTATTATCAGCTGCATCCTGCAATGTCAAGTCAACGGATGTCACTACGCGCATCACGTCCGTATAGGTTTCTCCCTGATAGGTAGCTGTGGCTGTAAAAATCGTGACATCGCCGTCTGTGGAGGAAGTGTACGTTGCCTCTAACGTTTGTTTGTCATTGTTAGCCACACACTCCAGGGTCACTTTAGGATTGGTGCCCGACCAATCCCATGAAGCAGTATAATAATATGCATAGCGAGCATAGATGGTAGCATCTGTGCCGGTAGGAAGCGTTTCGTCTGGTGATTTCAAGGTTTCACCACTCTCCATGATACAATTCAAAGGAGCTGTAGCAGGATCGACCAACCATCCTTTAAATACCAAGCCGTCGGGTATCTTGCTTGGATGGTACAACACAAATTCTTTGTTCCCATATAATTTATTTACAGATTCATCTCCATAGTAAGGCACAGTTCCCAATTCATGAATATACACCGACCAGGTTTGGGTTACCTTTCCACATGGACAGTCGCTTGCTTGATGCTTTTCGCGCATGTCAGTACCACACTGACTGCAAGTCTTGTAATGGTAATTTGCCTCGTCACTTAAATCAACTCTATAATAGCATTTTCCCGAATGACTGCATGGCGCAATATAGATGGGTGATTGATTGGAACAAGCCTTGATGCGAACACCTGCATTCTGTACAGTCTTACCAGAACCCGTCTTCATAATCAACTCATCGCCAAAATGGATGTTGATTTTGCTGGGATTCGTTTTATTGTCCATCTTTCTGCCACAGCCGATGGCACTTCCACCGTCATTTTCTGCAAGCTTACAGTCACCACCAGCTGTAGCAGTAACAGTAGAACCTTTAGCAAAATCCACCTTTCCGCCATCACCTTTCTTTCCACCACCGATACCGGCACCATAGCCACTACCCGTAGCTGTAACAGTAGCTGTTTTGCCAGTATCACCGATGTAGCATACGCGACCATGGCCACACTGACCACCGCCAATGCCGGCAGCATCCGTGCCACCTTTGGCTTCCACCTTTCCGCTCTTGATATAGGTTTTGCCTCCGTTGCCGTCTTCGCCGCCGCCGATGCCGGCACCATATTCACCACCCTGGGCAAAGACATCTGCCTCGCCATAAACCCACAATGTACCTCCATTTCCGCCACCTCTATAACGGCGACCGCCACCGATACCTGCAGCTTTCTCGCCACCATAAGCTTTCACATTGGCATTGCCACAAATGTAGATGTCATATTCCTGGTCACCGGCATATCCGGAACCGATACCTGCAGCATATTTTCCACCTGTAGCACTAATAGTACCTCCATAGATATTGATAGGTCCACTGTTCCTATCCGTACCGGCACCTATACCGGCAGCACGCTCGCCACCCGTCACATTCAGGTCACCGCCATGTATGTAAATCGTGCCGTTCATGTGGCCGCCATTACCGCCGATACCTGCCTGATTATACGCACCTGTAGCCACCAGTTTACCCTTGCTGCTGCCTTCCGACTGCGCATGGATATGCAGCGTATAGCCCCACTCCACAAAAATACCTTTTTGGCAAGTCAGCTTAGCACCGTCACAGAGTATCAGGTGCACATCTTTACCCTTAATGGTAATCAAGTCACTCACCTGAACATCAGCACCTTTCACCACCCAATACTTATGCGAATCGTCGAGTGTCAGCGTGCCAGAGTTCTTCATTTCCACAGGATCCGTACACTTTGACGACTCCTTTTTTACCCCTTCATTCTCAAATTTGTAGGTGATAAAGTTCACTTCTTCTGCCCAGGCGCTTTGCCCTAACGTGAGCAGTGTGGTCATCAATAAAAAAAACTTCTTCATTGTCGTTTTTATGCAGTTACGTTTTTTGAGGGCAAAAGTACAAAAATTTCCGATAACACGCAACAATTATCGGAATTTTTGTATCTTTGCACCGTACAAACCCAAAGACTCATAATGCCAATCAAACAACGGAAAGAAATACATCAAAAAATAAAATACAACAATGAAAAGGAAGTTGTACATGACACCCCAGACAGAGGTGGTAGAGATGAAAAACAGTCAGCCGCTGTTGGCCGGTTCCGACATCGTAAATACAATTAACACAGGTACGGACATCGGCATCGACTTTGGTGGCGGCGGCACTGGTCCCGCGACGAGCAGGGAGTTGCAGGACCTGCAAGAATTCATGAACCAAATGGGGGTATAAGTTGGAACGGCATCTGTTCCCTGCGCAATCGGCATCTGTTCCCTGCGCGAATACTATCTATACCCAGTCCTATCCGGATGAGTGATAGGAGCAACATACTAAAAAACGGGGCTCAGATTTCACTGAGCCCCGTTTCTTATATAAGAATGATTTACTTAACCAACAAGATTCATTGTATCGGTGGCAATCATCAGTTCCTCATCGGTAGGAATGACGACAACCTTAACCTTTGAGTCATCGGCAGAAATGATGGCTTCCTCACCACGGACATTGTTCTTCGAAGCGTCGAACTTGATGCCGAGGAACTCCATGTCCTTGCAGACTTCTTCGCGCATGCTGACCTGGTTCTCACCAACACCAGCAGTGAACACGACTACATCAAGGCCTCCCATGGCTGCTGCATAGGCACCGATATACTTCTTGATACGATAGAAATACATATCCTGAGCCAACTTAGCACGCTCGTCGCCATTCTTGGCGGCATTCTCGACATCGCGCATATCGCTGCTGCCGCCTGTGATACCGGCCACACCGCTCTTCTTATTGAGCAGGTTAGACATACCGTCGGCATCGAGACCGAGTTTCTTCTCAATGAAGGTAACTGCACCACCATCGATATCTCCAGAGCGTGTACCCATCACCAGACCTTCCAGTGGGGTGAGACCCATCGAGGTGTCGATGCACTTGCCGTCAACAACAGCAGCAATAGAACCGCCGTTACCAACGTGGCAGGTTACCATCTTGGTGCCCTCAGCAGGAATGCCGAGGAATTCGCAGGCACGAGCCGACACATAACGATGGCTGGTGCCGTGGAAACCATAGCGGCGAATGCCATACTTCTTGTAGAGCTCGAAAGGAATAGCATACATATATGCCTTGGGAGGCATGGTCTGATGGAAGGCTGTATCGAACACACCGACCTGAGGCAGACCAGGCATCAACTCCTTCACGGCATTCACGCCCTTCAGGTTGGCTGGGTTGTGCAGGGGTGCCAGATCAGAACACTCCTCGAAGGCTTTCAGTACTTCGTCGGTGAGAACTACTGACTTATTGAACTTCTCACCGCCATGCACCATACGGTGACCCACGGCATCTATCTCGTCGAGCGACTTGATAACACCTATCTCAGGGTCGGTCAGCAACGAGAAAATGAACTTCACGCCCTCGGTATGTTCGGGAATGTCATGCATAATCTGCTTCTTTTCACCGTTGGCGAGCTTCACCTTCACAAAAGCACCGTCCAAACCTACGCGCTCAGCACCGCCCGATGTCATTACACTCTTGTCGTCCATGTTGTACAATGCGTACTTGATAGAGGACGAACCACAATTCAAAACAAGTATTTTCATAATTATAAACGTTAATCTCTAAACTCTCTACTAAGCCTTTGCGTCCATTGCCTGACAAGCGGTGATAGCTACCATATAGTAGATATCTTCCACAGAACAACCACGAGACAGGTCGTTAACAGGACGTGCAATACCCTGGAGAATAGGACCGATAGCAATGGCATCACCAAGACGCTGAACGAGTTTATAGCCGATGTTACCTACCTCAAGGTTGGGGAATACCAGTACGTTGGCCTTACCGGCAATCTCTGAACCAGGAGCCTTCTTAGCACCCACACTGGGAACGAGGGCGGCATCAGCCTGCAACTCACCGTCAATCTTCAGAGCTGGGTCAAGTTCCTTGGCCAGACGAGTAGCCTCAACAACCTTATCCACTACCTCGTGCTTAGCACTGCCCTTGGTAGAGAAGCTCAACATAGCCACACGGGGATCGGTAAAACCGGCAACCGACTTGGCGGTCTGGGCGGTGCAAACGGCAATCTGTGAGAGCTGGGCGGCATCGGGCATCGGAGTAACAGCTACGTCGCCAACTACCAACACACCATTCTCGCCATACTGCTGTTGCTTAGAAATCAGCAACATACCGCCGCTGACACAGGTGATGCCAGGAGCACACTTGATAATCTGCAGAGCGGGACGCAGGGTGTCACCTGTCGTAGAGAGCGCACCGGAAATCTGTCCGTCAGCGCCCTCAGTCTTGATAATCATACAACCCAGATAGAGAGGATTCTTTACCAACTTACGAGCTTCCTCGATGGTCATACCCTTAGATTTGCGAATCTCAGCCAGCTTCTCAGCCAACTCCTCACTATGCTCGTAGTTCTCGGGGTCGATAAGGGTAGCCTTGTCGATATGCTGCAAGCCCTTCTCCTTGGCGAGAGCATGCACCTTATCGGGATTACCAATCAGGATGATGTTAGCAATGTCGTCAGCCAACACTTTATCGGCTGCACACAATGTACGTTCCTCCTCAGCTTCGGGGAGAACGATGCGCTGCTTGTTTGCTTTTGCACGAGCAACGATTTGACTTAATAAATCCATAGTTTGTTTTTTATAATTTGTTTTAATGATGTTTACTGAACTGCAAAGATACAACTTTTAGTTGAGAGTTGAGAGTTGAGCGTTGAGAATTTACTACCGCCTTAATCTTTTTTATGATTTCAGCCCCATTACTCATTTCTCATTTCGAGAGTAAGGATGCTCTCCAACTTCTCGGCTGACAAGCGAACCTGCAATTCGCCCTTGATGGCAACGGTAATGCCACCCGTCTCTTCGCTGACAACAATGGCCACACAATCGGACTCTTGAGAGATGCCGAGGGCTGCACGATGTCGCAGGCCCAGTTCCTTGGGTATATCCAGGTTGTGACTCACAGGAAGAATGCAGCCTGCGGCCTTGATCTGATGATTAGAAATAATCATAGCTCCGTCATGGAGGGGAGAATTCTTGAAAAATATGTTTTCGATGAGTTGTTGACTGATGCGGGCTTCGATGCGTTCCCCCGTATTCACGACATCATCCAAAGGCATGTCACGCTCCAACACAATCAGTGCTCCGACCTTACGCTTACCCATGTTCAGACAGGCCATTACGATGGGCATGATGATGCGTTTGAGTTCCTCACTATTTCGGGTCTTTGTCCTTCCGAAGATGCGCGAAACGACCTTCATACGCTGGTGTGCACCAAGATTAAAAAGGAATTTACGGATGTCCTCTTGAAACAGGATAATCAGGGCTATCACACCCACACTGACTAACTTGTCCATGATGGAGCCCAAGAGGCGCATCTCCAAAACTTGGGAAACTAACAGCCATAACACCACAAAAATCATGATACCAATGAACGCATTCAGGGAACGCGACGCCTTCATGAGCCGATAGATGTAATACAGCATCAGCGCCACGAGGACGATATCAATGATGTCTTTTATACCAAATTCAAAAAACATATCTTTCAATTCTCAACTCTCCAACTCTCCAACTATCCGAACGCACTCAACAGCTTCGCGGACATCATGAACCCGCAAGATGGAAGCTCCCTTCTGCAAGGCAACAGTATTGAGCACCGTGGTGCCATTAAGAGCCTGTTTGGGGGTGATGTCCAATAGCCGATGAATCATTGATTTCCGCGAGAAACCAGCCAATATAGGCAGTTCCAACATTTGAAGCTGTTCCATTCGGTGAGCGACAGCATAGTTCTGTTCCAACGTCTTCCCAAAGCCGAAACCCGGGTCAAGGATGATATCTTTCTGTCCGAAAGAGCGTAACGTGTCAACCTCTCGGGCAAAACGGAGCAACATCTCACGCATGGTGGGTTCTACCGACATTAATACATAGGACACGTGCAAACGGGCTACCATACGGAACATACGTTCGTCGGATCCCTCAGACACATCATTAATGATGGACGCCCCATATTCCTCTACTGCCATACGAGCCACTTCGGCACGGAAGGTATCGACACTGATAATGGCATCAGGCACTTCACGACAAATAATGGAAAGGGCAAAACGAAGTCGCTCCATCTCTTCTTGTTGGGAGGCAGGTTCGGAGTCAGGACGGGTAGAACACCCTCCCACATCAATGATAGCCCCACCTTCCTGTAGAATCTGATATACGCGCTCTATGATAGCACGTTCCGACTGCACACGGCTATCGGCATAGAAAGAGTCAGGCGTCACATTCAAAATACCCATCACCTGCGGGGTGCTGAGGTCCAATAAATGTCCGTTACAATTGAGTGTATATTCCATATCAGGCACAAAGATACAAAAAAACATCAATTATTAATTGCCAATTCCCAATTATTTTGTAATTTTGCCCGAAAATAATCAGCAAAAGAATGGATATTAAGGAACTATATAAACTTTACCAACAGCATCCGTGCATTACAACTGACTCAAGAAACTGCCCCGAAGGTAGTATTTTCTTGGCGCTGAAGGGTGCTTCATTCAATGGCAACCAGTTTGCCCAAGCAGCCCTGGAGAAAGGTTGCAGTTATGCAATAGTCGACGAAGCCCCCTCCAACCTCCCCTGCTTAGGGGAGGCCATCATCAAAGTGGACGACTGTCTGCAGACCTATAAGGATTTAGCACGCGAGCACCGTAGGCAGTTTGAAATACCCGTGATAGGCATCACAGGTACGAATGGTAAGACAACGACGAAGGAACTGATTCGTGCGGTGTTGGCTGAATGCTATAACGTGATGGCAACAGAAGGGAACTTCAACAACGATGTAGGAGTGCCCAAGACACTGTTCCGACTCAGTGAAGAACACGATATTGCCGTTGTAGAAATGGGAGCATCTCACCCTGGCGACATCAAGACACTGGTAGAGACGGCAGAACCCAATTGCGGACTGATTACCAATGTGGGGCGTGCCCATCTGCTGGGTTTCGGTTCGTTCGAGGGCGTATGTCAAACCAAGGGAGAACTGTATGACTTCCTCTTGGCCCACGACTGCCCTATTTTCGTCAATCGTGACAACGAACACCTGATGAAGATGATGAGCGAACGAGTAATTGCCAAAAGCAAAAAGCCAGATATCTATTACTACGGACAAGGTAACTCAATCGACATTCTAATCAAAGGAGAAGTCATATCGTGTGCCCCCTTCCTGAAGTTCCGCTGGCGTGAGCAAGACCATGAGACGGGCTATGTGGGTGAATGGATGGAAGTGCAGACTCACCTGATTGGAGCTTACAACATAGACAACATGCTGGCGGCTATTACGATAGGATATGTAAACAACGTACCTTTCGAGCAAATCAACCATGCACTGGAGAGCTACGTGCCACAGAACAACCGTTCGCAGATGACGGTGACTGAGCACAACCATCTGGTGGTGGATGCCTATAACGCCAATCCCACAAGTATGAAGGCTGCCATTGACAACTTCAAACTGATGGAGGTATCGCCCAAGATGGCGATTATCGGACAGATGGGCGAGTTAGGCGATGTGTCTGACGAAGAGCACCGGAAAGTGGTGGATATGCTGACTGAGGCTCACTTTGACCAGGTATGGCTGGTCGGTGAAAACTATGACAAGATAGCCTGCAATTTCCGAAAGTTCAAGAACGTTGAGGAGGTGAAAGAAGCCCTTCATACCTCGCCCATCACCAACTATTATATCTTCATTAAAGGCAGCAATAGCAACAAGCTCTTCCAACTGCCAGAACTGTTATGACAAGAACACTGATATGTATATGTACAGTCCTGCTGATGATGGCTTGCCAAAGTGACCATTCATCACCGATAGAGGCAGGTAACTCCGCTTACTTTTGGCGAACGGAGTTCTTGCTGGACTCTACGGAAAGAGCTTTCATGAAACAGTATCAGATGAAGAAGTTGTATTGCCGTTACTTCGATGTAGTGATGGACGAGCAGCGAGGTCCCATGCCCAATGCCACCATTACTTTCCGCGACAGCATACCTGAGGGTATTGAGATTGTACCCACTGTATTTATCACGGAAAACTGTATGCACCAGAAACCCGACGGACTGGCAGAAAAGATTGTGCAACGCATCGTACAGATGAATGAGACGCACGACATCAAGGGAGTGAAGGAGATACAGATAGACTGCGACTACACTGCCAAGAGTCGCAAGAACTACTACGAATTCTTGGATTCTCTCAACTCTCAACTTAAAACTCTCAACTTAAAACTCTCAACGACCATCCGACTTCACCAGCTGTCGATGCGAGTGCCTCCTGTCGATTATGGCGTGCTGATGCTCTATAACACAGGACACCCGATGAAGTTCATGGAGCGCAACCCTATTCTCGACATGCGCGATGTGGCACCCTATCTGCGCTATCTGGAAGATTATGACCTGCCGATGGGAGCAGCCTACCCCATCTTCCTATGGCATCGCAAAATCCAAGGAGTGGATATCGAACACGTGGCTGACGAAGAGGAAATTCTGAAAGTGAAGACAGCTGTTGAGAAGGAACGCCCTGAACTGAAACGGCTCATCCTGACCTACGATTTAGCAAAAGATAATATGAACAGATATAAACCGGAAACCTATGAAAAGATTTATTCTCATTAGCCTTATGGCTTTGCTGACCGTGCCGATGATGGCGTGTGGCTGGTATGGCAGTGACAACATCTACCTCTACCGTATTTACGACAGCAAGGAATTCAGCGAACGCGTGAATGACATCACGACCAAAAACTGGATTGCCTATCTGGGACTGAAAGAAGACTACTTCTATTTCCAAGCAGACAAGGTGATTGAGGCTGCACGCAAGAAAAACGATGCTCTGATGGTGAGCTACGTGCAGAACCTCCAGAAGTATTTGGACATCTGCAACGATATCCGCTATGAACAGTGGAGCTATCCTACGAAAGAGAAACTGGCACAGCGCAATCAAACGCTACGTCAGATTCAGGCTTATGCACTCAGTAAAGTGAAAACCAAGTTGCGCTCACAGCATGCCCTGCTCTACATGCGCTGTAACATGGTGTTAGGACTCAATCGCGACAACATCACCTTCTGGGAACAAACGGGCAGTCAGCTGATTGAGACGGTCTATAAAGACATGATGAAGAACATTTATGCCGGTGCTCTTTACAAGATGGGACACGATACGGAAGCTGGAGAAATCTTTGCCGAGCAGGGCGACTATAACAGTCTGATGACACAGTTCTACAAGCGTCGTTCTTTCGAGGCTATCCGTCAGGAATACCAGCGCGACCCGAATGCCGGTGTTCTGCCTTTCCTGTTGCAAGACTTTGTGAACAACACGCAGGAGATGATGGACGGTGATCTGCCCGGCAAACTATTTATCCGCGACATCAGTACCGAAGAAGCACACCGCATGGCAAAGTTTGCCGGACAGGTGGTAAAAGAGGGCAAGACGAATAATCCTGCTATGTGGAAAGCTGCTCAGGGATGGCTGGAATACCTCACCGGTGAAAAGCAGCAGGCTTATCAGGACATCCAGGCAGCCACTCACATGGCTGGTTCGGAACATGCCCAACTGACGGCTCGTATCATCAATTTCTATATCAAGGCAGCCATGGATCCACTCAACGCACAGTTTGATGCCTGGTTGGCTCAAGAGATAAAATGGTTTAAGGAACCTGATTCACAACACGGGTGGTTCAAAGATAACGCTATGACGCGAACGGTGAACCAGATTCTGGCGAAGAAATACAGCAACAGGCCCTTTACGCTTATGGGACTATACCAAATCACGGGCAACTACATGTACGAAACTAAGATGGAAACCATGAAGGTTGAAGACTTGGAGCAGTTTGTTGCTTTCACCAAAGGTGCATCCGACAATCCACTGGATGCCTACCTCATTGCCAACATCCAGAATGACCCAACCGTCATGGACGAACTCATAGGCACCAAACACATGCGCGTAGCTCAGTGGGAGAAAGCTATTTCTTATCTGGAGCGTGTGCCTGTTTCATTCTATAACAATCGTAACTATTCGATATATGCTATCAACCGTAGCGTAGATGTGGCACCTTGGATTACCCGTCAGTGGCTCAGCGATGCCGACTACGAGAAGACGGTCAACCTGAAATCGAACTACAAGCTCGACTTCGCACGTCAGATGCTGGCATGGGAGAAAGAGGCTGAAATCATGAAGGGCGATGCTCAGTGCCAGCGCTATTACGATTTGGCTGTTCGCTATGCCCAGGCTTGCAACTCGGGCGACTGCTGGTATCTGACTCATAACGGGAAATCAACAGGTGATGATGTGGTAGGCGAAAACGAGAAAGACTTCAATGCCATAGCCCGCCAGTTGTTGCAGAAAGCCAGTAAGGCAAAAGACAAGCAGCTGAAGGAGAAAGTACTCTTCGGACTCAGCTATTATTACCTGAATCCTACCAAGTGGTCAGACTTCCAGTGGAACAGTGAAAGTAGCAGTTATGACTTCATCATACATCCAGAGTCGTCGCAGTATCAAGCCCTGCAGGCACTGGTAGATTTCGAGAAGGCCAATGGCAACAAACCCAGTGCTTTTGTCTCAAACTGCGACATCTATACCACCTTCCTTTATAGGAGCAATCAAAAGTAGAAATGTTAAAAAAAGGAATTTCTCATTCCTCATTTCTCATTTCTCATTAAAAAGTGCTACCTTTGCACCCGATTCAGAAAAATCGGGTGCAATAGCATCGGGATGTAGCGCAGTTGGTAGCGCACTACGTTCGGGACGTAGGGGTCGGGCGTTCGAGTCGCCTCATCCCGACAGCAAAGAGAAGAGGTGATCAATATCTGACCACCTCTTCCTTTTTATAGTCTAACCTCCGGAACTACTCTGCGTCACTTAAGGAAAAAAGCATAAACCATACTACCGACTAAGGAGATGACAAAGATGCTCAGGAACAGAACGATGAGGAATACAAACAATGCCAGAAGGAATCTGAGCAAAGTACTCCAATAGCTGTAGCCCGTCAATTGCTTGACAGGTATGACAATCAGAAGATAGTAAAACATTTCGAGATAGAAACTCAGACAGAGGAAGTTTGAAATGATGGAAACTATCTCAACCATATTCATCGAGTAAACTACTGCCACGAAAAATTCCGAATAGGTGATGTTCGGACAGGCGGGTCCCTTACGGAAGAACAGATACAGTGGAACAGAAAACAGTAGGAGGAATACGATGGTGACAAGGCTGATGTGTTTCATTGTCCATTCATAAGCCTTGTTCGAATAGAGTTTGCTGTCTTCTTCGATTTTCTTATTGATTTCTTCGCGTTGTTTCTCCTTTTCTTTCTCCTCAGCATTCATCTTTTTAGTGGTATCACTGCTTCTTTTTTCTTGCTCGGCAAAGGCATCATCTAAACCTGCGGAGAACAGTTCTTGGGATTGCTCCAACCGGTCTTCCATTCGGATATTGAAGCCTGTGCTCACCAGCAGCGACAAGGCAATGAGCAGGAAGAACATCTTGAACGGTGGGAAGTATGCCATCTGCATTCCCTGCAAATAGTCGCGAATCATATATCCTGGACGTAATAGCAGATCGCGGAGTGTGCGGAACATGCTGCGATTACCTAATCCCCACACATCGAGGAAGAGAAGGAAGGCTTTCTTAAAGGAATAGTGCCCGATTTGCGCAGACTGCCCGCAACGAGGACAGTAATTGCCTTCATAACGGGTGCCACAGGTAGCACACTGGTGAGACTCATGCGACATGGGGGCAACCTGATAAGGTCTCTGCTGCCACAAGCAGAACTGACAGTATTTCTCCTTTATTCGTTCAAATAGCTTTTTCATAAGGCAAAACGGTTGATGGTTTCAGAACAGAAATGTTCGTGGTGCAAAGATACAATAATTGCTTGAAATGAACAAGCAATTCGGGAGAAATCTATCCCAATACATGAGGAGGAAGTCTGCTGCCAAGGCTACCATTGAAGGTGACGGAAGTTAATGATGCCATTATCCGTCTGGGGACTCTCCTGCGTGCCATCGTAAACAACCGTCGTTTTTAGCAGTCGTTCCTTCAGCAGAGGTCGCAGGTAGTTGAGGTTGGCAAAGAAGTCTGCATTCCACGTCTGAGCGGACTTGATCTCGTATGCCTCCACCAAATTGGGTGGCAGAATGCGCAGCACGTCCACCTCTCGCTGGCTCTTGTCGCGATAGAAGAACAGTTGCTGCATATTGTTGCCTCGGTTCAGGTCGAGCTTCATCATGTCGTTGATCACCATGTTCTCGAACAGCGCGCCTCGCAGCGGATGGACATCCATCTGCTGCTCCGTACTGATGCCTAAAAGGAAAGCGGCCAGTCCCGTGTCGTAGAAATAGAGTTTGGGCGTCTTCGTCAGCCGCTTGCCGATGTTGGTATAGTATGGGTGCAGCAGATAGACCACATAGGAAGCAGCAAGGATGCTGAGCCAATGTTTAATGGTTGGTACACTGACACCAACCTCATTTGACACAGCCGACGCGTTGAACTCTTGTCCTACACGGCTGGCACACAGGCGGATGAATGTCTGGAATGCCTGCAGGTCTTTCACGTTGATGAGTGTGCGCACATCGCGCTCTATATAAGTAGTATAATAGTTGCTCAGCAGTTGCTGGCGAAGCTGTTCGTTGTCTGCTGTCCAGACAGCGGGAAAACCACCATAGAGCAGCATCTTCGACGTGCTGGCCTCTGGTTGATATGACATAATCTCTGCCGTACTAAGTGGAAGAAGCGAATAGACGGCAGTACGCCCGGCCATCGACTGTGTAATTTTCTCCATCAGCGCGAAGTTGTTGCTGCCTGTCACAATGTAGTGGTGCTGGTCGGTACCCTG
>DEJG01000016.1 GCA_002353295.1 Prevotella sp. UBA2754
ATGGCAACTAAGCACAGCAGTATGGTCAATAGAGTTACTTTATATTGTCTTGGCATAACATTATTCTTGCTGGTTTTACCAATTCGGAGGCAGAACGATATTCTCCACACCATGTGCCTCTGCAAACAACGGGGAGATTTCATCATCGGTGAATCCGGCGATGCCGCAGCCGATGCGAGTGACGAGGAATGTCAGTTCCGGGTGCTGTTTAGCGAACTCGATAAACTCGTCCACATACGGACGGATGGTCTCCACGCCGCCCTGCATGGTAGGGATACCATAGCTCTGACCTTGCAGGCCAACACCCTGTCCCATGATAGCTCCAAACTTGCGATAGGCGATATAGGCAGCACCGCCTCCATGCATACCTCTCAAATTGCTGCCGAATACAAAGATCTCGTTCGGCTCCAACGATGTAATAAACTCTGGTGTTGTTCTTTTCTGTTCCATAACCTCTTCTTTTATGAAATCCATATCCTCGCACGACCTTGGTGCATACATGTCTGCCAAAGAGCCTGGCATTGTGGGTGCAGGCATCGAAGCCTCTCCCATCGTAGCCTCGCGACTGAGAATTGCCCGCATTCCCGAGCCTTGCTCGCCTACCCGTAGCCTTTCGTCCATCACTTCCACCATATCCAAGTCCATATCGAAGTTCTTCTTGAAATATGGTATGATGATTTCTTCCTTCAGTTTCTTGTATTTCTGCGAGATGGCCGATGGAGTCATACCCAACTCTGCCGCAATCTCCTTTCCCTTGAAACCGCGTATTAGTAGCATATTGATAATCATCCGCTCCTGACGATTCAATGGTGCATGGTCGCACACATCCTCCACCAGCCTGTTGAACTGCAACCGCAGATCGCTCGTCATATCAAACGATTGCAGATAATCCTCGAACGTGATGCTGCCGTACTCACGACGATACCACTTCAACGCATCGAGCACCACGTATCGGAACCCGTTGATAAACCACGTTTTCAGACTGACACTCGGTGAGTGATCCTCCAACGGCTTCCAGTCATGCTCCATCAGGTAGAGGGCATACTGGTGAGCCAGCGACATAAAGTCCAGGTTCTCCTTCTCGCTCAACTGATAACGCTGGTCAAAGATATAGTAGCCTGCCTGACACCATCCGTAGAAATACTCACGGATGATGCTGGCATCGCCCCTTCGGAATCCGTTGATAATTGCCTTGTCTGACAGCCTTTGATGATACATACAAAGATATTTTTGGCGAAGATACAAAAAAAATCTCATTCACGCTTATTTTTTTCCGAAAAACGTCTTCAAAGAGATAAAAGACGTCTTAAACAATGTATTCACCATTTTAAAATTTACGATTATGAAAGATTCGATTAAGAGAGAGAAGAAGGAGTTTACTCATTCTTCCGAGCGTGAGAATTTTCGCCCAGAGGGCACAAAGATTATGCAAGATCCATTACCAACCAAGTGTGTACACAACCTGATTATCGTTGACGAAAGTGGCTCGATGTCCATCATCCGCAAGCAAGCCTTCACGGGCATGAACGAGACCCTGCAGACCGTTCGCCAGATGCAGAAGAAATTCCCTGATCAGGTACAGTTTGTCACCCTCCTTACCTTCGACAGTGGTCACACCACCTGGCACTATGATGACACGCCAGCCCTGAAGACCCGTGACCTCAACTGGAAGGCCTACAACCCCAGTGGCGGCACGCCCCTCTACGATGCCATCGGCAAGGGTATCTCAAAAGTAAACGCTCAAATTTCTGAAGGAGACCACGTGCTGGTGACCATCATCACCGACGGTGAGGAGAATAGCAGCGAGGAATGGACGCTGAAGATGATTCGCACGATGATTGAGAAGCTGAAAAAACAAGGCTGGACGTTTACACTCATTGGCACCGACAACCTTGACGTAGAGACGATGGCCCACTCCTTTGCCATCGACGAGCACCTGGAGTTCCATCAGGACATCGAGGGCACCCGTGCCATGTTTGCCCGTGAACGCCGCAGCCGCGAACGCTATAATTGTTGTATTGCCCAAGATGCCGCCATGCCTACGGGTAGGTTCTTCGAAGAAGATTAATCTGCAACTCATCTGGCTACAGTAGTTATAAAATTTATGTACAGAAAGCAACAGGGTTCAAAAGATTTTCGTAACTTTGCAGCCAGAATGAGACGGACTCTGATAACAGTAAGGATATTAACGGTTATTTGCGCCGTGTGCCTAACGGTTCTGCTAAACTGGCAGAACCGTTGTGACACAACTGCCGAAGGGACCTATCAGCATCGCGAATCGTCCGTTCTGACTCCACAACATCAGCATCATCAAGAAGCCACACTGACAGATGCCTCACGGATTTACCGCATTTGCAGTTCCCGTCCCCAGCGCATCCTTCCTACTCAAGGAGCAAAGACGGAAAGGACCTTCACGCCGTTTGGCGGTCTTGCCATCCGGCATCATAACGTAAAACCCCTATATTCCTACTACGACAGCAGATGCCGTTTGGAAACGGCTCCCTTCTGTCTGTCAGCCTCATGCGACTATTACGTCATCGCACTGAGGCACATCATCCGTTGACATAGTTTCTGTTATCACAGGGACACACACACTTTATTCACATTATTAACATCATACATAACAACAACTATGTCAAGTATCAAAAACTTGGAGATGGCTGCTGCTCTCTCCACATATCAACATATCGAGATCAAGAAATCACTGTTTTCAACCAAGGCCATTTATACACCTACGCAGAGTCAGGCTAAGGCCATCATCCTGGAGTACACCCCCTCGGAGGGTGAGCGTGTGGAACATCTTTTAGAGATGCCGCTCGACAAGATGGCTGCCGACATCCAGCAGAAGGGCAAGCCCGCAGCAGGTGCTAACGGCAACTTCCGCCTGGAACTCTGCCTGAGTGACGACCATCAATTCTGCGCCCTGCAGCTGTTCCGCTTCAGCGATTTCCAATACAAGCCCGTCTTCGAGCCCCGTTTCTACGAGGGCAAGGATGCAGAGGCTGTAGCCCTATTGCTATAGCATCGTCTTCAGCAAGTGGGGCTATCGCTTTGATATCCCCACCTTGCTGTTGTCCCTGTTCACGGGCATGTTGTTTGGTTGCTACATCCTGCTGACCATTGCCCGGCGAAGCAATGACTTCGTGGGGAATGTAACCATATCGTAATCACAGTATCAGTGCTATAACCACTTATAATATGTAATTTTGCACCCATGAATTTAATGGTATTGCCCCTTTGGGCCTGGATTGTTTTCTATGTGTTAGTATTGCTTATGCTGGTGGCCGACTTGAAGATGTTCGGCAAAGAAGGACAGCATGAAGTGAATGTTGGCGAGGCGCTCAAGATGACTGCCGTATGGATAGGTGTCTCGCTGTTGTTCTGCGCAGGCATCTATTTTTTCTATCCAGGAAACTCCCACGAAATGGCACTGGAGTTTCTGGCAGGCTACCTGATAGAGAAGTCGCTGTCAATGGACAACTTGTTTGTGTTTCTCATGCTGTTCTCGTTCTTCGGCATCGAACGCAAGTATCAACACGAAGTGCTCTTCTGGGGTATCTTCGGCGCATTGGTGCTGCGCAGCATCTTCATCTTCGCCGGTGCTGCCATGGTCGAACGTTTCGAGTGGGTGTTGGGACTCTTCGGACTGTTCCTGCTCTATACGGGCGGCAAGATGTTTACTCACGACGACAACCTGCAGACAGACCCGTCGCAGAACATCATCGTGCGATGGTTCCGAAAACTCTATCCCGTGACCGACCATATGCACGGCGACCGCTTCTTCATCACAGAGAACGGACGACGTATGGCCACCCCCCTGTTCGTAGCCCTGCTGGTCATCGAGACCACTGACGTGGCCTTTGCCGTCGATAGTATTCCCGCCGTATTCAGCGTTAGCCGCGACCCGTTTATTGTGCTCACCTCCAACATCTTTGCCATTCTCGGCCTCCGTGCCCTCTATTTCGCGCTGGCCGCCGTGGCCAAATACTTCAAGTATCTGAAATATGGGCTGGGCATCATTCTTATTTTCGTCGGCATCAAGATGCTGCTGGCCATGAATGAGTATATTAACAGCCTGGGTACGCTCGTAGGCCTGAACCTGAACATTCCTCATATAGAAGTACCGACCCCTATTAGCCTGGCTGTCATCTTCGGCGTCCTAGTATTGTCCATGCTACTCTCATTCTTTGTGACTAAGTTTTGGACGAAACAGACAGAAAAGTTGAACTAAATAGAAGAAAGCAACAGATTTCCAAAAATTTTCGTAACTTTGCAGCAATTCTCAGATACAAAGCTAAAATAACAAAGATATGAAAACAACAAAGATTTCAGCCCTCGCGCTGACAGGCGCACTGCTCATCGCCGCCTGCGGAACTAAGGAGCAGAAGAGTGAAACAAACGTAAACGAGAATCCCGCAGAGGAGAAAGTGGAGGTAAAGGCCGTTGAAGGTCGCAAGAACTTCAGCGACAAGGCTGTCATCACACCGCTGCCCGCCATCATGATTGCCACATGGGATGAGAAAAAGAATCCTGACGTGATGATGGCAGCATGGGGTGGTCAGTGCGGACCGAAACATATCACCTTCGAACTCTCCAAGCACAAAACTACGGATAACATCCGGCTGAAGAAAGCTTTTACTATCAGCTTCGCCACCAAGGACGACATCGTGCAGAGCGACTACTTTGGTATCGTCTCTGGTAATGACGTGCCCGACAAGGTGAAGAAGGCTGGCTTCACCATCACCCCGAGTCCTAATGTCGATGCACCTATCATCAACGAATACAAGCTGACACTGGAGTGCAAGGTCATTACCTTCGATGAGGATGAGAACGGTGGTGCCCGTGTGGTAGGCGAAATTGTCAACATGAGTGCCGACGAGAGCATCCTCGACGAACAGGGCAACATCGACCTCGCGAAACTGCAGCCCGTCATCTTCGACTCTGCCAAAAACGTATATCGTGTAGTGGGCGAGAAGGTTGGCACCGCATGGGGTTCAGGCAAGGCCATCCAGGAGCGTGAGGTGAAATAGAATTGTTACCACAACAGAGAAATCGGAATATAGCAGAAACTATGAACATAGAGGATTATCGCGAGTTTTGCCTGTCGTTAGGTAATGACATAGAGGAGAAACTGCCGTTCCAGAAATTCAAGAGCGGAGAGGGCGTACTGGTGTTCTACGTCTCAGGTCACATGTTCTCTTTCTTCGACTGCAACGATTTCTCTGTCATCTCACTGAAATGCCAGCCGGAGCGCGTCGAGGACTTGAAGGCACAGCATGAGTGTATCGGTAATCCGTATAACGAATCGCCTAAGCACTGGATAGGCATCCATCCCGTTACAGCTCCCGATGACCTGCTGAAGGAACTGACCCGAAACTCCTATGAGATAGTCAAGGCGAAGTACAAAAAAAGCAAGAAGTAGCTTGATGACAGAACTGATACCTTGAATCAAAGCTTAAGCAAAGTAAAACGATGAAAAGACCGATTGTCACCGAACGGATGTTCCTGTATTGGACAGACCGTGAGCATCCCAACACCTGCCGCATGACGGTCAGGATGCAGGATGCTATAGAACTGACGCTCATGCAGGAGGCGCTCCGTCAGACGCAGACACGCTATCCCTACTACAGCGTGCAGCTGGGTTTGACTACCGACGAACATGGACTTGAGCATTATGAGTATGTCGACAATCCTGCCCCATGGGTACTGAACACATGTCAGGAACCGGTAGAACTGTTCGGCGAGACATCGAACTACCATCAGGTTGCCTTTGCCTGTTGGGATGACTTCGTAGCCATCGACTTCTTCCACGGACTGATGGACGGCACGGGTGCCTACAACGTGTTGCGCACGCTGATATATGAATATTGCCGTCTCCGATACGATACCAGTCTCAGCAGCGAGGGCATCCGTAAGGCGGGAGAAGCAATTGATGAAAGTGAGTGGATAGACCCTGCATCGCTGCCAAAGCCCGAATTGCATGCGCTGCCTGTGCCACCGCTTCCGAAAGCCATCAATCTCATCACCGACGCTGTCAGTCCTTTGCAGGAAAGATACGAGGTGATAAACATTCTCGTGGGCGAGCAGCAGTTGATGGACTACGTACGCCGCAACGACACTTCGCCCGCCACGCTGATGTCGCTGCTCATGGCGAGGGCTATCAACCAGTTGCACCCCGACAGTGGGGAGGCGGTGCCCGTCGTTACGATGGGTGCCAACCAGCGGCCTGCCGTCCATGCCCCGCAGGCTTGTCAGAGCATCACTTCGGCGGTATTCCTGCCACTGACTGACGATATGCGTCATGCTGACTTTGAAACGCAACAGACCACATTCCGGGGCATCACCCTGCTGCAGAACGATACAGACACGATGGCCGCCCGTTTCTGGCAGAGCAAGGAAGGCGCGGACCGTGTGGACCAGATGCCCACCGTGGCAGCACGTCATGAAGTCATGAAAGGACTGACACAGCATACTCAGACGATGACCTCTTGTTTCATCAGCTATGTGGGTAAGGCTAACTTCGGTGCTGCTGAGCGTTACATCCGAGAGATGTACACCGAGGTATATTCCACCCATGCCATGGGTGCAGAGATCAGTGCCATCAACGGCACGTTCTGCATTAGCTTCATGCAGCTCTTCACCACCGACATCTACCTGGATGCTTTCCTCGACGAGCTCCGTCAGCTGGGTATTGACTGCCGGATAGTCTCACGCCACCCCATTCTTGTGGCTCCCGTCGCAGATTTCCGCAAGAAAGGTACCCTCATATTAAAATGACTTGTGTAAAAGAATGATAAATAGTAAGTTACTGATGGTTATTATTCCGACAGTGGCAGTTTACAAATTCACAAAAGAATGAAATCTTTGCAAAATCAAAAATAGATGAAAGATGAAAAATAAACTATTCCTTATGTTATTCGCCCTTGTACTATCCCTTACAGCAGTAGCACAAGAAAAAGCGACCCAAGCAAATAACGAAACTATGATAGTAAGATTAGCCGAAATCGAGGTATATCCAGAGCATTTACAGGAATACCTGAAGTTTGCCAACGAGGTCGACCGACAGAGCGTAGAGCGCGAGCCGGGAGTCATCTGCCTCTTTCCGATGCAGAGTGCCGAGGACTCCACACAGATTCGCATCCTCGAAATCTATGCCTCTAAGGATGCCTATCAGAGTCATATCAAAACAGAGCACTTCCAAAAGTACAAGCAGGGAACCATGCACATGGTAAAAAGCCTTAAACTGCCCACTATGCAGCCGCTCGACCCAGAGACCATGAAACTGATATTCAACAAACAAAAATGATACTGCTATGACCGAATTTGAGAAGATGCGCAGTGAGCAGTTCTATGACTTTACCAGCGAGGAATGTCTGGCAAGTTACTATAGGGCCAAGCATATTTGTGCAAAGCTGCAAACCATGACCGTCGTGGATGAAGACTATAGACAGACGATAGAAGAGTTGATTCCTAACATTCCCGAATCATCCACGGTAGCCCCACCCTTTCATTGCGATCACGGCCATGGCATCCGACTGGGTGAGAATGTTTTTATCAACTACAATGGTACAATGCTCGACGGAGGCTTGATTACCATCGGTAACAACACGCAGGTCGGTCCCAACTGTCAGTTCCTGACGCCTAACCACCCCATCGACTATATGGAGCGCCGCAAACCCATCGAGCGATGCTCTCCAATCACCATCGGTGAGGACTGTTGGCTGGGAGGCGGCGTGACAGTATGTCCTGGAGTAACCATTGGCGACCGTTGCATCATCGGTGCAGGCAGCGTGGTGGTGAAGGATATTCCCTCTGATTCGATAGCTGTAGGTAACCCCTGTCGAGTCGTCCGTAAAATAATGAGGTAAATAAAGAAACAGGAACAGTACATTACTGATGTTCTATCGCATATTATAGAGTTGTAAAATTCCTGACAAACGCTGACGGAGTGAGGCCGAAATGTTTCTTGAACTGACGAGTGAAGTGCTGAGGATATTCGAAACCGAGTTGTTCTGAGGTCTCTGTAATAGTGGCTCCGCTGATGAGCAGCTGCGGGGCACGCTGCATCAGGAAACGCCGGAATACAACCCGTACTGCCTCAGTTGGAGGCGCTGACCAACGAGATGAGGGCTATCGGTAAGAAGTATGGTGCCATTCCCGAGCGTTGCTCGCCTACCCGTAGCCTTTGAGAGGTGAGAGTTGAGAATTGAGAGGTGAGAGGTGAGAGTTGAGAGACTTCCGTAAAATTGGTAAAAGAATCCGTAAATCGTTTCACAGCGGTTTGCGGATTTTTCTGTATCTTTGCACCCATGAAAACAATAAAGGTATTGATTTTGAGTTTAATTACAGCTACAAGTGCGATGGCTCAGGGCGTGAAGCAGTATCTCACGAAGGAGGCAGACCTCGCACCGTTCCGCGAACTGATCCTATGGAAGAATGCCCAACAATTATTTCAGATAAAACAATGAGAATTATAACAACTATCGTCGCACTGCTTATGGCAGTGGCGAACATTCAAGCACAAGTGATTATGAAAGAGAATGTTGATTTTAGTGTATGGCCAAAAGGCGAACTGAATAGCGCCTATGCCCAGTATTTCATCGGTAACAGCTATCTGGCTCCGCTCGGTGGCGAGAACGGTCTGGTGAACGTCACCTTCGAACCCCGCTGCCGCAACAACTGGCACATCCATCATAAGTCGGTGCAGGTACTCGTCTGCGTAGCCGGCTACGGCTGGTATGTCGAGGAGGGTAAGGAGCCTGTAGTACTGCGCCCAGGTGTGGTGGTAGCCATCCCTGCCGAAGCCAAGCACTGGCATGGTGCTGCCAAAGACTCGTGGATGCAGCACCTGACTTATATGACAAAGGTAGAGGAAGGTGCCTCTAACGAGTGGCTGGAGCCTGTCTCGGATGCCGAGTACGACAAGCTGCCTGCCAGCGATGCGATGCTCAGCCAGACCGACCCCGAATATATGCAGCGCTTCGATGCCTTTGCCTTCAACGAAGTGGTGGAGCAGGTGAAAACACGACTTGACGACCATACCCGCTATATCTGCTATCTGGCAACACTCCTTGGCTGTCAGGGCATTGACGCCTACCGCGAACTGCTGCCCGAAGCACTCGACAAGGGTGTAACACCTGTTGAGGTAAAGGAAATCGTCTATCAGGCTACGGCCTACTTAGGCATGGGGCGCGTCCGTCCGTTCCTCTCGGCTACCAATGAGGTGCTGACCACCCGCGGCATCGCCCTGCCATTGGCTTCGCAGCAGACTACCACAATGCAGACCCGCCGTGAGGCTGGCACCGAGGCACAGGTAGGTTGCTTCGGCGACTCGATGCGCGATTTCTGGAAGTCGGGGCCCGAGGACAGCCGGCACATCAACAAGTGGTTAGCCGACAACTGCTTCGGCGACTATTACACGCGCACGGGGCTCAATCTGAAGATGCGCGAACTGATTACCTTCTGTTTCCTTGCCGCCCAGGGCGGTTGTGAGCCACAACTGAAAGGTCACATCGCAGGCAACTACCATGTGGACAACGACAAGGACCTGCTCATTGCCGTCATCTCCGCCAACCTTCCTTTCATTGGCTATCCCCGCACACTCAATGCCCTCAGCTGTATTCGCAGTGTGGAGTCAGACAAATAAATGGCTATAATACAAGATAATCACGTAACAGAGAATTATAAGACGACGGCTTTACCATTTTTGATATAAACACCTTTCGTCGGATGCTCCACTCTTTGACCGTTCAGAGAGTAGTAAACGTCCTTCTCGTTCAATGCTTTAACCCGTTTGATGTCTGATGTCTTTGGCAAAGAAAGGGTGACAGGGATATTGCTTTGACCACCTTTCAGGAATGACTTCAAATCTTCTGCTGAAAGTCCCTCTATCTTGCCCAGACGAGTGTAACTGTAGGCATTCGATCCGTAGAAGATACAGATGTTGCTACCACCATAGAGCACGACATCGCCTGGCTGCCCATTGATATACTCGTTGGCAATAGGCAGGGAGAAACCTAATGCTCCCCATATCTCAAAGTCGCCATTGGTATTTAGCGACATGGTGACAGGAGCTTCCTCCAGTTTTGCCACCAGTGCTTTTGTTGCTACATTGTCAGCAAGTGTCACACTCTGCGTCTTCCCACCGATAGTGATGTTCATGGTCATAGTACCATTGCTTTGCAGGGTCTCTGCCTTTACCTCAGTGCTAGATGAGCAGCAGGCAAAGAGCAGAGACGTGATAAAAATAATACCGTACTTCATTTCAAGTTCTTGGTAAAGAAATCTGCAAGTTTATCCCAGGGAATGAGATTCTTCGACTCACCCTTGCCTTCCAATTCCGTGTAGCCACCATCATAGAGGTCGCAGTGACTGGCACCCGGGATGATGAGCAGTTCCTTGTTCTCAGGGTTAGGATTGGGCTTGCCTACTACGTTATATCCCTCGGCTTTTCCTTCCACCATATACTTATAGGCAGACTCGCCGAAATAGCGTGAGTGGGCTTTTTCTCCGTGCATCACAAGGACGGCAGAGCGAATCTCGTTGATGTAGTAGAGGAAGCGGCTGTTGGCAAAGGCCTGTGTACCGATAACGCGCCAACCGTCGTTGGAGTTGCCACTACGTTTATGATAGCCACGTGATGTGATATAGTAGTCATAATAGTCTTTCACAAACTGAGGAGCATCCTCTGGCAACGGATTCACTACCCCGCCAGCCATTGCCATCGGGTCGCTCAAGCGCTGCTTGGCCATCGCCTCACGAGCAGCATGGCGCGACTCCTCCTTGTCCTCGCTATCAAAATAGCCATTACCGCTGACGCGGGTCATATCGTACATCGTCGAGACTACCGTAGCCTTGATGCGCGTGTCGGCAGCCGCAGCATTCAGTGCGATGCCTCCCCAGCCGCAGATGCCGATGATACCAATCTTCTCAGCATCCACATTCTCCTGCTTAGAGAGGAAGTCAACAGCCGCCATGAAATCCTCGCTATTGATGTCGGGCGAAGCCGTACGACGCGGTTCACCACTGCTCTCACCCGTATAGGAGGGGTCGAAAGCCAAAGCCACGAAACCACGTTCAGCCATCCGCATGGCATAGAGTCCGCTCGACTGCTCCTTACAGGCACCAAAAGGTCCACTGACGGCAATGGCAGCCAACTTACCCTGAGCACCCTTTGGCGTATAAAGGTCGGCTGCCAATGTCAGACCATACTGTGTTTCGAACGTCACCTTACGGTGGTCTACCTT
Source organism: Prevotella sp. UBA2754 (assembly GCA_002353295.1). Taxonomy (GTDB): domain Bacteria; phylum Bacteroidota; class Bacteroidia; order Bacteroidales; family Bacteroidaceae; genus Prevotella. The sequence continues at coordinate 11,247 of DEJG01000016.1, forward strand.
GTCACTCTTTGGGAACACCTTGTCCCACTCCTTTGTCAATTCTAATTTCTGCATATTCCCTTCTGTTTTAATTTGATTGTCTTTCTGATTGCAAGCCACAAACATTCCCGCTGCGAGCATTGCTGCAAATAATTCTTTCTTCATCGTCTTCTATTTATTATGGTTGCAAAGATACAATAAAAAATCCGTTACCCGCATAGACGAATTACGGACAAAACTACCCGAAATGAGGATTGTTACTTCTTGCGCTGACTATCGAAGAATTGTCTCGGAGTCTGACCCGTTACGTTTTTGAACATCCGAGTGAAGTGCTGCGGATATTCAAAGCCCAGCTCATTGGCCACCTGGTCAATGGTCTTACCACTGAGAATGAGGTTCTTGGCACGCATTACCACAAAGCCACGTATGTAGTCCTTCGGACTCTCGCCCAGAGCATCCCTAATGATGTCGCCAAAATAACTCGGCGAAAGGCACAACTCACTGGCGCAATATTTCACGCTGGGCAGTCCGTCGGTCTTTTGCATGCCCTGCAAATAATAGCCAACCAGTACCTGCTGGAATCGGCTGAGGATGTCGCTGCCTTCTGCACTCCTTTCTTCATACTGGCGGTGATAGAAGCGGTTGCAGTAGTTGAGGATGAGCAGGATATGGTTCCTGATAATATCATCGTGCCCGAACGCCTGTGACTGTGTTGCCAGCTCCCGACGTAGATTTGCCATGAGCTGACTTAGTATGTCCCATTCCTCTATAGTCAGGATGAGTGCTTCGTTAGAATGGTAAGAGAAAAACTGATAGCTGTCGAGGTTCTGCTCTATGCCCGCTCCCCGGATGAACTCACCTGCGAACAGTAGCACCCAGCCATGATACTGCCGTCGCGTACCGTCATCCTGCTTGCCGCCTATCTGCCCTGGCGAGAAAGCTATCAGCGAACCGTCGCCCTCATGATAAGTGCCGATGCCATAGGTCAGCCCTTCTGGGAACTCCCGTTGCAGGAAAATGCCGTAGCAGTTGATTCGGTTCAGCGTGTGACGTATCTCACCCACCTCGTCGTAGTGTATCACGGAGACATGAGGATGATAGACCGGTGCACCGATGTCCTGTGCGTAGTCATTGGCTTCGTTGATATACAAGTCTATCGTCATAGCTGCTTCGCAGTCTTACAATTGCAAAGATACTGATTTAGAAGAATTTTACAATGTCTTCCAAAGGTCTGTGCTGTGGCTGCTTGGGTTCTTGTGCCCTGTAGCCAAGAGAGATAACGGCCATAATGGTTTCGCTCTCAGGTTAGCCCACGATGGAGCCTCCTGAGTAGCCAGAAGCAGTTCCCGCACTTCTGCTTCAGAAATTTTCTTCGTGGCATCATAGGCACGAATGCTGCGGCGTGTGGTTAATACTTCGTCAAACGACGGTGATGCGGTCTCTTTGGTTTGCTGGTTGCCATTGTTGCACCCTGTCAGAGTGAACAGCGCAATGGCTACTCCTAATAGAATCTTTTTATCCATACCCTGATCTTATATTATAAGTTCGCTCATAGGAATAACTATTTCAGCACAGCCTTAACGTCTGTTATCATGTCTTTATGACTCTCTTTTTGTTCCGATAGCTTCGAGGTGAGGGTCACGTTTCCAACTTTGTCTTGAGTCGAGAATGTGCCAGAGTAGATGATGTTGCTAGCCTGATAGAGAGTGGCTTCTACCTTAATGCAATACTTGCCTTTCTTCACTTTCTTGCCTTGCTGGTCAGTGAAATCCCATGTGAAGGTCTGTCTGCCACTGACTTTTGGAGTAGCACCCGTAACAGCATCCAACTGTTGGTCAGAAAGATTATTGGCCTTAACGGTTTTCACCCACGTCGGCACACAATTAGGACGTTTCACGTAGCCACGCATCGGCTCTTCATTACCACGCACACGGCCTTTAGTTGTGTAAGAGGTCACAAAGAGCGTTTTTACCACTTCGCCCTTCTCGTTCTCAATCCAGATGGCATACTGGTTAGAGCCAGGACCGGCCTGTTTCTGATAGTTGAATGACACTTCAAGACTTTTAGCCTTAACTTTCTGTGCCATTCTTGCGTTCCCCTGGTAGCAAACGAGCAAAGCTCGAGCGGCTGGCACATTGAGCAGCATGACTGCCAAAATTGCAATAAATACCTTTTTCATCATTTAGTTTGTGTTATAGAATAATAATATAAGTTCTTTCATCAATTCCATGTAAAAAGACATCTTTAACTCACCTTATTTGGCAGACAAACATCTAACGGTATTTAGTCTCAACGGCTTCGCATCCATCCAGTATGCTGCGATGAACGTTCCGACGGCCTTTTTCCCCTGTAGACTGATAGCGCCTGCCTTGGGGTGTGTAGTTGCATTTGAACCCTACAATATGCTTATCACTACTGAAGTCCTTAGGATCATCTACGCATACGCTCTTTACTGAGATTGAGAGTTTACCCATTTCTCTCAAGTCAACGGTATACCCATGTTGCATATAAAATTTTACAGTATCAAACAGTTCCCTTAAAACCAGTCTTACGTCTGAGGCTTTCGCTGTACAGTTCGACTCTATCATTTCTTCTATTTGCTCAAGCGAGATTGTACCCCGCTTTACCGTATGGGCATAGTATTTACCATAGTTCCCGCTGCCTTTAATTCTATTCTGTAATAGTCTGTATTGTATTGCCATGTTGTTTATTTTTTCTGCAAAGATAACAAAAAATTATGAATCACCCAAAACATCACAAAGTAAATTCACTGAATTTGGTTAGTAAATTCACTGAATTTGAATTGCAAATACACTGAATTTGGTTAGTTTTATTCTGAAATGAAATATAGCAAAAATATAGGGAAATGTTTGGTGGAATAGAAATAATCTTGTAATTTTGCAGCCGATAATCATTACTCTATCACAAATCAAACAGAAATTGTAGCAAGAAGAATGAACGAAATGACGAAGAAATCAATCGGATGTCGAGCGGTTCTATGACTTAGTTAATGCTATGTCTGTGAATCGACGGGAAGATTGTATCTTGGCGTTCGGTGCGTTCATTGAGACTTCGTCTCGAAAAACGACGGCGCCTCAGCAAAGTCTGGAAGCAAGCTTCCACTTTGCATTCGGCTTGAGCGTTCTTTGAGACTTGGTCTCGAAGACCTTGGCGCTCGAAAGAGCCAGAAAGCATGCTTTCGCTCTTTGCTCGCTGTTGCGGTCTTTGACTTATTGCTACATATTCTCTTGTGTGCCTCTATACCAGGGGCATTGATACCTTTATATTTATTTAATGTGATAAAATGATAATGATTATGGAAAATACAAATAATTGGTTTAATGATGAAGATGAGTTTGAGAAGTTGCTTAACAAGTATATTAATGATATGGATGATGACTCAGACGACGATGATAATGATGATGAAATAGACGAAGAAGATGAAACGGAGGAGGATACCTCTTTCGCGGATGATGAGGATTTCCCAAGTGGGGAGATTGAGCAGAACCAGGGCATCAGCGTCAAAGTTGAAATCTTGCGTCCTATCCCCCATCCAAATGAGGAACTGGATAAATTGGTGGGATGTTCGGACATCAAACAGCGCATGGACGAACTGGTGGCTTTGACCAACTACAACAAGTTGATGCGTGAACAGTTTCCGAACAGCAAACAGCATGAAGTTTCTTTGCACAGCGTGTTTCTCGGTCGCCCTGGAACGGGTAAGACGACGGTCTGCAAGATATTCGGATCACTGCTTCGTCAGGCTGGAGCGCTATCCAAAGGGCATGTGGTAGTCTGCGACCGCGGCACCTTCATCGGCACCCTGTGGGGCGACGAGGAAAGGTCGGTGAGGCAGGTATTGGAAATGGCAAAGGGCGGTGTACTGATGATTGACGAAGCATACCTAATGAACGGTAAAAACGACAACGACCCCGGGAAAATAGTGATTCAACTGCTGATGAATATCCTGGCAGATGAGAAACAGCGCGATATTGCCGTTGTGCTGTGTGGTTACAAGGAGCCGATGATGAAGTTGCTTGACAGTAATCCGGGGCTATACTCCCGTTTTCCCAACAAGTTTGAGTTTACTGACTTTACCGTCGATGAACTGTTGGAAATCACCCTCCAAAGAGTGAAAGAGTACGGTTACAAATTCACTGCCAAGGCATGGGGGAAATACTGCACCATATTGGCTCAGGCTTATAAGATGCGCGACGCGGAAACATGGGGCAATGCCCGCTTCGTTGCCAACCAACTGGAGCGTATTTATATTCAGCATGCCACCCGCTGTATCAAGCAACGGCCTAAGCGCAAGCAGGATTTACTGCTGCTGACTCCTGAAGACATCTTACCCATTGACGTTCCCCGTCAGAAAACGAAAATAGGTTTTTAGGCTCTTGCTTTTCTCTAAAACAACAAGGTTAAAATTATGCAATTATCAGTGAATTAAATCGGAAATGAGTACTTTTGCATTGATCTTTAGATATCAAAGAATGTATATGACTATAGATATAACCAACTTGCTGTCATGATAAGAGACTTTATAGCCATTGACTTTGAAACGGCCAATCAACAGTCATCAAGCATTTGCTCTGTTGGAGTGGTTATGGTACATAATGGGCAGGTAGCAGACACATTCTATAGGCTCATTCAACCAGAACCTAACTATTACAATTACTGGTGCCAGCGAATTCATGGTTTGAGCCAGCAAGATACTGATGATGCCCCCGTTTTTCCCATAGTATGGGAACAATTGGAGAAACACATTAACGATGTTTTCTTTCCTGACCAGTTGGTTTTCGAGAACCGACGGGATTCGATAGCCTCCATTCCCTTCGTTGCCCATAATGCCCGATTCGACGAAGGCTGCCTGAAAGCGGTATTTCGTGTATATCAGATGGACTACCCCAACTATCATTTCTACGACACGCTGACAGCCGCCCGTAGGCAATTCGGTCACTCACTACCCAACCACCAATTACAAACAGTTGCTGCAGCCTGTGGTTACGATCTGCAGAACCATCATCACGCCTTAGCAGATGCAGAGGCCTGTGCAGCCATTGCGCTTTATCTATTATAATCCTGCCTAACTTTTTACCGTATAATTGCGTCGTCTCAAAAAACTTTCGTATCTTTGCAACCAATAAACGCTCTAAAAGATGAACTTCCGGAAACTATATTATCTGCGACATAACGGGAAAAACAGTAACCTGCTGTATTTCATAAAGGCATATATCAGGGAATATACCCCAAAATGTTTTACTCGCTGGATGCTGAACAGCGAATTGAAAAAACTCGATGAACGTGAGGATCGTGACTATATTCTTCAGCGCGTTGACTACTACAACAAACTGACCCCCACAAGCCAGTTTGACAAGCAGGCGTGGGAAAAAGAGGCTGTGAATATCAGTCATCAGCCCATGACTCGGCAAAAGGTATACTATTTCGACGCGATGGAGATAGCTCGCTATTTCAGTGGAAAACTAAAATGGATTCTGTTGTCAGGGGATGTCACCCATGTGCCTAATGTGCCAACCATTATCAAGAGCCGTCCATTGGTAGAAAATAATCAGAACTCTGTGGTGCTGAAAATGGAGAAGGTGCGCCATTTCCTCTTTGTGGATGACAAAAAGCCTTGGCGCAACAAAAAGAATGTAGCTATTTTCCGAGGCGACTTAGGAGCTAGAAAACAGAATCGCGATGTCTTCATGGAACGGTTTGCTGATGGGCAGAGCCCTATGGTAGATGCAGCTTCAACAAATGTGATAGACGCCCATCCAGAATGGCATGCTCAGAAAATGACCATCGAAGAACATCTGGACTATAAGTTCATCATGTCGCTCGAAGGTAATGATGTGGCCAGCAACCTGAAATGGGTAATGTCATCCAACTCCATTGCCGTAACGCCAAAACACACTGTTGAGACATGGTTTATGGAGGGAACGCTTATTCCCAATTACCATTATATAGAGGTGAAGGACGATTTCTCTGATCTGGAGGAGCGTCTCACCTATTATATTGAACATCCTGAGGAAGCTGAAGCCATCATCCGACATGCTCACGAATATGTCGACCAATTCCGTGACTTGAAGCGCGAAAAGCTCATTTCTCTTTTAGTCCTCAAGAGGTATTTTTCAATTACTAATGGTCGATATCAATAATCTTGTAAGATGAAAATCGCTTTAGTTTTAGATGCAATATTGCCTGTCAAAAACTACGGAGGAACAGAACGGGTTGTGTGGGCCTTAGGACATGAGCTCTTTAGATTGGGACATCAGGTAACTTTCATGCTTCATAAAGGCTCCTCTTGCCCTTTTGGTCGTTTGGTAGAATTAGACCTCTCAAAAAGTATTGGCAGTCAGATTCCAGAAGATATTGACATCGTTCACTTCCAGGACACAGCCTTTCTTGCTGATTTGCAGAAACCTTATGTTGTGACTATCAATGGCAACAAAGACTTTGACGACATTCCGCGCAACGCCATCTTTGTATCACGCAATCATGCAGAACGATATGGGCATCGGTCATTTGTCTATAACGGATTGGATTGGGATGAATACGGACCAGTCAACCTGACGAAACCGCGTAAAGGCTTCCACTTTCTTGGCAAGGCTGCATGGCGCGTCAAGAACGTCAGGGGTGCCATTCGTATCACCCAGCACGTGAAAGGGGCGACACTTGAAGTTTTGGGTGGCTATCGGCTTAACTTGAAAATGGGCTTCCGCTTGACCCTTGACCCTCGTATTCATTTCCACGGAATGGTAGATAATGTTCGAAAAAAAAAGATTATCGAACAGTCTTCAGGACTGATATTCCCCGTTCTTTGGCACGAACCTTTCGGACTCTGTCTGACAGAATCTCTTTACTATGGTGCTCCTGTGTTTGGTACTAGGATGGGCTCTTTGCCAGAAATCATTACTTCTGATGTAGGGTGGTTGTGCGATAACGAAGAACAGATTGCCGATTATCTAAACACCCATCCTTTTTTCTCGCCTCAACAATGTCATGACTATGCTGTTGAACTATTTAATGCACGAAAAATGGCAGAAGAGTATGTGAAGAAATATGAACAGGTTTTGAATGGGGATACACTCCTATAACTTTTCTCTCGAATTGTATCATTTCAAGAACAAAACCTATTTAATGCCTGATTTTCTTTGGTTTTTGCCTTTTTTTTCGTAATTTTGCAATGTTATCCAAGGAAGGGATAGTTTGGAAATAGATAAAGTATGTACCAGCGTATCAGACTTGTATGCAAGACCTTCTTCGAAAAGCCTTTTTTCCGCGATCAGCGTACGCTGTTTGCCCTATGGTTGTTGATACCTGTGATTGCGACATTGACCAGACCAAGTCGATGTAACAACTTTCTGATTTTCAAATATGTATTCTGGCATGCATGGGATGGTATATCGCTTTATGCACCTTATCCAACCGAGTATAACGATATCAATCACTATGGTCCTTTTTTCTCCCTTGTGATTGCTCCTTTTGCCGTTTTACCCCAATTCCTCGGACTGCTGTTATGGAATGTGGCCCTTGCGATGTTTCTGTATATGGCCATTCGCAGGTCGCAATTCACGAGATATCAGCAGATATTTATCCTATGGTTCTGCGCTCATGAATTGTTAACAGCTTTGTTCATGCAACAATTCAATGTAGCCATTGCTGCCATTATCCTATTAAGCTATTATTTCATAGAAAAAGAGAAAGACTTCTGGGCTGCATGCATGATTATTTTGGGCACATTCGTCAAGCTCTATGGGATTGTGGGATTGGCCTTTTTCTTCTTCTCAAAACACAAAAGCAAGCTTGTCGGCTCCCTCTTATTTTGGGCCATTGCCATGTTTGTGGCACCAATGATTTTTCATGGTTCTGACTATTTAATAAGTCAATATCATGAATGGTTTTACAATCTGACAAGCAAGAATACAGAAAACATGTTCAGCACCACTACCAACGTTTCGCTATTGGGAATGGTCAGGAAAATCTCCCATGATGCCACCTATTCTGATATTTGGCTAATTTTGGCAGGTATCATCATGTTCTGCATTCCATATTTGCGTATTACGCAATATAAAAACACAGCTTTCCGCCAGACGCTTCTTGCCTCTACGTTGATGTTTGTTGCTCTTTTTTCCACCGGGACGGAATCGAGTGGCTATATCATCCCGTTGGTAGGAGTGGTTATTTGGTACACAGCAGCACCATGGCAACGCAATAACTGGGATATAGCCCTCATGATATTCGTATTTATTTTGTCTAGTATGTCGCCCAGTGATTTGTTCCCTGCCTATATTCGTACAGAGTGGGTGAAACCATACGCGTTGAAAGCTTTGCCTGTGGTGCTGGTATGGTTTAAACTCTGCTACGAGATGACGTTTAGAGATTATATATCACATTCAATAAAAACAATCTAAATCGAAGAATATGATTAATGTTTATCAGCCGACATTAGGTAAAGAAGAGCTTGATGCTCTTGAGAAGGTTTTTGAGTCAAACTGGCTTGGAAAAGGCAAGCGAGTGGCAGAGTTCGAAGAAAAGTTTGCCAACCATATTAAATCAAGTAAAGATTTAGTATTAACCACCAATTGCTGTAGTGAAGGACTGTTTTCTTCCATGCATCTTCTAGATATTCAGCAAGGCGACGAGGTCATCCTGCCAACTATCAGTTTTGTGGGTGCAGGAAATGCTGTTTGCGCCTGTGGGGCAAAATTAGTTCTTTGCGATGTTGATCCTCATACTCTCAATGCACGAGCAGAAGATATAGAAAAGGTTATTACGCCAAAGACAAAAGCTCTCTTGCTGCTTCATTATGGTGGTATTCCGTGTGAGATGGATGAAATTATGGCACTCTGCAAAAAGCACAATATCAAAGTGATAGAAGATGCTGCGGCAGGTGTGTGCTCTTTCTATAAGGGCAAGGCTGTTGGAACCTTCGGAGATATGGGAATGTGGTCTTTTGATGCCATGAAGATTCTTGTTTGTGGCGATGGTGCAATGCTTCACTTCAACTCACCGGAACTTCGTCATAAGGCAGATCGTTGGCTCTATTTTGGACTTGAAACAAAAAGTGGCTATGAGAATAGTGTTGCGCAGAAGTGGTGGGAGTTTGATATCTCTTGCTTTGGACATCGTGCTATCATGAACGACGTGACTGCGGCAATGGCACTAGAGCAACTCAAGAAACTGCCGATGTTTATGCAGAAGAGAGCAGTGGTACACCAGTTCTATAACGAACATCTCAAGCAATTCTCCTGGATAGAACTGCCTCCTGCATTACCTGATTATGTAGAGACATCTTACTATTTCTACCATATCCAAATAAAGAATGGCAAGCGCGATCAGTTTGCCAAGTTCCTACGCGAAAATGGCATCTATACCACCTATCGCTACTTCCCACTCCATCGTGTACCAGGCTATGGTGTAACAGGGAACTTCCCCAATGCTGACTACGCTGCTGACAATACGCTTAACCTTCCTATACACCAAACTATTTCTCAGCAAGAACTGGAGTATATTCTGGCAAAGGTCAAGGAGTTTGATGATCAGTTTTGCAAATAGTTTGTAGAAGATGGATCTCAAGCATCACTATAAGCTCATCAATTCTGCTGACTATAAGGATGGCAGTAATAATCGGGACGGATATTACACCATCTGCGTCGAAGACCTGAAGAGGTGTCCAGATATCGAGATTATCGGAGGTCCCTTGCAGCAGGCACCCCGATGGATACGTATTCTTATCAAAACATTGCGCATTCTGCACATTCCTCGTCGTATCTTGCATCCGTTGGTGAAAGCAGAACCCGATGATGGTCCAGAGGTATGCTTCCTGCTCTTCCGACTGGTAAAGGCAACCTATCTCAATTGGCTCCGCCTAAAATATCCTCAAGCCACATTCGTTTTCTTCCTGCGCGATTTGTATCATACCAAAATGCCTACGATAGGCTATTATCGCAATGAACATCTCATCGACGTTTGGGGGTCGTATGACGAAGTGGAAGCCAAGAAATATAAGATGGACTTCTACTACCCTGAAATAGAGTCAAAGATTGATCTTTCAGGTATTGATGTGACTCCAACATGCGATGTATTCTTTGCCGGTGCTGCTAAAAATCGTTTGCATGCACTCTTGGAGGCTTACGATTACCTGACTAGTATCGGCATCAGTTGTCACTTCATCATCATGGATGCTAAAACAACAGACGCAGATATGCGCGAAGGAATAGAATATACACACGAACTAATTCCCTATCGCGAAATGCTCATCCACTCCATTCGATGCAAGTGTATGCTGGAAATCAATCAGGAAGGGGCAGAGGGCATGACATCACGATTCCTTGAGGCTGTGATGTACAACAAGAAATTGATAACGAATAGCAGAGCCGTGAAAGATAGTCCATTCTATCGTCCACAATACATTCAAGTTTACGACTGCATCACTGAGGTTTCACCTGCTTTTGTACTTGACGAGCAGCCTGTGGATTTCGGCTATCAGAATGAATTCTCGCCCATTGGACTGATGGAATGCATTGACAAGGTAATACAAACGCTTTGATATATAGGCTATGACTGACCAGAAGAAATTATTCTCAATCCTCATTCCTACTTGGAATAACTTGAAATTCTTGAAACTCTGTGTAGAGAGCATTCAGAAAAACTCAACCTTTGAGCATGAGATACTGATTCACGTCAATGAAGGGACGGACGGTACGTTGGAATGGGTGAAAGAACAAGGATTGGGGTTCACTCACTCGAAGGAGAATATTGGGGTATGCTATGCATTGAACCAATTGCGCACACTGGTTACCACAGACTATGTGCTCTTTATGAATGATGATATGTATGTTTGCCCTGAATGGGATCAAGCACTATACGAAGAAATACAAGCCATCGGACATAAAATGTTCTTCCTCTCATCTACCTTGATACAGCCACGCAAGTTCTTCTGCAAAAGTGTGATAGCTCCAGCCAACTATGGGGAGAGTGTGGAGACTTTTGAAGAACAAAGATTGCTGGAAGAATACAAAACGTTGAAACATGGCGACTGGATGGGAGCAACATGGCCTCCCAATATCGTACATCGTGACATTTGGGATTTAGTTGGTGGTTATAGTATTGAGTATAGTCCTGGCATGTATAGCGATCCCGACTTCTCTGCAAAACTATGGAAAGCAGGAGTCAGACTATTCAAAGGTATTGACAAGAGTCGCGTGTATCATTTTGAGGCCCGCTCTACACATCGCATCACAAAGAACGAGGGTTCGACTCAATTCCTTCGTAAATGGGGCATCACCTCTGCATCTTTCATGCGTGACGTACTGCATCGAGGAGAACCTTGGAACGACGAACTTCAGCAACAACCGTCTCCAAGTCTGGAGAAAGACCTGTTGCGTAGTAAACTGAAGCGTTTGATAACGATATTCAGAGACGTGAAAATCAAGAATATCTGGGAATATTAACCCAGATATTTTAGTATCTTGTCAGCTACTACTTCCCAATCAAATTGCTGGATATGCTGACGGGCTGCTTGACCCAGACGCTGGCGCAGAGCCTCATCGTGGTAGAGACGGGCAATATGTTTCTCAAAACAAAAGACCCAGCGAGACGAACGAATACCATTGACACCATCAATCAACAAATCGTCAGTTCCAGCCTTGGTTGAAACAACAGGTAATGCACAGGCCATTGCCTCTGCCACCGTATTGTTCCAACCAGAGTATTTCGGGTTTTCTGCTGACACAAAACAATCGGCCCGCCCAAAGAGTTCTGAATTACGACTAAATGGATGGTCGAGTACAAACTCATAAGGGCAGCTACAATGAAAACGTTCGTATTTCTGTTGCATCTTGTCCGACACATGCGTATCAAAGAGCAGCAGTTTGATATTATATCCTTTCTTATATAAACGTTCACATGCTTTCACTACATAACGAGTACCTTTTACACTTTCTGCCAAACGACCATAACCCATCACGACAAACGGGCGATCGATTACCCGATAGTCGGCTTTCGGCTGATAATGGCGAACGGTAACACCTCCAACAGCCTTGAAAGCATCTCGTCTGTACTTCTTCAAATCATGCTCATAGACATTACTGGAACAAGCAAAAAGCTCTACATCAGGATTTTTGAGCAGTGTCGCCAATTGCTCCTTGATACGTACATGATAGAAAATCTTATGCTTGGCTGTTGATTGAAGAATCAGAGACATGTACTCAGGAGTTGTTGTCCATAGCGCATCAAGGCTCATGCCTTGCAGTTGCTCAAAGGTTGTAACCACACCTTTGAAATCGAACCATCCAGGAGACGAACCATCTGGGGTAAAGACATAAAAATCATGCCCCTTCTCAACAAAGATATTGCCAAGTTCCAAAAAACGCTTGACCCCACCATACAACTTAGTGTGAGGAAGAAGTACGCCTAATTTCATACTTTTCTGATTTTTCGTCAAAGGTACACAAAAAGCATCAATCAGCAAAAAAAAATAGAAAAATTTGCATATACAAAGATTTATCATTACTTTTGTGCCACCAAGCTAAAAGCGAATGGCATATAATAAAGAACGATACAGAGCGCTGAAGCTGACGGCATACTACTTGCTTTTAGGCATTTGGTATGCACTCTCCTTACTGCCTCTATGGGTGCACTACCTATTAAGCGACATGCTCTACCTCATCGTTTATAAACTCGTAGGCTATCGCAAACAAGTGGTGAGAAGCAATCTGGCAACATCCTTCCCTGAAAAGACAGAAGAAGAACGGCTACAGATAGAGCGAGATTTCTATCATTTTTTAGGCGACTATCTGGCTGAAAGTGTAAAACTGATGAGCATCAGTAAAAAGAATCTGAAGAAACGTCTTATTTTTAAAGGTCAGGATGTTGTTAATCAATGCGTAAATGAAGGTCAGTCATGTGCTGTCTATCTGGGACATTATTGTAATTGGGAATGGATTACTTCCCTACCCCTTTGGGTGACTTCCAAGGCTCAATGCGGACAGATTTATCACCCCCTTGAGAATTTGGTTTTCGATCTTATTTTCCTGCGACTCCGTCAACGTCAGGGCGCTATCTGCATTCCCATGCAAGATACACTACGTAAAATCTTAGAATATAATCAGCAGAAACAACCAGTCGTCATAGGATATATCAGTGATCAAAAGCCTTACTGGACCAACATCCACCACTGGGTAGACTTCCTGCATCACGACACACCCGTATTGACGGGTACGGAACGTATAGCACGCAAAATGAATCATGCTGTGTTTTATATGGATGTACGCCGTATTCGCCGTGGCTATTATGAAGCAGAGTTCAAACTTATCACTCGTGAGCCTCAGAAACTGAAAGAATTTGAACTCACGGATATTTACTACCAACACTTGGAACAAAGCATCCTTCGAGCACCAGAATACTGGCTATGGAGTCATAATCGCTGGAGCAGAACACGTGAAGAGTTCAACAGAAAATTTGAGATTGTGAACGGGAAGGTTATTCCTAAGGAAAGATCTTTTTGAGTAGCACTACCGTTTATCCAAATCTTTTGAAGCAACTTGTAAGATTGCTTTAGCATTTTGTAAAAGAGAAGAACTATGAGGCCCTCGTGATTTCACCATCTTGTTACTAATGAAGTCAAAATTGATAAAAGAAGTATTATCAATCATTGTGACTCCATCATCATAGGTATGAATCGCAAAGGGTTGGGTATAGGTTTTACTCAACACATCACGACTGAAAGCATACTCATCGTGACTGATGCCTAATTGTCCTAATAACGTAGCAGGCAAATCGGTCTGGTTGCATATCAACTCAACACGCCGTGGCTCTTTAATAACACCACCTACCCATAGCATGGGAATATGATTGAGCATAGGATCAGACTCTGAGAGATTTTCATAAAAGATGCCATGATCAGGCAGCATCACCACCAAAGTGTTATTCCAAAGGGCAGACTTTTGTAGTTGTTGGATAAAATCACCAATACATTTGTCAAGATAAAAGAAAGCATTCAACTTTTTATCCTTAAACTGCTGGACAGGAACGTCCCATGGTTCGTGACTACTTAATGTGGAGTAACCTATCAAGAAAGGTTGGGGAACTGATGAAGCTGTTGTGAATAGTGTTTTAAAGGTAATATCATCACGGACACCCCACTTTCCTGTTTCTTGTTCTACAGGAGAAAAATTTTTCTTCCATATTAATTGCTCAAAGCCGCCAGCCACCAGATAGCTTCGCATATTCGTAAAGTTGATATCACCTCCGTATAAATAATAGGTATGGTAGTTACGCTCCTGTTTCAACGTTTTAGCAATATTAGGCAGTGACCGGGATTTGGAAGGCATCTTCATGACAGACATGGTAGGGAACGAAGGATATCCGCTCCAAGTACACAATGTGCCTCGATCTGTACGCCAAGTGTTGCCATAACAATTAGCAAAATATATACCTTCTCGCATCAATCTATTGAAATTAGGCATCACGTCAGTTTTACCCCCAACCTCAGTAAAAACACTGCCACAACCTTCCAGCAAAATGATTATCACATTGGGGTGTTGCGTCGTCAACAACGTATCACTTCCTACTGACAGAGTATTATATAATTCTTGTACTATGTGTTCACTCTCCGCATCTTCCATGAAGTGATACACCACATTTTGTGCAGACTTCTCTAAAGAAGCAAAAAAAGAAAAAATAGGATTGACTGCAGAATGGTTAAAGAATTGATTCTGCGAATAATACACCTGTCCGATATTGGTGGTTGATACGTCCAAGCCTCCTCTGATTCCGATAATGATAAATGGTATGAGGAGCAAAGCTATCATGGTGGCTATGAACTTTTGACTGTTTTTTGCTAGTTTTGACAATATACAGTGAGGTGTCAATTTGTCGTAAACCCAATAAATGACAAGCCCACACAGTATCGCCCATACCAAACGAATCAGTATATAACCCAAACTCACACTTGCCATTGCCTCTGTAGGGGTTTCTAAATAGGAAAGACAGGAAGCATCTAACTTGAAATGCCAAAACTCATAAAGACTAGTGTCGGCCACAAAAGCCAAAGAAAGCAAGGTAGCTGCAACAACATAATACGCCCTGAAGATCCATTTGGAAATGCTAAACCATAATGATACTATAGACAATAGGAAAGGAATAATGAGGAGATAGAGCGTCATGCTAAGGTCTAAACTCAATCCATGATAGAGTACCTGTAACACGTCAAAGAAAGACATATCGTCTTTGCTGAGATTATAAAGTATAAAGACCACTTTGGCAACAACGAAAAAAAATACTGTCGCTACGCAGAATTTCAGCAGATAGAGTGCTCTTTGCTTCATAGGCTCTGCATATCATTCAACTTTTTATAATACCCATCTATCTGGAGTAATTCGTCATGGGTGCCTCGCTCTACTATCTGCCCTTCGTGCAAGACACAAATTTCATCAGCGTTCTTAATGGTAGAGAGGCGATGAGCAATGGCAACAGTTGTACGCGTCTTCATCAGTCGTTCCAGTGCATCTTGTACCAAACGTTCGCTCTCTGTATCTAGAGCAGAGGTAGCCTCATCGAGAATGAGGATTGGCGGATTCTTCAGGATAGCTCGAGCAATAGAGACACGCTGACGCTGACCACCAGAGAGACGGCCTCCCCGATCACCTATATTGGTGTCAAACTGATGCTCACTCTGTATGATGAATTCGTAAGCATTAGCAATCTTGGCAGCCTCGGCTATCTGTTCGTCTGTGGCACTATCCACACCAAACGAGATATTATTGCGGAAGGAGTCGTTGAAGAGGATTGCTTCTTGATTGACGTTTCCTATCAACTGGCGCAAGTCCCCAATACCTAAGTCTTTGACGTTAATGCCATCAATTAGGACCTCACCTTCCTGTACATCGTAATAACGTGGAATCAGATCGACCATCGTTGACTTACCAGATCCCGACTGTCCTACAATGGCTATCGTTTTCCCTTTGGGAATCACAAGATTGATGTTTCTCAGTACCCATTGGTCGCCATAACGGAACGACACATCACGGAACTCTATCTGATGTTCGAAAGAAACAATATGTTTAGGATGCTCTGGTTCCTTAATCGTATTCTCCGCCAAAAGAATCTTATCAATACGTTCCATTGATGCTAAACCTTTGGGGATGTTGTAACCTGCTCGAGAGAATTCCTTCAATGGATGAATAATCGAGTACAGAATCACCATATAATAGATAAACATCGGACCAGTAAACACATGATAATTAAGAACTAAAACGCCTCCAAACCATAATACAACAACAACCAAAAGAGTGCCTAAAAATTCGCTAACAGGATGTCCCAATTGTATGCGGAGATGTACGCGGGTCAATTGATTACGATAGGCTGTATTGATTTTCTCAAACTTATCAATCATTTTTCCTTCTGCACAAAAAGCCTTGATAATACGTAATCCACCCAAGGTCTCTTCAATAACACTCATTGTATCACTCCACAACATTTGCGCTTTTACACTCTTCTGCTTCAGGCTCTTACCCACTAATCCCATCAACCAAACAACTAAAGGAATAAGGATCACAGTAAATAGTGTCAGTTGCCAAGACAATGCAATAAGGGTTACAAAATAAACAATAATCAAAATTGGATCCTTCATCAATAAGTCTAATGATGACATCACTGAGGCTTCAACTTCCTGAACGTCTCCACTGATTCGAGCAATAATATCACCTTTTCGCTCTTCGGAGAAAAAGCCAAGAGGCAATGAAACAACCTTTCGGTACATTAAATTACGGATGTCCCTAACCACTCCAGTACGTATGGGTGTCAGCAAAGCGCCTCCAAGGTAATATGCACCTGTCTTTAATAAAGTCATAAAAGCTAAGAACAAGCCTATAATTAACAGGGTCGCAGTAGCTCCATAGTTACCAATTAAACCATTAACATAATAATTCATGTTGTTCATTAGCACTTCTTGGATATTGCTCCAGTCCCATGCCATTAAAGCAGTGGCCTTTTCTGCTTCTTCTGTCTGGAAAATGATTTGCAGAATTGGTATCAAAGCAGCAAAGGAGAATATATTCAATAATGCTGACAACACATTGAAAATAACAGAAAGAATCACATACTTCTTATAAGGAGGTAAGAATCGCTTAAGTACATGCCAAAAATCTTTCATACTTCTTCTCCGAATAAAGTTGCACTTGTACTACTGGTAATCCTCACTCGAACGGTTTCGCCAATATGATGGTTGCCCTTGTCGAACACCACCATCTTGTTTTGTTCCGTTCGTCCACAGAGTTGCTCACGGCTACGCTTTGAAAATCCTTCCACCAAGACATCAAACTCCTTACCCTCGTCTTTCTTATTTTGCTGGGCAGATATTTCTGTCTGCAAGGCAATGAGTTCATTCAGACGACGAATTTTTTCCTCCTCCGGAACATCGTCTGGGAGATGTTTTGATGCGTAAGTTCCTGGGCGTTCTGAGTATTTGAACATAAAGGCAGAGTCGTAACCTACCTCTCGCATCAGGTCGAGCGAGAGTTGATGGTCTTCTTCTGTCTCCGAGTGATAGCCCACAAAAATATCAGTGGAAAGACCGCAGTTAGGAATGATGCGGCGAATAGCTGCCACACGATCAAGATACCACTCACGGGTGTATTTACGATTCATCAGTTTCAGTATGCGGTCTGAGCCACTCTGCACAGGCAGATGGATATGCTTGCAGACATTAGGCATCTCGGCTATCACCCGCAGCGTCTCGTCACTCATATCCTTAGGATGACTAGTGGTGAAGCGAACTCGCATCTGCGGAGCCTCTTCGGCAACCCTCTTCAACAACTCTGGGAACCCATTTCTCATTCCTAATTCCTCATTTTTCATTTCGAAAGAATTCACATTCTGCCCCAGCAAAGTCACTTCCTTGAATCCACGGTCTCTGAGGTCGCGCACTTCACGAAGAATGCTCTCTACATCTCTTGAACGTTCACGGCCACGAGTGTAAGGGACAATGCAATAATGACAGAAATTGTTGCATCCACGCATGATGCTGACAAAACCACCTATCTTATGCCCCAAACCTATGCGCTGGGGCACCACGTCTTTATAGGTCTCCGAGGTGGAGAGTTCAATATTGATGGCCTTATGTCCTAACTCTGCCTGAGCAACCAAGTCAGGCAAAGTGAGATAAGCATCAGGTCCAGCCACAAGGTCGCAATGATGATGCTGAAGCAAATCATCCTTGACACGTTCGGCCATGCAGCCCAAGACACCAATAAGGAGGGAGCCACTACGCCGTGCGCGGCGCAAAGCATCCAAAGCATCCAAGCGATGGAATATCTTCTGTTCTGCATTGTCACGAACGGAACAGGTATTGAGGAATACTGCATCTGCCTCGTTGATATCCTCTGTCGTCTCATAGCCCGCCATCTGCATGACGCTGGCAACCACTTCAGAGTCGGCCACATTCATCTGACAACCATAAGTCTCAATATAGAGTTTTTTCATGTTTTTTCCTTTTTGCTTGCAAAGTTACGCTTTTTTTCGTATATTTGCACCGATATTAACCAAAACTTCATGAAATGATGAAATTACTTCGCATTTTGTTTGTTGCCTTCATGGTGATAATGACATCTGGAGCTATGGCGCAGACTGTCTACAACAGCAACGGTAGCAGTTGCGGTAAAATTGAGAGTAATGGAACCGTTCGCAACGGCAGTGGGTCAAGTATCGGCAAAATCGACAGCGACGGCACTGTGCGTAACGGCAACGGAAGCAGTATTGGTAAGATAGACCGAGATGGTACCATCCGTAACAGTAATGGTAGTAGTATCGGCAAAGTAAGCAGCGACGGCATTGTCCGTAATGGCAATGGCAGTCAGATTGGAAAAATCGAAAGTGACGGTACCGTTCGTAATGGTAACGGTTCTAGCATCGGAAAAGTTTCAGGTGTCCCTAAAGAGTGGGCTGCTGCTTATTTCTTCTTTTTCTTCTAGAAAACAAACTTAAGATAGTATTTGATGGAATTGATTAAAGACAAAGAATATGGTGGAGAGCGCCCGCTTTTCACCATACATGATACACGATTGGAAAACATCACCATAACAGACGGTGAGAGTGGTATCAAACAATGCCAGAATTTAGAGGCCAGCAACTGTCGTTTCTATGGCAAATATCCTTGGTGGCACGTAGATGGTGCACTGATAGAAGACTGTTACTTCGCACTGGATTCGCGTTCGGCTATCTGGTACACCAACGACTTGGTGATGCGTCGTTGTCGTATTGACGCACCAAAATTCTTCAGAGAAATGAAGAATGTGGAGTTGGAGGATGTTCAGATATGTGATGCCGACGAGACATTTTGGAAGGTGGACGGACTGAAACTGAAAAACGTGCGGCTGCACGGAGGAACATATCCTTTCATGTTTTCCAAGAACATCTATGTAGATGGACTGGAGAGCGACTCAAAATATGTGTTCCAATATTGCCAAAACGTAGAGATTCATCATGCCAAGATTCTTACAAAGGACTCCTTCTGGGAGTGTGAGGATGTGACCATTTATGATTCTGAATTGGATGGTGAATACTTGGCTTGGCACTCGAAGAACGTAAGATTGGTGAATTGTCATCTAGCAGGAGAACAATTACTTTGCTATGCCGATAATCTGGTATTGGAGAACTGTACCTTCGACAAGGCCTGCGATCGCATTTTTGAATACTCTACCGTTGAAGCCGATATCAAAGGACATATCACGCATATCAAGAATCCTACCAGCGGACACATCGTTGCAGACTCTATCGGTTCTGTGACTATCGATGAAAATGTGCGTCAACCGAATAATTGCGTGATAGAGGTAAGAGGTAAGAAGGATGAAGTACGATTTTAATGAAATCATTGAACGCCGAGGCACAGGCAGTGTGAAGTGGGACGAAAGTCCCTCTGCTGATGTAATCCCCATGTGGGTGGCCGACATGGACTTCAAAGCGGCTCCTGCCATTTTGGAGGCTATCCGCAAACGGGCAGAGCATGGAGTATTTGGCTATGCGTTGGTAGAAAATGACTACTATGACGCTATCATCTCCTGGTTTCAGCGCCGCCATCAGTGGACCATCAGAAAAGAAGAGATACTCTATACCACAGGGGTTGTTCCTGCGATGTCGTGTGCTATCAAAGCACTGACGATGCCTGGCGAGAAAGTGCTCATCCTTTCGCCAGACTACAACTGCTTCTTCTCCAGTATCCGTAACAACGGTTGTGAAGTGCTGGAGAGTGTGTTGCGATTCAGTCGCAACACACCCTATCATTTTGAGGTGGATTGGGAAGACTTCGAGCAACAGTGTGCGGACGAGAAAACCACCGTCTTCCTGCTCTGCAACCCCCATAACCCAACAGGACGCGTATGGACCAAGGAAGAACTGCAACAGATGGCAGATATCTGTCATCAGCATCAGGTACGTATCATCTCTGATGAGATACACTGTGAACTCATCATGCCTGAGCACCAATTCTGTCCTGTGGCAACAGTAGATGAAGAGGCCATTATCCTTAACTCGCCCACCAAGTCGTTTAACATCGCAGGACTGCAGGTAGCCAACATCATCTGCCGCAATGCAGAATGGCGCAGACGAATTGATAGAGCCATCAATATTAACGAGGTATGCGACTTAAATCCCTTCGGACCTGTTGCCTTGAAAGCTGCCTATAACGAGAGTGAGGCGTGGATTGACGAGCTGAACCAATATCTGTGGGACAACTACCAAGCGCTGAGCGATTTCATCGCTCAGAACATCCCCCAATGGAAAGTGATGCCTCTGGAAGGCACCTATCTCGTATGGGTAGATGTCTCCCTCTGCTGCGACAATGTCACAGCATACACAGACAAGTTGATGCAGGAGGCAAAGGTATGGCTCAACCCAGGCACCATGTATGGGGCAGAGAGCGGGAAAGGATATGTCCGCATCAATATCGCCTGCCCGAGAAGCAGGATGATGGAGGCTTTACAACGACTCAGCACTGTTGTTTAATCGGCTGCAAAATGATAACGCTGACCTGCCTGTGTCGGCAAGTCGTACTCATACACCCGACGAAGTGTCGGTAGATGGAAGTCCTTGAGTTCTTTGGAACGTACAGGGGCTTTTATTTTTGCTGGAGCGAGAAGGGGATTGGGACACTCGCCCTTGGCTTCCTGCAAGCCCTCTCCCTTCAAGGGCACATAGGAACGAAGGCGCAACGTACCTCCTATGGTAGATAGTATTTCTGCCTCTTTTAGCTTTCCATCTCTCCATTTCATCTCCACCTCAAAGCCACCACGGGCTCGCAAGCCCTTCACCTTTCCTGCTGACCAAACATCAGGAAGGGCAGGCAACAGGTGAACAGCTCCATCATGACTCTGCAACAGCATCTCAGCAATACCTGCCGCACAGCCGAAGTTGCCGTCTATCTGGAAAGGAGGATGGGCATCGAAGAGATTCGGATAAGTGCGCCCATCAGGATAATCCTTCATCTTCGAATCATCAGGCAATAAATGCAACATATTGGAAAGGATACGGAAAGCATGATTGCCATCCAGCATACGTGCCCAGAAATTCATTTTCCACCCTAAGCTCCAACCCGTTGCCATATCTCCTCTTTGCTGAAGTGTATTGGCAGCGGCTGCAAAGAGGTCGGGATGCTGATAGGGCGATATCTGATTGGACGGATAGAGTCCGTAAAGATGGGAAATATGCCGGTGCTCGTCCTTAGGGTCGTCGCCATCCCATATCCACTCCTGCAACTGACCGTATCGACCTATCTGCATGGGAGCTAACTGGCTGATGGCTTGTTGCAAACGCTGCTGATAGCCGACATCCTTAATACCTAACACCTTCATGGCCTGCAACGTATTCGACAGTACATCGAACACAATCTGATTGTCCATCGTAGAGCCGGCAGTCACCGTTGTCTTCTTTCCCACTGGTCCGTGTTCTGGCGAAACGGTAGGTACCGTCATCAGCCAACCATATTGAGGATGTACCTGCATATAATCCAACAGGAAATCGGCTGCTCCCTTCATGACACCATAATTGTTTTGCAGGAAAAGCTTGTCGCCAGTAAACAGATAGTGCTGCCACAGATGGGTGGTCAACCAGGCTCCGCCCGTAGGGAACATGCCCCATGTTGTACCATCTACAGGTCCTGCGATGCGCCATATATCAGTATTGTGATGAGCCATCCACCCCTGACAGCCATACATCGTGCGAGCAGTCTCACGCCCTGTTTCACTCAAGTCGCGGATAAGCGAAAAAAGAGGCTGTTGCGTCTCTGCCAGATTGCCTACCAATGCTGGCCAATAGTTCATCTCAGCATTGATATTGATCGTGTATTTCGAATCCCACGGTGCTTCCATCTTGTCGTTCCATACACCTTGCAGATTGGCAGGCTGTCCACCAGGTTGAGAGGAGGAAATCAGCAGGTAGCGCCCATATTGGAACATCAAGGCGACCATACCCATATCCTTGCTGCCTGCAAAATGTGCTAAGCGCTCGTCAGTAGGAAGGTTGGAAGCATCCACCCCTCCAATCTGTAAACTGACACGCTGGTATTGCTGTTGGTATTTCGCCAGATGGCGCTTCAGCAGTTCGTCGTAACCCTTATCACGGATGGAGGCTATCACCTGCCGGGTACGCTCTGTGGGATTAGCACTAACATCGTGATAGTTGACGAAATTGGTGGCTACCGTGATATAGACAGTGGCTTCGGTAGCATCCTCAACAACCACCATATCGGGAGTATTGTCCCATCTGCCGTCACTCTTCACCAGACACCGTATCTCTGCTGTCAACTTGCCAGGAATACCCTCTTGCTCCACATTCTGTACCGTTGCCACCAGTTCTCCTTCGTTCGCATGACTGCTGTTCTTCAGCGATGTGTTGCACCAATGACTGAGCGAGAAAGCCAGTTCACCCTTCTTGTCGGCCTTCAAACGCATCACGATGGCATTGTCGGCTTGCGAAGCAAAGACCTCACGCGTGTAAGTGACACCATTCAACTTATTCTTATAGGTGGTGGTACTGACGGCATTCTCCAGATTCAGTTCGCGACGGAAGTTGGATGCATGTTCGAAATCGATGCCGCCAAATAACTTCAAACTGCCCAACGGCAAGTATCGCATGCCATGAGGCCCTTTAATAAAATACTTATCCAACAGGGCATGAGCCGCCTCTTCCTTGCCGGCAAAAATGCTGTCGCGCACTTCCTGCAAGTGAGCTTTAGCCTCAAGACTGTTATTGTTGTGGGGCGAACCACTCCAAAATGTCTCTTCGTTCAGCTGTATCGTCTCGCCATCCGTCTCACCATAGACCATTGCCCCTAAGTGAGAATTACCAATAGGCAGCGCTTCTAACCAATGGGAGGCAGGCCGATTATACCATAACCGCTGTGACGGCTGCTGAGCCGACACATGAATAAATGTTGTTGATAATAATAAAGTTAGCAGAATCTTTTTCATAAGCATTATTGGTTCATTAGTTCCAAAGCTCGTTTTACTACATCGTTCGACTCGTTCATCACGGCGAAATATTGACTCGTATCCCACAGGTCGCGCGCCACCAAAGCTTTGAGTTGCAACTTCAGGTAAGGCATCGTGGTCTTCAATTCCTCGTCATCCTTGGGTTTGATGTTCTGCTTCTCAGCCTCAGCCAGAATACCATCCGTCACAGAGGCAGGTATTTCGAACTCCTGTTGGAAACGGGCAAAGGTAGGATATTGTTTCTTCAACGCCTTGCGCTGTTGGTCAACATAGCGCAGACTTGCATTGATAATGAGCGAACGGGCAGACATCTCACGATGGAAACGGGTATATTTGGTGGTGTCTAAAGGCACATAGTAATCGGGCATGATGCCTCCTCCGCCATAAACCACCCGATGCTCTTTCAACGTATAGTATTTCAAAGAATCAACGAAATGGATACTGTCCTCGTGCATCAGTTCACCACTCTTCAGCCGATTCACTACATCCATTGCATAATCAAGTTTCTTTCCCTTCTCATAGGGTTTTTGGATGCAACGTCCTGAGGGGGTGTAATAATGGGCAATAGTAAGACGTATCATCGAACCGTCAGGTAAGTCGATAGGACGCTGTACCAATCCCTTGCCAAAGGAACGGCGCCCCACTACCAAGCCTCTGTCCTGATCCTGAATGGCACCCGTCACAATTTCAGCAGCAGAGGCAGAATAGCTGTCCACCAATACCACGACCTTCCCTTTCTCAAAGAGCCCATTGCCCTGAGCGCGATACTCATTACGAGGGACACGACGCCCTTGGGTATAGACAATGAGTTCGTTGTTGCCCAGAAATTCGTTGGCGATAGCTACAGCTGCATGCAGATAGCCTCCACCGTTCTCCTGCAGGTCAAGGATAAGCGACTGCATCCCCTCGCCTGTCAACTTCATGAGACTCTGGCAGAACTCTTCATGGGTCTGGGCACCAAAACTGCCAATACGGATATAGCCAATGCCTGGACGTATCATATAGGCAGCATCGATAGACTTCACTGGTATCTTGTCACGCGTCACCACAAAACGAAGGGTATCGGCAATGCCACGTCGGACGACACCTAAGTTCACCTTTGTTCCTTTCGGACCACGCAGACGACGCATGATTTCTTCCTTGGGCATCGAAACCCCTGCAATAGCCGTATCGTTTACGGATACAATACGGTCGCCAGCTATGATGCCTTGTTTTTCTGACGGTCCTCCTATCACGGGCTGTATCACCAGTAACGTATCTTCCACCATATTAAACTGCACACCAATGCCTTCGAAGTTGCCTTGCAGAGGTTCGTTAGCTTCCTTCACCTCCTTGGCAGTCATATAACTGCTATGGGGATCCAGTTTTTCAATCATCCCTTTGATGCCATCCTCCACGAGTTTCTGCTCGTCGACACTGTCAACATAAAGGTTACTGATGGCCATCTCGGCAATCTGCAGTTTACGCATGGGCGAATCACTACCCATATTGATGCGGAACTGGGCACTGGCGGTTATAGTAAGTTGCGATAATATTGCAGCAAACAGAACTAACTTCTTAATCATAGACTTCTTCCTCCTCTGGACGGTCTTCCTCAATGACGAGGTTATCGATGATGAAGTTCTGACGCTCCATCGTGTTCTTGCCCATATAGTATTCCAGCAATTTCTGTACTTGGTCGTTCTTGTGGAGCGTAACTTGCTCTAATCGGATATCAGGACCGATGAAGCCGGCAAACTCCTCTGGAGAAATCTCACCCAAACCCTTGAATCGGGTGATTTCTGGATCGGGACCTAAATCATGGATCGCTGCCACGCGTTCTTCCTCGCTGTAGCAGTAACGGGTGATGAAATCACTCTTCTTGCCTTCTGTCTTGGCATCGGCCTCAGCCAGCACTTTCTTGTTCTTAATCTTCGTACGACGATTGCGCACACGGAAGAGTGGAGTCTGCAACACATACACATGTCCCTTCTTGATGAGTTCAGGAAAGAACTGCAAGAAGAATGTGATAATCAGCAGACGGATATGCATACCGTCAACATCGGCATCAGTAGCCACTATCACCTTATTATATCTAAGGGTATCCAGACCTTCCTCGATATCAAGGGCTGCCTGCAACAAGTTGAACTCTTCGTTCTCATAAACCACCTTTTTGGTGAGTCCGAAACTGTTGAGGGGTTTTCCTCGCAATGAGAAGACTGCCTGCGTATTCACGTCACGACTCTTGGTGATACTTCCGCTGGCAGAATCACCCTCTGTAATGAAGATACTCGATTCCTCCTTACGATCGTTCTTGGCATCGCTGAAATGAATGCGACAGTCGCGCAATTTACGATTGTGCAGGTTGGCCTTCTTGGCACGTTCACGAGCCAGTTTGGTGACTCCAGCCATCGCCTTACGCTCGCGCTCGGTCTCCTTGATTTTCTGTTCCAGCACTTCCACCACGTCCTGATGGATGTGCAGATAGTTGTCAACCTCCTGTTTGACGAAGTCGCCAATATATTTATTGATGCTCACCCCATCTGGCGACATGCTGGTAGATCCCAACTTGATTTTCGTCTGACTCTCAAAAATCGGTTCCTCTACATTGATGGAGATAGCAGCCACAATACCTGAACGGATGTCGCCATATTCGTACTTGTTGAAAAACTCCTTGATGGTTCGGGCGATGTGTTCCTTGAAAGCACTCTGATGCGTTCCGCCCTGGGTGGTATGCTGACCGTTGACGAAGGAGTAGTATTCCTCACCATACTGGTTGGCATGGGTAAAGGCTATCTCGATGTCTTCGCCCTGCAGATGAATGATGGGATAAAGTGCATCGTTGGTCATGCGGTCCTTGAGCAAATCCTCCAAACCATGACGCGAGAGAATGCGTCGGCCGTTATACATAATGGTCAGCCCCGTGTTCAGATAGGTATAGTTGCGGAGCATGTTCTCCACAATTTCATCGTGGAACCTATAGTTCTGGAACTTGGTATTATCCGGTTCGAAATAGATATAGGTGCCATTCTCATCCTGTGACGGTTCTGTGACGTCGCTGATGAGTTCGCCACACTCAAAGACGGCCTTGCGCACTTTTCCGTCTCGATAGCTGTGCACCTCGAAGCGACTGCTCAGAGCATTGACGGCTTTCACACCCACACCGTTCAAACCAATAGACTTCTTAAAGGCTTTGGAATCAAACTTTCCACTGGTATTGAGAATACTGACCGACTCGATCAACTTACCCTGGGGGATACCCCGTCCGTAGTCACGAACGGAGATACGCAAATTGTCTTCCACGTTCACTTCTATGCGGTCGCCGGCATTCATCTTAAACTCATCAATGGAGTTGTCAAACACTTCCTTCAACAACACGTAAATACCGTCCTCAGGCGAAGAGCCATCACCCAGTCGGCCAATATACATTCCTGGGCGCAGACGGATATGTTGCAAACCCGTCAGGGTTTGTATATTACCTTCGTCGTATTCTACTGATGCGTTCTCTTCGATGATATTTTTCTCTTCACTCATATTGCGTTATAAACTTTTCTTGTAACAACGGCGACGCTTATGCTGGATGTGTTCCAAATACTGCCACTGCGACTGCACTTTCTCGTTGGTTTCCATTTCAACATTAGTCTCGCCCCATTTGAAGCCGAATTTCTGATAACGGGGGATGAGATCGTAGAACAGCAATGCGTTGGCTCCTTTCTGCTGATATTCAGGCAAGAAACCGATGAGCAACAAATCCAGACACTCAGCCTTATGGAATTTCAGTGCCCTCAGGCAATGCCACCATCCGAAGGGCCACAGTCGCCCGTTCTTACATTTCTGCAGGGCACGCGTCATACTAGTAATACTAATGCCCACACCGATGATGTCATGATTGGGCGTGTTCCAATCTTCTATCAAACAGAGCATATCCATGTCCAACATTGGGAAATACATGTGAAGATACTCGTCAATCTGAGCCTTCGTCATCTCAGAGAAACCATAGATGTTCTGATACGACTTGTTGATGACTTCCAGCACTTTACGACCTATCTGCTCCTCACCCATAATCTGGCTGCGCTTGGGATGCACGGGATGCAGATTATATCGTTTCATCACCATCTGAGCAATCTTCTGGTACTTCTCAGGCATATTGCCTTTGGGAACGATCAGCTTGTATTCTACATAGTCATTGTCTTTTTCAAACCCACCTAACTGCTCCATGTGGCGAGGATAGTAATCGTAATTGTAGATAGTAGCCATCGTACCTAATTGGTCGAAACCTTCGATGAGCATACCCTCTGGATCGAGATCGGTGAAACCAAGCGGACCTACCAATTGGTTCATTCCCTTGGAGCGTCCCCAATGCTCTACGGCATCAAACAAGGCACGCGACACTTCTAGGTTGTCAATAAAGTCGACCCATCCGAAGCGAACACTCTTGGCCTTCCATGTATTATTGGCACGATGATTGATGATACCAGCAATGCGACCTACAACCTTTCCATCACGATAGGCCAAAAAATACTCGGCTTCGCAAAATTCGAAGGCGGCATTCCTTTCTTTGCTCAACGTATGCAACTCGTCAGAATGCAAGTTAGGAGCATCGTAGGGGTTATTACGATATAAGTCGTAGTGAAACTGGATGAAAGCCTCGAGCATCTTCCTATCCTTCACCTTCCGAATTTCTACTGATGACATGTACGTACCTTTATTTATAATAACTCATGCAAAGGTAGTGAAAATCAGACAAAATCCCAAAGATTTAACCTATTTTACGGCAAATAAACAACTGATACGTACCATCAGATAGTGTTGTTCCAAAAATAAACATGTCACCACCGTCCTTGAGTTTCAGTTTCTTGCGCAACATTTCGGCTGTCAAAGGAAAGTTGCGGACAGCAATATTGGCTTGTTTGACATCTTTCAAAGCGCTCTGTAATTCTCGTTTATTCATCGAACAGGTAGTTTCCACCTGGAAACGGCGACCAGGGAAAATCTTCACATCACTTGAGGCAACAAAGAGATGTGAATTGGCAGACAACTGCTGAACACCAAACACCTGAGCCACTTCCCCAAAGCATCCTGCCTTCATGATACTGGCATTTGGTTCGAAAAGATAGTTTCCAGCAAATATTCCCTCCTTAGGAATAAAACACTCCCACCTTGGGAACAATTCATTCCCATCTTGGGAATAAAAAGTCCCTTCCTTGAGCAATAACGAAAACTCCCTACCATCGTTGACGCAAACCAAAAGCAAACCTTCGGAAGGCTTATTTTTGAGTACTAAAAGTAGTTCTTTACACTCGTTGCCTACACTCACGATGTGCACTTCGTGCACGTTCTCTAAGTCGCTAACGGCCTTACGCCAATCAAGCATGGGCGACAGCTTAAGGATGATACATTGGGCTTTCTGACGCAATAGGGGTAACAGTTCGATGACATTAGGCGAGCAGTCGGCTATACCATAGGTGCGACAGCCTTGTTGGTCGCGCCTGGCAGGATCAAGATAAACGACATCCACAGGTGCCATCTCCTTCAGATAATCTTCAGCCTCAGCACACACCACCTCAGTCTCCAAACCTAAACATTGAAAGTTATGGCGCGCTATCTCGCATAGTTCAGGATTACGTTCCACATAAATGCGATGCTCAAAAGCACGACTCATAAAAGAAAAATCCACTCCAAAACCTCCTGTTAAGTCTGCGAAAGTTGAGAGTTGAAAGTTGAGAGTTGAGAGTTTTGCTTTGTATTTGGCCGTTTCCTCGCTGGAACATTGTTCCATATTCAGATGGGGTGGATAGATGATGTCCTCCACCTCGGCCCATGCAGGCAGTTTCTTGCGCGCCGTCTGCCATCCGGCTATCTGTTGCAGAGCCATCGGCATATCAATGTCCGCCCCCTTGCCTCCCTTCAGGGCCAGTTGGCGCACATCCTCCATGCGATGCTCTAGGATAAACCGTCGTGTTGCCTCGTTCATAAAAAAGAGTGACTCAGGAGCTAACCCCTGAGTCACCTATTTAGAATGGATTCTTAAGCGAATGGATTCTCTGTGGGATAGAAGTCACCCTTGGGGAAGTTGTAGTCAATCTCATCAACAGGAATACCCATGTACTTCAGCACTTCCCAGAGATACTTACCTGTATGCCCGAACATCACAGCGCAGTGGTGTGGATAGTGCTTCTCGATCAGGACGTGACGATAGAAGCGGCTCATGTTCTTGATACCGAAAATACCGATAGAACCGAACGAACGGGTAGCTACTGGGATAACCTCACCCTGTGCGATGTAAGCGCGCAACTTGGTGTCGGCTGTTGACTGCAGACGATATACCGTTGCCAAACCTGGCTTGATGTCACCTTCCAGAGTACCGTTGGTTACCTCTACAGGCAAGTTACGAGCCATAATGCGCTGGAAGCACATGTTGCAGTTGCAAACCTTAGAAGAAGCAGTGTTACCACAGTGGAAGCCCATGAAGATTTCCTTATCTGTATAGGTATCGCAAGCAAACTTCTTGCCCTTGATGCTCTCTTCGTACATATCATTAGGTACGGTATTGTTGATGTCAAGCAGTGTAACGGCATCCTGAGTAATGCAAGTTCCGATGTATTCTGACAATGTACCATAAATATCTACCTCGCAGCTAACAGGAATACCACGCATGGTCAGACGGCTGTTTACATAGCAAGGAACAAAACCGAACATAGTCTGGAAAGCAGGCCAGCACTTGGTTGTCAGTGTTACGAACTGGCGAGAACCCTTGTGACCCTCAATCCAATCGAGCAGTGTCAACTCATACTGAGCCAACTTAGGCAACACCTGTGGAATCTTGTTACCATGACCCAACTCGGCAGCCATATCCTTTGCAACCTCCTCGATACGTGGGTCGCCGGCATGCTTCTGGAACGACTCCAGCAAGTCGAGCTCTGAGTTCTCCTCAATCTCAACATCGAGGTCATAGAGCGCACGGATAGGAGCGTTACAAGCCAGGAAGTTGTTAGGACGAGGACCGAAGCTGATAATCTTCAGGTTCTTCAAACCTACGATGGCACGTGCGATGGGCAGGAACTCATGAATCAGTTCTGCACAGTGGGCAGCGTCACCAACGGGCTCTTCTGGAATGTAGGCACGAGTCTTGCGGAGAGACAGAGCATGGCTGGCATTCAGCATACCACAGTAAGCATCGCCACGACCGTCAATCAGGTCGTTCTGAGTTTCCTCAGCAGCAGCACAGAACATAGCGGGACCATCGAAATACTTAGCGAGCATGGTCTCAGAAATCTCAGGACCGAAGTTGCCAAGATATACACAAAGCGCATTACAACCAGCCTTCTTGATATCCTCAAGAGCCTGACACATGTGAATCTCGCTCTCCACGATACAGATAGGACACTCGTAGATGCCTTCCTTGCCAAATTTCTTCTCATACTCGGCAATCACGGCCTTACGACGGTTAACAGCCAGAGACTCTGGAAAACAGTCGCGACTTACAGCGACGATTCCAATTTTAATTTCAGGTACATTTTTCATTTTAAGAATTGTGTTTTAAAGTAATGTTTAGTCTACTAATGGGTGCAAAGATACAAAGAAGTTTGTAAATAACTCAAAGTTTTCTTGCTTTTTTTCTTCTTTGATTGTCGGTTTCACTTTTTTTAGTATCTTTGCACTCAATGGCAATAAAATATACGCATAAAGAAGAGCTGTGGAACGCATGGAGCCACGCTGGAGGTATCGTGATGGGTGTCGCTTTTGGCATCGTGTTCATGGTGATGGCATTCAAGGGCGACAACCCTTGGGCACGACTGGGCGTCTGTCTCTACCTTTTTGGAATGCTGGCCTCATATATCGCCTCAACCATCTACCACACCCTTCCCCGCTGGTCGAAATGGAAGGAGCGATTGCGCAAGTGGGACCATGCAGCCATCTATTGGCATATCGCAGGTTCCTACTCGCCACTTACATTGATTGCTCTGCGCGAGCAAGGTTATTGGGGGTGGAGCCTCTTTTCGTTTGTATGGGCTTGTGCTATAGCGGGCACCATTGTCAGTTTTGTCAAACTCAAGGAGCATTCCAACGTTGAGACTTTCTGTTACGTTGGTATGGGCTTGAGTATATTGATCGCTTTCAAGCCTCTCCTCGATTCCGTTTCCACAGCAGCTGTCATCTGGATAATAGCAGAAGGCGTCTGCTATATCACAGGCGCCCTCTTCTATTCGTTCAACAAAAAGCGTTATATGCACTCCGTCTTCCACTTCTTCGTCCTCGCTGGCAGCATCTGCCACATCATCGCCGTTTGGGACGTGCTGATGGAGTACCTTTGAATAGTATTTACTTGATATACTCCGAGAAATCGGTGAGTTTCATGTCGCCCTTGCGAGCCAAGGTGTCGTGCATGGCAAAGGCGGCTGTCAGGTTGTGACGTGTCTGTCCCATCTTGGCTATCTTCAGATAGTCCCACAGCAACTGCTTGTAGTCAGGATGAGCACAATTCTCGATGATGGTCTCGGCACGCTGTGCAGGACTCTTGCCACGCAGGTCGGCAATACCTTGTTCGGTGACGATGATGTTCACATCATGCTCAGAGCTATCCTGATGGCTGACGAAAGGAACAATGCTGGAAATGACACCACCCTTAGCCACAGAAGGACAGGTGAAGATAGACAGGTAGGCATTGCGGATGAAGTCGCCACTGCCTCCGATTCCGTTCATCATCTTCGTACCACTGATATGTGTTGAGTTGACGTTACCGTAGAGGTCGGCCTCAATAGCAGTATTGATGGCAATGACACCTAAGCGGCGGATAATCTCTGGTGAGTTGGAAATCTCGCTCTGGCGCAGGGTCAAGTGCTGCTTCATATAGTCCATATTGTCGTAAACCTGCATCAGGCATTCGTTCGAAACAGTCAGCGAGCAGGCAGAGGCGTCCTTTACTCGACCAGTGAGCATCATGTCGATTACTGAGTTCTGAATCACTTCAGTATAGATGTTGAAATCAGGCACGTGCTTGTCGGCACCCAGAGCGCCAAGGATGGCATTGGCCGTCGAACCTACACCACTCTGCAAGGGGAGGAACTCACGTGGGATACGGCCCTTGTGCATTTCTTCTACCAGGAACTCTGCTGTCAGATAGCCGATCTTCTCAGTCACAGGGTCGCTGTCCTTGAAGGCACGGGCCTCATCAGGGATATTGCACTCTACCACGCCTACCACCTTATCCTTAGGAATCGACACGTAAGGCTTACCAATGCGATCGCCTACGTGCTCGATGGGAATTGCTTTGCGGTAAGGAGGATCCAATGGCTCATAGACATCGTGGATGAACTTGGCATTAGGATTATGGAACGAATTGAGCTCCAGAATCACGTGCTTGGCCAGACGGGCTGCTGTAGGCGAAATACCACCAGCGGCAGTCAGATAGACATGATAGTCATTGCCTACTTCCTCGATGTCGCAGACTTCAAGGATAGCCCAATCTACATCGCCATAGAAACCATAGCGCAACTCTTGTGCCATATGGCTCAGATGCAGGTCGTTATATGGGATTTCACCCAGATTCACGTGCTTACGGAAATCAGGGTTGGTGGTGTAAGGGGCACGATACTTGATAGCCTGTGCGTTAGCCAGATCGCCATCTGTTGACTGACCAGTAGATGCACCTGTAAAAATGCCTACCTTGAACTCACGTCCTGCCTCATGCTCGGCAATAGCTAATTTAGCCAACTCTTTCGTAGTTGCCTTAGCCACACCGGCAGGTGTAAAACCACTCATGGCGATGTTCTCGCCATTCTTAATCAGTGCTGCAGCCTCTGCAGCGGTCATGCGTGTATAAGCCATATTTTTGTACAATTTGCAAATTTGGGTGCAAAGTTACTAATAAAATAAGAATTAAGAATTAAGAATTAAAAATATTTTGTACCTTTGCACCAAATTTATATACTGTTATGGAATCAAAATTAGTTATTTATAATACACTGACGCGGCAGAAAGAGCGTTTCGAACCCATCAATGCCCCTCATGTGGGTATGTATGTCTGTGGCCCAACCGTTTATGGCGATCCACATTTGGGGCATGCACGTCCCGCCATCACCTTCGACCTAGTATTTCGCTATCTGAAACATTTGGGTTATAAGGTGCGCTATGTGCGTAACATTACGGATGTGGGCCATTTGGAGCACGATGCAGATGAGGGTGAGGACAAGATAGCCAAGAAGGCACGTCTGGAACAGTTGGAACCTATGGAGATAGCCCAGTACTACACCAACCGCTATCACCAGGCAATGGACGCGCTGAATGTGTTGCCCCCTTCTATCGAGCCCCATGCTACGGGACATATCATTGAACAGCAGCAACTCGTAGAACAGATTATTAAAAATGGTTTTGCCTACGAGTCAAATGGTTCTATCTACTTTGATATCGAAGCCTACAATAAGAAGTTCCATTATGGTATTCTTTCTGGCCGTTCACTGGAAAACATCAAGGACGAGAGTCGTGAACTGGCTGGGGTTGGTGAGAAACATAACCAGGCGGACTTTGCTTTGTGGAAAAAGGCGCAACCCGAGCACATCATGCGCTGGCCTTCGCCCTGGAGCGACGGCTTCCCTGGCTGGCACTGTGAGTGCACAGCAATGGGGCGCAAATACTTAGGAGAGACATTTGATATTCACGGAGGCGGAATGGACTTGATATTCCCACATCACGAGTGTGAGATCGCACAGGCATACGCTTCCAATGGCAAACCAGCCGTCAAGTATTGGATGCACAACAATATGCTGACCATCAATGGGCAGAAGATGGGTAAGTCGTACAATAACTTCATCACCTTGG
Organism: Prevotella sp. UBA2754; assembly: GCA_002353295.1. GTDB lineage: Bacteria > Bacteroidota > Bacteroidia > Bacteroidales > Bacteroidaceae > Prevotella. Next base: position 45,512 of record DEJG01000016.1, read on the forward strand.
AGCAGTTCTTTACTGGTGACCATCCTCTGTTGGAGAAAGCCTACTCTGCCATGACCATTCGTTTCTTCGTGCTCTCTGCCCACTATCGTGGTACGGTTGACTTCTCGAACGAAGCACTGCAGGCTGCCGAGAAGGGACTGGAGAAATTATTGAATGCCATCAGCGATCTAGAGCGCATACAGGCCAGCGACAAATGCGATGCCGAAACAGAGAAGATTGTCAAGAGTCTGCGCCAGAAGTGCTACGATGCCATGAACGACGACTTCGCCACCCCACAAGTCATCAGTTATCTCTTCGAGGCTTGTACAATTATTAACAAACTCGTTGACCATAAGGCTACCATCTGTACCGATTGCCTAAAGGAACTTTCAGAAACCATGCACCTTTTTACCTTCGACATCTTGGGGTTGAAGGAAGAAAAGGGTGACAATAACGGTGCTCGTGAGGAAGCCTTTGGCAAAGTGGTGGATATGGTACTCGACCTGCGTGCCAAAGCTAAGGCAGACAAAGACTGGGCGACCTCCGACAAGATTCGCGATGAGTTGGCTGCTGCAGGTTTTGAAGTAAAAGACACCAAGGACGGTGTGACGTGGCGATTGAATAAATAAGCTTTATAAAAGCCGAAGCTCCTCTCTAAAGCTTCGGTTTTTTATTGTCCCTCAAACGCCTCGCGCGTCATATAGACGGCTACCGTCTTGTCACGAAGGTATTCGGCAGACATATACATCAATCCCCCGTACGGATTGTTTGTACCCCACGAATTCTTCATGGTGAAGAACATGCGTTTATGGGGGTCGCGGGCTATTCCTACAATCGCCATACAATGATTATCTGTAGGAGTCGTAGCCCAATGTCCGTCAGCAATCCCCTCTTCGAAAGAGAATCCGCGTTCATCTGTATCACCCTCCCAACAAACGGCATGACGATTCCTGATGGCAAGTTCTACATGGGCCAACAAGGAATCTTTGGGGATATTCCAAAAGCGATTGTGTTCCCAGTTATCCGGTAAATCAAGCACTACATATTGGTTATAGGGATATTTTTCGTTAGAGGTTACAGCGATGTATTCATCTGGAGCGCATACACTATGGGCAAACTCCTGGGGAGTATAGCGAGCTCCCAACATAAAGACCCATTTCGTCCGTGGCAATTTGTGATAAGAGGAATCAGGATATGCATCATAGCTGACGATACCATGCTTACCTATTATATTTAATAAGGTGGAACCCATAGCCCTGAGATTGCGCTTTTTTACCACCCTTTCGATATATGCTGTAGAGAGATGTACAGAATCGCCTCGCAGAATATGTTCTGTTTCAATGGTAGAAAGCATTGCATATGCCCAACAATACTGCGTATGGCCCTGATCTTTCACAGGAGTCATGGGCAGGCGCACCTCGTCAGTAAACTCCACCACTGGTCGTTTCTGACAAGCAGCAAAGCCTAATATCAAAAGTAAATAAAATAATTTCTTCATCATTTCCATTCGGTGACAAAGGTAATTCTTTTTCCTATCAATACCAAAAGAAAAAATAAATATTTTATTTTGTTCTTTGCTCGGTTTGCACTACCTTTGTACCCGAAATGAAGGAAAGTATTAAAGATTTCGAAATTATGGCTCCTGTAGGAAGCCGCGATTCTTTGGCAGCTGCGCTAAAAGCAGGGGCTGGGTCAGTGTATTTTGGAGTGGAACAGTTGAACATGCGTTCACACTCTGCCAACCATTTTACGATTGACGATTTGCGAGAGATTGCTGCTACCTGCGAAGAACATGGGGTAAAGAGCTACCTGACAGTCAATACCATTATTTATGGTGAAGATATCGAACTGATGCACCAGATTATTGATGCAGCAGTTGAGGCTCATATCTCTGCCGTTATTGCCTGCGACATTGCTGTAATGACCTATTGCAGAGAGAAGGATATGGAGGTGCACCTGTCTACCCAACTGAATATCTCGAACATCGAGGCATTGAAGTTCTATGCTCAGTTTGCCGATGTGGTGGTGTTGGCTCGCGAACTGAACCTCGATCAGGTAGCTGCTATCTATCGGCAGATAGAGGAACAACAAATCAAAGGGCCTTCTGGCCAACTGATTCGCATAGAAATGTTCTGCCATGGGGCATTATGTATGGCTGTTAGTGGCAAATGCTATATGAGTCTTGACAACACAGGACGTTCCGCTAACCGTGGTGAGTGCATGCAGATCTGCCGACGTTCGTATATCGTGACGGATAGGGATACAGGTACTGAGTTGGAGATAGACAATAAATATATCATGTCACCCAAAGACTTGAAGACCATCCGTTTCATCGACCGCATGATGAAGAGCGGTGTGAGGGTCTTTAAGATAGAGGGACGTGCCCGTGGTCCTGAATATGTGCTGACAGTGGTACAGTGCTATAAGGAGGCTATCCATGCCGTGCTCGACGGAACTTTTACCGAAGAGAAGAAAGATGCATGGGACGAGCGTCTTGCCACCGTCTTTAATCGTGGGTTCTGGGACGGCTACTACCAAGGACAACAGTTAGGAGAATGGAACAAGCACTACGGCTCGTGTGCTACGGAACGTAAGCAATATGTGGGTAAGGGTGTGAAATATTTCTCTAAACTCGGTGTTGCAGAGTTTACCTGTGAGGCTTGTGAATTCTCTGTGGGCGACAAGATGCTGATTACGGGCCCCACGACAGGTGCACTATATGTCACAGTAGATGAGATACATGACGATATACAAGCCGTACTGACTGCCCAAAAGGGTACACGCGTCAGCATCCGTGTGCCAGAAAAAGTACGACCTAGCGATAAACTGTTTAAGATAGTTGAGAGTTGAGAATTATTTGTTATTCTGTTATTATGTATTAAAAAGTTACTATGTCAATAAACGAAATACAAGACGAAATTATTGAGGAGTTTTCTGGTTTCGACGATTGGATGGACAAATATCAGTTGTTGATAGACCTCGGCAACGACCAGGACCCCTTGGATGAGAAATACAAGATTGAGAGTAATCTGATCGACGGTTGCCAGAGTCGCGTATGGTTACAAGCTGATTATCATGACGGCATCGTCGATTTCACTGCAGAAAGCGATGCACTGATAGTGAAAGGTATCGTGTCTTTACTGATTCGTGTGCTCAGTGGGCATACGCCACAGGAAATTCTGGATGCCGACCTTTACTTTATCGACCAGATAGGACTGAAGGAGCATCTTTCACCCACACGCAGCAATGGTTTGCTGGCAATGGTAAAACAGATGCGAATGTATGCACTGGCCTTCAGGGCAAAGGAAGGCGCTTAACGACTTTCGTAGTCATCGAGTTTCTTCAGATAATAGGCTTTGAAGTCACTCCATCGATAATAAGGGGCAATACTGGACGGCAAGGGCAGTGTTGCCTCTTCTTCATTCAGCAACACCTTGAAGATAACATCCTTATCGAATACGTCTCGTCGATAGAACACAAATTGCAAATTGCAACCCATCGGGAATATACGATAGACTATCCATCCGTTCTCTTCTAATTCTTCCAAATTCATTGTCTGGAAGTCATAACCATTGATGCCCAACAGACAAGTCAAGGGCAGCACGACGGTCTCATGTCCAAAGCGAAGAGAGGCACCAGGATTGGTAAGTGCTATGCAACTATCGGCTTCCTCTATTATCTTACGGAGCAAATGGCGTTGGGTGTAAGGCTGAGTCCCACCATTAAGCAACGAGGGTCCAAACATAATATACCACCAAGCATTCTCTTTCTGCCAAATATGATATATTTCCTCATTAGTAAACATCTTCATCAGGTTCAATCTGTCATCCAGATGCGTATCCTGCTGTATAGACGCCACCTTGAACAGATAGTAGTTCAACGTTCCAGCATCCACATGATGGTTGGCATAAGCAGTATCATTAAACAGTTCGAGCAATAGTCGTTCGTTGTGCTCACGCTTCACCGTATAAGCATCATAAGCCTGTTTGGCTGTGGGAGTCATCTTGGTGGCTTGTAATTGTTTATCCTGGAAGTTCAGATACCACATGTCACGCTTGGACGCATCCATATTGATTTTCAATTCTGGATTAACGGTCAACAACTGTTGAATGGCTGAGCCCATAGAGAGAATACAACGTATTTTAGTAGTGCTTCGAGCATGGACGGGTGCCTTACCCTCAAATATTTCTGGGTAGTTACTAATCATCCGCTTGGCAATATGCCGATGCTGCAAATGGCCCAGTTCGGTGAGTTCGCCATTACGCTCCAAAGCATCTTCACGAGCAATTGTAACCTGACGGAAAATGTCTTTACCAAATGGTGTTAACTTGTCTAAAGAATCTGCCTTGCTTAGTATCTGCCAAGGAATATCATAGGCCTGTTGCTGACTTAGATAGCGTGATCCGTGACGCCCATAATGACTAATGTAAAAGGGCCTTTTGCCATCAGGGGCTTCTGTATATTGATGATACTCCTTGTCTGGATAAATGCAATAGTTATTACCAGCCAAATGGGGGTTTCTGGAAATCTCCTCAAAGGTCACTTGTGCAGAGCAACTTATTGCCAAACAAGCTAGAATTGTAATAACTGCCGTCCTCCTCATTTTGCTATCTGTGATTTTTGTGACTGTTCATACTGAGCTATCTTCATCAGGTAATACTGACGTACGTCACTCCATTTATAATAAGGTGCGATATCGCTCCTAATGGGGAGCGTAGCCTCCTCTTCATTCAGCATCACCTTGACGAGCACTTCTTTGTCGGCTAGATCCTCACGATAGAATATCAATTGGATATTGGAAGCCATTGGGAACACCAAACAAGCCCACCAGCTCTGTTCCTCTAAATCCTCCAACTGAAGAGTCTGATAGCCGAAGTGGTTCAGTTCCAACAAACAGGTAAGTGGTAATACAATGGTTTCGTGTCCAAAACGCAATTGTACACCAGGTTTCCTCAACTGGATGCAACTGTCGGCCTCCTCTATGATTTTTTTCAACAAACGACGCTGAGTATAGGGCTGTTTTCCTCCATTGAGTAAAGACGGACCATACATAATATACCACCAAGCATTCTCTTTCTGCCAGTACTGGTGGATGTCTTCGTAAGTAAACAGGTCGATATAGTCAATCTTGCTGCCCATCCTTGTATTTTGTTGTATCAATGCTGTTTTCAGCAGGTAATAGTTCAACCAGACCTCATCTACCTGTTCTTTGACATAGACAGTGTCATTAAACAATAATGACATCAGTCTAGGATTATGTTCTCGCATCGAACAATAGTCATCATAAGCAGCCTTGGCTTGGGGAGTCATCATGTTACTGCGCAACTCTTTGTCTTGATAGTTCATATAACTCATATCGTGCATAGAAGCATCCATCGTGACCTGCAATTTGGGATTCTTTGCTAACATCCCAAGTATAGCCGAACCCATAGAAAGTACACAACGGTTGACAACCGTACTTTTAGCATTGACGTGTGCTTTCCCCTCGAAAACCTCTGGAAAGCGAGTCATCATTCGTCGGGCAATACCCTTATGCTGTTGCTTACCTAGTTCTGTAAGATCTCCCCAACGATTTTCTGAATCGGCAATAATCATTTCCAACTGTTCCTTGACTTGCTTTCCGATAGGTGTCAATTTTCCTAAAGAATCAGCATGTTGCAATGCTTTATATGGAATATCATACCCTTTTCTGTTACTTAAATAACGTGAACCATGTCGACCATAATGACTGATATAAAAAGGGCGCTTACCTGCCGGTGGCGGTGTCTGTTTGATGGTGAGAGTATCAGGATAAATACAATAGTTACTAGCTGAGAATCGACGATCCTTACTGATATGATCAAAGGCAGAGACAGATTGAGCTACAACATCTGTCACCACACTAAACAGCATGATGACTATCATCGTACAGCACTTCCATATATCAATCCCCTTGATACTCATCCAATTTCTTCAAATAATAATCACGTATTTCACTCCATTTATAATAGGGTTCTATCGCCGACTTAATCGGTAGCAGGGCTTCGTTTTCGTTAAGCAGCACTTTCACCAAAACATCCTTGTCCTCAGGATTCTCACGATAAAATACAAACTGGATATTAGCAGCAATGGGGAAAATCTTATAATTCCGCCACCCTTTCTTTTCTACCAGGTCCAGGTTATCTGTCGTAAAACCTATTCCGTTCAAGTCTAATAAGGTTGCAAAGGGAGCCAACATCGACCCATGACCGAATCGGAGTGTAACACTAGGTTTGGCCAATGAAATACAACTGTCGGCTTCATGAATCAACTGTCGCAAGAGGTTGCGCTGACTATAGGGCTGCATGCCATCGCCCAACAGACAGAAACCATGATTGACAAACCACATCGTGTTTCGCTTTTTCCAGTAATTATATAGTTCTTCGTCAGAGAAAATATCATATAGTGTCAACTTCTTGCGCAATTCTGTGTTTTGCACGTTGGAGGCCAGCAGAAAGATATTTTGAGCCAAGTTCTCAACATCTATCTGTTGGTTGACATAATGCAAGTCGTTAAACAATTTGAACATCAACTGCTGCCCACAATCATATTTCTTCGCATACGCTTGGTAGATGGCTCTAACGGTTGAGTCTTTCTTCATGGTGTACAATATCTTTTCATATTGGTTCATATACCACATATCGTGACGCGAAGCATCATGACGAATTAATAAAGAAGGGCGCATGGTTATCAACTTCTGGAGAGCATTTTCCATCGAGAGGATACAACGAATCACCACGGTGCTCTTAGCATCCACAACGACAGGTCCGGCAAACACCTCAGGGAAGCGTTCCACCATTCGCTGAGCAATCTTTTGATGCTGTTGGGCTCCCAACTTAGTAAGATCGCCATAACGGCCCTCTGCTTCAGCGCCAATCAATCGGAGACGGTACAACACATCCTTTCCTAGCTCCGTGAGTTTACCTGCTGAATCGGCCTTAGCCAAAACATCAATAGGCATCTGATAGTCTTTTTTGTTTTTGAGATAGCGCGACCCATGACGACCATAATGGCTAATATAAAAAGGCTTCTTTCCTTTAGGTGCAGGGGTCAGACGAACTTGCGTAGGACCTGGATAGGCAAACAAATCACATGCCGAGCGATGGACGTCTGCTTCTATTTCCTCTTTTGCTGTCTGCGCAGACAGGACTGTAGATAAACTTAAGAAAACTAGGATTAATATCGGATGCTTCATATGATTCTGATTCGCAATGATTTTGCAAAGATAGAAAAAAATGTTGAGAATCTTACAATAATTATAATTTTCTTTGTTTTTTTCCTTATTTATCGTTAACTTTGCCGATAAAACAAAATAGAAATATTATGGCAAAGAATCAACAATGGCAAGATGATTACTGGCTTCTTATCATGCAACTGTATCTCAAGAAACCCATAGGTGTAAAACCAATGTATAGCAAGGCAACTATAGATCTTTGTCTAGAATTACACATTGCTCCTCAGATAGTCTATAACAAGATGAGCGAAGTTGCTAACCTTGAAACACCACGCATTGAACGCATCTGGAAGGAATACGGCCAAAATCCTCGCCGGTTGGCTCGTGCTGCTACCTTATTGCGGCAGATGATAGGATTTGGCAATGATGATTTCTATGAAGGTGTAGATATCCAGGAAACGTTTGAGACCGACTTCCGTCCTGTTTGTAACGAATGCACCATCACCCCTATCATGCTCATCCTAATTCTCGATCTCTATTTTCGTCTGACTCCTATTACTATGGCCATAGAAACACCAGAGATACAACAACTGAGTAAGTTAATGAAGATTCCTGCTCAGGAGATTGTAAAGATAATGGGCATCTATCAGTATTATGACCCTTATCTCAGCCGGAAAGTGCTCCCTAGCAACCCACTTAACGCTGCCTGTCAGAACATCTGGCAACGCTATGGAAACCAGGACACAGAACAGCTTGCCTTATATGCCAGTCAGCTAAAAGAATATTTCAAATAATTGTCGAAATGATAATTATTTTGTAACTTTGCATCCGCTATGACACAGGAACAAATACAGGAACAGCAACAGACTCTGGCATTGAAGCAAACACAGAGTATCACGCAGCAACAATTGCTGCAGGCTCAACTCATAGAACTGCCTGTCACCCAATTACTGGAACGTGTCAATGCTGAGATGGATGATAACCCAGCTTTGGAGCTAAGTACTGGCGATGACTCAGAATTTCCAGAAACATCCGATGAAACTGATAACACTGAAAATTCCGACTCGTCTGATGACTATGAACGTGAAGAGCGTCAATCGGCTTTAGATGCCGCTTTAGAAAGTATCGGCAGAGACGATGAAGATTTACCTGTATACCACGCAGGACAAGCATATCAATCAGAGCGTGAGGAATTGGTCTACGGTGAGTCGCAATCTTTTTATGACCAGCTTAAAGAGCAGATGAGTATGACAGACCTGAACGAACGCCAACGCGACATCATGGAATATCTCATCGGGTCGTTGGATGAAGACGGACTGCTTCGAAAGTCTTTGGAAAGCATCAGCGATGAGTTGGCTATCTATCACAATATTGACGTTTCTGTTCGTGAGATAGAACAGGTACTCCACCAATTACAGGAATTTGACCCAGCTGGTATCGGAGGACGTAACCTTCAAGAGTGCCTGTTACTTCAGATTCTGCGTCGAGAACATTCTCATCTTCGCGAACTGATGGAGCGTGTGGTCAATAACTACTTTGATGCTTTTACCAAAAAACACTGGCAAAAAATTCAGCAGGCCTTGCAACTAAGCGACTTACAGGCAAAAACACTGATGGATGAATTGCGCAAACTGAATCCTAAACCTGGCGCTTCACTTGGTGAAACGGTAGGGCGCTCTCTGCAACAAATAACGCCAGATTTCATTATCGATACACAAGACGATGGTACCGTCACATTTCAATTGAATACGGGTGACGTACCAGAACTCCATGTCTCGCAGTCATTTACAGAAACCCTTCGCGAATATCAAGGTAATAAAGAAAATATGAGCCGACAAATGAAGGAAGCCTTGCTATATACTAAAAAGAAAGTTGACGCAGCACAAGGGTTTATTGAGGCCATCAAGGTGCGCCGCCACACGCTGACTGTCACCATGAGGGCTATTATTCAATGGCAACATCGCTATTTCGAAGAAGGCGACGAGGCATTGCTTCGTCCCATGATTCTGAAAGACATCGCCGAAAAAACAGGGTTGGACTTAAGTACAGTCTCTCGCGTTAGCAATTCTAAATATGCACAAACACGATGGGGCACTTTTCCTTTGCGCCATTTCTTTAGCGACGGCTATGTAACGGCAGAAGGCGATGAACTCTCTACACGGGAAATCAAAGCTGCTCTGCAGGATATGGTAGACGCTGAGGATAAACATCACCCATATAGCGATGAAGCTTTAGGAAAATTATTAGCCGAGAAAGGCTATCCTATTGCCCGTCGGACTGTAGCAAAATATCGTGAACAATTAGGTATACCCATAGCAAGACTAAGGAAATGAGACAACGACAACAACTCATATTGGCAGCACGAGTAATCAGTATGCTCTTTACCCCTTTCTACCTTCCCATCATCGGGTTGGTTGCTCTGTTTACTTTCAGCTATATGAACATCTTCCCATTGGCATATAAGTTGCAAGTACTCATCATGGTCTATCTGTTTACTATCCTCATGCCCTCTTTGATGATTCATTTCTACCGCCGATATCAAGGATGGACCCTGATAGAACTGGGACAGCGCGAGCGACGCATGGTGCCATATATTCTTTCTATCGTATGCTATTTCACCTGTATCTATGTGATGACTCATCTTCACATTCCACATTTCGTTATCTCTATAGTAATAGCAGCACTGATGGTGCAGATTATTTGTGCAATCATCAACGTGTGGTGGAAAATATCTACCCATACTGCAGCTATAGGGGGAGTGGGAGGAGCCTTGTTTGCCTTTGGTGAATATCTTGGTTTTAACCCTGTATGGTGGATGTGTATCATCTTCATTATTGCTGGTATATTGGGGACGTGCCGTATGGTACTTCGCCAGCATAGTCTGTCGCAGGTGGTTGGTGGTTTCTGGGTGGGATTTGTCTGTGCCGCCTTCTCTATACTGTTTATATAGAATTGAAAATAAAAATAAATGATTATGAATCCAATTGTAAGTGTTATCATGGGCAGCACTAGCGATTTGCCCGTTATGGAAAAAGCCTGCAAACTTTTAGATGAAATGCAGATACCATTTGAAGTCAATGCGCTGTCGGCTCATCGCACACCAGAAGCCGTTGAGGCATTTGCTCGTAATGCCAAGGACAGAGGCATCCGTGTCATTATTGCTGCTGCAGGTATGGCAGCAGCCCTGCCTGGCGTTATTGCAGCTTCTACCACTCTGCCCGTTATTGGAGTTCCCATCAAAGGGATGCTCGACGGACTCGACGCAATGCTTTCCATCATCCAGATGCCTCCCGGTATTCCTGTTGCAACAGTTGGTGTTAATGGTGCTCAGAATGCCGCCATCCTTGCAGTCGAGATGCTGGCCTTGAGTGATGAGGCTATCGCACAGCGCCTTAGCGACTACAAGAGCGGGTTGAAAGCAAAAATAGAGAAAGCCAACCAAGAGTTGGCAGAAGTTAAGTATCAATTTAAGACAAATTAAATGGCTTATCAGAGAAGAATATCTTCCGTCACCCATGTAGGAAACATCGAGATAGGTGGCAATTACCCCATTCGAATCCAGTCGATGGCAACCGTTGATACCAACGACACTGCGGGTTGTGTAGCCCAAGCTAAACGTATCATAGATGCTGGCGGCGAATTGGTGCGTTTCACGACTCAAGGCACTCGTGAGGCAGAAAACATGAAAAACATTTCTAACCAACTGAAAGCCTCTGGCTATTGCACACCACTAGTGGCAGACGTCCATTTCACAGCCCATGTAGCCGATGTGGCTGCACAGTATTGTGAAAAAGTGCGCATCAATCCTGGCAATTACGTAGACCCTGGACGCGTCTTCAAACATCTGGAATATACTGATGAGGAATATGCTGAAGAACTGAAAAAAATTGAAGCCAAACTAATTCCTTTCTTGAATATCTGTAAGGAGCATCATACCGCTATCCGTATTGGCGTAAATCATGGCTCGTTGAGCGACCGCATCATGTCGCGCTATGGTGACACACCTGAGGGCATCGTCGAGAGTTGTATGGAGTTCCTGCGCATTTGCAAGCGTGAGCACTTTAACGATATTGTTATCAGCATCAAGGCCAGCAACACCGTTGTCATGGTAACCACCGTTCGCCTCCTGGTATCAACAATGAACAAAGAAGATATGCACTATCCACTCCACCTGGGAGTTACCGAGGCTGGTGAGGGCGAAGACGGCCGAATCAAATCGGCAGTAGGCATCGGAGCTCTATTGACGGAGGGCATCGGTGATACCATTCGAGTTTCTTTAAGTGAGGAACCCGAGTGCGAAATACCCGTAGCTCGCAAACTGGTGGATATGATAGCAGAATGTGCCCAACTGCGTGCTGAAGCCGAAGCTTCTATCAAGGACGATACCATCACACTGTCCGTCGATGCTCCCGACTGGGAAACACTCCAGTTGAAAGCAGCTATGGCGGTAGGTGGTTTGCTCATCGACCGCAAAGCAACTCAACTGGTCATCAACAGTCAACAACCAACAGCTAACCCCCAACTGCTAACAACTCTTGCCGACAGCATTCTCCAAGCCGCCCGCATCAAATTCACCAAGACAGAATATATTTCTTGCCCTGGATGTGGTCGTACGCTTTATAACTTGCAAGAGACCATAGCACGCATTAAAGCTGCCACCAGTCATTTGGTAGGACTGAAAATAGGTATCATGGGCTGTATAGTAAATGGGCCTGGCGAAATGGCCGATGCCGACTACGGCTACGTAGGAGCTGGTCGTGGGAAAATCAGTCTCTACAAACAAAAGATTTGTGTCGAGAAGAATATTCCAGAAGAAGAGGCTGTTGACAAACTACTCGAACTGATTAACAAGGATTTGAAGTAATCATGTTGGTAAAAACATATTGTGCAGCCGTAAATGGGCTGGAAGTGACAACAGTAACTTGTGAAGTCAGTATGACCCGAGGTGTGATGTTTCACCTGACAGGACTAGCCGACACTGCCGTCAAGGAAAGCTACGACCGCATCAAAGCTGCCTTGATAAATAATGGCTTCAAAATGCCTACGATGGACATTACCATCAACTTATCGCCTGCCGACATCAAGAAGGAAGGCTCAGGCTACGACCTGCCCTTGGCTATCGGGATACTTGCAGCCAACAGCAAAATAGAGAGCGATAGACTTGATAAATATATGATGGTGGGGGAATTAGGTCTCGACGGACGTCTACAACCCATTCGCGGAGCACTACCCATTGCCATTCGTGCCCGCAAGGAAAAATTCAAAGGGCTCATTGTTCCACGGCAGAACATTCGCGAGGCTGCTGTCGTCAACCAATTGGAAGTATATGGTATGGATACACTGACTGATGTTATCCATTTTTTCAATGGCGACAACAGCTATCAACCAACCATCATCGATACCCGTCGCGAATTCTATGAACAGCAGAACCAATATGAACTCGACTTTTCTGATGTCCGCGGACAGGAAAGCGTAAAACGAGCCCTTGAGGTAGCAGCAGCCGGAGGTCACAATCTCATCATGATTGGACCACCAGGTAGTGGTAAGTCCATGCTTGCCAAACGATTGCCCAGCATTCTTCCGCCACTTTCGTTAAGTGAGAGCCTGGAGACGACACAGATACATAGTGTGGCTGGCAAATTATCGCGTGACACCAGTCTGATTTCCCAACGTCCATTCCGTGCGCCTCATCATACTATCTCGCAGGTTGCATTAGTTGGTGGAGGTACCAATCCGCAGCCTGGCGAAATATCATTGGCACATAATGGCGTACTCTTTCTAGATGAAATGCCAGAGTTGTCGCGTTCAGTACTGGAAGTATTGCGCCAGCCTTTGGAAGATCGCAAGATTACCATCAGTCGTGCCAAATATAATGTGGAGTACCCATGTTCGTTCATGCTCATTGCTTCGATGAACCCCTGCCCCTGTGGCTATTATGGAGATCCTACTCATCACTGCGCCTGTACACCCGGACAGATTCAGCGCTATATGAACAAAATCAGCGGTCCGCTACTCGACCGTATCGATATCCATTGTGAAATCCAGGCTGTACCATTCGCCCAGCTCTCGCAGATGCAGCCCGGCGAACCAAGTGCTGTGATTCGCGAGCGCGTCATCAAAGCTCGCAACATCCAGACCGAACGCTTCAGCTCCCTTCCTAAGCAGGGAGGTCAGGGAAGGGTCTACTGCAACGCCCAGATGACTGAACGCATGCTCCACGAATTTGCCGAGCCTGATACTGCCTCGCTCGACATGTTGCGCATGGCCATGGAGCGCCTAAAACTGAGTGCCCGTGCCTACAACCGCATCTTGAAAGTGGCCCGCACCATCGCCGATCTCGCTGGCTCGGAAAAAGTTGAGTCAATGCACATTGCAGAGGCTATCGGCTACCGCAACCTCGACCGTGGAGACTGGGCTGAGAGAGGGATATAGCAAATAGCACCCCTCTTGGTTTTGTTTGAGCCAAAGCATGAACTGGCTCGAGACCTTATTTCAAATAGAGCTTATGATAGGTGTTGATTTTATAGGTAGATTAGGTAACCAGATGTTTACTTACGCTTTTGCCCGACTTTTATTAGAGCAACGGCAAAACAAGCACGAACCACTGATTGCCAATTTCAAAAGATGCGGTGACAAAAAAGATAATGGCTGGGGGGATTCCCTAAAATATTTTAATGTCTACCCATATCAAATAGAACAAACTGACCTTATATTAAAATATGGGACGTATTATCAACGCTGTTTGTATCTTTTGTATATGGCATGTGTTAAATTGCCACTTATCAAAAGAAATCATTCGCTATTATCTTCCCTGGAGATTATATTACGAAAAAATAATATACATTTTACAGGAGCGGCAGATACTGCTTACTCTACAGAATTGGCAAACGGTTCTATCTTCTGTAGGGGTTATTTTCAAGATCGTCACTTCTTCGACGCTATCCGTTCTATTTTGCTGGAAGAATTTACCCCCGTTTCCCCACTTATGAAACACAATGTCGAACTATATAATACCATCAATCAACCTAATTCGGTATGTGTCAGTGTACGACGAGGCGATTTTCTTTCCCCTCTATATAAAAAAAATTTTTATGTGTGCACTCCTGATTATTATGAGAAAGCTATCAAATCTATTTGCATGCAGTTAGAACATCCCTCTTTCTTTTTCTTTTCTGACGATATAGAATGGGTACGCCTACATATGAAAGTAGAAGGATATCCTTGCTATTATGAACGAGGCGACGATCCTGCATGGGAAATTTTAAGGCTCATGTACAGCTGCCATCATTTCATTATTTCCAATTCTACGTTTTCATGGTGGGCTCAATATCTTGGACGTAGAGAGGATAAAATTGTCATAAGTCCTCAGAGATGGTTCGCTAATCCCAAATGGCATTCTAATCTCATTCATGATCATTTTCAATTTATTGATGGTTGCTTGACAGAATAATACTTATTAGAAATAACAATTCCACTCGAAAAACTTGTTGATACGGGCAAAAATAACTATCTTTGCCACGAGTATGAAAAAAATCGTTTTTATTACAGGGGCTACAAGTGGCATTGGACTGGCTTGTGCAAGAAAATTTGCTGCTAACGGCGACCGTCTGATTCTAACAGGCAGGAACATTCAGAGATTGAATGAGATCAAGCAGGAATTGGGCGGTGAAGTAACGACTCTTGCTTTTGATGTCAGAGATCGGGAAAATGCAACGGCATTGATTTCCGGTCTCCCTGAAGAATGGAAAAAAATTGACGTGTTGGTAAACAATGCCGGACTGGCTCTTGGACTTGAACCGGAATATGAGGGTGATCTGGATGATTGGGAGACTATGATCGACACGAACATCAAGGGTTTACTTACCATGACTCGGCTTATTGTACCTGGCATGGTGGAACGCAATAGTGGACACATCATCAACATTGGATCGGTAGCTGGTGATGCTGCTTACGCAGGGGGTAATGTCTATTGTGCGACCAAAGCTGCTGTCAAGGCGCTTTCTGACGGTCTGCGAATAGATGTCGCTAATACGGAAATACGTGTCACTAACCTGAAACCTGGACTGGTAGAGACGAATTTCAGCAATATACGATTCCATGGTGACTATGAACGTGCAGCCAATGTCTACAAAGGTGTAAAACCCCTGACTGGCGACGACATAGCCGATGTGGCAGTCTTTGCTGCCAATGCCCCTGCTCATGTTCAAATTGCTGAGGTGTTGATATTGGCCACACATCAGGCTAGTGGGAGTGTGATTATTAGAAAATAATATTTCTAATCGGGAATGCGACATTTACTATTGACTTTCATGTTGTTGCTGACGTTCTGTGCCTTTGCGCAAGACTCTAAACAGAAGCGCGAAGAGACGGACTACGATAGCCCTACCTTCGTGCCGATGGTGAAAGTGGGTAAGGTCCTGGAGAATGGTGACAGCATCCAATATATGGAGATGAATAATGTTTATGTCTATCCCCCTATTACTTTCACTAGCCAAAAACAGCAACGGGCCTACAACCGCTTGGTGAAGAATGTAAAAATAGTATTACCTATAGCCAAAGAAGCTCGTAAAATCATGATGGAAACTGCCGAATTTCTGGAAACCTTACCCGACGAGAAGGCAAAGGATGCTCACATGAAACTGGTAGAGCGAAGCATTATGCGTGAGTATAAGCCACGCATGAAGAAACTCACCTATTCACAAGGAAAACTACTCATCAAACTCATCTATCGCGAGAGCAATTCATCTGGATACGAACTGATACAGGCTTTTCTTGGTCCTGTCCGAGCAGGATTCTACCAAGCATTTGCATGGGCTTTTGGCGCTAGTCTCAAAAAGAAATACGACCCTGAAGGCATCGATCGGCTCACCGAACGTGTTGTCCTGATGGTTGAAGCTGGACAAATATAATCTTTACTTAAACAAACTATTATGGAAATTAAAGCAGTAAAATTCAGAAAAGATGGGTTCTACACCCAACCCTTTGCCTTTGGTGGCGAAGAGGGTACCGACAAATTTGACAAGAATATACGCTATCGAGGCAGTTTACAAAATTACTTGATTGATACTGGTAAGGAAGTTATCCTGGTAGACACCGGGTTGCCTGCAGGCACACCAGAGGAAGCTCCTGACGAGAACTCACTAGCGTTCACCGGTCACGACATTTGCAGCTATATGGACGCGTTTGCAGCATTAGGCTATCAGCCCGAGCAAGTGACAAAAGTTCTTCTTACTCATCGCCATGCGGACCATAGTGGCGAGTTGCGTTCTTTCCCCAATGCCAAGGTTTATGTCAATAAGGATGAACTCTCTGCACAGGAACTACAAGGTCTCGACAACCTGATACCCGTCAGCTTTACTGACGGTGCTTATTACAATTTCCCTGAATGCCAGAAAATAGAGGAAGGAATCTATTTCATCAAGGCTAAAGGCCATACCAATGGCAACAGCATCATCATAGTAGAGATGGATGGTCTGTTCTATTTGATTCATGGTGACATCACTTATGTAGACGAAGCTTTGTATGAAGACAAACTCTCTGTTGTATTCGATGATCTGCCTGCAGCTCGCGAAACCCAGAATCGCATCCGTGAATTTATCCGTCACCACCCAACGGTATACCTTTCTACTCACTCTCCCCAGGGCTATGAAAATTTGGAGGCTAAACGTGTAATGGATCTTGACAACCCCGTACCTACAATACTTGCAGAGGTTGACTTCAACCAAGTAGAAGCTTCTGGCAAATATGTCTGCTCTATCTGTGGTTATGTTTACGATCCCGCAGAGCATGACGGAGTAGCTTTCGAGGATTTGCCAGATGACTGGAAATGTCCTCGTTGCAAACGTCCCAAGGACAAATTCAATAAAGCATAGCATAACCTTATGATGACACTAGCTATAGGCTTACTGATTCCTCTGCTTGGAACGATGCTTGGAGCAGCTTTCGTTTTCTTTATGAAAGACGAAATGTCTACACGCGTTCAAAAGTCATTGTTAGGATTTGCCTCTGGTGTCATGGTGGCAGCTTCCGTTTGGTCGTTGCTTATACCCGCTATTGAAATGGGGGAAAGCCAAGGCTGTTGGGCTGTAATTCCCGCTGCCTTGGGCTTTTTGCTAGGTATTGGATTCCTTTTAATACTTGACGAACTGACACCTCACCTACATCTTGATGCTTCCACCCCTGAGGGACCGCGTTCCAAACTATCGCGAACAGCCATGTTAGCCTTGGCTGTCACCATTCATAACCTGCCTGAAGGTATGGCCGTCGGTGTTGTGTTTGCTGGTGCTGAACAAGGAGCATCTGGCATCACACTAGCATCAGCTGTCGCAGTGTCATTGGGTATTGCCATCCAAAATATCCCCGAAGGTGCTATTATTTCAATGCCGATGCGAGCAGAAGGTAACTCTCGTTGGCGATCATTCTATATAGGCAGTCTCAGTGGTGCGGTAGAACCCCTTGGCGGTTTGGCTGTTGTATTATTGGCTTCTTTGCTTACTCCCGTTCTTCCCTACATGCTTGCTTTTGCTGCAGGTGCGATGTTCTATGTCGTCATTGAGGAACTTATCCCCGAGGCTTCCACAGGCCAACACTCAAACCTCAGCACTATCGGTTTTGCTATAGGTTTCGTTCTAATGATGGTGCTTGATGTTGTGATGGGGTAATTCAACTGGACTCCCTATCTGTTTTTTTCTTTCCCCAACGTGAGAAAACTTGGCGGAGAATCGTAAACTGCACGAGCATAGCTACGCCCATCACCAAAGGTGGAGCCATCAGTCGATGAACACCTAAATAGAGGAACACGTTGAAAAGTACAATGTGGAGGAGGTAGTTGACACCATGACTCCCCGCAAAGCCAATAAAATTCTTCCAAGTAGGAGCCGTATGGAAGGTATAATAGTTGGTTGCCATGAAGTTGTAGACAAAACTGATGAGATAGCCGGCAGTATAGGCAATATTTACGTCAATCCACAATTGCAACAGAAAATAGATACCATAATGAATAGCTGCAGAAATAACCCCATTCACACAGAAGCGTACAAATTGTTGTGCGCCTTCCTTTTCTCGCAATTGATGGAAAAATGTATTAAGCATAATTACTACATCGCCAGTCTAAAGCCAACTATATCACGATGTCGGTGTGAGTCATATGGGTATCTATTAGTAGAACGACAATAGCGAGGATTACTCTCTAGTCCACCTCCACGTATAGTACGGAAACTTCTAGAAGGTTTACTGGTTGGAGTTTTACGATACCAGTCTTCACACCATTCCCATACATTCCCTGACATGTCGTAAATACCCAACTCGTTTGGTTTAAACTTTTTAACTGGCAAATATTGGCGTTTTACATAATTATTCAAAGAATAACCTACTTTATTGATGTCATTACCTCCTGAGTAAATATATCCCTTGGACTTTTTCCCTCCTCGTGCCGCATATTCCCATTCTGCTTCTGTAGGAAGTCGAAATTTTTTTCCAGTCAACTTGTTTAATTTCATAATAAATTCCTGGCACTGTTCATAAGTGATATATTCTGCTGGAAGTTGAGGCCCTTTCTTTTTTGAATGATTCTTACCCATGATAGCTACCCATAATTCTTGTGTTACTTCTGTCTCACCGATAAAATAATCTTTAAGACACACTTGATGACGCACTTCATCATCATCCGCCAAAGTATCTTGAGGCAAAGCTCCCATCATGAATGTCCCACCTTCTACGTGTATCATTTTAAACTTTATACCTTTCACGGTATAGGTACTAGCAACTATTCTCTTTTGTGCTTGTATTGCCTGTGGTATTAGAAGCATCAATAGAGGTAATAATACCTTTACTGCCAGGTTAACTCTAACTTCCTTATTCTCACACCCAACATCTTCTGGTCCAACAGCCCACCAAAGAATACGCAACCAGCAGATGAAATAGGTATAAACATCCAACCAAAAAACCTCATGAATATAATTATGCAGCCACGAAGGACATAACACATCTGTCGGTAGTATGCTGAAATTAATAAACAGCAACCAGAACAAAATTCTGTCTAGAGTAGTTCGCTTTGGACGAAGCCAGAAAACCATAGCATAGCTGGTAAGGGGGATGACATAGGTATGTGTTTCTGGACTATCACTGAAAAGAATAATATAACCCATTATAACGGCTAATGTTTGAACGCGAAATTCGAAATTTTGCCAACGTCTATGTCGCCAGAAAAAGAGAATTGCTAAGATAACCAACACTACAACCTGAACAAGGCGTATATTAGGCAATAAAAATGGTTTCAACCCTCTAGCAAACAGAATTCCCACATAGTCAGTAGCTGAAAAATGAATGTCAAGCATGTTGAAAGTTCCCTGATAAAGCGACATGAAATTGTCAAAAGTAGGGTTTAGTGCTGGAAGCAATAAGAGACCTACACCACAAAGAGCTGCATAACCAAAATTACGTATTGTCTTTGGATAGCAGAATAATAGGGCCAATTCTGCTGCACCATAAATCTTAGTGGTAGCTGATATCATAATAAGTAAAACTGCCCAAAAGGGTTTATTGCGTTCTAGTAGAATGAAGGCAAAAATAAAGATATAACATACCGTCATATTATACTGGAAAAAGAAAATGCACTGTAAGAGCACAGACAAGACAAAAAGAAAAATTTTAGTCCTATAGGGCTCTAATGGTTTAGGCAACATCCATATTGATAAAAAGAAAAGAAAGTAGTTGCCAATGTTCCACACATAAGGGCCTAGCCACCAAGGCAAAAGGAAGACAGGAGCAAAAATCACACAGAATACTGGCAGATAGAGGAAATAAAGACCATGAACTTGCGCAAACTCAAGCGTATATGGAGAAATGCCTTCCCAAAACATGCGGGTAGAATCCTGATAATCCCAATAAATAGCACCTCGTCCTCTCAACATTTCTATCGATGTAGCTGTTAACGAAATAACTAACCCGAAGAAAAACACGCATTTCAGATTAGAAAAAAAACACATCAATGAATCAATAACTTTTTTCATCTTAATCAATGTTTTTCTCACCATTATAGGAATTGATGAAATAGCCAGGGCGTTCTTTTACCTCATTAAAAATTTTACCTATGTACTCACCCAGTATACCAAGACTAAGCAACTGGACACCTCCAAGAAACAATAATGTGACCATAATAGTCGGATAACCCTGTACTGGTTCTCCATAGACATTTGTTATCACGATGATATAAACAAGGTAGAAAAAGGCTACCGAAGAAACTAACAAACCCAAAATAGAGGCAAGTCGTAATGGGGCAGTTGTGTACGACATAATACCATTAAGAGCTAAATTAATTAATGATATCATACTCCATTTAGAAGAGCCTTCTTGACGTTCTTGCTGCTGATAATAGATTCCTTTCTTATGGAATCCAATCCACGAGTACATGCCCTTGGTGTTACGTTCAGATTCACGCATCTGCTTCAACGCCTCAATACATGAACGGTCTAGCAAACGGAAATCACCTGTATCTTTCTGTATAGGTACCGATGTCATCTGTTGCAGCAATTTATAATACCAATGTGATGACATACGTTTGAACCACGATTCCTGGCTACCTTGGCGCTGAGCATATACATCATCGTACCCTTCTTCCCAGTATTTCAGCATTTCTGGTATGACATCAACAGGATGCTGCATATCAGCGTCCATAATGATAAGAGCATCACCTGTTGCATAGTCAAAACCTGCCATCATTGCTATTTCTTTACCATAATTTCTTGAAAGATCTACATAATTATAACGCGAATCTGCTTCATGGAGTCGAATCATCTGTTGTAATGAGTTGTCTGAACTACCATCATTTACAAAAAGGAATTCCCATTCATAATTAGGGTTGTCTTTGACTACTTTTTCCATACAACTGATTATTAGGGGAAATGATGCTTCTTCATTGTAGGTGGGTAGTAAAATTGTAACCTTCTTCATTGTATTTCTACTTCTTTACTTTCTCAACAAAATCACTAAAAGTCACAAATTCTTCACCCTGTGCTTTCAGCATCTTAACAAGTCGGTCCAGTCTCTCCATCATTTGATGTCCGCTATGGTTTTTGATGATGAAGGGCATCTTGAACTCTGGATGCTCTTTAAGCTCATAAAATTCCCAAGGGTGAAAATAAGTAACGAAATAACCATCATGCTTCAATGTACGACGTACGAGCCAATGATATAGCCCTTCAGGCAGATTGTGCAAGGCGAGCCAGAAGAGCGGAAACCGAATCCAAGGGGTGACTGAAGCCGGAATCTGCATCACGTCGCCCTTCATGAACCATGTGCGTGGCTCCGTCAAATGCATATAACGCCCTGGAATGAAAGCAGGATTGAGTGACGAGTTATAACGATAGCCCACACGAGCTATCTCCCTGTCGCTTACAGGGAACATACGAGGCTGACGATAACCGTAAACTTTCCTACCCGTAACACGCTCAACGATTTCCTTAGAACGCTCGAAATCTGTCTCTTTGGGCTGCCAGTGATCAACCCCGTGACAGGCTACTTCATGCCCTTCGTCCATGATACGCTGCATCACATCTGGAGCGTTTTCTGCAAAATTACCTGTACAGAAAAATGTGGCCTTTACACCATCCTTCTTCAGAACATCAAGAATGCGATTAGTACCCTCCCGAGACACTTTAATCCCTTCTACTAAAGAGATATCCAGCCCATGCTCACGAGGGACATCAAACTCCTCAGTATCAAAACTTAACAATATCATGTCGTTTTTTCTTCTATTTCTGCTGCAAAGTTAGCTATTTTTCTTAAAAAAGAGAAAATATTTGGAGGATATTCGTTTTTGTATTTAATAATGTGTACCTTTGTGCCCAATTTATGCGCAAAGACGCAAGATGTTTTTATTTTTTAGATGTTTTTTAACAAGATGAACGTAATTACAAAGACCATTCAATTGCCTGATGGAAGAACCATCACAATTGAGACCGGGAAAGTGGCAAAGCAGGCCGACGGAAGTGTAATGCTCCGCATGAACAATACCGTGCTGCTGGCTACTGTTTGTGCCGCAAAAGATGCAGTTCCCGGAACAGATTTTATGCCTCTGCAGGTTGACTACAGAGAGCAGTATGCCGCCGCAGGACGCTTCCCCGGTGGTTTCACAAAACGTGAGGGAAAGGCTTCGGACAACGAGATTCTGACCAGTCGTCTGGTAGACCGTGTTCTTCGTCCACTGTTCCCTTCTAATTATCACGCAGAAGTATTTGTCAACGTGATGTTGCTCAGTGCCGACGGTGTTGATCAGCCTGATGCCCTGGCAGGTTTTGCTGCCTCAGCTGCGTTGGCATGTTCAGATATCCCCTTCGAGTGTCCTATCTCTGAGGTTCGCGTGGCTCGTGTCAATGGCGAGTATGTAATTGATCCCACCTTCGAACAGATGAAAGAGGCCGACATGGACATCATGGTAGGTGCTTCAGCCGAGAATATCATGATGGTAGAGGGTGAGATGAAAGAAGTTTCAGAGCAGGATATGATTGGTGCTCTGAAGGCAGCAATGGCTGCTATCAAACCTATGTGTGAACTGCAGACCGAGCTCTCTAAGGAGTTGGGTAAAGACGTGAAGCGCGAGTATAACCACGAGGTGAATGACGAGGCTCTGCGTGAGCAGATGAACAAGGAATTGTATCAGCCCGCCTACGACATCACCAAGCAGGCTCTGCCCAAGCAGGACCGTGCTGATGCCTTCGAGAAGATTCTCGCTGATTTCAAAGAGAAGTTCTTTGCTGAGCATACAGAAATCACAGAGACTTCTGAGATTTCCAAGGATGAATACGAGGCCATGATGGATCGCTACTACCATGATGTAGAACGCGATGCTATGCGTCGTTGCATTCTGGATGAGGGCATTCGTCTGGATGGTCGTAAGACTGATGAGATTCGTCCTATCTGGTGTGAAGTTTCACCACTGCCCATGCCTCACGGAAGTTCCATCTTCACACGTGGTGAAACACAGTCATTGACAACGGTGACACTGGGAACCAAACTCGACGAGAAACTGGTGGACGATGTTCTTGATAAGAGCTATCAGCGTTTCCTGTTGCACTATAACTTCCCTCCATTCTGCACCGGTGAGGCCAAGGCTCAGCGTGGCGTAGGTCGCCGTGAGATTGGTCATGGTCACTTGGCATGGCGTGGACTGAAAGACATGATTCCTGCCGACTTCCCCTACACCGTTCGTGTAGTCAGCCAGATTATGGAGTCAAACGGTTCTTCTTCTATGGCTACCGTATGTGCTGGTACACTGGCCCTGATGGATGCTGGTGTTCCTATGAAGAAGCCCGTCAGCGGTATTGCTATGGGTCTGATTAAGAATCCCGGTGAAGAGAAGTACGCTGTACTGAGTGATATCCTTGGTGACGAGGACCACTTGGGCGATATGGACTTCAAGACCACAGGTACGAAGGATGGCTTGACAGCTACCCAGATGGATATCAAGTGCGACGGACTTTCTTTCGAGATTCTGGAGAAGGCGCTGATGCAGGCTAAGGCAGGTCGTGAGCATATTCTGAAGTGCATCACCGATACCATTGCCGAGCCACGTCCAGAGTTGAAGCCACAAGTTCCACGTATCGAAGCCTTTGAGATTCCTAAAGAGTTCATCGGTGCTGTGATTGGTCCTGGTGGTAAGATTATCCAGCAGATGCAGGAGGATACCGGTGCTACCATTACCATCGACGAGGAAGACGGTGTTGGCAAGATTCAAGTGAGCGGTCCTAATAAGGAAGCCATTGATGCTGCTATTGCCAAGATTAAGGCTATCGTAGCCATTCCTGAAGTCGGTGAGGTTTATGAGGGAACGGTACGTTCTATTATGCCTTATGGATGCTTCGTAGAGTTCATGCCTGGAAAGGATGGTCTGCTGCACATCTCAGAGATTGACTGGAAGCGCTTAGAGACTGTTGAAGAAGCTGGTATCAAGGAAGGTGACAAAATTACCGTGAAATTGCTGGAGATTGATCCAAAGACTGGTAAATTCAAACTCTCTCATCGTGTACTCGTTGAAAAGCCTGCTGACTATGTAGAGCCACAGCAGCGTCGCCGTGAGCGTCCTGAGCGTGGTCCTCGTCCTGAGCGTGGTGACCGCCATGAGCGCCGTCAGCGTAATGAGCATCGTGAGCGTCCTCAGCGTAACGAGGAGTTCCATGAGTCTGAGAATCATGAGCCCAAAGACTTCACTGATACGCTCGACAAGATGGACTTTTAAGAATTCTGTTTCATTATAAAATAAAAAAGGGTTCAGCCAAAGTGGTTGAGCTCTTTTTTTATTCATCTTTGTTCAAGTATCCCCTAATAGCTTCTACCAGTTCGTCGTTCTCTTCTGGCCGCTGTGCAGCTACCCGGAAGAAATGGTCGGAAAGGCCTGTGAAGTTAAAACAGTCGCGAATCAGTATTCCATGTTCATGAACAAGGTAGAACTTCAGTTTCGTACTGGTGACATCCTCCACCTGACAGAGCATGAAATTGGTTTTGGTTTCAAATACCCGAATACCGTCTATCTGTCGCAGGTTCTCGCGTAAGCGCTGCGTCTCTTTCAAATATCCTTGTAAATCGGGGATAATGGGGGTATCCCGTGTTAATAGGAATTTCCCTGCTTCCACAGCCAATGCACTGACTGACCAAGGTTGCCGCATACTGCGTAACAGTTGAATAACATCAGGATGTCCCGTTACATAACCCAGACGAAGACCAGGAATCGCATATTTCTTACTCAATGAGTGGAGTACCAACAAGTTGTGGCAATCTATCATTTCCTGGGGTTTTATTAAGTGTTCCAGTGTATAGTCTTCATACGACTGATCGACAACAAAGGTATAGCGGGGAGAACGACGTACCATATACTCAATAATACCCTTGGTCATGACATTACCAGTGGGATTATTGGGATTGCAAATCCAATAGACACGGTCATTAGGCAATTCCTTCAAATCGTCGGTATTTTCATAGGAAATGATATGATGATTGATGCGACAGGCATCAGCATACTCGTTAAAGGTTGGCTGCGGAATAATAGAAGCACTGTGATGTAGCATTTGAGCTATGAGATAAATGCCTTCTGTAGCACCATTGGTCACCATCACTGCCTCTGGTGTGATACCAAGTTTTTGGGCTATCAGTTTTTCCAGCGAACGCGGTTGGGGTTCAGGATAATTGTTGATGAGGTCCATCGTCTGACACAGATGATTCTTCAATGCCGAATGATTGGCATGCTGATAGATATTGGTGCTGAAATTGATACGCACCATACCCTCGTCGTATCTGTAAAGATCGTCTCCGTGCCCTTCTATCATTCTGTCACTCGTATCGTTAATGTCTGGGCATCAAAATGAATACCTTTATGTTCGATGAAACGGCTCAATATTCCCTGATCAGCCAATTCTCTAGGAGTACCCACACTCAATAGTTCTGGTTCCATCAGCCAAATACGGTCAGCCACTTGCAATGTTAATTCTACATCATGAGTGGAAAGGAAAATCGTCTTCTGTTGTTCACGGGCCAAACGAAGTAGCAACTGCATCACCTCCACCTTACTGGGGAAGTCGAGGAAAGCTGTTGGTTCGTCAAGATAAATGATGGGCGTTTGTTGTGCCAGCGCCTTAGCAATCATCACCTTCTGACGTTCTCCGTCGCTCAACGTATGAACTAATCGACCTTTCAATTCATTGATGCCCACCAACTGAATAGCTTCTTCAACGATGCGCTCATCTTCCTTCGTCAGTGTGCCCCAGAATCCAGTGTAAGGCGAGCGCCCCATACCTACCAATTCCTCAACCGTCATATTACGCACATTGACACGCTCTGTCAGCACCACGGAAATCACCTTACCTCTCTCGGAAGGAGAAGGGTTAGGAGTGAGACTCCCCCCCAAAGGTGGTTGAAATCCTGCTAATGTCCGCAAGAGAGTGGACTTCCCAATGCCATTACGTCCCAAGAGACAAGTGAGTTCACCTCCCTGAATGGTAGCGTTCAGATTGGTCGCTACCACTTTGCTATTACCTTTCGCTTGATAACCTATTGTCAGGTCAGATAAAACAACTGTTTCTTGCATATTTAGAATTTTCCGACTGCAAAGATATAAAATAATTATGAAACACAAAAATTATAACGCTTGATAAGTTCGGCAAAGATGGGGTTCTGGGAGAGCACACTGGTGTTGCCCGTCATGAGCAGCTGCTTGCGAGCACGGGTCATGGCGACATTCAGTTTGCGGTCTATCACCTTGCCACCTGACTCGAAACAGTTGGCTGTGAGGAAATCGAGCTGATAGGGTTGGCGAACGGTGAAACTATAAATAATGACATCGCGCTGACTACCCTGATAGCGCTCCACCGTGTCGATGCTGATATCCAAGAGGGCTGGAATGCCAAGGGCTTCTATTTCGTGGCGTATCATGGCTATCTGATTACGATAGGGCACTATGACGCCTACGCTGTGGGCTGCATCGAAACGCTCTGCACCATACTGCCGATAGATGCGTCGCAGGAGGTCTGCCACCATCTTGGCTTCAGCGGGATTCACCTTGTCGCTGGAAAATAGGGAGTGGTTTGATACGCTGGACTCGCTGGGGAAAAACAATACGCGATGCTGCTTCAGCAGTTCATCTAACGCATCTTCCGAAGGCTGTGGATAATCGAGTGCAGGCTCCTCCTGGTGCGGACACGGAACGGGTTGCAAATGTTCTTCGGCATAGAACATTTCATTGGGGAAAGCAGCCACGTCCGGATGCATGCGCCCCTGACGTTGCAGGATGGCTGTAAACGCTGTGCGCCCTGCCTCACGCTCTATCCGCAACAACCGTTCAAAGAGCGACTGACGGCAGGCAGATAATTCCGGCACATCATCAGGTTGCTGAACGACGGCAGGCAACTGCTTATGATCGCCTATCAATATGAATTTATCGACCTGTGGCGATGCCAATAGGCCAATGATGTTGGGCTCCAGGATTTGCGAAGCCTCATCAACTATACAAAGTGAGAAATGCTTCAGCAGAAAGAGGAAGGGGCGTGCCTGCATGGTGGAGGTGGTGCTGACAATGACTCGCTGCTCCATGATACACTGACGGATATCTTCCAAACGGGGATGGTCGCCAAAGATATGGTCCATCAGCCAATGGCTGTAGCGAGGGTCGCAAGAGGTTTCTGAACCTAGGCGCAGATAGTCGATACCTGCTTCTTCCAACATGCCACACATCTCATCGACGGCACGGTTGGTGTAGGAGAGGAGGAGAGTGGAGAGTTGGGGGTCGGGGGTGAGGCATTCTTCCACCAAATATCTCAAGGCATGGGATGTCTTGCCCGTGCCCGGAGGACCTTGAAGGAGGAAATAGTCCTGCGCCTGTTTGGCTTTCAGCAGCATATCGTCGTAGAAAAGATGGTAGGAATGCGAGAGTTGTAGCGTAGCGTCGCGCCGAGGCTCACGGAGTCCCAATAAAAGCGCCCGCCTGTCTGACGAAGCAGCACAGAAGGCATGCAGCGAACGGATGGCCGATGTGGTATTCCTATCTGAGAAAGAGGGCTCTATGGCATACGTCGTATCAGTAAAGATGTCAGGATTCTGCTGACCATCATTCAAACGGACGGTTATGGTCCGATCTGCCAACTGCTCAATGACACCTTTATATAATATAGCATCACACACGTGGGGCTCGTCCTGATAGGCATAGAGGCACACCATATCGTTACGACGGAAATTGGGCAGGAAGTCATCGCCCAAATCCGGTATCGAGAAGGTCAAACGGTCGTAACCGCTACTCTCGCTCGAAGCCTCCTTATGCAGAATACGCAGTCCGTAGAAGATACTGCCCGTATCACGCTTCTCAGCCAAAGGCATATTCCAGAGATTAGCCACTGCCCCACCCTGTCCTTCCTGCGTTCCGGTCTTCTGAGCCAACTGCTCTCGATAAACGAAAGTGAGCATTCGCCCGACATACTCCTGTTCCGCAGGTGACAATTGTTTCAGGGGTGCCAGTATCTGTTCGGTCTGCGGTTTTACAAAACGTTCGAAGAGAGCCGACCGCACCCTGTTCTCATTGAGGGTATCGGCAGACAGCTGCGATTCGATGCAGGCAAACCCTTTGCGAGCTATCTGCATCTCCTGTGCCACAATACGATTGCGCAGACGAATGGCTTCGTGGAACAGCGTCTGATAGTAATTAACCACCAAAAAACCCTGTTTGGCAGGATAGCGTGAATAAAGCAGTCGGATGTCCACCTTGTCAGGAGAAAGATGGAAATTATAACGCAGGATGCCATAGTAGAGCAAGAGCTGGACATAATGGGATTCAGAATAAGGTATGGATGCCTTGGTTTCCAATTGCCAGTTCTTACCCGATTTCTGCTCCACCAACAGATGCATATCCTTGGTCATTAAATCGACACGGCCTTGCAAACCCAGATGCTCACAAACAAAGGAAGGCTCTAATAGGGGAGTTGAAAGGCTACGAGTAGGCGAGCTCTGCTCAGGAATGAGTTGAGAATTGGGAGTTGAGAGTTGGTTTACAACCTCCTTGATATTCTCCACTTGCCGGAGGGCATCCTCCTTGAACTGTCGGGGATTGAAGTCTGGACAGGTACAGAACTGCAGGGCCTGTTCGCGGAACGAGTGGCGAATGGTATTGTGAGGATGATAGTCGGTCTGGTTGATGACATCATCCAACGCGGCACCGGCAAAATTACCCAAGAGAATGGCCTGGCTGTTGGCTGCCGGCTTCAGTCGCCCTAACGTGTAGGCTATCGGATGGTGCCCATAGTCAGAAAAACAGGCTGCCAACGAAGAGATGTCAACAAGGAAATCAGGCTCCACTACGATGAGCTGAGGCTGAATGGTCTGTCCTTCTCGGTGACCATCCAACAGATTGAGTTGCATACCTTCTGTCAAGAGTGGGCGCAACGTCTCGTCATCTGTCTTGATGCACACCTCACCATCGTCCGTGGTGGCATAAATATACGCATCATCCCATGTAGTCACCACACAACGGATGTAGCGCTGGTTCACCTTAGCCGTCAGCGTAGTGGGTCTGCCACAGACGGGAATACGTGTCACCAGTTGGTGGGGAATATCCTCCTGGAAAACGGCTGAAATAAAGAGCGCCAGCGCACGCACATCATACCGCAAATCGTCCTTCGTGAGCGAAGCATCACTCCCATTGGAATGGCGACGCATGGTCTGAATGGCAATACGGTCGGCAATGCCTATCCCCCTCTGCTTACACAGATAATCCGTCTGAGCCATCAAGCTGCCAAACCCCATTCCACTACCCTTCAGAGCCTCTGCACAAGCCAACACCAGCGTCTCGTGCACATAGCGCAACACGGCAGGCGAAGGCTGAGCCTTCACCACCTCGACGCAACGCTCAAAGAGTTCTGCCACTTTCATGCCTACAGCTTCTGTTTCTCATGAATAAACCGTTCATTCCATTCAGCTACTACGCTTTCTGATACGTGCTTAAACTCCCTAACATACATATTATCATCATAAGAGCCTTTCCCTTTAATCACCAGTTTTTCTGGTGAAATAGACTCTACGTGGTATGTAATATTATTGAGTGTCAACTCCTGTGTTGTCTCGCTAAATTGATAATTGCAATATTCATATTCTTCGAAAGAGAAATTGCCGTCTTCAGTGTGAATAGGATAATCATATTCATGATAGAGCTTCAGCAAATTCCAATCCATGAAGGCAAAACGCAGTGGTCTCCAGCCATCGATACCAGGACCTGTAAGATCAATCCATTGTCCAGAACTTTCAATCTTGTAGCATTTACTTTCCTGCCATCCGCCCTGCTGGAATATCTTCTCAAAATCGACAGACGAGATGGAGACATTGTCATCGTTACTACAACTTGTCATTGCAAGCGTTAATAGGATAAAAGAAAAGAATAAAATAGTTTTCTTCATAGCTTTATGTATAATGATTAATCGCAAAGTTACTGCTTTTCTTATAGAAGCACAAATATTTTGCAATAATTAAGAGTTGCCCTTATTGCCTCAGTTTTCCTTTGCTTTCCAAATAGTAAATGAATAACTCCCACTGTCCTGCATTCTTTTTGATATTAGCCTTCACTTCGTCAGTTTCAATAAGATAAAGCGGGTAGCAGTCGTGCAGATAATAATGACCTTGGTCTGGGTCAGTAATCACATCGTAATGTAGGATGAGATTAGTATAGGTCCTGCTATCCCAATCACCAACGAAACTGCTGACCGTGAATAGCACATTATCGCCCAGATAGAACTTAATTTCGTGGAAAGGCTCCAGTATCTTGTATGGCGGCTTGTCCATGTCGCGGAATTTGATTTCGCGCGTGGTGGTATTAAACCATTCTATGTCTTTCTCAGTAAAGAGCAGTTGCTCGTCGCTGACAGAACGTGTTCCTGACTCGCTGATACCGCAGGCTGCGAGCATCCCTTCTTCTACAGGTTCAATAATCACGATGGGCTTCTCTGGTTCGTAACTGTCAAGACTGCAAGCAGTCATCATCATGCAGGTCATGGCTATCACCATCATCCATGCAAAGTTTTTTTCTTGTTTCATATTATTCAGAGTTTTAAATATTGGTCTCTATTGATAGAGTCCGTTAAACTCTGAAATGACTGCACGACTACCATGTAAATCTGATGCCAAGTGGCAAAGAGAAACCAAATGGATGCTCAGTGCGGTAGGTCTCAATGTCACTCTTCATCGGGATATAGTACTGCAGGCTTGGCTCTAAGAAGAAACCGATATAGGGCATCAGATGGATTTGCAGACCGAGACCGACGGTTGTAGAGAGTTGCCAAGGAGCATGGAGGGGGTTCTTGTCACTGGTTTCATGCAGTCCATTTACATAGAAATCAGAACGGAGGGTTGAATGGATGGGTATTTCGGTTATCATACCAAGACTGCCGTAAAGACTCCAGTGTTTTCTACCATAAATATTGTATATACCTTTTATGGGAATGCCAAGGTAGTGAATGGTCTGATGCTCGTAGATGGTATTTCCGTCTGTTCCCATCTCAAAGTCAGAGGCCAACCGGCTATAACTGAGACCAGACTCTAATCCGAAACGATTATTCAGTTGGTACTTCAAAGCCAACGACCATGTGACTGGCATCTGGTGGTGACTCGTGCGAAGAATCTTGTCTTCACCTGGACGGTTGGCATTATTCAGGGCAATGCGCATGATGACACTACGGGTCTTGTCACTCACAACATTAGGATGGTTTGCCAGATAAACAGCGTAGTCCGTCCAGTTGTCAATGTTGCTTGGAGTATGATAAATAGGACCAGGTCCAGGGTCATCGGCAACAAGATCACCCCCATTTATATTATATGGCTTATAGATGAACGGTTGGTTATAGCGGTTCTGCTCATTAAGCCTTCCTGCGTATGCCAGTTCCAATGACCATTTCTTTTCATTATCCGCTTCAGTGGTTGGCTTATCGGGGGTAAACTCGGACATATCGTAATGCGGTAGCTCTATCCTACGAATACTCTTTGCAGTATCATTTACTATTGTGTCATTAGCTGCTGGCTCCTGAACGACTAAATTGGATAAGGAGTCAACCGTGATTGAATCTACAGTCTGGGCGATTACCGATGAAAGAGTATCAGCAGCTATGATGCTTGTCCGATTCACGGGCAGTTGAACAATGACAGGTTCCTGTGCTTGTTCAGTGGGAGATTCTTTTGACGATATATTTTGTATGTCATTCTGCTTTTCCGCAACAGCCTTTTTATCTTTGACCGCAGTTTCTTCTTGCCTTAACAAGAAGAAGGTAAAGGGAAGGAGAAGCAGTAAAAGCATGGCAACCCAGTACTGCTGCATCATCTTGCGCAACATTTTCTTCGCCCGTGCCAATTGTGATGATGACGAATGCGGCTCAATGCCCAACATGTCGGCAATCTCCTTGTGCGACAGACCTTCGAATACCGACAGGCGAAACACCTGTCCGTAGCCCTCAGGCAGTCTGTCAATCATTCTCATCACCTCGCTCAGAGGAACCCCTCTTACCCCCTGTTGCTCGTTATCGGAAGCAGCGAACGTAGCATCGTTCGTCTTGTCAAGTGGAACCGTTGGTAATGCATCCAGATGATCCTTGCATTTTGAAGCCACATTCCTTGTTATGGACATCATCCAAGCCTCAGCCTTTTGCTCATCACGCAACCTGTCAAACGAAGTGAAGATAATTACAAATGCATCGTGCAGTACATCCTCAACTATTTGCTCGTCGCTGATATAACGACGACATACGCCCCTCATCTGCTGGGCGTATGCCTTATACAGTTCGCCAAGGGCATCTGCATCCCCCTCTCTGCATCGTTCTATCAGTCTTGTTATCTCCATCGTAAGCATAACATCTCTATTTATAGAGTCCTGACTTTGTGGAAAAGACTGCACGGCACTCTCTTTTTTCTTTGACAAAGATACAAAAAACTCCTTTACTTGCAAAGATTATCGGGAATTTTAGTATCTTTGCCCATGAAATATTACTAACGGTTGCTAATGTAACGAGGTTATGACTGCAAGAAACATCCTTTCAGCTATCTGCCTGATGCTCTGCTTGATGGCTTGCCGGCAGCAAATGCTCAAGGCGTATGTTACTGAACTCGACAGTAATGACAGCCTCTCTATCATCATGGGCGACTCCAAGATGATAGACTACCATAGCGAGCGACTTGGCATCGACATCACCTACCCCTCCTTCCTCCGTCATCAGTATCTGGAGGACGACCAGATGGAGGTATTCATGAACGAGGATGTCTCGCTCTCTTTTATGGTGAAGCATCTGAATGATGAATTCAGACGCTCACCAGGTCAGGACATGATGGGCATGGGGGCTGAGTTGCTGGAAGCGGGCGACGACTACTCCATTCACACAGGACAGGACGGTGACTTGGAGTATTATGGCAAAGTCATTGACGACAGTCTTCGTTTTATTACTGTCATCCTCCGTTACAACCCCAGTCACGCTGAAGCCGTTGAGAGTCTCAAAGAACTGGTGCGTGACTACCACCCGTGATAACAAACCCAAAAACTATAAGAAGATGGAAAGATATTTAGCTGACGCTAAGCGTTACGAGAATGGGATGCAGTATGAGCGTTGTGGACGCTCAGGTGTGATGTTACCTAAGGTGTCACTGGGTATGTGGCATAACTTCGGGAGTGTGGATCCCTACGAGCGAAGCAGGGAAATAGTGCGCTTTGCCTTCGACCATGGAGTGACGCATCTGGACTTAGCCAATAACTATGGACCTGCGTATGGGTCGGCAGAAGAAACATTAGGGCACTTAATGGACGATGACCTCAAGCCCTACCGCGATGAACTGTTTATTTCGACAAAGGCGGGTTACGACATGTGGCCTGGACCTTACGGCGACTGGGGCTCACGTAAATATCTGATGGCTTCGCTCGACCAGAGTCTGAAGCGCATGCACTTGGACTATGTCGATCTCTTCTATAGTCACCGCTACGACCCTCATACCCCATTGGAAGAAACCCTGCAGGCTCTGGTGGACATCGTGCGACAGGGCAAGGCACTCTATGTAGGAATCTCCAACTGGCCATTGGAACCTCTGAAGTTTGGCATCAACTATCTGAAGCAACACGATACACCTCTATTAATATATCAAGGCAAACTTAATATGCTCGATAAGGCACCGATTGAACAGGGTATCTTACAATGTTGTCACGAAGCAGGAGTTGGTTTTATCGCTTTCTCACCTCTAGCCCAAGGGATGCTGACCGATCGTTATCTGAATGGAATCCCTAAAGATTCACGAATGTCAAAAGGGGTGTTCCTCAAAGAAGAAATGCTGACTCCAGAACTCCTTCAACAGTTGCAACAATGGAACGAAGAGGCACAAAAGAAAGGCGAGAGCCTTGCTGAAATGGCCCTCGCCTGGATTTTACAACAAAAAGGAGTTACTTCTGTCCTCGTTGGTGCTAGCTCCACTGCACAATTAGCTCGCAATCTGCATTGTGTCGAAGCCCAAGGACCTGACAGATAATTACCTTTACTTTACCTTAGATTCCATCTCGTTACGGAGTCCCTTCATACCCGTGAGGTAACACTTGGCCGAGCCGAAAGAAAGGAAAAGGTCGAGTCTCACGGGCAGATGGTTTTTATCGTCAGTGACGAAAATACGAATTAATTCATGATTTTTGCCATCCTCGCGCTCGATGAACGAGAAAACAAGACAACGATACTTGCTTGAATTATTCTTCATCTTCAGTGTTGTCTTTCCTGTGTATTTTAACCAGGAATTGGACAATTTACGCGCATCGCTAATGGGCATCGGAATGTTCTCACCAACCTTCAACTTATTAGCATCAAAATTACGTGCACGGAGGAAGATACTCATCATATCATAAATACAATCCTTGTATTCTGCATCTTTCCAAAATACCTCGCCATTGTCTTCAATACGGTGCATTTTCAAATGACAATTGTTGTTGGGATAAGTATACCACAACTCGTCCACATAGTAACGCTTACCTTCGCGAGCTCCCTTACGGAAATAGAGTGGTGACAAGTCCAAATCTGTGTAACACAATAGGGTATCGCGCATCACAAAATAATTGTCAAGTTTACTATTCCCTCGGGTTATCAAACTGGTACGATAGGCAGGTTTACCGTTACGAGTAGACTGTACGGTAGACATTGACGCCGTTCCCACTTTTACCCACACGAATTTCCAATTGAAATAGAGATCATAAGAGAGATACTCTCCTGACTTAAACGCCGTATTTTCGATGCCACACTGGGCATGAACAGCCATCAAACTACATGATGCAAATATTACAAATAACAGTCGTTTCATCATATTTCCTATTTTATAATTGAACTCTTCTTAACATATTCGATACCTAACTGACGAGCTCGTTCCTCATTTCGATTTTTCAGTTTTTTCTGCTCCTTATCTGGTTTCTGCTTCGTAATAGCAGCCGGTTTCTGAAGGATGCGTGGTGTACCTGTCAGGTTCCAAGATAGGGTGACATCAAACTTGGCCTTACATTCTATACTTCTTGGATAATAGTACACCTCTTCTGGCTGAATGTCCTCTTTATAATCACCCGTATCCCATCGCCCATTGCCATTCCTGTCTATAAAGGCCCGTATGTAATAGGTAGCTGGTGAGAGATAGAAAAAATCGGCATTGCCATCTTGAGCCCTCGCCTGTTTGAGAATTTTGTCACTCTTGTCAAGCAATTCCACAACAACGGTGGTATCATTCACACCATTCAATTGCATCAATAAGGTTGCATAATCGTCCATAGAACGCACTTTGATACCCATCTTATAGGATTTTGAAGCAACACCATAGATATCTACAAAAGCTGCTGAATCCACCTCCAGACTATATTCCGTGCCAGGCTGCCATTCCGCTATAAATTCATAGATACGTAAGGAAGAGTCACGCTGATGGAAATCATATGGTGTGTTATACCATAGCGAATCGATTTGCGTATAAAGATGTATCGCAGCAGTATCACAACGAGCCAAAGGAGTAGGCATCTCGAAAGTAGCCACATAGTCAGGATCCATCTGTTGCTTGACATTATATTTCACTTTCAATGGTTCTGGTGGCATAATACTATCATAGGGCTCACCGCGCTTCTTTTGTTTTTCCTGCTTTTTCTCCCATTCTTCAATCACTTTTTTGCGCTCTTTCTGACGCTTTACGTAACTTGTTTTTGCCAATACATTAACGGTATCTATCTGTGTGACTAGTACTCCTAACGAGTCTGTCATCAGATAGCTGAGTTCCATTCGCAAAGTGTCTTGATTAACTAGGGTCGTATCGCGCAACCAGTAAGTCAGGGTGTCCTTCTTTTCACTAGTTTCCAGCAGGAAGGCATTCTGCTCGTTGAAGTTCAAGCCTCGGATGACAGGAAGCTCAGGAATACCATAACTGAAATAAAGCGTGAAATGGTCTGCCTCTGTTCGCACTGGTTGTTTCAACAAATAACGTTCTGTCTGCACCTCCTGGAAAGCTAACAAGACTATATCGTCAGGATAGAAATGAGTATAGGGCACCTGAACGATATTATCGATATGGAGGGTGTCTTTCCAAATCGTATCTTGACGGATATCTGGTTTACTGGAAGGCTTATAAGTCTGATGCGAATAGGCTATCATTTCACTCTTCTGATTGAAGATATAATTACCGTCGACATCTTGCAAGGCATATACACGATATTCGCCAGGAGCAACACCTTTGATGACAAAGCGCCCCCGCCCATCTGTTCTGGAAACTCGTAACAAAGGTTTGGTCTTGAAAGCAGAGTCACTCAAATCGTCATAAAGTCCAACCAAAATTCCCTTGACGGGCTCCAAATTGGAAGCATCTAGCACATGACCAGACACCTCGAAAGTATCTATCTGTTCGCCCGTTGAGAATGTAAAAGTATAATTTCCCAAGGGATTACCCTCGTTATTGTCACTAATAGCATCGCTGAAGTCAATAGTATAAGTCATATTGGGTTTAAGCGAGTCTTTCAGTTCCACCACAATTTTCTTACCAGCATCCTTAATCTCAGGCATCTCTAACTGGGGAGGTGACACTATGACTTTCTGGGTGGCATCTGCCAATTTGATATACTCATCAAACTGGATAGTCACCTTTCTGGTTGTCACTCCTATTGCGCCATCTGCTGGTGTTGATCCGATGATACGAGGGGGATCATCATCATACCATCCACCATCAGGCTGTCCCATACGGGCACATCCGACAATGGCACACATGGCACATAGGATATAGAGGAGTTTCTTCATACATTCAGCTTCAATAGTTGCTCAATATGCTCACGTGAATTGCTCAATCGAGGTACTTTATTCTGTCCTCCCAACTTCCCACGCAGTTTCAACCAGTCGTTAAACAATCCCTTACGAGCCTCTACCAGCTCAAGGGGCTGAAGAGTGATATTCTTAAAGCGTTTTGCTTCATAGTCACTATTGACTTCTTGTAATTTCTGGTCGAGCAACTGGGCAAACTGTTGCAAGTCCTGAGGTGGTTTGGTAAACTCTATGAGCCACTGATGCCGACACTTGGCATTGGCATCCATAAACACAGGGGCTGCTGTATATTCCAACACTTCCGCACCCGTTTGGCGACAGGCATAAGCAAGACCTTGTTCGGCATTATCCACAATGAGTTCTTCGCCAAAAGCATTGATAAAACTCTTCGTGCGCCCAGTGATAACGAATTTATAAGGATTCGTAGAGGTAAAACGGATAGTATCACCTATTTTATAACGCCATAATCCACAAGAAGTAGAAATCAGCATAGCATAGTTCTTATCCTTCTCCACTCCCCAAAGAGGTACAATATGGCCTTCATTACCCATTTCCTCAAACTCGTAGAACACCCCATAGTCCAACATCAGCAACATAGCCTTGTCGGCTGGGTCGTCCTGCAAACCAAAGAATCCCTCTGAGGCATTATAGGTTTCCATATAGTGCATATTGGGCGAGGTAATCAGCTGCTCGTACTGTTTACGATAAGGCGTAAAGGCTACACCGCCATGGAAGAATACCTCCAGATTAGGCCATACTTCTTCCAAATGGGTCTTGCCAGTTATTTCCATCATACAATTCAAGACTGAGAGCATCCAAGAGGGGACACCTGAAATGTTCGTCACATTTTTGTCCATAGCCTCACGAGCAATGCGCTCTCTCTTTACTTCAAAATCTTGAAGCAGGGCTGTTTGCTTTTTAGGTACACGAACCAGATTAGCCAACGGATTGATATTCTCAATCAGGATAGCACTCAGATCGCCTACCAAAGAACCCGGCAAATTATAGTTGGGTGAATGACTGCCGCCTAATATCAAGGCACGCCCATCGAACAACCGACTCTTAGGATTATTACGCAAATAGAGGGCCACCGAGTCGAAACCACCCGCATAATGAATCTTTTGAAGACCTTCAGAACTGACAGGAATAAACTTCGACTTATCATTGGTAGTGCCCGATGATTTGGCATACCATTTTATGCGTCCTTTCCAGAGGATGTCTGACTCACCGTGACGCATACGGTCAATCGGCTCCTTCAGTTCCTCGTAAGTATTCACTGGGCAATGCTTGATAAAATCATCATAGTCCTTCATGGCGGAAAAAGCATATTTCCGCCCATATTCCGTATCCTTAGCCGATTGCAACAGATGGCTCAACACCTGAAGCTGCAACAGTTCGCCTTGCGTCTGATGCTTTTCCAAAGCCCGCATACGGGGCTCAAATACATATCTTACTAAACTTGTAATGCTCATCTTTGTATGTTTATACAACGTGCAAAAATAATGCAATTCAGATGAACTACCAAATAATTTAATTATTTTTATTTGGCTCCAGCTTCAGCAAAAGCAGCTTCTTCAGCTTCAGCAATGATTTCCTCACGTGTTTTTTCAACAGGTTTGGCTGTTATTTCATCCAACGAAAACTCATCTTCTGCAATAGACAGTGTTTGCTGTTGGTTATCGGAAACAAGACCTTTTGGCTCGCTGAAATCCTCTGGCACACTGACAGGTTCTTCCTCCATTTTTGTACGCTCTGCCTTGGCACCAAAAATGGCGTCAATAAACTGGGGTTCACGACGCAGACGTTGAAGGGTTTCTTTACTGGCCATCTGTTGGCTCTCCTTCTTGGAGTAACCCTTACCTGAGCAACCTTCCACTCCCTCTATCATTACTTGATAGAGAAAAACAGGACTGTTTTGCTCGTCGAATGACTGCTCCAACTGACGAAACTCCAAATTGACACGATTCTTCTGGCTCCATTCCAAGAGTTTCGATTTGAAGTTGACTTCTTTATAAGCAACCTTGTCTATATTGATTAACTGCTTCAGGATGCGTTTCTCCATGAACTTCATACAGGCAGAATAGCCTCGATCAAGATAAATCGCACCGACTAACGCTTCGAAGGCATTACCCCCCATATAACTATTGTGCGATGTAGCCTGACCAGACATCGTAACCATCTGTGTAATACCCATCTCCTTAGCAAGTTTGCCTAATGTTTCACGCTGTACCAACTTCGAACGGGCATTCGTGAGAAAACCCTCACGCTTACCTTCAAAATGGCGGAAGACTATATCACCCACCACAGCATCTAGAATAGCATCTCCTAGAAATTCCAGTCGCTCATTGTTCAATGGACGCCCTTTTTCATTGCGCTTCTTGACACTTTTATGCATCAAGGCCTGCTTATACAACTGAATGTCGCGCGGATAGAAGCCCAAGACTCGGTATAAAGAAGAATAAAGCTCCTTCTCCTTGCGGAAAGGGAGCCTTATCCTATCGATAAAGTTTGAATTATTCAGCATACTTCTTGAATACGACACAAGCGTTATGACCTCCGAAACCGAAAGTGTTGCTGAGGCCTGCACGAACCTCGCGCTTCTGTGCCTTGTTGAAGGTGAAATTCAAATTATAGTCTATCTCTTCGTCTTTATCTTCCTCTTCATGATTGATCGTTGGAGGAATGATATCGTTCTTAACGGCCAACAGGGTAGCCATGGCCTCAACAGCACCAGCAGCACCCAGTAAGTGACCTGTCATAGACTTGGTAGACGAGATGTTCAACTCATAGGCATGCTGACCAAATACTTCCTTGATAGCCTTTGCCTCAGAAATATCACCTACATGGGTTGATGTACCATGTACATTAATATAATCGATATCCTCAGGTTTCATACCTGCATCCTCCAATGCATTCTGCATCACGAGTTTAGCACCCAGTCCCTCTGGATGTGAAGCAGTAATATGGTGAGCATCAGCACTCATACCAGCTCCTACCATCTCACCATAAATCTGGGCTCCACGTGCCTTGGCATGCTCCAGTTCCTCGAGAATCAAGCAACCAGCACCCTCGCCCATGATGAAACCATCACGACTGGCACTGAATGGACGACTGGCCTTTTCGGGCTCGTCGTTGCGAGTAGAAAGTGCCTTCATGGCATTGAAACCACCCACACCTGTCTCACAGATAGCAGCCTCAGCACCACCAGCCACAATCACATTAGCCTTACCCAAACGAATCAGGTTAAAGGCATCAGCCAATGCATTCGAAGAAGAAGCACAGGCAGAAGCGGTGATATAGTTGGGACCGTGGAAACCATACATAATGGAAATCTGACCTGCT
Organism: Prevotella sp. UBA2754; assembly: GCA_002353295.1. GTDB lineage: Bacteria > Bacteroidota > Bacteroidia > Bacteroidales > Bacteroidaceae > Prevotella. Next base: position 85,826 of record DEJG01000016.1, read on the forward strand.
GCAATGTCAGCTATCATCTTTGGAATGAAGAAAGGATTGAACTTAGGACCATCCTCACGATGAGAACCATAGTAAGTCACTTCCTCCTCGAACGTCTTGATACCACCGATACCTACACCAAAGACGACACCAATGCGGTTCTTGTCTTCAGTCTCCAGATCCATCTTGCTATCCTCTACGGCCTGCTTGGCTGCGATGATGGCAAGCTGGGTATAGCGATCCATCTTGCGGGCTTCCTTGCGGTCAATATAATCATTTACGTTCAGATTCTTCACTTCGCAGGCAAACTGCGTCTTGAACTTGGAAGCATCGAAAAGGGTGATAGGAGCAGCGCCACTCTTACCAGCCAACAAAGCCTCCCAAGTTTCCTCAGGATTATTTCCTACTGGAGTAACAGCACCAAGACCTGTTACTACAACTCTTTTTAATTCCATAAACTATTTTTAAAGCATAATGGTTGCTTCCAGTTTCGAAGCAACCATTATGTCTAATTTTTAAATTATTTTGCGTTCTCCTCGATGTATGCAATTGCATCACCTACGGTAGAAATCTTCTCAGCCTTATCGTCAGGGATAGAAATACCGAACTCCTTCTCGAACTCCATGATGAGCTCTACAGTATCCAGTGAATCAGCACCCAGGTCGTTTGTGAAACTTGCCTCTGGCTTTACCTCTGCTTCGTCAACACCAAGTTTGTCTACGATAATTGCCTTTACTTTGCTTTCAATTTCTGACATAATTTTGTACTTTAATTGTTAATAAAATGATTTCTAATTTGAATGTGCACGGCCACAAGTGTGGCTTAGCGGGTGCAAAGTAACGAAATTTTAATGAATTACGCAAATAAAAACAAGAAAAAAGCACTATTTATTGCACAAACCACCATAAACTGTGCATTATTTAAAGGGGGAAGAGGGCTATTTTGCTACCTCTATACATCAAAATGTTCTCTTCTGAGGGGATAATGATTACGTAAGTATTCGAATTTCGAGGGGTTAGCTTTCAATGCCTCACTGTCGTTCAATGGATTATAAAGTTCCAAAGGGTTACCTGTATAATGAAAATCTGCAGGTAATTTGGGAGGCATCACCCTGTCAGGTAAAGGTAAATGGAAATGACGGCACAAGGCTTCTATCACCATATTATCAGCATTAACCTTGCCGTCGGCAGAGTAACCTGCAATATGCGGAGTTCCTATGAAAATTTTTTCCAATAGGCGGAGAGAAAGATTTGGCTCGCCTTCCCAAACATCAAGTATGGCATCGCGCACCCTCCCCTCTTCTATCGCTGAAAACAAGGCTTCATTATCAACCACCTCGCCTCTGCTGGTATTTATTATATAAGGTATACGGGGTAAATGGCTGAAAAAATGCTCATCGGCCATATGCCAGGTAGCATACTCGCCTTCGTGTGTCAGTGGAACATGGAAAGTGATGATATCAGCCTCTTCTGCTATCTGCGCTAACGATACATCTTCTGGTCGACCCAATGGTGGGTCGCATATCAACACTTTCATTCCCAAACGTTCAGCCACAACCTGAACTTTTGACCCTACATGACCACAACCAACAATACCAATAGTTGCATCGCGAAGCAAAAGTCCTTTCTTCTGTTGTAAGAGCAAGAGAGAAGATTCTATATATTGGGCGACGGAAGCGGCATTACAACCAGGACAACTGGTCCACTGGATACCAGCTCGCTCCAGATAGTCGGCATCAATGTGATCAAACCCTATTGTGGCTGTTGCCACAAACTGAACTTTGCTGCCTTTCAGCAGAGACTCATCACAACGAGTACGCGTTCTGACTATCAGTGCATCGGCATCCTTCACATCTGCAGCACTGATAGAAGCTCCGTTCAGAGCCACTACTTCGTCTGCCAAGAGAGCTAATTTGTCCTGTATATAAGGTATCTTATCGTCAACAATTATCTTCATTCTGGGTGCAAAGATACAAAATATATTTAAATTATGAACTATGAACTATGAACTATGAACTATTTTTCGTATCTTTGCATCCACAACAAAACAAGAAGAACAAATGTCATTTACAAAAAAGGCCAATCAAATTTTCATCCAGGCGATTCGTGACTATCACCTTAAAGATGACGTCAATACTCCGATTTCCAATCCCTATGAACATGGAACCATTGAGTTTGACCTCTATTCTAAGTGTTGGATTGACACGGTTCAATGGCATCTGGAGGATATTATCCGTGATCCGCATATCATTCCCGCCGACGCATTGGAACTGAAGCGCCGTATTGACCGCAGTAATCAGGACCGTACCGATTTGGTAGAACAGATAGATACGTATTTCCGTCAGATTTATCAGGAGATAAAACCACTGCCAGATGCGCGTCTGAATACAGAAAGTCCGGCATGGGCAGTGGATCGTCTGTCGATTCTAGCCTTGAAGATTTGGCACATGCAGGAACAGGTGGAGCGCAAGGATGTTGATCCTTCGCATATCCAGAAATGCCAGGCTAAACTAGATGTACTAAAAGAGCAGCAGGTTGATCTGAGCATATCTATCGACCAATTATTGGAAGATATTGAGGCTGGACGAAAATACATGAAAGTATATCGCCAAATGAAGATGTACAACGACCCTGCCACTAATCCTATTTTATATAAGAAGTGAAGAAAGAGCATATACTTATCATCCGTTTTTCTGCACTTGGCGATGTGGCTATGACGGTACCTGTAGTGTGGTCGTTGGCTCACCAATATCCTGATATACGTATTACTGTGCTCAGTCGTAACTCCTCTCGCCCTTTGTTTGAAGACTTGGCACCCAACGTAGGATTCATGGGAGCCGACTTGAAGCGTGAATATCGTGGCATCAAGGGTCTCAATGCCCTCTATCGTCGACTGACTGCCAAGCAGTTTACGCATGTGGCTGACTTACATAACGTGTTGCGCTCGGAGTTTCTACGCATGCGATTCAATTTGGGCAGTTTTAAAGTGGAACATATTGACAAACATCGTAAAGGCCGTCGTCGACTAATTTCTGGCAACAACAGACTTTTAGAGCAACAACCCACCTCTTTTGACAACTATACCGACGTATTAGAGAAACTAGGTTTCCCTATCAAAATCGATTTCCGAAGTATTTTCGGAGAAGGCAAGGGCGATTTGACCCAACTCCCAACTCCCAACTCTCAAAGGCTACGGGTAGGCGAGCAAAGCTCGGGAATGCTCTCAACTCTCAACATCGGTATAGCCCCCTTTGCAGCACACAAGGGAAAGATATATCCACCTGAATTGATGCAGCAGGTCATCGAGCAACTGGTTGAGCTACACCCTGAGGCTCGTATCTTCCTCTTTGGTAGAGGGAAGCAAGAAGAAGAGTGGTTCGACAAGTGGTGTCAGCGCTTTAAGCAATGCATCTTCGTTGGTCAGCATGTAGTTAATATGCGCCAAGAACTCATCCTGATGAGTCATCTGGATGTTATGCTGTCTATGGACTCTGCCAATATGCATCTGGCCTCTCTGGTTGATATCCCCGTAGTTAGCGTATGGGGTGCCACACATCCCTATGCAGGATTCATGGGTTGGGGACAGTCCATGGACAATGCTATCCAAGAGGATTTAGACTGTCGCCCGTGCAGCATCTTCGGACAGAAACAATGCCGACGGGGTGACTATGCTTGCCTGAACAATATCAAACCAACGACAATCGTTGAGAAAATCAATTCAATATTACTTACTAAACAAAACACTTAGAATTATGAAAAAGTACATTTGTGACGTATGTGGTTATGTGTATGACCCCGAAGTAGGCGACCCAGACAATGGTATCGAACCAGGCACCGCTTTTGAGGATATCCCTGAAGATTGGGTATGCCCCATCTGCGGAGTAGGCAAAGACGAGTTCTCTGCTGAAGACTAAAAGCTTCTGTGTAAACACGCTACACATCCCTAAATCCTTCCAACAGCATATTGGAAGGATTTTTCATACCAAATCTCCAAATTAAAAAGTCTGTTGTTTTGCATAATTTGGGTGCAAAGGTACAAATTTTCTTTAAAATATCAACTATCAGCTATCAACTATGAACTTTTTATCGTACCTTTGCACCCTAAAAATAAACGTTTATTATAAAAGATGTCATTAAAATGTGGTATTGTTGGACTGCCTAACGTTGGTAAGTCAACTTTGTTTAATTGCTTGTCGAGTGCAAAGGCTCAGGCAGCTAATTTTCCTTTCTGTACAATAGAACCCAATGTGGGCGTGATTACTGTTCCTGACGAACGCCTCACTAAACTGGCTGAGATAGTGCACCCAGGACGTATCGTACCAGCAACCTGCGAAATTGTAGATATCGCCGGCCTCGTGAAGGGTGCCTCAAAGGGCGAAGGTCTGGGTAACAAGTTCCTGGGTAACATCCGTGAGACAGATGCCATTATTCATGTGCTCCGTTGTTTCGAAGATGATAACATCACCCATGTGGATGGCACCATCGACCCCATCCGTGATAAAGAGATTATTGATACGGAACTGCAACTGAAGGACCTGGAGACCATCGAGTCGCGTCTAGCCAAGACAGAGAAAGCTGCTGCTGCCGGCAACAAGGAGGCTAAGGTGGAGGTCACTGTACTAAAAGCCTACAAAGAAGTGCTCGACCAAGGCAAGAACGCCCGTATCGTGGAGTTTGAGTCGAAAGAAGAGCAGGACTGCGCGCGCAATCTCTTCCTGCTCACAGCCAAACCTGTACTTTATGTATGTAATGTGGGCGAGGCTGATGCCAAGAGTGGAAACGATTTCACCAAGCGTGTTGAAGCACTGGCTCAGGAAGAAGGTGCCGAGGCCATGATTATTGCTGCCAAGACAGAAGAGGACATTGCCGAACTGGACAGCTATGAAGACAAACTGATGTTCCTCGAGGAACTGGGTCTAGAGGAGAGTGGTGTCAACCGCCTCATCAAGAAAGCCTACGCCCTGTTGAATCTCGAAACATTCATCACAGCTGGTGAGATGGAAGTAAAGGCATGGACATACAAGAAGGGATGGAAGGCTCCACAGTGTGCCGGTGTTATCCATACCGACTTCGAAAAGGGCTTTATCCGCGCAGAGGTCATCAAATACGATGATTATATCCAATATGGTTCTGAAGCTGCCGTCCGTGAGGCAGGCAAAATGGGCATTGAAGGCAAGGACTATGTCGTGCAGGATGGCGATATCATGCACTTCCGGTTTAACGTTTAACTAGTTCATAGTTCATAATTCATAGTTCATAGTTATGAAAGAACTTCTCTTCATCCACTGGAATCCTGACCTGGTGTTTTTCCAACTGGGTCCTATTGCAGTGCGCTGGTATGGACTGTGCTGGTTGTTAGGCTTTGCAGCAGCCTATCTATTAGTGCGCCGACTTTATCGCGAACAGAAAATCAAGGACGAACTCTTCGATCCACTTTTCCTCTATTGCTTCATGGGTATTCTTATTGGGGCCCGTTTGGGACATTGCATATTCTATGAACCCGACTACTTTCTGACCTCAGGAAAGGGGATTATAGAAATGTTTCTGCCCATCCGCTTCATGGCTGATGGGGGTTGGAAGTTTGTAGGCTATGAAGGTCTGGCCAGTCATGGTGGTACCCTAGGACTCATGATAGCATTGTGGCTCTATGTCCGCAAGACGAAACTGAGTCTGTGGCGGGTACTCGATAACATCGCCATTGCCACTGGTTCAATGGCTTGTTTCATTCGTCTGGGTAATCTGATGAACTCAGAAATCATCGGCAAAGTGACAGAAGTGCCTTGGGCTTTCATTTTCGAACGTGTCGATCAGATGCCTCGCCACCCAGGACAGCTCTATGAGGCTATTGCCTATGGAATCCTGTTCTGCCTGATGTGGTGGCTGCACAAGAAGTGGTCTGAGCGCATCGGCACAGGCTGGTATTTCGGTTTCTGTCTATTCTATATCTTCACCTTCCGTTTCTTCATCGAATACACCAAGGAGATTCAGGAAGCTTTCGAAGCCTCCCTGCCCATTGACATGGGACAGATTCTTTCAATACCCTTCATACTGTTAGGCGTCTGGTGCATGATCGCTTCGAAACATCGGATAGCAAAATAATGTTTTTACGATAAAACGGCATGATACCGAATAAAAAAATCGCCTCATTTCCCTGAGACGATTTTTTTTATTTCATTCAGTTTGTTGAGTGCTTCCAAAGGAGTAAGATTATTGACATCCAATCCCAATATTTCATCACGAACCTGACTAAGCACAGGATCGTCTAACTGGAAGAATGATAACTGCATACCCTCTCGGCTGTGTGCTATCTCTGTAGTAGGCTTACCGGCTTTACCAACTTGGGCATTGTCTGCTTCCAACTGTTGCAGGATGACATTGGCACGCTTCACAATACTCTTAGGCATACCTGCTATCTCAGCCACATGGATACCGAAAGAGTGTTCTGACCCACCTTTTTCAAGCTTTCGCAGGAAAATGACTTTGCCATCCACCTCCTTCACACTGACATTATAGTTGCGAATACGACTGAAGTGTTTCTCCATTTCGTTCAACTCGTGATAGTGGGTGGCAAAGAGGGTGCGAGCCTGTGCTCTCGAATGTTCATGCAAATATTCCACAATAGCCCACGCAATAGAAATACCATCATACGTACTCGTACCACGACCCAGTTCGTCAAAGAGCACCAGCGAGCGAGGCGTCACATTATTCAGAATATTGGCTGCCTCTGTCATCTCCACCATAAAAGTGGACTCACCCAAAGAGATATTATCTGAAGCCCCTACCCTCGTAAAGATTTTATCCACCAGACCGATTCTCGCACTCTCTGCAGGCACAAACGAACCTATCTGGGCAAGCAATACGATGAGAGCTGTCTGACGCAGTAAAGCAGACTTACCTGCCATATTCGGACCCGTAATAATGATAATCTGCTGATGTTCATTATCGAGCATTACATCATTAGGCACATAACGCTCACCTAAAGGTAATTGAGTTTCGATCACCGGGTGGCGCCCCTGATGGATATCTATCACATTACTTTCGTCTATCTGTGGACGGATGTAATGCTGTTCCTCGGCAGTCTTGGCAGCACTGAGCAGACAGTCGAGATGGGCAATGATATTGGCATTCTGCTGTACCTGAGGGATAAATTCCTGCAAGGCAACTATCAGATCGTTAAAGAGTCGTTGTTCGAGGGAAAGAATCTTATCTTCTGCGCCCAGAATCTTCTCTTCATATTCTTTCAGTTCCTGAGTGATATAGCGTTCTGCCTGAGCCAGCGTCTGCTTACGCACCCATTCGGCAGGAACCTTGTCTTTATAGGTGTTGCGAACCTCTAAATAGTATCCGAACACATTGTTATAACCTATCTTCAGCGAAGCAATACCTGTAGCTTGTGTTTCGCGCTCTTGAATCTGTAAGAGATAATCCTTGCCAGAATATGCAATGTGGCGCAACTCGTCGAGCTCACCATTCACACCATCACGAATCACTCCACCCTTCTGCACCAACTGTGGGGGGTCGTTAGTCACTTCTCGCTCTATACGATCACGAATTACTTCACAAAGATTCAATCGCTCCCCTATTCGCTGGATAGCTTCGTTCTTGGCATGCAGACAAGCTGTCTTGATGGGTTCAATGGCTTGCAGAGCTATCTTGAGTTGTACAACCTCTCGTGGTGTCACCCGTCCTACTGCTACCTTCGAGATGATACGTTCCAAATCACCTATACGGTGTAACTGATCATCTATACACTGACGGAACTCTGGCTCTCGGAAGAAATAGTCAACAATGTCCAATCGGGCATTGATGGGGTTTACGTCTTTTAAAGGGAAGACCAACCAGCGTCGCAATAATCTGCCTCCCATAGGAGAAACCGTTCGGTCTATCACATCCAATAGCGACTTACCACCCTCCTGCATCGTGCTGACCAGTTCGAGAGAACGTATAGTAAACTTATCCAATCGCACATAACGCTCTTCTTCTATACGAGAAAGAGTCGTAATATGAGCTATTTGCGTATGAAGCGTTTGATCGAGATACTGCAGAATAGCACCAGAGGCTATCAATCCATTCTTAAGATGGTCCACGCCAAAACCCTTCATAGACTTTACCTGGAAGTGTTTCAGAAGTTTTTGATTGGCAGTCTGCTCCGTAAACACCCAGTCGTCAAGTTCAAAAGTACAATAGCGCGTTCCAAAATATTTCACAAAGTCACCTTTACGCGCTCTGTCATAAAGCACTTCCTTTGGTTGGAAACTGCCCATCAATTTCTCTACATAATCGTAAGTACCCTCACCTGTGAGGAATTCACCTGTTGAGATATCCAGAAATGATACACCACAAGCTCCCTTCCCAAAATGTACAGCGCAAAGAAAGTTATTTTCTTTGTAATTCAGTACATTGTCCTGCATGGCTACACCTGGTGTAACAAGTTCCGTAATACCACGCTTCACTAACTTCTTGGTGAGTTTCGGATCCTCCAGCTGGTCGCAGATAGCCACACGTTTACCTGCTCGGATCAGCTTAGGCAGATAGGTATCCAAGGCATGATGTGGAAAACCAGCCATCTCGTCGCCTTTCACACCTGCCCCATTGTTACGACGAGTCAGTGTAATACCCAGAATCTGTGAAGCCGTAATGGCATCTTCACAATAGGTTTCGTAGAAGTCGCCACAACGAAACAGCAACAAAGCCTCAGGGTGTTTCGCCTTGAGGTCGAAGAATTGTTTCATCATGGGAGTAAGTTCCTTCTTTGCCATGCTCATAATTTATAAGCCACAAAGTTAGGTATTTTTTGTTGAACTGTCAAATTATTAACCATTTTTTTCTCACTTTCCAATTTTAATCGTATCTTTGCAAAAGATAAGAAAATAAATAATATAGATATGGAATACAACTTTAGAGAAATTGAACAGAAATGGCAGAAGCGATGGGTGGAAATGAAAACCTATCGCGTAACGGAAGACCCAACGAAGAAGAAATTCTATGTGTTGAACATGTTCCCCTACCCTTCTGGTGCAGGACTGCATGTAGGACACCCATTGGGTTATATCGCATCGGATATCTATGCACGCTATAAGCGCCAACAGGGTTTCAACGTTCTGAATCCTATGGGCTACGATGCCTATGGACTGCCTGCCGAACAGTATGCTATCCAGACAGGGCAGCATCCTGAGAAGACTACTTTCGAGAATATTGACCGCTATCGCTCGCAGTTGGACAAAATAGGTTTCTCATTTGACTGGGAACGTGAGGTGCGCACTTGCGACCCTATCTATTACAAATGGACACAGTGGGCTTTCCAACGCATGTTCAAGAGTTATTATTCGCTCTCGTCACATAAGGCTCAGCCCACCATCAAACTGATTGAGCATTTTGAGTTGATGGGTACGGAGAACTGTAATGCCCTGGGTACGGAGGAACTGCACTTCACTGCCTCTGAATGGGCTGCCTTCTCTGAGAAGAAGAAACAGGAGGTACTGATGAACTATCGTATTGCCTACCTGGCTGATACGATGGTGAACTGGTGTCCGAAATTGGGTACTGTCTTAGCGAACGACGAGGTAGTAGAGGGTGTCTCCGTCCGTGGCGGCTATCCTGTAGTTCAGAAGAAGATGCGCCAGTGGTGCCTGCGTGTCAGTGCCTATGCACAGCGCCTGCTCGACGGACTGGAGGAGATTGACTGGACAGAATCTCTTAAAGAGACGCAGCGCAACTGGATTGGCCGTTCTGAGGGTACAGAGGTGGTATTCAAAGTGGCTGACAGCGATAAACACTTCACCATCTTCACCACCCGTGCTGATACCATGTTCGGTGTAACCTTTATGGTACTGGCTCCTGAGTCGGAACTGGTGGCTGAACTCACTACTCCTGAACAGAAACAGGCGGTGGATGAATATCTCGATTATGTGAAGAAACGCACCGAGCGTGACCGTCAGATGGATCACAAGGTGACGGGTGTGTTCTCTGGCTCGTATGCCATCAATCCCTTCACAGAAGAAAAGATACCTATCTGGATTGCTGAATACGTACTGGCTGGATATGGTACGGGGGCTATCATGGCGGTACCTGCTCATGATTCTCGTGACTATGCTTTCGCCAAACACTTCAACCTGCCTATCATTCCTGTGATAGAGGGTGCTGATGTCAGTGAAGAGAGCTTCGATGCCAAGGAAGGTATCATGTGTAACTCTGCATCGGCTAAGTTCAGCCTCAACGGTCTGACGGTCAAAGAGGCCATTGCTGCCACAAAGAAATATGTAGAAGAGCAGGGCTTGGGTCGCGTCAAGGTGAATTATCGCTTGCGCGATGCCATCTTCTCGCGTCAGCGCTATTGGGGTGAACCTTTCCCCGTTTACTACAAGGACGATATGCCCTATATGATTCCCAAGGAATGCCTGCCACTGGAATTGCCTGAAATCGATAAATACCAACCTACAGAAACGGGTGAACCCCCATTGGGACGCGCCAAGAAATGGGCATGGGACACCAAGACCGACAGTGTGGTCGATTGTTCCGCAATCGACAATAAAACCGTCTTCCCCCTGGAACTGAACACCATGCCCGGCTTTGCTGGTAGCTCTGCCTACTACCTGCGTTACATGGACCCCAAAAACGAAAAAGCTTTGGTGAGTCGCGATGCGGATGAATACTGGCGTAATGTCGATCTCTACGTAGGTGGTACAGAGCATGCTACAGGTCACCTGATCTATTCACGCTTCTGGAATAAGTTCCTCTACGACTCCGGTTACTCTTGCGAGGATGAGCCATTCAAGAAACTGGTGAACCAGGGTATGATTCAGGGGCGCTCCAACTTTGTTTATCGCATCGAGGACGAGGGCAGCGACAAGGGTAAGTTCGTCAGCTTCGGACTGAAGGATAAATACACTACTACTCCTATCCATGTTGATGTCAACATTGTTGCTAATGACATATTGGACATCGAGGCTTTCAAGGCTTGGCGTCCTGAATACGAAAAGGCTGAGTTTATCTTGGAGGATGGTAAATACATCTGTGGCTGGGCCATCGAAAAGATGTCGAAGTCAATGTTCAATGTGGTGAACCCCGATATGATTGTCGAGAAATATGGTGCTGACACCCTGCGTCTCTATGAGATGTTCCTGGGTCCTGTAGAACAGTCGAAACCTTGGGATACCAATGGTATTGACGGTTGTCACCGCTTCCTGAAGAAGTTCTGGGCATTATTCTACGGCAACTTACGCGAGAATCCTGATGGCAAGCTCTTGGTAGATGATTCAGAACCGACTAAGGAGGCTTTGAAGAGCGTCCACAAGCTCATCAAGAAGGTATCGCAGGATATTGAGGTATTCTCTTACAACACTTCTATCTCTGCCTTCATGATTTGTGTGAATGAACTGGCACAGATGAAGTGTCACAATCGGGAAATGCTGAAGACATTAGTCATCCTCATTGCTCCTTTCGCACCCCATATTGCTGAGGAGTTGTGGGAGGCACTGGGAGAGCAGGGTAGTGTCTGCGATTCTAAGTGGCCTGCATGGAATGAGGAGTATCTGGTAGAGAACTCTGTGAAGTTAGGTGTTGCCTTCAACGGTAAGACGCGCTTCGACATGGAATTCCCTGCCGATGCCGACAACCAGACCATCCAAGACACCGTCTTAGCCGACGAGCGAGCTAAGAAGTATATTGAGGGTGAAATCATGAAGGTTATCATCGTCCCTAAGCGTATGGTGAACATCGTTTTCAAGAAGTAAATGACTGAACAGCACAAAATGATATGGAATGAGTCCAAGGACTATATGTTTATAGCCCTTGGCCTTGCCATTTATACGGTAGCATTTACCGTATTTCTAATGCCCTACCAGATTGTAGCAGGTGGTGTGACAGGTCTGTCGGCTATCATCTACTATGCCACTGGGTTCCATTTGGAAAACACGTATATCATCATCAACGGCATCCTGTTGGTGGTAGCCCTGAAGATATTAGGTGTGAAATTTCTGATGAAGACTATCTTTGCCATCTTCACCCTCTACTTCATGCTGATGTTTGCACAGGACATCATCCCCAAACAGGCGAATGGTCTGCCTTTTAAACTGATGGGCGAAGGACAGGACTTCATGTCGATGATTATCGGCTGTGTGATGACGGGTATTGCATTGGCTACCGTCTTCTTACATAATGGTTCGACAGGTGGAACGGATATTATTGCGGCTTCTGTGAACAAATACCACAGTAATGTGTCACTGGGCTCTGTACTGATTGCTGCCGACTTCTGCATCATCGGTTCGTGTATGTTCTTCCCTCAGTTTGGTACCTATCTGGAACGAGCCCATAAGGTGATGTTCGGTTTCTGCGTAATGGCAATGGAAAACTATGTGCTCGACTATGTAATGAACGCGCGTCGCCAATCGGTACAGTTCTTTATTTTCTCCAGCAAATGGCAGGAGATAGCCAATGCCATTGGAACGGAGATGAACCATGGCGTGACCATCCTCGACGGACATGGCTGGTACACAGGACGGAAGAGTAAAGTGCTGTGTATCCTGGCCAAGAAAAACGAGAGTGTCAATATGTTCCGACTCATCAAGATGATCGACCCCAATGCCTTTGTCAGCCAGTCGAGTGTTATTGGTGTCTATGGTGAGGGATTCGACGAGATGAGAGTGAATGTGAAGAAAGAAAAGAAAAAGATGAAAATAGTATTTGCCACCAACAACACGAACAAACTGATGGAGGTTCGCAAAATACTGGGTGACCAGTTTAAAGTACTGTCGCTGGATGACATAGGCTGTCATGAAGACATACCCGAAAAGGGACAGACACTGGAAGACAATGCCCTGCTGAAAGCCCAGTTTGTGTATAATAAGTACAAAGTAAATTGCTTTGCTGACGACACAGGCCTGGAAGTAGATGCTTTAGGAGGAGCCCCTGGTGTCTATAGCGCACGCTATGCGGGTGGGGCAGGGCACGACTCAGAGGCGAACATGACGAAATTGTTGCACGAATTAGAGAATAATAACAATCGCAAGGCACGATTCCGCACCATCATTACGTTAATAATAGATGGAAAAGTCAAGAACTTCGAGGGTGTTGTCAATGGCGAAATCATTACCCAACGCAGAGGAGGACAGGGCTTCGGCTACGACCCCATCTTCCAACCGAAAGGCTACGACAAAACTTTTGCCGAACTGGGTACTGATATCAAAAACCATATCAGCCATCGAGCCATGGCTACCCAAAAACTGGCAGATTACTTGAAAAGACAAAAATAAATATGAAGAAGTTTGTAATCACTTTGCTATTGGCTTTCAGCTGTTGGCAAATAGCTTTTAGTCAAATTGGAACATGGAAAGCCTATATGGCTTACCATGATGTACAACAGATACAAAAAGCAGGTGATGAACTCTTCGTAATGGCTAGCAATAGCCTCTATCAGTATCATCTCAACGACCAAAGTATTCATACCTATGATAAGACCAATGGACTAAGTGATACCTATATCACCCATATCAAATGGTCTTCCGCTGCACAGCGCCTGATAGTCGTCTATCAGAATTCGAATATCGATCTCGTGGAACTGGATGGAGATATTATCAATATCAGTGATCTCTATACGAAAGTTATCACGGGCGACAAGACGGTCAAAAGTATACGTATCGATGGTATTTACGCCTATCTCATCTGCGGTTTCGGTATCGTGAAAGTTAACATGGAACGTGCTGAAATAGCTGATAGCTATACACCCAACCATCCCGAGTATCCTACAGATTTACCGGAAGAAGACAATAGTGATTATGACAAGTATATCGACCTCGTAAATAATTTGGAACCTGGTGGACCTGAACATAATTATTTCGGTTATATGAAGTTTCTCAATAATAGATTATATACTTGTAATGGCGACTATGCACATGGAACTCCAATACAAATATATAAAGACCATGATTGGGAAATCTATCAAGTAGATAATATTAGTCAACAGACTGGTGTATCCTATCAAGGCTCATTCTGTTTTGATATAGACCCCACCAACGAAAACCATATCTTTGCAGGATCTAGAAATGGACTCTATGAATATCTTGACGGGAAATTCGTCAAATACTATGCTAACCATAACAGTCCTATCGAATGTTTTGACGGGGCAAATAAAGAATACCAAATCGTCTCTGGTGTCAAATTCGATCAAGAAGGTAATGTATGGATTCTTAATAGTTCTGCTCCTACAACTGCATTAGTAAAATTTAATAACGGGACTTTTACAAAGTTGAACCATTCTGAGTTGATGAAACTGAACACCAGCTCTTCTTTTCCAAACAGAAGTAATGCAGAATTAAGTCAAATGATCATTGACTCTCAGGGATTGATGTGGTTTGTCAATAATAACTGGACTATACCAGCTTATTATCAGTATTATCCTGAAACAGATGATATAAAAGCCTATGAAACCTTTATGAATCAAGATGGTTTAAAACTGGAAGTTGGAGGAGGTGTAAAATGTATTGTAGAAGACCTTAATAATAATCTATGGGTTTGTACAAATATAGGTCCTTTTATCCTAGAAAGATCTGATATAAATAATGATAATCCTGCATTAATTCAAGTTAAAGTACCACGTAATGATGGTACTGACTATGCAGACTATTTATTGAGTGGATTAGATATTACTTCAATGGCTATAGACGGAGCTGGACGGAAATGGTTTGGCACTAATGGACAAGGTGTTTACCTCATCAGTGCAGATAATATGACCCAGCTTCAGCATTTTACTACAGAGAATAGCAAACTACTATCAAATATTGTGCTTTCCATTGCTATCAATCCTAAAAGTGGTGAGGTCTTTTTTGGAACTGATCAAGGACTCTGTTCCTATACAAGTGATGCCGTAGAACCGGCAGAGAGTATGGATAAAGATCATGTCTATGCATATCCTAATCCTGTTGATTTTGAAAACTATTCTGGAGTGATTACTGTTACTGGTCTTACCTTTAATGCCGATGTTAAAATCACTAATGCAGCAGGTTTTCTGATAGCTGAAGGCCGAAGCAATGGTGGACTGTTTACCTGGGATGGTAAAGATAAAAAAGGCAATCGGGTAGCTAGTGGTATCTACAACGTCATCACAGCTACACAAGACGGAAAGAAAGGTACAGTATGCAAAATTGCAATCATCAAATAGCACGAGATTATTGGAGTATTTTTATTGTCATACTCCTTACGCCTCTCCTTCTATATGCTACACTTTCTATTCTACCTACCCATGATGATTGGGCTGGAACTTCAACACCTGATTTCAGTCCTTTTCTGACTAAAGAACATTTTCTTTTTTATGGCTACCACTGGCGTCCATTCGATACATGGATAGGATATATAGTTGGACGGAATCCACAATTATTATATCCGACATTCAATCATATTTTAGTCGTTTTTGGCCATTTATGTGGCTCTCTTGCCCTTTTTAAGTTGTTAGCAGTACTTGGCTTCAATAAGACCATAAAAAATGTTGCTACGCTATTATTTTTTATTCTACCTGCTACCATGGCTACTGTTACGGCTATAGATAGCCAAAATCAAGTATATGCGTTGCTAACAGATATGATTGCTTTTCTCTTTTATATAAAGAATAATAAATATAAATATATTCTTTGGCCATTTCTTATTTTCCTTGCTACACTCTTGAAGGAAAATGGATTGATGTGGGCACTGATATGCCCTATACTGGCTTTTGGCTTTGACATCATTGACAAAAAAACACTCAAGAAGGATCTTTTTGTTGGACTTGGCATTATGATAGTATATGCACTGGCTATCTTGATTCAACCTAAAAACATCATCATTCATCCTGATTATGAACCAGGTCTATTGAAAGTCATTCATAACTTTATAAAATGCCTGTTTTCATCATTTATTACGGTTGATTATATTTATTTGCTTCATCAGCCCAACAGAAATCTACTGTTAGCATTGGCCAGTTTTCTCTTATCACTTCCATTCTTTTATTATTTACTGATTCGCCAATGCAAACTATTCATTCATAAAAAAATAGTATGTGTTATCCTGTGTTTCTTGATTGCCACAGGACCCCATCTTCTAACTATCTTCAGCATGATGCATACTTACGCAGGACTTCCTTTTGTAATACTAATAATAGCTTATGCCCTTGATATATACAAAGGAAATACAAAACCTGTCTTTATATCATTCATTTTATTATTGATAACGGCAATAGCAATTGATATACATTTAATCAATGCTTCTATCAAATCAGGACAGATAGGAAAGAAAATGGCACAGGAAGCCATCAAAAAGACAGGTAAACCTGCAGACAAGGTTTATCTTATTATTATTGAGGATAACTATCCTCGATTGTCCTCTTTTTGTGCCATTCCTAACGAGGCCTTCGGATGGGGATTATCAACAAAATACGAAACTAATTATCAATGGCCAAAATCTATAAAAGATACTGTTATTACACGAAATACAGACGCTATCGACAGTGCCCGTAAGATAGGAAAGGAGAAAATTAAAAGTAAACTTTATGATGTTGTATGGATTGCTGATAAAGACAAAATTGATGTAATTAGATAGAATGTTAAAAAAGAGCTTGAAAATATTACTGATTGTTTTGGCAACTTGCATCATAGGATTGCTAAATTGGTTTGATACACCTACCATGTCTGATGACTTGCTCTATCACTTTATATGGAATGAGAGTCAACAACAAGGGAATGCTCCTTTAGAACGTATTCAGAATTTAAGTGATGTCGTCAAGTCACAAATCGCACACTATCAGTATATCAATGGCAGAAGTTTGACACATGGATTGGCTCAAATAGCACTCAACCTAATACCTCAAAAGTTAGCCAAATTACTGAATTCTGCCATGTTTCTACTATTGGTATACCTCATGGCCAGATATACCAGAATAAAAAAAGAAAACCTGTTTTTCCTGATGACTGTTGTCTTTGGACTTATTTTTCTTGTCATCAGTGGATTTTATTCAGGTTTTATATGGCTTTTAGGTGCTTTTACCTATCTTTGGGCTTTAGTTATGACAATGTGTTTTCTATTCATGCTGCGATGGTTACAATACAGAAACATGAATTGGAAACTCATACCACTCATTCCATTGTCCTTTCTGATGGGATGGACACACGAAGCCATTGCTTTACCACTATCTGTTGCCTGTTTTCTTTATCTGGTGATTCACAGAAATAAATTCTTTATTAAAGCCAAAAACTATTGTATGCTGGCCTATATCCTAGGTATGCTTATGATTGTCATTTCACCTGCATTATGGAATAGGGCAGATGTAGGTGGAATTCCTCTTACTCAAAGACTCATTTCCGGTTTAAGCAACATTTTATTTGGTATCAGAATTTCTTGGATACTCATCATATCGCTACTTTTTGTTTTCATAAAGAATAAACAGTATTTTCTTACTTTTATTTACCAACAGAAATATCTGTTCACTGCATGGATCATAGCTATCGGAATTATTTTCAGTTGTGGTACTAACATAGAACGCGTTCCCATCTGTACTGATTTTATAGCTATACTCATTTTACTGAATCTCTTGCAAACTGAAAGAATCAGACCATTCAGAAAAACGATTACCATTGTCATAGCTCTTGTAAGCGCCATCGTAGTTGTTCCAGCCATTCAAATTAATAGTTATAATCACCAGAACTTTCTTTATCATCATCAACAACTCTGTCAAACTGACAACAATATCATTAAAGTCCGACAACTTCCTGTTGAAATGAGCAGATGGATGAATTTGATTGCTAAACGTTATCACAATGCTACAATCGAATTTGGTTTCTACAATTGCTATATGGCTTTTGATAAGAATGATATCAATACAAAAGCTATGGCAAAACTATATCATAAAGAATATCTCATTTTCTTGCCAGAGGATGTAATCCATCGAATTGACAGTGATAGTTCTGCCTACAATCACTTGGAAAGTGATCAGCACAACAAACTATACATTAAACGATTGAAAAATAAACAATCAGTAAAACATATCACTTTCGTACTGGGAGAAGAAGTACCTTTAAAATTTTACCAACGTCCACTGTCTTATCCTGGATATGAATATGAACTAGACGATTTTAATTATAAAGTCATCCATATCAATCAAAACGATTATCTGATTATGACAATACCTACATCCAATATAAAACGGAGAATCAAATATATCAGAATTCAATAAACAGACAGATACGATGATTGAAAAATTGACCAATATCTTCATTGACAAGAGATTCATAAAATTCATCATGGTAGGCATAGTGAATACCATCGTAGGTACCACTATTATGTTTGTTTTCTATAATGTGTTCCATCTGAGCTATTGGGTGTCTTCTGCTTCTAATTACTTTTTCGGTAGTATCTGTAGCTACCTGCTTAATAAACATTTTACTTTTAAGTTTCGTGAAAAAGGATTCGGCTCATTATATCGATTTATACTGAATATTCTTACCTGTTATCTACTGGCATACGGTATTGCCAAACCATTGATGATGTGGCTCCTAAACAATTATAGTACTATCATCCAGGAGAATGTATCAATGGCTCTTGGCATGTGCCTCTTTGTGGTATTCAACTATCTTGGACAGCGTTTTTTTGCTTTTAGAAATTAACCTATTGTAGACCAAAAAAAAGTCTCACCAAACGGATAGGACAACGTTCAACTACTTTGGATATCAGTACTGGGATAAATAGTCCTGACAATAGGTTAACAGCATAGAACACTAAGAACAACGATTCGATGTTGCATAGCTGTTTCCACAGAATAAGCTCCACAAAGGTCTGAAAAAGCCATGACATGAGATAGATGGGAAAAATGTAATCACGAAAACTAAAGAAAAGAGTTGGTACATAACGGGCTATATGCAGACATATTGAACACATCAATAGAATGCCTGTCAATGAGGTAAACAAGGGTACTGAACAAGCATAGCCAGTAATATATAACAGCAAGAGTATAGGCAATACTATCTTATTTGACAAGTAGTTATACCACTTAAAGCGAAAGAAAAAGATACCAAAGAAAAAATACACTAAATAATGATGAAGCTCAAGAATGTAGAAGACATTCCACGGACTCTCCAAGTCTGTTTTAATGAAATAGATGATACAGCAGAACAATAGAAACGCTGCCATCCTGAATTTACTGCCACATAGGTAACGAAACAACGGATACATCAGCATCAAAAGCATTAATACAGCTAAGAACCACAAAGGCTGAGAAGAATAGCCACGGTAGTAAACAAACGATTCCAAAAAATAATTAAACGACAAATCTACAGGTGTCTTGGCAAACTGATTAAAAAATACCTTAACGAAATAATAGACTATCACAAAGAAAAGAAACGGGAGCATGATGCGCTGAAACTTTTCCTTATATAAGTCTTTTATTGGTATTTGCCTGCATATTCTACTTAGGTAGAGCAATCCACCTGAAATGAAAATGAATAGCGGCATACGAATAGGGTGAAATGGAAGAGCCATCCATTCACAAAAAGCATGGTTGTTACCAGTAGATATATCAACCAGCTGAATATGTACCATGACAACCAACAGGATGTTTAGTCCTCGCAGAACTGCAAGCCACGCTATACGCTGTTTCTGACTATTCATAAACAGATTGCCAACAAAGATAGAAGTTTTATATCAGCTAAGCTCAAGCATCCTCTCAATAGGTTTCACGGCATCTTTTGCTATCTCTGGATCAACTTCCACATTGGGCCATTCGTATTTCAGACAGTTATAAATCTTCAAGAGGGTATTCATCTTCATATACTGACACTCGTTACAACTGCATTCTAAGCCGCTCTCACTGATTTCTGGAGGCACGGGGATAAATTCCTTGTCTGGACAAGATCTCGCCATCTCGTGCAAAATACCGGCCTCTGTAGCCACAATATACTGTGTTGCTCGATTCTGTCGAGCAAACTTCAGCATATCAGCCGTTGAACCCTTTACATCAGCCAAAGCCAAAACAGGACCTTTACACTCGAGATGGGCCATTACGACGGCATCAGGATACTGTTTCTTGAGCTTCAAAATAGCATCAACGGAAAAACGCTCATGTACATGACATCCTCCATTCCATAACAGCATTTTACGACCGGTTACTTCATTGATATAATTACCTAAATTATAATCTGGACCAAAAATGAGTTTGGCATCCTTTGGCAACTGATCTACTACTTTCTTGGCATTGCCAGAAGTTACTACTACATCTGTCAATGCCTTCACAGCAGCTGTAGTATTGACATAAGAGATAACCTGATATCCAGGATGTTCTTCCTTGTACTTTTTCAGATCGTCTGCTTGACAGGAATCTGCCAATGAACAACCTGCATTCAAATCCGGACATAACACTGTCTTTTCTGGTGACAATAGCTTGCAGGTTTCTGCCATGAAGTGTACACCACACATCACCATCATTTTGGCATCAGTCTCTGCAGCCTTTCTTGCTAAAGCCAGAGAGTCGCCTACAAAGTCAGCAATGTCTTGTATGTCTCCTATTGTATAATAATGTGCCAGGATAATAGCATTTTTTTCTTCAGCCAATCGACGGATTTCAGCTTTCAAATCTGTACCTTCAGCTACTGGTTCATCTATAAATCCTTGTTCTTTCCACTCTGTTTTCAACATAACATTATAATTTTATTTTCTTTTTATTTTTTTTTAAAATAGAAATGAATATGATGATATGACGTTGATAAGTGCAAAACTTTCTGCTTGTTTTCTTGCATATTTGTTTATCCACACTTTATTTTCTGTCTTCCACATCTTCTGTTGATACTTTCTTATTGATTTTTAATCAGATATGTAGTTTATCCACACTTTCTATTTTCGGTGCAAATATAATAAGTTTATATCTTTTTTCTGTATTTTTTGGTGGAAAAGTAATGTATAAACCTGTATTTTATTCTTTTTATCCCATAGCAGAGTAGGGGAGTTTAGTGAATTATTGAATCATCAACATGACTATCCACAGGTTATGCACACATTTATCCACATTTATTTGAGCATTAGTGTTTCTGCAAATTTATAGATGATGATACCGGCTGTAACGCTGACATTCATGGAGTGTTTGGTACCTAGTTGGGGTATTTCCAGACAACCATCTGAAGCATCAACTACCTCTTGGTGAACACCCTTTACTTCATTTCCCATTACTATGGCACATTTTTTTCCTAGTATGGGAGTAAATTTTTGTAGCTTAGTGGAGTGTTCTACCTGCTCTATGGAATAGACCGTATAACCTTCTTTTTTCAATTCCTCAACGGCCTCTAATGCTGTTTTAAAATATTTCCAACTGACACTATCCTCTGCACCCAAAGCTGTCTTATGAATCTCGGTAGCAGGTGGTGTACAGCTGATACCACAGAGATAGACGGCTTCTACTCTGAAAGCATCACAGGTACGAAACACACTTCCTACATTATACATCGAACGCACATCATCTAATACCACAATCAATGGCATCTTCTCAGCCTCCCGGAATTCTTCCACCGAGAGCCGTTCCATCTCTATTGTCCTAATCTTCCGCATCTTTTTAATTCTCGATTCTCAACTCTCAACTCTAATGTGCTTCCAGCCAATTTGTTCCAAATCCACTGTCAGCCACAAGTGGTACTTTCATTTCAAAGGCACCCTGCATCTCTTCTAATACAATACGTTCTACCAGTTCTTTCTCTTCAGGATAAACAGAGAAGTTTAATTCATCATGTACTTGTAAAATCATCTTGCTCTTAATACCTTCACGCTTGAAACGTTCGAAGATATGAATCATAGCTACTTTGATGATGTCAGCAGCTGTTCCCTGAATAGGAGCATTGATGGCATTTCGTTCTGCAAAACCTCGTACCACGGAGTTGGCACTGTTGATATCCGGCAGGTAACGGCGACGACCGAATAGGGTAGTGACATATCCTTGTTTGCGAGCTATCTCCTTCGATTTCTCCATATAGTCATATACCTCAGGGAAGGTATCGAAATATCCGTCAATTAATTGTTTGGCTTCTGCTCTTTCAATGTCCAGACGTTCTGCCAATCCAAATACAGTGATGCCATAGATGATACCGAAGTTGGCACGTTTCGATTTTGTACGTTCATCACGTGTCACTTCCTCAATCGGTTTTTTATAGATATTAGCAGCTGTAGCCGCATGTAAATCCTTGCCTTCACGGAATACTTCAATCATATTTTTATCACCACTCAGATGGGCCATCACACGCAGCTCTATCTGACTGTAGTCGGCTGAGAAAAACAGACACCCTGGTTCGGGAATGAATGCCTTACGGATCTCTTTACCATCCTCTCCGCGAATAGGAATATTTTGCAGGTTAGGATCACTGGATGACAGTCGGCCCGTAGCTGTGATGGTCTGATTGAACGAGGTATGGATATGTCCAGTACGAGGGTTAATCAGTTTGGGTAGAGCGTCGATATAGGTGCCAATCAGCTTCTTCAGGCCACGATGTTGCAGGATGTCGGCCACTATCTCATGCTTGTTTTTCAGTTGTTGCAGCACTTCCTCAGAGGTGACATACTGTCCCGTCTTTGTCTTTTTGGCCTTCTCGACAATCTTCAGTTTATCGAACAGGATTTCACCGACTTGTTTGGGCGAAGCAATGTTGAAGTGTTCACCTGCCAGTTCGTAGATGCGTTGTTCGATTTCGTTCATACGTGTGGTAAACTGCCTGCTGGTTTCAGCTAACGATTCCGTATCCAGACATACACCATTCATTTCCATCTCTGCCAACACAGGCATCAAGGGCATCTCTATCTCATAGAATAGCTGCTCACATTCGTGTTTTTTCAATTCTTCCTCCAACTTGTTTTTCAGTTGCAGGGTGATGTCTGCATCCTCGCAGGCATATTCATAGACATCGGTAGGGGAGAGGTCACGCATCGAACGCTGGTTCTTTCCTTTCGGACCTATCAGTTCGTCGATATGCACCGTTTGGTAATTCAGATAGATCTCTGCCATATAGTCCATGTTATGACGCAACTCCGGTTGTATGAGATAGTGGGCAATCATCGTGTCCCACATTTTTCCTTTCAGTACAATTCCATAGTTGCGCAACACTTCCAAATCATATTTCAGATTCTGACCTATCTTTAGTATTTCCTCATTTTCATAGACGGGTCGGAAAATGGCTACTCGCTTTTGGGCTTCTTCACGATTTTCGGGTATGGGAACATAAAATGCCTGATGCTCTTTCACAGAAAAGCTCAATCCCACCAATTCGGCATCAATAGGGTTGGTAGAAGTGGTTTCTGTATCTAGACTGAGAATTTTATTTGTTAAGAAAAAGTCACATAATTTCCTTAAATCGTCCTCATTTTCAATGAGTTGGTAGTCGTGATCAGTCGTTTTTAAGGTCTCTAGTTTTGAAAATTCTGGTTCGTCCGACCGCTCGGGCGCAAATTCTGCAAATAAATCGAGTTGTCCATTAACAGGTTTAACCGTTTTTTCAGTTTTTTTAAGAATCTTCGACGCAAGGGTCTTAAACTCCAGTTCGTCCAACAGTTTGCTTAGTTGCTCCTCATTGGGTTCCGACATTTTCAGTTCGTCGAGATTTAATTCTATGGGTACGTCTGTTTTGATGGTAGCCAAGAATTTTGACATTTTGATGTCGTCGATGTGAGTTTCCACTTTTGTCTTGAGTGCACCCTTCAGTTCTTCTGTCCTGCTGATCAGATTTTCTACCGATCCAAATTCACTGATGAGTTTTACGGCTGTCTTTTCTCCCACACCGGGACAACCAGGGAAATTATCAGCTGAATCACCCATCAGTGCCAGTAAATCAATAACAGCATTTGTCGATGGAATGCCATATTTTGCCTTCACTTCCTCAGGACCCATCACTTCATATCCACCTCCGTGACGTGGTCTGTAGATGAATACATTCTCTGTTACCAACTGTCCGTAGTCTTTATCGGGTGTCAGCATATATGTTTTGATGTCATGGGCACCAGCTTTCGTGGCCAAGGTACCAATCACATCATCTGCCTCATAGCCATCAACCTGCAGAATGGGAATATTCCATGCTTTCAACAGGTCTTTGATGATGGGTACAGCTTTTCGGATGTCTTCTGGCGTTGCCTCGCGTTGGGCTTTATAGTCCGGGAAAGCCTCCGAACGGAAGGTAGGACCGTGAGGGTCGAATGCTACTCCAAGGTAAGTAGGCTGTTCTTTGGTAATCACTTCTTGGAGGGTGTTTACAAAACCCATGATCGCTGAGGTATTCAGACCTTTCGAGTTAATACGCGGATTCTTGATGAAGGCGTAATACGAACGGTATATCAACGCATAAGCGTCTAAAAGGAATAGTTTTTCCATAACAAAATGATAATTTCTGCGTAAAATTACTAAAATATTTCGCAATATCCCGATATTTTCACTATTTTTGTATCAAAATTCAGAAAAATGGATTATTTGTCACTCATCAAACGACCTATTGAACAGGATTTAAACGATTTCATCGCTTTGTTCAATCAGCGATTGTCACATGAGGAAGGTCTTCTTTCTCAAGTTTTATCACATATCCGTCAGCGTGGTGGTAAACGTATGCGTCCCATGTTGATTTTGTTGATTGCTAAGAATTATGGTGGCGTTTCTGATATCACACAACATGCTGCTGTTGGTTTGGAACTGTTGCATACGGCATCACTCGTTCATGATGATGTAGTGGATGAGAGTGGGGAGCGCCGCGGACAGGCGTCTGTCAATGCTACTTATAATAATAAGGTGGCTGTCCTCGTTGGTGACTATATCCTTTCTACTGCCTTGTTGAGTGTGGCTAAAACGGGTAATCAGCGTATCGTTGAATATCTTGCTGAACTTGGTCGAATCTTGTCAGCTGGCGAGATTCTTCAACTGTCAAATATCCAAAATCAGGAGTTTAGCGAAGATGTTTATTATCAGGTCATCCAACAGAAGACTGCGGCGCTCTTTGAGGCTTGTGCGGCTATTGGTGCTATTTCTGCCGGTGCTTCCGATGAAGAGATTGCCAAGGCCTCTAAATTCGGACAGACTTTGGGTATCATGTTCCAGATTCGTGACGATATCTTCGATTATTATGACTCTAAGGAGATAGGCAAACCTACAGGAAATGATATGATGGAAGGTAAGTTGACATTGCCTGTCATCTATGCTTTGAATACTTCGAGCTATGAGTCTATGCAAACACTAGCCCGAAAGGTTAAAGCGGGTACGATCAACCAGGATGAAATTGCTGTCTTGGTTGAATTTACCAAACAGAGTGGGGGTATCGAATATGCAGAACGTAAAATGCAGGAATTCAGTCAGATATGTAAACAATATATCTTTGAGAATGTCAAAGAAAAGGCTATCAGTGAATCACTGACAGCCTATGTTGATTACGTTGTTCAACGTAATTATTAGAAGAATTTTGTTTCCTCACCAACAATCTCGCTGAGCAACATATTGGCAAGTCTTGATGTACCCATCCTGAACCATTGGTTGGTCAACCATTGTTCACCCAGTACTTCTTTTACGATGGTATAGTATATCAGTGCATCCATCACGGAATTTAATCCACCTGCTGGTTTGAAACCAATCTGAATGCCTGTCTTGTTATAGTATTCTTTGATTGCCTGGCACATCACGTATGCTGCTTCCGGTGTAGCAGCAGGCTCCAGTTTTCCTGTTGAAGTCTTGATGTAGTCGGCTCCTGCATACATAGCCAAAATGGCTGCTTTCTTGATGTTCGAAGCCGTCTTCAAACACCCTGTTTCCAATATTACTTTTAGTTTATGTTCTCCGCAAACAGCCTTCATCTCTGCTATTTCATCTGCTACATCTTCGTAGTTGCCACTGAGGAATTTTCCTACTGGCAGTACCATATCTATCTCGGTGGCTCCGTCTTTGATAGCTAGCGCCGTTTCGGCAATTTTTATTTCAGTAAATGTTTGTGATGATGGAAAACTTCCTGATACACAGGCAATTTCAACATTCTCTACTTCCAGAGTCTCCGCTACTGTCTTGGCAAAGTTAGGATAGATACAGATGGTGGCAACGTGGGGTAGGTCAGGGTAGGTTTCGTCATATTCATTGACTTTCTCTGTGCATGCCATCACACTTTCTTCTGAATCTGTAGTCTTCAGTGTCGTGAGCTCTACACTGCCCATCAGGAATTTTTTAACCTCTTGAGTATCATTTTCATGCACTCGTTCTGCAATGATTTTCCTCACTGCATCTCTTACTTCTTCGTCACTGACATTTGTTTCGTACAGGCTTAGGGCCTTTTCGTATTTATTTTCTTGTTCCATATTCTTTAATGGTTTAACTTGATGATCATTTGTATCAGTAGAATGCAAATAGCCAAAATTAAAATGATGATATTCTGTCGGTTTTCTTTCTGATATTCATTCCAGTGAAATGCTTTGTAAAGAAAGGTAGTAAGCCAGCACAACAGTCCAAATGCACAAGGCCACATGCCATATTGACTACTTATTGTCCACGATAGTACAATACCAATCACGACGAGTATCAGTCCTGATACCTCAATTTCTCTTAAATATTTCTTCATATTTCCTTGTCCCTTATGTTGCAATCTTATCGCAACCCTTATTTATTCTTTATTTTTAGTATCCATACATATTGTCACAGGACCGTCATTCAGTAGTTCTACTTTCATATCTGCCCCAAATTCTCCTGTCCCTACTGCTTTTCCCAGTTGATGCTCCATCTCTTTTATAAATGCTTCATAAAGGGGAATCGAATGCTCATGAGACCCCGCCTTGAACCAAGATGGTCTGTTTCCTTTCTTATAACTGGCATAGAGCGTAAACTGACTCACGACTAAAGCTTCACCTTCTATATCTATGATCGAACGGTTCATCACGTGATTTTCATCATCAAAAACCCGCAGATTGGCTATTTTCTTTACCAACCAGTCTACATCCTCCAGGGTATCCTCATTGCATACGCCTAACAGGATCAGGAAACCTTCGTTAATACTCCTTTTCTTCTCAGTTTCCACCATTTCGTCTGTTTCGATATGATCGAAACCTTCAACCCTTACTTTTGCATACTTGACTCTTTGTATAACTGCTCTCATTTCGTATGATAATAATCGTAAATAATTCTTCCTTTAGCAGGACCAACAATCTTTTCCAGTGTTTCCAGATCTGCCTCTTTGATTTTCTTGACCGATTTAAGGCCTTTTAGAAGCTCACCACGCGTTTTCGGACCTATTCCCTTAATCTCGTCCAGCTCCGAGTGTAAAGCGTGCTTAGAACGCTGATCTCGATGGAATGTAATTGCAAAACGGTGTACTTCATCTTGCAGGTGGGTGAGTACTCTGAAGAGTTCTGAGTCGGGTTTTAAACCTATCACTCTAGGTGGAAAACCATAGAGCAGTTCATGCGTTCTGTGTTTGTCGTTTTTGGCTAATCCTGCTATTGGAATGTCCAGTCCTAATTCATCCTGTACAGCCTGTCTGATGACTTCCATCTGCCCCTTTCCTCCATCTGCCACGATCAAATCAGGCAGCTCCTCTTGTTCCTGTATGAGGCGATGGTATCGCCTCCATACAACCTCCTTCATCGATGCGTAATCATCCGGACCTACCACCGTTTTGATATGGTATTTCCGATAGTCTTGTTTGGAGGGTTTCATTTTCTTGAATACCACACAGGCTGCTACAGCGTCTGATCCTGAGATGTTTGAGTTGTCAAAACACTCTATTTGATAGGGTATTTTGGGTAAATGAAGGGTATCTTGCAATTCTTTCATCAGACGTACTGATTTTTGTTCAGGATTCAGTTTTTCGGCCTGTTTCATACGGTCGAATTTATACTGTTTCCCATTCATCATGGATAGGTCGAGCAGGGTCTTTTTGTCTCCTCTTTGTGGCACGGTGATGGTTACTCCTTCAAGGTCTAAGTCTATCTCCTGGGGTAGGATAATTTCCTTCGCATGACTCTGGAAACGCTCCCTCATTTCTATGATTCCCAGTTGTAGCAGTTCTTCGTCTGTCTCATCGAGTTTTTTCTTGTATTCAAAGGTAAAACTCTGATTAATCGAACCGTTTGATACGTGGATATAATTGATGAAGGCTATCTTCTCGTCGTTGGTAATCGAGAGTACGTCTACATTATTAATGGTGTGACTCACAACCTCGCTCTTCGACACAAACTGGTCAATCAACAGATATCGTCTTTTGACCTCTTCAGCTTCCTCAAAACGCAGTTCTTCGGAGAGTTGTAACATCTCTTCTTTCAGTACTTTGAGCACTTCCCGAGTGTTTCCCTTGAGGATTTCACGTGCTTGTTCGATGTTTTTTTGGTAGTCTTCCCATGATTGTTTCATCACACAAGGCCCACCGCATTTTTTGATATGATAGTCGAGGCATACTTGGTATTTCCCACTTTTCACACCTTCTTCTGTAATGGGTTGCCGACATAGTCTGGGACGATAGAGTTTGTTGATGAGTTCCAGTACGGCATGCATGCTACCAACATGTGAATAGGGTCCATAGTATGTACCCCATTTCTTGTTAATTGTTCGCGTAGCAAAGATTCGTGGGAGGTATTCTTTGGTCACACAGATGCTCGGATAGGTTTTCCCGTCTTTGAGCAGAACGTTATATCGCGGATTGTATTTCTTGATAAGCGAATTTTCAAGGAGTAGGGCGTCTTCCTCGGTATTAACTACAGTATAGCTGATATTCTCAATTTTCGATACCAGTACCTTGGTTTTAAAACGGTCTACTTCTGTGTGGAAATAGGAAGATACGCGCGACTTCAGGTTCTTTGCCTTACCTACATAGATAATGGTACCCTCAGCATCGTAATACTGATAGCTCCCTGGTTTCTCAGGCATAGCAGCCACAATCGCCTTTAATCGCTTTATTCTCTCTTCGTCCTTCATCCTATAACCTCACAACCTCACAACCTCCCTCTTGTTTCACGTGAAACATTAAACCACCATCAGTGTTGTTACATCAACAAGTCCCTCAAACAAGTCTCTTCCATGCAGACCTTCATCTCTTATTTCTATAATGAAGTTCATATAGATATTTTTGGGATTAAAGTTTTTCACCAATTTATAAGTCGCAAGGGCAGTACCACCAGTTGCTAATAGGTCGTCATGTATCAATACAACGTCATTTTCATTAATTGAATCAATGTGCATCTCTACGATGTCAACGCCATATTCTTTCGTAAAAGATTCTTTTATGACGGTTGCTGGCAACTTCCCTGGCTTTCGTGCTAAAACGACACCGCATCCTAATCTGCCTGCTAATGCCGCTGCCATGACAAATCCACGGCTTTCAACGCCCACAATCTTAGTAATGCCTTTGTCTTTATAGAGTTCATAAAGTTCATCGAGCATAATTTGCATACACTCAGCATTTTTGAACAGTGTAGTAACATCTCTAAAATTAATCCCCTTTTTGGGAAAGTCAGGAATACACCTTAAGTTTTTTAATAAAATCTCATTATTCATATTCTTACATTTTATAGTTATTGATTATCTATCTCCGTCATTCCCATTCTCGTCCACTATGTTTCACGTGAAACACCTCCCACCTTAAAACCTGAACCCTGAACCCTGAACCTTGAACCCTGAACCCTGAACCATGAACCCTGAACCTTGAAACCTTTCCCTCACCTTCCCATCAGCACGAGCAATACATTAATATCACTGGGTGATACTCCTGGTATTCTGCTTGCTTGGGCCAGTGTTTCTGGATCAATGGCTTTTAGTTTTTGGCGGGCTTCTGTACTGAGCGATAACATTTCGTCGTAATGGAAATGTCCTTTGATGCGGATATTCTCCAGTCGGTGCATCTTGTCAGCAACGATACGTTCACGTTCGATATATCCCTTATATTTAATATGTACTTCTGCCGCCTCTGCTATTTCTTCTTTTCGTTGAACAGGGCGGTTTAGTATTTCCTTCAGTTCTGGAATGACCTCCTGCAGATTCTCAAAGTTCAGTTCCGGGCGTGCCACCAAGTCTTCCAGTTTACAACCATAGACGAGTGGGGTAGAGCCTAATGCTTCCAATGCGCCATTGATGATCTTCGGTTTAATAGGGAATGTTTTGCAGAAGTTTTCGATTTCTTCGATATATGCTTTCTTCTGCAACCACCAGTCATAGCGGTCTCGTTTGACGATACCTATTTCATATCCTTTTTCTGTCAGTCGTGCATCAGCATCGTCCTGTCTTAGCAGAATCCTATATTCAGCTCTGGAGGTAAACATACGGTAGGGTTCATCCACTCCCTTCGTCACCAGGTCGTCAATCAGCACGCCGATATATGCCTCGTCTCTATGGAGCTCAAACGTTTTCTGTGTTGCGACCGAGTCGCAACGATCACTCCCCGCATAAAGAGCCGCGTTAATACCGGCCACGGTCCCTTGTCCGCCTGCCTCTTCATATCCGGTCGTACCATTCACCTGTCCTGCCATAAACAGACCACCAATCACCTTCGACTCTAGGGTATGTTTCAATTGGGTAGGATCGAAGAAGTCGTATTCGATGGCATATCCAGGACGGTACACCTTCAAGTCTCGGAAGGCTGGAATATGTTTCAAGGCAGCTATCTGCACCTCCATGGGTAACGAGGATGAAAAACCATTCAGGTATAGCTCATTGGTATCCGTACCTTCTGGTTCCAGGAACAGTGGATGCTGTTCCCTATCGGGGAAGGTCACCAGTTTGGTTTCTATTGATGGACAATAGCGGGGACCGATAGATTGTATCTGTCCGTTGTAGAGTGGTGAGTCTTTCAGACCCGAACGCAACGTCTCGTGTACTTTTGAATTTGTATTACAAGTCCAGCACGTCAGTTGGGGCAGTTGGCGGTATCCTCCCAAGTAAGAGAATTGGTGGAAGTCATGTTCACCTTCTTGTATCTCCAAGTCTTCGAAATGCACCGATCGTTTGTCAATACGAACGGGAGTTCCTGTTTTCATACGTGCCGAACGGATTCCGTGACGGGTGATACTTTCTGTGAGATGAGCGACGGCAGGCTCGGCTATTCTTCCGCCAGCAACCATCTTCCGCCCGATGTGCATCAGACCGTTGAGGAAGGTACCGGCAGTTATAACCACCGCCTTCGCCCGCAGCTCTACACCCCAGATGGTCTTCACCCCCTTCACAGAGCCCTGCGAGTCATTCACAGCGTCCTCCACCAACAGCTCCTCCGCCTGGTCCTGCCAGATGTCGAGGTTCGGTGTTTCATCCAACCGACGACGCCATTCCCAGATAAACTTCCCTCGGTCACACTGTGCTCGTGGACTCCACATCGCTGGCCCCTTGCTTCTGTTAAGCATGCGGAATTGAATGGCAGTAGCATCTGTTACCAGTCCCATCTGTCCTCCAAGGGCATCGATCTCTCTTACTATTTGTCCTTTGGCAATACCGCCAACGGCAGGATTACACGACATCTGTGCAATCTTGTTCATATCCATGGTCACCAGACAGGTACGTGCACCCATGTTGGCTGAGGCACAAGCCGCCTCACATCCAGCATGACCGCCGCCAATTACTAAAACGTCGTAGTTCAGAATCATGCTGCAAAATTACAAAATCTTTTCTTTAAACACGCCAAAACAAATGGAATTTGTATAAATAGTGCATTTTTCTAATGGAAACGTTTGCGGAATTCATAATTTTGTAGTAATTTTGTAGCCTAAACGTGCGTGTACGTACTTATTATTAGGTAAATTTATCAATTTAATACTATAAAATTTATGTGGTTAATTAATTCATCAATCGGTCGAAAAGTTGTAATGTCTGTTACTGGTTTGGCCTTGATTTTGTTCTTGACATTCCATTGTGCCATGAACATTGTCGCCATCTTCTCTGGTAATGCTTACAACATGATTTGCGAATTGCTGGGAGCCAACTGGTATGCCGTAGTGGCAACCATGGGTCTGGCTGCTCTGGCACTCATTCACATTGTGTTTGCCTTCATCCTGACGGCGCAGAATCGTAAGGCTCGTGGCGAGAACCGCTACGATGTGGCAACAACAGTTAATCAGCACGGGATCCTCGATGTAGCCGAGGGATGGGCTTCTAGCAACATGCTGGTGCTGGGTCTGATCATTCTCTGCGGTCTGCTGCTCCACCTCTATCATTTCTGGAGCAAGATGATGCTTGCCGAGATAGTAGGTACTACAGCAGGTCATCTGCCTACCGACGGTTTCGCTTTTATCATTGACACCTTCGCTAATCCTGTCAATGTGGTTATTTACATTATTTGGATTTGCGCCATCTGGTTCCATCTGGCTCACGGTTTCTGGTCTGCCCTCCATACCTTGGGTGCCAGTGGCAAGATCTGGCAGAAGCGCATCCAGTGGATTGGTCTCTGCTACGTGTCGCTCCTCCTGCTGGGCTTCCTGGTAGTGGTATTGGCTTTCGCCTTTAAGTGCGCTCCCAGCCTCTACTGCTATGCAGGTGGCTGCTAATTATGCATTATGAATTATGAATTAAGCATTATATTTTTACTATGGCTAAAGTATTAGATTCAAAGATTCCCGCAGGTCCAGTACCTGAGAAATGGAAGGAATATAAGGCTCATCAGCGCTTGGTAAACCCCAAGAACAAGCTGAAGCTCGATGTGATAGTGGTAGGTACTGGTCTGGCTGGTGCCTCTGCAGCTGCATCTCTTGGCGAGATGGGCTTCAATGTGATCAACTTGTGTATCCAGGATTCTCCCCGTCGTGCACACTCTATCGCTGCGCAGGGAGGTATCAATGCTGCCAAGAACTATCAGAATGACGGCGACTCTGTTTATCGTTTGTTCTATGATACGGTAAAGGGTGGTGACTATCGTGCCCGTGAGGCTAATGTTTACCGTCTGGCAGAGGTGTCTAACAATATTATCGACCAGTGCGTGGCTCAGGGTGTTCCTTTTGCCCGTGAGTACGGTGGTATGCTGGCCAACCGTTCGTTCGGTGGTGCTCAGGTATCTCGTACGTTCTATGCGAAAGGTCAGACCGGTCAGCAGCTGTTGCTCGGTGCTTACTCTTCTCTCTCTGCACAGGTGCAGGCTGGTAAGGTAAAGCTCTACACCCGTTACGAGATGGAGGATGTTGTCATTGTCGACGGTCGTGCCCGTGGTATCATTGCCAAGAACTTGGTTACTGGTGAGCTGGAGCGCTTCTCAGCCAATGCGGTTGTCATTGCTACCGGTGGTTACGGAAACACTTACTTCCTCTCTACCAATGCGATGGGCTGTAACTGCACAGCTGCCGTTCAGTGCTATCGTAAGGGTGCTTACTTTGCTAATCCTTCTTACGTTCAGATTCACCCCACCTGTATCCCCGTTCATGGCGACAAGCAGTCTAAGCTGACGCTGATGTCTGAGTCACTGCGTAACGACGGACGTATCTGGGTTCCTAAGAAGTTGGAAGATGCCAAGGCTCTGCAGGCTGGTACCAAACAGGGTTGGGAGATTCCTGAAGAGGACCGCGACTACTATCTGGAGCGNNCGCTATCCTGCCTTCGGTAACCTCGTTCCCCGTGACGTGGCTTCTCGTGCTGCTAAGGAGCGTTGCGATAAGGGCTTCGGTGTCAACAACACCGGTCTGGCTGTGTTCCTCGACTTCTCGGAGTCTATCAACCGCCTCGGCCTCGACATCATCATGCAGCGCTATGGCAACCTCTTCGAGATGTATGAGGAGATTACCGACGTATTCCCTGGCGATGTAGCGAACGAGATCAATGGTGTGAAGTATTACAAGCCGATGATGATTTATCCCGCTATCCACTATACCATGGGTGGTATCTGGGTTGACTATGAGTTGCAGACCACCATCCCTGGCCTCTTCGCCATCGGTGAGTGTAACTTCTCTGACCACGGTGCTAACCGCCTCGGTGCTTCTGCACTGATGCAGGGTCTGGCAGACGGTTACTTCGTATTGCCTTACACCATCCAGAACTACCTGGCTGACCAGGCTGTATGGCCTAAGGTTCCCACAGACCGTCCTGAGTTCGACGAGGCTGAGAAGGGTGTTGCCGCTGAAATCGACCGCCTCATGAACATCAAGGGTAAGCGTTCTGTGGATTCTATCCATAAGGAACTCGGTCACATCATGTGGGAGTATGTCGGTATGGGTCGCACTGCTGAGGGTCTGAAGACGGGCCTGAAGAGGATGCACGAACTGGAGAAGGAGTTCGATACCAACCTCTTCGTTCCTGGAACGAAGGAGGGTCTGAATGTCGAACTCGACAAGGCTATCCACTTGCGCGACTTCTTCACTATGGGTCAGCTTGTAGCCTTCGACGCTCTCTCTCGTAATGAGTCTTGCGGTGGTCACTTCCGTGAAGAATATCAGACCGAGGAAGGTGAGGCTAAGCGTGACGATGAGAACTACTTCTATGTAGGCTGCTGGGAATATAAAGGCAAGGGCAACGAGCCCGAGCTCATCAAGGAGCCTCTGGAGTACGAAGCTATTAAGGTACAAACGAGAAATTATAAGAATTAATTTTAGGTTATAAGGTTGAAGGTTTGAGGTTATAAGGTGCTCTCCTCTTTAATATATAAGAGGTCACAGAATCCTGATGGTAATTTCACCTCAAAACCTGAAACCTGAAAACCTCAAAACCCCATAAAACTATGGCAAAGAATATTTCATTTACAATAAAATTTTGGCGTCAGAATGGTCCCAAGGATGCGGGTCACTTCGATAGCTACGATATGAAGGATATTCCCGATGATACTTCTTTCTTGGAGATGCTCGATATCCTCAACGAGAACCTCATCAACGAAGGTAAAGAGCCTTTCGTTTTCGATCACGACTGCCGCGAGGGTATCTGTGGTATGTGCTCTCTCTACATCAACGGTACACCTCATGGTAAGACGGAGCGTGGTGCTACTACCTGTCAGCTCTATATGCGTCGTTTCAACGATGGTGATGTCATCACCGTCGAGCCTTGGCGCTCTGCTGCCTTCCCCGTTATCAAGGACTGTATGGTTGACCGCAATGCCTTCGATAAGATTATCCAGGCTGGTGGCTACACTTCCATCCGCACCGGTCAGGCTCAGGATGCCAATGCCATCCTCATTCCTAAGGAGGATGCCGACGAGGCAATGGACTGCGCTTCTTGCATCGGCTGTGGCGCCTGCGTAGCAGCTTGTAAGAATGGCTCTGCCATGCTCTTCGTATCCAGCAAGGTCAGCCAGCTCGCCCTGCTCCCACAGGGTAAGGTCGAGGCTGCCCGCCGTGTGAAGAACATGATTGCCAAGATGGATGAGCTCGGTTTCGGTAACTGTACCAATACGCGTGCTTGCGAGGCCGTATGCCCGAAGAACGAGACGATCTCGAACATTGCTCGCCTCAACCGCGAGATGCTCAAGGCAAAGATTGCCGACTAAGTATTTTATATAATACCAAGGTAAGGATGGAACGCAATAGTTCCATCCTTATTATATTTTATAGGGTGAAAATAAGGTTGTTTTATTTTAAAATTCTTGCTTATTTTTACCAAATTGTCAAAATAAGACGTTTTAAATGTTCTTATTTTTACCAAATTGTGAAAATAAGGAAAACTTTTTGTTCTTATTGTTGCAAATATAAATTTGTAAGACCATTATGATTTATCATACGATAGAATGTTTGATAAAGGACGGCATCAATCCACAGAGCATCATCTATCTTTCTATAGATACACCTATATATAATGGTATGTCGTTGGAGATGTTGTTGAATATCGCCAAGAAATCTCTCGCCCAATTGCCGACAGATGAAGGCTTCTATGTATTCTATGATGAGGTACAATACCTAAAGGATTGGGAACTGCACTTAAAATCACTTGTTGATACCTATCGTTCAACGCGGTTTGTTGTCTCAGGATCTGCTGCAGCCGCTCTAAAGATGAAGAGTGACGAGAGTGGTGCAGGGCGTTTTCATGACTTTGCATTACCTCCTCTTACTTTTAATGAGTATATTCATTTGCAAAATCTGGGCCGTCTGATTATTCCTAAAAAGATAGTATGGAATCAGCAGGAATTTGATGCTTTCGATACCATTGACATGACACAGCTGAATGAGCATTTTATTCGCTATATTAACTATGGCGGTTATCCAGAGGTTGTTTTCTCAAAGGAAATCCAGCAGGATCCAGGGCGCTATATGCGACGCGACATCGTTGATAAAGTCATGTTGAAAGACCTTCCTGGGCTTTATGGTATTAATGATACTCAGGAACTATACAGACTTTTTATTCACATTGCCTATCGCTCCGGATGTGAATTTTCTTATGACGAGATGTCTCAAGAGTCTGGCATTAGAAAAGATGTTATCCGTAAGTATCTTACATATTTGGAGAGTGCTTTCCTTATCAAGGTGATTCATCGTATAGATGCAAACGCCAAACGGATGCAGCGAATCACTCAGTTTAAGATATATCTTACAAATCCTTCATTGCGTTGCGCTCTGTTCTCACCATTGACAGAATCGGACAAGTCATTGGGCAGTATGGTGGAAACTGCTCTTTATGCCCAGCGTATTCAGCGAGACGATGAAGAAGTGTACTATGCAAACTGGAAAATGGGACGTGACAATGGAGAGGTGGATATGGTTGGTCTTGACCGCCGTAATCAAAAGCCGGCATGGGCAGTAGAAATGAAATGGTCTGATAGATATTATGAGGCTCCAGGGGAATTAAAGTCCCTGCTGTCATTTATGGAAAAGAATCAGTTAAGATCAGCCATCGTTTCTTCTCGTACAAGGTTTGGTGCAAAAGAACTGGAGAGTCTTAACTTGGTTTTTATTCCATCTGCACTATATGCGTATTTGCTAGGTCATAATACGATTGAACAAAGGAGATAGCAGGCTCACAGGGACAGGCACGCGACACTCACCACTCATCACTCACGAAAGTTGAGTAAAACAGTGGGCAGAGTTGCAAAATCAGCAAAAATAGTTTCAAAATTAACAAAAAAATGGCTTTTGAATAATTTTTACTTGCAGAAGTGGAAAATGTTTCATATCTTTGCAACACTCTTTTACATACGGATCTGAACATTTCGCAACTTAATTAAAGCATGAATATGATAGTATTATATATGAAAAAGATTGTTTTCACAGCAGTTCTGCTGGCAATAAGCATCTCCCTTGTTGCCAGACAGAAGCCTGCTAATCAGCAGCAACCCGTTACACAAGAGCAATTGCTGCAGAACCTTTATGTAGCCCAGGCCAGTGGTAACGATTCTGCTTTCTACAAGGCTCAGCATACATTGATGGAGTATTTGAAACAGCGTCAAGACTGGTCAACCTACTACCGCACGTGGATGAATCGTGTGATCTATGAGGTGAACCATAAACGTTTCCATCGTGCTTATATCGAGATCCACCACCTTACCGATGATGTCAAGGCACGTCATCAGGAGCAGTTTCTCTATATGGCTAATATGGGACTGGGTTTTTTCTATAATGGTCGAAACCAGCCCGAGATGGGTGAGAAGTACTTCTGGCGTGCCCTCAAGGGTATTGATGCTAAAAAAGACCCCATCGCCCTGTTCAACGCTTACCTATCGCTGGCACAGTCGCTCAGTTTCAAGCAACCTCTTAAGGCCATGGCATGTCTTGACAGCCTGCCTCAGCAGATGCTCAAGAACCCGATGTACGAGAGTGGTGTACTGGGATATCGGTGTATTATTGCCAACAAGATGAACGACCGTAAACTGTTCTACCGCTATTTTTCTAAATACGATAGTATCCGCCAGCATCATCCTGAGCATTTTAATGCAGCCAACCTCGAACAGGTCATGGTTTGCTATCACCTGATGCAGAAAGACTACCAGCAGGCACTGGCGTGGTGTGACTCCGTAGAAGTGCCCCAGATGGCCACGGAGCTTCGCATCAATGTCTATGAGCAGATGGGTAACTGGCAGCAGGCTTTTCATGCCTCTCAGCTAAAGGACAGTCTCATGCTCATTGACGAGCGTGAGTCGATAGAACAGCATTTGGCGGATTTGACACGCGATATTGATAATTTTCAGGCCGAGCAGGAGAAGGCTGAGATAAGGCGCACACAGTTGTTGATTGTTCTTCTGATGGCACTGGCTATCATAGGTTTGCTCGTAGGAATACTCATCTATCGTCATGTGAAGAATCGCCGGCTGAAGGACCAGTTCCTTCAGTTGCAGGAGTCTCGTCGTCGTATAGAGGCAGGACAGGCCATTCGTCGTGCCTTTGTCAGCACGATACAGGATAAGTTGAAGTCGCCTGTCAGTGTGCTGATGGGCTATGCACGTGTCTTTAACAATCCGAACTTCCTGTTGAAACCCGAGGAGCGTCCTAAGCGATACAAGGATATTCTCGCTGCTGCCCAAAGTGTAGAGTCGCTGATGGATCCCGTACTCGATTCCTATGCACGAGGGGCTGTCGGCATCACCGATGAAGAGAAGCAAATCTGCATCAATGCACTGCGCGCTCCGCTGCTGACACTGATAAATACCGCAGAACTGATTATCGACTCAAACGGACAAATCCCTCACGATGAATATATGCAGCTGCGTGCCGGTGTGTGCCGTGATGCCTACCATGTGGCCACCTCCACACATCAGCTCATTCTGTTCAGTCTCTACGATGACGATGTACCAACCCCAAAATCAGACAAGATTGGTTTGAATGAATTGGCACGCTCCATACTCAACAGTTACGACCTGCATCCTTCATCGATAGACAAGAACCGTACGGTCATCACAGAGTTTAAGACGACGGTGCCCGACGACGTGATGGTCAATACGAGTCCGCTGTTGCAGGAACTGCTGAACTGTCTGCTCGACAATGCTGACAAGTATGCCACAGGGGGTAAGGTGCTGATGAGCTGCTATGCTGATAGCTATGGCACCTATGCCATATCTGTCAGCAACGAGGGTCCAGTGATTCCTGCTGAAGATGCTGAGCGTATCTTTGACCCCTTTGTCCACCTGTCGGCTGATGAACAAAGCCTTGGTATCGGTTTGTCCTTGGCTCGTCGTCTTGCCGCCTCAATGGGATATAGTCTTGCCCTTGACACAGAATATACCCAAGGAGCTCGCTTTGTAGTGACGGGCATTTAAAATTGTCACACAGATCTCACGGATCCCACAGATTTTAAATGGTGTCAGAGAGGACTGCTACCGCAGTTTT
Source organism: Prevotella sp. UBA2754 (assembly GCA_002353295.1). GTDB lineage: Bacteria > Bacteroidota > Bacteroidia > Bacteroidales > Bacteroidaceae > Prevotella. The sequence continues at coordinate 124,933 of DEJG01000016.1, forward strand.
GTTATGCACCAAATGTCGTGGAGCTCAAGTAAACTTGGCTCCTCGCCACTCGTTGCATAACACAAAATCCTTCTGATTTTGTCCTCTCTGCCCCCATTCCCACAGATTTTATCTTCCATTGGGGATTGAAACTTGAACCCTGACCTTGGAAAATAATCTGTGGAAAATGGTGATGGATAGAACCACGTCGTCAGAGGTGGGCACACGATTTTAAGAGGTTATTAGCCAAGCTAGCTTGAGATAATAAGCACTTAGAATTGGGTGAAACAGCATAAGCTGTTCTATCTATCATCATTTAAAATCTGTGGGATCCGTGAAATCTGTGTGACATGAGAATTTGGAGTTTTGTAAAAAGAATAGTACCTTTGCATGAAAATTTGAGATAAACATGGAACTGAATGAATTGACCTACCAGATAAGAGGAGCTATTTTTGAGGTATATAATCAATTAGGACCTGGCCTTTTAGAGTCTGTCTATGAAGAAGCCTTATGCTATGAATTGGAACATAAAGGTCTGCATTATGAAAGACAGAAAAGTGTGCCTTTAGTATATAAGGGGCATGAGCTACATACTGACCTGCGATTAGATATCCTTGTAGAAAACCAAATTGTGATAGAGTTAAAAGCGGTTGAGGACATAAAACCTGTTTTCTATAAACAATTAAAGACATATCTTAAGTTAACTAACAAACACTTAGGGTTATTGGTCAACTTCAGTTCACTGGATTTGAAAGAAGGTATACATCGCGTTATTCTCTAATTACAGTCACACAGATCTCTCAGATCTCACAGATTTTAAATGGGGGCAGAGCGGACTGCTACCGCAGTTTTGTTATGCACCAAATGTCGTGGAGTTCAAGTAAACTTGGCTCCTCGTCACTTGCTACATAACACAAAATCCTTCTGATTTTGTCCTCTCTGCCCCCATTCCCACAGATTTTGTCTTCTATTGGGGATTGAACCCTGAACCCTGAAAAATAAATCTGTGGAAAATGGTGATGGATAGAACCACGTCGTCAGAGGTGGTCACACGATTTTAAGGGGTTATTAGCCAAGCTTGCTTGAGATAATAAGCACTTAGAATTGGGTGAAACAGCATAAGCTGTTCTATCCATTACCATTTAAAATCTGTGGGATCTGTGTAATCAGTGTGAGATAAGAAAAATTTTGGGGGATTTCTGCGATATCCTTTTGAAAAATTGTATCTTTGCAGTCGATAATTGCAAAGATATGAAAAAGATAGCATTACTGAGAGACATTCTGCCCCTATCTGTTCTGGCAGGAATCTGTATTTCTATTGGTTGTGTGGTCAATCTCCGCGTTGGTGGCGTAGCAGGTGCCGTATTATTCGCATTCGGCCTTACCACAGTAGTCTATTATGGTCTGAAACTCTATACTGGTACTGCAGGTTTTATTCGCCGGCAGGGCGACTGGTCTATGCTCACCGTAGTATTATTGGGAAATATTCTTGGCTGTCTGCTTACCGCTTGGCTGATTGCCTATGCGCAACCTGATTGTATCGAACCGGCTTCCAAGATTTTAGCAGGGCGACTGACAAAGGGTCCGTTTGCTTGTTTTCTGTTGGCCATCGGCTGTGGTTTTATCATGACCACTGCCGTAGAGTTTGCACGCAAGGGAAAGATGCTCACCCTCATTCTGGGTGTTCCTGTCTTCATACTCTGTGGGTTTGCGCATAGCATTGCTGATGCTTTCTATTTCCTCATCTCGCCCACTTCTCAACTTTTCCAAATCGATGTTCTTATAGTATACCTCAGCGAGGTTCTTGGAAATTTCGTCGGTTGCAACCTCTACCGCTGGACACTCTATTTTACTCCCCACGAGTGAATTTAATGTCACACAGATCTCACGGATCCCACAGATTCCTAATGATTCTAGAGCGAACTGCTGTCGCAGTTATGTTGTGCTGCAGGGCCTTCTGCGCTCATGCAAGCATGGCTCCGAATCCCCTACATCCCAACACCACCTTCTTCGAGGATGGTTCGCTCTAGAATCATTCCCACAGATTTTATCTTCTATTGGGGATTGAAACTTGAACCCAGAACCTTGAAAAAATCTGTGGAAAATGGTGATGGATAGAACCACGTCGTCAGAGGTGGTTACACGATTTTAAGGGGTTATTAGCCAAGCTAGCTTGAGATAATAAGCACTTAGAATTGGGTGAAACAGCATAAGCTGTTCTATCCATTACCATTTAAAATCTGTGAGATCTGAGAGATCTGTGTGACAATTTAAATCTGTGAAATCAATACAACTAAAAAATAATTTCTGTAATTTCTGTATTTTCTGTTTGAAAAATCGTATCTTTGCAAACAGTAAAGGACAAATGATGACAATAACGCCCACGGAAAAACGCCTACAACTTCATTGGTACCCCATGCGTATTACCTACGGCCGCCCCGAACGCATGAAACGCTTCCAAGAGATGCTCAACCATGAGCATATCGAGAATTTTATGCCCATGCGTGTGGTGTTCGACAAGACCGAAAACTGGGACGTCCGCAAGACCTATGTCCCTGCCGTCAACGGCCTTATCTTCGTCCATTCCTCCCAGGAACAACTCACCAATTTGAAGATGACACGCAAGGAGTTCGAACCCATGCGCTATTTCACCAACCATTTCGCAGAAAACGAGAGCGATCGTATTTTGGTGATCCCCGATGGGCAGATGGAGAACTTCATGCGTACCTATAAGCGACTTGACTCCCGTATCGCACTGTTGGAATATACCGATTTTATCGCCAAACCAGGCAAGCGTGTCCGCATCACACAGGGTGATTTTGAAAACACCGTCGGCACCGTCAAGCGCATCAAGAAGAGTCAGTGTGTCGTCGTCGAGATAGAGGGGTTTACAGCCCTTGCCATAACCTTTGTCCCCCCCGCATGGCTTGAGGAAATCTCCGAGTCCGACTACCAGCAAATCATGAGTGTAAAGAAATAAAAAAATAGAAATGCTCCAGCATAGCGCCGGGGCATTTCTATCATTTGAGAGTTTACAAGTCCCGATATTCGTGGACTGCGTCAAAGCATGGACAATCCTTGAGTGGATTCAGATCGTGGTGGCCCACTATCAAGGCATGCGGATATCGCCCTTTCAGTTCCTGCAACAAGCGGAGCATCTCCTGCTTCTGAGCTTTTGTGCGCGTGTCTGCCGATATACCGTTCGCATCGAGTCCACCCTCATAGCATACACCGATGGAGTGTTTGTTATGCCCCTTGCAGTGAGCCCCGACCATATATTCCGGTCGTCCCGTTTCCAGTTTTCCGTTGCGTCGGATGACGTAGTGGTAGCCGATGCCGAGGTGAAACCCCCGTTGGCGATGCCACGCATCCATCTGTGTTGCTGACGACTGTTGGTCCGGTCTGACGGCAGAGCAATGAACTACAATCAGTGTTATTTGTCTCATGCTATGCAACTTGATATACCAACCGTTGTTCCCAGTGCGGTGAGGATACTAATAAGTATCTGAATCACCAATTTCCATGTCTCTTTTTTCATAACTATATCATTTTAAACCTCAAAACCTTAAAACCTCAAAACCTTAAAACCTCAAAACCTTAAAACCTCAAAACCTTAAAACCTCAAAACCTTAAAACCTCAAACCTTACCCCTCTATACTTGGTCCTACATTCTCAGGATTCTCAGGTGTCTCCGGTGTCTCAGCAGGTGCTTCAACAATCTCTGTTGTCGTCTTTTTGATGCGCTTCAGAGTGGCACGGTTATGGAATATGGTGTTCCACTCCTTAGGCAGATCAACCTCGATACTGACTGAGCAATCGTTGATACCGAGGTCGCTGGGTGTGAGCTCGCGGTTCACATCAATCTTGGCAGCTTTCTCAGGATCCTCTTCAGCAGCCTTGCGTGCCTCCAGTTTCGCTTTCAGTTCACTCTGCTTGATACAGCCACTCACCTTTGGGCGGAAAGTCAGTCCACTCGGTGAACAGATAACCTTCGCGTTGAGGCTCAGGATCTCAGGCAGTTTGTCCTCAATCTGTTGCATCACTGCAGCAACGTCAGCCGCTGTCACGGTACTGCCATGTGCCATTCGTACACACCAGTCATTGAAGTCAACAGTCTGTGTGTTCACCAGACGAGGAACCACGATCAGCTCGTTCAGCAACTGGTTCATTTGTTTTTGAAACTGTACGGTTAAATTACCCATAATCTTCACGCCCCTTGCCGGTAGGGGACTTCCTGTTTTTCACTTTTGCAACATTGCTGGGTGAACCGGCGATGCAAAAGTACGATGAGCCGAACGCGAAGTCAAGCACTGAAATCATGAACTTTCGGGCTTTTTCGGTTCATATTCGTAAAAATAATGTAATCAATCATATAATAATTTATCAACTTTCCCGTTTAGAATAATTAATCAGCCGAGTTTACGTCGGTTTAAACTAGTTTATTCAGGTAAAAAGATGTTTTACTAACAACTTAATTTAATATGGAATCAACTATAAAAACAGATTTAGAGGTAAGATTGCGTACCCTTTTAAGTTTGGTGAATTGTGTGTGCGACAGTATGAACACCATTACCATGCAGACCTTGTCGGTAGGTATTGCCACAGAGGCGATGACGCTGACGTTGAAGTTACAGTCGATGCTTAGTCGTTGGCATGTCTATCTACCTTTCCATGAATGTATCGGTGTAGACTTCAGGGTGTGGCTCACTTTATTTGAGAAGGACGTCCGTGACCATGTGAAACAGGTCAACGAAGTGGTAGCATCTGTCCGTTCGATGAGCGGGGAGAGCGACAAGGCGTGCAGAGCGCGAGATTATCAGGCGTTGAATGTCTTTCACGAAAACTATGTCGTCTATCTGAGTGAGAAGTTAAAAGACAGTTCTTCGGTGTCTGACATGGAGTTGGAGATGAAGATCAAGCCATGGATAGACACCTGTTTCAAGATGTTAGGCCAGCAGCCCTTCATGGCTTATAGTCTTGACATGGCGTTAGAATGTCTCATTGATGCTTTGCAGCAGATAGACGATTTCTTTAGTAGCGAATTCAGTGAAGAGCAGTTCAGATGCCTGTCACACCGTCTTTATCACCGTCTTTGTCCTTCGGCAAGGAAAGACGCCAAACAGGAAATCCACTGTTTGAAAAACTCCTGGCCCGCCCACCGCTGTAAAGAGCGTGCTCAGCGGACGCGTGCAGAACTCATAGAAGAGGTACGGCAAACCTATGCCTCGTTAACCCTGGATGATTATATCGACATAGAGCGTCCCAATCCACTTGAAGATGTAGAATTCGGCCGTTTCCTCTTTGTCAATCGCAACCAGCTGACAAAGGATGAAGTTGTATCCCTTTTTCTCGATCTCTATCGGATCCAAGCCTTGAATTGTCTGATAGACCCCCAGGGTGCAGAGGCCGACTTATCGGCAGTCACGTTAAACGAAGAGCGTAAGGTGGTTTATCATCGATTAAAGGATCTTGTTCAGCGGGCAGAGTGGAAGGAAGGCATGACTGCAGACCGTGTCCTGCATTGCTTTGCACAGTTGTTATTGCCCCCTTCATCTCAGGCAAAGACGCCCGTGATAGATTCAGAATATACAGCGATGTTTTGGCGTTTACTTTTATGTCGTCGTGGTTGTGAAGAAGATTACCGCAGCTTAAAGATCACCTGGCTCAATCTTGTCGGTTATTTTCGCAGTCGCCGTTGTCTGAAAGGAGGAAGTCCTACCCTTTGCAGTCATTTTTTCCCTAACGGAACACCAGAAGGTCGACACAATGACAGAGATTATAATGCTATCGGAAAAGGTGCCGGCGACCGTGCCGGCAACGATTTTCATGACCTCATAGGAATACTCGATCAACTCCTTGGTCTCGAACCCCCAAAATAGGGGGTCTCGAGCCAAAACGGGCATTGGCTCGAGCCAGAACCCGATTTGGCTCGAGCCAATCCGACCCCTGCCTCCAGTACTTCTGTTTGAGAAAACCCAAAATTCTTTTGGTTTTCTTCTCATTTATCCGTAACTTTGCATCCGATGAACGTAATCCAAACAGCCATTGACGGCATAGTAATCATAGAACCACGCATCTTCGAAGATGCCCGTGGCTATTTCTTCGAATCTTTTTCCCAACGAGAATTCGACGAGAAAGTATTACCCCTACTTCAGACTTCAGCCATCAGCCCTCAGACTTCACTCCGTTTTGTGCAGGACAACGAGAGTAAATCATCCTACGGAGTGATGCGCGGCTTGCATTTCCAGCGTCCCCCTTTCACTCAGAGCAAGTTAGTACGCTGTGTGAAGGGTGCAGTACTCGATGTCGCAGTAGATATCCGTAAAGGTAGTCCAACCTACGGTCAGCATGTCGAGTGCCTCCTTTGCGCTCATGACGAAGAAGGTGCACGTATTGCCGAGAAGTATAAAGAATCAGTTAGCCTCCCTAAACAGGGAGGTTTGGAGGGTCTCATCGGTCTCCAGTTCTTCATTCCGAAGGGCTTTGCCCACGGCTTTGCTGTGTTAAGTGAGACCGCGGTATTCCAGTACAAATGCGATGAATTCTATCATCCAGAGGCAGATGGTGGTATTAGCATCTTGGATGACTCCCTTGGAATAAATTGGCATATCCCGACAGACAAAGTCATATTATCAGAAAAAGACACCAAACATCCATTATTAAAAGATTTTGACAGTCCATTTGTTATTTAAAAAATAATTCGTATCTTTGCACCCGATAAATGTACATTAATCACAATGTTGCTGAATGTCAGTGCATATGATGAAGCGTGACATATCACTTAATAACCCCACTATGTTAGCCTCTGCCTCCCCCAGGCAGTGACCCCCTCCTATTTCGCATTTTTTCACCAAATATTTAGGATATGAACAAGAAGTCAGTATTGAATCGCCTTTCGTCACTAAAGGCTCCTCTGATGGCAGTGGGGGTCTCGCAGTTGGGTTTGTTCGGTTCAACAGTACGTGGCGAGAACACCCGTAAGAGTGATATAGACATCCTCATTGACTTCAATGCCGATCAGGAGACATAC
>DEJG01000011.1 GCA_002353295.1 Prevotella sp. UBA2754
CAGAGCCAAAGGTGCTGCTGATTGAGCGTGGTGATGAACTGATGGTTGTCAAAGGGTTGGATGCTGCAGCGATAGAACGGTTATGGATTCGCCAGTCGTACGAACTGGTACTGAGCAAACTGCCGAAGAAACTTAGGGAGAAATATTTATGAAGCATATGAAAAAGTTATTAACATATTTATTGGCTACACTGGGCTTAACAACGGCCTGTGGCCAGCAGAATTTTGAGAATGCTGATGTGCAAGAGTTCGCAGAACTGATTGCAGACAGTAATGTGGTAGTGCTTGATGTAAGGACGGCTGCTGAATTTGCAGAAGGGCATATTCAGAGGGCTATCCTGATAGACCAAGGGCAGAGTGATTTCGTGGAGAAGGCAAAGGCGACACTGCCTACAGACAAGACCATTGCTGTTTATTGTCGTAGTGGTCGCCGTTCTGCCAATGCTGCAGGAAGACTTGCTGATGTCGGCTACAAGTGTGTTAATCTGAAGGGTGGCATCATTGCGTGGCAAGGAGCCAATATGCCAGTCGTGAAGGACTAAATTGGAAATTAAAAAGAAATCGTATGGCACATTTCGGACAATCTGATGAATACAGGCGAGAGGAGTTAATCCGCATCATTGAGCACTCCATCCAGAAATTGACACTCCAGGAACTGGAGAGTCTTTATTATGATATGCATACAAAACAATTTATAAATGACTGACAAGATAAAGAAGATATTGAATCCTTGGGTGAACCGTGAGGGCTATGACTGCTTCGGCTGTTGCCCGACGAATCCATACGGTGTACACATGGAGTTTTATGAGGATGGTGACGATGTGGTGAGCCTTTGGCAGCCTCGTCAACACTATCAGAGTTGGATTAACACGATGCACGGTGGCATCCTCTCAACGCTCATCGACGAGACGGCCGGCTGGGTGGTGTTCCGCAAACTGCAGACGAGTGGGATGACCACCCATTTGGATGTACACTACAAGAAAGCCGTATCGACACTTGATCCGCAGTTGACCATCCGAGGCCGTATCGTGGAGCAGAAACGTAATTTTTCCTTCATCGACGTGACCATAGAGAACTCAAAGGGCGAACTCTGTGTAGAGGGTCAGGCTACATACTTCTGTATGAACACAGAGAAGGCCAAGGAGATGGGATTTGAGGAATGTAGAGTGGAGGAATAAACCGGAAATGAGCAGCATCCTAATTGCCATATTCATATTGAGCATCGGAGCCAGTTTCGTGCAGCGCACAACTGGCTTCGGTTTTGGTATCTTCATCATGACGATGCTGCCATACTTCATGCCAACGTATGGCGAGGCTACAACTCTATCTGGTATTCTGGCCCTTACGACCTCGGCTGCTATCGTTTGGCGGCTTAGAAGATATGTTACTTGGCAGCGATTGTGGCCGATATTGCTGACTTTTATTATTGTCTCGACTATGGCTATCTTTGTACTGACACGTATTGAAGACCATATTCTGAAACAGATTCTTGGTGTAGCACTGATAGTCATCAGCATTTATTTCGCTTTGTTCAGCCAGAAGGTAAAGCTCCCGACAACGAAGCAGGTGCAGGTGGGTGCCGGAACGCTGAGTGGATTGATGGGAGGCTTCTTTGGGATGCAAGGCCCGCCAGCAGTGCTTTACTTCATCCAGTCGGAACCTACCAAGGAGCATTATATGGCGATGGCGCAGACGTACTTCTTGATAGGCAATGCGATGATGACCTTAGTTCGGGCCTACAACGGTTTCTTCACAACAACCGTCCTGACAGACTATTGCTTTGGCCTTGGCGGTGTCATCATAGGCACGGCCCTAGGTGGTTATGTTTTCAAGCACATTCCCAATCGGGCCTTCCGATATGTTGTCTATGCTTATATTGGAGTAAGTGGAATGATAATCCTGCTAACAAACGGCTAACTCGCAGATGTTCGTGGTCTCGATGGTCATGTCAGTTCATCTTTGTCATGTGATAGCCCATCCTTTTCAACTGCATGGCTGCTCCAAAGAGGTAGAGTTGATGAAGGCAAGAGACGTAGGCATCGAAAGCCTCCTTCGTGCCTGGCTCGATATGCTGGTGCATCAAGGCGTTATAGACACGGGATGCACACTCGCCAGTAATTTTTTCCAGCGCGGTATAGTCAACGCCCTGCAGTTGTAGGACCTCTTCACGGATGTATTCGTCCAAATGGTCATAGTCTCGCTTATCGCGCATATAGGTATAGAGGTCATCAACCTTCGAGTAAATCTCCCATTCTGTGTCCCACATCTTTGCCACAGCCATGCCGATATACATCATCCAGCCCAACGAGGCAGAAGGGAAGTCTTGAAATTCACGGATGCCATCGGGTATGTATGCCTTGGTGATTGATTCCCATTTCTCTTCTACGTCAGGACATTCTGGCAACCGTTCATCTATTTCCTTCATAGAGAGCAGAAACTGGTGCAAGTCCTTTCTCAATATATCTTCAAATTGCTCTGTCATATCTTCTGTCATAAAAGTCGTATTGATATTTCGTTTGCAAAAGTAGTCAATTTATGTCAGAACGGAGCATGATTTAGCGAATTTAGTATAAAGTGTCATCTGTAAGTTAGAATTTTTTTGTATCTTTGCACCAGATTTAGCATCAAGAGTGGCATAAAGCCCACCAACCGGCCTTGGCGCTTTGCTCGTCGAAGAACCAGTTCAAAGAACAGAATCGTTGGCAGCGGTGGTAAAAAGATGCGAGTTAAGAAGATATTTCTTTCATTAACTAAATGTAAACGATATGGAAATCAAAAAGATTGAAAATTGTGATTATGTAATGTTCCCTCGTCAGCAAAGACCAGGGCTGAAGCCTAAGCATGTTAAGCGTGAAGCGTTCAAGGCAGAGTTGAAACACATAGAGGGTCATGGTGACTATTGGCTGTTATACCAACAGTCAAAGCCTCATTTGGTGGTTCATGTCCAGTTGCCCAAATCGGAGACAGAGTTTGATAACATCCTTGGATGGTGTCTCGGCCAAAACAAATGGTGTGACTATATTGAAGGAAACTTATCTTTTATCTGTGTAATTGCAGGCTTCAATGCCGCTGAACTTACGCCTAAGTACCCTGATTTTATCAAAGAACGTGTTTATGCTCTTTACGATTCTGTCTATTGGTGGAATGAGTATGGTTTTGAGTGGTTATTGAAGAAGTAAGGGGCTGCAAAGTCGTGAAAATTTCTAAATTATAGTAGAATTATTCTGTTTTGTGGCAGGAAGTGATATAAAATCACTATCTTTGTGGCATTATTACTACATTATTATAAAAATGGAGGATATAAACAGAATAAAGTTAGTCCTCGTTGAGAAAAAACGGACTAGCAAATGGCTTTCAGAACAGTTGGGAGTAAATCCGTCAACTGTAAGCAAATGGTGTACTAATACTTCTCAGCCAGATCTTGCGTGTATATTAAAGATTGCGGATCTACTGGAAGTTGACTTAAAAGAGCTCTTTGTGAGAGAGTACAAACAATATCTTCTTTCTCAGGAGTCAAAATGAATAACAGTAGAACTATCTTAGTAAGGTCGTAGGATAGACCGAGTT
>DEJG01000021.1 GCA_002353295.1 Prevotella sp. UBA2754
CTATTTTCCGAACCAGCAAATATTTTTGCGCCGTTTTTTCAAAAAAATGAGAGAATTATCAGCGCTCTTGACATAAATCAAGAAGAAAAAAGGCTATACATTATTATATATAAGTCGTGGGGTTACTAGAGATTATAGAAACCAAAGAAGTAAACAACCGCCACCTTTATGGCATCTTTCATTCCCTCAGCGCGACCTATGACTGAACCACCTTTGACAACATCACCATTTGAGCGAATCTCACCAACGATGGAACCACCCAGCCATACTTTACCACCTTGTACCTTGCCAACGATAGAACCACCTTTTCTGATATCACCGTTAGCGAGTATCTTACCTGCCACACTGCCACCAACACGGATATCACCATTGCTTTCGATTTTACCACGGTTCGAACCATTTATCCATATCTCATTGTTGGCACGAATTTCACCAACGGAACTACCACCCTTCCAGAGTTTTACAGCACCAGCTCCACCAGAACGAGAGATGGCTTCATCCGCTTTGGCATTAGCAATCTGTTGCTGGCGCATCTCTTGATTGAATTTCACTTTCTCATCATACTTCTGTTTAAACTCAGTGAGCATCTCGTTAGTAGCAATCAGGTTGAACAGAATGAAAGCCTGTATCTGTTTGTCCATAGCAGACTGTGCCCATCCGACCTTATCATTAAAGAGATACATACCATTGTCATCTATCTTGCCGAACCACTCTCCGTTGCGAGTCACCTCACCCGTCTGAGGGTTGTATTTGATATTTTGTGTTTGAGCTGTATTCATCGTACCATCAGGCAATATTTCTCCAATCCGTCGTCCATCGCCTACTACCACAGAGCCATTACTTTGGAAAGTATATACGTGCGCTCGTTTGTATTCATTACCCACCTTACCAATCTGGGTATACTGACGAGTTTCCGGATTCCACTCACCCATCGGATTCCCATTGCTATAATAAAGTGGGATGATATTTGAGTTCGTTGACGTAACACCAGCATGATCATTTGCGTTCTGGCTTGTATTACCTGTTACAGTATTTGTGACGGCATCTTTCACTTTCCGCTTTGCTGCATTCAGCAAACCACCAAACTGGGCATCCATGTCGTTACAATATCCAAGTGCCAATACCATGACCATTGAAATACGCATCAATCGTGAGGAAAATAATTGTTTCATAGTCTCTTTAGGTTTTATTGTTAATACTATTTTGATATTCGTTGCAAATATAATAATAATTTTTGAATAAACAGATAAGACAAGACAAAGATATATACATTTTTCCTAGCTTCCAGATTTTCACACAAAAAAAGTGGAACCCCACACGGTTCCACTTTTTTATATATACACCAGACAGGAAATCTGCTATTACTCCTCAGGGGCCTGACCAATCAGTTCCATAAACTCGTCGAGTTTTGGAGTGATGATAATCTGGGTGCGACGATTACGCTGCTTACCAACTTCGGTCGTATTAGCCTGCAAAGGATTATACTCGCCACGACCACCAGCAGTCAGACGCTTGGGATCAACACCATACTGATTTTGCAGAGCCTGAACAACTGACGAAGCACGCAGACAAGAGAGGTCCCAGTTATTACGGATATTCTCGCGCTTGATGGGCACATCATCCGTATTGCCCTCAATTAGCACATCGTAATCTTTATAATCCTTAATAATTTTGGCAATCTTCGAAAGCGTCTCTGATGCACGATCGTTAATTTCGTAAGAACCACTCTTATAGAGCATGTTGTCGGCCAGTGAGATATAAACTACACCTTTCAGCACCTGCACATCCACATCCTTCAATTCTTCCTTAGAGAGCGAACGGGTGAGATTGTTGGTAAGCACCATGTTCAGCGAGTCACTCTTCGACTTCACTTCAACAAGGTGACGGATATATTTGTTAGACTCGTTAATCTGGTCAACCAGTTTCTCGATACTCACATTGTTCTGGCTAGTATTACTCAGACTCTTGTCGAGTGCTTGCTGCAGAGCCTTGTTAGCCTTCTCCGACTGAGCCAACTGTTCCTCCAGACTCGTTACACGAGCCGATGAAGCTGCCAGTTTCTCTTTGGTATCCGTATAGTTAGACTGCAGAGCTTTGTTTTCTTCCTGACATGCTAATAATTCTTTCTTTGACGCGCAGCTAGTTATCATCATTGTTGTAGCTGCCAATGTCATCACAAAAATAGTTTTCTTCATTGTTGTATCCTAATTAATTAAACATATTTCGATTGCAAAGATAATGAATTCAGAATCATTCTGTACGAAAAAGCCTCTGTTTTAGGTTATTTTAAGTAACAGGAGTGATTTTTTTAGAAATCAGAAATCTTCCTCGCATAATGTCTGTGTAGTGTAGCGATGCTGCATCACATGAAGAATCTCCTCCTCTGTCGAAAGGTTGAAGTCACCAGGAATTGTACTCTTCAGCGACGCAGCAGCCAGTGAGTAATCCAGTTGTCGTTGCGGGTCGTGAGGGAAAATCCTGATGGCATGCAAGAATCCCCCCATGAAGGCATCACCCACCCCCATTGGGTCTATCGCATTCGGAATATCGACGACAGGACTCTCGAACAGTTGTCCGTCAGTGAAGAGTAAAGCCGTCAGCGTATGGTGTTGAGACGAGACGATGTTACGCATTCCCATGAGCCACTGCCGACAACGCGGATATTGCCCTTGCAACTCATCAAACCATTCGCGATACTCAGCTATCTGCATCTTGAAATTAGCATCCACAGCTGTAAACGGAGGCTGAGGATGTTGCGAAATCCAGTCAAACTCAATAGCATCCCCAAACATCATGTCGCATCGCGATAGCATCTGCTTCAGCATTTCACGTGCATCAGCACCATAATGCCATAGATTCTTTCGGTAGTTAATATCGAACGAGATGGTGATGCCCAATTCTTCTGCCATGTCCAAAGCCTCGAAAGTAGCATCAGCAGCCTGTTGCGAAATAGCAGATGTGATACCAGACACATGGAATATGTCTGCATCCTTCAGAATGTCGCGCCAAGGAATCATCCCTGGACAAAGATCGTAGTATGCCGACCCGTCACGATCATAAACAACCTTCGCAGCCCTCATACCTGCAGCAGGTTCAAAATAATAAGTACCGATGCGCTTCCCTCCATAGACTATGCAGCTCACATCGACGCCAAACTGCGCTAGACTCTCCGCTCCAGCCTGTCCAACTGACGATGGAGGCAGTCTGGTGATATAAGTCACTTGTTCGCCCTGCATAGCCAGCGAAACAGCCACATTAGCTTCACTTCCTCCATACTTACTATTGAACATACCCCCCTGAGTCAGTCGTAAATGTCCAGGTTTCGAAAAACGGAGCATCAATTCTCCAAACGTTACTATTTTTTGTCGTTTCATAAACTATTATTGCATCAGTCTTTTTCGTCAACACCGTGCATGACTTTTAGCCACTCCTTGACTTGGCTCGAGCCAGAACGGGTTTTGGCTCGAGCCAAACCTCGATTTGGCTCGAGACCCCCCATTTTAGGTCTGCCCGCGGAAAGAATCCCAAAAGTTATCGAGCGCCATGTTATTTAAGGATGTACCAGAGTACCGATTTCTTCGCCATCCATGACCTTCTTCAGATTTCCAACAATATCCATATTAAAGACATAGATAGGGAGATTGTTATCCTGACACATACATATAGCTGTGAGATCCATAACCTTCAGGCCACGAGAGAGGACTTCCTTGTAGGTAATCTCAGTGAACTTAGTGGCGGTGGGGTCTTTCTCGGGGTCAGCAGTATAGACACCATCCACTCGGGTACCCTTCAGCATGACATCGGCCTCAATCTCAATACCACGCAATGAGGAACCGGTATCAGTGGTGAAATAAGGGTTGCCTGTTCCTGCAGAGAAGATACATACCTGTCCCTGTTCCATGGCCTCGATTGCCTTCCACTTGGTATAGAACTCGCCAATGGGCTCCATACGGATGGCAGTCAGCACCTTGTTCTTCACCCCAATGGCTCCCAAGGCAGAACTGAGGGCCAGCGAATTGATAACGGTGGCACACATACCCATCTGGTCGCCTTTTACACGGTCGAAACCTTTCTGAGAACCACTGAGTCCACGGAAGATGTTACCACCACCGATGACTATGCCGATCTGAACTCCCATCTCACTCACTTCCTTAATCTGACGGGCATAGTCGTTCAGACGTTCTGGGTCAATGCCATACCCTTGTTTTCCCATCAAACTTTCTCCTGACAGTTTCAGGAGGATACGCTTAAATCTTGCCATAACAATGTTGTTTTTGATTGTTTTATATGATAAATTGTACTTCCTTGAATGCATACCGACACTGACGCCCGTCCTCCTTCTGTAACAACAGATGACCATCATCCTCAACATCGACAAGCTCACCCATGAATGCTCCCTCGCTGTCGCAATAGGGATGGAAGCCCTTACGACGATAAAGCAAACTGAGGTATTGCCGACGGAGGTCGTCATGATTTATATAATAGGTGAAACGCTGAAGGATGTCGTTGAGTAAAGACGCCCTATCAGTCAGCTTCCCATGGATTTGCCAAAGGGATACAGGATTGGGGGCATCGCTACGAAACTGACGCTGATTGACATTAAGCCCCACTCCAATGATGGAATCACGAATGACAGAACCCTGAAGACGATGCTCAATGAGGATGCCTGCTATCTTGGCATTGCGCCAATAGATATCGTTAGGCCACTTGATGCTGACATCACCGATTTGCTGGCCCAAAGCATCGACGATAGCCAAGGAGATAGCCATGGAGATGGTGAACTGGCGACGGACAGGGATGTTACGGGGTTGGAAGAGCATGGAAAACAGAAGATTCTGACCTCGCTCGGACTCCCACGAGTTAGTGCCCTGCCCACGGCCTGCCGTCTGATAGTCGGCCCAAACGACGATCGGCTGTTGGATGTCGGTGGCTGGCTGTTGGTTATCGCGCAGCCAGCGGTTGGTAGAGTCGGTCTCTGCAATATGTATGATTTTCCATTCCATGTTGCAAAATTACAAAATAAATTCGTAATTTTGCAACATGGAGCAAGAAAAGAAGGACGAAATGTATATGCGCAAGGCGTTGACTGAAGCCCGACAAGCCTTGCTGGAGGGTGAAATTCCGATTGGTGCTGTCGTGGTGTGCCAGGACCACGTGATAGCTCGCGCCCATAACCTGACGGAAACACTGCACGACGTGACTGCACATGCCGAAATGCAGGCCATCACTGCTGCGGCGAACGAACTGGGCGGGAAATATCTGACCGACTGTACGCTATACGTCACGGTGGAGCCTTGCGTAATGTGCGCAGGGGCACTGGGATGGTCGCAACTAGCACGTGTGGTCTATGGTGCGGCTGACGAAAAAAGAGGCTATCAGCTCTATGCCCCTCGCGCCTTACATCCTAAAACAAACATAAAAGGCGGCATTCTGGAAGAAGAATGCCGCCAAATGATGCAAGATTTCTTTAAAAATAAACGATAAGCGCCATTTATTCTCCCACAAAGTGCGCTATCACATCAAGACACTTCTGACTACTGATAGGTTTAGAGAGAAAATCGTCGCATCCAGCCTCTTCTGCCGCGTCGCGATCGGTATCAAAGGCATTGGCCGTCAGGACAACGACAGGCAGGTCGGGTAGGATATTCTTAATGGCACGCGTAGCCTCCAAGCCATCCATCACGGGCATTTTCAAGTCCATCATCACGATGTCAGGCTTGTCAGTCTTCACAATATCGACAGCCTCCTGTCCATTACGTGCTCTGCATATTTCGTAATGGTGTTTCAGGATAAAAGTCATCAGCATGTAGTTGCTGTCGTTATCTTCTGCTACTAATACTTTCTTCATAGGCATATATCTTAGAGGTCCTGTTCTGGTTTTTGTTTAGGATAAGATGCACCCTCATGTGGCTCTTCTCCAGGCACGTATTCCTGCCAACGCCATAGCTTGGTCATGTCTTCGAGCGACTTACCTTTAGTTTCTGGTACCAGTCGCCAAACGAAGATAGCGGCAATAATACAGATGATGCCATAGAGTCCATAGGTGAACCAATGTCCGAAGTCGTCACCCTCAGTCAGATGCATATTAAACATAGGAACGAACGACGAGCTGACGATGAAGTTGGAAATCCACTGGAAAGCCACAGCGATGGCCACAGCGGCACCGCGAATGGTATTGGGGAAAATCTCTGCAATAAGCACCCAGCAGATGGGTCCCCATGAGAACATGAAGCAGGCAGAGTAAACCATGATGCTGCCAGCTGTGATAAGTTCCCAGCCTGGACGACCAAAGGTTACGGCCACACCCAAAGCTCCCAGTGCCATACCCAGTGAGCCCCAGATGAGGAGGGGCTTACGTCCAAGTTTCTCCACGGTAAAGATGGCTACGAGAGTAAACGTGATATTAACAATACCCATGAATACGGTGATAACCATCGGATTCTCCATACCCATATCTCCGAAAATACGCGGTGCGTAATACAACACAGCATTGATACCTACTGCCTGCTGGAAGACAGAAAGCATAATGCCGATGAAAATGCACATGAAACCATAGGACATGAGCTTCTCGGTTTTCTGAACGAGCGTTTCCTTGATAGCCTGCAGGATAAACAGTGCGCGATCAGTACCATTGATTTTGGTCAGGATGGTCAGCGCACGTTCATTCTTACCAATTGACACAAGGTAACGGGGACTCTCAGGAACCATGCTGATGAGCAGGGCAAAGAGACCTGCAGGAACTGCCTCACTACCAAACATATAGCGCCAACCTGTAGTCACCGTCCACTGAGCGTCGGGATGGATAGCTGCCAGACCCTTACCCATATCCTCTACCAGCGGCTGGATGTGGTCGCCCAAGATAAAGAAGTTGACGAAATAGACTACCAACTGACCGAAAATGATGGCAAACTGGTTACAGCTGACCAACATGCCTCGGATGTTAGAAGGCGCTATCTCACTGATATACATAGGGCAGATGGCAGAAGCAAGGCCAACACCAACACCTCCGATAATACGATAGAAATTGAACATCAGAAGCAGTGAGTAACTGGGCTCTCCGTAGGTGAAGAACAAAAACTCAGGAACCATAGAACCTAAAGCGGAGATGAAAAACAAAATACCGGCAATCACCAACGAACGCTTACGCCCGAAATTGGTAGCCAGATAGCCAGAAATGGCCGAACCGATAATACAGCCTATCAAGGCAGAAGCTGATGTAAAGCCATGCCATCCATCGGTATAAGTGAAGTCTCCCGCCTCAGAGAAGAAAGCCTGAAGACCTTTCTCTGCACCAGAGATTACAGCGGTGTCATAACCAAACAAGAGTCCACCCAAGACGGCGACCAGCACGATAGAAAACAGGTAGGCTGAGCTACCTCTCTTTTGATATTCCATAATTGTTTTGAGTTAGTAATTTCTTAATTAAATACAAAAGTAATGCTTTTTTGGCAAATTCTTTGCGAATCTCTTACTTTTTAACTAATTTTGTCGGAAGAAATAATATAACTACTAAAATAATAACACAAATGAGAAAGCAATTACTACTGAGAAAGCAATTACTACTCTGTGCACTAGTTTTCTCGGCAGCACTCTCAACACATGCCCAAAATGTGATGGAGGTAAACACCAAGAAACCAGGAGCACCCATCCAACCAACAATGTATGGTATTTTCTTCGAGGACATCAATTTTGCTGCCGATGGCGGTCTGTATGGTGAACTCGTCAAGAACCGCTCATTCGAATTTCCACAACACTTGATGGGGTGGCAAACTTTCGGATGCGTGGACGTAGAGGACGACGATGCTCCATTTGAACGCTGTCCACACTATATTGTACTCTCCGACCCAGGACATAAGGAGCGCCGTTCGGGAGTGGTGAACGAGGGATTCTTCGGCATCGGTGTAACGGAAGGTGAAGCCTATCGATTCTCAGTATGGGCCAAGGCCCCCAAGGGCAATGCTGCCATCCGCGTACAACTGATTGACGAGAACTCGATGGAAGAGAAACAGGAGTTTGTGGAACAGGAGATCGCTATCACCAGCAAGAAATGGCAGAAATACACCGTCACCATGACGTCACCCAAGACCGACAAGCAAGCCAAGTTGCGCATCTTCCTGAAGGGTACTAATAGTGTGGCACTGGAGCACATTTCGCTTTTCCCCGTCAACACATTCAAGAATCGTGAGAACGGTATGCGTCGCGACTTGGCTCAGGCATTAGCCGACCTAAAACCAGGCATCTTCCGATTCCCTGGCGGATGTATCGTGGAAGGCACCGACCTAGCCACCCGCTATCAATGGAAGAACACGCTGGGCCCCGTGGAGAACCGTCCGCTGAATGGCAACAGATGGGAACATACCTTCGACTATCGATACTATCCCGACTACTTCCAGTCGTATGGGCTGGGATTCTTCGAGTTCTTCCAACTCTCAGAAGACATCGGTGCTGAGCCACTCCCCATTCTGAATGTGGGTATGGCCTGCCAATATCAGAACTGGAACGACGAAAGTGTCCACGTGCCCATGAACGAATTACAGCCTTACATTGACGACTGTCTGGACTTGATAGAGTTCGCCAATGGACCAGTCGACAGCAAGTGGGGTAAAATTCGTGCAGAGATGGGGCACCCCAAACCCTTCAATATGAAGTATATCGGTGTGGGTAACGAACAGTGGGGCGAATTTTATTACGAGCGTCTGAAGCCCTTCGTAGCAGCCATTCGTGCCAAGTATCCTGACATCAAGATTGTGGGCACCAGCGGTCCCGTGCCTGAGGACAAGCCCGACAATACCTATCGATTTGAAGACGGATGGAAAGCCATGAAGGCTCAGAAGGCCGATTTGGTGGACGAGCACTACTACCGCAATGAGGAATGGTTCCTAACCCATGGATTGCGCTACGACACGTACGATCGCAAGGGACCGAAAGTGTTTGCCGGTGAGTATGCCTGCCACGGTGAAGGTAAGAAGTGGAACCACTACGAGGCTGCCATTCTGGAAGCAGCCTTCATGACAGGTTTCGAGCGCAATGCCGACGTGGTGCACATGACAACGCCTGCCCCACTCTTCGCCCATGTGGACGGATGGCAGTGGCGCCCAGACCAGATCTGGTACGACAATACGGATATGTTCAAGACTGTGAGCTACTATGTGCAGCAGATGTATGCCACCAATGCCGGCACCAATGTGCTCGCACTGACTATGAACAAAAAGCCTGTAGCTAATCAGGCTGGCCAGAACGGACTATTTGCCTCAGCTGCCTACGATAGCAAGACGGGTGAGGTAATCATCAAAATTGCCAACACATCGAAGCAGGAACAGGTTGTCAACTTCCATCTGAGCGACATCAAGGGTGGGCGTACAGCCAAGACACTGACGCTCTGCCACGATGGTATGGACGACGAGAACTCCATCTGCAAACCAGAGCTGATAATCCCACTGGCAGGAACAGCGAAGGTTGAGATGCAAGGCAAGCAGGCAGTACTCAACGACGAATTGGCTCCTATGTCATTCCGCATCTATCGTATCAAAAAGTAAGTGAAAAGTTAAAAAAACGGCATTTCTTCGGAGATGCCGCTTTTTTTTTGTACCTTTGTCGCGTATTGTGTACATACGCGTATATGACAGTAGCAGATTATATCAAACAAGATACGGGCGAGAGGCGCTTCAGCTTCGAAGTGCTGCCCCCACTAAAAGGTAACGGAACGGACGTTTTGTTCCAGACAATTGATAAACTCGCAGTGTTCAATCCTGCGTTTATCAATATCACGACGCATCACTCTGAATTTGTCTATAAGGAACTGGACAACGGACAATTTGAACGCCAGCGCATCCGTCGTCGTCCCGGTACCATAGCCATAGCTGCGGCTATCCAAAACAGATACGACATTCCCGTGGAGCCTCACGTGATATGCAGTGGCACGACCATTGAACAGATAGAATACGAACTGCTGGACCTGCAGTTTCTGGGCATTCGCAACCTGATGTTGCTACGAGGCGACAAGGCGAAGGAGGATAGTCGGTTCACCCCTACTGCTAGGGGACATGCCCATACGACTGACCTGATCCGACAGGTGGTTCGCTTCAACGAGGGATTCTTTGCCGACGGCACCCCCATCAAGCACCCCGGTCCGAAGTTCGACTTCGGCGTAGCATGCTATCCGGAAAAACATGAAGAGGCGCCCAATCTAGAACGTGACATGGAATACCTGAAGCAAAAACAGGACTTAGGTGCACAATATGCTGTGACACAGCTCTTTTTCGATAACGAGAAATATTTTCAGTTTGTTGAGAAGGCGCGCCAGATGGGCATCACTATTCCCATCGTCCCCGGCATCAAGCCCATGGCCAAACTGAGCCAGTTGACAGTAGTCCCCAAGACATTCCATTGCGACATTCCCGAGGCACTGGCCAAGGAAATAGTGAAATGTACGACTGACGAGGAAGCTCGTCAACTGGGAATCGAGTGGACCACCCAACAATGTAAGGAACTTTACGAACACGGTATTAAGAACATTCACTTCTACACCGTTTCGGCAGTAGACTCCGTAGTAGAAGTAGCAAAACGGCTGTTATGATGTTTGAGCAAGTGATAGGACAAAAAGACGCACAAGCACGCCTGCTCCAGATGGAACAAGAGCAGCGTCTGCCTCATGCTCTGATGCTTTGCGGACCGACGGGATGTGGCAAGATGGCGCTCGCCATGGGTTTTGCCCGCCACCTGCTAACAGCCAACAGCCAACAGCCAACAGCCAACACCGAGGCAATGCTTGCCAAATGGGAACATCCGGACTTGCATTTTACCTATCCTACCATCAAGTTATCGTCAATGAGTACAGACCACAAACCGGTGTCGGACGATTTCGCCAAGGAATGGCACGAGCTCATCATGGCAGGGCCATATTTCACCATGAACGAATGGTTGGAAATGATGGGGGGCGAGAACCAGCAGGCCATCATTACGGCTGGTGAGAGCGATGCGCTGACCAGAAAACTATCGCTGAAGTCGAGCCAAGGGGGCTATAAAGTGAGCCTCATCTGGTTGCCTGAACGCATGAATATAGAATGTGCCAACAAGATTCTGAAACTTCTAGAGGAGCCTCCACAGCAGACGATCTTCCTGTTGGTCTGCGAAGAACCCGAACGACTGCTGGAAACTATTCGCAGTCGTGTGCAACGTATTGACATCAAACGATTGGAGGAAGCGGATATCCGACAAGCACTCATGGACAGACGCGGACTGACGGAAGAAAATGCACGAAGGGTGGCTCGTATGGCAAACGGCAGTTGGCTGAAAGCCATAGAACTGCTGAGTGTTGACTCAGAGAACGAACTCTTCCTTGACATGTATCAGACCTTGATGCGATTGGCATATATGCGAAAGGTCAAGGAACTGAAAACATGGAGCGAACGAATGGCTGGCATGGGACGTGAGAAACAGAAGCGATTTCTAGACTATTTCCTACGCCTGACGCGCGAGAACTTCGTCTATAACTTCCAGAATCCGGAACTCTGCTATATGTCACAACGCGAAGAGGATTTTGCGAAGAACTTTGCCCGTTTTATCAACGAGGCCAACGTGATACCTATCAGCGATCTGGCTAACCTGGCCATTCGCGACATCAGTCAGAATGCCAATGGCAAAATCGTATTCTTCGATTTCGCCTTGCAGATGATAGTACTATTGATACAGAAATAATAATATAATAAATATATGGAGCAAACAAAAGATCTCGAAATGATAACTGGATGCGATCGCGGACTCTGCCATCAGGCTGTAGGACGACAGGACAAGCAGTTGAATACTTACGACTGGCTGGCTGACGTGCCAGGCAATACAGATACGACAGACTTGGTGGAAGTGCAGTTCAAGCATACGCGTAAAGGCTACTACCACAACGTCAACCATTTGGATTTAAAGAAAGGCGACATCGTGGCTGTAGAGGCTAACCCAGGGCACGACATCGGGGTGGTGACGTTGACAGGAAGACTGGTGAAGTTGCAGATCAAGAAAGCCAACCTCAAGAGTGCCGACGACATCAAGCGCATCTACCGTATCGCTCGGCCTGTGGATATGGAGAAATACGAAGAGGCCAAGCGTCGCGAACACTCGACGATGATTGAGAGCAGACAGATAGCCAAAGGACTGGGGTTGAAAATGAAAATTGGCGACGTGGAATATCAAGGCGACGGCAACAAAGCTATCTTCTACTATATTGCTGACGAGCGTGTGGATTTCCGCCAATTGATTAAGGACCTAGCTGTGGCCTTCCACGTCCGCATCGAAATGAAACAGATTGGTGCGCGTCAGGAGGCAGGACGCATAGGAGGTACAGGGCCCTGCGGGCGTGAACTATGTTGTGCCACATGGATGAAGAATTTCGTGAGTGTAGGAACCAGTTCTGCCCGTTTTCAGGACATCTCGCTCAATCCGCAAAAACTGGCGGGCATGTGTGCCAAACTGAAATGCTGTCTCAACTACGAGGTGGACGACTACGTAGAGGCTGGACGCAAGATGCCTTCTAAAGACATTGTACTGACTACTCAGGATGCCGATTACCACCTCTTTAAAACTGACATACTGGCTGGATTGGTAACCTACTCTACTGACAAGAACATAGCAGCCAATCTGGAGACGATTTCTGCCGAGCGAGCCAAACAAATTATTGAAATGAACCGAAAAGGCGTGAAACCTCTCTCACTGCAGGAAGACGGCAAGAGACAGGAACCTGAACACCCGGTAGATCTGGCAACGCAGGAGAACATCAATCGATTTGACAAGAAGAAAAAGAAGAAAAAGCATAAAAAGCCAAATCAGCCACCTAAGAATGCTTAAGAAGAGTTACACCTTATTATATATAATAGTGGCGATGCTTTTCTGCCTGTCGTGCGACAACAGAACCATCTATAGTCACTATGAGCACACTCCACTGCAAGGATGGGAGAAAAACGACGCCTTGGACTTCGGCACCGTAATTCCTCAGGACGGCTATTATCTGGAGAAAGTCGGGGTGCGCATCAATAGCGACTATCCCTTCATGGGACTCACCTTGATTGTCGACCAAACTTTCTATCCCTCAATGCAAACGATATGCGACACCCTGGATTGCAGTCTAGTGGGTAAGGACGGGAACAGGAAGGGACAAGGCATCAGTCACTTCCAATATGAATTCCCCTTGAAAACACTTGGACTCAACGAAGGTGACTCGGTAAGCGTCAGAATACACCACACCATGAAGCGCGAAATACTTCCCGGCATTTCTAATATCGGTGTTATTTTGCAACGACACTGAACCTTACGACCTCAACAGATTCCTGCTGGCATCAATGCGCAGGAAAATAAACAGCAGAATCGTAAAGCCCCATAAAGACGAACCGCCATAGCTGAAGAACGGCAATGGGATACCGATGACAGGGGTCAGTCCTAAAACCATTCCCACATTAATAAAGACGTGGAAGAGGAATATACTCAACACGCAATAGCCATAGACTCGTCCGAAGCGGAAGGGTTGTCGCTCTGACAGATGGATTAATCGTAATATCAAGGCAAGAAATAGCAACAGTACTCCTGCCGAACCTAGGAAACCTTCCTCCTCGCCTACCGTACAGAAAATGAAGTCGGTATCTTGTTCGGGCACAAATTTCAGTTTGGTCTGTGTCCCGTTCAGGAAACCTTTACCCTCCAAACCGCCAGAACCAATGGCTATCTCACTTTGATGCACGTTATAGCCTGCTCCACGCAGGTCTTCTTCCAATCCCAGCAATACATTGATACGCGTACGCTGATGGGGTTCCATCATATTATTTAAGATGATATCGGCGCCATACGAGAAGCTGACGGAACCGATGACGAAGAGAGCTATAAAATAATAATTGCGTAATCGAGAACTCAGTCCTTCATACAACAGGAATCCTGTCAGCCCAACAATCATGACCAGTTGGATATACACGATGTCGAAGGGTATCTTCAAAAGTGGTAGCGACAAGAGCGTGATACCAAGCGAATAGAGTCCGATACGCCACGCCAACTGTTTGTTATTACCATATACCCACACCATACCAGCAGCAAACAGTTGTATCATCAGCAGGACGGCAAACTTTCCTATCGACGTAGGCGAATCAGCCATATAGACTTCCGCATAACGGATACCTACCACAAAATAGATGACCATTGCCACTCCCGTGAAGAGGATGGAACCAGGCATACCTTCGCGATAGAACATCAGGAAAAAGGCGAAGTAAACCAATGCCGAACCCGTCTCACGCTGAAAGACAATGAAAATCATAGGTAAAAAGATAATGGCCAATGTGGCTGCAAAATGTTTCCATTGGTGGATGTTATATCCGTAGGTCGACATGAATTTAGCCAATGCCAGTGAGGTGGCGAATTTGGCAAACTCAGCAGGCTGCAGTCGGAGTGGTCCGATAACCAACCACGACCGCGAGCCCTTGATGGTATGCGTATTGAAAATAGTAAAGAACAACAGTAGTAATAACAACCCGTAGATAATATAGGCAAACGTATCGTAGAATCGATCGTCGGACATCAGGATAGTAAAGCCCAGAACGACAGACGTTCCAATCCAGATGATCTGCATGCCCGAGCGCGTATCGAGACTGAAGATGTTCGTTGTTTCGTACGAATAACTAGCTCCGCATACGCTGATCCATCCAAAGGTCAGCAGGGCGATGTAAATCAATATCGTCCACCAGTCGATGCTACGGAATATGCTGGTTTGTTTACCTGAGTGTGTTGCCATAACTGATGTGTCTATTTTGGAACTCGGTAGCTTTCTTTTCAGAAGCCTCCGATAGTTTTCCGTGAATATACTGTTCCATGATCAATCCACCAATAGGCACACCATAGGTAGCACCCCATCCACCGTTCTCCACATACACGGCAACGGCTATCTTGGGGTTGTCCATCGGAGCGAATCCCATGAATACGGAGTGGTCATGTCCTCGGTTCTGGGCCGTACCTGTTTTACCACAGGCCATGAAGTCGTATTGTGCCAACGCATGACACGTACCTCCCGTTGCCGAGGCGCGCATACCGGCAACAACATAGTCGTAGGCTTCGCGCTTAGCCATCGTATATCGTTTTTTGCTGAAAGCAGTGTCCAAGGGTTCTCCCTCTACTTTCTTCACGACATGTGGAGTGTAGAAGTATCCTCTGTTGGCTATCGTTGCAGCCAGATTGGCTATCTGTAAAGGGGTGGCGTTTACCTCACCTTGTCCGATAGCGATAGAGATGATGGTCAGTCCATTCCAGGAACCCTTATAAGCTCGATCGTAATAATCGGCATTGGGAATCAGTCCTCGTTTCTCGCCTGGCAAGTCTACGCCCAGCCGATAACCGAACCCCATTGATACCATATAGTCACGCCATTTGTTCATGGCTTTCTGTACTGAACCATATTTCGAAATATGAGTATTGATCATGTGGTAAAGCCCCCAGCAGAAATAGCCGTTACATGAAGTGGATAGGGCAGGCACCAGGGGTAGTGGCGACGCATGTCCGTGACAACCGACATGTAATCCCTTGAAATTGAAACCATGCCCACAGGGATAGGCTGTCTGTGTAGGGTGAATGATACCCTCAGACATGAATGTCAAGCCTTGGGTGGTTTTGAACGTAGAACCTGGAGGATACTGTCCCATGATACTACGGTTGAGCAAGGGTTTCCATACGTTCTGACTGAGCAGTTTATGATTTTTAGAACGGGCACGCCCCACCATCATACGAGGGTCATAAGAGGGCGATGATACCATACAGAGAATCTCACCTGTCGAGGGTTCGATGGCTACGATACTACCTATCTTTCCCTCCATCAGCCGTTCACCCAATGCCTGCAAGTCGGCATCGAGACTGAGTGTCAGGTTTTTGCCTGGTACGGGACGGGTGTCAAAGGCACCTCCCATATAACGCCCTTGAATACGCCCATGAGCATCGCGCAACAGAATCTGCATACCTTTCTCGCCACGCAACTGTTTTTCGTAACTGCGTTCCACACCCAGTTTTCCGATATAATCGCCAGGCATATAATATTCGTCTTGTTCGATATCGGCAGGTGACACCTCTGCCACATCGCCCAAGACATGGGCAGCATAGGGGTATTGATATTGGCGAATACTACGACGCTGCACATAGATACCAGGAAATCGGAATAGTTTTTCTTGGAATACCGAATAGTCCTTATCTGACATCTGGCTCATAAACATCTGCTGGGTGAATCGACTGTAGCCAGGATTCTTGTTTCTGTCCTTGATTTCTGCCATTCGCTTATCAAATTCCTCACGCGTGATGTTCAGCGCCGTACAGAATTCAAGGGTATCGAGATGGTCTTTTGCCTCATTGATGACAATCATGATGTCATAGGCAGGCTGGTTGTATACCAGCAGTTTACCTTTGCGGTCGTAGATAACGCCACGCGAAGGATATTCTATCTTTTTAAGGAAAGCATTCGAGTCGGCATTCTTCTTATAGTCGTCGCTCATGATCTGCAGGGCAAAGAGTCGGATGATGTAGATCACTACGATACCTATGGCCACCCAACTAATCACATAGCGCCGATAGCTGATGTCGACATCCGTATTGTTCATGAGCGTTTGCTATCTACAATCTCAAACGTCATAATAAGCACCATCGTGATGACGGAACTGCCCACCATACACCTTAGCCAATCGCCCAAGTCGAAGAAACTGAACATTTCTAGCGTGAAGAACACAATACAGTAAAGCATTGTCAGCACTGCCGAATAATAGAGATATTTCACCATCCCTAGATTTTTTACCGAAGGTTGCAACTCCTCGAAGTCTTCACGTGAGACAAACATTTCGAGATAATAGGGTTGCACAACGGCAATCAGCGTCATCGATGCAGCTGCCAGCCCTGGGGTGTTGGTAAAAATATCGATTACCAGTCCCATCGCGAAACTCCATAACAGGATAGCCCACTTAGGATAGTTTCGGGGGAAGAGGATGACGAAATAGACATAGAGTAAGGGAGTGGCAAATCCAAACAGATGAATACGCCCCAATATCATCGTTTGGGCCAACACCAAAAGCACAAACAGTGCTGCTCGCTTCATGACATCTACAGACATATCTCCCTTCTTCTTATTCTTTCACATTCAACTTCAAGGAGTCGCGAGCAGACTGCAACAGTCGGGCTCGCTCTTCTACTGTGGGGTCATTGATGACCACCACATCACGCAATCGGCCAAAATCCGTCGATAGTCGCACTTTTACGCGATACGACAGTCCGTTGGCTGAATTATATACCGTCTCTATTTTACCTACCAAAACACCAGGGGGGAAAATAGACGAGTATCCGTTAGTTTCCACCCAGTCGCCACGATTAAAACGGGCATGACGGGGAATGTCTTCAAGATAGGCCACTCCTGCATCCTTAGCATCCCATCGCAACACACCAAAATAATTGTGTCCACGAATAGCACAACTGATGCGCGATGCGGTATTGAGTACAGGCATTACCACCGTATAATGGTCGCCCACAAGGTAGGTCACCCCTACCACGCCCTGTCCACAGGCGACACCCATACCCACCTGTATGCCCTCTTTGGCACCACGATTGATCGTCAATAGGTTGTCGGGACGGTTCAGTTCGTTGGTTACGACCTTGGCAGGCACCAGGTGATACTGTTTCAGGAACTCCATGTCCTGACGGAATACACTGGTATCACCTGTAGCCTCACTATAGAGTCGACGCATCTGAGTCAACTGACGTTCCAGATAGAAATTACGCGTGGTCAAGCTCTCGTTCATTTTTGAGAGCTGGAAGTATGACTCCATCTCTGCTCTCCCCTCATTGATGCTCCCTACGGCAGCATTAGCCGTCGAGAACCATACGCTGTTGTGATAGCTGTTAAACTGGAACAGCAGTATCATGCTAATCACCTCCAGCACAACGAAGAGAAACCAGTGATGGTATTTCTGTAGGAACTCCAGCAGATTCTGCATCTTCTAGTTTTATTATCGCATCAGGAACGAGAAACGATCAACATTCTTCAGAGCAATACCAGCTCCCTTGGCCACTGAGTGCAATGGATCTTCGGCAATGTGGAACTGGATGTTAATCTTGTCTGTCAAACGTCTATCCAAGCCACGCAACAAAGCTCCGCCACCAGTCAGCCATATACCGTTCTTCACGATGTCGGCATAAAGCTCAGGGGGAGTGTTTTCCAATGCTGAGAGTACGGCATTCTCTATTTTAGCTACTGTCTTATCAATACAATGAGCTACTTCCTGATAGCATACAGGCACCTCCATAGGCAGGGCTGTAATACGGTTAGGTCCATGTACAACATAGTCCTCAGGAGCCTCGTCACCCAAATCGGTCAAAGCGGAACCCACATGAATTTTGATACGCTCTGCCATACGCTCAGATACCTTCACATTATGCTGACGAGCCATGTACTCCTGTATATCACTGGTCAAATCGTCACCAGCCGTACGAATCGAGTTATTGCTCACAATACCACCCAACGAGATAACGGCAATTTCCGTAGAACCACCACCGATATCCACAATCATATTTCCTTCTGGTGCCTCAACATCAATACCAATACCGATAGCAGCAGCCATGGGTTCGAAAATCAGATACACATCACGCCCGTCAGCATGCTCTGCCGAGTCGCGAACGGCACGTAATTCTACCTCCGTAGAACCAGAAGGTACACCAATTACCATACGCAGTGAAGGCGAGAACAGGCGACTACCCGTATGCACCATCTTAATCAGTCCACGCATCATCTGCTCGCAAGCCGAGAAATCGGCGATTACACCATCACGCAACGGGCGGATGGTACGAATGTTGTCATGCGTCTTCTCATACATCATTTTGGCCTCGTTACCCACAGCTATCATCTTGTCTGTGCGGCGATCAAGGGCTACTACCGACGGCTCGTCAACTACGATCTTGTCATCGCTGATAATAATCGTATTAGCCGTTCCCAGGTCCATTGCTAACTCCTGAACAAAACTAAAGAATCCCATATTCGTTTATTACTTTTTACTCTTTAAAATCTTATTTTGCAAACCATGCATTGATAGCGGTATCGTAGTGTGAGCTCACGCCAAAGGCACGGGTTGCAAAGTCACGACGCTGAGCCTTCGTAGTCTCGGCACCCTGCTTATTCAGAATATCCAACAACAGGCTGTATTCTGCCTTTGAAGGAACGATAACTACATCGTTGAAATTTTTCGCACCGGCACGGATCAGCGAGATACCACCAATATCAATCTTTTCGATAATATCCTCTTCAGAAGCACCACTGGCTACCGTCTGCTCAAAAGGATAGAGGTCAACAATTACCAGGTCGATTTCCGGAATCTCATACTGAGCCATCTGCTCACGATCACCCTCGTTGTCACGACGACCCAGTATACCGCCAAACACCTTCGGATGCAATGTCTTCACACGACCACCCAGGATTGATGGATAAGTGGTCACATTCTCCACCTTCTCACATGCATAGCCCAGACTTTCAATAAATGTTTGTGTACCGCCTGTTGACAAGAACTTCACACCCTCGTCATTCAGTTTTTTCAACAACTCTTCCAGCCCATCCTTATGGAAAACGGAGATGAGCGCCGTCTTGATTTTTTTTGTATCTGCCATAAAATATAACGTTATATAATAATCACTTTATTTGGGACTGCAAAATTACAAAAAAGCGAGCACACTCCACCACATTTCCCTAAAATTTTTCTACTATAATAAAAATAAATAATGTAAGTCAAGGGCATCGCCTGGTATTTCTCACAAAAGAAACACCTTGCAAACCAACGTTTACAAGGTGTTTCTTTGTAGCGGGAGGGGGACCCGAACCCTCGACCTCCGGATTATGAATCCGACGCTCTAACCAGCTGAGCTACCCCGCCATCCGATTATAAGGTTTCCTCAAATCGGGTGCAAAGGTAATACATTTTTTTTAGTTCACAAAACTTTTTCCTTAAAAAACTTTCCGTTTCGGATATTTTTTGTATTTTTGCAACATAAAAACTAACCTTTTGGGCTATGCACAAAAACATTCTAAAGAAAGAATACCCATTATCGGCGAAGTCGCCCAAGATTGTATGGGAAATGATTAGTAACGCAGCTGGATTACAAAAATGGCTTGCTGACGTGGTAAAACAAGAGGGAGATGAACTCACTTTCACCTGGGGACATCCTTGGACTGAACGCGACACCAAAGTTTCAAAATTGCTGGAACTTGAGAAATACAGCCATATCAAAATGAAATGGGACTATCAGGAAGATGATCCTGAAGCATATTGGGAAATGCGTATTGAACAAAGCGAACTCACAGGGCACCTGAGCCTTATTATCACCGACTACGCTGACCCCGAGGACATGGATGACTTAAGCGACCTATGGGATGCTAATATGGAGCGACTCCACCGCGTCAGTGGATTCCTGCTGTGACAAAAAAGGAGAAGGACGACTATACGTAGACAACGGTACAAAAGAAAGGAGGAGAAAGTTTTGTGCTTTCGGCTTTTTTTATGTACCTTTGCAGTCTGAATATGTTTCGAATAAAGAAATTAGACATATTTATCACCAAGCAGTTCGGACTGCTCTTCATCGGAACGTTCTTCATCTGCCAGTTTGTGCTGATGATGCAATTTCTGTGGCGCTATGTGGATGAACTGATTGGTAAGGGACTGTCACTGGAGGTGATGGCCCAGTTCTTTTGGTATATGGGACTGATGCTGATGCCCCAGGCTTTCCCACTGGCCATCCTACTGAGTTCACTGATAGCCTTTGGAAATCTTGGTGAAAGTTCTGAACTGACGGCCATCAAGGCTGCAGGCATCTCGATGCTGCAGGCCATGCGTTCGCTGATTGTCATCGTCATCATCGTGACAGGTATCTCGTTTTATTTTCAGGAGGTGATAGGCCCGAAATCATTTATCTCATTCCGCCAACTGCTGATATCCATGCAACAGAAAAATCCCGAAGTGGAAATTCCTGAAGGCATCTTCTACGACGGAATCAGCGGTTCGAATATCTATGTACAAAAGAAGGACATGCAGACGGGTGTGCTTTACGGCATCATGATTTACCGCATGAACGGAGGATATGAGGATGCCGCTGTGATCCTGGCCGATTCAGGACGCATGCAGACGACGGAGGAAAAGAAACACCTGCTGCTGACACTCTATAGTGGCGAATGGTTCGAAAACATGCGATCACAGGATGTAGCTGGTTCGGCGAACGTGCCTTACCGACGGGAGACTTTCTCGACAAAGCGTATCGTACTGGACTTTGACGGAGACTTCAACATGCAGGAGGCGGAATGGATAGCCAGTGATGCGCGTTCTAAAAGTCTGGGCAAGATTTTGCACGACTTAGACTCCATCCGCGAGTTTAACGACTCGGTAGGGCACCAGTTCTACCAAGAAGCAAAGATGGGGGCTTTCTATCGTCCCAGCATCAGTAAGGCTGACTCTGTAAAAGTGGTGGCAGAAGCGAAGAAAGAAACGACAGACTTCGACTCTCTGTTCATGAAGCTGTCGCCTGAAACCAAACAACGCGTCATGAAGATGGCAGTGAACGATGCACAGAATGCAGCTTCCGACTTGGAATTCAAAGGCGAATATTCGAATGCTCTAAACAGTAACGACCGTTCGCATATGATTGAGGCAATTAACAAGGTGACGCTGTCGCTATCATGTTTGATATTCTTCTTCATCGGAGCACCTCTGGGTGCCATCATTCGTAAGGGCGGACTGGGTGTGCCTGTGATTATATCGGTATTGGTGTTCATCATCTATTACATCCTGGAGAATACAGGTATGCGCATGGCACGCGACGACATATGGACGGTATGGTTCGGGAAACTGCTTGGAACATGCGTACTGACGCCTATTGCCATATTTTTCACCTACAAGGCCAACAACGACTCGGTGGTATTCAACATCGACCTCTACAAACACCTCGTTTTCAATATGTTGGGACTGCGCAGCAAGCGCCATGTATCAATGAAGGAGGTCATTATCGAGGATCCTATCTATATGGCCGATGCCTACCATCTGGTGCGCATCAATAAAGATATTGAAGAATACGGTAAAGAACACGAGTTGTTGCATCTGCCGAATCCTATCAAGGTTTTCTTCCAACCAGGTGACGACCAGACAATACGCCGTATCAACACCGAACTGGAGGAGGTGATAGAAGACCTGGCCAACACCAAGGACAGAACGGTACTGTCACTGCTGAACCAATATCCTATCGTAGCTACACATGCCCATACGCGTCCGTTCCGCCAGAAATGGCTGAACGTCATAACTGGGCTATTTCTGCCCTTGGGTATCTTCTTCTACATTAGGATGTGCCGCTTCCGTCTAAGACTGCGTAAAGACTTGCACACTATTTCACAAACCAACGAACAAATGGTTCAGCACATCGCAGCAACCTATCATCCAACTCCCATGACATTAGAAGAACTGGAACAGATGCCACTGCTGGCAGATATTATTAATAATAAATAAGGTGTAACTGCTTAAAATTGAAATATGGAAAAGTATAAACTGAACACCATCGAAGAGGCTCTAGCTGATTTCCGCGAAGGAAAATTCGTGATTGTGGTGGACGACGAAGACCGTGAGAACGAGGGCGACCTGATTTGTGCCGCAGAGAAAATAACACCAGAGATGGTGAACTTTATGTTGAAGAATGCCAGAGGTCTGCTCTGTGCACCTGTCACCATCAGCCGTAGCGTAGAACTAGACTTGCCCCATCAGGTGCAAGACAATACGTCGCTGCTTGGAACACCCTTCACTGTGACAATCGACAAAATAGAAGGATGCACTACGGGTGTGTCAGCTCATGATCGTGCAGCAACAATTCGAGCTCTGGCCGACCCAGCATCAACCCCCAAGACCTTCGGACGACCAGGCCATGTGAATCCGCTGTACGCACAGGATAATGGAGTTCTGCGCCGTAGCGGACATACGGAGGCCGCCATCGACCTTTGTAAGTTGTCAGGCCTCTACCCTGCTGGCGCGCTGATGGAAATCATGAACGACGATGGTACGATGGCACGCCTGCCTCAACTGGTGGAGTTTGCCCAGACTCATGACATGAAAATCATCACAATTAAAGACATGATAGCCTACCGTCTACAAAAGGAATCGCTCATCGAAGTGGGCGAAGAAGCCGATCTGCCTACAGAATACGGTCACTTCCGACTGATTCCCTTCCGACAGGTGAGCAACGGACTGGAACACCTGGCACTCATCAAAGGCGAATGGAAGGAAGACGAAGAATTGCTGGTACGCGTGCACTCTTCCTGTATGACAGGCGACATCCTCGGTTCAAAACGATGCGATTGCGGCGAACAGCTGCACAAGGCGATGCAAGCTATCGAAAAGGAAGGAAAAGGAGTAATTATCTATATGCAGCAGGAAGGACGTGGCATCGGACTGATGAACAAGATTGCGGCCTATAAACTGCAAGAGGAAGGACTCGACACAGTGGATGCCAATATTCACCTAGGATTCAAGCCCGACGAGCGCGACTACGGTTGCGGAGCACAGATGTTACGCCACCTGGG
This sequence comes from Prevotella sp. UBA2754, assembly GCA_002353295.1. Lineage (GTDB taxonomy): Bacteria > Bacteroidota > Bacteroidia > Bacteroidales > Bacteroidaceae > Prevotella. The sequence continues at coordinate 23,582 of DEJG01000021.1, forward strand.
CGTGCACAAGATGCGACTGCTGACCAATAACCCTGTGAAGCGCGTAGGACTGGAAGCCTACGGATTGGAGATCATCGAGAACGTGCCCATTGAAGTGACACCCAACCCCTACAACTTACGCTATCTGGAAACGAAGAAGAACCGAATGGGACATACCCTACACCTGAAATAATGTTGCATTTATATTGCATTACGTTAAAAAAAGATGTGTTTTTTCTTGAAAAACGAATAAATTGATTAATTTTGCACCAATTATAAAACACTAACAACAATATATGGCACAATTATCTGACCGTTTACAGCGCCTGGCACCTTCTGCCACGCTAGCTATGTCACAGAAAAGTTCTGAAATGAAAGCACAAGGCATCGATGTCATCAACATGAGCGTCGGTGAGCCTGACTTCAATACTCCCGATCATATCAAACAGGCTGCAAAACTGGCTATTGATGAGAACTATTCACGCTATTCACCCGTTCCAGGCTATCCCGATTTGCGTCAGGCAATAGCTCGCAAATTGGAACGCGAGAACCATCTGCACTACCAGCCCTCAGAGATATTGGTATCAAATGGAGCCAAACAGAGTGTATGCAACACCGTCATGGCACTGGTAAACCCAGGTGATGAGGTGATCATCCCTGCACCTTACTGGGTAAGCTATCCGCAGATGGTACTGCTGGCAGGTGGTAAACCCGTAATCGTGGAGGCTGGTTTTGAGCAGAACTTCAAAATGACTCCTGAGCAGTTGGAAGCAGCTATCACACCAAAAACACGTCTGCTGATACTCTGTTCACCCAGCAATCCGACAGGAAGCGTCTATAACAAGGAGGAACTGGAAGGACTGGCTAACGTCATCAAACGCCACGACGACCTGTTTGTTCTCGCAGATGAAATCTACGAGCACATCAATTATGTTGGCAAGCACGAGAGCATAGCTCAGTTTGAGGGCATGAAGGAGCGCGCTATCATCGTGAATGGCGTCAGCAAGGCTTACGCAATGACTGGATGGCGCATCGGATACATCGCAGCACCAGAGTGGATTGTCAAAGGCTGCAACAAACTGCAAGGCCAGTATACTAGCGGTCCCTGCTCCGTAAGCCAGAAAGCCGCTGAGTTTGCCTACACCTCCAGTCAGGAATGCGTAGAACAGATGCGTCAAGCCTTCGAACGCCGTCGCGACTTGATCGTGAAATTGGCCAAGGATATTCCCGGACTGGAAGTCAATGTTCCCGAGGGTGCTTTCTACCTATTCCCCAAATGCAGCAGCTTCTATGGCAAGAAAAGTGCTGTTGACGGTTATGTTGTCAACAATTCAACCGACCTCGCTCTCTATCTTCTGGAAAAAGGACATGTGGCAACTGTTGGCGGCGACGCCTTTGGTGATCCGAATTGCTTCCGCATGAGCTACGCAACGAGCGATGAAAATATTGTTGAAGCAATGCGCCGTATTAAAGAGGTGTTGGCTCAGCTACAATAAAAATTGAGAAATATCAAGTTAAAAGTTCTTAAATTAGCGAATAAAACACCACAATTTGTTATCTTTGCCCATTGATAGGTACATCGAAAAAGTGCCGATTTTCACCTAAAGCAAGGCAATTAACATTAAATCAGAAAGATATATATTACAAACTTAATTTTTTAATAACTAAAATTTAAACTTTCAAAATTATGGCAACTACACAAAAAGCAGCCCCCGCAAAGAAGAGCTCGGGCTTCACAGGAGTTAAAGACGCATGGATTATCCTCGTAATTTGCGCTATCGCAGGTTACAGCGTATGGTACTTTGTAATGGGTAACCCCGACAACTTCGTTGGTGGCGATCGTACCGGACACCCCGCAAACCTGTTAGGTACTGTTTATAAAGGAGGTTTCGTAGTAGGTCTTATCCTGACTCTGTTGTTCACCGTTATCTGCCTCGGTATTGAGCGTTTCTTCGCAATCAAGACCGCTTCTGGTAAGATGAACCTCGCTAAGTTCACCGCAGATGTTAAGGCTGCTATCAAGGCTCAGGACTTTGCAAAGGCAAAGAGTCTCTGCGACAAGATGCAGGGTACTGTTGGTAACGTTGTACAGCAGTCTATTGCAATGTATCAGACCGTTGAGACCGATGATACACTGAAGAAGGCCGCTAAGATCGCTAAGATTCAGCAGGCTCACGAGGAGGCTACTCAGCTGGAGATGCCTACTCTGCAGATGAACATGGCAATGATTGCTACCATCGTATCTCTGGGTACTCTGACCGCTCTGTTCGGTACTGTGCTTGGTATGATCGGATCGTTCCAGGCTCTGTCTGCTGGTGGTGGTGCTGACTCTATGGCTCTGTCTGCCGGTATTTCTGAGGCCCTCGTTAACACAGCATCTGGTATTTTGACCTCTTGGGTTGCTACCGTTGTTTACAACTTCTTCTCAAACAAGATCGATAAGCTGACATACGCTCTCGACGAGATCGGTTTCACCATCGCAGCTACTTACGATTCTAACCACAACGAGGCTTAATCTTTAGTTCCATTTCAAAACTTTTAAAACCGTTTTAGAATGGCTAAAATTAAGATACAGAAAAAAGACATCTGGATTGACATGACACCTATGTCAGACGTGATGACGCTGCTTCTGTGTTTCTTCATGTTGACCTCAACATTCTTGACACCAGAACCAGTATCAGTCACCGCGCCTAACTCAGTGTCAGAGTTGAAGATACCAGAGCAAGATGTCCTCAATATTCTGGTGACACCAGAGGGGAGAGTCTTCTGTGGTACCGAAAACAAGAACAACATGCAGGCTATGCTCGACATCATGACTGATAAGTTTGGTGTTCAGCTTACCCCAACCCAGGTTAAGCATTTCCGTGAGGATGCAATGGTTGGTGCCAGCATGGCTCAACTGCCCAACTATCTGAATCTCGAACAGGAGAAGATGACTGAGGCAATCCAGAAACTCGGACTTCCACTTGACAGTATCAAGGGAGGAAAGAGTGAATTCCAGGAGTGGGTCACTGCGGCCCGCGATGCTAATCCTGACATCAAAATCGCCATCAAGTGCGACTCGAAGACCCCATATTCGGCCATCAAGAAGTTGATGTCAGAGCTTCAGGACATGAACGAGAACCGTTTCCAGCTCATTACGAATCTCGATGTTAAACGTTTAAACGAATAGTACTATGGCAAAAAAGAATCTATCCAAACAGAAAAAGATGGATACCCGCGTGAACTTCACGCCAATGGTAGACATGATGATGCTGTTGATCACTTTCTTCATGCTCTGTACTACACTGGCTAAGCCGCAGGCTATGCAGCTGACAATGCCATCAAACGACGACACGAAGAATCTGAGTGAAGATCAGAAACAGGTGACCAAGGCTTCTCACACCATCACTCTGTACCTTGCTTCCAATGACAAGGTTTATTACATTGCCGGCCTGCCCAACTACGATGATCCTTCATGCGTAAAGGAGACCACCTATGGCAAGGATGGTATTGAGAAAGTTCTCAATGAGCATACTACCGAGGAAGGTATCAATCCTATTGCCAAGATTAAGATGGCTAAGAAGGAGTTGGATGCCAAGAAGAATGAGTATAACTCAAAGATGACAGAAGAGCAGTATCAGGAAGCGCTCAAGAAGCTGAAGAAGGGTGAACTCCCCAACGGCGAGAAAGTTCCTACACTGACAGTCATCATCCGTCCTCTGAACACTGCTACGTATGAAAATATGGTGGCAGCCCTCGACGAGATGCTCATTAGCAATGTTGATAAGTATGTCATTGACAATGTTGACAAGATGAGTGATGATGATAAGGCACTCATCCAAAAGGCAGGTGTCAAGTGATTAACCCCTAAAAAGTAGAAAAGAACTATGGGAAAAATAGATCTTATAGACAATGGCTGGGTTGACCTCGTATTCGAAGGTAAGAACCAAGCATACGGAGCTTATCAACTGCGCAAAAATACTGGTGCTCGTAACCTGAAGGCCATCATCACGATGTTCGTCATGTTCGCAATCATAGCAGCTATCGTCATCGCTAAGGTTTCTATCGAGAACTACATCGCATCACAGAATGCAGCCATTGAGGCAGACGTAGAGCTCCAGAGCCTGGCTGAGAAGAAAGAAGCTAAGGTTGAGAAGAAAGACGAGCCCGAGCCAGAGAAAATTGAGGTTGAGCGCGTTAAGAGCTCTGTAGCCTTCACCGTTCCTGAAATCAAGAAGGATAATGAAGTGAAGGAAGATCAGGAGATGAAATCTCAGGAAGAACTGCAAGAGACCAACACCGCTATCGGTGCCTTCAATGTGGAGGGTAATGACGAGACAGCCGGTGAGGTGTTGAAAGCCAAGGAAGTCATTGCTGAGCCCGAGCCACCAAAGGTGGAGGAGACCAAGGTCTTCGACGTGGTAGAGCAGATGCCTTCATTCCCTGGTGGACAAGGCGCTCTGATGCAGTGGCTGAGTAGCAACATCAAGTATCCTGTTGTAGCTGAAGAGAATGGTGTACAGGGTCGCGTTGTATGTACCTTCGTGGTAGAGCGCGATGGTTCAATCACAGACGTAAAAGTCGTTCGTGGTGTTGACCCCTCATTGGATAAGGAGGCCGTACGCGTGCTCAAACAGATGCCACACTGGATTCCTGGTAAGCAGAACGGTTCAGCAGTACGTGTAAAGTACACTGTTCCTGTAACCTTCAAACTCCAGTAATCGATGACGAAATTCAACAAGATCGTTGGATTAGCACTAACCTTAGGCTTGCTCCACGCATGTGGGAGCAAGCCTAATCCTGAAAAGGAAGAAGCTTATCAAAAGGCTGCTGAGAAATTTGTGGCCGATGAGAGCTTCTTCCCTATTCTTGATGAAGAGCTCTTCTACTTCAACAGTCAACGCGTGGACACCATCGGTGTAGAATACATGAACGAACAGGATGCCGTGGAAAAACTGCTCAAACAGGAGACATGGCTTGCTTTCACCACACGCGATTACACAGCGAAGGAGAAAAAGAGTCTGGAAGACCATAAGTTCCTGCCCCGTGCAATACCCGTAGCCTATGATGGTCTGTCTATCATCGTGAATAATTCTAATCCCGATTCGTGCATCACCATCAAGGATTTTGCACGTATACTACGTGGAGAAGTCACCCAATGGGGCGAAATCTATCCTCACTCAAAACTCGGTGCTATCGATGTTGTATTCGACAACCCGCTATCCAGTACGGTACGCTGGTGTGTAGACTCCATCCTCGGAGGGAAAGAGTTTACAAACCCCAACATCGGTGCAGTAAAGACCAGTGCCGCTGTGATTGACTATGTAGAGAAACACAAAAACTCACTTGGCATCATCGGAAGCAACTGGCTTAACGACAAGCGTGATACCACGAATGTCACTTTCAAGAAGAATATAACAGTGATGGGAGTATCTAAGCTCGACTCTGCAACAAAAGCAAACAGCTGGAAGCCCTATCAATACTATTTATATAATGGTAATTACCCGTTGCGTCGTACCATCTACGCCCTACTTAACGACACACGTAACGGCACGCCTTCGGCTTTTACCCACTTTGTACAATTGCCCAAAGGACAACTCATTATTCTCCGTTCTGGACTACTACCCCGCACGGCAAATATGAATGTGAGGCAAATCATTGTCAATAAAGACTAAACCTTCGTAACGTTTTTCGTCAAACACATATAGATATATAGAGACTATTAACAGGAAGTATAACATTAAAACAATAAGAAATTATGAAAACAATAAAATATTTAGTAATGGGAGTGCTGATGTTAGGATTCGGCACTCAAGTGAATGCGCAGGACGGTACAAAGGCCGACATCGACGCAGTGAAGAGAATCATTAGTAGTAAACCCGCTGACCTTGAGAAGCAGATGAAGCCTTACTACAAGGAAAACAGAAAGAATGCCGAGATGATGTATGCTTTCGGTCGTGCATTCTACGAAGCTGGCGACACCGCCAATGCTCATGTTTATGCCAACTATGCTTTAGATGCTTCTAAGAATAAGTATGCGCCTGCCTACGTGATGTTGGGTGACATCGCTGCTTTAGGCGATGACGGTGGTGCTGCAGCACAGTATTATGATCAGGCTATCTACTACGACAAGAAGTTGGCAGAAGCCTATCGTAAGTATGCTATGGTATATCGTAAGATTGACCCCAATGGTGCTGCTCGTAAGCTGGACGAATTAAAAGCCAATTGTCCAGAAGTAAACGTTGACGCCATTAAGGGCCATATCTTCATGGTAGCAGGTGATGAGAAATCTGCCTATAACGAGTTCAAGAAGGTACCCATCGCCCAGTTGGACAAGAGCTATCTGAACGAATTTGCCCGTGCCAGCTACTTCCAGGGCCACTTTGAAGATGCACTGGCAGCTTGTGAGCAAGGTCTGAAGGAGAAGCCACGTAATGCTACCTTCACCCGTCTGGCTATGTTCAGCAACTACGAGTTGAAGAACTACGATGCTGCCAAGGGGTATATCTACAAGTATTTCAACGAAACTGACAGTGCTAAGTACTCAGAGTACGACCACTATTATTCAGCCCTTATTTACGATGCCCTGGGCGAACAGCAGAATGCCTTCAGTGAGTACGACAAGGCGCTGGCTTTGGTAAACGACTCTTCAATGATCAAGAAATGGGCTATTCTGAAAACGCTCTCTGATGCTTATCTGAAGAACAAGGATTTTGCCAAGGCAACAGACTACTACAAGCAGATGTTAGCCAACAAGAAGGATCTGACCTATGACGATGAGGAAGGTCTGGCTACTATTTACAACAAGAATGGCGAAGCTTCTGCTGATCCTGCCAAGAAGATTGAGATGATCAAGAAGGCTGACGAGGTTTATGCTCAGCTCATTCAGAAATATCCAACTCAAGAGGTTTACTCTACCTACATGCGTGCCAACCTGAACAACAAGCTTGACAAGGATATGGAGAAGAGTCTTGCTAAGCCTTACTACGAGAAGTTGGCTTCGCTATTGGCAGGGAAGAACGATCGTACCAAGGGACAGGACACCATGTTGAAGACAGCCTACCACTATCTGATGTTCAACTCATACATCAACAAGAACATCGATGGTGCCAAAGCCTTCGCAGAGAAGATTCTCCAAATTGACCCAGAGTATAATGCTGCTCTGCAGATTCAGGCTCTGAAATAATTTGCAAAACCTACAACGGAGCGTGGGGCAACTCACGCTCCATTTTTAATTCATTCAGCCTTTAATCCATGAATCTGAGAAAACTGACATTTTACTTCAGTTTAGTTAGTCTATGCACTATGTTTGCAATAACAGGTTGTAACAATAGTGATAAGAAGGTTTTCTCAGCAAACAAACAGACAAATTACCATGATTCAATCATCGAACAGGCGATGAACATGAATCTGGACAGTGCACTGAAGATGGTTGACAGTTTGGAAAGCGGTAAGACTATTCCTGAATATAAAGCCAACTATTATCGCGGTCAGATACACTATAAGCTAGGACAAGAACTCACCTCCGAGCTCTATTTCAAACGTGCATTAACAAGCGATGAACTCATCCACGAGCACCCTGCCATCTATTATTACATTTCCGATCAATTGTCGACTATCCTGACGGTAAAAGGTGATCAGGAAGGTGCGGCCAACGTAGCAATGGATGCCTATTCCATTGTACGTAATGACACCACCCAGGACGGTGAATACTGGCAAGCCGTATTACTACACGATATTGGTTACAGCCAGATGCAACTAGAGCATTATGAAGAGGCTAAAAAGAATTTCACAAATGCCTGGAACACACTGAAACACCTTGTGGATAAGAATCCCTCGTTCGACAATCTCTATAGTTGGGCCCGTATCACCTATAACATCATCGATGCTTACACCAGTACCGAACAATTTAAGGAGGCAGAAAAATGGATTCCACAAGCAGAAGAGGCTATCGGACGCATGTCAGCATCGCCAGAATGTAATGCTGCCACCGCAGAGGAGTTCTCTGCTGGTCTGAATACCCACAAAGCACTTGTATACATCAAGACAGGACGTCCTAAGGAAGCACAGACGGCCTATCAGCGCTTCTTGGGAACACAGTATTCTAAAACCAGCAAGGGACTGATTGAGCATAGTGAATATCTCGAACTCGCAGAGCGTTGGAACGAACTTGCTCTCCTGACACCAAAAATAGATTCAGTTGTACAAGCATGGGGCACTCCCCTCTCCCTTTATTACCTTAAGTCTTACCTTTCTCCTTATTTAAAGGCTTATCTGAAGTCAGGTCATACTGAACAAGCAGTAAAAATGGCCGAACGCATAGCCAATTCTGCCGACTCCATCTTTGAATACGAGCGTATGCATAATGCTGCCGAACTGGCTATCATGTATGAAACACAAGAGAAAGAACGCCAGATTGCAGACCAGCAGGCAATGCTCAAGAATCAGCGATACATCACCATCATGGTAGCTGTAATACTCATTCTTATTTCTCTCGTTGTCATAACGCTGATTCGACTGCACAACGCCAAAAATCTGTCGGAGAAGAACAAGGAGTTGGAAGAAAAGAACAAAGAGTTGATGTTTGCCAATCAACGGGCAGAAGAGTCGTCACGCATGAAGACCGACTTCATCCAACAGATCTCCCACGAGATACGCACACCGCTGAATATCCTCAGCGGTTTCACCCAGGTGCTTACCTCGCCAGAGGTTGAAATCGAAGAAGAAGAGCGTGCTGATATCAACAATCGAATCACCGCGAATACCAAGCGCATCACCGAGCTGGTCAATAAAATGATAGAACTCTCTGATATCCATAGTCAGACGGTAATTAAGCGTGTTGACAAAGTGACCACCGTCCAGATTGCTGCAATGGCTGTTGAAAATTCCGACTTACAAGGCGCTAACCACATCACATTCAATTTAGAATTTGACCAATCCGCCGAAAAGTCAATATGCACCAATGCACTATCAGCATCCAGGGCCTTGTCACTCCTGCTCAACAATGCCGTTAAGTTTACAGAAAAAGGCACTGTAGAACTCCGTATCACCCTTGATGCTGCAAAACAGATGGTAGTCTATACTGTGACAGATACTGGTATTGGTGTTCCTCCTTACGAATCCGAACGCATCTTCGAAGAATTCACACAACTCGACAACTACTATGCTGGCACAGGTATAGGCCTCAGTGTGGCTCGTAGCATTGCACGCCGTCTGGGAGGCGATATCCAACTAGATACCACCTATACGGGTGGAGCCCGTTTCGTCTTCACAATCCCTGACGAACAATAAAAAAGGCTTTCCTATTTGGAAAGCCCTATTTTAAAATACGATTGTGCAAATTAAGCTGGCAAGCTGATAGCCTCAGATGGGCAAACATCTGCACATGTACCACACTCTGTGCAAACATCTGGGTTGATAGAATACTTGTCGCCCTCAGAGATAGCTCCAGCTGGGCACTCATCGATACATGTTCCACATGCGATGCAATCGTCACCAATTACGTATGCCATAATCTTTAATTATTTAAATTGTTAATACTAAATACTTATATTTGATGATGCAAAGATAGACATTATTTTTGATTTATACCTAATTTTAGGGAGATATTTTAATAATTTATACGATGTCGAAATAATAAAGAAGCCCTTACTTACGTTATAATTAATGTGAAAAGACAAAGAATACTCATCCTAGTGACCCTGATTGTCACAACCCTTTCAGGCTATGCTCAGCAACGTCGCGTGCAGCATAAGCCCTATATCGATTTACGCCCCATGCATTTTGGTATCGTTGTAGGTACCCATTTGCAAGACATAGAGTTTGAGAATGTCGGCCTACAGACCCTTGTCGACGAAGAAGGCAATACGAGCGAACACCTGATTATGACCGAGTGCGACAAGTGGAACCCTGGGTTCTCCGTTGGTGTATTGGCAGAATTGCGACTGCACGAGAATTTAGCCCTGCGCTTTACCCCCTCCATGTATTTCGGTGCAAAGCATCTGACCTTCCTCAACATGCTGAATCTTGACGCAGAAGGGAATCCGCTCAAGACCACCCAGGACCTCAAATGTACCTACGTGGCTTTCCCGCTAAACATCAAATTCAGTGCTCCCCGTTTTAACAACTACCGCCCGTTTATCTCGGCAGGAGCCAGTGGCCTTATTAACCTTACAAACGGTGGCGAAGACAATATCAGTCTGAAACGCTTTACCACCATGCTGGAAGTAGGCATCGGATGTGACTTCTACCTTCCGTTCTTCAAACTCATCCCCGAATTGAAATTTTGCTATGGTTTAGGCAACTCGTTAGATACCAACCACATCAACGAACTGCGCGATACCAACAAACGAGCCTATGCAGGCAGTGTTAGAGATGCGCAGTCCAAGATGATTATGCTCTCGATTTATTTCGAGTGAAGTGTCAAAAATGCTAATTTCGAAGATACTTGCATCCGAAAATAAAAATAAATCGAAAATTATTTTGTATTTTGCTCACTTATTCGTACCTTTGCACCCGCTTTCCGCGTAATCGCTGTCAGGAAGTAACGTGTTGCCTGTTATGTTGCGTAGGAACGATACAACAATTTAATAAGAAAAGAAATGGATCTAATTAAAGTTGCTGAAGAAGCATTTGCAACCGGCAAGAAGTTCCCAGAGTTCAAAGCTGGTGACACTGTAACTGTCGC
>DEJG01000026.1:0-3311 GCA_002353295.1 Prevotella sp. UBA2754
ACCTTTGATGCACTTGAAGAACTACGAACAAGGGAACTAAATCATCGTACCTATGGCAATGGCCGTGGGCTATGATTGAATAAGAAACTCCTGCTACCAGTCATCATGACTGGCGCAGGAGTCGTTATCTTATTTCGAAGAATCTTTCAGACTATCTTAGGGATATAGCCGCCCTCGCCATACCACAAAGGGAAGTAATTAGGCGTTTCGCCAGCCAGTTGGTAGGTAATGTCGGGTTCTCCATAATCCTTACTGTTTTTTTGAAAGTTTGACATAAAGTGAATGGGTCACGAATTGTTATTTGAGTTTATTTTGTTCTCATAATGCTTGGGATTACTTTTCTATCTCTTATGAAAGAGCTGTGTTTTCATTTGCGGGCTCTTAGCATGCAGTACACGCCGAGGATGATAAACGGGATGGAGAGTATCTGACCCATATCGATGGGTAGCGATGCCTCGAAGGCTTCTTGTATCTCCTTGGTGTACTCGATGAGGAAACGGAAGGTGAAGATATACGTCAGACAGAAGCCGAAATACCAGCCGGTACCTATCTTCTCTGGCATCCGTTTGTGTAGTGTCCACATGATGAAGAAGAGCACGGCATAGGCTAAGGCTTCATACAGCTGGCCAGGATGACGAGGTACGGCATCGACCTTCTCGAAGATAAACGCCCAGGGAACATCCGTAATCTTGCCGATAATCTCGGAGTTCATCAGGTTGCCCAGACGAATGAAACAGGCTGTCGTCCCTGTGGCGATAGCTATGTTGTCCAACACGCGCCAGATGCTGAGTTTGGTTTTGCGGACATAGAACCACAGGGCAACGATAAGGCCGAAGGTACCTCCGTGTGAGGCGAGGCCTTGATAGCCTACATATTTCCATCCGTCATTTGTCAGGAAGCGGATGGGTAGGAACATCTCCACAAAACCTTTTCCTGAGGTCAGAAAATGGTCGGGTTCATAGAAAAGGCAGTGTCCCAGTCGGGCACCAATCAGGATACCGAAGAAACAGTAGATGTAGAGTGGGGCGAAGAGCTCATCCTTGATCTTCTGCTCCTTATACAGGCGTTTCACCACGAGAAAGGCCAGCGCGATTCCGATGGCCCACATCAGCCCGTACCATCGCACCGACAGCGGACCCAGTCTGAATGCCACGAGGTCTGGATTCCAGACGATATATAGCAATTGATTCATAGAATAAAACTCAGCAGTTTAAAATTGTTGTATTTAACAGAAAAAACAGCTTTCTCATCGGGACAAATTACTACCTATAATGTTTATCAATTGAAGATTCATGAATTTCTCTCTATAAATATCATTCTTTGGGAGGGCTATCTTTGGCAAATTACTCCTGCTTTCCTCCTTATTCGTGACATTTGCCTTTAAAAGAAACAGTTTGTCCAAAGGACAGTTTATTGTATCGGACTTGTCTGTTCTTTCTTGACAAAGTGAATCCTTTGGAATAGAGCAACTATCTTTAGGCGTTTGCGCCTGCCCCGCCATTGCGACGAGGGCGAGCAGGATAGTGATGATGGCTTGTTTGTTCATTATTCCTTATATTACCGTTTGAAGTCTTACCGCTTCTTTATCCAAGTGACGATGATTTCAAGGGCTTCTGGTGCAAAGGTTTCTTCGATGTCCTTATACTCTGACGGATTGCCTGTATTGCAGTGCTGGAACATGTGGTTGAGTCCCTCCATAGCTTTGATTTCTTTCTGCCCTGCAAGCCCATTCTGGAGTGCGTTCAGGTTTTCTTCGCTGTTCACTTGGCGGTCTTTTGTTCCGTTCAGTGCCAGCACGGGGCAGGTTATCTTTCCCAAGCGGTCAGTCAGGTCCAGTCCGAGGAAATAGCGCATATAGGGTGTGCTACTCTGTGCCTTTGCTATCTGGAGGTTCTGCTCCAGTTCTGCGGGCAGACCATGGTTCGTCGGTTCAGGATTTCCGCCTGCTTTCAGTTCGTCGAACAGGCTTTCAAGTGCTGTGCAATAGCGGTCTGTAACGTCCTGCGAATACCCTGCCTGCTGTAGCGTCCATCGGTTTTGGTCCAACAGTGTTTTCTCAAACGAAACGACACCTCCTGCCAGACTTACCACGAAGTCTACTTTGCCCTCGGCTGCCAGCATCAGTCCGATGGTGCCACCTTCGCTATGCCCAAGGATGCCCACTCGCTTGAACTGCTTGCGCAAGAGTTCTACCCCTGCCAGCGCATCGTTTTTGAGGTCTTCGGTGGTGACATTCACCAGGTCGCCCGTTGATCCTCCGAAGCCGCGGTCGTCATAGCGGAGCGTGGCGATGCCCTGTCGTGCCAGTGCGTCGGCAATCACGGCAAACGGCTTGTGCTCAAAGATTTCCTCGTCTCTGTTTTGCAGCCCGCTGCCTGTCACCATCAATAGTACAGGGGTGTTCTGCGTGTGGTTCTCTGGCAGTACCAGCGTCCCTTTCAGCACAGCACTTCCATTGCTGAAACTCACCTCCTGCGTCTGATAGGGATAGGGGCCGACGGGTGTCTGCGGACGATTGCGCTTCACCGTGCCTGGCTTCAGCGTCAGCGGAAACGACTGCCCGTGCTGTTTGAACGTTCCCATGATGGACTCGCCCATATTGACGCCTTCGTAACTGGCATTGATGGAGGCGATCGTCACCTTAATGCCAGTAGCAGTGTGTTCCAATTTGGCAGGAACGCCCTTGATGCCCTGGTCTGGCGAGTCCAGCGTGCAGTTCACGCTGTCAAGATGGAACACCAGCGCCAGTTCGGTTCCGTAAACATTCAGTTTTCCTGTCCAGGCACCTTTTGTGTCGCCACTTTGTGCTTTAGCAACGATAGATGCGAAGCACAGCAATAAGAAAATCAGTTTCTTCATTTTTGTTTCTATTTGTATTTGTTTGCATTTTGTATATTTGACACAGATGATTGTCTATTTACTACATACGAGTGCGTTAAACTTTCCTAATCGCGACTGCAGCGAGCAGTGCGGTGATGATGGTTTGCTTGTTCATTTCAATGATTATTCAATCTTTTTCTGCGAGACGATGCGGATAAGTTCGTACCTGACGTTTCCTGAATCCTGCGGAGGATTGGCGAGCGTGGTTTTCTTCACCAGCAGTTCGTACTCGTTGCCACGCTCGTAGGTGAAGCCCGTGATTTCCATGAAACTGACACACTCCCAATTGGCTGCACCATTCTCCTTAATCAGCATACCTTCAACATAATTGTTGTCTGGAATATTCTGATAAGTTCCAGTTTCTGCTGACACATAGAGCGTTACCTGTTCCACTTTGTCTTCGTTGTCATCGTCGCTGCTGCAAGAGGCGA
>DEJG01000026.1:3348-3714 GCA_002353295.1 Prevotella sp. UBA2754
CCAGAGTTTCATTGTTTTCATTTTGCTAAGAGTTTTAATTATTTGAACTATTTCGTGTGGCAAAGTTACAGAAAGTCCCACGAAAAAGCCCCCGACATGACCGAAAATCGGATGCCCGGGGTGAAACTCTGAAACTAGTTTCAGTGAATTTTTGTAAAAATACTATTTTTGTGCTCCGAAAGAGATGTTTTTGCGAATTTTGGAAAGCATCTGCGGGGTGATGCAGAGGAACGAGGCGAGGTCCTGCAAGGCAAGATGCTCAACAATACCTGGACAACGCTGCAGCAGCAACTCATAGCGTTCGCGGGCTGTGGCGCGGTGGAGGTCGGTGTAGCGGGCACGTGCCTGACTGAGTAGATGCTCAGC
>DEJG01000026.1:3759-36888 GCA_002353295.1 Prevotella sp. UBA2754
TGACGGAAAAAGTCCATCAGCTGTTCGCCGCTCACCCTGAGTATGCGGGTGGGCACCATTGCCTCGATCGTAGTCTGAGCAGGACGACCGTCGAGGCAGTTGGGATAGTCGCCCGCAAACTCGCCCTCGAACGAGAACCATGTGATATGCTCCCTATCATCACTGATGCCATACGTTACATACTTGAAGCACCCTTCGGTGACGAAGCCGAACCATCGTGCGGGGTCGCCCTCGCGCTCCAGCTGATCGCCCTTGCGGTAAGTCACTTCCTTGCCCTCGCGCTCGCAAAACTCGCGCAGCGCCTTGATGTCAATACTGTTTTTCCCGAATTTCTGTTCCATCGTCAGCGAATTTGCTGGCAAAGGTACGATTTTTTGTTTAAAATGTACTATGATACCCTATAAAATGCTTGTCAAAGTATCGCTGAATGTCATGATTTTATATGAGCTGATACTTAAAAAAACATAAATAGATAACCAAAATTTGTTCAGATGGGAAAGAAAAAGGAGTTGCGATTTCTCGTAACTCCTTGATTTCTAAGGCGCTTCAGGATGGGCTTGAACCAACGACCCCCTGATTAACAGTCAGGTGCTCTAACCAACTGAGCTACTGAAGCAGGTTTTGCTGTTAAGCGGGTGCAAAGATACGATGTTTTTCTGAATCTTGCAAACTTTTTTGAGAAAAAATTCACTGGAAGCGTAAATTTTCGTATCTTTGCAGCCATAAATAATATAATTAAGGTCAATGAAACTTAGAATTTTATCGCTTATCTTGTTCTCTGGCTTGACTCTGAATCTGTCAGCTCAGGATGTAAAAAACCATAATCTGGAGGTGGCAAAGAATTTGGAAATATTCAATGCCATCTACAAAGATCTCGATTTGATGTATGTCGACACGTTGAATGCCAGTGAGGTGATTGGTACCGGAATTAAAGCAATGTTACGCTCACTCGACCCATATACAGAGTATTATCCTGAGGAAAAACAGAAAGACCTGAAATTGTTGATGACGGGTAAATATGCTGGAATCGGTGCCTTGATACGTTATCACCAGAAATTGAAACGTGTGGTGATAGAAGAGCCTTATGTTGGAATGCCTGCTGCTGAGGTGGGTCTGAAGAAGGGGGATGTCATTCTGCAGATTGATGATACGCTGATGACTGACAAGACAGTATCGTATGTCAGTGAACATCTGCGAGGTGATGCAGGTACAACTTTCGTGCTGAAGATTCAGCGTCCCTCGACGGGTAAGACGATGAAGTTTAAGATTACGCGTCAGAGCATCAAAATGCCAGAGATAACCTATTATGGTATGCGTCCCAATGGAATTGGCTATATCAACCTGAACACATTTACAGGCGAGCCGGCTAAACCGATGCGTCGCGCTTTTCTGGATTTGAAGAAGCAGGGAGCCACAAAGTTGATACTCGACTTGCGTGGTAATGGTGGCGGTTCGCTAGCAGAGTGTGTGGATATAGCCAATATGTGGATACCTAAGGGAGTGACGCTCGTGGAGACAAGAGGAAAAATCCGGCGGGCTAATTCTGAATACAAGACGCGTCTGGAACCTATTGATACTTTGATGCCATTGGTTGTGTTGGTGAACGACGAGACGGCCTCGGCCAGTGAGATTGTGAGTGGTTCAATCCAGGATTTGGATAGAGGTATAGTAATAGGAACGCGTACATACGGGAAAGGTTTGGTGCAGATACCTAATATAGAAGTGCCCTATAATGGAAATCTGAAACTGACCACTTCGAAATATTATATTCCCAGTGGGCGTTGCATTCAGGCCATTAACTATAAGCACGGTGGCGGAGGTTACAAAGAACATGTGCCCGATTCGCTGACGCACGTATTCTATACGAAGAATGGGCGTGAGGTGCGCGATGGCGGCGGTATAAAGCCAGATATTGAAGTGAAGCCCGATACGCTGGCAAATATCACTCTCTATCTCGACCGTCTGGATTCTACGGAGACAGTGCTTGATTATGTGGTAGACTACATTGCCAAGCATCCTACAATAGCTGCTCCTAAGGATTTCCACCTGACGGATGCCGACTATGCTGATTTCAAGCAGCGCGTGGTGAAGGCAGGATTTACTTATGACCAAGTGAGCAAGAAACAATATGAAGAGTTGGTAAAAGTAGCAAAATTTGAAGGCTATTATGATGAGGCCCGTTCCGAGTTTGATGCATTGAAGGCAAAGCTCGACCATCATGACATCTCGCATAATCTGGATAGACATCGTGAAGAAATCCAGCACATGTTGGAACAGGATATTCTGTCGGCTTATTATTATCAGGCAGGACAGATAGAGGCAGCTCTGCAATATGACAAAACCCTGAAAGAAGCAGAACGAATCCTGAACACGCCTGGTGAGTATGAAAAAGTGTTGAAACCTGAAAAATAGAAATAATTCACGAAATATTTGCAGGATTACAAAAAAATGTGTAATTTTGCAGGCGTTCAGAGGAATGAGGGGCTTGAAAGAGCCTCTCATTCTTGTTTTAATACCAACTAAAAGGTGTATGATTAATAAAGAAACAGTAAAAGCAGCGGTAGAGGACTGGCTCTCACAGAATGACTATTTTCTGGTAGATGTTGAGATGACATCCGATGGCCGCATTGTGATTGAAATTGACCATGCCGATGGGGTGTGGATTGAAGATTGTGCAGAACTGAGCCGTTTTCTGCAGGAGAAGCTTGGCGACGAACTGGGCGATTATGAATTGGAGGTAGGATCGGCTGGTATTGGTCAGCCTTTCAAAGTGGTGCAGCAGTATCGCAACCATGTCGGTAAGGACGTTGAGGTGATGTTGCTCGATGGCAAAAAACAGCAAGGTGTCCTGAAGGCAGTGAGCGATGACGGACAGTCATTCGAGATGACTGTCAAAGAGAAACAAAAGCAGGAGGGCAAGAAGCGCCCCGTCATAGTAGAGGTCGACAAGACTTTTGCAATGGATGGTGTGAAATATACCAAATACCTGCTGAACTTTAAGTAAAGGTAAAAAAGTAAAAAATATAATATAAATGGCTACAAAGAAAGAAACGAAAGGTCCGTCAATGATTGAGACCTTTCAAGAGTTTAAGGAGACCAAGAACATTGATCGCACAACGTTGGTCAGTGTACTTGAGGAGAGTTTTCGTAATGTGATTGCAAAGATTTATGGCTCCGACGAAAACTTTGACGTGATTGTAAACCCTGACAAGGGTGACTTTGAGATTCATCGCAACCGTATCGTGGTGGCTGATGGTGACGTTCAGGACGAGAACAAGGAGATTTCTTTGACTGAGGCACAGAAGATAGAACCCGACTATGAGGTAGGCGAGGAAGTGAGCGAAGAAGTAAATTTCCAGAAGTTTGGTCGTCGTGCCATTCTTAACCTGCGTCAGACATTGGCTTCTAAAATATTGGAATTGGAACATGACTCACTGTACAATAAATATAAGGATCGCGTAGGACAGGTAGTGAGTGGTGAAGTCTATCAGATGTGGAAGCGCGAGGTGCTGCTGATTGACGACGAGGGCAACGAATTGCACTTGCCAAAGTCCGAGCAGATTCCAAGTGACAACTATCACAAAGGTGAGACTATCCGTGCTATCGTGAAGGAAGTTCAGAACGAGAACAACAATCCCCGTATCATTCTCTCACGTACCAGTCCTCTGTTCCTGGAGCGTCTGTTGGAGGCCGAGGTGCCCGAAATCAACGACGGTCTGATTACCATTCGTCGCGTTGCCCGTATGCCAGGTGAGCGTGCTAAGGTTGCCGTTGAGAGCTATGATGACCGCATCGATCCAGTAGGAGCTTGCGTAGGTGTGAAGGGTAGCCGTGTACATGGTATCGTACGTGAACTTGGTAACGAGAACATCGATGTGATAAACTTCTCTAATAATACTCAACTTTTCATTCAGCGTGCGTTGAGTCCTGCCAAGGTTAACAGAATCGTGCTCAATCCAGACGAGCATAAGGCCGAAGTTTACCTCAATCCAGAGGAAGTAAGCCTGGCTATCGGTAAAGGTGGTATGAACATCAAGTTGGCTTCTATGCTGACAGAATTTACAATAGACGTATTCCGCGATATTTCAGAGGCAGAAGAGGATGAAGATATCTATCTGGACGAGTTTGCCGATGAAATTGATCAGTGGATCATCGATTCCATCAAGGGCATCGGTTTGGATACAGCCAAGGCTGTGTTGAATGCTCCTCGTGAGATGCTCATTGAGAAGGCAGACCTGGAGGAAGAGACCGTTGATCATCTGTTGGAGGTTCTGCGTGCAGAATTCGAGTAAAGTTAAGAATTTAGCGTTTAAAGTTTATAGCTAATGGGAATAAGATTAAATAAAGTATTATCAGAACTGAATATAGGACTTCAAACGGCAGTTGATTTCCTAAAGAATAAAAAAGAGCTCGGTGAGGTAAAGGACGAGATGACCCCCAACACCAAAATCTCGGACGAACAATATCAGGCTTTAGTTGGCGAGTTCAGTGGTGATAAAGCTGTGAAGACTCAGGCCGACAAGATTTTCACCAAGAAGGTCAAGGAAAAGAAGGTGGAGAAGCCGGAGAAGGTGGAAAAGAAAATCACCATTACCGAGGAATTGCTCGAGCAGCGTCCACAGTTGAAGACTGTAGGAAAAATAGACCTTGACAATATTGGCAAGAAACCTGCAGAAAAAATAGAGCCAGAGGAAAAAACAGAGGTTGCTGCCGTCAGCCCTGTGGAAGAACCAAAGGAAGATATCGTTGAAGAAAAGGTAGAGGAGACACCTGTTGTTGAGAATCCTCCCGTTGAAGAACCAGAGCAAGAAGAGGAAAGTATAGCCGACACTGCTGATGCAATCGACACTAGTGATGCAGAGAATGGTGTGACTTCAGGTGTGAAAGTGATTGGTAAAATTGACCTCTCTGCCATCAACCAAAGCACTCGTCCTAAGAAAAAGTCAAAGGAGGAGCGCCGTAAAGAACGCGAAGAAAAGGCTGCTGCCCTACACCAAGCAAATGGTGAGCGTAAGAAACGTGAGCGCATCCGTAGTGGCAAGGTGGATATTGAAGCTGCCGCCAGTCAGGCAAATCAGGTACAAGGCAAGAAAAACAAAAATAAGGGTGGTAATCAGAACTTCAATGACAACCAACAGCAAGGAGGTGGCAAGAAGAATAAGAAGAACCGTCCTGTAAAGCCTTTGGAAGTTGACGAAGAAGCAGTAGCTCGTCAGGTAAAAGAAACGCTAGCCCGACTTACTTCTAAGAATCAGAACAAGAAGGGTGCCAAGTATCGTCGCGAGAAGCGTGATGCCGTTCAGGAGCGTTTGAGCGAGGAGATGGCTGCAGAAGCAGCAGAGAGCAAGGTACTGAAACTGACCGAGTTTGTGACGGTCAGTGAATTGGCAACCATGATGAACGTTGGTGTCAATCAGGTAATCGGTACTTGTATGTCGATTGGTATTATGGTAAGTATTAATCAGCGTCTGGATGCTGAAACCATCAACATCGTGGCAGAGGAATTCGGGTTCACTACCGAGTACGTGAGTGCCGAAGTTCAAAATGCCATTACCGAAGAGGCTGACGATGAAAGCGATCTCGTTACCCGTGCACCTATCGTCACTGTGATGGGTCATGTCGATCATGGTAAGACTTCATTGCTGGACCATATTCGAAATACCAACGTGATTGCCGGTGAGGCTGGTGGTATTACCCAGCATATCGGTGCTTACAATGTGAAGTTAAAAGATGGTCGTCGTATTACTTTCTTGGACACCCCTGGTCATGAGGCCTTTACTGCTATGCGTGCGCGTGGTGCTCAGGT
Organism: Prevotella sp. UBA2754; assembly: GCA_002353295.1. GTDB lineage: Bacteria > Bacteroidota > Bacteroidia > Bacteroidales > Bacteroidaceae > Prevotella. Next base: position 9,566 of record DEJG01000026.1, read on the forward strand.
GACTGATATTGCCATCATTATTGTTGCTGCCGATGACTCCGTGATGCCTACTACGAAGGAGGCTATTGCTCATGCTCAGGCAGCTAATGTGCCCATGGTGTTTGCCATCAACAAGATTGATAAGCCAGGTGCTAATCCTGATAAAATTCGCGAAGACCTTGCCAACATGAACTTGTTGGTAGAAGAGTGGGGCGGTAAGTACCAGTGTCAGGAGATCTCTGCTAAGAAGGGTATGGGTGTTGATGAGCTGTTGGAGAAAGTGCTTCTCGAGGCAGAGATGCTCGACTTGAAAGCTAATCCAAACCGTAAGGCGACTGGTAGCATCATTGAATCGTCGCTCGATAAGGGTCGAGGATATGTGTCAACTGTACTTGTCAGCAATGGTACTTTGCGTGTTGGTGATGTTGTGATAGCCGGTACTGCCTGGGGCAAGGTGAAGGCTATGTTCAATGAGCGAAATCAACGCATCGAGAAGGCCGGACCCGCTGAACCTGCTATTATTCTTGGTTTGAACGGTGCTCCTACTGCTGGTGATTCATTCCATGTAATGGAAACCGAGCAGGAAGCTCGTGAGATAGCCAATAAGCGTACACAGTTACAGCGTGAGCAGTCATTGCGTACTACCAAAACAGTTGGATTGGATGAAATTTCTCATCGTATTGCTCTTGGTGAGTTCCACGAGTTGAACATTATCGTGAAAGGTGATACCGACGGTAGTATCGAGGCTCTCAGTGATTCATTCATCAAGCTCTCAACAGAGAAAGTTCAGGTGAATGTTATCTCCAAGGCCGTAGGTCAGATTTCTGAGAACGATGTGATGCTGGCCTCAGCTTCTGATGCTATTATTGTTGGCTTCCAAGTGCGTCCTTCTGCTGATGCACGTAGAGCTGCTGAGCGTGAAGGCGTTGAGATCAATACCTACTCTATCATCTATGATGCTATTGACGAGGTGAAGTCTACCATGGAGGGTATGCTCGACAAGGTGAAGAAAGAAGTTGTTACCGGCGAAATAGAGGTGAAGCAGGTCTTCAAGATTTCGAAGGTCGGAACAGTTGCTGGTGGCCTGGTCATTGAAGGTAAGGTACACTCGAAGGATAAAGCCCGTGTGGTTCGTGATGGTATCGTGATTCATACTGCTCCTATCGAAGCTCTGAAGCGTTATAAAGATGATGCAAAAGAAGTGGCAACAGGTTTGGAATGCGGTATTTCATTGGTGAACTTCAACGACATCCAGACAGGTGATATCATAGAGACCTTCATGGAGATAGAAGTAGAACAGAAATTATAATAATGTCTGAAAACAGTAATGAATTTGTCCGTCAGGTAGCCGAGCAGAAATACGAGTTCGGCTTCACTACGGATGTGCATACTGAAATCATAGAGAAAGGGCTGAACGAGGATATCGTTCGGCTCATCTCTGCTAAGAAAGGTGAGCCCGAATGGATGCTTGACTTTCGCTTGAAGGCTTTTCGCTACTGGCAAGAGCAGAAAGAACCGAAGTGGGGACATGTGCATGTGCCTCCTATTGACTACCAGGCTATTTCTTACTATGCCGACCCCTTGGCCAAAAAGCCGGCAGGTGACGGAAAGATTGATCCAGAACTCGAAAAGACCTTCGATAAACTTGGCATACCTCTTGAGGAACGTTTGGCCTTAAGTGGTAATACCGCTGTGGATGCCATTATGGACTCTGTCAGTGTGAAGACCACCTTCAAAGAGAAATTGCGCGAAAAAGGTGTCATTTTCTGTAGCATTGGCGAGGCCATCAAGGAGCATGGCGACTTAGTGCGCCAGTATCTGGGCACCGTCGTTCCCTATCGTGACAATTTCTTTGCTGCACTTAACTCGGCCGTCTTCTCTGATGGTTCGTTTGTCTATATCCCCAAGGGAGTGCGCTGCCCGATGGAACTGAGCAGTTACTTCCGCATCAATGCAAGAAATACGGGCCAGTTTGAGCGTACGCTCATTGTGGCTGATGATGATAGCTATGTCTCGTATCTCGAAGGTTGTACGGCTCCGATGCGCGACGAAAACCAGTTGCATGCTGCCATTGTGGAAATTATCGTTATGAATCGTGCCGAAGTGAAATATTCAACGGTGCAGAACTGGTATCCAGGTGACGAGAAAGGTAAGGGTGGCGTATTGAACTTGGTAACGAAGCGTGGTGACCTGCGTGGTGTTGACTCCAAACTCTCATGGACACAGGTGGAGACGGGTAGTGCCATCACCTGGAAATATCCCTCTTGCATCTTGCGTGGTGACAATTCTCAGGCTGAATTCTATAGTGTAGCCGTCACCAACAATTACCAAGAGGCTGATACGGGAACCAAGATGATTCATATGGGCAAGAACACTAAATCGACCATTATCTCGAAAGGAATCTCGGCAGGCCATTCGCAGAACTCATATCGTGGATTGGTGCGTGCTACCTCAACAGCCGACAATGCCCGCAACTATTCATCGTGCGACTCATTGTTGATGGGCTCGGCGTGTGGCGCTCACACCTTCCCTTACATGGATGTTCACAACGATACCGCTGTCTTTGAGCACGAGGCCACGACCTCGAAAATCAGTGAAGATCAACTCTTCTATTGTAACCAACGTGGCATCCCAACAGAGCAGGCCGTAGGCTTGATTGTGAACGGCTATGCCAAGGAGGTGTTGCAGAAACTGCCCATGGAGTTTGCTGTTGAGGCTCAGAAATTGCTCAGTGTCTCGTTGGAAGGAACAGTGGGATGATGAAAAAAGTAAAAGGTAAAAAACGATGTTAGAAGTAAAAAACTTACACGCTAGGATAGGCGAAAAAGAGATATTAAAAGGTATCAATCTCGTAATCAACGATGGCGAGACACATGCCATTATGGGTCCTAACGGTTCTGGTAAGAGTACGCTGAGTGCTGTCCTCGTGGGCAATCCGCTCTACGAGGTAACTGAGGGAGAGGCTTACTTCAACGGCAAGAACCTGCTGGAGATGAAACCCGAGGACCGTGCCCATGAGGGATTGTTCCTCTCGTTCCAATATCCTGTGGAAATTCCAGGCGTGTCGATGACTAATTTTATGAAGGCTGCCATCAATGAGAAGCGCAAATATCAGGGACTGGCTCCGATGAATGCTGCCGAGTTTCTGAAACTGATGCGTGAGAAACGTAAAGTGGTAGAGCTTGATTCTAAACTGGCTAATCGTTCTGTCAACGAAGGTTTCAGTGGTGGTGAGAAGAAACGCAATGAGATTTTCCAAATGGCTATGCTGGAGCCGAAACTGAGCATCCTCGACGAGACGGACTCCGGTCTTGATGTTGACGCCATGCGTATTGTGGCTGAGGGAGTGAATAAGTTGCAGACACCTGAAACCTCCTGCATTGTGATTACCCACTACGATCGTCTTTTGGAGATGATTCGTCCGCAGTTTGTCCACGTGCTCTATAAAGGGCGTATCGTGAAAACTGGCGGTCCTGAACTGGCCAAGGAGATTCAGGAGCATGGTTATGACTGGATTAAGGAAGAGATTGGAGAAGAGTGATTGTAATGAATCAATAGAAATCAGGAATTAGTAATTATGATTACCTCAAGCGAACAGCAATATATAGCACTCTACGAGCAGACACGCCAGATGATTTGCCAGCATTCATCGGCAGTGATGAATGCCGTGCGGGATGTTGCCTATGAACGTTTCAAGGCTATGGGTTTTCCCACTCGCAAGGTGGAGCGCTATAAATATACCGACATACAAGAACTCTTCGCCCCTGACTATGGATTGAATCTGAATCGGCTGGCTATCCCTGTTAATCCCTACGATGCTTTCCGATGCGATGTCCCCAATCTGTCAACCATGCTTTATTTCGTGGTAAACGATGCGTTCTATTCCCAGACATTACCCAAAGGCAATCTTCCTGAGGGTGTTGTCATTGGTTCGCTGAAGGAATTTGCATCCACTACGCATTATAACCGTTTAGCCTCCAGAGACGCTGATGCCGTTACGTCGCTGAACACGATGTTGGCACAGGATGGACTTTATGTCTATGTCCCCCGAGGTGTGGTGCTGGATAAAGCCATTCAGGTGATTAACATCCTCCGTTCGGATGTTGATCTGATGGTAAACCGCCGTGTCTTGATTATTCTTGAAGAAGGCGCAGAAGCAAAATTTCTGTTCTGCGATCACGCCATGGACGACCGCCATTTCCTAACCACTCAGGTCATTGAAGCCTATGTGGGTCAGAATGCCAAACTCGATTTGTATTGTCTGGAAGAGACACATGCTAAGAACGTGCGTGTGAGCAATGTGTATATAGACCAAGAGGCAAATAGCCGTGTGAACCATAACGTTATTACGCTTCATAATGGCCTGACCCGCAATAAGCTGGATCTCAATCTGAGAGGCGAGGGAGCCGAATGCTCATGCAATGGCTGTGTGATAGCCGACAAGCAGCAGCATGTAGATAACAATACGCTGATTACTCACCATGTTCCTCACTGCACCAGTCAGGAACTATATAAATATGTGTTGAACGATGAGGCAACGGGGGCCTTTGCCGGTAAGGTCTATGTGGCAAAAGATGCCCAGAAGACTATTTCGCAGATGACCAATCAAAACCTCTGTGCTACTAAGAGTGTCCGTATGTACACCCAACCGATGTTGGAAATCTATGCCGACGACGTGAAGTGTGCCCATGGCTCCACGGTAGGACAACTCAACGATGCTGCTCTGTTCTATATGCAGCAACGTGGTATTTCCCGTAAGGAAGCTCAACTGCTTTTGCAGTTTGCCTTTATCAATGAAGTAATTGACCACATGGAACTTGAATCTCTTCGTGACCGTCTGCACTATTTGGTAGAGAAGCGTTTCCGTGGTGAGTTGAGTAAGTGTGAAGGTTGTAAGTTATGTAAGTAAAAATAGATGATAAGAGTCGTTCCTTGCATTCTGACCATATTACTCTTCTTCCCTTTAGATATAGGAGCACAAGATGATTATCTGACTACTCATAAAGCGGTTAGAGATGATGGTTATGCCTTTTGGATCTATGTGCCCAAAGACTATCAGCAATATCAGCAGACGACTCCCCTGATCTTTTTCCTGCATGGTGCCAGTTTGAGAGGTACCGACTTGAATAAAGTATTGAAGTACGGTCCTTTGGATGCAGTGAAGAAAGGACTGGAAATTCCTGCCCTCATCGTTGCACCTCAGAATCCTAAGGGGCACTGGGATGTAAATAAACTGAATGACATTTTGGAATGGATGCAGAGGCACTACGTTTATAATCCTCAGCGTGTGTATGTTCTTGGTATGAGTCTGGGTGGTTATGGTACGCTTGATTTTGCAGGTGCCTATCCGGATAAGATAGCAGCCGCTATCGCACTCTGTGGAGGTAGCACATTGCATAATTATGAAGGATTGGGACGATTGCCACTATGGATTATTCATGGTACAGCAGATACTGCCGTGAAGGTGGAAGAATCAAAAAAAGTTGTAGACGGTATGAAAGGTCTGAAAGTAGATCAACGTTTGCGTTATGATTGGATTAAAGGAGCCTCTCATGGCGATTTAGCACGCTATTTCTATTTAGCTGATACTTATGATTGGTTGTTTCTGCATACCCTAATAGAACCTCAGCGTCAGGTAGATCATCATGTAGAAATAACCACTGACGAGCGGGCTTCTGCCTACCAGAATTTCAAGCGTCGAAAAGGGGAATTACCTATTCGCTGACCTATAAAAAATGCTAACATTTGCGCTAAATTGCAAATTATCAAGGTGTTTTGCATTTTTTTATATATCTTTGCCCTTTGTACAAATACGATAAGCCTATGACACGGTGTCAGTTATTCTTCATAGTGATAATATTATGGGTTTGTGGCCCATTGCCAGTTGACGCTCAACAGAAGGGCAAGGCAACATTCTATACCCGTAAATGGGATGGACGTAAGACGGCTAGTGGCGAACGGCTATATAACGATAGTTTGGTATGTGCTCACAAGACTCATAAATTTGGAACACTACTCAAGGTGAAAAATCCTGCCAATGGCAAGGAAGTCATTGTCAAGGTGATAGATCGTGGGCCCTATGTGAGAGGGCGCATTATTGATCTTTCTCTTCGTGCAGCACGTGAATTAGGTATTCTTTCACAAGGAGTTGCGGTCGTTGAAGTGTCAGTATATAAAAAGCCTACAGAGGTTCCGTACGAACCAGAACCTGAAGATATTCCGGAGTTGGAACTTGAGGCCACTCAAGGTAGTTCCATAATTCCACAATGGCAAGACTCCGTTGTAACAAATCAATCTCCTACGAAACCATGAAGCAAGTAATTTTGATAGCAGGTGTACTTCTCCTAGTAAGTTGTACAGGAAAAAAGACTCCAGCAGCAGTAGAGGCAGATTCTACAGAAACAGAAATACCCATTGAACAATTAATGCTTCCTGACACAGCTTATGCTTCTGTTGGGAACATTCAGTATATTGTGGAGGATGTGGATTCTGTTGCGGCAACCTTAAAGGATTTTGATGATCGTTATGAAAAAGTTAATGGTATCTTCGCCTTCCGCAAGAACCTGCGTCGTGATGCCAGTTTTGGCGGGCGTATTAAGGGTGTGCCAAGTGAAGTTGAAATAGCATGGGAATTTTCTACAGCTTACGATACAACCCATACTCGATTTGGAACATGGGGAGGAGGGTCTGGATGGACGGGTCAGCCTCTTTATGCCAAGTGGACATCAGAGCAGGTTGCTAAATTCAAGCAGTCATCGCCAGGACTCACTCCAGACTTTGGAAATGAGGAAATCATGGTGGGCTCACTTTGTGGAAAGGGCTATTTTATTAATTACCAGACGGGTAAGGCTTCTCGTGAGCCTTTGGACTTAGGCAACGTGGTGAAGGGAACCATGTCGATGGATCCAGAATATATGAATCTTTATGTAGGACAGGGTGTGCCACGTCAGTCAGGTCCTTTCGGTTGCCAAGTATTTGACTTGTTTAAACACGAACGCACCTTCTTTTTCGGTCCAGACCCCAAAGCATGGAGAGGATGGAACGCCTTTGATTCAAATGCTATCGTGGCAGGTGGTTATCTTTTCTGGTGTGGTGAAAATGGAAGTGTTTATAAATACGAGCGCTCACAGGGCAATCTTCGCCGTGTCAGTGTTATGCGTTATCGTGTAGGTGGTATGGCTCCTGGTATAGAATCGAGTCTTTGTGTCTATCGAAATTATGGTTTCTTCTCTGATAATCGGGGCAACGTAATAGGTATCAATCTTAATACGATGAGGCCTGTATGGCATTACAACAACCATGATGATTCAGATGGTACAATGATTTGTCGTGAGGAGGGCGGGATACCTTATTTATATACTGCCTGTGAAGTAGATAAACAAGGTGACTCGGGTATTAGTCATTTTATTAAACTCAATGCACTGAATGGTGAATTGGTATGGGAAACGAAGATTCCTTGTAAACGTATCAATTTGCCGGGAAAAACACTCGACGGAGGCATGTATGCCAGTCCGTTAATAGGTGATGGAGATTGCCAAGACCTTATCTTTGCTAATCTTTGTCGTAATGGTGCTTCGAAGTCTGCTGGCGAATTGATGGCGTTCAGTACCAAAGACGGACAGATACGTTACACTGTTCCTTATGGACAGTTTGCGTGGTCATCACCCATACCTTTTTATAACGAGAAAAATGAACTATATATCTTTGCAGGCGATGCCTCAGGCATCATCCGTATCATTCGTGGACGAACAGGTGAGGTGGTTTGCAAGAAAGTAGTAGGTTATAATTTCGAATCCTCTCCGATAGCCATTGGAAATACAGCAGTGGTGGGTTGTCGTGGGAATAAAATATATAAATTTGTCATCAAATGAAAAAAATATTTTCAATTCTTTTCCTTCTAACATCATTCTTTTTACATTTACATGCACAGTATGATCTGTTGTCAGCGAAGAAGGGAGTGATAAAAGGTAACTATGACTTTTGGGTGTATACCCCAGAGGAATATTACTATACGCAAGAGTCGACACCGCTTATTATTTTTCTTCACGGTGCCAGTCTTTGTGGACATAATCTCAATAAAGTATTGCGCTATGGTTCGATAGATGCCGCTAAGATGGGGCTTATGATACCAGCTCTGATTGTAGCTCCGCAGAATCCTGGCGGATGGTGGAATCCTCACAAGCTTAACGAGATATTAGAATGGATGAAGTTGCATTATGTTTTTGATGAATCCCGTGTTTATGTCTTGGGTATGAGTTTGGGAGGCTATGGTACTTTAGACTTTGCAGGTACCTATCCAGAGAAGATAGCCGCAGCTGTTGCTCTTTGTGGTGGCAGTACACTGAAGGATTATCGTGGATTAGGTGAACTGCCACTATGGATAGTACATGGTACAGCCGACAGAGCCGTTTCCGTCCGTGAGTCTCAGAAAGTAGTGACAGGTATGCGGACACTGGGTATTACAAGTCGTTTGCGTTATGACTGGTTGCCTGGAGCTTCACATGGTGCATTGGCGCGTTATTTCTATACTAGCAAGACCTATGAATGGCTGTTTCAGCATACGTTGAGAGACCCCTGGAGACCAGTAGATACCACTATTGACATTACTAAAGGTGATCTCTCAAATGCTTATCGTGAGTTCCAGCATCGTACAGATCAGTTAGAGCGCGAATTGGATGATGAACGTTAAATATTCAATGATCACCTTGTCATTTCTCAATTTTTATTTGTAACTTTGCACCCGAAATAGCGTAAAAAGGGTATTTTCTTGATAATGAAACGAATAGCGACGTTTATTTTGATGTATTTTTGTCTGTGTGGAATTGTTTGCGCACAGATGCAAAAGCACGTTGTTATCTTGGGTGATTCGAATACATGGCTCGGAGGTGATAAGTGTGACAAGCCGCAAGGGTGGAACAAATGGTTCAAGGAGTTGGCACAGCCACTTTCTTGTACAAGTTATGCCCGTAGTGGTGCCACTTGGACTCATACGTCCAAGACGGTCTATGATATCATGGAGGATACTGGAATTCTGAGCGACAATAATGTGATTTACAATCAGATTAACCGTCTGGTAAAAGCGTGTGAACAAGGTACACAACCATTGCCCGACCTCATTATTATCATGGCAGGCACCAATGACCTATGGTTTGCTGATAAGCGTCCTGACTGTTTATCAAAATGGATAGGCTATGACGGGGAGTTGCTATCGAAAGCTTTTCCTAAGGCACGGCTCGTTCTGATTACACCACCGCCTTTTGTGAAAGTAGGGATGGAACAACAGCACCAGGCAGCTGAAGAGATAGCTGAATGTGCCGAAATGTTGCATGCAGATGTCATAAGGCTGGATCAGTGTGACAAACCGTTCAGCGTAGACAAAATGCTAGTTGGTGGCTATTCCAAGGATGGTGTTCACACGACGGTAAAGGGTGCTCAAGTGTTAGGAACATATATTTACGAACAAATGATGGCCATTGCGCTACAATAAAGTTTCATGGTATTCTCAGATTTATTTTTCCTCTTCGTTTTCCTGCCGGCTTTCCTGTTATGCTATCTTCTGGCAACATGGGTAGACCGTACGTGGACTCCAGTAGAAGCGAACAGGAACTATCAGGCCAAAAACCTGGTATTGGTTTGTTTCTCGCTTATATTCTATGCATGGGGCGAACCTGTTTATGTGTTCCTCATGCTTTTCTGTGTGTTGGTCAACTATTTCGTAGGCCTTGGCATAGCCAATTCCGAACGCTATCGTAAACTTGTATTAGTCATAGGTCTGATACTGAATATTGCTATTATCGGAACGTTCAAATATTTGGGATTTCTGGCTGATTGTTTAAACGATTTAGGTTTGACGGTGACACGTCCCAATATCGCCTTGCCTATCGGTATCAGTTTTTATACTTTCCAATCTATTTCTTACCTCGTTGATGTCTATCGCAGGGAATCACCTGTTCAGCGTCGCTTTGTCGACCTGTTGCTCTATATCTCGATGTTCCCTCAGTTAATAGCAGGACCTATTGTTCGCTATGGCACCGTTGCAGAAGAGTTGCATCATCGGCATGTCAATGCAGCTGATTTCGCTGATGGCATCTATCGTTTCCTGATAGGATTAGGTAAGAAAGTGATTATTGCTAACCAGCTCTCAGAGATTTCTGATCAATTCCTGGTGAATGGCCTCAACTCGCTTACAATGGCTGGAGCTTGGATAGGTATAGTAGCTTTTACCCTTCAGATTTATTTCGATTTCTCGGGTTATTCTGATATGGCTATTGGGTTGGGTCGCTGTATGGGTTTCCATTTCAATGAGAACTTCCGTCACCCTTATTGCTGTAATTCTATAACAGATTTTTGGCGTCGTTGGCATATCTCGTTGGGTAGTTTCTTCCGCGATTATGTCTATATTCCATTGGGAGGTAACCGCCATCATCAGGCTATTAACATCCTTGTGGTATGGTTTCTCACAGGTATGTGGCATGGAGCCAGTTGGAACTTTATTATCTGGGGTGTCTATTTCGGATTGATTGTAATGATAGAAAAATACACCTTGTTGAAGGTATACAACCGTATTCCCGCCTTCTTGCTTCATATCTATAGTATGATACTTGTTATAGCAGGATGGGGAATCTTCTATTTTGACCATTTTGACCAGATGATATTGTTCTTCCAGGCTTTCTTCGGCAATGTGACATCGGTTTACGATTTTGTTGATGAAAGTGCTTTGCTCGACAATTTCTGGCTTTGGGTGGTTGCTATCCTGTTCTGTATGCCTATCCGTCATGCTGTCTCTGACCTGATGGATCGATGGTTGGGTGATGCTGGTTTCAAGACGTTCCTGGTCTACTCGGTACGTATCGTCTTATCAGTGAGTATCTTGATATTGAGCACAGCCCTGCTAGTTGGTGCTACGAATAATGCTTTTATCTATACTAGATTCTAGAAGAAACGATAATTTGAAGAAAGATGAAAAAATATAGTTTTATTTTATGTATTTTGGCACTTTTGCCTCTCACGTTGTTTGCTGAGCATGCTCGTCTGACGCGTTCAGGAATAATCATTGTTGGTAGTGGCGATAGTCTCAGAGCCTTTGAACCTTTTCGTGGACAGGTGGACGGCGGATTGGGTTATGCCGATGCTGTCAATGAGTATAAACACACTTTTGGTGATGCTGTAAATATATATTGTATGATTATTCCTACGGCTGTTGCTATTTATTGTCCAGATGAAGCAAAGGAGTGGACAAAAGACCAGCAAGCTTCCGTTCGAAATATTTATGCCCATCTTGACAAGTCTGTTAAGGTAATCGATCTCTTTGACACTATGACCAAGCATGCCGATGAAGACATCTATTCTCGAACCGACCATCACTGGGCTCCCTTGGGTGCTTACTATGCTGCAGAGCAATTTGCTACCACAGCAGGACTGCCCTTTGCTGATCTTTCTACTTACGAGAAGCATGTTATCCACGACTATGTAGGTACGATGTATCGTTTTTCGCGTGATGTCGCAGTCAAGAATGCTCCAGAGGATTTTGTCTACTACACTCCCAAAGATGTCGATTACACCACCACTTATATTCGTTATAAGTTAGGGAAGAATCGGCGTGTAGTTGGCGAGAAAGAACCTGAAGAAGGTAATTTCTTTTACGAATATGAAGATGGCAACAGTGCCGCCTATATGACCTTTATGCATGGTGATCTCAATACGACAAAAGTCAAGACTTCTACGCGAAATGGTCGCCGACTGCTCATCCTAAAGGATAGTTATGGCAATGCTATTCCTGCTTATCTCTTCCACTCCTTCGAGGAAATTCATGTGGTGGATTGCCGTTATTTCACTAAGAATATTGTGCATTATGTGCATAAGAACGACATTACAGACATTCTCTTTGCTAACAATGCCGGTCATGCCTATGCAGCAGTTACGCATCAGTCGTATAAACGTTATCTTCAGCAATAAACCCAACCAACCAGCTGTCAAATGAAGAAGCATTATTTCTATATCGGTATTGTAGCATTCGTATTTTTGGCTTTTGCTATTGTGTTCGACACCTTCCCCCGCAGCACTGTCTCTGAGTTGGAGAAGCGTGAACTTGCTACTTTCCCTGAGTTTTCATGGGAGCGTCTGGCTGATGGTTCATTTACAAGTGACGTGTCAACTTGGTTTAGCGATAGTGAGCCTTTCCGTGATGTTTTCATGACACTCAGTATGCAGGTGAAAGACCTCATTGCCATTGCTCCTTCAGAGGATAATGTGAAATTCCAAGCTGGTGATATGGAGTTGGAGAAGGGCGATGGAAATGCTGGCGACTCCAAGTTAAATGCAAATAGTCAGGAGGGTAAGGATAGTATGACTATTGATGAATACGAAAACCACATCAATGCCGATGAGAATGCTAAGATAGCCAATGCAGGTATTATCATTGTTGGAAAAGGCGATAAGGTACGTGCCCTCATGGCCTATGGTGGTGGCCCTAAGGGTTGCGTAGGGTATGCTCAAGCAGCTAATAAGTATAAAGAGGTGTTTGGTTCGAAAGTTAATATCTATTGTATGGTGATCCCTACGGCTGTTGAGTTTTATTGTCCTGATAAGGCCAAGAAGCGCACCAACCAACAGTTGCCTACCATCCGTAATGTGGTGGCTCATCTAGACCCGGGTGTAAAACCCGTTGATGTCTATACTACACTGGGTAAACATGCCAACGAAGACATCTATCTACGTACAGATCACCACTGGTCGCCACTAGGAGGCTACTATGCTGCACAGGAATTTGCCCGTGTAGCTGGCGTGCCGTTCAAAGATCTCTCTCATTATGAACGTCGTGTGGTGCATGGTTATGTGGGTTCCATGTACGGCTATAGTAAGGATATTTCTGTCAAGAATGCTCCAGAGGATTTTGTATATTACGTGCCAAAAGGCGTAGAATACACTACCACCTATACCAACTATACCATCAATAAGAAATATCAAGTTACGGGCGAGGGTAAGCCCTTCACAGCACCTTTTTTCTTTAAATATAAGGACGGACATGGTGGTGCTTATTGCACAATGATGGGTGGAGATACCAAACTTACTCAAGTGCGTACCTCGACTCACAATGGACGTCGAGTTATTATCCTTAAGGATAGTTTTGGTAACATGTTACCAGGTTATCTCTTCTTCTCATTCGAGGAGGTTCACGTCATTGACTCACGTTATTTTACGAAAGATATCATTGCTTATGTTGAGGAAAACAAAATTACCGATATCCTTTTTGCTAACAATATCTTCAAGGCCTATAGCAGTCACACCTATGGGTCTTATCTCCGTTTCCTCCATCAGCAGTGGCATCGTCCAGGCACAGAACCTGCAAAGGCAGAACCTGGCAAAGCAAAAAGTGACAGTACCAAGACAAAGCATTCGGTAACCCCGTCCCATAAGGCAGATTCTACTGTTACCTCTGCGTCTATTTAAAACATCTGTGATACACGACGGATGCCAGCCACAAGGGCGTCAACTTCTTCTTTTGTATTATAGAGGGCAAACGAGGCACGTACTGTTCCTTGAATACCTAAGCGGTTCATCAGTGGTTGTGCACAGTGATGACCCGTACGGACAGCAATACCTAGACGGTCAAGCAAGGTGCCTAAGTCTAGATGATGAATATTACCTACGTTAAAGGACACAACGGCGTCTTTCGAATCGGTGAGCGGACCATAAATCTTAATTCCTTCAATGGTTTGGAGTTGTTCCAAACAATAGCGGGTGAGTTCTTTCTCATGGTCTTCGATAGCCTTGAAGCCGAGGGCACAGATGTAATCGATAGCTTTTGCCAAGCCATGGGTAGCAACATAGTCGGGAGTTCCGGCTTCAAACTTGAAAGGCAGACGCTCGAAAGTGGTGCGCTCCCAAGTTACTTTGTCAATCATCTCACCACCACCCTGATAGGGAGGCAATATTTCTAACCATTTTTCTTTGCCATAGAGCACACCGATTCCTGTTGGTCCATACATTTTATGACCACTGAAAGCAAAGAAATCACAATCCATCTCCTGCACGTCAATTGCCATATGGGGCGCACTCTGAGCGCCATCTACTAAAACAGGGATACCATGCTGATGGGCTATCTTGATGATGTCCTTCACAGGATTGATGGTTCCCAATACGTTACTAACATGAGCAATACTGATGAGTTTTGTCTTTTCTGTTATATATGTTGCGATATCATCGTAACAGGTTAAGTGTCCGTCGTCAGTAATGGGAAGATGCCGGACGACAATGCCACGTTTCTGACTTTGAAGCTGCCAAGGCACGATATTGCTATGGTGCTCCATATCTGTCACCAATACTTCATCGCCTGGTTCCATCTGTGATTCACAGAAAGAACTGGCGAGCAGATTGATGGCTTCTGTTGTACCTCGGGTGAAGATGATTTCTTCCGTTTTCTTTGCATGGATAAACTGGCGCACGCGTTCACGGGCTGCTTCATGAAGATCAGTGGCTTGCTGGGAAAGATAATGTACTCCACGATGTACGTTGGCATTTACGTTGAGATATTCCTCGCGCATGGCATTCAGTACACATAGAGGTTTCTGAGTAGTAGCAGCATTATCGAGGTAAACCAGCGGTTTTCCATACACTTCACGTGATAGTATGGGGAAATCCGCACGTATCTTATTGATATCGTATCTGTTCATTCTTTATTCTTGTCAAATTTCAGTTCCATCATGGTCAGGTCATCATTAGGTAGTGCCCCATTGCGATGTTTTTCGACGGCATCGCGCATATACTCGATGAGTTGACGGGCATTATCGAAATGCATCGTATCCAGTATTTCCAACAGGTGGTCATCGCCAAATTGCTCCTGTTCTTTGTTTTCAGCTTCGTTCAGACCATCGCTATAGAGGAATAATGACTGTCCTATGATATTATCTATATGTTCACCTACAAATTTCAATCCAGGCCATAAACCTATAGGGGCATTTGTTTCTATCTCCATGAACTTGTCGCCCAGTACAGGAGGATTGTGACCTGCATTACAGAAGTCCATCGTTCCTGTTTCAAGATTGATCAGCGCCAAGAACATTGTGACAAACATACCATTCTCGTTACCCTCGCAGAGTTCGTCGTTCAGGCGCGTAGCGATGTCGGCTGGCATCATTTGCTGTTTGGCCATTGCGCGGAACAAACGGGCTGCCTGTGCCATAAAGAGTGAAGCAGGTACACCTTTACCCGAAACATCGCCAAGACAGACATAGATGTGTTTATCGTCTAAGAGGTAGTCATAGAGGTCACCACCCACCTCCTTAGCAGGCATCATGTAGGCGTAAAGATCTAATCCTTGATATTTGGGGAATATACTAGGTACAATCGATTGCTGAATATTGCGTGCGATACGTAACTCACTCTCAATGCGCTCTTTGGCAGCGGTGGTTTCTTCCAACTGGTCGTAAGCCACCTTAAGTTTTTGGTGAGCCTCCTCCAGTTTGTTGTGGGCAGAACTTAATCGTTGAGTAGCACGACGGCGATGGAGGGTATATATTGTGAAGAAGATGACGACCAGAGCCAGTGCCACGCCCGTACTGATGAGCCGTTGCTTATTTAGTTTTGCCTGTTGGAGGGCAATCTCGGCTTCTTTGCCTTGTGTGTCATAGATGGTGGCTAATTCAGCCGTTGCACTATTCTTTTGGTTGACGATGGCTGTATCTAGCAGTTCAAAAATGCGTTCAGCAATTACTCGGGCAGAGTCACGGCGTCCGGCCTTATCGTTGGCAAAGAACTTTGGCAACATATAGAGTTGGATATTGTCAAGAGAAGGTTCCATACCCCAGTCATGCAGTGTTTTGTCCAGCACCTGATAATTGTCTGCCGCTTCGGCGAAACGTTGAGCAGCCACTAGATATTCATTGGCATTGATACGTCCAGGACCTGTTTTTGAATAATTGGTTTTCAAGAAAGCTTGATAAGCCTCGCGTGCATCCTTGGTTTTATCAAGTCCTTGCAGTGCTACTGCACGCATTATTTCTATACGCCCTTGGTATTCATCAAAATATTCTGAACGGGCATCTGGACGCTCACGATACTTGTCGAGCAACATCTCTGTACGGTCAATCCAATAAATAGATTCTGCATAGCGACGCATATTGATATACGCCATACTGGTATAAACCGTCCCAATGACAGCCTCTTGGAAACCGCGAGAGGTCGAGTCTGTCTGCCAGCGATTAGCATAATGTCCACGAGCAGTCTTAAAACTCTTATCAGCTTCTTCATCACGTCCGAGATTCAGTTGACAACATCCGATGTTGTTGAGAAGGATTGCGTAGTCGATGTCCGAGCCCACGCCTTTCTCATCCATCTTGGCAACGGCAGGGATGGCTATACGCAAAGCCCCTTCGAAGTCACCCTTTACCAGCAGTAGCTCGGAAAGTCGACGAGCCACCTTGATATAGCTCACCAAATCTTGTTCTGATTTGATATCGCTCTCAAGGGCTTTCCTATAGTAAATTTCTGCCAATCGATATTGACCTTGACGATAATAAGACACACCGCGCCAACGGTTGGCGTTGAGCGACGAGATGTCCTTCGATAATTCAAAACTATCAGACAAGGCACGCATGCGCTCATAATCCTTGTGTGAACCTACATCAAATATCACACTGTCAGCATGAGCCATCTTAGGTTGTCTGGCATTCTTCTTACCATCACATGATGTTATCAGGATAATTGATAAGAACATGATGAACCAGACTAATACCTTTCTATTGCTATACTTCATCTTTTTCAGCATTTTGCTGCAAATATACACATTATTTTTGTAACATTCAATAAATCACGCAAAAAGTGATGGAATTACAAAAGAAAAATATTATTTTTGCATGCAGAATCACTCACATTTATTTTCAATGGCATGAAAACAATCTTTTTGCGTATTCTTAAAATTGTATTTGGTATTGCATTGTTCTTTGTGCTCTTGGTTGTTCTGTCCGTATGGCTGATTAATATGTCCTCCGTACAAAACAAATTTCTGCACTATGCTACCGATATATTACAGGAGAAGTTACAAACCAAGGTCGAAATTGACAGCATCCATGTCGGTTTCTTCAGTGATGACGTGGGTCTCTACAACCTCAAGGTTGAGGACCGCGAACACCGTCCTATGCTGAAATTGGAGGAGTTGGCTGTAGAAATAGATATGTGGGCGCTACTGAAAGACGAGGTACAGATGGAAGAGATTTCCATCAAGGGACTTCATGCCAAACTTTACAAAGGCAAGCAAGACAGCGTCGCCAATTACCAGTTTGTGATAGATGCTTTCAAGTCGAAAAAGAAGCCTGGCGAGAAGAAAAAGACGACGAAAGGCAAACAATTGACGGTTGATTTGCAGAAGTTGAAAATTGAAGATGTGGATCTCGTATACAATGATTCGCACATTGCCTTAGGGAGCTTGGATTTGAAGCAGGGCTGGGGCAACAGACTGACTGGCGAACTGAAAAATATCGAAGGCTCATGGGTACGTATCAAGAAGCGCGACTCGGTGCATGTTGATAACCACATACTGATAGACCGCATTGTTTATGAGGGACAGGACAAACATGGGTCGGTGACCCTCGACAGTGTGCACTGGGAGACCGATAACCACTTGCCCCATAAACGTGTGGCTAAACCGAAGCGCGGATGGTTTGACGATGGACACATGAATGTGGTAGCACATATCAAAGTGGATGTCAGTCATGCTGATAAGGACAGCATCTGTGGTACGCTGACGGAATGCGATGCCAACGATAAAGCCTCAGGATTGCATATCACCGACCTACACCTGAAGTTCAAGAAGATAGCTGAGAAGCTCCATGTGAGTGATGCCGTCATCTGTATGGCAAATACTACCTTGAAGTTTGACAAGGCTGAGGTACAGTTGCCCAGTAAGAAGAAAGGAATTCCTTTCCTTTTCTCTACCAGCAATATTACGGGTACTACCCTGTTGACAGATATCTCTCACCCCTTTGCACCAGTACTCAAGGACTTCAAATTACCGCTTTGGCTTTCCACTAAATTCAGTGGCACGGATTCGGTATTGTCTTTCCGCGATGTAGTGGTGAAGACTACAGATAATAAATTCCGCGCAAAAGCGAAGGGTGACATTACAGGACTGAAAAACAAATACGATCTGGACGTACACTTCGACATCCTGGATTGTGTGGTGGAAGGCAGTTCTAAAGCCCGCATCATCAATCAGTTTACCGTGAGGAAATTTATGATGAAACAGTTGCATGCCTTGGGAACACTACGCTACAAGGGTTCGTTCGACGTGAAATACAAACGGATAGAATTCCGAGGCAATATCGGTTCGGCTTGTGGAGCGATGAATTTCTCATTCAAACTTGACGGCCTCAATAAGTATGTGACAGGAAATGTTCTATCGAATGCTTTCGAACTGGGCAAAGCCATGGATTATCCTGATGTGGGCAGAATAGGAGCCAGGGCAGGTTTCAAAATCGATATCTCTAAGGAGCGTACTGCCGTAATGCGTCGTAAGGTGGGCGGTAAACTGCCTATCTGCCAAGTGGATGCATTGGTTTATGAAGCCAAATACAAGGGCATCAAAGTGACTGATGTCTATGCCAATATTGTGAGCAATGGTGCCGTGGCTGATGGTAAGATAAAGATGAAGGGAGCACTGGCAGATGTGATGTGTTCGTTCAGTTTCACCGATACGGATCACATGCAGCAGACCAAGATTAAGCCAGGCATTCGTTTCCATCTCTTTAATAATGACTACAAAACCGATAAGGAATTAGCTGACCACGAGAAGCGGAAGGCAGAACGCAAAGCAGCTAAACAGAAAGAGAAGGAGGAAAAGAAAAAGCAGAAGGAAGCTGAGAAAGCAAAACGAGCAGCCGAGAAGGCTGCTCGTAGAGTCGCTAAAGAAGCTGCAAAAAAAGGTTAGAACCAGTGCATCAGCGAACGGAGGAAAGCCGTGAGTTCGCCAGCCATCTTCTGATGTTGCCAGAAGGATGGATGCCAATCGGCTCCATAGCCAATGTCACCATTTTGAGGGGTAAAGTCAAAGCGATATACCTCTTTATCTCCTTCTCGGTTGGCCTCTTGCACCACTTCGTTTAATGTCTGTTTGGCTATTTCCAACTCTTTTCCATTGAGCATCGAGCCACAAAGATACACGATTTTTGTCTTGGGGTTATGCTGGCGCACCTGCTTCAGGAAATTCTTATAAGCCTGTTTGAGCAATTTCACATCGTAATTGTTGGTAGAAAGGTCGTTGGTACCTAAGTTGATACAAACTACCTTGGGCTGGAATCTACTGAAGTCCCAACGCTCCGAACGGTCATAGAGATTGGTATATTCATACTCCGTAGTCATCACATTCTCAGGAGTTCCCGTCTTAGGGCCACCATAACTGCGATAAACACCGATACCACTGCGTGCCACTACATAGGCTACGGCATTCAGATTACGACAGGTTTGCTGGGCATAACCGATGTAATGATTCTCTGTTTCATAAGTAAAAGGATCGTTACAACTCATACTCTCATCACCATAGCCACAGGTAATGGAGTTACCGATGAACTCAACAGTACGCTCAGACAAAGCAGGAGCCTCCAACATCTTGGCATCAGCATCGAGCACGAAGCCACGGAACTCCGGTTTCAGTTCATAACCTTCGATGACATACATCAGTCGAACGGTATGCTCACCTTTAGGCAGAGCAGTAGCAAGCGTCACCACCGAGTCGCATGCGCCCATAAAACTCACCTTGAATGGTTCAGCCTCATCAATCTGTGCCATGAAATAACCACTCTTGGGCTTAGCCATCATTTTCAGACTCGTACCCGTGAAGCCCGCATTGATCTGCACACCAGGGAAGGTGAAGCGAGGGCGCTGGGGATTATCAAAACAGATGCGTCCAACATATTGGATATGCTGGTCGGTTGGACAAATGACCTTACCCTTGATGGGGAGAGTTGTGGAGGCGTTGGCTATCATCGCCATTGCCACCAAGAAAGTAAGTAATGTAAAGCGTTTCATATCAATAGTTTTTGATTTTCTGACTGCAAAGATACGAATTTCTATATTTTTTTATTACTTTTGCAAGCAAAAAGTGATGATGGACGAAGATTTTGACATCAGAGAGGAGCAATTCTCCTCTTCAGAGAAGGAGTTTGAAAACGCATTGCGCCCACTCTCCTTTGGCGATTTCAGCGGACAGAAACAGGTGGTAGAGAACCTGCAGGTGTTCGTTGAGGCTGCCAAATATCGTGGCGAACCTCTCGACCATACCCTTCTACACGGTCCTCCTGGCTTGGGTAAGACGACACTGTCGAATATCATTGCCAACGAGTTGGGGGTAGGCTTTAAGATTACCAGCGGCCCCGTGCTTGACAAGCCAGGCGACCTGGCAGGCATCCTCACTTCTCTGGAGAAGAACGATGTCCTGTTTATCGATGAGATACACCGATTGTCGCCTGTGGTTGAGGAATATCTCTATTCCGCCATGGAGGACTATCGTATAGATATCATGATTGACAAAGGTCCTTCTGCCCGTTCTATACAGATAGACCTCAATCCGTTTACCCTCGTGGGAGCCACCACGCGCAGTGGTCTGCTGACGGCTCCCCTTCGTGCCCGTTTCGGTATCAATATGCACTTGCAGTATTATGAGCCTGAGACGCTTCAGAAGATTATCACACGCTCGGCATCCATCCTGCGTGTTCCTATTACAGCTGATGCAGCAGCCGAAATTTCACGCCGTTCGCGCGGCACGCCCCGTATTGCCAATGCCCTCTTGCGCCGAGTGCGCGACTTTGCCCAAGTGAAGGGCTCAGGGCGCATTGACACAGAGATTACGAAGATAGCCCTGACAGCCTTGAACATCGACCAGTACGGACTTGACGAGATAGACAACCGCATCCTGCTGACCATCATCGACAAGTTCCGCGGCGGTCCTGTAGGCATTACGACCATTGCCACTGCCATTGGTGAAGATGCAGGAACGGTGGAGGAAGTTTACGAACCTTTCCTCATCATGGAGGGCTTCATCAAGCGTACACCTCGTGGCCGTATGGTGACTGAACTGGCTTATCGCCATTTCGGTCGCAATCCCTATTCGGGCAATATTATGGAACCTAATCTGTTTGACTCATGAAAATAGGTGTTTTTGTAGGAAGTTTCGACCCGTTTACAGTTGGTCACGACTCCATCGTGACCCGTAGTCTGGGATTATTCGACCGTCTGGTCATTGGCGTGGTAGGCGACCAAGTGCATAAACCGGGAATGGCTCCAGCTGAAGAGCGGATGAAGGCTATCGCCGAGCTTTATGCCGACGAGCCTCGTATTGAAGTGAAGCCCTATTACGGCCTGGCAGTAGAATTTGCCAAGGAACAAGGTGCGCATTATATATTAAAAGGTGTACGCAGTGTGAAAGACTTCGAATATGAACGTGATCAGGCTGATATCAATCGCCAGATTAGTGGTATTGAGACCATTCTGCTCTTTGCAGAGCCACAGTATGCCAGTGTCAGCAGCAGTGTGGTGCGCGAATTACAACATTTCGGACACGATGTCTCCGAATTTCTACCTAAGAAACTGAAACGTGAAGAGTGAAGAATTTAAAGTAAGATGGTGAAAAAGTTTATATATTTCCTCAGCCTTGGTTTTGTTTTCTGTGCTTGTGGTACTACCAAGAAACAAGCAGAAGCACAACCCGTAGTCAATATCGAGTTCAATGCCGATTCTGCCTATCAGTTCTGTGCAGCCCAATGCAGTTTTGGCCCACGCACCATGAATAGTGAGGCTCATGAGCAGTGTGCGCAATGGATACAACAGAAGTTCCAGCAATACGGTTATCAGGTAGAGATGCAGAAAGCCGACCTGAAAGGCTACGATGGCACCATCCTCAAGTCAACGAATATCATAGCCAAAGCTTCTTCCCAGAAAGAGAGTGCAGGAAGTGAGAAGATCCTCATCTGTGCCCATTGGGACAGTCGTCCGTGGGCAGATAACGATCCAGATTCCGCCAATTGGCGCAAGCCCGTGATGGCAGCTAACGACGGAGCCAGTGGAGTGGCTGTGATGCTGGAATTGGCACGACTCATTCAGCAACACGATTCGCTGAAGGTAGCTGTCGATTTCATCTGCTTCGATGCCGAAGACTGGGGCATCCCTCAGTGGGATGAAACGGGTGACGGTACGGATTCATGGGCACTGGGGGCACAGTATTGGGCAAAAAGCCAACAGCAAACACCCAACACCCAAAAGCCCTACCGCTACGCCATCCTGCTCGATATGGTGGGAGGACAAGGCGCTAAGTTCTATCAAGAGGGCTATTCCCTAGAGAAGGCGAAGGGTATAGTCGAGAAGGTGTGGCAAGCAGCCGATGCTGCCGGCTATGGAAGTTTCTTCCCCAAGCAGGAAGGCGGCTACGTCACCGACGACCATGTACCCGTGAACGACATTGCCCAGATTCCCTGCATCGACATCATCAATCATTATCCTGACTGTCAGCAGAGTTCGTTCGGTCCCACGTGGCACACCATTAACGACGACATGCAGCATATTGACAAGAATACGCTGCAAGCCGTCGGACAAACACTCGTTCAAGTTTTATTTAGTGAGTAGGATATCGCAGAGCTCCTGCATACCCTCGCTGGCACCCTTCTGAATCTGTTGCACATTAGCCCCAGCCGAAATGGGTTTGGGGTCAATGAGGTAAACGGGTACACCTGGGCGCACATACTGTACAAGTCCAGCTGCAGGATAGACATTCAGCGATGTACCGATGATGATAAAGATGTCTGCCTGTTGTGCTTCCTCAGCTGCTGCACTTATCATGGGCACTCCCTCGCCAAAGAACACGATAAACGGACGCAGCAACGAACCGTCGCCAGCCTTCGTACCAGGCTCCACCTCACAATTATCAGGTGTCAGCGTAATCTGGTAGCGAGGATCGTCCACATCGCGGCTCGAACAAACTTTCATCAGTTCACCATGCAGGTGGATGACTTTCGAGGAACCAGCCTGCTCATGCAGATTGTCAACGTTCTGGGTTACAACCGTCACGTCGTACTGTTCCTCCAACTTAGCCACCAACAGATGTCCCTTGTTGGGTTTTACATTCCAACACTTCTTGCGAAGCATGTTATAGAAATTGGTCACCAGTGTGGGGTCGGCCTCCCATCCCTCGTGGGTGGCAACCTTAGCCACAGGATATTCTTCCCACAATCCGTCAGCATCGCGGAACGTCTTCAGGCCGCTCTCGGCTGACATACCTGCACCAGTTAAAACTACTATCTTCTTCATAAGCAATGAATTTATTTTCTGCAAAAATACAAAATAATTGAGAAATAATTAGTAATTTTGCAAAAATAATCAAGAAGACACTATGAAAGTTTTACGTGACCGTATTATGCAGGACGGCCGCTGCTTAGAGGGCGGTATCCTGAAAGTTGACCGTTTCATCAACCATCAGATGGACCCCTATTTGATGAAACAGATTGCCATTGAGTTTATCCGTCGCTTTGCCGATGAGGACATCACCAAGATTATCACCGTGGAAGCATCGGGCATTGCTCCTGCCATCATGCTGGGCTATCTGATGGAGCTGCCTGTTGTCTTTGCCAAGAAGAAAAAGCCCTCCACCATGGGCGAGTTCTATGAATCTACTGTACGCTCGTTTACCAAGCAGCGTGAATATCCGCTGACGGTGAGCTGTGATTATCTGACGAGTGAAGATCGTGTACTTTTTGTCGATGACTTTCTGGCTTATGGTAATGCCGGATTAGGTATTATCGACCTGTGCCAACAGGCTGGTGCTGTGATAGTAGGCATGGGCTTCATCATCGAGAAGGAGTTTCAGCATGGTCGCAAGGTGCTTCAGAATCACGGTATCCACCGTATTGAATCACTGGCTATTATTGAATCATTGGAAAACAATGAAATCAAACTAAAATAAAAGATAATCATGGAAAACAAATCGAATCTCTATCAGTTGGATGGTAAGGTGCCATTGGCACAGGCCATTCCCTTCGGTCTGCAACATGTGTTGGCTATGTTTGTAGCTAACATTACACCTATTATTATATTAGCCAATGTGGTGGGGCTTGACTCTTCTTTAAGTGGTACGTTGGTTCAGAACTGTATGATTATAGCCGGTATCGGTACCATGATACAGCTTTATCCCATTTGGCGCATCGGCACACGACTGCCCATTGTGATGGGTATCAGTTTTACATTTCTCTCTGTGGCGCTCACCATTGGAACCACGCAGGGAATGGGGGTACTGATGGGGGCTGTGATTATTGGTGGTATCGTCGAAGGACTGTTGGGCCTCTGTGCCAAGTATTGGATTAAACTCATTCCGCATATCGTAGCAGCCACGGTGGTGACGGCTATCGGCTTTTCGCTGTTGCCCATCGGCGCCAATTCGTTTGCCGGCGGACAGGGCGCTGCTGATTTCGGTGCTGCCCACAACTGGATTGTAGGCACGTTCACCTTGCTCGTCTGTCTGGGCTTCCAGGTTTTTGCCAAGGGATTCCTGCGCTCGCTATCTGTGTTGATAGGATTGATATTGGGTTATATCTTTGCCATCTTCATGGGTATGGTCGATTTCTCCGGTATTCACAATGTCGGTTTCATTGCCCTGCCTCATTTCATGCCCTTTAAACCAGAGTTCGAATGGGGTGCCATCATCTCGATTATCGCCATCTATCTGGTATCGGCTACAGAGACTATCGGTGATACGAGTGCATTGTGCGAGAGTGCTCTGAACCGTCAGCCCCATAAGCAGGATTTGGGCAACAGTATCACGTGCGACGGTTTCGTGAGCAGCATTTCCGGTCTCTTCGGTTGTACGCCTATCACCTCGTTCAGTCAGAACGTTGGTCTGGCAGCCATGTCGGGTGTCGTCAACCGTTTTGCCATTGGCACGGGTGCCTGCATCATGATTCTGGGCGGACTGTTTCCTGCTATTGGTTTCCTGCTGACCACCATTCCTCAAGCCGTACTGGGCGGATGCACCATCATGATGTTCGGCTCGATTATTTATGCTGGTTTCCGCATGATGTCGCGTTGCGGTTTCAGCGATCGCAACATGATTATCGTTGCCCTGTCGCTGAGCATAGGCTTAGGTTTCACCCAGGCAACGGATATGTTCAAGATATTCCCCCCCATCATCCAGTCGGTCTTTGCTGAGAATTGTGTGGCAGTGGTATTCCTATTGGCAGTCATCCTGAATCTGATATTGCCCAATAAGGACGGTAGCGAGAATCCTAAGAAGATAGTGACTAGTGAGTGAACTGGGGCTTCGCAAGCGCATAGCCTTGGAAGCGGCCACGCTGATGAGCCGTAACATACGCAAGGAGCACCCCCTCAGGCAGTTGTTTTGGGAGTGCACCCTGCGTTGCAACGTGAGTTGCCGGCATTGTGGCAGCGACTGCCGCAAGCTCTCTGAAGTGAAGGATATGCCTCGCGAAGACTTCTTCCGTGTGTTGGACAGCATTGCCCGTAAATGCGATCCCCACAAGGTGTTTGTGACCATTACGGGCGGTGAGCCCTTGTTGCGTGACGACCTGGAAGTGTGTGGGCGCGAGATTTTCGAGCGTGGATTCCCTTGGGGCTTAGTGACCAACGGCTTAGCTTTGACGCCTGCGCGTTTCGAGTCGTTGCGCAAGGCTGGTATGCACAGCATCACGGTCAGTATGGATGGTCTGGAGGAGAATCATAACTGGATGCGTCGCCACCCGCAGAGTTTCCAGATGGTCGATCAAGCTATTGACCTCATGGTGGCTCATCCCCAAATAGCCTCCGATGTGGTCACCTGCGTCAACCAGCGCAATTACGACCAACTGCCTGCCCTGCGCGACTATCTCGTCAGCAAGGGCATGGGCTACTGGCGCATCTATTCCATTTTTCCCGTTGGGCGTGCAGCCAAAGACCCCATGATGCAAATCAGCAACGAGCAGTATCGGGGCATGCTCGATTTTATCCGACAGACCCGACAGGAGGGGCGCATCAATGCCTCCTATGGCTGTGAAGGTTTCCTGGGGCGCTACGAGGGCGAGGTGCGCGATATGTTCTTTGATTGTCAGGCGGGTGTGACGGTAGGCTCGGTCATGGCCGACGGCTCCATAGCTGCCTGTGCCAGTATTCGGGCAGATTATAATCAGGGTAACATCTATCAAGACGATTTCATGGATGTCTGGGAGCATCGCTATCTCCCCTATCGGAATCGCGACTGGATGCGCAAGGACGATTGCAAGGATTGCCGCTATTGGCGTTTCTGTCGTGGCAACGGTATGCACCTGCGCGATGGCGAAGGAAAACTGATTCTCTGTCATTTGCAGCGTATTTCAGAAAAAAATAGTACCTTTGCAGCCGAATTGACAACTAGACGCAAGTTAAAACAATGAATTTTGTAGGTGAACTGATATCGATTGGTGTGGCTTTCTCATGGACGGCAACAGCACTCTTGAGCGAATTTGGCAGTAAGCGGATGGGCAATCTGACGCTCAACGTGATGCGTATGGCATTGGCATTGCTGTTTTCGGTCGTCCTCTTCTGGTTTGTCTTAGGCACCCCTCTGCCCACGGGCATTTCTGCAGAGGCCTGCGGATGGATGCTGCTGTCAGGACTCGTGGGCTACGTCATTGGCGACTTCTGTCTGTTTCAGTGTTATATCATCATCGGTTCGCGCTACGGACAGCTCTTCATGACGCTGGCTCCACTGGCTGCCGCACTGATGGCTTGGGTGACATTGGGCGAACGGATGACTGCCATGAGCATCCTCGCCATGCTCGTTACACTGGCTGGTATCAGTATTTCCGTATTAGGACGTGGCGAGCATCATCGCGTATCGCTGAAACTGCCCCTCAGTGGCGTACTCTTTGCCATCGGTGCAGCCGTCTGTCAGGGTGTCGGACTGGTGCTCAGCAAGATAGGTATGAACCATTACGATGCTACCCAGATGCCTGCATGGCTGATACCCTTCAGCGCCAACTTCCTGCGTTGCATAGCCGGCATCATCGGTTTCACGCTGCTGCTCTATTGGCGCAAAGGTTTCAAGCCCCTTCGTGAAGCCCTGCACGACGGCAAGGGCCTCACCATAGCCACGGCCACCACCATTTTCGGTCCCTTCGTAGGAGTAGGCTTTTCGTTAATGGCAGTGCAATACACCGATGCCGGCATTGCCTCCACGCTGATGGCGCTCACGCCCATCATTATCATCCTACCCTCGCGCTGGCTGTTCCGCCAGCCCGTCACGTGGCGCACCGTTGCAGGTGCCGTCATCTCCGTCATCGGTGTCAGCCTTTTCTTTATGGAATGAAATGAATCGCTTAAAGCCACTCCTTGACTTGGCT
>DEJG01000026.1:36906-58209 GCA_002353295.1 Prevotella sp. UBA2754
ATTTGGCTCGAGACCCCCATTTTGGGCCTATTCTGCAATCACCCCCCTTTCATGGTTCACGATACGCAAAATCGCGCCTCGAGAAACGTAATCTCTCGAGGCGCGATTGACAAGCGCGTCAAGGCAACAAGATCAGTTACCTTGATGGGCGATAAAACTGTTTATCTGACAATCACTTTGCAATTGTTGGAAGCTTTCCCGTCCACGTTCACAATATTCAATCCCTTGCTCAGCTCATTGGCATTCAACTGGATGCTGCGCTGACCTGCTGGTACGGTGACAGCCTTAACGGTTCTGCCTGCTGTATCAATCACGCGAACCTTGCGAACCTCATTGCTGTTGCCTTCCAAGGTAACTGTTATCATGTCTGAGCTATTGGCAATTGTCGGGTTTACATGCATACCTACCTCCATAGCTACTCGACGCACAGCACTCGTCTTGCTGTCGATGCTGTAAACGGCCAGTGCACTTTTCGTCACATCGCCCACTTTTACATAGCCACTGAAAGCAACATACTTCGTGTCACCCATAATAATGATGTCAACAGCATTATTATTATAGTCGCGATAGAAACCACCATCAAAAGTAAAGGTTGCTACTGTGGCACCAGCATCACTGACTACATTATAGCCTGTTATGCGAGCTGTAGTTCCTGTTTCTTTTCCAACAACAACTTCTTCTTGTTTGTACTCATCCCAACTCTTATATGAGATTTCTCCCATATCTACAGCTTTGACTATTGGCATTATATATTCGTAGGCAGCATCGTTATTGAAGAGTGTCTGGGAGAGATATTTAGAGTCGTCAGATCCATTCGCAATTTTAAATTTCACCGGAGATAAATTCATGGTATTATTATTTTGAACAGGATCTTCCCATTCGTCTAAATAAGTGGGTATTTGATTGTATTGTTGAAAGCATGAATATAAATAATTCGTTGTTTTATCTAATTTGTAATACCGTATAGGGTACTTATTGCCATAATCACTGTATTGGAAATAAAACCCTTCTTCGTTTGAGTAATAAAAGACAGCGTCACTGGTTTCCTGCTTATTACCTATTGTAAACCCGTTTCCATTTATATATGTTTCTGCAGCAGTTGCCGTAAAAGTTTTGACTTCATTGTTTAAATCGTCATAAGTAGATTCTTGATCTTCGTAGACATCTCCCTTTGTAATAGCGTATCCCTGCTTACGGCTTTTATAGGATGAGGAATAATCAGTTTTCACATTTGGAACCTCAAAGCTCTTTTTTACTGTGAAGTCATTGCCAAAGATAGAGAATTTTGTACTTCCATCACCCTTAGAAGAGATATAAGGCGATGCAATGTTGTCCATGGAAAATTCATCTGGCGTCAGGTCAATGTTTGGACTAGAATAAGTGTCTGACACAATAGTTTGCATCTTCGTTTGTGCTGATGCATTTACTGACAGAGCCAGCATGATGCCTGCAGATAACATTTTTTTTAGATAAATCTGTTTCATAATCAATTGTTTTTAAAGTTAATACTAATAAGAATAAATATATTTTCAAATGTCTTTCTTCATTCGAGGTAGTGATTCTGGAGGTGGTGATTCTGTAGGAGACTGAGCATCAAAAAATCTGTGCTATTTAAAGAGCACGTGGCAAAGGTAAAAATTTTTTTTCTGAAACTACAAAGAAAAAGGGGAATTTTTACGAGTCATTTATTTGCTCAGTTCAGAAAAACACATTATCTTTGCACTGCAAAAACGGTCGAAGGATGCGACTATTTTTGCAGTAAGGCATTTGAGATTATGATTATTAAAAGAGAACAATACATAGAGACACTGCTGAACAAGCGATGGAACGGAAAAGTGAAGATTATCACTGGCATCCGTCGCTGTGGCAAGTCATTCCTTCTGTCAACCCTGTATAAAGACTACCTCAAATCGGAAGGAGTTCCAGAAGACAGTTTCATCGAAATCGCATTGGACAGGAAAGCCAACTTGAAGTATAGGAATCCTAATGAACTATACGAATATGTAATTGGCAAGACTCAGGATGAAAGCAAGCGCTATTACGTGTTTATTGATGAGATACAGTTATCTTACAAGGTGAAAAATGAAGATATAGATGAAAGTCTGGTGCCTGAGGAGGATAGGGATATGCTCTATACTACCTTCTATGACATCCTGAATGACTTGATGGCACGAAGCAATCTTGACATCTATGTAACGGGCTCTAATTCCAAGATGTTGTCAACGGACATTGTTACCAATTTCCGCGACCGTGGTACCGAAATTAAGGTCTATCCTTTGTCGTTCAAGGAATACTATGCTTTTTCTGAATTGGAAAAAGCCGACGCATTGGAGGAATATCTTATGTTTGGAGGTATGCCTTTGGCCGTCATCGAGAAAGACGAGACAGAAAAACGAAAATATCTGGCCGGACTACATAAGAACGTGTATATCAAGGATATTATGGAACGATACAAATTGAAGGATGATGAAGTGCTAGATGCGCTGATTGATTCTCTTTCATCGGCCGTAGGTTCGCTTACCAATCCGCACAACCTCGCCAATGCAGCAGGTACGCTAATGAAGCGCAATACGTCCGACCATACCATCAAGAACTATTTGGATTATCTGGAGGATGCCTACCTGTTCATGGGTGCCAAGCGCTATGACGTGAAGGGAAAACGGTATTTCGAAAATACACAGAAATACTATTCCATGGACTTGGGATTGAGAAATGCCAAGCTGAACTTCCGCCAGCAGGAGAAAAGTCACCTGATGGAGAATATGATTTACCTCGAACTTGTACGCAGGGGATATAGTGTTGACGTGGGCGTGATAGAGGTCACCCGAGTAAAGGATGGCAAGAAACGGCAATCACAATATGAAATTGACTTCGTAGTCAACACGGGACAAGAAAAGATCTACATCCAGTCTGCTCTGAATGTAGATACTGAGGAAAAACAAAATCAAGAGACGTTTCCTCTGAAAAACTCTGGCGACCTTTTCCGAAAGATAGTCATTGTAGACGGGAATGCCAAGCAATGGACGGATGAAAACGGCATTGTGTATATTGGTGTCATTCCATTCCTGTTGGAAGAATCAAGTCTTAGCTTTTAAATGGGCAATATGCAATCTCTTTGCAAAGAGCAACAGATACAAAGAATTTCTTAATCTACAAAGAAAATGAGAAGAAAAGTAGTACCTTTGCACCTATGAACGAAACGAATAAAGGATTTGTGCAACGCAGAGAGCGTGGAAGAGCTAAGAAAAAAATGAAAAATCCACAAAACTTTGTTTTCACTGCTTTAAAATTTGGTGGTTTCCGCACTAATTAGTAATTTTGCAGCGAATTAGACATCAAACGTTTGAAAGTATGAGTAAGATTCGTCAATTCATGAACATCGTGCTCTCAGCTATTATTGTGGCTTTGGGCTTTGGTTCTTGTGTTTCGCAACAGAAATACAAGGCGGCACTTACTGAAATAGAAGAGTTGAGGGGGCAGAACAGTGCGCTGCAAGCAGACAAGGCTTTTTTATCTGACGAGAATGGCAAATTGCGCCAGGAATTGAAGAAAGTCGAGGATTATCGTAAACGTATTGAAGAACGTAAAGTGGTATATGGTCCTCGTCCTACAGGTTATAAAGAGGACATCAACAAGTAGGGAGTTGAGAGTTGAGAATTGAGAGTTTTTACATTTAATATATAAATAGGGAAAGAATGGATAAAGTAAGTTACGCTCTGGGCTTGGGCATCGGTCAGCAGTTGGCGCAGATGGGAGCTACAGAGTTGAATATTGACGACTTTGCCACAGCTATCAAGGATGTGATAGCCGGCAACGAATTGAAGGTGTCGCATCGTGAGGCGCAGCAGATTGTGCAGAGCTATTTTGCCGCTCAGGAAGAGAAGATCAATAAACAGCGTGCTGAGCAGGGTAAGGTACACAAGGAGGCTGGTGAGAAATATTTGGCAGAGAATGCCAAGAAGGACGGTGTAATTACACTGCCCAGCGGATTGCAGTATCAGGTACTGAAAGAAGGTAACGGCAAAAAGCCAACAGCCAAGGATAGCGTGAAGTGCCACTACGAGGGTTTCCTGATTGACGGAACGGTGTTCGATAGCAGTGTGCAGCGCGGTGAGCCGGCTGTTTTCGGATTGCAGCAGGTGATTGCTGGTTGGACAGAGGGTTTGCAACTGATGCAGGAAGGTGCTAAGTATCGCTTCTTCATCCCCTATCGTCTGGCATACGGCGAGGGTGGTGCAGGCGCTTCGATTCCTCCGTTTGCTGCATTGATTTTCGATGTAGAACTGATTCAAGTCATGTAAAGACATTAAACATTTAAATAAAACAATGAAAAAGTTTACTTTTGCTGCTATTGCAGCCATTGCCGCTGTTACACTTTATTCTTGCGGCTATTCTGCTCCTAAGGCTAACTTGAAGAGCGATGTTGATTCCGTCAGCTATGCTATCGGTATGGCTCAGACCAACGGTTTGAAGGATTATCTGGTGAAAAGTCTGGACATCGACACAGCCTATATGGACGAGTTTATCAAAGGACTGAACGAAGGTGCCAATGCTGGTGACGACAAGAAGAAGGCTGCTTACTATGCCGGTATTCAGATTGGCCAGCAGATCAGCAACCAGATGGTGAAGGGAATCAATCGCGAGTTGTTCGGTGAGGATTCTACCAAGACCATTTCTCTGAAGAACTTCATGGCAGGTTTCATCAGCGGAACCACAGGCAAGGGTGGTCTGATGACTGTTGACTCAGCTCAGGTAGTTGCTCAGACGCTGATGCAGACTATTAAGGCTAAGACAATGGAAAAGGAATTCGGTCCTAATAAGGTCGCTGGTGAGAAGTTCCTCGCTGAGAACGCCAAAAAAGAGGGTGTGAAGACACTCGAAGGCGGTGTCCAGTATAAGGTCATCAAGGAAGGCAATGGTGCCATTCCTGCCGACACTTCTCGTGTGAAGGTGAACTATGAAGGTCGTACTATCGATGGTAAGGTGTTCGACAGCTCTTACAAGCGTGGCGAGCCTGCTGAGTTCCGTTGCAACCAGGTTATCAAAGGTTGGACTCAGGCTCTCGTTCATATGCCAGCAGGTTCTGTATGGGAAGTTTATGTTCCTCAGGAGTTGGCTTATGGTGCACGTCAGCAGGGTGCTGATATCAAACCATTCTCTATGCTGATCTTCAAGATCGAGTTGTTGGAGGTTAATCCTAAGAGAAAATAATCCAAGATGAGAAGATTCATATTCGTAGCACTCGCCGTTATAGCGGGTGCTACTTTCCATTCAGCCAGTGCGCAACAACTTCAGAATCGTATTGACACGCTCAGCTATAGCTTTGGCGTTGTGCAGTCACAAGGGTTGGTGCGCTTTCTGCAAGGTTTCGATAAAGAGGTGTTCGGCAACGACTCTACCCAGCATCTTAATATGGATATATTCCTGCGCGGATTTGTGAATGGCGTCAAGGGTGAAAAGGGGGCAATCTCTGTAGAACAAGCCAATGAGATAGTTCCCACCCTGATTAAAGCTATTCAGGCAGAAACTATGATGAGACTCTATGGAGCCAACAAGGCTGCTGGGGAGAAATTCCTGGCAGACAACGCTAAGAAGAAGGGCATTAAGAAGTTGGAGTGTGGCGTGCAGTATAAAGTGCTGCAGGAAGGTAAAGGAGTTCTTCCCACCGCGTCGCAGAAGGTAAAAGTCAACTATGAAGGCCGACTGCTCGATGGTACCGTCTTCGACAGTTCATATAAACGAGGGAAACCCACAGAATTCCGTTGCGATCAGGTTATCAAGGGATGGACAGAAGCCCTGACCCATATGCCTGTAGGTTCAACATGGGAAATTTACGTTCCTCAGGAGTTGGCTTATGGAGAACGTCCTGCTGGCAACGAGATCAAGCCTTTCTCCATGCTGATATTCAAAATAGAACTTTTGGAGATAGTAAATCCATAAAAAACAAGAAGAGCAGAACACGATTCTGCTCTTTTTGTCTATAAAATAGCATTTTTATGAGCAAAATGTTGCACATATCGATTAAATTACTTACTTTTGCTTACAAATTGTAAACTTTATAGATTAAACCCGATATGGCAACAACAGACAAAATCGACAATCTCGACAAAAAAATTTTAAACATACTGTCGAAAAATGCACGAATTCCTTTCAAGGACGTAGCAGCAGAATGCAACGTTTCACGAGCAGCAATCCACCAGCGCGTACAGCATTTGATAGAGGCAAATGTCATCATGGGTAGTGGTTTTGATGTCAACCCCAAAAGTTTGGGCTATAGTACTTGTACCTATGTGGGTATCACATTGGAACGCGGCTCTATGTATAAAGATGTGGTGGAATGTTTGCAGGATATTCCAGAAATTGTGGAATGCCACTTTACTACAGGTCCTTACACAATGCTGGTGAAACTCTATGCTCGCGATAACGAACAACTGATGCACCTGCTCAATGGACGCCTTCAGGACATACCAGGAGTTGTTGCTACTGAGACGTTAATATCTCTGGAGCAGAGTATCAAACGCGAAATACCTGTAAGTATTGAAGAAGTGTAAATAAATGAAAGAGCGATATGACTGGAAATCGTTGTTGGCAAAGAAAACTTACACGCATTTTCCAGAGGCAAAAAATAAACCAATTATTGGTATTACTGGTAATTATGCCGACCTGAGTTGCAAGTTGGCTGAGGGCTATTATAAGTCAGTGTGTAAAGCAGGTGGAGTGCCTGTCATTATTCCGCCATTGGATGATACTGATATAATTATCAATACCTTGAACAGCATTGACGGCCTGATACTGAGTGGCGGTGCAGATTATGACCCTCGCTATGCAGGCGAAGAACCCGATCCCAAACTGGGCGAAATCAATGCAGAACGAGACCTTCCTGAACTTTTTATCACCCAACTGGCCTACAATCGTCAGTTGCCTATTCTGGGCATCTGCCGCGGTATTCAGACACTGGCAATGGCACTGGGTGGTCGTGTCAAACAGGACATTACCGATATAGCAACCATCCATCACTCGCAAGAGGAAGACCGACATCAGGCCACTCATCAAGTGACCATTGAGTCTGGCAGCATCCTCTCTAAACTCTATTCATCACGTACTATCTGTGTCAATTCTCTGCATCACCAAGCGGTATGTGACCCTGGTGAGCGTTTTCATGTAACGGCTCAATCGGAAGATGGTATTATTGAGGCTATGGAGAGTTGCGAATTCAAGAGTATCTTAGGTGTACAATGGCATCCGGAATGTCTGGAAGACGGACTTCCTATTTTCGAATGGTTGATTAAGGAGGCTGAAACTTTCAGAAAGGTAGATACCATTCAACGTTCTATCATGACCTTAGACAGTCATTGCGACACACCGATGTTTTTCCCTCAACATGTGGATTTCGGACAGCGTGATGAGCGCATATTGGTCGACCTGCATAAAATGGACGAAGGACGTCTGTCGACATCGATAATGGTGGCCTATATTCCTCAGACCATGAACAGTGGACAGAAGGAAATGGCAGACCGCATTTTCGATAAGATTGGTGAAATTGTACAAGAGCATGAGAATGATATCGCGTTAGCCCGTACACCTGTTGATTTGAAGGCTAACTTCGGGGCAGGCAAAAAGAGTATCATGATAGGTATCGAGAACGGTGCAGCCATCGAGGGTGATATCGAGAATTTGCGACACTTTGCTGAAAGGGGTATTGTGTATATGACGCTCTGCCATAATGGTGACAACGATATCTGTGATTCGGCTAAGGGAAATCAGACACATAACGGCGTCAGCGAATTTGGTAAACAGGTTATCCGCGAAATGAATCGTCTGGGAATCATGGTAGACCTCAGTCATGCCAGTGAGAAGAGTTTCTATGATGCACTCGAGCTCAGTAAAACTCCCATCATTTGCAGTCATAGCAGTTGCAGAGCTCTTTGCGACCATCCTCGCAATCTTACTGATGACCAGATGCGTGCCCTAGCTGCCAAAGGTGGTGTGATGCAGGTAACACTGTATCCAGGGTTCCTACGTGCTGACGGTGAGGCCACTATTGAAGATGCTATGGCGCATCTTGACCATGCTATTGAGGTGATGGGTATTGATCATGTGGGATTGGGTACTGATTTTGATGGAGATGGGGGTATTCGTGGACTTGCCAATGCTTCTGAACTTCTACAATTCACCCGCCAACTGATCAATCGAGGCTATTCTATTGAAGAAATACAGCAAATCTGGGGAGGCAATTTCCTAAGAGTTATGAATCAGGTACAAAACAGCAAATTATGATTACCTATAATACAGAGAACGTCCGTTTCCCACATATCAAACGTCGCGAGACAACAGCGTGGATTCGCCGCGTAGCAGCTTCTTATGGCAAGAAGGTGGGGGAGGTTGGTTATCTTTTCTGCGACGACGAACATATTTTGGAGGTTAACCGACAGTATTTGGGTCACGACTACTATACCGACATTATTACTTTTGACTATGATGAAGGCAACGTACTCAATGGTGATCTTGTCATCTCACTCGATACTGTTCGCTCGAATGCCGAACTCTTCCACAAGGATTACGACGAAGAACTTCATCGCGTTATCATTCATGGCATCTTGCACCTCTGTGGTATCAATGATAAAGGCCCGGGAGAACGCGAATTGATGGAGGCTGCAGAGAACAAGGCTCTTGCCATGCGATAAATTGATGACATAGATACATCCATAAAATAGTGCTGCAACTTCATCAGTTGCAGCACTTGCGTTTTGAACCTTGTACCCAGACCCGGGCTCGAACCGGGATGGGTTGCCCCACTGGTGTTTGAGACCAGCGCGTCTACCGATTCCGCCATCTGGGCTCAAAATGCTTGTGAATTTTAAATTCGCGTGCAAAATTACAAATAAAAAATGAGAAACAATTACTGAAACATGAAAATTTTTAATTTATCCTTGATTTTTTATCTTTTCCTTGGTCGTTTCAAGTTTTTTTTGTATTTTCGTAGCATATTTCTAAGCTATATCTAATCTTATGAAAATTAACGAGAACAACTACTGTATTATTCTAGCAGGCGGACGAGGAAGGCGCCTATGGCCTTGTAGTCGAGATGAGTATCCCAAACAATTTATTGACTTCTTTGGAACAGGACGGACACAACTGCAACAGGCTTTTGATCGCTTTACGAAAATACTGCCGCAGGGCAATGTTTTTATCTGCACGAATAAGGAGTATGCCCCGATAGTGAGAACGCAACTGCCCGATTTGCATGAAGAGAACCTGATGATTGAACCTGTGAATCGCGGTACGGCTCCCAGTGTGGCATGGGCTAACATGCGTGTGTGCAGAAGAAATCCTGATGCCAATGTCATCATCACTCCAAGCGACCAGTTGGTGCTCAACGAAGACGTGTTCTATCAGGATTTGGAAGAGGCTTTCTATTTTGTAGCGCATCACGACAACATGCTGACGTTAGGGGTACGGCCTACGCGCCCAGAACCAGGTTATGGGTACATACAAAAAGGCGAACTTATCATTCCCGAAGTGGCTAAGGTTCCTCGGATTTATACTGTGCAGTCGTTTGTCGAGAAACCTGAGCGCGAATTTGCACAGATGTTCATGAAAAGTGGAGAGTTCCTTTGGAATACGGGTATCATATTGAGTAAAGCTCATTTCCTGAACCAGTGCTTCCGCAAGCTGTTTCCAGAAGTGTTGAACCGCTTCGATAACAGCCGTCTGGACATCACTATCGAGGAGGAGATGGCTTTTGTCAACGAGACCTATCCTTCGTATCCAAACATCTCTATCGACCAGGGTGTATTGGAGCATATAGAGAATGTGTGTGTCATGAATTGCGAATTCGGTTGGGCCGACCTGGGCACGTGGCATGCGCTGTACGAATACATGAGTCGTGGTGAGGGCGATAATGTGGTGGTCGATTCTGAAGTCATCATGGAGGACTGTAGCAACAATGTGATCAAACTGCCCAAGGGTCGCTTGGGTGTTATCAACGGACTGGACGGTTATATTGTTGCCGAAAGCGACAATGTGCTGTTGATTTGTAAAAAAAGTGACTCCTCGGCGCTCGTCAGGAAATACGTGAACGAAGTGCAGATTAAATATGGGAATGAGTATATTTAGTTGAGAGTTGAGAGTTGAGAATAAGCAAAAAGCGTTTGAGATTATTCAAACGCTTTTTGTATTTTTGCTGCAATTTCCTTGAATTCCTCTTCCGTGAGTTTCAGCTTCTCTTTGCGGAAGTCGGCATCAGCTTCACTCTGCATAGGGATAAGGTGGATATGGGCATGAGCAACTTCTAGGCCAAGTACTACTTGAGCCACCTTGCGACACGGGAATGCTTTTTTGATGGCTGTAGCTACGCGTTTGGCAAACTGCTGATAGCGAGCCAGCTCGTCATCGTCCATGTCGAAGAAATAATCTACTTCACGACGGGGAATCACCAGTGTGTGCCCCTTTACTAATGGGTTGATATCCAGAAAAGCATAGAATTCATCGTTTTCTGCACATTTGTAGCTGGGTATCTCGCCTGCTGCAATCTTTGAAAAAATATCCATATTATATAAGTTGAGAGTTATGCTATCGAGATGTTTTCGATGCGCAGTTTAATGGTGCCCCGGGGAATTTTGATTTCAACCTCGTCGCCCACTTTCTTGCCCAGTAGTCCCTGGGCGATAGGTGTCTTAATAGAGATTTTCCCTGCACGCAGGTCGGCCTCGTTCTCACTGACGATGGTGTACGACATTTTTGTGTTAGTGGTCAGATTGGTCATCTCCACCTTTGTCAGTATCTGCACCGTCTCTGTGCTCAGGCGTGAAGTGTCTACCACTTTAGCCTCTGTGATAGTCACTTTCAGTCGGTTAATCTTGTCCTCCAAGTGGGCCTGTGCTTCCTTGGCTGCATCGTACTCAGAGTTTTCGCTGAGGTCACCTTTTTCGCGAGCCTCTGCAATAGCTGCAGAGGCCTTAGGGCGCTCAACAGCTTCCAATCGTTGTAATTCGGCTACTAGTTTGTCGTAGCCTTCTTGTGACATATAAGCCATACTTTATTTACCTTATTTAATTATTTTAGTTTTTAATTACTCGAATATGCAAAAAATAAAGAATTCCGACCCGATGATGTCGAAATCCCTACTTGCTATCGTGTATTGTTATCGTTTGCAAAGGTAAGAAATTATTTGCAAACAACCAAATTTTTTTGCTGAAATTAATGTATCTTGGTTGATTTATGTCAAGAAAGTGTGCGTGCACAAGAAAAATTTTAGGCAATAAATTGCGGATTTTCTAGAAGTTTATATCTTTGCAATGTGTTTTTCATAGTATTAGATTTAAGGTTAACAAAGATTAGGAACTCAGCGGAGTTCCATTTTTTTTGCCCTTAAGCGAAGTACGACATAGATGATGATGCCTGTAATAAGGCCCGCAAAGACATCAATGGCATAGTGGGCGTAGATGTATACTGTTGCCATACACATCAGCACATAGAAGGGCAACATCGAGAAAACGAGTCGTTTGCTGCGAGTTTGACAAGCCAGAAGCATCATGACGGTAGTCACGCCGACATGACTGCTGGGAAAGGCTGCTGTGGGGCGTTCACCTGCATCGTGGGTAATTTCCAGCAAGTGATAGAAGAACCCGTCGCTCCATCCTGGTGGTGCCATTCGTTCGCTATGTGTCAGAAAGAAGTCGCCTATATTGGGAAAAATGCCAGTTGTTATCTTTTCCACACCCACAGCCGGATAATAGAACTGCGGACCGGTGACAGGCAGGATGACAAAAACCACATAATAGATAAAAAAAGAAGATATCAAGATATAAGCAGCTCTGTCGAACGACCGATAGCGAAAGAAGAAGTAGTAGAGTAGTATCACTACCATCAGTGGGAAGTAACTGACATACCCCAGGCACATCAATTCTGAGAACCATCCCCAAGGACACTTCTGCGAGAAGAGCAGAGACGGCTGGCAATGGAAAATCTTTTGCTCAAACCCTGCAAAGATATGGTCGAGATTAGGCAGTACTCGGTTCAGTTCGTAGGTATCAGGATAAAACCATGAAAGGGTAAGCATCAGTCCTGCAATACGCAAGAAATGTGTCAGTCGGCAGGGACGCCATTGGTAAACAGCCCACATGGCCGTCATCAGTAATAGCGTTTTGCCCCGCGTGATAATCATCTGCAGGGGATTGACTATCGTATCCCACCAACAAATCATCAGCAGCACCGTGAAAGCCATATAGGTGAGAATCACCCATTCAACAGGCCAGATTTTCTTCATAACCATTTATTTTCTTGATACCACTCAATGCTACGACGCACGCCTTCAGCCAGTTTTACTTTCGGTTCGAATCCCAGTTCCTGGCGAGCCGGGGTGATATCGCATCGCCAGTTGCGCTGGCGGAGAATATTAAACTTATCGTTGTTCAGTACCGACATTTTGCCTGTCAATCTCCCCCAGCAGTCACCGCACCAGGTGATGATGCGCAGTAGCCAGATGGGGGCCTTGATGCGTATCCACCAAGGTCGTCCCAGTGCCTCGTGAACCAGATCACTGAATTCCGACGATTGGTAAACCTCGCCATCCGAGAGGAAATAGGCTCTGCCCGTCTCTCCTTTTTCCAAGGCCAGAAAGACAGCTTCCACCACATCAGTGACATAGATGAAGGTAATGTCCTGACGCTGGAATCCAACGGCAAAATCGGTGTGCTTCTTAATACTTTGTATTTGGGTGAAATAGTCGCGCTCACGAGGTCCGTAGACTCCCGTGGGACGCAGGACGATGTAGGGGAAAGTTGAAAGGCTACGGGTAGGCGAGCTCTGCTCGGGAATGAGTTGATCGTTGAGTGTTGAGAGCCATTGCTCTGCTGCCAACTTGCTCTTGCCGTATGCCGTATTGGGCTTTGGCTCGTCGGTCTCACGGATTTCCTCGTAGGGCTGTTGCTCGCGAATGGCCCCCATGATACTCAGGCTGCTGATAAAGACAAAACGCTTCAACGGCATTTGCAATGAGACGAGGGCATTCACCAGTTTTTTGGTCCCTTCGGTATTGATACGGAAGAAATCCTGTTTATGCAGACACTTCGTCGCACCAGCTGCATGAACCACATAGTCAAACGCCATTCCCTTCAGTTGCGACTCCAATACCTCCTGTGAAGAGAGGTCCAGTTGTATGAAGTGAATCCGGTCATCCTGCAAATACTTTCTGGAACTTGAACGCCGCATGGCTGCCCAAGTTTCAAAACCTCGACGGAGCGCTTCCTCCACAATGAAAGAGCCTATAAAACCACTGGCTCCTGTTATTAAAATCTTCATTTTCGTAAAATTTGCTGCAAATATACGAATAATTCCCGATTTATTTGTATTTTTGTACCAAAGAAACTAAAAACGCATGATACTATGAGTAAAAAGAAAGGTGGTAAACGGTTGAATAAGAAGATGATTGCAGAAATGCTGCAAACTTTCTTCCAACAGAATCCTAACGAGGTTTTTTCTTTTAAACAGATATTTAAGGCGCTCAAACTGGATACCCATCCAGCCAAAATGCTCGCTATCGATACGATGGACGAGATGACATGGGACGACTATCTCACCAAGACCAGTGATAACTCCTATCGCCTGAACCTGAAGACGCAGGTGCAGGAGGGTACGTTTATCCGTAAGTCCAATGGTAAGAACTCGTTCCAACCAGATGATGGTGGCAAACCCATCTTCGTGTCGGAGCGCAATTCCATGTTTGCCCTTAATGGTGACCGCGTCAGAGTGGCTATGATGGCACGCCGACAGAACCATATCAAGGAGGCAATGGTAGTCGAGGTGCTGTCGCACAAGATGGATCAGGCAGTTGGTAAGCTGAAGGTAGAGAAAGACTTTGCCTTCCTTGTTACGGAAGGTAATATCTTCGCACAGGATATTCTGATTCCTAAAAAGAAACTGAAGGGTGGTAAGACGGGCGATAAGGCCGTGGTGAAAATCACCCAGTGGCCCTCGAAGGATTCCAAGAATCTGGTAGGTGAAGTCATTGACGTGCTGGGTAAGGAGGGCGACAACAATGTTGAGATGCATGCCATCCTGGCGCAATACGGATTACCCTATAAGTATCCTAAAGCCATCGAGGATGCTGCCGAAAAGATTGAGCCGGGCATCACGGCTGAGGAGATTGCGCGTCGTGAAGACTTCCGCGACGTATGGACCTGTACCATCGACCCCAAGGATGCCAAAGACTTTGATGATGCACTGTCTATCCGTCCTGCTGGCAAGGGCTTGTGGGAGGTTGGTGTGCATATTGCCGAT
The DNA here is from genome assembly GCA_002353295.1 of Prevotella sp. UBA2754. GTDB lineage: Bacteria > Bacteroidota > Bacteroidia > Bacteroidales > Bacteroidaceae > Prevotella. Next base: position 51,187 of record DEJG01000026.1, read on the forward strand.
GTCTCGCACTACGTCAAGGAGGGTTCTGTGATAGATAAGGAGGCTACCAAGCGTGCCACAAGTGTCTATCTCGTTGACCGTACCATCCCGATGTTGCCCGAGCGCCTGTGCAATTTCATCTGCTCTTTGCGCCCTGACGAGGAAAAACTGTGCTACAGTGTGGTCGTCGTTTTAGACGACGATGCCAACATCAAGCAGGGACGCATCGTCCATACCGTCATCAAGAGTAACCGCCGTTATGCTTATGAGGAAGTGCAGGACATTCTGATGGGGAAATCCCAAACATCTGAACCTGCAGAATATGCCGATAGCCTCAAAACGCTCGACCGTCTTGCAAAGAAGTTGCGCGAGAAACGCTTCAAGGGTGGAGCCGTGAAATTCGATCGCGAGGAACTGCACTTTGATATTGACGCCGACGGCAAACCCACACGTGCCTATTTCAAGAAATCGACCGATGCCACCCAGCTCATCGAGGAATTCATGCTGCTGGCCAACAAGTTTGTGGCAGAGAGCATTGGTATGAAGAAAAAGCCCAAAGGCAACGGCCAACAGCAGAAAGCCAAGACATTCGTCTATCGTATTCACGACCAGCCCGACCCCACTAAATTGGAAAACCTGCGCGAATTTGTGGTCAAGTTCGGCTATAAGCTCAAGACAGGAGGTACCAAGGGGGCAATCTCCAAGAGTCTGAACTCGCTGATGGACGGCTGTCAGGGTAAGAAGGAACAGAAACTGATAGAGACTGTTGCCCTGCGTGCCATGATGAAGGCAAAATATTCTACGCATAACATCGGTCACTATGGACTGGCTTTCGAGTATTACACCCACTTCACGTCGCCTATCCGCCGTTATCCCGATACGATGGTGCACCGACTTCTGACCAAATATCAGGACGGAGGACGCAGCGCCAATCAAGACAAGTATGAAGAACTCTGCGAACACTGTTCCGATATGGAGGTGGTAGCTCAGCAGGCAGAGCGTGACTCCATCAAGTATAAAATGGTGGAATTTATGGTTGACAAGGTTGGCGAGGTCTATGATGCCCACATCAGCGGCATCCAGTCGTACGGCATCTATTGCGAGATAGACGATAATCATTGCGAGGGAATGGTACCTATGCGTGACCTTGATGATGATTATTATGATTTTGATGAACGCAACTACTGTCTTGTGGGTCGACGTCACCATAACAAATATCAGTTGGGAGATCCTATCCGTATCAAGGTAGCTCGTGCCAATATGGAGAAACGTCAGCTGGACTTCTCTTTGGCAGAAGACTAAAACCGTTTTGTATCGGAAAAAGATGTTAGAGAGTTGTTATCATCAAGGAAAGGTCGAGGCAGGGTGTGATGAGGCCGGACGTGGGTGTCTGGCAGGCAGTGTCTATGCAGCGGCAGTGATTTTTCCTGCTGGCTATCAAAACGAGGAGTTGAACGATTCCAAGCAACTTACCGATAAACGTCGCAAGCAGCTTCGTGAGATCATTGAGCGCGATGCCATAGCTTGGGCAGTGGGTATTGTCACGCCTGAGGAAATAGACAAGATTAATATCCTCAATGCTTCTATCCTGGCTATGCATCGAGCCCTCGACCAACTGAAGGTGTGTCCTGAGGCTATAATTGTTGATGGTAATCGCTTCAAGCCTTATACCTCTCCGCTTTCAACAAATCAGTCACCAATCCCGCATGTTACTATTGTGAAGGGCGATGGTAAATACCTTTCCATCGCAGCCGCTTCAATCCTGGCCAAAACTTATCGTGATGATTATATGGATCGATTGGCGCAGGAGTATCCGCAATATGATTGGGAATCGAATAAGGGGTATCCGACTAAGAAACATCGAGAAGCCATTCGTCAATATGGTATAACCCCTTATCATCGGAAAACTTTCAATATGCTAGGTGACGGACAGTTGTCGTTTGATTTTTAATACAAAACGTGTATTATTATGCAGTTTTTCTCTTGTCAAATAGCCTAAATTGCATTTTTATTGCAAAATGTTTGGCTATTAAATGAATATTTACGAACTTTGCAGGGTTTTTGAAACGGAAAAGAACACATTATATATTATTATGGCTGAAATTGAAGTAAAAGAACTTGACCAGGTGGTTGTTCGTTTCTCTGGTGACTCCGGAGACGGAATGCAACTTGCTGGTAACATTTTTTCTACGGTAAGTGCTACTGTAGGTAATGGTATTTCAACATTTCCCGACTATCCTGCTGATATCCGTGCTCCGCAAGGTTCACTGACGGGTGTGAGCGGATTCCAGGTACATATCGGTGCAGGAAAAGTGTATACACCTGGTGACAAGTGTGATGTGCTTGTGGCAATGAATGCTGCTGCCTTGAAGACACAGTTGAAATATTCTAAACCCCAGGCTACCATCATCATTGATACCGACTCCTTTGGTCCTAAGGATTTGGAGAAGGCACAATTCAAGACAGAAGATTACTTAGGTGAGTTGGGCATTGATCCAGATCGGGTTATCCAATGTCCGTTGACCACGATGGTAAAAGACTGTTTGGCTGATACTGGTATGGACAACAAGGCTATTCTGAAGTGCCGCAATATGTTTGCTCTTGGACTGGTTTGCTGGTTGTTTGACCGTGATTTGTCTTTGGTAGCCAATTTCCTGCGTGACAAATTTGCAAAGAAACCTCAGATAGCTGAAAATAATATCAAAGTGGTGCAGGCTGGTTATGACTATGGTCACAACACCCACTCCAGTGCTGCCAATGTTTATCGTGTCGAGACCAAAGATAAGGTGCCAGGACGCTACATGGATATCACTGGCAATAAGGCTACGGCTTATGGTTTTATTGCTGCAGCAGAGAAAGCTGGGCTGAAACTCTATTTGGGAAGTTACCCCATCACCCCAGCTACCGATGTGCTGCATGAGTTGTCAAAACATAAGTCATGCGGTGTTATTACTGTTCAGTGTGAAGATGAGATTAGCGGTGCAGCTTCTGCCCTTGGAGCATCCTTTGCTGGAGCATTAGGTGTTACTTCTACCTCTGGTCCTGGCATTTGTCTGAAATCAGAGGCTATGAACCTCGCTGTTATTATGGAGTTACCACTTGTTGTCCTTGACGTACAGCGTGGTGGCCCAGCTACGGGTCTTCCTACGAAGTCTGAACAAACAGACTTGTTACAGGTGCTCTTTGGACGAAATGGTGAGAGTCCTATGCCAGTTTTGGCCGCTACTAGTCCTGCAGACTGTTTCGATGCTGCTTACCAAGCATGTAAGATTGCTTTGGAACACATGACACCAGTAGTATTATTGACAGATGCTTATATTGCAAACGGTTCTGGTGCGTTCAAACTTCCTGAAATGGCCAAGCTCGATGCTATTAATCCTCCTTATGTTCCCGAAGAACTGAAAGGGAAGTGGACACCTTATATGCGTGCAGAAAACGGTACTCGTTATTGGGCAGTACCAGGTCGCGAAGGCTTCACCCATATTCTGGGAGGATTGGAGAAAGATTCCGAAACGGGAGCCATCTCTACCAATCCTGAGAACCATGATTTGATGACTCATCTGCGTCAGCAGAAGATTCAGAATATTCAGGTTCCTGACTTGGAGGTAGAGGGTGATGCGACAGATGCCGATTTGCTCATAGTCGGCTTTGGTTCTACTTATGGTCATCTGCATGCTGCTATGGACGAGTTGAAAGCACAAGGCAACAAAGTAGCACTTGCCCAGTTTAAATACTTGAATCCCCTGCCCAAGAACACAGCCGAGGTTCTCTCTAAATATAAGAAAGTAGTTGTGGCCGAACAGAATATGGGTCAGTTGGCTGCATATCTGCGTATGAAAGTCGACAACTTTGTACCTTTCAAATTTAATCAGGTCAAGGGTCAGCCCTTTGTTGTAGAAGAGTTAGTTAACGCATTTGAGGATATCTTGAAAAAGTAAAAAGGTAAAAAAGTAAAAAGGTAAAACAATGAGTTATACAGCAAATGATTTCAAGAAAGGCCAGCCTCGTTGGTGTCCAGGATGTGGAGACCACTTCTTCCTGGCTTCATTACATAAAGCGATGGCGGAGATAGGTGTAGCACCTGAGAATGTCGCTGTTATTTCTGGAATTGGTTGTTCGAGTCGCCTGCCTCACTATATGGCTACTTATGGCATGAATACCATTCATGGTCGTGCTGCCGCTATTGCGACAGGTGCCAAGGTGGCCAACCCCAATTTAACTGTATGGCAGGTTTCTGGTGATGGTGATGGACTGGCTATCGGTGGTAACCACTTTATCCATGCCAACCGTCGTAACATCAATCTGAATATGATTCTCCTCAACAACCGTATCTATGGTTTGACTAAAGGACAGTATTCCCCCACGTCTCCTCGTGGTTTTGTTTCGAAATCAAGTCCATACGGAACCGTAGAGGATCCTTTCCGTCCTGCCGAACTCTGTTTTGGTGCCCGTGGACATTTCTTTGCCCGTGCTGTAGCCACAGATGCTGCGGGAACAGTAGAGATTCTGAAGGCTGCCTATGAACATAAGGGAGCTGCCGTCTGTGAGATTCTGCAAAACTGTGTTATTTTCAACGACGGAACTCACGAGAGTGTGTATAATAAAGAAGGTCGTAAGAAAAATGCTATCTACGTACGTCATGGACACAAACTCGTGTTCGGTGAGAATGATGAATTTGGACTCGTACAGGAAGGATTCGGACTGAAAGTCGTGCGTCTGGGAGAAGACGGATATACCCTCAAAGATGTACTTATCCATGATGCCCATTGTGAGGATAATACGCTCCAGTTGAAGCTTGCCCTGATGGGTAATGGCGACGGATTCCCTATAGCTTTAGGCGTCATCCGTGATGTAGACGCTCCCACCTATGATGAGGCCGTACATGCTCAGATAGCAGAGGTAAGCAGTCAAAAGAAATATCATAATTTCGCAGAACTGCTGGAAACCAATGATATTTGGGAAGTGAAATAAAGAAGAAAGGCATCCAATTGGATGCCTTTTCTTTTATTTATCAGCGATTTTACGGAACGATTGCAATTTTTCTCCGTAGCAGAGGTCGCCACAATCGCCAAAACCAGGTACGATATACTTCTGTTCGTTCATGCCTTCGTCAATGGAAGCACACCAAATGGTAGAACCTTCAGGTAAAGCCTCTTTCACCACTTCGATACCCTCAGGTGCTGCGATAATACAACAAACATGGATGGTTTTCGGCTTTCCAGCCTGAAGAAGGGCTTCAATAGCTGCAGCCAGACTACCGCCTGTAGCTAGCATAGGGTCGACAATCAGCAATGTCTTACCTTTCACACTTGGTGTGGCGATATACTCAGTGTGTACACCTACTTCCGTATGCTCACGATTCAGATACATGCGGAAAGCTGATACAAAAGCATTGTCGGCACCGTCGAACACGTTGAGGAATCCCTGATGGAAAGGAAGTCCTGCACGTAACACCGTGGCAATCACCATGTCTTCCTCTTTATATAAAGGAATATCCAGTTGGCCTAAAGGTGTTTTAATGGTTTTGGATTTATACTCCAATGTTTTTGAGATTTCATAAGCCATCATCTCGCCAATGCGTTCCACGTTGTGACGGAATGTTATTCGGTTCTTCTGGTAGTTCTTGTCGCGTAGTTCAGCCATGAATTTGTTGATTACGCTGTTTTGTTCTGCAAAATTAATAACTTTCATAGTTTGTAGAGTTTAATGTCTGCAAAGATAAACATTTTTGTCAAGTCAACGTGACAAAAGTAGAATGAGTGAGTTGTTTTTTAAATACTTTAACTCAAAAAAGCGGTAAAAATACTTAATTCTCCATTCTCCGTTCTATATATATCAATTAAAATATGTAACTTTGCGGGCGGTAAAAGAAATAGGTAATAGGAAATTTTCAATTAAATACAAAAAAGTTATGGCAAATTTAGATTTGACAAAGTATGGTATCACCGGTTCTAAGGTGATTGCACACAATCCATCGTATGAGTATCTCTTCGAGGAGGAGACAAAAGCTGGCTTGACAGGTTTTGACAAGGGTGTGAACACTGAGTTGAACGCTGTTAACGTAATGACAGGTATCTACACTGGACGTTCTCCTAAGGACAAGTACATTGTTTGTGACGAGCAGTCTAAGGACAAGGTATGGTGGACTACCGAAGAGTACAAAAACGATAACCACCCCATGAGTGAGGAAGTTTGGGCTAAGGTAAAGGAGATTGCTATCAAGGAGCTTTGCAACAAAGAATTGTATGTTGTTGACGCTTTCTGTGGTGCCAATGAGGCTACCCGTCTTGCTGTTCGCTTCATCGTAGAGGTTGCATGGCAGGCTCATTTCGTTAAAAACATGTTCATCCAGCCAACAGCTGAGGAACTGGAGAAGTTTGAGCCCAACTTCGTTATCTACAATGCTTCTAAGGCAAAGGTCGAAAACTACAAGGAATTGGGCTTGAACTCTGAGACTTGCGTTGCCTTCAATACTACTTCACGTGAACAGTGCATCATCAACACTTGGTACGGTGGTGAGATGAAGAAGGGTATGTTCTCTATGCAGAACTACTATCTGCCTCTCCAGGGCATCGCTTCAATGCACTGCTCTGCCAACACTGATATGGAGGGTAAGAATACCGCTATTTTCTTCGGTCTCTCTGGTACAGGTAAGACCACTCTTTCTACCGATCCTAAGCGTCTGCTGATCGGTGATGATGAGCATGGATGGGACGATGAGGGCGTATTCAACCTCGAAGGCGGTTGCTATGCTAAAGTTATCAACCTCGACAAGGAGAGCGAGCCTGATATTTACAATGCTATCCGTCGTGATGCCCTGTTGGAGAATGTGACCGTTGATGCCAATGGTAAGATTGATTTCGCAGACAAGAGCGTTACGGAGAATACTCGTGTAAGTTATCCTATCGAGCACATCGAGAAGATTGCCAAGAAGGTAAATGGTAAGAGCGCAGGCCCAGAGGCTAAGAACGTTATCTTCCTCTCTGCAGATGCTTTCGGCGTACTGCCTCCAGTATCTATCCTGACTCCAGAGCAGACCAAGTA
>DEJG01000026.1:58233-422804 GCA_002353295.1 Prevotella sp. UBA2754
TGGCTGGTACAGAGCGTGGTATCACAGAGCCTACTCCTACATTCTCTGCTTGCTTCGGACAGGCATTCCTCGAGTTGCATCCTACCAAATATGCAGAGGAGCTCGTTAAGCGTATGGAGAAGAGCGGTGCTAAGGCTTATCTCGTTAACACAGGTTGGAATGGTACAGGTAAGCGTATCTCTATCAAGGATACACGTGGTATTATCGATGCTATTCTGGGTGGTGCTATCCTGAAGGCTCCTACCAAGAAGATTCCTTACTTCGACTTTGAGGTTCCAACAGAGTTGGAAGGTGTAGACACCAACATCCTCGATCCTCGCGATACTTATGCTGATGCAGCAGAGTGGAACAAGAAGGCTGAGGACTTGGCTGGCCGCTTCATTAAGAACTTCAAGAAGTATGAGGGTAATGAGGCTGGTAAGGCTTTGGTAGCTGCTGGTCCAAAACTCTAAGGGTTTGACCTATATCAAAAATAAAGGGCGGTTTCGGAAGAAATCGCCCTTTATGACGTATAAAAGCTAAATATAAATTACCTTTGCATAGGTAATCGAGACGATTACGGTGTTTTCATTAGGTTAGTTATTAATTTGTTTAAGGTAAAGATTATGTTATTAGATTTTCAAACAACGGCCATGTTGGTTGTGGTTGCAATAGCAACAATTTTGAGTGTTTTGACACTCATAAAGACCGACATCCGTTAATGAAAAGCGCGGAGTGAGTGATTCATACCGCGCTCTTTTTTTGTTTACAAAATCTAAAATATGACATTTTATCATATAATTAACTTAATAAAAGGCAGAAAAATGTCGCTATTTGCGGAAATGTGAGTAAATTTGCAGGCAAAATTGAATAATAACCAAATGACAAAGATAATTAAAGGCATTTGCGGTGTGCTGACAGTAATGTTTCTGTTAGCTTCGTGCATGAAGTCAAATGATAACAGTAGCTCATTGTATAATGATACAGCTATTACAGGATTCTCATTAGGAACACTTAACAGGTATCTTCATACTAAATCTTCTACAGGTGCTGATTCTGTTTACAAGGTATCAGTGTCAGGCAGTGACTATAAGTTTAGTATCGATCACTTAGCTCATCGTATTTTCAACCCTGATTCATTGCCTGTGGGGACAGATGTGTCCAAAGTGCTTTGCACGGTGTCGGCATTGAATAATGGTAGTGTTTATGTAGAAGATTTAGAGAGCGAAGGCGTTTTACTGTTCTATTCGGATAGTCTTGATTTCACGGTGCCTCGTGTTTTCCGTGTATATTCCAGCGATGGTTCTGGATATGAGAGCTATACCGTTGAGGTGAATGTGCATCAGCAGGAAAGTGAGCAATTTGTTTGGACGGAGCATTCCAAGAATAGCAATTTGGCTGCCTTGGAAGATATGAAGGCTGTTACCATAAATCATCAGTTAATGGTCTTTGGTCTTAAGGATGATAAAACGGTAGGCTATGCAACGGTAGACGGTGACAATTGGGAGACATTGTCAGAGTTGACCGACAAGTATGCCTATTTCAATATGGTGACATCTAATTCTGTCCTTTATACATTGAGTAATGGCAAGTTGATCAAGTCGGACGATGGTATCGTATGGGAAGAAGTTGCAGATGCTTCTAACATTGTGAGACTGGTAGCAGCCAGCTATCTGGAAATTTTTGGCCTGACAAGTGATGGTGTTCTAATGGCCCTGAATACTTACACTACAGAATGGACCGAAGATGCTTTCGAAGCAGGAGCAGACCTTTCAAGATTGCCTAACGATCATATTGCCTACATTTGTTATCCGGTAGAAATGACTTATTATGCTGATTATGTTCTGTTGGCAGGCATATCCCCAGCTATTGACAAGATGGCTTCTGTATGGCGTAAGATAGTAGAGTATGACGCTCAAGGAGAAGATGACAAATGGATATACATGGAGCGCAACGATGGTAATCAACTGGCTCTTCCACAGCTTCAGAAACTTGTGATGATGTATTATGACAAGAGTATTCTGGCTTGGGGAATTAATGACAATGGCTTGTCGCCTATCTACCAGAGTCGCGATAATGGGCTGATATGGAAAGTAAATTCACGCTATAAACTACCAGAGGAGTTCAATGATGGATTAGCATGTGTCTTTGGTGCTGCTACTGACGGAACAGAAATATGGCTTGTTGGGGGCGACAACGGAGAGGTGTGGACTGGCCATCTTAACCGACTGGCTTGGGAAAAGGATAAGTAAGGATTGATGTTGAAAAAAGCACTGTTTTCCATCCTGCTGTTGACAATAACAGTTTCACTCAGAGCGCAGGAAGCACCTGAATATCGCGCTGAGATTGGGGGTGGAGTAGGTGTGGTAACCTATCTGGGTGACTACAACGGAAATCTTTTCAAGAATATGCAGCCGATGTTTACATTGTTGGGTCGCTATAAGTTCAATCCTCGTATGGCATTGGCTTTGAATGTTAGCTATGGAAAGATCAAAGGCTCATCTAAAAATGCGAAGACGTATTTGCCTGATGTTCCTGTAACAGACTTTAGTCATGGCTTGGTAGATACAGGGGTGAGATTTGAATATAACTTCTGGCCTTATGGCACAGGAAAAGAATATCGAGGAGCACAACGTGTTACACCTTATATATATATAGGGGTGGGAGCTACGTTTGTGAAGCCTGAGAAAACAGAGATAGCCCTTAACCTGCCCATAGGTGCAGGCGTGAAGTATAAAGCAGGTGAGCGGGTGAACTTGGCACTGGAATGGACGATGCATTTCACGACTAATGATATGCTTGACGGTGTAAAGGATCCCTATGGTATCAAGAGTAGCGGTATTTTTAAGAATACTGATTGCTATAGCCATTTGTGCCTGTCGGTAACCTATGATATATGGGCAAAGTGTAAGACATGTAATAACGATAGAGACTGATATAAGTTATGACGCAACAAATAGATATGACACGCGTACCAGAGCATATTGCCATTATCATGGACGGTAATGGGAGATGGGCTACAGAGCGTGGTAAAGAGCGTAGCTATGGCCATCAGGCTGGTGTGGATACCGTTCGCCGCATCACTACAGCGTGTGTGAATATGGGCGTGAAATACCTGACGCTCTATACTTTCTCTACAGAGAACTGGAATAGGCCAGCCACAGAAGTAGCTGCTCTGATGGGATTAGTACTGACTTCTCTTGAAGACGAAATTTTCATGAAGAATAATGTGCGCTTCCGTGTCATTGGTGATATTCAACGTCTGCCTGAAGAAGTGCAACAGAAACTGCAGGAGACAATGGATCATACTGCTAAGAATGATTCCATGACAATGATAATTGCACTGAGTTATTCTTCCAGATGGGAAATAACCAAAGCAGTGCAAGATATAGCTGCAGATGTAAAGGAAGGCAAATTGAACGTTGATGCTATCGACGAGAAACTGCTTTCTGAACACATGCAGACAAATTTTATGCCCGATCCTGATTTGTTGATTCGCACAGGAGGTGAATACCGTATCTCTAATTATCTGTTGTGGCAGATAGCTTATTCGGAATTATATTTCTGCGATACTTACTGGCCTGATTTCAACGAGAAATGTCTGCAAGAGGCAATACTCAGTTATCAGCATCGCCAGCGTCGCTTTGGTAAAACAGAGAAACAGGTGGAGGAAGAAAATGTATAATTCATAATGCATCATGCATAATGAAATAATGATGAAAAGAATTAAGTATAATAAGAGAAGATTATTAGCGTTTGCTACGCTGTTTGTGATGCATTGCATATTAAGCGTGATGCATTGTCAGGCTCAGGACGTTATTAAGAATCCTGATATCTCGTATGCAGGAACTCCAAGAACCTGTGAGATAGGAGGAATTTCCGTGAAAGGTGTTGAAGGGTATGAAGACTATGTGTTGATTGGTCTTTCTGGACTCTCTGTAGGGCAAGTGATTACTGTTCCTGGTTCTGAGATTACAGATGCCATCAAGCGCTACTGGCGCCATGGCCTATTCTCCCGTGCATCCATCACTGCCGACTCAATTGTAGGATCCAAAATTTACCTTTGTATCCATCTGGCAACCCGTCCGCGTATCAGCAAGATTAATTATCATGGCATTAAGAAGTCAGAGCGTGAGGATATGGAGGCCAAGCTGGGTATTATGCGAGGCAGTCAGATTACGCCGAATATGATTGACCGTGCCAAGATTCTGGCTAAGCGCTATTTCGATGACAAGGGCTTCAAGAATGCTGAGATTGAAATCGTACAGCGTGACGATGTGACAGACAAGAATATGGTGATTCTTGATGTCAATATTGACAAGAAAGACAAGATGAAGGTGCGCCGTATCATCTTCGAAGGCAACCAGCAGCTGAAGACCAGTAAGATAAAGGGCTCGATGTTCAAGAAAGGCTCCTTTGGCAAAATAAATGAGGCAGGCAAGTTCAAGAACATCTTTAAAGCTAAGAAATTCACGCAGGAGCGTTACGAAGAGGCAAAGAAGGCACTGATTGACAAGTACAACGAGTTAGGCTTCCGTGATGCTGTTATAGTAGAGGATTCTGTCTGGAACAATGACGAGAAACATGTCAATGTTTATGTGAAGATTGATGAAGGACAGAAATATTATATTCGCAATATCACTTGGGTAGGTAATACTGTTGTGACCACCGATTATCTGAATGCAGTTCTTGGTATGAAGAAAGGTGATGTCTACAACCAGAAGTTGATGAACAAGCGTCTTTCAGAAGATGAGGATGCTGTGGGTAACTATTATTGGAATAATGGTTATCTGTTCTATAATCTGCAACCTACTGAGGTGAATATTGTAGGCGATTCCATCGACCTCGAAATGCGTATCCAAGAGGGAACTCAGGCTCACATCAGCCATGTGCGCATCTATGGTAACGACCGACTGTATGAAGAGGTGGTTCGCCGTGAGTTACGTACCAAGCCAGGCGACCTTTTCTCGAAGGAGGCTATTACACGTTCAGCACGTGAAATTGCCTCAATGGGTTATTTCGATCCGGAGAAAGTGAACCCTGATATCAAGCCTAATTACGAAGATGGTACGGTAGATATCAACTGGGAATTGGAACAAAAGTCTAATGATCAGTTGGAATTCTCACTTGGATGGGGACAGACCGGTATTATCGGACGTGTGGGTATCAAGCTCAACAACTTCTCGATGCGAAACCTCTTCGGAAAGAATAAGATGCATCGTGGTATTATGCCTATCGGTGATGGTGAACAGCTCTCACTCTCACTTCAAACCAATGGACGTTATTATAGTTCGATTTCGGCAGGATATAGTACGGGATGGTTCGGCGGAAAACGACCGAATGCTTTGAATATCAGCGCATTCTACTCAAAACAGAGTGATATCTCTAGCAGTTATCGTAATAATTCACTTTACAATAACTACTGGAACTATATGTCGGGTTTGGGATCAACTGGTTATGGCTATAACTATGATGCCATGCTTGATGATGATAAGTATATCAAGATGTTTGGTGCGACGATAGGTTGGGGTAAGCGCCTGCGCTGGCCTGATGACTATTTCCAATTGTCTGTCGCTTTGTCGTACACCCGTTATATGCTGCGTGACTGGAACTACTTTATTATCTCAAATGGTAACAGTAACAACATCAACCTCGGTGTGACGCTATCTCGTACCTCTACTGATAACCAACTCTTCCCACGTCGTGGTTCAGAGTTCATGGCTTCGGTAACACTTACGCCACCATGGTCAGCTTTTGATAATAAGGATTATGAACATCTGGCAACAGACCGTACGTCAGCAACTTTTGAGGCAGAACAACAAGATAAGTATCGTTGGATTGAGTATCATAAGTGGAAGTTCAAGTCACGTACGTTCACAGCGCTCACAAGCGGTCAGAAGTGTCTGGTGCTGATGACACGTGTGGAATTTGGCCTTTTAGGTTCTTACAACCAATATAAGAAGTCACCTTTCGAAACCTTCTACGTCGGTGGTGACGGTATGAGTGGTTATTCTACTGGTTATGCAGAGGAAACCATCGGTTTGCGTGGTTATGATAATGGTTCTATCTCAAACACAGCAGCCTACGAGGCAGGCACCAGTTCTTATTATAATGCCTATGCATACGATCGTTTCACACTGGAACTACGCTATCCGTTCATGTTGGGTAATACCACCATCTATGGACTTGGATTCCTGGAAGGTGGTAACGCTTGGGTTAATACCAGAGATTTTAATCCATTCAACATGAAACGTTCAGCTGGTCTGGGTGTTCGTATTTTCCTGCCAATGGTTGGTCTGATGGGTATCGACTGGGCCTATGGCTTTGATCAAGTATATAGTGGCAGCAGCTATAAGAAAGGTGGCTCGCAATTCCACTTCATCTTGGGACAGGAGTTCTAAAAGAAATGAGTAATGAGTAATGAGAAATGAGTAATTATGATTAGAAAGTTATTCTTATTGTTAGCGTTTATGGCATCGGCCATGACGATGCAGGCGCAAAAATTTGCTTTGTTGGATATGGATTATATCCTAAGGAATATCCCTGCTTATGAGCGTGCTAACGAGCAATTGGCGCAAGTTAGCAAGAAGTGGCAGGCAGAAGTTGACGCTCTCCAGACAGAGGCTCAAACGATGTATAAGGACTACCAGAAGGAGGTTGTCTTCCTTTCTCAAGAACAGAAAAAAGCTCGTCAAGATGCCATTATGGAGAAAGAACGCGAGGCTTCCGAGCTGAAGAAGAAATACTTTGGTCCAGAGGGTGAACTTTTCAAAAAACGTACCGCTTTGATGTCACCTATTCAGGAGGAAATCTATAATGCTGTGAGTGAGATAGCAGACTTGCGTGGTTATCAGCTGGTGCTCGATCGTGCCAGCGATAGTGGAATCATTTTCGGATCTCCTAAAGTGGACATTTCCAGCGAAGTGCTCTCACGGCTAGGTTATAGTAACTAATTCTCAATATCGAAATAACGTAATATCGAAAATAATTAAATTAAAAGAAAAGAAATGAAGAAAGTACTTTTTATGTTGTTGATGCTGGCCCCAATGGCTGCATTCGCACAAAAATTTGGTCATGTTAATGCCCAGGAGATTATTCAGGCAATGCCTGAGTTTACGAAAGCTCGTGCTGATATCGAGGCTCTCACTAAGACTTATGAGGCTGATCTGAAGAGTATGCAGGACGAACTGCAGAAGAAAGCTGAGGCTTATGAGAAAGAGCAGGCTAGTCTGCCCGCTAATATCAAGGAGCGTCGTGAGAAGGAACTGCAGGATATGTATCAGAAGATTCAGCAGACCTATCAGGACAATCAGCAGGCTCTTGCTAAGGAACAGTCTGAGAAGATGCAGGCTATTCAGACCAAAGTAATCGACGCTATCAAAGCTGTAGGTCAGGCTGGTGGTTATGTTTACATCATGGATATTGCAGGTGGTGTTCCCTATATCAGCTCAACTCTCTCAACTGATGTTACAGCTGATGTAAAGAAAAAGCTCGGTCTCTAAGCACATACTAATAATACGAATATAATCGCGCAGGAGGAATGCCTCTTGCGCGATTTTTGTTAAATTGCACTATTTTGTTTGGTAGTATAGAAAAAATCACGTACTTTTGTAGGATAAACATCAAGTAAACAGGAATATATGAAGAAGATAGCACTGATTTTCATGATGAGTCTTATTGGGCTCACAGGTTTTGCACAGACAGAAGGCATTTCTGTGCTGAAGTTTGGTTTTCTCAGTTATGAGTCTGTTCTCCAGTCAATGGCCGATTATCCACTTGTAGAGCAGGGCATGAAAGAATTGGAAAAACAGTATGCAGCCGAGCAAAAGCGCGTAGAGGACGAGTTCAATAAGAAATATGAGGAATTCCTGGATGGTCAGCGTGATTTTCCTCAGACGATACTGCAGAAGCGCCAGAGCGAGCTGCAAGAGTTGCTTGACAAGAATATCGCATTCAAGAAGGAAAGTCAACGGCTGTTGGCTGAAGCTCGTGAGAAAGCCCTACAACCGTTGAAGAACCGTTTGGCTGGTGCTTTGGCCAATGTAGGTAGCTCAAAGGGACTTGCCTTTATTCTGAATACAGATCATAACACTGTTCCCTGGCTCAATATTACTATGGGAGAGGATGTAACCGATGCTGTCAAGGCTGCGTTGAAGTAAAGTGATGAATTTACCTAGTAAACCAGGGCCAATCGGCATTTTCGACAGTGGGTATGGTGGTCTGACCATTTTGCATGGTATCCGCCAGCTGCTTCCCCAATATGATTATCTCTATTTGGGTGATAATGCTCGTGCACCTTACGGAAATCGTTCGTTTGATGTGGTTTATGAGTTTACGCGGCAGGCTGTGATGCGCCTCTTCGAAATGGGATGCCATCTGGTGATACTGGGTTGTAATACAGCTTCTGCCAAAGCACTTCGCACCATTCAGCAGCACGACTTACCGAATCTCGACCCTCAGCGTCGTGTGTTGGGTATTATCCGTCCTACGGCTGAAGTAATCGGCACTTTGACCCATTCGCGACACGTAGGAATATTTGCCACTGAAGGCACTATTAAGAGTGAAAGCTACAATCTCGAGATTCATAAGTTCTATCCGGATATACAGGTTAGTGGTGTGGCCTGCCCTTTCTGGGTTCCTTTGGTTGAGTATAATGAGGCAGACTCACCTGGTGCCGATTATTTTGTTAAGAAGCGCATAGACCAATTACTGCGCCTAGACCCTGAAATTGATACTGTTATTTTGGGATGTACCCACTATCCGTTGCTCTTGCCTAAAATCCACAAGTATATACCTCGTGGTATCCGTATCGTGTCACAAGGCGAATATGTGGCTGAGTCGCTATCCAAGTACTTCAAGCGTCACCCTGATATAGAGGCGAAATGTACAAAGACTGGCAATGTGCACTATCTCACAACAGAGAACCCAGTGATATTTAAAGAACAAGCACAGATATTCCTCCACGAACCAGTGGTAGTAGAAAAAGTGAGCTTGGAGAGGTAATCGTTTAAAGTAGTCGCTTGGCAAAATAGCGAACTGGATACCAGACACTGAGGAAGCCAACAGCAATCACTGTCAGTAAGATCATGACGATATCCCAAGGATGTACGCTAACAGGATAGGCATCTATAATAAATGCTCCTTCAGATTTCCCTAGTCTTACAATTCCATATTCCTGTTGCAGCCAACAGAGCAGCAGTCCGATAGCGATGCCGATGATAGCTCCGATGGCCGATATCATGCGCCCTTCAAACAGGAAGATGTGTATGATTTGCTTGTCGGAAGCCCCCAGATTACGTAGTGTCACCACATCGTTTTTTTTGTCAATCATCAACATTGACAGACTGCCAATAATGTTAAAACAAGCAATCACCAGGATAAAAGTGAGGAAGATGTAAGCCATCAGCTTTTCAATCTTCATGATGCGAAACGTGCTGTCCTGTTGCTCGTAACGGTCTTTTACCTCAAATTGTACACCGGCTATCTGTTGAATTTCCTCCTTCACCTTATCAAAATTGCAGCCAGGTTTCAAGCGTAACTCTAAAGACGAGAGCATTCCTTGCTGATCGAATAACTGACGTGTGAAGGCGATAGAGGTGATAATATAATGCTTGTCATATTTGCCTTGTTTGATGCTAAAGAGCGCCCCAGGAGAATAGAGTTCATCCTCTACAAAACCCTCTTGTAGATTTGCCATATTCAACTGCCCTTCACGCCTAGGTGCATAAATCTTTAGAGGTCGATCGAAGGTATAACCTACCCCCAGTTGATATGCCACACCTAACCCCAGAATACCATAATTCATATCGGCTGCATGCAGTTCAAATTCGCCATCCCCCTCCAATATCTCACGGATATGAGTCAGTTTGTCGTAGTTATCCTCCACTCCCTTCAGCTTAATCATAGCCTGCCGTTCACCATATACCGCCAAAGCCTGATCTTCCATCACTTCTGTGACCACATCCACTTCAGGCAATTGTCGAATTTTAGTAAGTAGAGGATTGTCTGCAGCCACTGTTTTCCCCTTGACGGGTGTGATTTTAATCTGGGGGTCCAGTTGGGTAAAGAGCGATGCCACCATGTCGTGGAAACCGTTGAAAACGCTTAATGTCACCACCAATGCCATTGTTGCTACAGCAACCCCCACAACGGAGATACCGCTAATCACATTGATAGCGTTGGTACTCTTCTTAGAGAACAGATAGCGATGGGCGATGTAAAATGGGAAGTTCATTCTTCACTCTTCACTTCTTCAGCAGTTCGTCAATATGGTCAATATAATCCAAACTGTCGTCAATAAAGAAGCGCAGTTCAGGTATGATGCGCAGTTGGTTTCTCACGCGTGTACCTAAGTTATAGCGTATGGCTTTTACATTGGCATTAATATTGTTCAGAATTTCCTCACCTCTTTCTGATGGGAATATGCTCAAGTGGGCCGTACAAATACTCAGGTCGGGGCTGATGCGCACGCTCGTCACGCTGACCATTACTCCATGCATGGTGCGAGTCTGCTCTTGAAAGATAACGCTCAGTTCCTTCTGAAGCAGTCGTGAAATCTTATTCTGTCTTGTTTCTTGCATAATTTCGTATCTTTGTTCTGCGTGCAAAGATACAAAAAAAACTCTAAACTATCAACTTTCGACTCTTAACTTTCCATTCTTACATCGAATAAAAAACATCCATTAGGGATGAGCGATAGTTCTTGCTGATTTTCAATTCTTTTATTTCCTCGAGGGGTTCTGCTAAAATACAGGTGCTGTCCTGTATCTTTTTGATGTGGTTGATATTCACTATATAGCTTTTGTGTATTTGTACAAAGTCTGGCGAATAGTTGAGGATCACGTCTGATGTAGTGCGATGTCGCAGTATATAGCAGTTCTTGTCGGTGCAGATAACTTCCCACAATTTTCTGTCCTTGTTATATCGGAAGAAGGCGATGTCCTGCATTTGCTTGGCGAGATGTTCGCTTTTTGCATTCACCACCAGAATGATGGGCAGATGCTGGTTGACACGAGGAGTTGCTTGCGGAATACCAGCCAGCTTGTTTTCATAGTAACGCGTCATAATCTGGCTCAGCTCCTGTTCCGTAGCCGGCTTCATCAGATAGTCGAAAGCCTCTCTGCGTATAGCGTCTAACAGGTATTTCTCATGACCTGTGTAGAAGACGACTTTCGTTTCAGGCTTCACCTCGCTCCTGATCAGCGTACAGAAGTCGAGACCTGACATCGAAGGCAGTTCCACATCTACGAAGATAATATCGGGCTCTTTGTCAATCACTTCATTGACAGCAGTTTCCGCATCGGTGGCTTTGCCCACCACCTCTACGGAGAAATTATTCTCCAGTATGTGTGCTAAAACTTCTATGGCATCCTGACTATCGTCAATGATATATGCGCTGACCAACTTCTGCTTGTACATGAATTACATTGTTTTGTGCAAATTTACGAATAAAAAGCGAAAAACCTCCATTTATTTTGTAAAAGATGTTGGCAGTTCAGAGGTCTGTTATTCCTTTTATGGAACTAAAAAGTGCTTTTAGTGTATGCTTTCAGCCTCTTATCGCAAAAATTGGTCATTTCCCTACGTGATAGTCAAAATGGTCGGGCAGTAGTATCCACGAGCGGCAACCTCTCTTTCCTTCCTCCGTCAGATTGTTCACCCCAAAGTCTATCTTCTCCTGATTTCGCTCGTTCAGCATCTGTATGGTTTGGCGCACCACCTTCATGCCCGTCTGTGCCTGACTCATAGGTCCGTTTTTCAATCCTTGTCCGTTGTCTGTCACTTCTACCAGTGTCGCCTGTCCTTGTCGGCTGACGTGAATTGTCAGTTGGCGCATTTCTCCGTTTTCTGGTTTCATCGGGCGGAGCCCATGTTTGATAGCGTTTTCCACGAATATCTGAATGGTCATCGCAGGCAGCGACACCTGGCTGATGTCTATACCCTCGTCAATCTCTTTGCGGTATCTGAAGTCGTCGCCTATCTGTTGCCCCTCGATGGTGGCGTAATAATCTACAAAAGCCAGCTCGTCCTGTAGCGAAGTTTTCAGTGTGTCGGCCATCGCCAATCCTCTGCGTAACAGTTGTGTCAGAGCGTTGAAATCTACTCGTCGTCCCTCCATCTGCGACAGCATCTCGTGGTTCAATGCGTTATAGATAAAGTGGGGCGACAAGCGGTTGCGGGCATTACCGAGTCTGGTTTCTATTAGCTGCTGACGGAGTTCGAGTTCCTTCATGCGTCCACGGCGGCGGTGCCACTGATAGAGTACAAGGAGCAGTACGGCAGCCAGCAGTGCCACTACAAAGAATGCCCAAGCCAAGAGTTCGTTCATTTCGCTGCGCTCTATCTGTTGCTGTTGTTCCAACAATCGCTTGTCGTGCTCATATTCCATCAGACGGGTACTGAGCTGCATCCTCACATTCGCTGTCTGGATAGAGTCATTGAGGGCATGAAGTTCTTTGTGTGTCTCATAGGCATTCTGGATATTCCCAGCCTGCGTCCATACCTGCTCCACTACTTTCAGCCGCATCACCTTGGCTGCAGGTATCATTTCCTCAGGAGCTTTCTCTTCCCTTATGATGCGGATAGCATCCGCAGTCCTTCCGTCCAGCAACGCCAACTCTATTTTTGACGTATTGATATAATATAGCAGTATGGGGAAGTTCACTTTCCGATAGAAGGAGTCCACCTCCTCCAGAATCGGTCTGGCATCATCACCCCGCTTCAGGTTGATCAGTATCTCTGCGATATTGGCACGTGCCGTATAATAGTCCCACGTCTTGTCCGGGTCATCTTTTACCAGCGAAGCAGCTTTCTCGAAGAAAGGTAATGCCTCTTGGTATTTATCTTGCAAGTAATAGTCGTTCCCCACATTATTATAATAAATAAACTGGTCCGGCTTCTTCATCTTAGGCAATAACTCTTTGCACTTCGCCCACCATTTGGCACTATTCTCATAGTCCGCCATAAAAGTATATACCGTACTGATTCCCAAGCTGATGGCGATATGACTGTCTGTTGTTGTCTGGAAAGAGTCAGCGACAGCTAATGCCTGCATATAACCTTCTGCGCTGAGGTCGAGCTGTCCCGTCTGGCGATAGAAGTCAGCAATGTCTGTCATAGCAACAACTCTAAGGTCAGGATTCATCCGTTCCTGCTCCATCAAATGGGCAGCCTTTTTCGCATAGACCAGTCCAGAGTCCGGTCGTCCCAGCAATGCAGCGTAATAGACTCCACGTGCCATCATCCACTGAGCCCTAAGCAGCTGTATATCCCTGTTCGTCCGCTTCTCGTTACGAAGCAGATACTGGTGGAGACGTTCTGTAGTCTGCAAGAAAGAGTCTACAGCATATGCCTCATAGAACTTTATATTACGGAGAGACAAATCAATATAATACTCGTCACTGTCCTTCTGCGTTCCTCCTTGCAACTCGCTTTTCCCATCCTGCTGGCAGGATGTCAACCAACAGGCGGTCAGCCCTGCAAATACCCAAAATAAGAATTTTCCCATTTTCCTGTGTTTTTCTGCAAAGATACAAAAAAAGAGTAGCAAATAAAACTTTACTACCCTTTTTTCTGGTTTAAAGTTCATTATCTGAGCCATGCGATATTGGTTGTTGTCGGTTTTTGACCATTTCCGAATGCAACACCAACAGCACGAGCAGCAGCAATTCGCTCCCTTTCCAGTTGAATCTCGTCATTATATTTCTGACGCATTTCCAAATCAATGTCGCTTCTCACTTGCGCCTTGATCTCCTTCATCAGTTTGGTTGCCTCTGCATAGCATGCAGCGTCAGGGTCTATCTGTGCCAGCATTGCACATACCTGATAAGCCGTCTCTTGGTCTTGACCTGCTGCCCATAGTGCTTTTGCCTGGTTCAACAGATACAGATTCAGACGATTCAGATATTTGGAATAGAGCTGTAGTCCATAACGTGACGCTGCATCGCCACCCTTTGAACAGAGCGGAATAGATAATACCTGAGAAAGGGCTTCCTCATATTGCTGCAAAGACTCCAGACGCTTAGCCTCCTTAATGATATTAGGATACTGGGTATCATAATATTTCATCATGTTGGCTTTACCCCTCTTGATAAGGTCTTTAATCTCTGTCTGATTAGAGCTGATCCGACGGAAAGCATTAATATAACTCTTCACCTCACCAGTTCCTACTCCATCGAGTGTCACATAGGCAGTACCAAACTTCTTCTTGTTATACGTATCTGCCATATAGAAAGTAATACCAAGATTATAGACCGTCTGGATAGGTGGTCCTGGTATGTTACTCTTATCAAGCACATCACAATGGGCGGTGAGAATGAAAGGAGTAGTGATTCCTTCACTCGTCAATCCGTTTTCTGTCAGCATACGGTTAAGCGACTGATACAAAATGGTGCTTGCAGCTGTAGGAATATTTGTAAACTCCTCGTCAAGCTGGATTGAGACTGGCATCACACATTCCTGCGCTGACACACCAGTTGCTACCATCAGGTAGGCGACAAATAATAGATGTTTGATTCTCATATATATTCCCCCTTATTTTTCACCTAAAATTAAAAGACAACGACCTAATCCGCGATTCACTGTTTTTACAGGAATGCTATAAGGTGAAGCACCTAAGAAACGAGCCAGTTCACGAGCAAATCCATAAGTATCCTGAGCCATACCATTAGCTTTGTACAAAGGAATCCGCACCTGTTCATACAGTATCATGGTCTCTGTGGCGTCTGACTTGCTGAAGCGGTGGTTAACACAGTTATCAAACAACCATGTGTCAATAACCTCACTCAGATCTTTATCACCATATTCCTTCTCAAAGTCAATACCGGTGGTGTCAAAGATACGCAAATCAAGAACCACCTCCCTACCGTTGGTCAACAAGTCGTCAAAATGCGCTTGCAGACGCTCTACGAAAGCATCCATATGGTCTTGAACGGCTTCCTCCAGCAATACAGGAACCTCTGCTGAGAAAGAACCTTTTCCTGTTCCTTCCGCACCAGCCACCTGCTTGGTGCTGTAAGCATCGATAGCCTTCAGATTATAGGTGATACTGCTCTTGGGTCCCATCTTATTCACTGTCCAGTCGATTTCCAGGATAATATCTGCCTTGGCTGTTCGACGCAGACGGTCCAGAGGACTCTCTGTGATGGAAGCACCGCTCTTCTTACTCCTTATCAGACGGTCTTCTGCAGAGAGATTCGTTATACTCCTCATATTGGCTTGCAGGTCCTTAAGAGGAAAGCCACGGTCAGCCATCAGAACATTGATTTTAGAAATCACGGCATTCAACTGCTTGTCTGATGACAGGGCTGCCTTATAATCTGGAATCTGCTCGGGAGTTCCCTGATTGTCAAAAGTCTGTTCAAACCCATGTTCCTTACACCAAGCATCGCTAGGAACAACCATCAGTGTCGGCTTTTTTGCCTGACTCATTGCAGCCAGTGCAAACATCGCCAGCAAAAATGAAAATAATACTCTTGTTTTCATAGCACTCCATTTTAATCAATTACATTGTCTGCCTTCAGACGAGCCTTCAGTTGCGCACGAAGTACACGGATAGTGAGGTTATAGGAATAGCCCACCTTGTCTTTCTCCCTGCCACCTGAACGTGTTTTCGTATCACGCAGCGAGACATAATCTCTATAGGCACCATTATCAGAGAAGAAGATATTGAAATAGTCCTCGTACCGCTCTTTGGCATTCACCTCAGTAACTAAAGGACGCATGTTACAACCTTCAACACCGTCTCGGATACCTTCAAAAATCACTGCCCAAACCGCATTCTTCATCGCTTGCTCTTTCGCATCAATACGGTTTCTGCCATAACCCTGTACACGAAGGGTTTGCGAACCGTCAAGTTCCACACCAATACATTTGATGGAAGAACGTGCAAACACCGTTGGAGTCTGAGCCTCAGCAGCGGTGATGACCATTGCCGTTATTAAAGTCAGAAATAATCTTTTCATAGTTCGTATCATTAAAATTCATATCCTAATTTCAGACCAAAGAAGCTGTAAGCCACCTTTGACCCGTCATCATACTTAAAGTTTGACAGCGTATAGGTGATACCGATTTGGAAATTATTACGCCATCCACCAAAGCTACATCCTATTGTCGGACTGAAGAAAAAGCCCTCATTGGTGATACCTCCCACATTCAAAGACCAGAAAGGAACTCCATCCCTGTCATAGGTAGGAAGGAAGTTGCCTCGCACATTGGCAAAGATGGGAACACCGAATTTGTTGTTTGTACCCCTGACCCATGCGTTATGCACATACATACGTCCACCGACGCCAGCACCAAAGCGGAGATATTCGCTTACACGATAGCCAACAATACCAGCAAGATTGACGTATTGCGTATTCGTCTTCTCAGACATAATGCTGCTACCACCGTCCAGTTCAATAGCAAACCAGACTCCGGCATCCTGACGCTCAATATCCTCATAGGGTCTCTGCTTGGGCTTTTCTGGTAATTTGACATCACGGTATTGTGCTGACACTGACATGGTCAGCGACAACGCTAAAATGATTAACCATAGTTTCTTCATAATTGTTCCTCCTTAAAGATTAAAAACCTGATGAAAGAGAACGTACGACACCTGCCTTCTCAAGGTCTTTGCGAAGAGCAGTCTTGTCAACCTGCAGAATAGCACCGCACTTGTATCCCTTCTGGGTCTTCACACGGTCATATGATCCACCGACGACAGACGCATAGCTCAAGCACTGTCCGTCCTTGGCGAAAAACTCCTCAAAGAAAGCGGCATTGTCTGTCTCTGCGGTCGGTGATGCCATGGCTGGCTGACGAGCACCGCTGGCATTTCCAGAACATCCTCTGAAGATAATGCCATGGACAGCAGCTCTCTTTAAATCCTCATCTTTCACACTCCTTGCATACACATACACTTTCACCAGAACAGTCCCTTCTGTTCCTGATCCAGCTCCTGTAATGTCATATTTCGGCATTTTGTCACCTGCCATAGCACCCAGACAGATGAATAAAAGCAGCGAAATGATGGTTAGTGATCTTTTCATAATACTTCTTCTTTTTCGTTAATGACTATCATTTATTCATTTCTTTAATGAGCATACCTTTGCTGAAGTTCTTACCACTTACCTTGCGGAAAGTCGTGAAACCAAGATTGGCACCCTGAGCACCTTCCTCTGTTGCCATATAGCGGTTATCCCATATCAGGCTGGGGATAGGCTCTATCACTCCAACACGCTCGTACTTATGAGAGCCGTCCTCCATCTCTATCACTTCCAGCACCTCATACTTTGACTTACTGTTCACACCTTCCTTCATACCGATGTATGCCGTCAATGGCTCTACTGACAGCAATGGGGTCTTGGCACGGAACTCTTCATACTCACGCTGCAGGTCCACCACATTCTCGTCAATGGCACGTTGACATGCCTTGCGGACCATCACGATGGGTTCGTCTTCCTTGATACCGAGGAAAGAGGTCTTACTGCCAGAACTTTCCACCTTACCGACATACTTTAAGGTATATTTGCCACGGGCTTTCTCAAAGTTCTTGCATTTGGTTTCATCTGGTGCTGAAGCATACTGTTCCTGATAGAACTCACCAGCCAGCTCGTCGTTCCAGTCCAGTCGATAGAGGAATGTGTTAATCTTCACGGAGAAGCCCTTAAGACTCTCTGCGATTTTTCCCAAATTGTCACCTAAGTCACTGAAACTGTTGCTACCTGTTACGATAGAGGCAGCAGCACCTAATACCTTAAAGATACCTCCAACGACCTTAGACTTCTGACCCTTATCGACGTAGCGAATGTCATTCACCAATACGAAAGTGTTGCCTATGAGCTCCTCACCGGCATCCTGCAACATCGCCATGCCTCGGGCTGAACGGGTGGCGAGTTGCTTGTCAAACTCATTAGCGTTGTACAAACCGCGTTCTTTCACCAGCTCCATGTCACACTGTCCTGTGAAGAAGTCACGGTTGAACCATCTGCCGACCAGACGACTGGCAATCTTATTTTTCTCCAGGAAGTCGGTCACAGTAGCATTCTCCTGCTCTTTTTTTGCACCTGCCAGCTTTTTATCCATATTGACCACCTTCACACTCAGGTTATGATCATTGAACTTGTCGGGCACGGGTATCTGGAGGAAAGCCTCCTTGATTTCCTTGGCAAACTGCTGGTCAGTATGATTAATCATCAAGGAATAGATAGAGCTGCGACGATATTTCTGCGCATCTTCCTGTGCAAATGCAGTCATCAATGAAACTGCTAATATGCTTAAAACAATATATCTTTTCATAATTTTCCTCATTTAAATATTAGTAATTCCATTCTTCTTCACCGATTACTTCATCCAGTGGATATGAGCGATTCTCTTGGGTAATCTCCAACAAAAGGTTCTTGGATTCCATCTTCGTCAAGGGCTTATTGCCATGAGCCTTCATATACGCTCTCACTCTGTCTTGGTAAATGCTATTTGTAATTGGCTGATCAAACAAGACATTGTCATTCTCGTCAATGAGTATTCCATAATAACCTATTTTCTCAGAGGGTTTCAACGCGTTGATAGTAGTCAGTGGTGTGAAAGGCTCAAAAAACAGACATTTATTAAGCAGATTGTCTGCTGGCGTGAATCCATAGGGAGTCACCATGGCGATTCCGTCCTTAAAGTTGTTTACATACTTATATCCTTTACCTGACTCATGTGCCTTACTTATATTATAATGGTAAAAGAGTGAGTCTGCTTTCTTCACCCAGATTTCATTTGCATTGCGCTCTTCGGTGAAACCAATTTCTTCATAAGCTACAGGTATCAACTCCTTACCATTAGCGTCAATCATACCAAACTTCTTGTCTTTCTTAACCTTCATGAGATCGTAGTTGTTGAACCAAACTTCATCATATTCATCAAATGACACAATGACATTGCCGGAACGGTTGACGACACCCCATTTTCCATCCTTTTGAACATTAAAGACCTCCTTGTCACCAGCCTGTGCTGGGAATCCCATGTCTGTGTAACTGCCAGAAAGAGCGGCTATGTCATTGTTGTCTTCGTCAAAGACATCATAGATACCCGACTCGTTCTTTGCTCCCCACAGGTTCGTGTGGACACTGTGGACAATACCTGTATATCCTTTACGAAGCACTTGTCCTGACTTATCGATAAACGACCATACTGTTGGGGAGTTCACAGGAGCAATGCCACCAACAAAGTCACCATGCGTCCAAGTGACGGTTTGATTTGTGGCAAGCGTAAAGTTTGTCGCATTAATCGCCTTCTCGTTACTCAGGTCATAATAGCCACCAGCTATCTCCACACTTTTTTTCGAAGACTTGAATTTATAGGTCCTTACCATATTGCTCTGAGGTTTCATAACATAAGTGTAAGTACCTTCCTTTATCAAAATCTTACCACTGCCGTCCATCAGGCCACCAGAAGCGAGGTGCTCTCCTTGGAGAGGGAAATAACCCACTTTACCATAGCAGAGATAACTGCAGTCAGTGACCAACGTGTCATTTACATAATGAGGAACATAGTTGGCACCATAGCCCTCATAGTAAATATTCTTGCCCTTGCAGTCCAAAGAAAACTCCCAGAGCCCCTTGTACTCTGCAGGAATAAGGATATTACCCTTAGCGTCAATAATACCATACTTGGCATTACTCATATACGTTTTCTTTTCATGCTGGGCAGCTTTTCCTCCTTTGGCTATCATAGCCTTCCCATAGCAGTTGGTGGGGGTTATCATCGAATACTCGGGCTTCAGTACTATCTCACCACTGGTGGATGCCAAACCAAGGTCTTTTCCATTCCTAATAAGGTATAAGTCATTCCATTTGGAAATGTTATCATACTTCAAAGATAACACAACCTTACCTGTCGCATCAATGATACCGTACTTGTCGGACTTACTAACGATGGCATAGCCGTTCTCGAAGGGATAAGCACCTTCGTACTGGCATTTGATAACCTCGTTGCCCTGTGCGTCAACAAAACCCACTTTACCTTTCTCATTCACACTAATTTTCAGGTCCTGCGCCTTTACGACTGTGGCGAAGAACACAATTGTCAGACAAAGTAACTTGTTTAATTTCATAGTTTTCCTCGGTTTAGCCTGTTGTCCCATATTCGGCTCTTCGTTAATAGTTATTGGTATTATCAACCTCACAAAAAGGTGGGGACTCTACTCTTTCTCCGCCTATTTTCTTCGGAAGGAAAAATCTGTGTTCGTAGACACCTGTTTAATGAGTATTGAAGCCTCTCACGCTGTTGAGAGTCTTTTGCAAAGATAAAAATTTTATTAAAATAAAACAAGATTTTTGAAGGCTATTTTCCTCCCTTATAGTCGCTGTAACGTGCTGAAATGAAACATTTTATTCCTTTTATTCTCATATTTTTGTATCTTATCGGCGATTTTTCCCTTTTAAACGAAAAATGCCCTCTGCGCCCAAGGAGATCTGTTGGAGCAATTTCTACCTTAATACTGTTCTTAAGACACACCTCTACTATGCTACTTGTGTAGAAATATGCCATTCTTGCGCAGCATTTATGTTTTTAGCAAGCCATGGAATTGAAATTATTTATTTTTGGTAATTTTTTTTAGTAATTTGCGTAAATGTTGTATCTTTGCCGTGTAAATGTGCATGTTATGAATAGCACAACAAGAATTGCGGAGAAATCCGCATTTCTTGCTATATAACGGCTTACCCCAGAGAATCGTCTTTTGATCTTTTAGTAAAAACTTGTTACTAAAAAGAAGACAGTGAATACTTCATCTATGAACATTTCTTCCAACTTTGGCTTGAAAAAGGAAGAATGATATAAAACTCCCACAACCTATCCACTCACTTTGCCTTCACCACTGTTACTGAAAGGAGTTCTGGTAGCCCTATCCATCTCGAAATAATGACCATGCAGTTACTCATGCCCTTGACAAAATTTTAACATATTTCTATCAAATTAGGGATCATCGTACGGAATGGTTTCAGGGGCTCGAGCCAAATCGGGGTTTGGCTCGAGCCAAAACCCGTTCCGGCTCGAGCCAAGTCGAGGAGTGGCTTTAGGCAAAAATGCTATGCTATTCTTTTTTCTTTACAGCACGTACCTGCTTGCCGTAATAGCGATATTCCCCATAAGGATTGGTGGCTGCAGACTCGCCAGTATCGCCTATGGAGGCACCTCCACCCATGGACACCTGATAAGTAAAGTCTGCTACCCAGAATTTCGTTGCATAGAATGAATATGTTCCGGCATTTTTTAATTCTTTCCCATCTTTATATCCACCTCCGGTGGGAATAATGAGTGTATTGCCATTGGGACCTGTGTACTGTATGCAGAAAGCATCGTTAATCTGTACCTCTTCACGTGTGCAGTTGTCGAAAAGTTCCTGGAATTGTGCGGCAGTAGGCATCACCCACGAATCGCCCCAGGTCTGGGTGGCTACGTCATATTTGCTTCCTGCTATATTGCAATTGAGGCCAAAATAATAAGAGCCTATCTTGTCTGTATATGTGAGCAGCCTGTCTGCGTAAAGGGGATCGTCGGAAGTGGCACATGCTGCTGCGGAGGTACACATATAGGTGCTCCATGAGTAGGTAAGTTTTTCCTCTGTCTCTCCAAAAGCGTAATAGCCGCCGTGTCTTTCCGGTGCGGTGGCACCTATGTTGTGACTTGCCCAGAGGGTGCCGCTGGGCAGCCCAAGGTCTACGGCCCTTGCCTCTACAGGTTCTGGTTCTTTGTCAGCAAAGTAGGGAATGATACTGTCAACGGCTATGTATGGCAGCTTTTCCTGTGTGCCGTTGCTCTTATAGATGATAATTCCTTGTGCCATGCTGCTATAGGTCATGACGGCTAACAGCATAGAGAGCATGATTCTGATTGTTTTCATTTCTTGATGATTTTATAGGTGATACTTTCTGTTTTAACAATATAAATGCCACGTGACAATCCGTCAAGCGAAATGGCGAGATGGCCGTCTTGACCAATGTGATGACTGCCTTTGACTTGTCCGCCGATGTTGAAGATTTGGACGGCACTGCCATGAGAGAAGCCTGAGAGCAGGATGACATTACCGTCGTAACTGATCGTGCCTTCAGTTTTGCTTGATGGGATTCCCAGGATGGCAGTGGGGTCAGAGCCGTCGGACTCTAACGTGAATTTCGTCACGTCTATGGCATTGTACTCTATGTCTACCGTCTTGCTCTTGACGATGAATTTGTCTTTCTCTACCGTCACTTTGATATTCTCATCCAACTTGATATCGGTAGTCTGGCTATTGGCAAACCAGATGGTCAGCATGTTGGGAATTCCTTTCACTGTCAAGTCACAATAACTCGTCAGACTGGTGCCGTCAATAGTGCCGGTAATTCTGGTCGTGCCTTGTCGCAAAGCAGTTACCCGCCCCAGAAAGTCGACTGTGGCCACATTTTCGTCCGAAGACGTCCAGCGCATGTTATATTTGGCATAGGATGGCAACACGGAGTATACGATCCTCCACGTGTTGCCAACATATATGGTCTTCTTTCGGAAAGCATCGTCAATAGTAAATTGTGTTGGAGTGCGGTCTATATCTTTGACAGTGACGGTGCACGACGCCGATAGGCCGTTGTCGGTCGTAACAGTAATGATGGCTGTACCAGGCTCATTGCCTGTCACTTTTCCGTTTTGAGAGACACTCGCAATCGTGGCATTGCTGGTCTCCCATTTCAAGGCAGGGTTGGCCTCAGAGGGTTGCAACGTGGGGCTAAGGGTGATAGACGAAAAGACATCTACCGTCCTCTCTGCAGGTAAGGAGATGGATGTGGGTGCAATAGGCTCAGATACGGTTACATTACAATAGGCTGATTCGCCCATATTCTGATCGATGGTGATTTTTGCAAAGCCAGTTCCTACTGCTGTTACCTCACCCATACTGTTTACTGTAGCCACACTGGAGTTGTCTGACCAGAAAGTTAGATTCGCACTTTTAGACGGTGAGAGTTGATAGTCAATGTACTGCTTTTGTCCCACTTTCAGGGTCATGTTCGCATTGCTCACATTGATTTCCACAGGCAAACATCTGATGGAATAAGTCTCCGTTTTATCACTGGTGTAAGTACCTTGACCGTTGCTCCACTCGTATTTCACACGACAAGTGATGTTTATCGGCCATTCGAAGTAGGACGTGATTCTGACTTTCATACCCGTTGATGTTTCATAGCAGGAGATGCCGTCAGCATAATGTCCAGACCAAGTCACGTCCTTAATTTTCGTAGCCAGGATAGATACGCTTGGTTTGACCAATGTAAACTCATCGCCAACATAGCCGCTGTAGGAGGCGGCGAGGGTGCTGAGGGGAAGCATAAGTATTCCCATACAGCAAATGAGAAAAAGTAAAAGTTTTCGTTTCTTCATAATGCTTATCATGCTGTAGATAGTTAGTAATAACAGTTTTTCAACCTGACAAAGATAGTGATTTCTGGGAGTTTTTGCAAACGTTTCTAGGCGTCCAGGCAAGACAAAAGGAATGATTCGTGCGCTGAAAGGGCAAAAATGTAAGACAAGAGGAAAATATTTCATTCATAAAGGCTGAGAGTTTTTGCTAAAAGAGGTTCTCATAAAATAAATGAGGCTGTGATGCGTTTATAAAATAAAAACGATGAAGATGAACAGAATAATTGTTATTATGACCTTTCTAGGTCTTTCGATGGGTATAAGGGCACAAGAGGAATCGCGGTTGTGGACAGTGACTCCGAAAGTGGGAATTAACTCTTCCAATATGTCTGTGGAGGACCTGTGGACGGTGGATAATCATACAATTGGTGCTAAACGCAAATGGGGTTTCGTAGGAGGTGTGGAAGCAGAGTATCACGCTTGGCAGCAAATAGGTATTTCTGCAGGTGCCTTTTATGCTAACGAAGGTTATACATACGGAGACATTGAAGACTTAGGGAAAGTAACGCAAGCTCTCCATTTCATTAACATCCCTGTTTTGGTCAATTTCTATATCGAACCCAATATACTGCCAGGATTGGCTTTAAAGGCTGGGGTGGAGTTTGGCTATTTGATAAGTGGCAAGTATAAAGATGCCAAGACTTCATTGACCAATACGGCAGATTATAAACGTTTCAATATCTCCATTCCCGCAGGCATCTCATATAGTTACAAGCATTTTGTGGCTGACCTTCGTTACAACATCGGGCTAATGAACATGTGCAATAAGGTCGTGGAAGTGGAAGATTCGTGGAAGACAAACTCCCTATGGTTTACCATAGGATATCAGTTTGGATTGTAGTTACCGCTTTCGAATCAGGGTAAGACCATCGCGTAAGGGGAGGATGACTTGTTCCACGCGAGGGTCTTGTTGTATGTAGTCGTTGAAGGCAACGATACCGTGTGTCTGTTGGTCTTTCTGATAAGCGGGGTCTACCACATGACCATCCCAAAGGGTATTGTCGGCTATGATAAAACCGCCTGGGCGAAGAATAGAAAGCACCATCTCATAAGTTTCTTGATACGTACGCTTGTCACCGTCGATAAATGCCATATCGAAAAGGATGCCCAATTTGGGAGCTTCTGTATTGGCATCACCAATAATAAAGGAAATTTTGTCGGCTACAGGCGAATTCTCAATCCAAGGTCGTGTAAAATCTTCTTGTTCGTCGTTGATCTCAAAGGTATAGAGATGGCCGTCGGCCTCTAGTCCTTCAGCCATGCAGAGAGCCGAATATCCACTGAAGGTACCCACCTCTAATATGTTATGAGGACGAATCATCTGCACCAGCATCTTCAATAGTCTGCCTTGCAGATGGCCTGACGCCATGCGCCCGTGCAGCATGTGGATATTGGTGGCGCGCCAAAGCCGATAAAGATAGTCGGGTTCTGGCTCGATATGACTGAGGATATAGTCCTCTAAACTCTCAACTCTCAACTAACAAACGCTTCAATGGCCAAACGGTAGCTGTCAAGTCCGAAACCACAGATGACTCCCTTGCAGGCGGCAGAGATAAAGGAGTGGTGACGGAACTCCTCGCGCTGGTGGACGTTAGAGATATGAACCTCAATGACAGGTGTCTTCAGTGAACGGATGCAGTCGTGCAAAGCCACCGAAGTGTGTGTATAGGCTCCTGCATTCAACACGATGCCATCGTAAGAAAAACCGACCTCCTGCATTTTGTTGATGAGCTCACCCTCAACGTTACTCTGGAAATACTCGATATCGACATCAGGATACTTCCCCTTTAACTGAGGCAGATACTGCTCAAACGATGAGGAACCATAGATGCCTGGCTCGCGAGTGCCCAGCAAGTTGAGGTTTGGTCCATTAAGGATTAAAATTTTCATAATTCACAGATTTTTATTACTTTTGCAGGCAAAGTTAATCATTTTCATGGAAACAGACAAGAATTCACAGACAAATATTGTGAGAAGCTATCAGCGCTATCTTAAATTGCAACGTGGTATGTCGTCTAATACGCTGGATGCCTATCAGCATGATTTGTTGAAATTATTACAATATCTGGAGGAGGAAGGAAAAAACGTACATGATGTACAATTAGCAGACTTACAGCACTTTGCTGCCACCCTTCACGATCTGGGCATCCATCCACGTTCGCAGTGCCGGATCTTGAGTGGCGTGCGTAGCTTCTTCCGTTTTATGCAGTTGGATGGATGGCGTGATGATGACCCTTCAGAACTGTTGGAGAGTCCTGTTCTGGGTGAGCACTTGCCTGAGGTGTTGTCTGCTGAAGAAGTGGATATGCTGGAGGCTTCTATCGACCTTTCGAAATGGGAGGGTCAGCGTAATAAGGCGATTATTGAAGTCCTTTTTTCGTGCGGTTTGCGAGTGAGTGAATTAGTGAACTTGAAATTATCCAATCTCTATATTAATGAACAGTATGTACGTGTGATGGGTAAGGGGGCGAAAGAACGTTTAGTACCCATCTCACCCAAGGCATTGAAAGAGTTGGACCTGTGGTTTATGGACCGTAACCAGATGAAAATCAAGCCAGGAGAGGAAGATTACGTGTTCTTAAATAGGCGTGGAGCCCATCTTACACGAGTCATGATACTCATCATGATCAAGCAGCAGGCTGTGGAGGCAGGAATCCATAAAACCATTTCGCCCCATACACTGCGTCATTCTTTTGCTACAGCCTTGTTGGAGGGCGGGGCTGATTTGCGTGCCATTCAGGCTATGTTGGGACATGAGTCGATCGGCACTACCGAAATTTATACCCATATCGACATGTCAACACTCCGCCAAGAAATATTGGAACATCATCCGAGAAATATGAGAAATGAAAAAAATGAGGGGAAAGGGGAATTATAAAAAACATTAATTTCGACGAAATTTTGAATAATGTGTGTAGTTTTTCATTACCTTTGTGCGTCTTTTGAGTAATTCACATAATATTAATATTTTAACTATCATAAAATTTAGGTATGAGACTTAGAAAGTTATTTGTTGCTGCACTGATGATGTTCAGTACGACAGCTATGGTGGCTCAAGAAATGCAGATGCCGCCTATTCCCATTGATCCTGCCGTTCGTATCGGTAAGTTGGACAATGGACTGACTTATTACATTCGCCACAATGAATATCCTGAGCATGTGGCCAACTTCTACATTGCTCAGCGAGTGGGCTCTATCAATGAGGATGAATCACAACGTGGTTTGGCTCACTTCCTGGAGCACATGGCCTTCAATGGTTCTGAGCATTTCAAGGGCAATGGCATTATCGAGTTCACCCGTTCACTGGGTGTTGAGTTTGGTAGTGACCTGAACGCTTATACCAGCATTGACCAGACCGTTTATCGCGTCTGCGATGTTCCCACCAAGCGCGCTACAGCTCTTGACTCGTGTCTGCTGATTCTGAAAGACTGGTCGAATGGTCTGTTGCTTGAGGCTGACGAGATTGACAAGGAGCGCGACGTGGTACATAACGAATGGCGTCTGGGTGAAGGTCCTTCACAGCGTATGATTACACGTGCCCTGCCTAAGATGTATCCTGGTTCGAAGTATGGTGAGCGTATGCCTATCGGTTTGATGAGCGTCATCGACAGTTTCAAGCCCCAGACCCTCAAGGCTTACTATCACAAATGGTATCGTCCAGACAACCAGGCTATCATCGTAGTAGGTGATGTGGATGTTGACCACATGGAGGCCAAGATCAAAGAACTCTTCGGCAGCATCAAGGTAGATCCCAATGCTCCTAAGGTGATTCCTGAGCAAGTGCCCGACACCAAAGAGGCTATCTATATTTTCGAGAAAGACAAGGAGATGCAGATGAGCCAAATCCTAATGATGATGAAGCACGATGCCACCAAGCCCGAGGAGAAGACCAGCATGGCTTATCTCGTTCAGGACTTTGCTGTCAGCGTGATTGGTCAGATGATGAACCAGCGTCTGTCGGAGATGACTCAGGAGGAGAGCTGTCCTTTCTTCCAGGCCTTTGCTGACGACGGCACCTATATGCTCTCTCGCACGAAGGATTGTTTCGAAGTAATTGGTGTGCCCAAGGAGGGTAAGGATATGGAAACACTGCAGGCACTCTACCGCGAGACCCGTCGTGCCCGTGAGTTCGGTTTCACTGCTTCAGAGTATGACCGTGCCCGTGCCGACTATCTGAGTGCACTGGAGAAGCGCTATACCAACCGCGACAAGCGCAAGAATGCCGAATATGGCAACGCTTATCGTGACCACTATCTCGACAACGAGCCTATCCCACCATTGGATGTGCTCTATCAGATTATGCAGCAGATTGCTCCCAATATTCCTGTACAGGCCATCAACCAGATGGTGCCTGAGTTGATTTCAGCTACCGACAGCAACCTCGTTGTGATGGAGTGGGCTCAGGAAAAGGAAGGCAAGGTTTATCCTACAGAGAAGGATATGGCTGCCGCTATTGCTGCTGCCCGTGCTGATAAGATTGAGGCATACGTTGACAATGTAAAGAACGAGCCATTGGTTGACGTTACCAAGATCAAGGCAGGTAAGATTGTCAGCGAGACTGAGAACAAGACGCTTGGCTATAAAGAGCTGAAGCTCTCTAACGGTGCTACCGTTATTCTGAAGAAGACCGACTTCAAGGACGATGAAGTGCAGATGCAGGCCTTCTCGAAGGGTGGTAAGTCTATGTTCGGTGCAGCCGACTATACTAACCTGAAAGTGTTCGACCAGGTGATTGGTATCAGCGGTCTGGGCAATTTCTCCAGCAACGAGCTGACCAAGGCTCTGGCTGGTAAGGAGTGCAATGCCGACGCTAAATTGGGTAATACCCGTCAGTATGTAACTGCACACTCTACTCCTAAGGACATCGAGACCATGATGCAGATGCAGTATCTCTACTTCACTGGTATCAATAAGGACGAGAAGCAGTTCCAGAACCTGATGACTCAGCTCGATATGGCTCTGAAGAACAAGAGTCTGTCACCTGATGCTGTATTCTCTGACTCTCTGTCAGCAACGATGTACGCCCACAATCCTCGCTTCACTAATATCGACGTGAAGGATCTGAAGGACATCAACTACGACCGTATTCTCGCCATGGCTAAGGATCGCTTCAAGAATGCCGGTCAGTTCACCTTCATCTTCTGTGGTAACTTCGACGAGCAGACACTGCGTCCACTGATTGAGCAGTATGTAGCATCTCTGCCATCTACTGGTGAGAAGGCTGAAGACTTCAACGAGATTCTGACACTGGCTAAGGGTAATGTGGTCAACAACTTCAAGGTGAAGACCGAGTCGCCCAAGGCTACTGCCTATATGACTTGGACTGCAGAGGCTCCCTATACTTTGGAGAACTCCGTGAAACTGGATGCTGTTGGACAGGTGCTCTCAATGATTTATCTGAAGACCATCCGTGAGGATGAGAGTGCAGCCTACTCTTGTGGTGCTTTCGCAAGCTTCAATGGTTCTTCTCACAAGCCTATTGCTATGTTGCAGGCTTACTGCCCCATGAATCCAGACAAGCAGGAGATTGCTATCCGCCTGTTGCACGAGGGTATCGCCAATATGGCTAAGGCCGTTGATGCCGACCAGTTGCAGAAGGTGAAGGAGTATATGCTGAAGCAGATTGACGTTGACGCCAAGAAGAACGGCTACTGGGTGAACACCATCACCACCTTTAAGGATTACGGACTCGATCTCTATACAGACTATAAGAAGACCGTTGAGGCTCTGACTACAGATTCTGTACGTGACTTCCTGAAGAACGTCATTCTGAAGAGTGGCAACCATGTTGAGGTGATTATGTTGCCAGAGGCAAAGTAAAGGCAAAAAGGTAAAAAAGTAAAAAGTAAACGGCGGATTTGTACAATTCGCCGTTTATTTGTATTTGGCTCGTAAGACGGGCTGACGGCCCTCTGTCTTTCCTATCTTCGGTGCAAAGATAGTGCTTTTATTCCAAACTTCTAAATTTTATGCAGAAAAACTTGATTTTCGTATTCTAATCCAAAGAAAAGTTGTATCTTTGCAACGTGTTCTCTGAACACGAATCTTTTTATTGCTCAATTTTCCGGTCGAATCACCACCTCGAAAAAGGAATAAAGGGCAAATTCAAATGTACATTGAAGCTGCGCTCCAAGCGCAGTCTTCATCATGGTACATTTGGGGCTTGTGGAGAGCCTGACCGGAAATATGATGGGCCTGCGCTTTCTTTATGCCCATACTGACAGTGCATCCCCAGGAGATTGTAAAAGCAATAAAGAGTCAACACATGAGCGAATACTATTATTACGGAATGGCGGCTGTGATGCTGATTACCTGCTGGACGTTTGCCGCCGTGCGATGGTTCCACACCTGCCGCGCTCCGAAGAAGGAGCACCGCTACATCACCAGAAACATAGTCCCCCCGACCGTTATGACACAAAAACGCATATTCTCCCTCCTCGTGCTTATTGTAGCACTCTGCGGCCCGCTATTGTTCTCATGCCAGCATGGGACAGGCAGCAAGACTAATTCGTCAGACAGCTCCGTCGATTGGAACGATTCCTGCTATAAACTCCATCAGAAGGCTATGGGATTTTATAATAATGACCAGCTCGACTCTCTTGAGCACTATGTTCCCCAGTACTTGGAAACATGTCGCCAGCATGGTGAGCGCAACCGTTATTATCAGATATGGTCTATACTGGCTCAAACCTATATATGGAGCAATCAGTTTGAAAAAGCCACCGCCGAAGCTACCCGCATGCAGGAGGAAGCCAAACGGAATAACGAGAAATTCGGAATGTTTCTGGCTTACAGGATTTTAGGTGTGGGGTATGCCCATGCCGATAAGCACGAGGAAGCAGCCCAGCACCTTCGGAAATCCATTGAATACGTGCCTAAAGACTTGTTGTCAACCGAACTGCAATATAACTATCGTGACCTGTGTGTGGAACTGGAATGCATGAACCGCTACAAGAGTGTTGACAGCACACTGACAGAATGGCGCACCAGTTTGAAAGATTTCCCCATCAATCTGAGCGATGAGGATGTAGATGTCAATGCCAATCTGCATTTCTTTTACCACTCAACAGTTGCCGAATACATGCTCGCCGTCGGTAAATACAAACAAGCACAGGCTGCTATCGATTCGGCTGCCTACTACGAAGTACTCGACGGCAATCTGCCCATGAATCTCATCTCCATAGAATTACTGCGCAGTCAGTTAGCCAGAGCACAGCATCACACTGCCGATGCCCTCGCCTATAGCGAACACCTGGTGGAGATGGGTAAGCAGAGCGACGACACCAGCAACAAGACTGCCGTACTGGAGGAACGTACGGCAGCATTGGAAATGGCTGGCCGCTTCGAGGACGCTTTGAAAACACATCAACAGCTCGACTCACTGAAAGATTCACTCTCCGTCATCGACCAACGCGACCGCCTCAACCATCTGAACAGGCAGTATGCCGTCAGTGAACTGCAGGCAGCCAACCAACAGCTCGAACAGCGTTCACGCTTCACCACGGGCAGCATTGCCATGATTATGGGTATCTGCGCTATTCTCGTTTTCCTGGTTTACAACAGCCGTTGGAGCCGCCAGCTGGAAATCAAGAACCAGCAGTTGCAGCGCGAACGCAACTTGGTGGTAGCACAGAATAAGCAGCTTGCCGTTGAGCGCGACCGTGCCGAAGCAGCCTCCAAAGCCAAGACTGCCTTCATACAGAGCATGACGCACGAAATACGCACGCCACTGAATCACATCAGCGGTTTCACACAAGTGCTCGCTATGCCTGACCTCGAGCTCTCCGACGAGGAACGCCTCGATGTCAGTCTGCATATTCAGGAAGGCACCAACCATCTCACGACCATCATCGACGACCTCATCCTCATTTCCGACCTTGAGAGCAGTTCCGACCTGCCCCCTGCCAAGAAATGTAGTCCTGCCCTCATCGTTTCGCAGGCACTGGATGAAGTACGTCAGGCCATAGCACCCGAGGTTTCGCTCGAAGCCCATTGTCAGGTACCCGACACGCTGGAAGTCAACAATCATCAGCATCTCATACAGGCGGTTCTCAGCCGTCTGCTCAGCAATGCCGCCAAGTTTACCCATCTTGGCAGCATCACCCTCTCGCTGACTCAGGAAGCCGATCAACTACACTTCTCGGTAGCCGATACGGGACCTGGTATCCCTGCCGATAAGCGCGACTTCATCTTCGAGCGTTTTGCCAAGCTCGACAGCTTTGCCCAAGGCACGGGTCTCGGTCTTTCCGTTGCCCGCATGATAGCCGAACGCTTGGGTGGCACGCTGAATCTCGACCCCAATTATACCGGCGGTTCGAAATTCGACTTCATCATCCCCGCATCTTTTGAATCCTAATTATACATCGAAAATATGAAGACGAAACTTCTCTCCCTCGTAGGCTTCTCGCCACTTCGCGACAACCTCAAGACGGAAGTGCTGGCAGGTCTTACCACCTTCGCCACCATGTCATACATTCTGGCGCTGCTGCCTGCCATGTTCGAGCCCATGGCGCAGTACGGTTTCCCCACCCATACGGTGTTTACCGCCACTGCCCTTGCCACCATCGTCGGCACCCTGCTGATGGCTTTTCTTGCCCGCAAGCCATTCGGTCAAGCTCCGGGTTTGTCGCTCAACGTGTTCTTCATCGAAACCGTCTGTATCTCGATGGGGTACTCGTGGCAGTTCGCCCTTACTGCCGTACTCTTAGAAGGTGTGCTCTTCATACTGCTCTGCGTCAGCAACATGCGCCAGATTATTTTCGAAATGGTTCCCCTCTCGCTCAAATATGCCATCGCTGCCGGCATCGGTTTCTTCATCGCCATGATAGGTATGAAGAATAGCGGACTGCTGGCTTCGGGCACCATCTTCAACCACATCGACACCTTCACCAGTCCCTCCTCCCTACTCTTCATACTGGGCATCATCCTCACGGGTATATTCACCATTATACATTTGAAGGGCGGACTGTTGCTCAGCATCGTCATCGTTACATTGGTGGGCATTCCCATGGGCGTCACCCAATTGCCCGACACCCTCTTCTCACTGCCCGAATCGCCCGCACCGCTTTTCTGCCAATTCTCATGGGCTGACCTCCTGTCGCCCGATCTCTGGGTCTGTGTGCTCACCATGCTTTTCTTCGATGTCTTCGACAGCCTTGGAACCATTGTCGGTGTGATGGCTACCACGGGCGGCATCCGTAAGAACGGACGTATTCCCCACATGCAGCGCATCATGCTCAGCGATGCCATCGGTACCGTTACCGGTGCCTGTCTGGGCTGTAGCACGGTGACCTCGTACGTAGAGAGCGCCACGGGTGTAGCCGAAGGCGGACGCACCGGACTCACAGCCCTCGTCGTAGCATTATGCTTTATGCTGAGTCTGTTTTTTGCCCCACTCTTTCTTGCCATCCCCTCCGCTGCCACCGCACCTATCATGGTGATGGCAGGTTTCTATCTCTTCGGTTCGGTACGCCACATCAGCATTTCACAGCCCAAAGAAGCCATGCCCGCCTTCCTCTGCATCCTGCTCATGCCTATCACGGGCAGCATCACCGACGGTATCATCTTCGGACTCGCCACCTATATCATACTTTCATTCATCGAAGACTGGACAAAACGCTTCAAAAATCAGAATCTCAAGAGTGGCACCGAAGCAGAAACTGGTTCAGGCAGACCATGACACTTTTCGTTTATAGCCTCGGCCCACGTTTCTTTTTCTTGCGTTGCATCCGTCTGCGGAATTCTTCTTCGGCCGGGTCATTGACAGGATTATTTGTGTCGAACAGCCGTTTTTCCTCGAAAAGCCTTTGTCTATGCATTTTATTGCGTTAATTCTCCAAAATTGCTCGTTCGTTACAAGCTTTTTCCGTAACTTTGCACTCGAAAATAGGAAAGACAAAGGTACTATGAGTTATTTTTTTTCATCAGAATCAGTTTCAGAAGGGCATCCCGACAAGGTGGCTGACCAGATAAGTGATGCTATTCTCGACCAGTTTTTGGCTTACGACGAACATGCTCGTGTGGCTTGTGAGACGTTTGTCACTACGGGTCAGGTGGTGATCATGGGTGAGGTGCGTAGTGAGGAATATATCGACCTGCAGACCATTGCCCGTAAGACGATTAAAAAGATTGGATATACAAAGGCAGAATATCAGTTTGACGGCAATTCCTGTGGTATCCTGACAGCCATTCACGAGCAAAGTGAGGATATCAACCGTGGCGTCGATCGTGAGAATGACGAGGATCAGGGAGCAGGTGACCAGGGCATGATGTTCGGTTATGCGACCAACGAGACGGAGAGTCTGATGCCTGTGTCGCTCGATTTAGCTCATCTGCTGATGCGTACCCTTGCTGAAATTCGCAAGGAAGGCAAAGAGATGACTTATCTGCGTCCTGATGCTAAGAGTCAAGTGACCATTCAGTATAGTGATGCTGGTATTCCTGAGCGTATCGACACAATTGTAGTGTCAACCCAGCACGATGAGTTTGATACCGACGATGACCGTATGCTGGCGCGTATCAAGGATGATGTTATCAATATCCTGATTCCGCGTGTCAAATCAAAAATCCACTCTCAGCGTGTGTTGTCATTATTTGGTAATGACATCAAATACTTTGTGAACCCTACAGGTAAATTCGTTATTGGCGGTCCTCATGGTGATACGGGTCTGACAGGAAGAAAAATCATTGTTGACACTTACGGAGGTAAGGGCGCCCATGGAGGTGGTGCTTTCTCAGGTAAGGATTCCTCGAAAGTGGACCGTTCTGCCGCTTATGCTGCCCGTCATATTGCCAAGAACATGGTAGCAGCAGGAGTGGCCGACGAGATGTTGGTACAAATCAGTTATGCCATTGGTGTGGCTAAACCGATGAATATCTATGTGAACACCTACGGACGCTCGAAGGTGAATATGACGGACGGTGAGATAGCCAAGAAGATAGAGGAACTCTTCGATCTTCGTCCGAAAGCTATTGAGCGCTCCTTGAAACTGCGCCAGCCGATGTATCTGGAGACGGCAGCCTACGGACATATGGGTCGTCAATCGGAGGTCGTGAAGAAGACTTTTACCAGCCGTTATCATGAGACAAAGACGATAGATGTCGAACTGTTTACTTGGGAAAAACTAGACAGAGTAAAAGATATCAAACAAGCATTTGGACTGTAATTGTTGCAACAAGACTCTATAGTACACCAAGCGTCGGCGGTACTCGAAAGTGACTCCGTGGTAGTCCAGCACCGACCTTTGACACCAGCTCAGGTTTTGAGCTGGTTGCCACGTGACGCCACTCCTGCCCAACAGGATTCTGCTATCCAGTCGCGTTTCAAACCCTCTGAGATACATTGGAGTGAGCATCCTGACACGTTACATCTTCCTGGTCATTCTCCAGGTGTTGACTTGATGGACGCAGACCTCCCTCAATATTATAAAGAGAGTTATTTCTCTAACGACACCTTGTTCCATCCCGAACTGCCAGGTGGGCGCTACGGAGTTCCTGGTGACCCTATTCCCTATGCCGTTCACAACGATAATATCATTACCTCTCTGCTGTTGGCATGCTTTATACTGTCGGTGGTAGCCTTTGCCAATGCCCGTCAGTTTATTACTCGTCAGGCCAAACACTTCTTTTATATGCCCTCCGAGGGAACAACTGAAGATTCGGAGACAGCCAGTGAAATCTATTTTCAGTTGCTGTTGGTGCTTATCACCAGTTTGCTGATAGCCCTATTGTTTTATTTCTATACGCTCTATTTCATTGGAGAAACCTTTGTGTTACGATCGCAATATACGCTCATTTCTGTTTTCTTAGGAATTACCTTGGTGTATTTCTTCCTAAAAACATGTTTCTATCAGATGGTGAATCTCATCTTCTTCGATAGTAAAAGAAATCAACAATGGTCAAAATCCTTGATGTTTATTATCTCTGTCGAAGGGGTACTACTTTTCCCTGCTGTTTTGTTAGGTGCGTACTTTGAATTAGATATCAATTTGATAGGTATTTATGTCATAACATCACTTATTATTGTTAAATTACTGACTCTTTATAAGAGTTATATCATTTTTTTTCGTCGAAATGTCGTTCAATTGCAAATTTTTTTGTACTTTTGCACGCTCGAAATAGTCCCCATGCTCGCCTTTTGGGGCGCGCTTGTCTTGACTGCGAATAGTTTAAAAATCAATTTTTAGGACACAAATGATAAAGAAGATTCTGGTTTCTCAACCAAAGCCATCCAGTGAGAAGTCGCCCTATTATGATATCGCTGAGAAGTACGGAGTGGAATTGATATTCCGTCCGTTCATTAAGGTAGAAGGGATGACGGCAAAGGATTTCCGTGCGCAGAGGATTAATATCCTCGACTATACAGCTATTGTATTTACGTCACGTCATGCTATTGACCATTTCTTCACGTTGGCTAAGGAGTTGCGCGTAGCGATTCCCGAGGATATGAAGTATTTCTGTGTAACAGAGACCATATCGCTCTACATCCAAAAATATGTGCAGTATCGCAAGCGGAAGGTGTTCTTTGGAACTACAGGAAAGATTGACGATTTGATTCCGACAATGGTTAAGCACAAGCAGGAGAAGTATTTGGTGCCAATGAGCGATGTTCACAATGATTCTGTGGCAAAGTTGCTTGATTCAAAGAAACTGAATCATCAGGAGTGTGTAATGTATCGTACGGTAAGCAATGACTTTACTCCCGAGGAGGTAAAGAAATTCGACTACGACATGCTTATTTTCTTCAGTCCTTCTGGTATTGAGTCACTGACTAAGAATTTCCCTGATTTCGTACAGGGTGATATAGCAATTGCTACCTTCGGCCCTTCAACGGCTAAAGCTGTCAAGGATGCAGGACTGCGTCTTGATTTGGAGGCACCATCAGAAAAATTCCCTTCCATGACGGGTGCTCTTCAGGATTTTCTGCAAAAGAAGCAAGGATAGTTTTACATTAATTTATATATGGCCATCCATTCGCTCAGTAAGCGAGAACGGTTGTGCAGTCTGAAACTCATCGATCGTCTCTTCAACGGAGCAGGAAGCCAGTCCATGGCAGCCTTCCCCCTGCGAGTGGTGTGGATGGAGAAAGAACGTGGCGAACAAGAGATACCTGTTCAATTATTGGTTAGTGTTTCGAAGCGTCACTTTAAACGTGCGGTTAAGCGTAATCGTGTGAAGCGTCAGTTGCGCGAAGCCTACAGGTTGGCTAAACAACCTTTGTCAGAGAAATTAGAGGAAACACCTCACCGGGCTGTCGTGTTAGCCTTTATCTGGTTGGCCGACGACCTTTATCCTTCTCAAGAGGTTGCTGTGTGCATGGATAAACTTATCAGAAGAATAGTGGAAAAGATATGAGAAAGCTTCTTCACCTGATGTCCAAAGTCGTGGTGTGGATATTGTTGCTTCCTATCCGATTCTATCAGATGGCGATTTCACCACTGACCCCTCCTTCTTGTCGCTTTACACCTACATGCAGTGAATATGCTCGGCAGGCACTGATTAAACATGGGCCGGTCAAAGGTCTTTATTTGGCTATCCGGCGCTTGTTAAGATGCCACCCATGGGGAGGCTCAGGCTACGACCCAGTGCCGGATTAATCGGAGTAGTCAGAATAATCAGAATATTCAGAGTAATCAGAAAATAAAAAATAATAGAATATGAAAAATTTCGTTGAAGAACTTCGTTGGCGTGGAATGCTGGCACAGATGATGCCTGGTACAGAGGAATTGCTCCAGAAAGAAATGGTGACAGCCTATCTGGGTACTGACCCTACGGCAGATTCTCTACATATCGGTCACCTGTGTGGCATCATGATGTTGCGCCATTTGCAGCGTTGCGGTCATAAGCCCATTATTCTCGTGGGTGGTGCTACAGGTATGATTGGCGATCCCTCAGGAAAAAGCCAGGAGCGTAACCTGCTCAATGCCGAGACTCTCTATCACAACCAGGAGTGCATCAAGCGTCAGGTAGCTAAATTCCTCGACTTTGAGTCGAAAGAAGCCAATGCTGCCGAGATGGTCAACAACTACGACTGGATGAAAGACTTTACCTTTCTCGACTTTGCTCGTGAGGTTGGTAAACACATCACGGTCAACTACATGATGGCTAAGGATAGCGTACAGCAGCGCCTCAATGGTACTGCGCGTGACGGACTCTCTTTCACCGAGTTCACCTATCAACTCCTTCAAGGCTACGACTTCCTCTATCTCTATCAGCATAAGGGCTGTAAGTTGCAGTTGGGAGGCAACGACCAGTGGGGT
Organism: Prevotella sp. UBA2754; assembly: GCA_002353295.1. Lineage (GTDB taxonomy): Bacteria > Bacteroidota > Bacteroidia > Bacteroidales > Bacteroidaceae > Prevotella. The sequence goes on from DEJG01000026.1 coordinate 95,886, forward strand.
AACATCACCACAGGTACCGAACTCATCCGTCGCACGTTGGGTTATGAGAACGAGGCATTTGCCCTCACCTGTCCGCTAATTACCAAGGCCGACGGTAAGAAGTTCGGTAAGACGGAGAGTGGCAACATTTGGCTCGATCCTGCACGCACTACTCCTTATAAATTCTATCAGTTCTGGCTCAATGTAAGCGACGATGATGCCGAGAAGTACATCAAAATCTTCACCTCGTTGGAGAAAGACGTCATTGATGCCCTCGTAGAGGAGCATAAGCAAGACCCTGGTCGTCGCATTCTTCAGAAACGTCTGGCTGAAGAAGTTACTGTCATGGTACACTCACAGGAAGCCCTTCATGCAGCTATCGAAGCCTCTAACCTGCTCTTCGGCAAGGCTACTAAGGAAGGACTTGAGAAACTCGATGAGCAGACGTTCCTCGATGTCTTCGACGGTGTCCCCCAGTTCGAGATTTCAAAGGACCAGCTGGGTCAGCCCGCTATCGAGCTTTTCACCACTGTAGCCTTCGTCTTTCCTTCAAAGGGTGAGATGCGTAAGATGGTGCAGGGTGGCGGCGTGTCTCTCAACAAAGAGAAGATTACCGATCAAAACCGGCTTATAACAACGGACGATTTGATTGATGGAAAATATCTCCTCGCGCAGAAAGGTAAAAAGAATTATTACCTGTTAATAGTGAAATAATTGGCGAAAAATTTGGTAGTGGCCCGAAAAACCACTACCTTTGCACCCGCTAACAGCATTTTGGGTGTCCAATGGTGTAATGGTAGCACAACAGGTTTTGGTTCTGTTTGTGGTGGTTCGAATCCGCCTTGGACAACATCTTTAGAATCATCCGCATACTCATGTGGATGATTTAACGATTAAATAGGTATACCGACAATGAAGATTGAATCACAGATTATGAATGCCGCCATCGAAGCTGTTAAGGCTTTGTATGGACAGGATGTACCCCAGAAAATGGTACAGTTGCAAAAGACCCGCAGTGAATTTGAGGGCAACCTTACTTTGGTTGTTTTCCCCTTTCTGAAGATTTCCAAGAAGAATCCGGAGCAGACTGCTCAGGAGATAGGGCAGTACCTCGCAGACCATTGTGAGGCTGTCGCTTCGTTCAATGTTGTCAAAGGTTTCCTCAATCTTGTCATATCTGATGCAGCATGGCTTCAGTTGTTATCTGATATAGATGTCGATCCTCATTATGGTGAGCATAGTGCAAATGAGGATTCTGATCTTGTAATGATTGAGTATTCATCGCCCAATACTAATAAACCTCTGCATTTAGGTCACGTGCGTAATAATCTGTTAGGTTGGTCTCTGGCTCAGATTATGCAGGCTAATGGCAATCGTGTAGTAAAGACCAATATCGTGAACGATCGTGGTATTCATATCTGTAAGTCGATGCTCGCTTGGTTGAAGTGGGGCAATGGTGAGACTCCTGAATCTTCCGGTAAGAAAGGTGACCATTTGATCGGTGACTATTATGTAGCCTTCGATAAGCATTATCGTGAGGAAATCAAGGAACTCGTTGCACAAGGCATGGACGAGGAACAGGCCAAACAGGAGGCTCCGCTCATCAAGGAGGCTCATGAGATGCTGGTGAAATGGGAAAACAACGACCCCGAGGTGCGTGCCTTGTGGGAGAAGATGAATGCCTGGGTATATGCAGGTTTTGACGAGACCTATCAGAAGATGGGTGTATCATTCGACAAGATATATTATGAGAGCCAGACTTATCTGAAGGGTAAGGCGAAGGTGGAAGAAGGATTGGCCAAAGGTCTCTTCGAGCGTCATGCCGATAACTCCGTATGGGCAGATCTTACCAATGAAGGGCTTGACCAGAAACTATTGTTGCGTTCTGATGGTACTTCGGTGTATATGACACAGGATATCGGTACGGCAGAGATGCGCTTCCAGGACTATCCCATCGACAAGATGATCTATGTGGTGGGCAACGAACAGAACTATCACTTCCAAGTCCTTTCCATCTTGCTTGATCGCTTAGGCTTCAAGTGGGGTAAAGAGTTGGTACATTTCTCCTATGGTATGGTAGAACTGCCTAACGGCAAGATGAAGAGTCGTGAGGGTACTGTAGTCGATGCCGATGACTTGATGGAATTGATGGTGGAGGACGCCTATAAGACGTCAATGGAACTGGGTAAGTTTGACGATATGACGGAAGAGGAGCGCCGTGAAATAGCCCGTATCGTTGGTATGGGTGCATTGAAGTATTTTATCCTCAAGGTAGATGCTCGCAAAAATATGCTCTTCAACCCCGAAGAGAGTATTGATTTCAATGGCAATACAGGACCATTTATTCAGTATACCTATGCTCGTATTCGCAGTATCTTAAGAAAATCTCAGAATACTCAGAACACTCCGATTACTCAGACAACTCTGAATGAAAAAGAGATTGAGCTTATTCAGAAGATGAGCGAATACGGTACTGCTGTCGAACAGGCAGGTAAGGACTACTCTCCTTCAGGCATTGCCAACTACTGCTATGAGTTGACCAAGGTCTTCAATCAGTTCTATCACGACTACTCTATTCTCAACGAGCCTGACGAGCAGAAGCGTCATATGCGACTGGTGATTGCTCGTAATGTAGCGAAAGTGCTGAAGAATGGTATGGCCCTTCTGGGTATTGAAGTCCCTGAAAGAATGTGATGCAGAATCCTCCTGATTATCGCCACGATACCGTGTTGCCACTCCCTATGGAAGTGACTGCCGATGCCTGGGCTGTGGATGCTGCCTGCTCAGGTAATCCTGGACCAATGGAGTATCAGGCTATCGATTTGGCTACCGGTGCGCGTGTGTTCCATTTCGGACCGATGAAGGGCACCAATAATATCGGGGAATTTCTGGCTATTGTTCATGCTTTGGCATTGATGCAGCAACAAGGACTTCATGGCAAGACCATCTATTCTGATTCCTATAATGCGATTCTTTGGGTCAACAAACGACAGTGTAAGACAAAATTAGAGCGTACTCCAGAAACGGAGCCGCTCTTTCAAATCATTCAACGTGCTGAGCGTTGGTTACAGACACACCAGTGGCATAACCCCATCATTAAATGGGAAACTAAGAAGTGGGGTGAAGTTCCTGCTGATTTCGGACGTAAATAGCCAACGTATTTCCTGCTGATTCCAAATACTGATACAGCGAAAGGTCCACAGGCAAATGGGGTGCTTTCGTGCCGTCCACTACGGTCTGTTGATGGTTAGTTTCCACGTGTATCTCGTCATACAAACCGGCTCCGATGAAAGCCTCATGGGTCTTCAATCCTCCTTCGACAATGAGCGACTGAATGCCCTGTTGATAGAGGTCGTCGATAACTTGTAGCAGCGGACGGTGACTGGTCAGTATGACACGCTTGGGGGCAGGTCCAAACCAATGGTGGACCGTCAGTTTGGGGTGTTCCCGTTCCGCTGTGGTATGTCCTACGAGGATAGCATCTTCCTCAGCGCGCAACTTGTGATTCAACATTTTTGTATATTTGTTACTGATGGCCAGTTGCTGGTAACGGTCATCAATGAATCCATTGGCAGTCTGTGCCCATTTCAAAATGATATACGGGCGATGCTTTGAGTGATAGGTAAAGAAACGGCGGTTCTGCCATTGACACTCCTTCTCCAGTACACCTACCGTCACCTCGATACCTGCCTTGCGTATCTTTTCAATGCCGCGTCCCTGAACTTCGGCAAAGGGATCTATGCATCCCACAACCACACGCTTCACACCTTTCTTGATAATCAGATCAGCGCAAGGCGGTGTCTTGCCGTAATGCGAGCAGGGCTCCAGCGACACGTAGATGGTGGCATCCTTCAGCAGTGCTTCGTCCTCAGGGCGCACTGAAGCAAAGGCGTTAACCTCAGCATGTCCCTCTCCACAACGCACGTGATAGCCCTCGCCGATGATTCGGTCGTTTACCACAATCACAGCCCCTACCATCGGGTTAGGTCTTGCACCCTGTATTCCGTTAGCAGCCAGTTGCAGACAACGGCGCATGTATTTTTCGTCCATAGAAATTTGGTTCTTATCCATATTTTCCGTACTTTTGCAGTCGATGAATTATCGTGATTTATGGCACCAGTTGGCACCATCCTATGGTGAAGGCGAGGCGAAGGCCGTAGCCCGCATGGTGTATGAGGTACGTTATGGCCTCTCACTGTCAGACCTTTATGCTGGCAAAGATACACAATTATCTGCAGACGACCAAGCGGAACTGCAAGAAATCGCTCGACGGCTGTCGAACCACGAGCCTGTCCAGTATGTTCTTGGGCAGACGGACTTCTGCGGGCGTACATTCTTGGTTAACGAGCATGTGCTGGTCCCTCGTCCTGAAACTGCAGAACTGTGCCAGTGGATTCTTTCCTCTTCCATCTCATTCCCGAGCCTTTCACCTATCACCATCCTCGACATCGGCACGGGTTCAGGCTGTATCGCCATTACCCTTGCCGCTTCATTCTCCGATGCAGAAGTCTATGCTTGGGATATTTCTCCTGAAGCTTTGGAGGTTGCGAGAACCAATGCGGTTCGCAATAGTGTGAATGTCCATTTTGAACCAGTCGATATGCTTTCACAAGCCCCCTTACGTTGGAAACGGGTAGGGGATGTATCCATCATTGTCAGCAATCCTCCCTATATATGCCGTCAGGAATCAGCCGCCATGGACTCCAATGTGCTGGATTACGAACCGCATACAGCGCTTTTCGTGCCTGACAACGACCCGCTGTTGTTCTACCGAACTATTGCCCAGTATGGACTTTCAGCACTGCGTGATAGCGGTTGGCTCTATTTTGAAATCAACCCACTCTATGCCAGCGAGCTTCACGATTTGTTACGTACGATGTCGTACCACGACATCGAACTCAAGGAAGATCAATTTGGAAAACAACGATTCATACGAGCACAACGATGAAACAGAAAACCGAACAAGAGGCTTACCTTACTCTGACCTCCCTCTGTGCTAATGCGGAGCACTGCCAGTGGGAAATGCTGGAGAAAATGCGTCGCTGGGAGTTATCAGAAGATGCTCAGGCGCGTATTATTAATCGGCTGGTCGACGAACGATATATTGATGACGAACGATTTGCACGAGCTTTTGTTAAAGATAAAGTACGGTATAACAAATGGGGACGCCGCAAGGTAGAACAGGCTCTCTGGCAAAAACATATTGATGAGGCAATAAGACAACTTGTTCTTGATGAGGTTGATGAAGATGAATACATTCGTGTGTTACGACCTATGCTTCAACAAAAACGCCGTTCGGTTAAAGCGGCTACAGACTATGAGCTTAATGGCAAACTCATTAAATTTGCTCTTAGCCGAGGCTTCACTATGGATATTATTAAACAGTGCATGGACGTAGACGATGAAAACGAGTTTCTGGAGTAGATTTCTTGACCTTGTATCTCCTCGTCAATGTGTGATTTGTGGGAAGCGGCTAAGCATCAGCGAAAGAAGTATTTGCTCAGCGTGTTATTTACATTTGCCACGCACTACCTTCCAGTTTGCTCCCTACGATAATCCTCTGGCTCATCTTTTTTGGGGGCTGTCTCCAGTTAGTCGTGCCGCTGCTCTGTTTTATTACGAACCTCATAGTGATGAAGCGCAGGTGATTTACGATTTGAAATACGGCAATCGTCCAGATATTGGAGAAGACCTTGGCAGGATGATGGCCGAAGAATTCATGATGGCAGGCTATTTCGATGGAGTAGATGCATTGTTGCCTGTGCCTCTTTCTTCCAAACGTATGCGTCAACGAGGCTATAATCAGAGTGAGAGAATTTGTTATGGCATTCAAGCTCAGACAGGTCTTCCCATCCTTACTCAAGTACTCCACCGACTCTATTTCCATCAGAGTCAGACGACCCTTATGCGTCATCAGCGACAGGCCAATGTATCTGGGATGTTCGAATTAGATGCCCAGGCAGGTTTGGAAGGTAAGCACATCCTGCTGGTTGACGACATCTGTACCACAGGCTCTACCCTCATAGCTTGTGCTAATGTCTTGAGCGAAATCCCGCGTGTTCGCATCAGCATCCTTACTTTGGGTTTTACTAAGAGTTGACCCCACGCAGTGGAGAATATTAACAAAAGTTGATTGTAGAATACGCAAAATGTTTTGTATTCTTTTCGCTTAATCAATTTTTTACGCTATCTTTGCATCCAAAACATAAAAATTAGGAATTATGGACGCAATCAAGAAACTATTTGCACAGAAACTGATGGATATCAAAGCCATCAAGTTGCAGCCTAATGATCCATTCACATGGGCTTCTGGCTGGAAATCGCCTATCTATACGGATAATCGTAAAACACTTGGATTTCCTGATGTTCGCTCGTTCGTAAAATTGGAACTCTGCCATGCTATTCAGGAGAATTTCCCTGAAGCTGAGGCTGTGGCTGGTGTGGCAACGGGTGCCATCGCGCAGGGTGCGCTGGTGGCCGACGAACTGGGGTTGCCCTACGCATACGTTCGTCCGAAACCGAAAGACCATGGTATGGGCAATCAGGTGGAAGGTGAACTCAAGAAGGGTGCCAAGGTGATTGTAGTAGAAGATTTGATTTCTACAGGCGGCAGTAGTCTGAAGGCTGTTGAGGCTTTGCGCCAGTATGGTGTGGAGGTGATAGGTATGGTAGCATCGTTCACCTATGGCTTCCCTGTGGCTGAGGAGGCTTTCAAGGAGGCAGGTGTGAAGTTGATTACGTTGAGTAATTATGCCGCTGTATTGGAGCAGGCTGCCGAAACAGGATATATCAGTGAGGAAGATAAAGCCGTATTGGCTGAATGGCGTAAATCACCAAGCACTTGGAAGCAATGACAAAGTTTGAAAGTAGCGTTAAGCAGATTGCATATCCTGTAGAGGATGTCTATCGTAATATCAGCGACTTGAGTAATCTGGAGCGTGTGCGTGACCGCGTGCCAGAGGATAAGTTGAACAGTTTCTCGTTCGATCGTGATACGGTGAGCGTGAATGTCGACCCTGTGGGCGACATCAAGTTACGCATCATCGAGCGTGAGGAAGGCAAATGCGTGAAGTTCGAGACAGAACAGTCGCCCATGCCCTTCAACCTGTGGATTCAGGTATTGCCAGTGACAGAAACGACCAGTAAGATGCGCGTGACGGTGCAGGCCGATATCCCCTTCATGTTGAAGGGTATGGTGAGTGGTCCCTTGCAGGATGGTGTGGAAAAAATAGCAGACGCTTTATCACAAATACCTTATGGCAAATAAACTGTGGGAAAAGAACTTCGAGGTGAATGCTGAGATTGAGCGATTCACGGTGGGGCGCGATAGGGAGATGGACCTCTATCTGGCACCGTACGATGTGCTTGGCTCGATGGCTCATATCACCATGTTGGAGTCGATAGGACTGATAGGCAAGGACGAACTGCCTCAACTATTACAGGAACTGAAGAATATCTATGCTATCTGTCAGCGAGGCGAATTCCAGATAGAAGAAGGTGTGGAAGACGTTCACTCGCAGGTAGAACTGATGCTGACGCGTAAATTGGGCGATTTGGGTAAGAAGATTCACTCAGGACGCTCACGCAACGATCAGGTATTGGTAGATCTGAAACTCTTCACTCGCCATCAGTTGATGGAGATAGCCGACAGTGTGAAAGTGCTCTTCGATGAGTTAATTCAGAAGAGTGAACAGTATAAGCAGGTACTGATGCCGGGCTATACCCATTTGCAGGTGGCTATGCCTTCGTCTTTCGGTTTATGGTTCGGTGCGTATGCAGAATCGCTTTGTGACGATATGCTCTTCTTGCAAGCCGCCTATAAGATGACGAACCGCAATCCGTTAGGTTCGGCAGCTGGATATGGCAGCTCGTTCCCCTTGAAACGCCAGATGACGACCGACCTCTTGGGATTCGACTCGATGGACTATAACGTGGTCTATGCACAGATGGGGCGTGGCAAGATGGAACGCAACGTGGGTTTCGCTATTGCTACTATTGCGGGAACATTGGCCAAAATGGCCTTTGATGCCTGTCTGTTCAACTCGCAAAACTTCTCTTTTGTAAAGTTGCCGAAGGAGTGTACTACGGGTTCGAGTATCATGCCGCATAAGAAGAATCCGGATGTCTTTGAGCTGATTCGTGCTAAGTGCAACAAGTTGCAGGCATTGCCTCAGCAGGTGACACTGATTATGAACAACCTACCTGTAGGTTATTTCCGCGACTTGCAAATCATCAAAGAGGTGTTCCTGCCTGCCTTTGACGAACTGAAAGACTGTCTGCAGATGGCTGCCTATATTATTAATAAGATAGAGGTACGCGAGGATATTCTCGATAATCCGATGTACGACCCGATGTTCAGTGTCGAGGAAGTGAACCGCTTGGCAGCAGAGGGCATGCCTTTCCGTGACGCCTACAAGAAGGTGGGGCTCGATATCGAAGCAGGAACATTCCGCCCCAATAAGGATATTCACCATACCCATGAGGGCTCGATAGGTAATCTTTGTAACGACAAGATTACCGACCTGATGAATACTGTCCTCGAAGGTTTTGCCTTCGAGCGTGTAAGAGAAGCAGAAAAGAATTTAGTAAAATGAAACGGAAAATAGGTTATTGGCTATTGGTTGTTGGCTGTTGGCTAATGACAGGGTGTGGCGCAGAGCAGGAGTTCACATCGTGGCCCTGCCGTTTTGTTTATGACAACGGCATTCATCAGGACATGACTTTGTCCACATCGATTAATCCGATGGTGCAAGGCTTTTTCTGTAAGATTACAGAAGAGTCTCGCGGAGGAGCGAAGGTGCTGGTGTTTGAGAACAACCAAGGCTCCAGTACGCGAAAGAATGAAACGGCAGAAGACTTACGTAATAATCTCCGACTGGGCCTGAACAACGGTATCATAGTAGGCGTTCAGAGTCTGGGAGACTTTAAGTTCACGGCCTATGACCTGCAGTGTCCTAACTGCGTCAGCCGCGAGAACAACTATTCCAGTCCTACCTACCGTCTCACCCTGGACACCAAAGGGTCGGGTTATGTAACCTGTTCGAAATGCGGAGACAAATACGATTTGAACAACGGGGGACTGTTGGTGGAAGGAAAAGAGGGTGATAAAGGACTTTCCCGTTATCGCAATGCCCAAACCGCCGGTCCTTTAGGGTTGGTAACTGTCTTTGCTGAATAAAAAACAATAAAAATTTTTAATATTCAATTTTTATTATTACCTTTGCAGGCGCAAATGTCTACTGCCGCGATGGTGGAATGGTAGACACGAGGGACTTAAAATCCCTTGGCCAGTAATGGCTGTGCGGGTTCGAGTCCCGCTCGCGGCACAAAATCAGAGCCTGACGCTTCACAGCGCCAGGCTCTTCGCAAACTTCAAACAACCAAAAAAAGAAGTAGATTGTCTGAGTAATAAACCAATTTATCGGATAAACAGAAGTTCGCGGTATTTGGGTAATGGCCAGCAGGCATCATCCACAATGAGTTCCAATTTGTCTATCTGATAGCGGATGGTCTCCATCTTAGGAGCAACGGTATCATGATAGGCGATGGCCTTCTGGTGTTCATCCTCAATCTTGTTGGCTACCTTACGTGCATTGACCAGTTCTTCGACACCTTTCTCAATAGCACTGGTGCGCTCTGCAATCTCCTCAATGAGTTTGAGGTTTCGGGCAGACAGCTTTTCGGCCTTGTCAGCGGCGAATACTTCAGCCATATTTTCCACATTGGTCAGCAGCTGACTTTGATAGCGGGTGGCAACAGGGATAATGTGGTTCATTGAAAGGTCGCCTAATACACGTGCTTCAATCTGAATTTTTTTGGTGTAGGTTTCCCATTTCACTTCATTGCGTGCCTCCAATTCTTTCTGTGTCATCACGCCCAGACTCTCGAACATTTTAATACTTTCAGCATCAAGATAGCGTTCGAAAATAACCGGACAAGACTTCTCGACATCAAGACCGCGTTTCGTAGCCTCTTCAACCCACTCGTCAGAATATCCATTGCCATCGAAGCGGATAGGCTTGCAAGTCTTGATATCCTCTCGGAGGACGTCGATGATGGCATGGAACTTGGCGGTATGGCCAGTGCCTTCCGAATACTCGGAGTACTCTGAGTATTCCGAAATTTTCTGATCGACACGCTTCTTGAAATCTACCAAGGCTTCGGCAACAGCACTGTTCAGGGCTATCATAGCGGAAGCACAGTTGGCCTCGCTGCCGACAGCACGGAACTCAAAGCGGTTGCCCGTGAAGGCGAAAGGTGACGTACGGTTACGGTCGGTATTGTCGATAAAGAGTTCGGGGATTTCAGGAATATCCATCTTCATGCCCTGCTTGCCTGCCATGGCGAGGATGTCGTCTACGTCAGCCTTCTCGATGTGGTCGAGCAGTTCGGTAACTTGCTTGCCAAGGAATGATGAGATGATGGCAGGGGGTGCCTCGTTGGCTCCTAAACGATGTGCATTGGTAGCCGACATGATGCTGGCTTTCAGCAATCCGTTATGGCGATAGACACCCATCAGTGTTTCAACAATAAAGGTGGCGAAGCATAGATTCTGCTCAGCCGTCTTGCCGGGGGCGTGCAACAGCACACCGGTATCAGTAGAAAGGCTCCAGTTGTTGTGCTTACCTGAGCCGTTGATGCCGGCAAAAGGCTTTTCATGTAGCAGTGCACGGAAACCATGTTTGCGGGCTACACGTTTCATGAGCGACATGAGCAGCATATTATGGTCGACAGCCAGATTCGTCTCTTCGAAAATGGGCGCTACCTCAAACTGGTTAGGAGCCACCTCATTATGGCGTGTCTTGCAAGGGATACCCAGTTCCAAAGCCTGTATCTCCAAATCACGCATGAAAGCAGCTACCCGTTCAGGGATAGAACCGAAATAGTGGTCGTCCATCTGCTGGTTTTTGGCAGAATCGTGTCCCATCAAGGTGCGGCCGGTTAACATGAGGTCTGGGCGTGCGGAGTAGAGCCCTTCGTCAACCAGGAAATATTCCTGTTCCCATCCCAGATTGCTATTGACCTTTTTGACTTTAGGATCGAAGTAATGACACACTTCCGTGGCTGCTACATTCACGGCATGGAGGGCTCGCAGCAGTGGTGCTTTGTAGTCCAAGGCTTCGCCGGTATAAGAGATAAAGATCGTAGGGATGCAAAGCGTATCGTCGATGATGAAGACAGGCGATGTGGGGTCCCATGCAGAATAGCCGCGGGCTTCAAAAGTGGCGCGGATACCGCCTGACGGGAACGAAGAAGCATCGGGCTCCTGCTGAGCCAGCAGCTTGCCACTGAACTCTTCAATCATACCGCCTTTGCCATCGTGCTCAATGAATGAGTCATGTTTCTCGGCAGTGCCTTCAGTGAGAGGCTGGAACCAGTGGGTATAATGGGTGACACCATTTTCTTTGGCCCACTGCATCATACCCGCAGCAACGGCATCTGCCATAGCACGGTCAAGGCGGGCACCATTGTCGATGACATCAATCATCTGCTCGTAAACCTGTTTCGGCAAGTACTTGTACATTTTCTCGCGGTTGAAGACCTTCTTGCCGAAATACTCATAAGGTCGTTCACTTGGAGCTTGCACGTCGAGTGGCTTCTTCTTGAAAGCCTCTTCGACAACTTGAAATCTTAAGTTTGTCATCTTGAAAATAACTGTGTTTATTTTGTGCTTGTTATACGTTGTTGGCTGTTCAGAGCCATTTTTTGATTCTTTCTAAAGCCCTTTCCGTTGACTCGTGTTGACCGAAGGCGGTGAGACGTATGTAGCCTTCGCCACTGGGACCGAAACCAACTCCCGGTGTGCAGACAACCTGGGCATCATAAAGCATCTGTTCGAAGAAACGCCAACTCGTCATGCCGTCGGGCGTCTTCACCCACAGATAGGGAGCGTGTTCTCCACCATATACACGAAGTCCTAAATCAAGGAGGCTTCGTTTCATATAGTGAGCATTATGCATATAGTAATCAATCGTCTGTTTTACTTGTTTTTTACCTTCGGCAGTGTAAATGGCTTCTGCAGCACGCTGACTGAGGTAGCTGGTGCCGTTGAACTTGGTGCACTGGCGGCGGTTCCACAGCGGATTGAGGGCGATGCGCTCGCCCGTAAGCGTTGAAGCGGTGACGTCCTTCGGTACGATGGTATAGCCGCAGCGCACACCGGTGAAACCTGCTGTCTTCGAGTAGCTATGGAACTCGATGGCACATTTGCGGGCTCCGCGAATCTCGTAGATGGAATGGGGGATGGATTCGTCTTGTATATAGGCTTCGTAGGCAGCATCGTAGAAAATCAGTGCATCATTTTTCAGTGCGTAGTTCACCCATTTGCGAAGTTCCTCCTTACTGATAACGGTTCCCGTGGGGTTGTTGGGATAGCAGAGGTAGATGATATCGACACGCCGGTCGGGTATCTGGGGAACGAAGTTATTTTCTGCCGTACAAGGCATATAGATGACATTCGACCATCGGCCGTTCTCTACCACACCGGCTCGCCCAATCATGACATTCGAGTCGATATACACAGGATAGATTGGATCGCCTACCGCGATGGAATTATCCCAGCGTACCAGTTCCTGTATGTTGCCCGTGTCACTCTTGGCACCGTCGTTGATGAAGACTTCGTTGATGTCAAGATGGATGCCACGCGGCAGGAAGTCGTTCTTCAGAATGGCTTCGCGCAGGAAATCGTAACCCTGTTCCGGTCCGTATCCGCGAAACCCTGTCTGCGTAGCCATCTCGTCGGTAGCCCGATGCAGCGCTTCAACGACGGCAGGACATAAGGGTTGTGTCACGTCACCGATACCCAGCGAAATAACCTCCTTCTTAGGATTCATTGCCTTGAAAGCATTCACTTTCTTGGCGATGTCTGCAAACAGATAGTTGTTGGGCAGCTTGAGGAAATGTTCGTTTACTAATGCCATAATCTTATTCTTTTTTTGTGTTGAAGTTTGTCGTTACAAGTCAATGTCGCCTTCATATACGAAGGTCGCCGGTCCTGTCATATAGATGTGGTTATCCTTCTCATCCCATACGATGTCAAGACTTCCGCCGTCCATCACGATGGTGTTGCGTCTGTTGCCCGCCTTCTGGAGTACTGCAGCAACGGCAGTGGCGCAGGCTCCTGTTCCGCATGCCATTGTAATACCGCTACCCCGTTCCCACACGCGCATGCGGATGGTTCCGTCGGCCTGAACACTGGCATACTCGATGTTGCACCGCTGCGGGAAGGCGGGGTGACATTCCAAGGCGGGACCGTCCTTCGCAATCGCATCCACCTCATCTGTGAAGACGACGTAATGGGGATTGCCCATGGAGACAAACGTGCCTGCCGGCAGGCTGCCCGTCGGAATGAAAAATCTGTCATCCGTCAATACAGGTTCCCCCATATCGACGGTCACGCTCACTACCTGTTTGCCTTTTACTTCCAGTTTCAATAATCTGATGCCCGAAAGGGTGAGCAACCGAATCTCCGTCTTAGCGGTCATTCCCTTTTCATAGAGATATTTTCCGATGCATCGCGAGGCATTGCCACACATCATGGCTTCCGAGCCGTCAGCGTTGTAGATATGCATGGAGAAATCTGCCTCCGGCACAGGCGAGGCGCCGATGAGTACGAGTCCATCGCTGCCTATGCCGGTGTGCGGGGCGCTCCAACGGCGTGCTGCCTCTGCCGGCTCGGCTATATTATATAATAAGGTATTGACATAAATATAGTCATTGCCGGCTCCGTGCATCTTGGTGAAATGAACTCGTTTTGTCATATTCCGAAATTTTTAACCTTGGTTTACTTCTTTTTGTTGGTTTTCTTGGTGCAAAGATACAACATTCTGATGGGCGATACAAGAAAAAAGAATACGTTATTGCGAAGTTTTTTAAGAAAAATATCAATTTGTTAGAAAACGGAGGCGCTAAGTTTCAAATCGTAAGCAGGAAATCCGAGATTAAACTTAAAATGAAAGAAAGAAGGCGAAATTACTTTCAAAAAGATTTAATTACGCTTGTTTTGCTTGCTTTTTGTCGTATCTTTGCATCGGAAAGCTTTCAATGTGTTAGGTAAACGAGTTAGTATTTATTTTAAAAGATGTAAGGTATGAAAAAGATTGAGGCAATTATCCGCAAGACCAAATTTGAAGATGTCAAACGGGCATTGTTGAGTTCTGACATCGACTGGTTCGAGTATCATGATGTGCATGGCATCGGTCAGAGCCGTCAGGAGCGAATTTACCGTGGTGTGCAGTACAGTACGGACGTGATAGAGCGTGTGGCATTGACCATCGTCTGCCGTGACGTGATTCTCGATAACACGATTCAGGTGATACTGAGAGTCGCCCATACGGGTGAGATTGGCGACGGACGCATCTTCGTCAGCGATGTGATTGACACCTGGTCCATCCGCACGGGCGAACATGGCGACACCGTACTGAGAGATAAGAAATAGGACAACAACACAAACACAACTTAAACACAAAGGATTATGGAAACTATAGGACTTTCACTCGATACTGTATGGATGTTATTGGCTGCCATGTTGGTATTCTGGATGCAGCCCGGTTTTGCCCTCTGCGAGGCTGGTTTCACACGCAGTAAGAACACGGCGAATATCCTGATGAAGAACTTTGTCGATTTCATGTTCGGCTCCCTGCTGTTCTTCTTCTTAGGCTTTGGCTTTATGTTCGGCTCCGACGGGGCGGGATTCATCGGAGCGCCCAACTGGGGCGACCTCTCCTTCTACAAGGGCGACCTTCCCACGGAGGGCTTTTTGATTTTCGAGACCGTGTTCTGTGCCACCTCTGCCACCATCGTCAGCGGTGCCATGGCTGAGCGCACGAAATTCTCGATGTACGTCATTTACAGTGCTTTCATCTCGCTCTTTATATATCCCATCGAGGGTCACTGGACATGGGGAGGCGGCTGGCTTTGCAACAGTGCCGCCGACAGCTTCATGATGACGACCTTCGGCGATGTGTTCCACGATTTCGCAGGTTCAGCCATCGTCCATAGCGTGGGCGGTGTCCTTGCCCTAGTGGGTGCCTGGGCGTTAGGACCGCGCATCGGGAAATATGATGCAGACCGCAAGAGCCGAGCCATCCCCGGTCATTCGCTTACCTTGGCCGCCCTGGGTGTCTTCATTCTCTGGATGGGGTGGTTCGGTTTCAACCCGGGCAGCCAGTTGGCAGCCAGCGGCGAAGTCAACCGCATCGCCATCTCGCATGTGTTCCTCACCACCAATCTGGCTGCTGCGGCAGGCGGTACGGCAACGATGTTTGTCACTTGGCTGAAATACGGCAAGCCGTCGCTCTCACTGACCCTCAACGGTGTGTTGGCTGGTCTGGTGGGCATCACGGCGGGGTGCGACCTCGTCGATCCCCTGGGCGCTATCATCATCGGACTGGTGTGCGGCGTGGTGCTGGTCTTTGCTATTGAGTTCATCGACCATGTCCTGCATATCGACGACCCCGTCGGCGCCTCTTCTGTACATGGCGTCTGCGGAATACTTGGAACCCTGATGACGGGATTGTTCTCCACCAGCAACGGTGCTTTCTACGGACATGGCTGGGGATTCTTCGGTGCCGAGTGCTTCGGCATACTCGTCATCGACCTCTGGGCAGCCGCCTGTGGCGTCGTCCTATTCTTCGGCATCAGGAAACTGCACGGCCTGCGTGTCGAGGCGCGTGTCGAGGAAGAGGGACTGGATGTCTATGAGCATGGAGAAAGCTGTTATAACTAAAATAAAAAACCGACAGAAACGTTATTATAAGGTATGAAAAAGATTGTAATCATCGCAATGGGCCTCGTGGCAAGTGCCGCCACCCTTGCACAAGATAAGCTGGAGGCTACGATAGCCGCCGATTTCGTGAGCCATTACGTCTGGCGTGGACTTGACTGCGGTCACGTCAGTATTCAGCCTACGCTGGGCATCGCCTACAAGGGTTTCAGCCTCTCGGCATGGGGCTCGGTGGGCTTCAAGTCGGAGGATGACAAAGAGATCGACCTGACGGCATCATACACCACCGGCGGGCTGACCGTCGCCGTCACCGACTATTGGTTCGACAACCCTGAGCCCCGCTATTTCTATTACAATTCCCACAGCACCAGCCATGTGTTCGAGGCTTCCCTGGCTTACGATTTCGGGCTGCTCTCGGCTGCCTGGTACACCAATTTCGCCGGCAACGAGGGATGGACCGCATCGGGCAAGCGCCCTTATTCGTCCTACGTCGAAGTGAACGCCCCCTTCCGGTTAGCCACGTGCGAATGGACGGGAACCGTCGGTGCAGTGCCCTACGCCTCGCCCTACTACGAGACTTCCGGTTTTGCCGTGACGAACATCGCCCTCAAGGCTTCGAAGTACATCAAGATTACCGACACCTTCGCCATCCCCCTCTTCGCCCAGGTCATAGCTAACCCCAGTTCGCAGAAAGCCTACTTCGTATTCGGCTTCACGCTGCAACCTTAGCGCCTCCGTGGCTCCGTGATGAAAAAAAGTTTCGCCTCTCGTATAAAGTAGGCGAAACTTTTGTGTCTTCGTGTTCAGCAATGTTTGAAGGGGAAGTCTTTCAATTCGTTATGAAATAAAGTCTTTTTCTTTCAAAAGAGAAGGGAATTTGATTATTTTGCTTTCAAATTGACAGTTTCTTGAAATATATAGAAACAAAATGAAAGCGGATGGGAGGGTTTTCTTCCTAAATGATTTATCTTTGCAGCATAAAAAGTGCAAAGTGTGACATCCACACGAAAGTAAACTTCAAAACAATCAAGATATGGAAACAAAGTATATCTTCGTTACAGGCGGCGTGGTTTCATCCCTCGGAAAGGGAATCATCGCCGCCAGTATCGGCAAACTGCTCCAGGCACGCGGCTATAAGGTGACGATTCAGAAATTCGACCCTTATATCAATATCGACCCAGGGACACTGAACCCTTACGAACATGGGGAATGCTACGTCACGGTAGATGGGATGGAGACCGACCTGGACCTGGGGCATTATGAACGGTTTACGGGTATTGAGACTACCCGCGACAACTCCATCACCACAGGGCGTATCTATAAGACGGTAATAGACCGCGAGCGCCGTGGCGACTATCTGGGTAAGACGATTCAGGTGGTGCCTCACATCACCGATGAAATCAAGCGCAGAATGCTGCGGGAAAGTGAAGATTTTGACTTCGTCATCACGGAGGTGGGCGGTACTATCGGCGACATCGAGAGTGCCCCGTTTATGGAGGCCATCCGACAGCTGCGCTGGCAACTGGGACGTAATGCGGTGTGTGTGCATCTCACCTACGTGCCCTATCTGAAGGCTGCCGATGAGTTGAAGACCAAGCCGACGCAACATTCCGTGAAGGAATTGCAGGGAATGGGTATCCAGCCCGACATTCTGGTGTTGCGCACCGAGCGCCATCTGGATGACTCGCTGCGCATGAAGGTAGCCTCGTTCTGTAATGTCGATTTGGAATGTGTGGTGCAGAGCGAGGATATGCCCAGCATCTATGAGGTGCCGGTCAGTATGCAGCGACAGGGACTTGACGCTGCCATCATGCGGAAGATAGGTATTCCTGTGGGGGAAAGGCTACGGGTAGGCGACGGAACGTCGGGAATGGCCCCAGCCATGAAGTCTTGGCATGACTTCCTCGACAAGCAGCGCCACGCCACCCGTGAGGTGCACGTCGGACTGGTGGGCAAATACGACTTGCAGGATGCGTATAAGAGTATTCGGGAGAGCCTGAACCTGGCAGGTATATATAATAATGTGAAAGTGCGACTGCATTTCATCAACAGCGAAGGAGTGACTGCGGACAATGTAGCCGCGCAGTTGGAGGGCATGGCAGGCATCATCATCTGTCCCGGTTTCGGTCAGCGGGGCATTGAGGGAAAACTGATAGCCGCACAATACACCAGGACGCACGATATTCCTACCTTTGGCATCTGTCTGGGCATGCAGATGATGGCGATAGAGTTTGCCCGGAATGTGCTGGGCTATGCGGATGCCAACAGCAGTGAGATGTCGGCAGACACGGCGCACCCCGTCATCGACCTGATGGAGGGACAGAAAAGCATCACCCAGATGGGCGGAACGATGCGCCTGGGAGCATACGATTGCGAACTGCGGGAGGGCAGCCGCGCCATGGAAGCATACGCGGCAACTCTCAACTCACAACTCTCCACTCTCCACTCTCCACTCATTAAGGAGCGTCATCGCCATCGCTACGAGTTCAACAACGCATATAAGGAGGAATTCGAGGCGGCTGGCATGAAGTGCGTAGGCGTCAACCCCGCTGCTGATTTGGTGGAGATTGTCGAGATACCCACCTTGCGTTGGTATATCGGAACCCAGTTCCATCCAGAATATTCCTCTACGGTGCTTCATCCGCACCCATTGTTTATGTCGTTCCTTAAAGAATTGAAGAATTGAAGGATTGAAGAATTGAAGTATGGAAGAACTGAAGCATGAGTGTGGGGTGGCGATGATTCGCCTGTTGAAACCGCTGGACTATTACCAACGGAAATACGGAACACGGCGGTATGGGCTTGACAAGCTTTATCTGCTGATGGAGAAACAGCACAACCGCGGACAGGAGGGTGCGGGTATTGCCTGTGTCAATCTGGATGCTCCAACTGGCAGTGAATATATGTTTCGCGAGCGTGCGGAAGGCAAGGATGCTATCACCGAGATATTCAGAAAAATAGAAGGATTGAAGAATGGAAGAAAGGAAGAGGATGAAGACAGTTGCAATTCTTCATCTTTTCAACTTTTCAATTCTCAATTATTGATGGGGCATTTGCGCTATTCTACGACAGGCAAGAGTGGTTTGCAATATGTGCATCCTTTCCTTAGGCGTAACAACTGGCGAGCCAAGAATCTCTGTCTTTGTGGCAATTTCAATATGACGAACATCAGCGAGGTCTTTGAGTTCCTGACCAGTCGGGGCCAGTCGCCCCGTATCTATAGTGACTCCTATATCCTGTTGGAACTGATGGGGCATCGACTCGACAGAGAGTCGGAACGCCTCTTTGCCGAGGCGAGGGAAAAACAGATGACGGGAACTGATGTCACGCAGTATATAGAGGACCATATCCGGATGGAGAATGTTCTAAAGAAGACGATGCAGCATTTCGACGGCGGTTACGTGATGTGTGGCATGACGGGCAGCGGCGAGATGTTTGCCATGCGCGACCCTTGGGGCATCCGTCCGGCGTTCTACTATCAGGACGATGAGGTGGTGGTGATTGCCAGTGAGCGGCCGGTGATACAGACAACGTTTGATTTGCCGACAGAAGCCGTCCGAGAATTGCAACCTGGTCAGTCGCTGTTGGTTCGCAAGGGCGGGGAACTGTGTCTGGAACAGATACTGCCAGCCCGTCAGTACAGTGCCTGCTGTTTCGAGCGTATCTATTTCAGCAGGGGTTCCGACCGTGATATCTATCAGGAGCGCAAGCAGTTGGGCGAACAACTGATTCCCGCCATTACGAAAGCAGTTGATGGGGATGTGAGTCATACGGTGTTCTCCTATATTCCCAATACCGCAGAAGTGGCTTTCTATGGTATTACTGACGGGTTCCGCCGGTTAGCCCATCAGGTGCGTATTGAGAAGGTGGTGTGGAAGGACATCAAGTTGCGAACGTTTATCACGGAAGGTGCTGAGCGTAATGATCTGGCAGCCCATGTCTATGATATCACATACGGCAGTCTGGTGGCATACGAAGATTATCTGGTCATCATCGACGACAGCATCGTGAGAGGTACCACTCTCCGTGAGAGCATTTTTAAGATTCTTGACCGGTTGCATCCTAAAAAGATAGTGATGGTGTCGAGCGCTCCGCAGATTCGTTATCCCGACTATTACGGTATCGACATGTCACGTCTGGAGGAACTTTGTGCTTTCCGTGCCGCTATAGCTCTCATTCAGGAACGGGGGATGCAGCAACTGATAGCCGATGTCTATCAGGATTGTAAGGGGAAACCGGACAATGGCAATCACGTGAAGCGGATTTACGAACCCTTCACCATTGAAGAGCTGAATCAGAAAATTGTAGAGATGTTGCGCCCCGAGGGGATGCAGACGCCTGTGGAGTTAGTGTTCCAAAGCATTGGCGGATTGCATCGCGCGTGCCCTCATCATCCAGGCGACTGGTATTTTACGGGTGATTATCCCACAAAGGGTGGTGTGCGTCTTGTCAACCGTGCTTTTGTGGATTATGTAGAGCAAGTATTGAAGTTACAACTATAAAAAGAAGATATTATGTGTGGAATTGTAGCTATATTGAATGTGAAAGAACAGACGCAGCAGTTGCGTCAGAAAGCGTTGGGAATGAGTCATAAGATTCGTCATCGCGGACCTGACTGGAGTGGTATCTATTGCGGCGGGTCGGCTATCCTTGCCCACGAGCGTTTGAGTATTGTTGATCCGGAGTCGGGCGGACAGCCTTTGTTTTCTCCAGACCGTCAGCAGATTCTTGCCGTCAATGGCGAGATATACAATCATCAGGAGATTCGCCAGCGGTATGAAGGGAAGTATGAATTCCAGACAGGGAGTGACTGCGAAGTTATCCTTGCGTTGTATCAGGACAAAGGGATTGATTTCTTAGAGGAACTCAATGGCATCTTCGCCTTTGTGCTCTATGATGAAAAGCGAGATGAGTTTCTGATAGCCCGTGATCCGATAGGGGTCATCCCCCTCTATATCGGTTATGATGCCGACGGCACGGTCTATGTCGCTTCTGAGTTGAAGGCGTTGGAGGGACAGTGCCAGCGTTATGAACCCTTCCTGCCGGGTCACTATCTGTGGAGCGGAGATCTTAACTCTCAACTCTCAACTCTCAATTTTCAACTAAAAAGATTCTATCAGCGTGATTGGTTTGATTACGATGCCGTCAAGGATAATGGAGCCAGTTCCGAGGATATTCGTCAGGCTTTGCGCGAAGCGGTGCGCCGTCAGTTGATGTCCGACGTTCCGTATGGTGTGCTGCTGAGCGGTGGTCTTGATAGTAGTGTGATTTCAGCCATAGCCGAACGCTATTCTGAAATGCGTATTGAGAATAATTCTCAAACCAAGGCTTATTGGCCCCGTCTGCATTCCTTTGCCGTAGGACTCAAAGGTGCTCCCGACTTGGCGAAGGCTCGTATGGTAGCAGAACATATCGGCACCGTACATCACGAAATCAATTATACCATCCAGGAGGGACTGGATGCTATCCGTGATGTCATCTATTTCATTGAGACGTATGATGTCACCACCGTGCGTGCCTCAACTCCAATGTATCTGCTGGCACGTGTCATCAAGTCGATGGGTATCAAGATGGTGCTTTCGGGTGAGGGTGCCGACGAGATATTCGGCGGTTATCTTTATTTCCATAAAGCCCCCGATGCCAGAGCTTTCCATGAAGAGACGGTGCGTAAACTCTCCAAGTTGCATCTGTACGATTGTCTGAGAGCTAATAAGAGTTTGTCGGCATGGGGCGTAGAAGGACGAGTTCCCTTCCTCGATAAGGAATTCTTGGACGTTGCCATGCGAACGAATCCGAAGGCGAAAATGTGTCCAGGCACAACGATGGAGAAACGCATAGTGCGTGAGGCTTTTTCAGATATGTTACCAGAAGAGATTGTATGGCGACAGAAAGAGCAGTTTTCTGATGGTGTGGGGTATTCGTGGATAGATACCTTGAAACTGATAACTGCCGAGGCAGTCTCTGATGAACAGATGGCTCATGCTGCAGAACGGTTCCCCATCAATCCGCCACAGAATAAAGAGGAATATTATTACCGTTCTATTTTTGCAGAACATTTCCCAAGCGAATCAGCAGCCCGTAGTGTGCCTAGTGAAGCGAGTGTGGCTTGTTCAACGGCTATTGCCTTAGAATGGGACGCCTCTTTCCAAGGGAAGAACGATCCGAGTGGGAGAGCTGTGATAGGAGTTCATGAAAAAGCATATGAAAAATAAAAAATGGCGCTCTTTATAGAACGCCATTTTATTTTTTCTTTACAAAATTACTTATCAACAGCCTTTGCGAGTTCTGCGCCAGCCTTGAACTTAGCAACCTTCTTGGCAGCAATCTTAATCTTCTGCTTTGTTGCAGGGTTGATACCTTCACGAGCAGGCTTCTTAGTTACAGCGAATGTGCCAAAGCCAACGAGCTGTACTTTATCACCTTTTTTCAGTGCACCAGTAATAGCCTCAATAGTTGCGTCAAGTGCCTTCTTAGAATCAGCCTTAGTCAGTTTTGCGGCGGCTGCAATCTTCTCGATTAATTCTGTCTTGTTCATAATTGTTGTTTTTAAAAATGAATTATTAATAGTTTAAATAGGTTTAAAATCTAATTTCTTTGGCAAATATAGAATAAAGTATTCAGAAAACAAACAAAAATGCGAAAAAAATTAGATTTTTTTTGAAAAAAAGTGTATATCAGTCCTTTTTTGTGCCTAAAAACAGATATTTTTAGTAATTTTGCGCTCAAAATAAGATAATTAAGACTAATAGTTGTTTTCTATGTAAACTATCAATGATGAACAATATACCTACAATGACCAAAAATCTGCTCATCGTTAATTTTATAGCGTTTGTAGCAACTTGGGTACTGGAATATCGGGGGATTGACCTGACTTCGTTGTTGGGCCTGCACTTTTTCATGGCACAGGACTTTCGGGTTTACCAATTCATCACCTACATGTTCCTGCATGGCGGATTCACCCATATATTCTTCAATATGTTCGCCTTGTGGATGTTTGGTGCCGTGATAGAAAGGGTGTGGGGACCGAAGAAATTCCTTTTTTATTACATTTCGTGTGGTATCGGAGCCGGTATGACGCAAGAGTTGGCACAGTATGTCAACTATCTGTCATTAGGACTTAGCGAGTTTGACCAAGTGAATATAGGTGGGACACTGATGCTGACCAGTGATTATCTGAATCTATGGACGACTATCGGTGCCTCGGGAGCCGTTTATGCTATTCTGTTGGCATTCGGAATGATATTCCCGAACGAACGGCTTTTCATCATCCCCTTCCCATTTCCTATTAAGGCCAAGTGGTTGGTGGTAGGTTATATCGCTATTGAATTGTTCTCTGCCCTTAGCGGTCCTGGTGATGGGGTTGCCCATACAGCCCATTTAGGCGGTATGCTCTTTGGCTTTATCATGATTCGTTATTGGAAAAAGAATCCAGGTAATGGTACCAAGTTTGGACGTAGCAGGGGACAGGAGTTCTTTGATAGTATGAAGCGGCGTTTCGATGAAAGGCAACACTCTTCTAACCGACGTCAATGGGTGGATGAACCGGAAGAATCGCAGGAGCCGCCTAAGAAACCTAAGCGGCAAAATCAAGAAGAGATTGATGCTATCCTCGATAAGATTCGTAAGAGTGGGTATGATAGTCTTACCAAGGAGGAGAAAAAGAAGTTGTTTGACCAAAGCCAACAAAATTGATTAAGCAACTTAAAAAAATGACAGTGCAGATGATGGCTGGCGCAAATCTTGCAACCATCATAGTGATGTGTCTGGTGGGCTATTCTGACAGACTAAACCCAGTAGAACATCCCGTACTGTCTTGTATAGGTATGACTTTCCCTCTATTCCTGCTAGTTAACATGGGTTTCATGTTTTTTTGGATTATTTTTAAGTTTCGAATGATATGGATACCCATTTTAGGCTATGCACTCTCCTACGTACCTATTAATATATATATGCCACTTAACTTGAAAGCTGCGGAACCGTCGGAAGGGGCAGTCAAACTTATCAGTTACAATGTATGTGCCTATGGGGGTAACTATAAATATGAGCAAGGTTTCGAGAAAGTTCGTGACTATTTGTTTGAACAAAAGGCTGATATTGTTTGTTTACAGGAAGACGTAGATACCTGGCGGCGTTATTGTTTTCAACATTATGAGAAAGAATATGCCTATAACGATACTGTTCTTTTCAATACAGATGGGATTATGAATGGAGTGGGAATCCATACACGTTTCCCAATTATTAGAAGAGAACGTATTGTCTATCCTTCGCGAGTGAATGGCAGTGTGGCTTGGTATTTGCAGGTGGGAAATGATACCCTATTGGTGATTAATAATCATTTTGAAGGCACTCATCTGTCTAAAGAGGATCGTCAAATCTATCGAGGTATTATTCATGGAGAAATGAAAGGAGATACCGCACGTAAAGAGTCAAAAAAACTTCTAGTTACTTTAGCTGAATCGTCGACAAAGCGTGCTCCTCAAATTGACGCTGTATACCGTTATGTGGTGGAGCATCCGCAATATCCTGTCATTTTATGTGGAGATTTCAATGACAACCCTATTTCTTATTCGCGTTATCAGATAGCCAAGGTGCTGAAAGATTGCTTTGTAGAGACGGGAAAAGGCTTAGGCTTGTCCTATAATCAGAAAGGATTTCACTTTCGTATTGACCATGTTTTCTGTTCTAATGATATTCAACCTTATAACTGTAAGATTGATAGTAAAATGGATGCAAGTGACCATTTTCCAGTGGTCTGTTGGTTAAAAATAGATAGAAAAGACTGAAAAAAGAGCGAATTTCTTTGATAAATTTCGGTAAGTGGAGAAAAATAAGTATATTTGCAGGCTAAAATAGCAGAATCATAAATTAAAATATTATAACAAACAAAATGCAAAACAAAGGAATTGTAAAGTTTATTGCACTCGTCTTGATTCTTGTGTGCTGCTTTTACCTTTCATTCTCATTTGTGACTCGTCATCATGAGAGCAAGGCTGCAGCTATGGGAGAGGAGGCTGGTCAGGAATACCTAGACTCCATCATGAACGAGAAAGTGTACTGCGGAATTTATTCTTTCAAGCAGTGCCGCGAGATGGAAATTGGTCTTGGACTTGACCTGAAAGGCGGTATGAACGTGATTCTTGAGGTTTCAGTACCCGATGTAATCGATGTACTGGCTGACCACAAGACTGATGCTGCCTATAAGAAGTCTATGGATGAGGCTAAGAAAGAGGAGGAGACAAGTCAAAATGACTTTATCTCCCTGTTTATCAAGTATTGGAAGCAGAATTCCAATGGTCGTCCCTTGGCAGCTGTATTTGCCACTCAGCAGATGAAGGGCAAGGTAAGCACCAACAGCACCGATGCTGAGGTGGAGCGCGCACTGCGTGCCGAGGTTCAGTCGGCTGTTGACAACTCATTCAACGTAGTTCGTAACCGTATCGATAAGTTCGGTGTAGTACAGCCCAATATCCAGAAGCTCGAAGGACAAAGTGGCCGTATTATGGTGGAGATGCCTGGTATCAAAGAACCAGAGCGTGTTCGTAAGTTGTTGCAGGGAAGTGCCAACCTGGAGTTCTGGGAGACTTATAATTCTCAAGAAATTTATCCGCTTTTGGCTCAGCTTAATCAGAAATATGCAGCTACAGAGGCAGGCACAGACAATGCAGTGGCTAGCGATTCTGTCGCTGCAGACACAACCGCTGCTGCTACCAACGACCTGGCTGCTAAATTAGCCAAGAAGAATGATAAGGTTGTGGATGCTAAGGCCAAAGCTGATGCTTTGAAACTCAATCCATTGTTTGCCGTTTTCCAGCCTGTTCCACAGGGACTGGCTATTGTCGGTTATGCGAATGCACGTGATACTGCAGACGTCAACAAGGTTATTTATTCTGATGTAGCCCGTCAGGTGCTTCCTGCTGAGTGCAAACTTCGTTGGGGTGCTAAGGCAGAAGACTTCGGAGAGAATACCAAGGGTGACGTCTTTGCCCTCTATGCATTGAAAATCACTGAGCCCAATGGTCGTGCTCCGTTGGAGGGTGACGTAATTACAAGTGCAAAGGACGAGTTTGACCAGATGGGTCATCCTTCTGTGTCTATGCAGATGAATTCAGACGGTGCTCGCCGTTGGAGTCAGATTACCAAGCAGAATATCGGTCGTGGCGTTGCCATTGTACTGGATGATGCTGTTTACAGTGCTCCACGTATCCTCACACAGATTGATGGAGGTAACTCTTCTATCACAGGTAATTTCACCATCGAGGACACCAAAGACTTGGCTAATACGCTGAACTCTGGTAAGATGCCTGCCCCAACCCGTATCGTACAGGAAGAGGTCGTAGGTCCTTCACTGGGTGCACAGTCTATTAAGCAGGGTGTTATTTCCTTTATTGTTGCTTTTGTGTTGCTGATGATCTATATGGTCATGCTATACGGCTTCATTCCAGGTATGTTGGCTAATATGGCCCTGCTGTTCAACTTGTTCTTCACCCTCGGTATCTTGACCTCGTTCCAGGCTGCATTGACAATGCCTGGTATTGCTGGTATCGTGCTAACCTTGGGTACTGCAGTGGATGCTAATGTACTGATATATGAGCGTACTAAAGAGGAACTTCGTAAGGGACATACGGTGAAGGAAGCTTTGAATCTTGGCTATTCTAATGCTTTCTCTGCTATATTTGACTCTAACTTTACTTCGTTGATAACGGGTATCATTCTGTATGTCTTTGGTACTGGTCCTATCCGTGGTTTTGCTACTACCTTGATGATCGGTATCTGTGTATCGTTCTTCACCGCTGTATTCATGACTCGTCTGATTTATGATGCTAAGATGAAGAAGGATAAATGGCAGAATCTTACATTCTCAACAGCTTATTCTCGCAATATGATGCAGAATACGAAGTTCAACTTTATGGGTATGTATAAGAAGTCGTACGCTATTTGGGGCGTTGCAGCCATTTTGTTCTGCATAAGTTTTGCAGTTCGTGGTTTGAGCCAAAGCATCGACTTCACCGGTGGTCGCAACTATGTAGTGACCCTCGATAAGGAAGTTCCTGTTGAGCAGGTTCGTACCGCTTTGACTGGTGCTTTTGTAAACACAATCGGTGAAAATGCCGGTAAGGAAGCTAACACGAGTGTGATAGCTCTCGGTACTGATGGTAAGACAGTTCGTATCTCTACCAACTGGGATATTGAATCTAATAATCCTCAGGTGGATGATAAGGCAGAGA
This sequence comes from Prevotella sp. UBA2754, assembly GCA_002353295.1. Lineage (GTDB taxonomy): Bacteria > Bacteroidota > Bacteroidia > Bacteroidales > Bacteroidaceae > Prevotella. The sequence continues at coordinate 122,814 of DEJG01000026.1, forward strand.
CCATTCTTTATAATACATTGAAGAAAGCTGGTTTCGTTAATCAGGCTAATGTAGATGCCTTTAAGAATCCAGATGTTCGTGAAGGTGGTTCTATCATCAGTTCTTCGAAGGTAGGTCCTTCGGTAGCTAAGGATATCACTTACGGTGCTATCATCAGTGTGATTATCGCTCTTGTGGCAATCTTCCTCTATATCCTGTTGCGCTTCCGCAATGTGGCATACTCAGTAGGATCTATTGTGGCTTTGGCACTTGACGCACTTATCGTGATAGGTTTCTACTCTGTATTGTGGGGATGGGTTCCTATGTCACTCGAAATTGACCAGACATTCATTGGTGCTATCCTGACAGTTATTGGTTACTCTATTAACGATAAGGTGGTGGTATTTGACCGTGTCCGTGAGAACTTCAACCTGTATGCTAAGCGTGACCGTCAGAGTCTGTTCAACAGTTCTCTGAATCAGACGTTGGCTCGTACCATCAATACTTCAGTGACTACACTGATTGTGTTGCTGTGTATTTTCATTCTTGGTGGCGACTCTATCCGTAGTTTCTCGTTTGCAATGATTCTCGGTGTCGTCTTCGGTACACTTTCGTCTATCTTCATCGCTGCTCCTACGGCCTTCCTTGTAATGGGTCGTACTATCCGTGAGTCAGATGACAATGTAAAGGAATAAGATTCACCTTATAATAATGAAAGAAGCGCTCCCAAAAGGAAGCGCTTCTTTTTTATGAATGACATTCGCTTTATTCGAAATAGTAGAGGAAAGCTGCAATTCCTTCAAGAGCAGGCTTTCGTTGTCCTTCGATTTCTATCTTGAATTTGATTTCTGCTTTGCAGATGCCTCGCAGATTCTGGATAGCATGCAGTTGAGTGACCAGTCGTACCCGACTTCCTGTAATGACTGGCTGTCCGAAACGCATGTCATTCATGCCGTAGTTGACCAACATCTTGATGTTGTGTACCTCGATAATCTGATCCCACATATAAGGCAACAGACTCAGTGTCAGGTAGCCGTGGGCAATGGTACTCTTATAAGGACTCTCTTCCTTGGCACGAGCCACATCCACATGAATCCACTGGTGGTCAAGGGTGGCATCAGCAAAAAGATTGATACGGTCCTGATCTACTTCGAGCCATTCCGAGGCTCCTAATTCTTCGCCCAGATGGGCAGCGAACTCGTCATACGAGTTGATGACTAATTTTCCCATAGTTTAAAATTTTTAAAATATAATGCAAAGGTAATCAAAAACTTTAAACTTTAAACTCTAAACTCTAAACTTTTTACTATCTTTGCAATCACAAAGATGATGCCCTGATAGTTAAATGGATATAACAAGGCTCTCCTAAAGCTTAGTTCCGAGTTCGATTCTCGGTCGGGGTACTATGAAAATGGTTGAAATTAGGGAAGTTAAGAACATGGGGGACTTGAAAAGGTTTATTCAATTCCACTATGATTTATATCGCGATTGTCAGCAAGCGGTACCATTTCTTTATTCTGAAGAGATGAATACCTTACGGCACGATCGTAATGCTTGCTTTGATTTTTGCGAGTCTGTCTATTTCATGGCCTTTAGAGGTGATGAGATGGTAGGACGTGTGGCAGCCATTATCAATCACCGTGCCAATGAACGATGGCAGCGAAAGGATGTTCGCTTCGGGTGGCTTGATTTTATCGACGATCCGGAAGTGAGCCGTGCACTCTTAGAAGCGGTAGAAGAATGGGGCAGAAAGAAAGGAATGAAAGATATTGCCGGTCCATTAGGATTTACCGACATGGATCGTGAAGGATTGCTGATTGAAGGCTTCGATCAGGATGCCACCATGTATATCAATTACAATTATCCCTACTATCAGCAGCATATTGAGCAGATGGGCGGTTTTGCTAAGGACAATGATTACATGGAGTATCGTGTAAAAGTTCCTGAGCAGGTGCCCGATAAGTTTCATAAGATTGCAGAGATGATTCGCAAACGCTATAATTTGCAGGTACGCAAATTCACTCGTGAGGAGTTGTTGAAAGGAGGAAAGGGCAAAGAGATTTTCGATATTATCAATGTTACCTATAAGGATCTTTACGGCTACTCTCAACTGTCAGAGAAGCAAATCAACCAGTTGGTTGACCAATATATTAAGGTGGCAGACCTGAACTTGGTAACAGCCATCGAGGACTGGAATACACCAGAACATAAAATGGTAGGCTTTGGTATCACCTTCCCCTCTTTCAATGGAGCACTGCGGAAAACCAGAGATGGAAAATTATTACCCTTTGGATGGTGGCATATCTTGAAAGTGTTGAAGTGGCACCAGACTGAGGTCGTCGATTTGTTGCTAATAGGAGTGTTACCGGAATATCGTTCCAAAGGTGCTAACTCACTGATTTTTGACGATTTGATACAGTGGTTCCAGCGCTATGGTTTCAAATGGGCGGAAGCCATGCCGCAGATGGAGTCTAATGAACACATGCGCGGCCAGTGGCAGTATCTGGAGGCAACTCAGCATCGCCGTCACCGTTGTTATCGGAAATTATTATAAACGATATAAAAACTATAAATATATGATTCAGACTGTTGTAAAGCGCGATGGGCGCATTGTGGGATTTAACGAACAGAAAATCATGGCTGCTATCCGTAAGGCCATGTTAAGTACAGAAAAAGGGGAGGATGAACGTCTTCTTCAGACTATTACCGACCGTATTGCAGCTAAGGGTAATCCTCAGATGACGGTGGAGGAGATTCAGGATTCTGTCGAGATGGAATTGATGAAATCCAGTCGTAAGGATGTTGCTCAACGCTATATAGCTTATCGTAATCAGCGTTCCATTGCCCGTAAGGCTAAGACACGTGATGTCTTTCTTGATATTGTCAATATCAAAAACAATGATGTTACTCGCGAGAATGCCAATATGAATGCCGACACCCCTGCCGGCATGATGATGAAGTTTGCTTCCGAGAGCACGAAGCCTTTCGTTGACGATTACCTGCTGTCACCCGAGAGTCGTGATGCTGTCGAACATAACTATATTCATATTCATGATAAAGACTATTATCCCACCAAGTCACTTACTTGTGTTCAACATCCTTTGGATAACATTCTGAATCAAGGTTTTATTGCGGGTCATGGTGCCAGTCGTCCGGCAAAGCGTATTGAAACGGCTGCCGTTCTGGCTTGTATCTCATTGGAATGTGCGCAGAACGAGATGCATGGTGGACAGGCTATCCCTGCCTTTGATTTCTATCTGGCACCTTTTGTCCGTCTCTCTTATATCGAAGAACTGAAGGCACTTGAAGATCTGAATGGTGAGGATTATAGTGCACTTTACGATGAAGTGCTCATCGATTATCTGAAACAGCCATTAGATGGTTTGACTGGCACAGACCGCGTGCGTCAGCATGCCATCAATAAAACAGTCAGTCGTGTGCATCAAGCCATGGAAGCTTTTATCCATAATATGAATACCATTCATTCACGTGGTGGTAACCAGGTCGTATTCTCATCCATTAACTATGGTACCGATACTTCTGCAGAGGGGCGTTGCGTCATGCGTGAGATATTACTCAGCACTTATCAGGGGGTAGGCAATGGAGAAACAGCCATCTTCCCCATTCAGATTTGGAAAAAGAAGAGGGGAGTAAACTATCTTCCAGAGGATCCTAACTATGATCTGTACCAGTTGGCTTGTAAAGTGACTGCCCGGCGTTTCTTCCCCAACTTCCTGAATCTCGATGCCACCTACAATCAGGACAGTGAGTGGCGTGCGGATGACCCCAAGCGCTACATCCACGAGGTGGCTACCATGGGCTGTCGTACCCGTGTGTTCGAGAACCGCTTCGGACCTAAGACATCCATCGGACGAGGTAACCTCTCATTTACTACGATTAATATTGTGCGTCTGGCTATTGAGTGTATGGACGTTCAAGATAAAGATGCACGTATTGCTAAATTCTTTGCTAAACTCGACGAAATGCTCGAAGTGGCAGCCAAACAGTTGGACGAGCGCTTCCAATTCCAGAAAACAGCCTTTGTCAAGCAGTTCCCTCTTTTGATGCGCAGTTTATGGATCGGTGCTGATAAATTGAGTCCAAACGACACCATTGAGAGTGTCATTAATCAGGGAACTCTTGGTATAGGGTTCATTGGTCTTGCAGAATGTCTGGTGGCCCTCATCGGTAAGCATCATGGTGAAAGTGAGGAAGCACAAGAGCTGGGACTGAAGATAGTAGGTTATATGCGTCAGCGCGTCAATGATTTCTGCGATCGCTATCAGCATAACTATTCTGTTCTAGCCACACCGGCTGAAGGCCTGAGTGGAAAATTTACCAAGAAAGACCGCAAAGAGTTTGGTGTCATTCCAGGTGTTACCGATCGCGATTATTATACCAATTCCAATCATGTTCCTGTCTATTATAAATGCTCAGCCCGCCATAAGGCAGAGGTAGAAGCTCCTTATCATGAGATGACCCGTGGCGGTCATATCTTCTACGTAGAGATTGACGGTGATGCCACCCATAATCCTCAGGTTATTATGAGTGTTGTTGACATGATGGATAAGTTGAATATGGGTTACGGCTCAGTCAATCATAATCGTAATCGCTGTATGGATTGTGGCTATGAGAACGCAGCCCCTCATCTGGAAAAATGTCCTAAGTGCGGCAGTACCCATATTGATAAACTGCAGCGTATTACAGGTTATCTTGTTGGTACAACAGATCGCTGGAATCACGGAAAACTTTGCGAACTCAATGATCGTGTTACTCATATTGAGGGCTCCCAGCAACAGGAACTTTTTTAAAGGTAGAAAAGTAAAAAAGTGATATCTGTCTTAGACATCATAGAAGATACAATGGTAGATGGTCCGGGTTTCCGGACCTCTATCTATTGTGCTGGCTGTCGCCATGCCTGTCCTGGCTGCCACAACCCGCAGTCGTGGGATTTTAGCGGTGGTCATCCGATGTCAACCGAGGAGATTATGCGTATTATAGAGGCTGACCCATATGCTAACGTTACTTTTACAGGTGGCGACCCTATGTATCAGCCTGAAGGCTTTGCCGAATTGGCCCGTGCCATCAGGGAACGTACAAAGAAAAATATTTGGTGTTTTACAGGTTTTGTCTATGAAACCCTTTTGCACAATCCACGACATCGGCAATTATTAGAACTCGTCGATGTATTGGTGGATGGTCCTTTTATCAAGTCATTGCGTGATGAGTCACTGATCTTTCGAGGAAGCAGTAATCAGCGTTTGATAGATGTACCGTTATCGTTAAAAACAGGCAAGGTTGTTCTTTTCCAACCTGATGTTTGAAGCCTACTTGAGCAGTTTTTCAATCTCCTGTTCAATCTTAAATTGTTCTATATCACGTGCAACAATCTTGCCTTGTCTGTTGGTTACTATCATAGCAGGAACAGTCATTAAACCAAGTTGTTGAACCATAGGTGACAGAAACAGCTGTCCGTCACATATGGTAGACCATTGCAACGAGTCGCGTTCCACTCGTTTTATGCATTCCTGTTTGTTGCCATCCAGACAAATGCTGATAAGTGCTAATTGCTGAGGATATTTCTTTTGCAGTTTGCGAAGTCTTCGTTGGATATCTGTACTTTGGTAATGCCATGTTGCCCAAGTAGAGATAATGCCAATCTTTCCTTTTAGCTGGTTGGTCGTTACTTTTTTATCTTGGATATCTGTTGCTGTGACTACAGGCAACATTGCTTGCAAACGGCCATTCTTCAATCCGTCGATTTTTTTCTTTAAGATGCGTAAACGTCCATTGTCTGGATTAGCTTTCAGCATCAATGCAGCAAGACGCTGTGCTTCCACATAGTCAGGCACCTTTGTCGTTATGAAGTATTTGTCCAGCAAATGCATACTGACTATTGATGTGGGGTTTTCTGTGATGTATTCTGCCACGGCAGAAGAAACTTCCGGAGGTGTCAACTTGTTGATGCGAATACGTAGTTTTGTAAAATCGTCATTCTCATCTGTGCCATAGACCGTCATTTCCTTCAGATGGGTTGCATCACCTTTGATCTCCACTTCTTCACCTGGAGCTGCAAACACTGCTTGTTCACTGAAATTTGGAAAGACTAGCATCAGTGTGACATCCTTACGAATTTCTTTTTCGTATGAGAAACGGCCATTGCGCACTTTGATGGTATCCACTCCCACTAAACCGCCATCGGGACTGTAAACCAGGAAGTCGCCTTGGTTGATATTGCGTAAGCGACCTGACAGGCGGAATTTGTCACCTTCAGGACCGCAACTGCTTAATAAAAGCAAACAGCCCAACGCCAAAAACCAATAGCTAATCCCCCAGTGCTTCATTACTTTCTGATATTCTTGAGTTCCAAATCCTTGTCGGCATACTGCTTCAGCGTAGGATCCTTCTGTAGTGCACTGCGCAGGAATGAAGCGGCAGCCTCTTGGTTGCCCTGACGAGCTTGTACAATAGCAGCCAGATAATCAGTCATGCCATTAGCCTCCTTCACGTTCTTCAAAGTCTGCTGCGCACGAGCATAGTCTTTATTTAACAACTGGGCCAGTGCAGCGCTGTTACTGGGGCGATAGCCGAAGTCCTGCTGTGCAAGCGCATAATTGCCTTGTGCCAGATGCAGGTTACCCAGTGCCTCCGACAGACCATAAGCTCCTGCCGATTTGGCAATCAGGTTCTCTGCCTCCTGCGTATGTCCCTCCTGCAAGGAAATCAGTCCCAAGTTGGCGCTGGCTTCCGGCAATTCTCCTGCTTGCTTGAAATATTGGATAGCTTCTTCCTTTTTGCCCTGTTGTAATGCCATAACGCCAAGGTTGTTGTATGTTCTTTTGTCGTTAGGGTATAAACGGGCAGTTGTTTTCAGTATTTGTTCCTTTTCGCTATCTGTAGGAGCAATAGAAGCGGCATAGATCAGTTCCTCCACGCTCAGTTTCGATGCATCTTGTTTTAGTTGTGCAAAAATCTGGTCGTCGTCACGTCCTATCACCTCATAGTTGATGGTCATACGTGCACGACGCAACTCAGGCAGTACGCCCTCAGCTAGTTCCTTGAAACCCTGACTCATATTCTTGATTTGCTGTTCTCGCTCCTGTGGGTCTTCATACATGGAGAGCACGCGCAGTATCACGTCCTTATCAGGAATATCGCTGGCCTTCACCAATTCCTGGAATCCCTCCCAGTCTTGAGCGGTATATTCCGAACTGATGCCACCTTCCAAATTGGCATCCTTCAGCTGTTGGCGCACATAACTCTCCGTGTTTTGCTGACGCTTGTTGGCTAACTGCTCGTTCAGTTTCAGTCCACCGTCAGGCGAAGCGTAGGCTGAAATCTCTACGTCCGACAGGTTGAGCCCCTCTTGGTCGCGGGCTATTTGTTTCAGCATCTTTACGAAGTCCTGTACGGAGTTCGACTGCAGCTCACTCTTACGCAGTTCTGCCTGCTGTATCAGGAACTTGATATTGGCTTCCTGTTTCTGCTCGGTAATGCGTTGGAAAGCATCCTGTGCCACACAAGGCTGTGCGGTCTTGATGGTCTGATGATACAGTTCACTGGTGGCAATCACGCCATCGGCAATCTTCACGGCTGGTACTTTCACTGCCTTGTTGCCCACCTTGGCATCAAACGTCAGATAGAGTTCGCTCTGCTGCATGTCTGGTTCGTAGGGGAAGGCGGTCTTCATGGTATAATGACCACCCAGCAGGTATGAGATAGTCTGGTCGTTGCCCATCACTTTCTCGCCTTGGAATGAAGCCGATTGCCCTTTGGCAGTTTGCTGCACACCATTTTTTGTGTATCGCAGTTCTGGTATGACGGTCACCACAGCCTTGCGATTCATGTATTGTTCAGGAAACATGCCGTTGATAGTAGCCTGTACCTGTCCACCCTCAGTCTCCAAAGGATTAGGATTCACCTTAAAATTATCGGCAGAAAGCGATTTCAGTCCTCCGCCACACGAAGTCAGCAGTGCCATAGCACCAACCAGTAACATTAGTTTTCTTTTCATATTCTTTCAATTCAATGGCGCAAAGGTAGTAATAAATGCGAGAAAATGCAAATTTATTGGCAAATATATTCCTTACGGCTTATGAATATCAGATAGTACCCGTTGGCATGGATGGTGAAGGAATTGCCCAAAGCCTCGTTCAGAGTGCCCTGCCACCATTCTGTGGTGGGGTAACACTGCCATTTCAGTCCTTCGGATGATAATTCACTACATCCGAAATTGAAGATGCTGACCTGTTGGCCTGCCTGCACATCGAACGTGTTGTCTCCTTGTGCTGCTATGAAGTAGCCATGGTCTGTGTACATCACCCCCCTCACCTGATATTCCCTGAAATAGCGCATCAGCAGTGAGATGTTGCCGAGGGTATGGTCCTCCCGTTTCCCTGTGCATCCAAGATAGGCAATTTTCCGCCAGCCTTGTGCTAAGCAATAGCGGGTGGCTTTAGTCAGGTCATTATCCTCTTGCTCGTCCACTTGTATCAGTCTGTCGTGGTATTCCTGAGGCACCGAGTCGCCGTCGCCTATCACCACATCCGCTTTTGGATAATTGGCAATAGCACCGTCGCAACATACAACCCTCTTGGCCGTATGCAGCACCTCCAGTGGAATCTCGTGAGTTGGGAAATCCCCGTTGGCTAAGATAACTGCGTCGAAAGTTTTTTCCATTTGAAATATCCTGCTATAGCAATGATGACATAAAGTCCGTAAAGTCCTGCTTTGAAGGGGATGTCTTTTTGTATATAAAGTATGCTGCAAACTACATCCACCACAATCCAGAAGAACCATTGCTCGATGTATTTACGAGCCAGAGCCCATAGACCGACAAACGAGAGGGCATTGGTAAACGCATCGAGTAGGGGCACGGTGGAGTTCGTCCACGTTATCAGTATATAATAGGTGACAGCCCACGCAGCGAAGAAGAAAATAGCAGCTGGTAAATAGTTTTTCATGGGCATATGAGTGATGGGCAACTCTTTCTTTTCTGTTGTTCCCCATTTCCATGCTATAAAACCATAGATGGCAGCCAGGGTATAATAGCACGCCATACCCGAGTCGCCATAGAGTCCGTGCCTCCAATAGAGCACAATATCAAGGGCTGGCATCACAACTCCCACCAGCCATAGCCAGATGCTGGCCCGATACTCGAGCCAGATATATATCAGCCCGAGTATCGTTGTGAGTATGTCTAACCAGTCGAACATAATTTCAATGTATTCCCCCTCAACAGGGGAGTTAGAGAGGGTCTAGAAATTCACAGATAAATGAGCCATGAAGTTAAACGGTGCTGAGGGGGCGAAACCTGCCTCATACTGGTCGGACTCACTCCAACCAGTGGCTATCACCTTGCCATTCTCCTTGGTATAGGCGGGTGCAGCCCATCCGTTATTGTCGTATTTTGCCGAGAAGAGGTTATAGAGGGTCACACCGATGGTGGCATCCTTTATCCCCATCTTGGGAAGGCGAAAGTTGTAGGACAAGTCGAGATTGGTGTTGAAGTGTCCTTCTAACATCATCCCCACATCAACCGGTTTGCCATTGTCATCCAGCGTCTGATAGCTCTTGAAACCGGTGTTGGTAAGATACTGGTCGCTGACATATTGGCTCTGTACAGCAGCCTTGAAACCGCAGTAGGAGAAAGTCAGGACGTTGTTTAACAAGAAATTGGGTGAGAATGCCAGTGGCTGAGTGCCCAGGTCTGCCACACTGCCGTCTGTCAGTTGGACAGTGATATCCTTCACACGGTTTTTTGAAAGGGTGGCATTAGCATCCCAGCGGAACCAGTCAACTGGTTTCCATGCAGCTTCCAGTTCCACGCCGATGCGGTAGCTTTTGGGCATATTTCTGGTGATAGCCTCACCAATCTTGTCAATCTCGCCTGTCAGCACAAACTGGTCCTTGTAGTTCATCCAGTAAAGATTGACTCCCGCAGAGAAAAGCTTTGACTGGAACTTATAGCCTGCCTCCAGGTCGTTCAGTCTTTCTGCCTTAGGCATTTCGAGTCCGGCATTATTGTTGTTCTCAAAATTGTTACGGGTCGGTTCCTTATGGGCAATGGCATACGAAGCATAAACCTTATGGTTCTGTGTGATGTCGTAGTTCAGTCCGAACTTCGGGTTGAAGAAGTCGTACGACTTTTGGATGTCATAGACAATACGTTTATTCGTTGTCCAGTCTATCTCGTCCGTCGGACCGTTCATCTTGATGCCTATATGGCGGTACTGCAGGTCTATGAAGGCATTCAGGCCAGGTAGCAGGTCGTAGATTACTTTACCATAAATGTTGAAGTCTGTCTTCTTCGTATTATTGTCATAGTAGCGGTGGTCAGGCATCAGCTCGTCCACGGGTTTCTTCACCCAGGGAATGAGTCCGTAATGGTCGCCATCATATTTGTTCCATCCTCCACCTATGATGGCCTGCAGGTTTTTCTTGTTATCATAGGTCACTGACGCAACGACTCCGTAGAAGTCGTTGTCCATCGTCTTCTTGCGTATCAGGTCGCTCTCTGCCCATGTCACGGTCTTATCCAAATCATATTCGAAGAGGGTACGGTTCGTTTTGTATTCATTATAGTAGCCATGTCCTTTGGTGTAGTGTAGGGCAGCATTCAACTTCAGCTCATTCGTGAGGCGCTGGTTCCAGATGAGTTGGTAGTTCTGTTGGTGGTAGTTGTCTGTCTGATCGTCATAATAGTGACGGTTGCCCTGCTCGTCGTAGTATTCACCACACGAGTTATAGGTACGACCATAGAGCGATTGCTCGTATTTCGATGTGTAGTTCCAAGCATGGTATGTCTCCTCGATACCATTCCATGTGATGAACTTCACCACCGTGTTGTCGCCAAACCATCCTGCCTGCAGGAAATAGCTGTTCAGCTTGGTGGATGCACGGTCCAGATAGCCCTTCGAACCGATGTTTGACAAGCGTCCCTGAATGCCCCAGTGACCACCCAGCAAACCTGTTCCGAAGCGCAGGGTCTCTTTATGGCTATAGTAAGAACCAGCACTCAGGTCAACACCGATAAACGGATTGATTCCGATATTCTCGGTCTGCATGTTGATGGTAGCACCGAAAGCACCGGCACCATTGGTAGAGGTACCCACACCGCGTTGTATCTGCATGGACTGTACACTGCTGGCGAAATCACCCATATTCACCCAGTAAAGTCCTGCACTCTCGGCATCATTCATCGGGATTCCGTTGGCTGTGATGTTGATACGGGTAGGGTCTGTTCCACGCACACGGATCGAGGTATAGCCGATACCGTTACCAGCGTCACTCGTCATAGTCACAGAAGGAGTCAGTGACAGCAGGTAAGGAACATCCTGACCATAGTTGACGGCCTTCAACAGTTCTTTGTCCATGTTAACAAATGCGACAGGTGTTTTCTTTGTAGCACGGGTAGCTACTACCTGTACGTCCTGTAGCTCCACACTCTTCAGTGTGTCCATCTTCTCTGCCTGTACTGTCATGACAGTACCCAACAGCAGCATCAGAAATAATTTCTTCATTTCTTTTCCTTTAATTTTTAATTCATAAAAATAAAGGGGTCTTGTGTTGTTGACTTTTGCTCTATCATCCCTACGTCGGTATTGCCCGCATCAGGTTTAGAGGGTATCATCTCAGCCGCCAAGCTGACGGCACCCCTTGATAATTCGGGTGCAAAGGTACGAAATTGTATGAAAAAAGCCAAAGAAAATTGATTTTTTCTTTGGCTTTTCGTTTAATCCTCTCCACCAGCCTGCTGGTATCCTTGGTTCTGCTGTGGCTGTTCTTGTGGCTGTTGCTCATTGCCTGGTTGCAGTTCCTCGCGATTGAAACGCTTCTGGTTATTCATGTTTCCGAAGTTCCATGTGACCTGAATGTTGACCATCGGGTCGCGCCAGTTCTTCTGGTAGCGCCAGAAGGTTTCACTCTCAGTGTAGTTCTGCCACTTGCGGGTATTGAACACGTCGCGCCAGTTGAAGGCTACGGAGAATTTCTTGTTGAAGAAGTTCTTGCGGATACCCAGGTCGAGCGAAGCATTTGGCTTGCGATAACCCTGTGTGATGACACCGCGGGAGCGGTAGTTTCCTGTCAACTGCACAGAAATGTCGTAGGGCAGGATGAGGGAGGCTAACATACGGGCATCCCATGAGAAACTGTTGTCACCCTCACCCTTTACTGTCTGTCCGTCTATGACATAGGTGAACCCATCCAGTTTGTTCCAATATCCATTTATGGTCGTGGTCAGGTCGAGAATGCGCCACAGCTTATTCTTACCGATAATCTCCACACCCAGGCTCTGACGTTTGGTGAGGTTCATCGTGGTCATATACATCATACCATCGTCAGCGTTCTGATAGCGAATACGTTGCATGACATCAGTCGTAGGACGGTAGTAAGTCGAGATACTCAGTGTATGTTGTTCCCATGTCTTCAGGAAATTGAGTGAAATGGCATGGGTGTACTCTGGGGTCAACTCTGGATTACCGAACGACACCATCGAAGCATCGCTGGTGTTGCGGAAAGAGTTAAGCTGTCCGCCCCAGGGACGGCGCAGGCGATAGGTGTAGTTAAGTTGCAGCTGAGCCGACTCGGTGAGCTCATAATTGAGGAACAGCGAGGGGAAAAGCTTGAAGAAGTCTTTCTTGTATGGGTCGTCCTTAGTGGTAGTGCCATGTTCCTGTGCATAGTTGTAACTCTCAGTATTCACTTTCCAGTATTCGCCACGCAGACCGGCCATGATACCCAGTTTGCCTATTTTGGCATTCATGGTGGCATAGAGGGCATGAGTGTCCATGGAATAGATGAAACGGTTATAATAGAGTTCATCCTCCATGAGTTCCTTGCCGTCCCAATCATCAGAGAACCATGATTCCTGTGGTGTGTTTTCATGTGAGAAGCGACCGTTGTAACCAGCTTCCAGTTTGAAATCCTTGGTAATCTGGTTTTCGTAGTCGAGTTTCACCTCCCATGAACGGTTACGGACATGCATGGGGCGCAGCTGATAATCATACACTGTGGGTTGCGAATGGGTTGCAATAAACGAAGTGCTGTCCTGATAGACATTATCATTGTCGCTCATCCAGCGGTTATATTCCACATTGGCAGTCAGCTTGTGAGTGTCTGTCCAGCGGTGTTCATAACCCATATCAACATGATAGAAGTGCATATTGCCATCGCCACTGTTCCGGCGGAACATCAGATAGGTGTCTTCTGCAGCACCGATAGTGCCGTAATGATAGGGCGTCGTGCTGCGATTATGTCCTTTACCGTGCATCATCATACCGCCGAGCGAGAGGTCGTCCTTCTTGGTGAAATGCCAAGTAAGTCCCATACGGGTAAAGAGGTTATGTCCTCTGTTTTTGCTCTCACTATTATAGCGCTGGTACTGATTGGTCTGCTTGTAGTGCTGGTCACTCTCGCTGCCTCCCTGGTTTCTGCGCTGACGGAAACCGACGTTGGCATATGCATCGAGCACGCCACTGGAGTAATTGATGTTGCCACTGGTGTTCCATCCGCCATAGATATTGGCACCGGCACGTAACGAACCATAATAGCCGGCTTTACGATCGCGTTTCAGTACGATATTGATAATACCAGCCGACCCTTCGGGCGAATATTTTGCTGAAGGATTGTCAATCACCTCAATGCGCTCTATGCTTTCAGCAGGAATCTGTTGCAGAATCTCAGCACGGTTGTCGGTAGTCAGTCCACTGGCTTTGCCGTTGATCCATACCTCAACACTTGAATTCCCTCGGAGCGATATCTCACCGTCGGTAGTCACTTCCACACTGGGAATATTTTCTAGTAGGTCGCTGGCGGAACCGCCAGCCGCTGCCAATATCTGGTCAACACTGAATACTTTGCGGTCAACCTCCAGTTTCATCTGTGAGCGCTGACCTGTAACCTGTACTTCGCCCAAAACCTTGGCATCCTCTGACAGGTATAAAGCCTTATAGTTTTCTTGTCTGTTTTGAGGAGAGAGGGTGAATTTGCGTGTTAGCGTCTTGTAACCTACAAAGGTGACTTGCAACTGATACGAGCCGTCGTTGAGTCCTGTGATGTGAAACCGTCCGTCAACATCCGTAATAGCTCCTTTCACCAGTTTTCCCGCTGGTGTCTTTACTACAACATTAACAAACTCCATCGGCTCATCGGTTTGCTTATCTAAAACCTTTCCTCTCACGGAGCCTTGTGCAAAGGCTGCAATCGTACTTATTATAATAAATAAGGTAAATAATAAATTTCTTTTCATATGATTCATTTGACGATGAGCAGACTTAAAAGTTTAACGGTTCGGAAATATTATTCTTTTTTTTCTTGTGACTTCAACGAAAATGTCGTACTTTTGCAGTCGCAATGGTAGGATTCATCAAGTTTCTGAAGGATTGGACATTGCCTGTGGCTATTGCTACAGGCACGTTGTGTTATCTGCTTTTCTATTATATTCCAGCTCTTGATGAGGCAGGTGATGCGCTGAGTCCTATCTTCGATGTGCTCTTCCCTGTCACTGTATTTATGACATTATTTGTCACTTTCTGTAAGGTGGACTTTCATCAGATGCGACCCCATCGCTGGCATACAGGCATATTAATAGCTCAGTTGCTGTTGGTGGCTGTTATAGTAGGCGTTATCCTCACGTTCACTTCCCATTTGTCAACTTCCAAGTTGTTTTGGGAGGCTTTGCTGACTTGTATTATCGGCCCCTCGGCCTCTGCAGCTCCTGTAGTGGTGGGTAAATTGGGTGGTAATATCTCAACCATGACTACCTATACGCTCATATCGTCACTGGCTTCGGCATTGCTGATTCCATTAGTATTCCCTATGTTGGAACCTGCTGCTGATGTGTCCTTTGTGGAGGCTTTCCTGATTATATTGGAAAAAGTGTCGTACGTGTTACTCTTACCTTTGGTGTTAGGCTGGATCATGCAGCATTATGTGAAGGGCATTTGCGCACGAATTGCTGCTATGCCCAATCTGAGTTTCTACTGCTGGGCTGTCTCTCTCTCGATTACAACAGGTATCACGGTAAAAAACATTGTGCATAGCTCTGCCTCTGTGGTCTTGTTGGGATTAATAGCGTTGGGCACCTTCTTGCTTTGCTGGGTACAGTTCGGTATCGGAAGGGGTATAGGCAGATTATTAGGTGAAGAAATCAATAGCGGGCAAGCACTCTTCCAGAAGAATACAGCATTGAGTATTTGGGTGGCCTATATGTATCTGAATCCAGTTTCTTCTATCGGAGCAGGTTGCTACGTACTTTGGCAGAATATCATCAATTCGTTTGAACTATGGCACTACAGAAAGAAATCAAGGTAATTGCTTTCGATGCTGACGATACGTTGTGGGACTGCCAGTCGTGGTTTGACGAGGTGGAACGTCGCTGCTGTCAGTTGCTTAGCCCGTGGGCAACAGCCCGCGAGGTAAGCGAAGGATTATTTGCCACAGAACATCAGAATTTACCTCTTACAGGCTATGGAACCAAAGCCTTTACGCTGTCGTTGATAGAAAATGCGGTACGTGTCACTAAAGGACAACTGTCGGGACATGATGTGATGCAACTCATCGATATGGGTAAGGAATTGTTGCGTTTTCCTACCACTCCGCTGCCCGAAGTGAGAGAGACGCTCGAATTGTTGTCGCAGACGCGCCGTTACCGATTGGTGGTATTTACGAAAGGTGAACTGATGGACCAGGAAGACAAATTGAGACGGTCTGGCTTGGAGGAGTATTTTTCCTACATGGAGACCGTCTCGAATAAGACTGAAACAGAATATCGCCAACTATGTGAAAACTTGAGTGTCGCTCCGGAACAGACCCTGATGGTGGGCAATTCCTTCCGAAGCGATATCGTGCCAGCCCTCAACTGTGGTGCTTGGGCCATCCATATCCCTTATCATGTGGTATGGGCATTGGAGAAGTCGGATGAATATCCTCACGACCGACTCTTTAATATCGAACACTTCGGTGAAATACTGCAATACGTCTAAGATTTGCCAATCATTTTCAAATTGAAAGGTGGATGATAGAATTTGCTTTCAGATTGAAAGTTGAGATTTGTTTCTGCTTTTAAATTGTTATCTTCTGTTTCTTTTCTGATAGAAATATCGTTTCTTTTGTGTCGTTTTGTATCAGAAACAAGTAACTTTGCAAGCAAAATGAAAGATATAACAGAGGATAATATGACAAAGTGTAAGCAAACTTTCAAACAACAAGGACTCTATAGCAGTGATTACGAACACGATGCCTGTGGTGTGGGCATGGTAGTCAACATTCATGGCAATAAGAGTCATGAGTTAGTAGACAATGCCCTACGGGTGTTGGAGAATATGCAGCATCGCGGTGCAGAAGGAGCCGATAAGAAAACGGGCGATGGTGCCGGCATCATGTTGCAGATTCCTCATGAGTTTATCCTGTTACAGGGTATTCCGGTACCCGAAAAGGGTAAATATGGAACGGGACTGGTGTTCCTGCCTAAAGACGAGGGTAAACAGCAGTCGATATTAAAGATCATGATTGAGGAGATAGAGCGCGAAGGCTTGCAGTTGATGCATCTTCGTAATGTACCCACCAATCCGGCATGTCTGGGACAGGCTGCATTAAGCAATGAACCTGCTATTAAGCAGCTTTTCATAACTGGTGTTACAGATGATCATGTCGATACTTTCGCACGCACCTTATATATTATAAGAAAGAAGATAGAGCGTAGGGTTGATGAGGAGGATTTCTATATATGTTCATTGAGCAACACAAATATTATATATAAGGGAATGCTGACCAGCCGTCAGCTGCGAACGTATTTCCCGGATTTATCAAATCCCTATTTCACGAGCGGACTGGCGCTGGTGCACTCACGTTTCAGCACAAACACATTCCCCACGTGGTCACTGGCCCAGCCCTTCCGCTTGTTGGCTCACAATGGTGAGATCAACACCATCCGCGGTAACCGTGGATGGATGCAAGCTCGCGAGAGTGTGCTTAGCAATGAGGCTCTGGGTGACGTAAAACAGATCTCACCTATTGTTCAGAAAGGTATGAGCGACTCGGCCAGTTTAGACAACGTACTGGAATTCTTTGTGATGAGCGGTCTCTCACTGCCACATGCCATGAGTGTGTTGGTACCTGAATCGTTCAACGACAAGAATCCTATTACGGAAGACCTGAAAGCCTTCTATGAATACCATTCCATTCTGATGGAACCGTGGGATGGTCCCGCAGCTCTGCTGTTTAGCGATGGCCGTTTTGCTGGCGGTATGTTAGACCGTAACGGACTGCGTCCTGCACGCTATACCATTACCAAGAACGATACAATGGTAGTGGCTTCGGAAGCAGGCGTCATCGACTTTGACCCAGCTGAAGTGGCAGAGAAAGGCAGATTGCAACCAGGAAAGATTCTGCTGATTGACACCCATGAGGGTAAGATATACTATGATGGTGAAATCAAGGAGCAATTGGCTCATGAGCATCCTTATCGTCAGTGGTTGTCAACCAATCGGATTCAGTTGGAAAAACTGAAGAGTGGCCGTCATGTAGAAAACAGCGTCCCTGATCTCTTGAAGAAGGAAATCATGTTTGGCTATGGTGAGGAGGATGTCAATAATACCATAGCCCCGATGGCTGTGAATGGGGTGGAACCGACTGCTGCTATGGGTAACGATACTCCGTTGGCTGTACTTTCAGAACGTCCGCAGATATTCTTCAATTATTTCCGACAGCAGTTCGCACAGGTCACCAATCCCGCCATCGACTCCATCCGTGAAGAATTGGTGATGTCGCTCACAGAGTATATCGGGCGAGTAGGGTCGGGAATCCTGACTCCCGATGAAACTAACTGTAAGATGGTACGTCTGCCGCATCCTATTCTGAACAATACCCAGTTGGATATTCTTTGTAATATACGCTATAAGGGCTTTAACACCGTCAAAATTCCTATACTCTTCCCTTGTGAAGGAGGTGAGGAAGGACTGCGTGAAGCCTTGAACAATCTCTGTCATCAGGCAGAACGCTCGGTGGACGATGGATATAACTACATCATCCTCTCTGACAGAGAGGTGGATGAAAAGCATGCACCCATCCCCTCATTGCTGGCAGTATCAGCTGTGCACCACTACCTGATCAGTGTGGGAAAGCGTGTACAGACAGCCTTAATAGTAGAGTCGGGTGAAATCCGTGAGACGATGCATGCCGCCCTGCTCTTGGGTTATGGTGCCTCTGCCCTCTGTCCTTATATGACTTTTGCGATTCTCGATGACCTTGTGAAGCGTCATCAGATACAGGAAGACTATCCTACTGCTGAAGCCAATTATATGAAGGCTGTCAAGAAGGGACTCTTCAAGATCATGGCAAAAATGGGTATCTCTACCATCCGCAGTTATCGTGGCGCAAAGATATTTGAAAGTATCGGACTCTCCGAAAGTTTGTTGAAGAATTATTTCGGTACGGAAATTAGTACCATCGGTGGTATCGGACTCGAGCGAATTGCTCGTGATGCCATCATATTACATGACCAAGCATATGCTCACAACAACACAGACACAGATTTTCTTCCAAACCTAGGACAGTTCCATTGGCGGAAAGACGGAATCCGCCATGCATGGAATCCGGAAACCATTGCTACACTACAGCTGGCTACTCGTACGGGCAGCTATGAGAAGTTCAAGGAGTTTACGCGTCTGGTGGACGAGAAGGCTTCTCCTATTTTCATCCGCGACTTCTTGGGCTTTAAGCGTCATCCTATCAGTATAGATGAAGTAGAACCCGTTGAAGCGATCGTGAAACACTTTGTGGCTGGCGCGATGTCGTTCGGTGCACTCTCGAAAGAGGCGCATGAGGCCATCTGTTTGGCTATGAACAAACTCGGAGCACGTAGTAATACGGGTGAGGGTGGCGAGGATGCCGAACGTTTCCATAGTACGATGGATGGCATTAGTCTCAGTTCGAAAACCAAACAAGTGGCTAGTGGTCGTTTCGGTGTTACTGCGGAGTACCTCGTGAATGCAGAAGAAATCCAAATCAAGGTTGCCCAAGGTGCCAAGCCTGGTGAGGGTGGCCAATTACCTGGATTCAAAGTCAACGAGGTAATTGCCAAAACGCGGCATTCTATTCCTGGCATATCTCTGATTTCTCCACCTCCTCATCATGACATTTATTCTATCGAGGATCTGGCACAATTGATTTTCGACTTGAAGAATGTTAATCCGCAGGCAGCTATCAGCGTCAAACTGGTTGCTGAGAGTGGAGTAGGTACCATTGCTGCCGGTGTGGCAAAAGCGAAAGCCGACTTGATTGTAATCAGTGGTGCAGAAGGCGGTACAGGGGCTTCTCCTGCCAGTAGTATGCGCTTCGCAGGTATCTCACCTGAAATCGGTCTGAGTGAGACGCAGCAGACACTGGTGAAGAACGGTCTGCGTTCGCAGGTTCGTCTGCAGGTCGACGGTCAGATTAAGACAGGACGAGACGTTGTCCTGATGGCGCTACTGGGTGCCGAGGAGTTTGGTTTTGGGACGGCAGTCCTCATCGTTTTAGGGTGTATGATGATGCGTAAATGCAATCTGAATACTTGTCCGATGGGTGTTGCCACGCAGAACCCTGAACTCCGGAAACATTTCATGGGGCATTATGCATATCTGGTTAATTACTTCACCTTCTTAGCACAGGAAGTGCGCGAATATCTGGCAGAAATGGGCTATCAGCATCTGAGTGATATCGTTGGACATACCGAATTGATAGAGACAAAACCATCGGTACTCGACTATAGCCGTCTTTTGCATCAGGAAGAAGGTATACGTTGTCATGTCGGCCCGATGGTTAGTGGTCTTGAAACGGATGTATTACTTGATGCCCAGATGATTAAGGCAGCCCTGCCTGCTATAGAAAGACAGGAAGAGGTTAATCTTGATTATGCTATTCGTAACACCGATCGTGCAGCCGGTGCGATGTTGGCGGGTACGGTGGCTAAGAGGTATGGGTTGGCAGGATTACCTGACCAGACCATCAACGTGAAATTCAAAGGATCGGCTGGTCAGTCGTTTGGCGCTTTTCTCACTAAAGGTATCTCCTTTAAACTGGAAGGTGAGACGAATGACTATTTTGCCAAAGGTCTTTCTGGTGGACGTATTGCTATCTTGCCTCCTGTACGTTCGAACTTTAATGCTGAAGACAATATCATTGCAGGTAATACGGGTCTCTATGGTGCTACATCAGGTGAACTCTATATTAATGGTAAGGTGGGAGAGCGCTTCGGTGTGCGTAACTCTGGCGCCATCGCTGTCATAGAGGGGGCAGGCGACCACTGCTGCGAGTATATGACAGGTGGACGCGTGGTAGTCTTAGGTGAAACTGGACGCAACTTCGCTGCGGGTATGTCTGGTGGTGTGGCATACGTTTGGGACAAGCATCATCACTTCGACTATTTCTGTAATATGGATATGGTGGAAATCAATCTCGTGGAGGAAGCGCAGTATCGCAAAGAACTTCATGAACTCATCCGCCTGCATTATCTCTACACGGGTTCGAAACTTGCTCGTACGATGTTAGACGACTGGCAGCGTTATGTAGAAGACTTTATCCAGGTAGTACCTATTGAGTATAAGCGGGTACTTCAGGAAGAACAGATGCAGAAACTCCAGCAGAAGATAGCTGATATGCAGCGTGATTATTGATGGTTAATGGTTAAAGGTTATTGAAAAAATGGGAAATCCAAAAGCATTCTTAGAGATACACCGCCAAGAGGCAGGGTATCGCCCGATACACGACCGAATCCATGATTTTGGAGAGGTGGAACAGACACTGAACACAAAAGAGCGCAAGGCCCAGGCATCACGTTGTATGGACTGTGGCGTTCCTTTCTGTCACTGGGCTTGTCCTTTAGGAAATAAACCTCCTGAGTGGAATGATGCATTATATAGAGGTGACTGGGAATTGGCTTATCGACTGTTGAATGCCACTAATCCCTTCCCGGAGTTCACAGGACGTATCTGTCCGGCTCTCTGTGAGAAGTCGTGCATTCTTAATCTCATAGAGCATGAACCCACCACCAACCGTGAGGATGAGTGTGCCATTACCGAAGCCGCTTTTCGCGAGGGTTACGTCCGTATTCATCATCCAGAACGTAATGGTAAGAAAGTGGCAGTCATTGGGGCCGGTCCTGCAGGACTGGCTGCAGCCCATGACCTCAATCTCATGGGCTATGCGGTAACGGTCTATGATAAAAATGAGGCCGCAGGCGGTTTGCTCCGCTATGGTATTCCTAATTTCAAACTCAACAAGGCCGTCATTGACCGTCGCATCCAGGTCATGGAGGCTGAAGGCATCACCTTCCGTTACGGCATTGACGTCCAGTGTGCTGCGATACCATCGCAGTTTACAGAAAACTATGATGCCATCGTGCTTGCCACTGGTACCCCTACTGCCCGTGACCTTCCTATTCCAGGTCGTGAACTCAAAGGTGTTCATTTGGCACTTGACATACTGGCACAGCAGAACCGCATCCTGGCTGGTATGGAGTTTTCTAAGGATGAACTGGTCACCGCCAAAGGAAAGGATGTACTGGTCATCGGTGGCGGTGATACGGGTAGTGACTGTATCGGAACGGCTCACCGACAAGGTTGTAAGAGCGTGACACAAATAGAAATCATGCCAAAACCGCCAGTGGGTCCTGAAGATCCCAATAATCCTTGGCCTGCCTATCCGCGTACCCTGAAGACGACTTCCAGTCATGAGGAGGGATGTGAGCGTCGCTGGAATATCAATACGCTGGAATTCTTAGGGAAAGACGGTAAACTGACGGGGGTAAAGGTTCAGGAAATAGACTGGAAACCCAATCCTCAGGGTGGTCGTCCGATGATGGTAGAGAAAGGAAAACCGGAAATTATCAAGGCTGAACTGGTATTGCTTGCAATGGGATTTCTGAAACCAGAGCACCCGCAGTATCCCGAGCATGTCTTTGTATGTGGCGATGCTGCCAATGGAGCCAGTTTGGTGGTTAGAGCATTGGCAAGTGGCAAGCAGACTGCACAGAAAGTGAATGACTACCTGACTAAATAAAAAATATTCACTGAAATTGCCAAGCAATTTCAGTGAATATGATAAGTCATTCACATAAATTTAGGGCTGCTTTCCAATGTAGGCAAGAATACCACCATCTACATAAAGGATATGACCGTTAACGGCATCGGAAGCATGAGAGGCCAGGAATACAGCGGGACCGCCCAGTTCTTCTGGATTAAGCCAACGGCCTGCTGGGGTTTTGGCACAGATGAATGAGTCGAATGGATGGCGGCTGCCGTCCGGTTGGCGCTCACGCAGGGGAGCAGTCTGTGGAGTAGCGATATAACCCGGACCAATAGCGTTGCACTGGATGTTGTATTCGCCATACTCTGAACAGATATTACGGGTCAGCATCTTCAGACCTCCCTTGGCAGCAGCATAGGCACTGACAGTTTCACGTCCCAATTCTGACATCATCGAGCAAATATTGATAATCTTGCCTTCACGGCGCTCCATCATCTCAGGAACAACAGCTGCAGCACAGATGTATGGACCTACGAGGTCGATGTCAATGACCTGCTGGAATTCTGAGCGTTTCATCTCATGCATGGGGATGCGCTTGATGATACCAGCGTTATTGACAAGGATATCAATCTGACCAACTTCCTGATGAATCTTGTCAACTAAAGCCTTGACCGCTACTTCATCGGTTACATCGCAGACATAGCCTTTTACATTGGTAATACCTGCCTCGCGGTAGTTGGCTAATGCTTTCTGCAAAGCTTCCTCACCACGAACATTGAAAATGATGGTCTTGGCACCAGCCTCAACAAAGGCCTGTGCGATACTGAAACCGATACCGTAGGCAGCTCCGGTAATCCAGGCATTCTTGCCCTCTAATGAAAAAATGTTTGCCATAAATATAACTTTTATTTGTTTTAGTAATATTCGTAAATGCAAAGGTAGCAATTTTTTTGAAAACTGCCACCTTCTACTATACGTTTTAAGTTTGATTAATACTTAATAATCGAGAACAAGCGACTGGCGTGGACGTAGTTTCATGTCTTGTGAGAGATTGTAATAACGGCCTGTCAGTATGTCTTTAGCCCGTTTTGTATCACCAATCACTTCGGCATAGCGTTTCACATCGAGTGTGGCTTCCTTGCTGGTACCGTTGAGGATGGTCAGAGCTGTGCGACCCTTATACTGGCGGGCAATGACGTAGATGCCGTTGAAGGGGATGAATTGAGTCTGACGTCCCTTGGTGATCACTTCATTCCCTTGTCGCCAGTGCAGCAGACGGCTGGTCCATTGGAACATGGCCTGTTCTGCCTTAGTTCGTCCTTCTTTGGTAAAGGCATTATGCTGGTCGCCGGGAAATCCACCGGGGAAATCCTTACGTACGTTTCCGTCAGTCACCTCCTTGGTGCCATTCATCAGAATCTCCGTACCGTAATAGATTTGGGGAATGCGGTTGATGGTCAGCAACAAGGCCAGTGCCTGTTTCAGTGCCAGCGTATCCTGTCCATTTCCCAGAAAACGGTCTGTGTCATGATTGTCGATGAAAGCCATCACAGATGATGGGTTGGGGTATAGATAGTCATACACAAATGAGTTGTAGATGCGGTTGAGTCCACTCCACCACGGGTCGGTCTCCTCATGCTTCGCCTGATTGATCTTGTCGTAGAACGAGAAGTCCATGACGGTCTTCAGATAACTGTTCTCCTTATTCAGTTTACTGCCTTTCTGCCATGTAGCGGTATAGGCAGGTTCTGTCACCCATGTCTCACCTACGGTGTTAAAGTGAGGATATTCCTCGCCGAGTTCCTTCATCCAACGCGCCATTCCCTTCGCATCGGCATAGGGATAGGTGTCCATGCGGATACCATCGATGCCTACTGTCTCAATCCACCAGATAGAGTTCTGAATCAGATAGGTCATCACGTGAGGATTACGTTGGTTCAGGTCGGGCATGGTAGGTACGAACCATCCGTCAACTGTCTCGTGAAGGTCAATTTTAGAGGCATACGGGTCAACCACAGGCGTCAGTTTATAACTGGTCTGGAGATAGCTCTTGGTAGGGTGTGATGTGCCGTTCGATTCCTTCAGCCATTCCGGTGCATTGAACCAGTCTTTACTGGGCATATCGGCTACCCAAGGATGTTCAAAGCCACAATGGTTGAATATCATATCCATGACGATTTTCAGTCCTTTGGCATGCGCTTCATCGGCCAGTCTTCTATAGTCGGCATTACTACCGAAACGGGGATCTACACGATAGTAGTTGGTAGTGGCGTAGCCGTGGTAGGTGCTATAGCCGTTACGGTTGTCGGGTGAGTTGTTTTCCAATACCGGTGTAAACCACAGGGCAGTAACTCCTAAGTCTTTAAAATAATCGAGGTGCTCGCGGATTCCCTCTAAATCGCCCCCATGTCTGAGTGACGGCTGAGTGCGGTCTTCCTTATAGTTGTTGAGGCCTTTCACCTGTCGGGGATGGTGCGCCCCTTGAGCAAAGCGGTCAGGCATCAGCATATACAGCACGTCGGCATTGGTAAACCCCATCCGTTCACTGCCTTTCTTCTCGCGTTGCTTCAGCAAATAATCAACTCTCAACTCTAAACTCTCAGCTCTCAACTTTAAACTCATAGTCCCCGCCTTGGCATCCCGCAGGTTCAGATAGACCAAAAGGTAATTGGGAGAATCAAGATGTACTACGCTGTCGACATGTACGCCAGGATAGTCGGTAGTGACCTCTTCGACAGATGCCAATCCTTTACCGTAGAGCATCAACTGCACTTGTGGGTTTTTCATGCCCACATACCAGTCGGTCGGTTCAATCTTGTCAATTTTTACTGCTGCTTTCATACCCATTAATTGCAATGCGAGGATTCCCAAAATAAATATCCGTTTCATGTTATTCCACATTTTTTGCGTTTTGTTCATTCATATATTCTCGTGGTGACATACCGTAGAATTTCTTGAAGATTGTTGAGAAGGAGGCAGGGTTGTTAAAACCACAGGCATACATCACTTCAGTGATATTCATATTCTGGCTGGCCAGTAGATTGGCTGCTTGTTTCAGTCGGATATTACGGATGAAGTCGTGAGGTGTCTGACCGGTGATTTCCTTCATTTTGCGATGCAGGTGCACACGGCTGATACCTACCTCATCAGCTATTTGGTCAACGCTGAGGTCTGAATTCCCGATGTTTTTGTTGATGACAACCATCACGCGTTCCATGAGTTTATCGTCAGGCGACTTGATTTGCACGTCATCTACTTTCTGTTCCAGTATGTCCGTTCGACCATACTTCAGCCGAAGTAAATTGTGCGTGTGTATGAGGTTGATAATGGTACGTCGCAGGATATCCATATTAAATGGTTTCACGATATATGCATCTGCCCCCGTCTCTAATCCTTCCAACTGGTCCTCATCACGGTTCTTGGCAGTTAATAGGATGACAGGTACATGACTGGTGACGGGATTGGTCTTGACCTTCGAACAAAGGGTATTACCATCCATTTCCGGCATCATGATATCCGATATGAGCAGGTCGGGTGTCGTCTTTAATATCTCTGTCAAGGCAGCCTTACCATTCTCACAGCCTATCACTTTATAATCACCGGAGAGCTCTTGGACGAGATAGTCTCTGATTTCCTGATCGTCCTCAGCAATGACAATCCGTTGTTGGTTGCCTTTGGGACGTTCTATGTGGTCGGGAGTACTGATAGTCATTTCCTCATCAAACAGACTGGTGGAGTGGGCTACCGTCTGTTTCTCTGTCAACATCTCTTCAGGTTTCAGATGTTCGTTGCCCAATGGAATGGTAACGATAAATTCACAACCTTGTCCGTCTGCATTGTTGCGGGCGGTAATAGTTCCATGATGCAGTTCCACCAGTGAACGGGTCAGGTCGAGGCCGATACCAGTACCCATATTACGGTCATTGATGCTGGAAGGCGACTGATAGAAACGTTCGAAGATGCGTTCCAACTTGTCCTCAGGAATCTTCTCGCCATTATCATAGACGCTGATAGTCGCTTGTTTCTCGTTGTGAGTAATGCGGATACGGATCATACCTCCCGTCGGTGTGAATTTAAAGGCATTCGACAGGATGTTTACAATTACCTTGTCGAAGTTGTCGCGATCAATCCATACAGGCAACATCTGTGCATCGTGTTCATAACTGAACTGGATATTCTTCGATTTGGCCTGTTGGGTAAACAGGGTGTGAATATCGCCTACGAAGTTGATAAGATCAGTTTCACACATTCGCATTTGCATCTGTCCTTTGTCAATCTTACGCAGATCCATCATTTGGTTGATCAGTCCTAGAATACGTTCGGCATTGCGACGAATAGTTTCATAGATGCTACGGCGATGTGGGTCATCATCTTGCTTCATGAGAGTGAGTAGCGGAGATACAATCAGTGTCATAGGTGTTCGTATCTCGTGACTGATATTCATGAAGAAACGCAGTTTGGCTTCACCCATCTCCTCGGCATGGATATGTTCCTGGAGACGCAGATGGTTCTGTTCCTGATGACGGCGGTATTGCAGATATTTCCATACTGCCAGAGCAATGGTAAGCAGGTAGATCAAATAGGCGATATAGGTACGATACCAGGGGGCATGGATGTAGACTGTAAAACACCGTTCCTCAGTCGCTTGGTTGTTGCGATAACCCACGACACAGAAGTCGTAGTTGCCTGGCGACATGTGGCTGAAGGTTATTTCATGAACGCCAACAGGCAGTTGTACCCAATCTTCGTTGTTAATCCGATAACTGTAATAGATATGCTCCGGATTATCGTAAGTCAGCGTCGATAGCTGGATGGAGAAGGAGTTGTCACTATAACTGAGTTCGAAACGTTTGGAGGCAAAGGCAGTGGTATCCGTCACATGATACCATCCGGATTCGGTCATCGGATTCACCTGTTCTCCGTTGATGAGGAAAGCCGTAAGCTTCACGTCAGCTTTCCATTTGCTTTGTTTGATATCTGATGGGTTAAACCAGGTAATGCCGCCGACGCCACCCATCAGGATGTTACCTTGGGGGGTAAAGCAGGATGCACCATCGCTGAATTCATTACTTTGCAGTCCGTTGTCGACAAAGAAGCTTTGAGTCAGATGAGTCTTGGGGTTATGGCGGTAGAGTCCATGATCTGTACCTATCCACATCGTCCCTTCTTTGTCAAACTGGATAGAGGCAATGCCGTTATCTGCCAATCCTTTCTCAGAAGTCAGATGTTCCAGCTTCTTGGTGACCATATCATACCGGTAAAGACCGTTATTGGTACCTATCCATAGTTTCTGATCAGCTTCTTTAGCCTCTCTGACAGCTATTCCGTAATTCAAGGTGTTGACGCCTCCAAAGGTATTCGTCCAGCTTTCAGTAGCAATATCCAGACAGCAGATACCCATCGTGGTGGCTGTATAAATTCGTTGGCCGTCTGGAGAAATCGACAACCCTGAGATATAGTTGTTGACAATATGGTTAATTTTGCGGTCATCATCGGAATGATCCTTGACAACGTATGCTTTCAGTTCACCAGTTTGCGGATGGAGTCGTAACAAGCCGTCACCCATCGTACCTAACCAGAGGATGCCCTGTGGGTCACATACTATTCCAAACACACTGGTGTCATCACCTTGTGGCAGACTCTGATGGTGTACCGTCTTGGTCTTGGCATCAATCCATCCGCATCCTTCACGGAATGTTCCAAACCAGATGCGTCCCTGCTTGTCCTCCGTAATGGCAAGCACGGTGCCGGGGAAATTCTCTTTGTAGTGGTGTACTAAGTGGTGTTTCTCGTCAAAGCAGTAGAGCCCGTCTTTATCCGTTCCAATCCATGCCCATCCCTTACTGTCGACAAAGACACTGGAGACACAAGCCTCACCCATGACATTCAGAGATCCCAGTTTATAGCCCATATACTTGAAGGAGGTTTCCGAACGGGGTTGCATAAAGACACCTTTTTGCAAGAGTCCCAGCCAAACATTGCCTGTGCGGTCCTCTACGATGCTATAGCATTTACTGAGAGCGAGATTGATTTCCTGACAGTTGTATGGGTTGTCGGTGAGGATGCCCGTTTCCGGGTTGAAGATAGCCACCCCCTTACCATCGAATCCCAAGAGCAGTTCTCCTTTCCGGTTACGGTAGATTTCCACAACAGAACGGTTGCCGGTTACTTCCACATGCTCGAAGTTGCCCTTTTCTGTTTTCACGAAAAGACCGTTATGCGATGTGCCGACATATATCTTGCCGTCTTTACCCTCACAGACACTGCGTAGTCGGGTGTGAAACGAAGGATCGTCAAAGTAGCGTGTACTCTTGTTGCCATCCCAACAGATGAGTCCACTCTCTTCAGTGACCAGCCACATGCGTTGATGACTGTCTTCTATCATTTTGTGAATACCGACGAGGCCTTTCAGTGCACCGCCAATCTGGTGGGCATTCTCCTTGTCGGTCAGTCGCAACAGTCCGTGTCCTGATGTGCCAATCATGATGTCACCATTCTGTCGTTCCAAGAAACAGGTGACATAGGGTGGTAGAACGTGTCCTTGCAGATCGTGGACCTTGATATTCTTAAACTGATAGTTGTTATACGATTGCAGTGCCCCATACATTCCTATATAGAAAAGTCCGTTGCGGTCTTGTAGGATACAGTTCACGTAGTTGCTCGCCATACCTTGGTGTGCGACAGTTTCTTTTTTGATGACTTGGAACTGGTAGCCGTCATACTTGTTCAGTCCGTTGCGGGTGGCAACCCAGATAAAACCGTCACGGTCTTGATAGACCTGACTGATAAAACTGCTTGACAGTTGCTTGTCGGCATCATACAACTTACCTACCTGAGCTTGTGAACTTAGGATGAGTAGTAATGCGGTTACGGTTAGTAGAAGGCTTCTTTTCATTTCGTTTTCGTCGTTATGCGTCGTTCGCTTTCTATTTCTATTCCCATCCTTCGGGAATTGGTTTTTACGGGTCGATTGGTAAAATCGGGCGTGTTGTAAGAGTCCAACAGGTCACGGTAGTAATGTTTGGGGTCCTGTTGAGGTAGCATAAAGGGTTTGGTAGCCTTTCCGTTTTCTATGGACGAGAGGTAGATACGGGAGTAGAGCCCATCGTCCCGTCTGCTGGTAAACAGGAACCAATGACTGTTGCCTGTCCAGTTATGGAAACTCTCCGATTCCTTGCTGTTCACTTCATTCAACGGTCGGGTCTCTCCTGTTTGTAAGTCTAACAACCAAAGGTCGGCCTCCGGGTGCCAGATAGAGAAATAGCCATAATTTGCCTGAGTGTACATGATGTATTTACCGTCGTATGACGGACGGGGCCAGGTGATGCTCTTTTGCATTTTGTCGGCTTGAATCAGTGTGTCCACTTGCTGACCTATTTTCCCTGTCTGCTCGTCAAAGGCTACTCGGCATAGGTTATATCGTTCTTGATCGTAGTCTGTAGGATAGAGTTGTCGTTTTGCTGTGAGGTAGTAGAGCCATTTCCCGTCAGGTGAGAATACAGGGCAATTCTCCGCCCACAACAGTTTCATGGTCAACGTATCTCTCAGAATGGTTTGTGTCTCAGTGTCATAGACAAACACATCGGATTTGGAGTCATACACCTCAATGCGTTTTTGGTTGGCAAAATGGAACATCTGACTGGTGACATTGGTCGAGAAAGCACAATAACGGCCTCCCGGATGCCAATAGGGATAGACCATCGAACCGCCCAGGAATTCGTTCTTGGCCTGCAACAGCTCGTCCTTACCCTGTCGGTGTATGATGGTAGCACCATTGGCACCACGTGCATGAAACACATACTGATCAGGGTTGGTACGATTGGGAGTGTGACAGTTGATACACATACCACCGATGTGCGTATTCACCAGCAAAGGTTCCTCATCGAAATTTGAAAGATTACGCTGATAAATGCCCATTTTACTGTATATCTGATAGCTGGGAGGGATGCGCCGATAGGTAATTCCCCATTCATCCAACGGCTCGTTGCTGACATAGATGGGAAATTCCTGATAAGCAGTCCATTGCCCATCCTTTTCTGCATAGACCTGTATCATCAGTTTTCCTCCCTTGTTTTTCTCCAACAGCTGGTGCCAGTCGTCTATATCAAAGTCGGCATAAGTACCATTTACATGCAGTTCTCCGCCTTTCGTACCTTTCACCGTCACGTCCATCCTTGTTACCTCGTCATCAGCCATCGCAAAGTCCAAAGGAGCGATATCCGTAGGAATGGTCACTCCAGTGTAGTCGGGATAAATAGCAGGCAGTTGATTCACCTTCACGGCATTCTGGGGCCGAGAGTGGCATCCTGTCAAAAGAATCAATAGCAGGGGCAATATATAACGTAATTCGTTTCTCATACCTTAATTTATATAAAGAACATATCTTCCGCTTTCTGGAATGACTCTTGCGCCTTCTGGAAGAAAGGATGCTGTTGCAGGCGTTCAGGGTGCTCAGCCAGAGGGCGCATCTCCTGAGCCCATTTACTATAGTTGGCTGTCTCTTCCAGAATAGCCAAGTATTTCAATGCTACTTGGTAGTTGCCGATAATGAGATTGGTCTCCACCAGTCGTTTGAGAGCCCTTCCGCTTTTGTTGTAGTTTGGTATGAACTCCATCGCTTCAAAAGCAGAGCGTTGCGCTACAGTGGGCATATTCATCAGCATGGCTATGTCGCTCACCATGAATGCTGCTACCAGACTTTCAAAATTGACCCTCATGTGCAACCCATTCGAACTGAAGATAGCAGGTGCCTGCAGTTCTTCAGGTACCACCATACTGGCAAACAATTCCGTACGATCCATCTGTCCCGTCTCGTAACTGGCTACCTTAACGGCACTGGCTACTGTTACGGAATTCGGATAACGGTATTTCTCTATCATATCACTCCACGCCCCTAAGCGCATCAGCATATCGCATTCCATTTGCTCGTAGCTCCCTATGTTCCGTTCTGTACCCCAGTAATAGTCAACACCTCTGGCAATTCGTTGAAGCGGATAAGGCGTCACCCACGAACTGCCTAATAAGCAAGCTGCAAATAACGTAGCAGTCAGTGGTACCCAACGGATACAACAAAGCACCAACAGAATGGCTGCAGGACCGACTAACCAATACATCACGGGTATCATCATGCAACTGGTGATTACTCGTAGTTTCTTGTTCGATGGCATCAGCACCATGACTGCCATTACCAAAATGACAGCGATAGTTGGTGTGAGTGGCACTTCGGGAATCATCGCCAGACGCCCTAATGCCAGTGGCACCATCAGGGAAAGGGCAAAACGATAAGCGTTTTTCAGGGTTGGAAAGGCTCGTTGCAGCAATTGGGCAGACAACCATTGTTCCACCAAAAACAATGCTGTATAGATGACGGCGCCACTAAGCGGATTGATGAAATATTGTACAAGAAATTCTCCAATATATTGTGCCATTCCACCTGGTACTGTCACTCTTTCCAAGAAATAGCTACTATTCCATAGGAACAGCACCATCGTTTCCCTCATGACCAGCACATAAGGGAAGTAAAAATTCCAAAAGCAGAAGACTCCTATCAAGGTTAATAGTAAGAGTATCTGTTGCCAATAGTTAGAAACAACATTCTTCAACATCATGTCAGATAAATTCCGAATGCAAAGATAACAATAATCTGCCTAACTTCCAAATAAAACGGGGAAAAGTTAAGGGCATTGCAAAAAGGGCGTTGCAATCACTGCAATGCCCTTCCATTGAAATTTTACTCTTAACCTAAGTACTTCTAGGATAGAAGACTCATTCGGTTATTCAGTTAAGTATAGTGTTATTTGAGTTGGTCTTTTTCATTTTGACTTCACTTTGACTTTTTCACGCTTACTCTCCAACAGTTTCCGCCTGAATTCATGCGCATCTATCTCCACCTGAGTTTTGGTAAAGTCGGGTACGTTGTATGATTGCATCATCTCACGGTAGTATTTTCGAGGATTACGCTGGGGTAATAGGAAAGGTTTTGTTACCTCCCCTTTGCTATTAATACTTGAAATATAAAGACGAGCGTACAATCCGTCATCTTTTTTACTGGAGTAAACAAACCAATGGCTATTTCCACTCCAATTATGAAAACTTTCCGCCCATTTGCTGTTTAACATCTTCAACTCTTTACATTCTCCCGTTCTCATGTCCATCAACCAAAGATCAGCATCATCCTGACATACAGGAAAGTTCCCCCTGCCAGAGACTGTGTACATGAGCCATCTCCCATCATAACTGGGGCGCACTAAAGTATAACTTAATCCTGTAGAAGGTCCGTTGAGCAGCGTATCCACCTGTTCACCAAGCATTCCCCTTTCAGCATCGAACGCAATTCTGCAAATAGAGCATTTCACCTTATCGTATTCGTATGGAACATTGCAAGACTTTGATGTACTGTAGTAGAGCCATTTCCCATCATGCGAGAATGCAGGAAAAATTTCAAGGTCTTCTGTTCGTAGTAGAGGCGACAGTATCAATTGATTACTGCGGACATCCCATATCTCAACGTCACTAAATGTATGAAACACTTCCAATCGTTGTCCTCTTCCTGTAAAAAAAGCCTGATGCACACTATTGGTAGATATCGCACAATAGTTTCCGTTAGGATGCCAATAGCTATATGAGCCGGCAGCTTTTGTTTCTGGTATTTTGGTATCTATGAACTCGAGTTCTCCATCTTTCAATAGCATCGTTCCGCCTCCTTCTCCACGAATCTGCATCGTTGCGCGATTAGGATTGGTACGGTTAGCTGTATGACAGTTCATGCAAAATCCAGGGACTAAGGTCTTAGTTACAATAGCATATTCATCGAAGGTACTGATAGATCGTTGATAGATACCCATGTCGCCTCCCTTCTCGTATCCTGGTGCTATCCGCCGATAGGTTAATCCCCATTCGTCAAGAGTCTCATTACTAACATAGACGTCAAAATCCTTATATTGAGTCCATTGACTATTTTTTTCCACACAAACGGTAAAAGTAATTTTCCCACCACGATTATTTTCTGTCAGCTTGTGCCATGTACCTATTTCAAAATCTGCCCAATCCCCATTGACATGAAGTTCTCCGCTTTTACTTCCCTTTGCTACAACATCTATGCCGTCAATATCTTCATCTAAGAAATTGAAATTCAAGGGAGCTATACCAACAGGAACGGTGACCCCAATGTAATCAGGATAAATGGGAGGATAACTATCTGCCATCTTCACATCCGTTGGACTATTGCTGCATGACGCAAATGCTATAAACAGGAAAAATGTCAGTATCTCATTTCTCATTTCTCGTCATGATTAGGGGCTTCAACACGTTGAACTCTCGTTTTCATCATTCTGTTTACATAATCGACATACGGAGAACCCATTATTCTTCCGCCGCTTGCTATTGCGTTCAGGGCATCCGCATAACCTTTAGGCATTTGCTGATAGCCACCTTTGCGTTCTACCATCGGCAAAGCCCTTCTAAACGGACCGATTTTGCTGTCAAGTAGCAGTTGACCCATATAATAGTCAAGAGCCATCTTGTTATTGTTATTCTCCATAAAGAGACGACCAAACATATCGTCGATTCCTAAATAATAAAACAACAGATCCTGACGGAATCGAAGACTGCGCTGCTTTCCATATAATGGGTGAGTATTAATTTTTGCCTCATTCCCCAGTAATTCCTCTGCTTCTTTTGCCCAAGAACGATAGAAAAGAGACTCTTTTAGTTTCAGAATATGTTTAGCTGCAATTTCATAATGTCCATTGACAATCATGCATTCAGCTATTCGCTTTGTACAACGACCACTCAGCTGGCCAGTCAAGAGTCCTTCCTGTACATCAAACATATAACGAAGGGCTGCATTCACCATACCAAGGCGCCAGAGAGCTTCTGCAGATGGAAACATCATGGCTGTGTTCTCCCTTGTGTATGGCATGACGAGTGCGTCTTCACCATTCTGATAAAAATCGAACATCCTCTCAGCAAGTTGCCGTTTTTGAGAGAGAGCGAGATTAACACAGACGGAACTGAAAGCTGTTTGCACTTGATAGCGCTCTGCCCGTTCTATCACTTCGTCCCAACACTCATTCCTCACCAGATAATCCTGTATCATCAGTTCATTGTTATCCTTGTCAAAACCCAATTTTACTACTTGCCATGCTACCAAAAGGCAGAAAATGCCATACACTGAGTAGAGAACCGGTCCTCGTCTTGTGTTAACAAAGCTGAGATTGAAAAACAAATACTCTCCTATCACCGACAAGGGGATTACCCACATCAGGGGACAGGTTTCTAATGGCAAACTGTAAAACAAAGTAGGTGTCAAGACCATCTCCAAAGGCAGTTGGTCAAGTACAAAGGTATAAGCCAGTAAGACAATGGCCAGCAAATAAACGATATACAGGCATCCCCATACCTTCAGTTTTGTTATACGCAGTAGCACATAAAGGAAAGCCATTGGACCTGCTATCCAAAATAAGACTGGTAGAATTGCTAAATCGCATATCAGGCCTTTTATTCCTTTCGAAGTGTTCAGCCTGAAGGTAAGGACAACCAACAAAACAGCTACAACGTATCCTAACAACACATGCGGATCGCCCAACAAACCAAATAACAGCATCGCAGGTAGCCACCCCACAATTTTGGCAAAAGCAGAAAAAAGTACAGCCAGCAACAATGCTCCAAGCCATGGTATATAGTAGAACTGTACTATAAATTCACCCAGCCACTTGGCAAAACCACCTGGTACGCATAAACTATTGGAAAGATAGTCATCAGTCCAAAGAAATAGTTGAAACTGTTCTTGATAGGATAATGTATGAGGAAAGCCCAAAAACCAAAACAGAAATGTAGCCACAGCAAAACTACCCAGCAGTAATACTTGCCGATGATTGTAGATAATAGTTCTTGCCTGTATCATTATGCTGTTTTGGTGAGGAGGGAATTTTTATTGTTTATAATGTTCAAAAGATGCCACGACTAATTTGCGTGGCATCTTTTTAGAATGATATCAATAACTTACTTATCTGTAAGCTTCGTTCTGATCACAAGCTGGGTTCTTAATCAGCTCATCCTGTGGGATAGGCATATCCATCTTGCGGATATCGAAGTCGAATGAGCGGAAGGTGCGCCATACCGAAAGTTGAGCTTCACCAGTTTCATAGCCATAACCCTTTGGATAGTTGTGCTCAATGTGGTCAGCAATGTAGCCAGACTTAATCAAGTCAGGTGTCAATGACCACTCTGCATTGAGTTCCTTACGACGCTCCTCGTTAACTGCAACCTTCCAAACATCTGAAGAGAAGCCCTTCTCTGCCTTCAACTTGGTATAGTATGTTTGAGCATCCTCTGGAGTATTACCATTACTTCCGAATGGAATAGGATACCAGGTATCAGTATTAGCAGGAAGTGTATAATCGCCGAAACCATCATCACCAGGAGTTCCCAACCAATCTTTCAGATTGATATAATACTTGTTATAAGTCTTGGCCAGATCTGCTTCTTTTCCGTCCTCAAGGATACCCCAAGCACGCTGACGCAACTTGTTAATCTGAGCCCAACCACTAGTAGCGTCACCAGTGCGGAAACAGCACTCTGCATAGTCAAGCATCACGTTTGCCAGACGTTTCATGTAGATGTGGTCTGGCAGCCATTGGTCGTTCCAACGGTGTGTACCACGTCCATTACGCCAGTGCTTCGTAGAATAAACAGTTGGCTGAATATCAGAGGGAACACGATGGAAAGTTCCGTAACCTACAAATTCCTGGGCGAATGGATTGAATCCGATTGGGCAGTTAGGATCATATACTGCATTACCCTCTTGTCCAGCAATTGGTGTGCCTAAGTACTTTGCATTGTTGGGGTTTGCAATCCAAGCGTCTGGTGTAAAGCTCTGCTTCCAACGGCTCTTGATATCACGTCCCTCTTCTTTTCCAATACGGTCAAGTTCTGACTCTGGAATACATGCTGTAACCAGAGAACCATCACGACGCTTGTCACCTGGCTCGTAAGCATCATACAGCTCGTAAGAGCAAGCGTATGTACCCCAAGCACCATTAGAAGGTGCAGCATAGTAGAAGCCTGTCCATCCGTGAGCCTCTGACATCTTAGAAGCATCCCAGCTACCCCACTGGTCGCCCTCGTTAAGAACAACCTGCCAAATAGCTTCATTTCCCCATGCTACATCTGCATCAAACAATGTAGTGAAAGAGGGATTCAAGTAATAGATGTCAGTCTTGTCAAGAATCTGCTTGAATGCTGCCTTGGCTTCGTTGTAATAGTCGTTACCAGTACGATAAGACTTCCACATATAAGCATCACCTAAGTAAGCCAGAGCCATACCCTTAGTGCAACGTCCATACTGTCCATTGTAAGGTTTCCAATCCAACAAATCGGCTGCTGCCTTAAAGTCTTCAATGATGAAGTCCCACATCTCTTCGTAGGTTTGAGCACGTTCTTTCGTCGGAGTGTTAGTATAATTTTCTCCAGTACCCAGCATAGGCACACGACCGAAAGTAGTAGCTAACCACTGATACTGATAGCCGCGAAGCGCACGAGCCTCACCCTCACATGTTTTCTTCACTGCATCTGAAAGTCCTTCTGCAGCTTCCAGACCTGTCAAGAAGTCATTACAACGTGCAATGGCTGCATAAGCATGGCGCCATCCGTCATTCAACTCGGTGGTCTGAGCGTTCCAACCTTGACGGCAGAAAGCAGCATCCCAACCAGATGCCTGCGAATCCATTGATGGGTGAGAGGTCGTAAATACATATGGTTTATACGGGTCAGCATTATGACCTGAGGTTGCACTTGGCAACATCAAATCGTAGCAACCTGTCAAAGATGCCAAGGCGTTCTCATCACTCTCGTAAGCCGATTCCTGTGGCAAAATAGAGTAATGGGTTACTTCAAGGAACTTGTCGTTGTTACAGGAAGAGAAACCAGCCAGAACCAGTGCTCCTGCAAGCAAACTATATATTGATTTTCTTTTCATAATAAAGTCTTTTATGTTTATTTCGTCTTAATCTTTATTATTAATAATGTATTAGAACGTAACGTTCACACCCAGTGTATAGGTACGTGGCATTGGGTAACGACCAGTGTCAAGACCTGTGTAGAGCACTGAACCCTGACCAACCTCAGGATCTCCATACTTGTTGTAAGGAGAAATAGTAGCAAGATTAGAGATGGACAGATATACACGTGCATTCTGAATCAAGAGTTTCTTAGCAATCTCACGTGGCAGGGTGTAACCAATCTGTACGTTAGAGATACGGAGGAAGTTACCGTTCTTTACCCATGCACTTGAAGCACGCATGTTGTGACCGGTATCTCTGATTGACAGACGAGGCATTGTTCCGTTAGGATTATTGATTGGATGCCAAGCTGCAGCAGCAACTTCTGACAAGATGTTAGGTGTAGTACCATCATCAGAGCAGAACATGTTGCTTAGACGCATAGCTGAGTATGAGAAGATATCCTGTCCGAATACACCATACATGTAAACGGAGAAGTCCCAGTTCTTATAGGTAGCACCGAGGTTGATACCATAGTTCAGGGTTGGGAAACCGTTACCAAGAACTACCATATCCTTCTCATCCAGGATACCGTCATTATTGACATCTTCGAAGATGTAATCGCCCAACTTAGCAGCGGCATCACCAGTCTCATGAGGATACTTCAAAACTTCTTTTGTTGTACCGTCTTCAAGTGTGATGGTCTTAGTTTCAGTAAACTGAGATTCGTTCGTATAAATACCAGCTACGCGATAACCATAGAATGAACCTACAGCCTCACCTTCCTTACAGATAGAGTGGTTACCCCAGTAATAACCAGAAGCAGCACCTACAGCACCTGTGTTAGAACCGTCACCAGTTCCCTGACCAGAAGAGTCTGAGTTGGTGTTGTAGAGAGGATCACCCATCTTCTTAACTTTGTTCTTCAGTGTTGAACCAGTCAGTTTGGCACTGATAGTCCAATCTTTGTTGAGACGCTTGTGATAGTCAAGGCTAAACTCGAATCCTTTGTTCTCAATCTCACCATAGTTTGTATATACATTGGTGAAACCTGTTGAAGAACGTACCTGACGATAGAGCAGCAAGTCCTTAGAAGTACGGATGAAGTAATCCAAACCGACATTCAAATCACCATTCAACAGACCGAAGTCAAGACCAATGTTCCACTGCTCGTTGGTCTCCCACTTTAGGTTAGTATCAACCAGTGGAGAATAGAAACCAGTGTCGAATGTCATACCATTCCATTTACCCATTCCCTGACCGGCACCATAGTAAGAGTACTTAACATTCTGAGAAGACAAACCGGCTACAGCCAAGTCGGTAGCACCACCAGAGTTACCTGTCTGACCCCAACCGAGGCGAAGTTTCAGGTTGCTAACCCATTTCACATTCTTCATGAATGGCTCTTCAGAAATACGCCAAGATGCTGCTACTGATGGGAAAGTACCCCAACGGTTACCAGAACCGAAGTTAGAGCTACCGTCACGACGCAGAGTTGCTGTCAGGTTATAACGGCTCATCAAGCTATATGCAACACGACCGAAGTAAGAAATACCGCGAGTCTCCAAGTTCAAAGCACCGCCTGCACCAAGAGAAGAAGGATCCTTCGTCAGATTAACGTTACGGTTATCCTTACTCCAGAAGTCACGAGCTGAAGCTGATGTCCACTGACCATAGTAGCGAGAAACCTCATTACCGAGCATCACGGTCAAATCGTGCATGTCATTCTTCCAGTTATAGGTCAAGGTATTCTGGATATCCAGTGTCTGACCTTCACTGTTGCTAACGCTGAACTCGTAAGCATTCTCATTACGTGGGTTGTAGTAAGCAGGACCTCCCTGTGTAACATCGATAGCAGCACCATTGTAGTAGTTCACACGCTTGATACCACCAGAGAAGTTATTGCCTGACGATGTACTGTAATCGTAAGAAATCAAGGTCTTCCAAGTGAGTCCCTTCAATGGAGTGATTGCCAAGTATGCACTTGCCAAGGTACGGTTACTGCGGTTGCGCCCAGCAAGTTCCATCTGCTTAGCGTACATGTTACCCAGAGTAGTTCCCCAGAAACCGTCATTGACGTCCTTACCACCAAGAACTTCACCGTAAGTTCCATCAGGATTTACAACATTTGGAGAAATGTGTGTGTTTGCAGGAACACCATCGTACGTTGCAGCACTTAAAGTAACGAAATCCATGGTAGGACATGCAAAAGCGTAGTCACGCAGAGAAGACAGGTTACCGAAGTTACCTACAGAGTTGTTAGAACCATGAGAGTCTGTGTGCATCCAACTCAGGTCTGCACCGAATTCCAAGTACTTATTCACCTGAGATTTCACATTGGCACGAGCATTGATACGCTGATACTGAGTGTTAACAACAACACCGCTGTTACGCAGGAAACCTACAGAAGCACTATACTGTGTCTTTTCGTTACCACCAGAAGCTGAAACATTGTACTGCTGTTTGAAACCTGTGCGAGTCATCACGTCAAGCCAGTCAATATACTTACGCTTGCCATCGTATGCCTCGCCCCAAATTGGGTTCAAGATATCGCCGCCGTCGTTAGCACGTGCTGTACGGATGTTAGCAGCATACTGATCGAGGCTACATACATCAAGTCCACCAGGAGCTGTCTGGATACCGAAGTCAGCTGAAATGCTGATGTTTGTAACACCCTTAGTACCATGTTTAGTGGTAATCATCACAACACCATTGGCACCTGCTGAACCGTAGATAGCGGTTGCAGAGGCATCCTTCAAAATCTCAATGCTCTCAATGTCGGCAGGGTTGATGAAGTTGGCGTTTGTACCAACCATCACACCATCAACAACATACAGAGGAGAAGCATTACCGTTAATGGTGGCGACACCACGAATACGTACGGCAGCGTTAGCATCAGGAGCACCGTCCTGCATGGTAACCATCACACCAGGAGCAGCACCCTGCAATCCCTGAGCGATGTTCGTTGGAGCACGCTTCATCATCTCGGCAGTGTTGACAGATGCAACAGATCCGGAGATGTCGCTCTTCTTCATGGTACCGTAACCGATAACAACCACGTCGTTCAGAGTGGTGTTGTCTTCCTTCAGCGTAATGTTGATAGTTGAACGTCCACCTACATTTACGGTCTGGGTTACATAACCTACGTAGGAGAAACTCAAGGTAGCGTTGGAGGCAGCCTTTACGCTGTAATTACCGTCGAAATCGGTAATAGCACCTTCATTGCTTCCTTGTACTTTGACGGTGGCGCCGATAACGGGTTCGCCAGCTTCGTCACTTACAATTCCCTTCACAATGCTTTGAGCCAGAGCTCCCATTGGGAACAAACAAAGCAGGAATAGAAGAACTAATGGCTTTTGGATTGAATTAATTTTTCGATTCATACCTTAGTGATTTAAAAAATATTATAAATAGACTTAAGTATTAAGATTGGAAATCGTATTTTTTTTATATCTTTACCAAGTATTATAATCTAATAGCTATTTTATGAAACAGAAGAAAAAAAAAGGCAGCTTCCCACGCTGCTTCAAGCATTTGACGAGGACAATGAACTATTCCATCTTCGAGTGGGAAAGGACAGGTCCAAACATTCGTATATTATTATGGTACGCGCGAGAGGTTATGTCGCAGATTTTCTCAAATCGTGGGAAAATCGGGAAGATATCCCCTTGGAAGAACTCCAGTTGGAATTCCTGCAACGGTTCAGTATCTATCTCAGCGTGGCACGCAATTTACACCGAGGCACCATCTGGCTCAACTGCATGATGCTGAAAGGAGTGGTACAAAGAGCCCACAGACGTGGGCTGATTCCTGTGAGTCCTTTTGCCGAATTTCATATTCCAAAGAATATCGGTGAACGAGAATTCCTTTCAGAGGAAGAAGTACAGCGACTGATAGCACATCGGTTTGAAAAACCATTAGATGCCTATGTCAGAGACATCTTCGTATTCTCTGCCTTGACGGGTATGTCGTTTGTGGATATTCGCCAGTTACAGAAATCAGAGATTATGGAAATTGACGGTCACCAATGGATTGTCTCTGAACGGAAGAAAACGGGCATTCCTTTCCGTGTCCGGCTGATGGAACAACCACTGACCATCATTCACCGCTATCAATCGGAAGGGCGTGACCTCATCTTCGACAGGTGTGAATACCACACAGTGTCCAAGCATCTGCCTGCCGTCCTACGAGCATGTGGCGTCAGCAAACATATTTCCTTTCACTGTGCTCGCCACACGTTCGCCATCATGGCGCTCAATAACGGGATGCCCATCGAGAGTGTCAGCCGCATTTTAGGACACTCCAATATCACTACCACACAGATATATGCCAAAATCACCATGAAAAAACTAGACGGTGATTTTTTACGCCTGGAGCATGGCTTATCATCAATTTTTAGTACAAAGAAGAAATCGGGACTCAAAAGTAGACTTAAAAATCTGATATTGTCTATTTTACACTTACTTCGCCACGAAAACGTTTACGTTAATAAATGTAAATGAAGTGAAATTATTAAAAATTTTTGCGAAAATAGCATTGGTTTTTAATGTCAGTTAGCAAAAATTTATTAGTTTTGCATCCAGAAACTGCAAATATGCGGTGATTGTCGAAATATCTATTAACAAAACTTTATAATAACAACTAAAAACTATGCCATAAGAGAAAGGAATACATCACCATTGCGGGTCCCAGGGGCTTGGCGTGGATGGGTGAATAGCCCAGCTAACTTATTTTTACAACGTAAAATATATATTATCTAAGAAAAATACTTAAGTCTATTTATATAATTTTCTTTAAATCACTAAGGTATGAATCGAAAAATTAATTCAATCCAAAAGCCATTAGTTTTCCTGTTCCTGCTTTGTTTGTTCCCACTGGGAGCTTTGGCTCAAAGCATTGTGAAAGGAACTGTAAATGACGAGTCAGGTCAGCCTATTATCGGCGCCACCGTCAAAGTGCAGGGAAGCAATGAAGGCGCCATTACCGATTTCGACGGTAATTTCAGCGTAAAGGCTGCCTCCAACGCTACCCTGAGTTTCTCCTATGTTGGCTATGTCAGCCAGAATGTTGCTGTTAATGGCAGAAGCACCATTAACGTAACAATGGCAGAAGACACCAACACGCTGAACGACGTAGTCGTGATCGGTTACGGTACCATGAAGAAGAGCGATATCTCCGGATCTGTTGCTACTATCAACATGGAGCAGATGGAACGTAAGGTTCCTACTAACATCGCTCAGGCTCTGCAAGGTGCTGCTGCCGGTGTGATGGTAACCAATCAGGACGGTGCTCCTGGTTCAAAGTCAGCCATCCGTATCCGTGGTATCGGTACCATCAACGGTGACGCTCAGCCGCTGTATGTTGTGGATGGTGTGCAGGTTGGTAACAATGCCGACTTTGTGAACCCTGCCGACATTCAGAGCATAGAGGTATTGAAGGATGCTTCTGCTACCGCTATTTACGGTTCTGCAGGTGCCAACGGTGTCATCATGATTACCACCAAGCATGGTCAGAAGGGTAAGATGAACGTTAATATTTCTGCTGATTTCGGTATTCAGACTTTACCTTGGAAACTTAATACTCTGCAGGGCGACGACTATGCACGCTCTATCCGTGAGTCAAAGGCTAATGACGGTGCTACACTGAACAACCAGATCTGGGCTGAGGCTTACGACGGCAAGCGCAACCTGATTGACTGGCAGGACCAGATGTATCGCACTGGTTTCCGTCAGCAGTATGGTATCTCTGCAAGTGGCGGTACTGACAAGACTCAGTATAACTTCTCATTGGGATACTTGAGCAATAAGGGTATCATTGTGAACACCAAGTATGACCGCCTGACAGCTCGTGCAGGCGTGAAGTCAAAGGTGAACGACTACATTGAGTTCGGTGGTGACATCAACTACATGTATTCTACTGTTAAAGGTAATAACATCGGTTTGGGTAACAATGCCAACCTGTCTTCACAGCGTGATATTGCCCAGATGGCTCCATCACTGGACTACATCGACAACACAACTGGTGAACACATTAAGGTGAATGTGGTGAATCCTGACGGGACATTTGGTGCTGGTACAGCTCCAACACCTGATGGTTGGGAAGGTATGACAGCCGGTGCTCAGAACCCATACGCTTCTCAGATGGAAATTGGGCGTGAGACTCGTAACTCTCGCATCTCTATCAATCCTTATATCGACATTACACTGTTGAACCTGAAGGAGCACAAGTTGAACTTGCACTCTATCGCTTCATGGACACAGACAAACTCTGATAATGATGAGTTCTCCGGTATGTACAGACGTTATAATAATGTTGGTGGCAGAATGATGTCAGTGAACTATGAGGGTCGCGATAAGGAGTACTACAACTTCGGACTTGGTCATAGCAAAGGCCTCTCTCAGAGCATCGAAACTTATCTGACCTATAACTGGAATACAGACTTCCACAACCTGACCTTCATGATCGGTAACACCGTCAGCAAATATAAAGGTTCATGGGTAAGTGCAAGTGGTCATACATTCCTGTCTCCTGACAACCGTCAGATTTCGCTCGCTGAGACGATTAACCCAGGTAATGGTGGCTTCAATGCTGAGACTAAGACTATTTCTTACTATGGACGTTTGATTTACAGCCTCTTCGATCGCTACATTTTGACTACCACACTGCGTCGTGACGGTTCTTCAAACTTCTCATCCAACCATCGTTGGGGTACCTTCCCATCAGTAGCAGCTGCATGGCGTATTACTGAGGAACCGTTCATGAAGAATGTGAAGTGGCTCAACAACGCTAAACTGCGTGTCGGTTGGGGTCAGACAGGTAACGCCGGTGGTATCGCAGGTCGTTCTACCTACGCACTTACTTCGGTTAACACCAAGTATCAGTTCTATAAAGAAGGTATGGGCGGTGGTCCTGGTGGCGATTTCACTCGTGTACAGGGATTCTATGCTCCTCTGGTAGATCCAGATTTGAAGTGGGAGACTAACGAGCAGTTGAACTTCGGTCTCGACCTCGGTTTCCTGAATGGTGACTTGAACATCACATTGGACTACTTCACCCGTAAGACCAAGGACTTGCTGATTGAGCGTCAGATTCGTCCATCGGCTGGTAATAGTTCTATCTACACCAACTTCGGTCAGATTAACAACTACGGTTTCGAGTTCTCTGTAAACTATAACAAGCGTCTGAACAAGGACTGGACTATCAACGTTGCCTTCAACGGTTCTACTTTGAAGAACGAAATCAAGAAGATGGGTGCTGCCTATACCGCAACCTGCTCAGGTGGTAACGGCACTTATTCTGCTGATGATATTGACGGTTCTAACATGGGTGCTATCAGTGGTACTGGTTTCCAGTGGAACGACCACTCTATCTGTACTGAAGGCGAGGCCGTAGGTTCTTACTATGGCTGGAGAGTTGATCACATCATTAAGACTGATGAAGACTTGGCTAAAGCTAAGGCTCAGGGACAGAACGCCCAGAAGGGTGACTATCTCTTTAAGGATCTTGATGGTAACGGCACCTTGGATGATGGCGACCGCACCATTCTCGGCAATGGTCTTCCTTCATTCAACTATGGTCTGAATATCAGTGCAACCTACAAGAACTGGGACTTCAGCATCTACACTCATGGTGTATTCGGTATGGACATCCTGTCGTACTCAAAGATGCGTATGAGCATCATGAACCCATCTGATGACTCATGGACACCTGCTCTTAGCAAAGACAGCTATGCAGCTATGTGGAGTGAGCAGAATCCTGGTGGAACAATGGCTCGTCTGACTCGTCTTGATAACAACAAAAACAGCCGCGTCAGCGATG
The DNA here is from genome assembly GCA_002353295.1 of Prevotella sp. UBA2754. Lineage (GTDB taxonomy): Bacteria > Bacteroidota > Bacteroidia > Bacteroidales > Bacteroidaceae > Prevotella. Next base: position 167,618 of record DEJG01000026.1, read on the forward strand.
CTTGGATTGAGAACGGTAACTTCTTTAAGATCTCTAACCTCCAGATTGGCTACACCTTGCCACGCGACTTCGTGAAGAAGCTGATGATTCAGAACGCTCGTGTATATCTGGCTATCTCTAACCTTGTCACTATTTCTCCATACACCAAGTATGGTGATCCTGAAATTGGTCAGGGTAGTGTGATTTATACTGGCCTTGATACTGGTCGTTATGCAACTCCTCGCACCTACCAGTTCGGTCTTAATATTACTTTCTAAATTAAAAAAGGAAATACATTATGAAAAAAATATTTCAATATTTTGCTTTGGCAGGTCTGGGATGTATTGCTCTGTCTTCATGTAACAACGACAAGTTCCTGGAGGTAACAGAGTACGACAAACTATCCCTCGATGCTCAGTTCTTGAGTGATGATAATGCTCGTCTTGGCCTGAATGGTATCTATGCCTACAACAATGTCAGCAAAGAAGATGACTGCTGGGGGTACAAGCCGAATCTTTTCACAGGTAGCCACCCAACGATGGATACGCAATGTACTGGTTGGGACGTAAAATTCCTCGACCAGACATGGGATGCCAATGTAGGCGAACTCGGTCAGGGCTGGGCACACTGTTATGCTGCCATCTGCCGTGCCAACCAGTATCTGGATGGACTGAAAGATGCTACAGAAGTCAGCGATGCCGCTAAAAAACTCTGTGAGGGTGAGGCTCGCGCCCTGCGTGGATATTTCTACACTTGGTTGGCAACAACCTTTGGACGCGTACCTATGCTGAACACTGGTGAGGATTTCAACAACACGCCAAACAAGGCTGCCGCTGAAACTTACGAGGAGATGTGGGATTTCATCATCGAAGACTTTAAAGCCGCTTCCGAGGCACTTGACTGGAAACCTTACAATAATGAATATGGCCGCTGCACCAAGGGAATGGCAAAAGCATATCTGGCTGATGCCTATATGTGGAAGGCATACCGTTGCCCCGACAAGGCTGCCGACTGTTATGCCAAGGCTAAGGCTGAACTGAAGGATATTATCGAGAGCAATACATATGAGCTCTCTACCAACTTCGCCACCAACTGGGATCCTGCCGGTTTCTGGAATAAGGAGTGTGTATGGGCTATGTGCTCTGACGAAGGTAAGGAATGGAGCAGTTGGGGTGCTGACCGCACCATCACTTTTGCCAATCCAAATATGTTAAAGTGGTTCACCGCTTGTCCTGAAAATGGTGGATGGGGAGCCGAGTATCTTTCTTGGGAATGGTATGCTTGCTATGAGCCAGGTGACACTCGTCGTGACGCATCTTGTGCAACAGGTGCTGTTCCAGAGGCCCAGATGAAGAAGTATGGTATCGAGAAGTCTGAGAAGGTTTGGGGATACAATCCTTATCTGAAGGATTCTCTTGGAACCAAGTATGACAAGCCTGCTGATTCTAAATATGGTAAGGTCGTACATCCTTTCAAAAACGATGAAGGTGTATGGTCTGGTACTAAGACAGAACAGTTCCACTTCACCAATGGTGAGTTTGCTCCTGCTATCTGGACCACTAAGATTTGGCGTAATGCTTATGCAAATGGTAACTCTTGGGGTACTCAGATGTGGTCACCAACCATTATTTATGGCAAGCGTTATGCAAACGTACTGCTTGACTATGCAGAGTGCTGTTTCCGTACAGGTGACGAGTCAACTGGTTGGGCTACACTTGATGAAATTCGTGACCGTGCTTGGGGTAACAAGACCATTGGTCAGGACTACAGCAAGTACTATGCTCACTTCAACACTGTTTATGAAGCTTATCCTTGGACGGGTGATAAGGACAATCCACATCCTGAGCTCAAGCCGAAACCCATGACTGAATATCCTGTTGGTGTGCTGACAGCCAAAGTTACTGTTCCTTCTGCTAAGGAATACTACACCAAGTTGGCTTCTACTCCTAACCGTGTAGGTTATGTTCACAAGTCTGAGGCTTGGAAGGTAGCTGTCAACGAGGAGCGTCGTAAGGAGTTCAACTCTGAGTGGTGCCTCTGCCCAGATATGATTAAGTCTGGCTATATGGAGGATCACATCAACTACAACTATCCAAAGGATAACGGTGGTGACGACTATGCTAACTATCCTTGGTCAAAGCGTACATTCGATTTCGATATCAACAAGATGGATATGCCTATTCCTGCTGGTGAGTTGTTGAAGAACACACTGCTGAAGCAGAACCCAGGTTATGCAGCTACTGAATAACCGACGCAAATGATACTACACTCGACTGAATAACCGAAAGAGTCTTCTATCCTAGAAGTACTTAGGTTATAAGAGTAAAATTTTCTAACGAAGGGTGTTGCAGTGATTGCAACGCCCTTCTTGCATTTTCTCAATAGGTGTTAAAAAGGGGGTCTCGAGCCAAAACGGGCATTGGCTCGAGCCAAATCGCGTTCTGGCTCGAGCCAAGTCGAGGAGTGGCTCTTGGCACTCCTGATTTGCTCAATAGATAAACCTGTCTTTGCGGTACGATGAAATAGTCGACATTTTTACACGAAAATTGACAATTTTGTGTCAAAATGTGAATTTTTTTTAGAAATTATTTGTTTTATTACGCTAAAATGTATTATATTTGCATCCGAAATGTGTTATAACATAGCCATAACGTATTGACGACTATTACTATTAGCTAAAATTTTTAATATTTAACAACCTAAGTATGAATCGAAAAATTAGAAAGTCTGTGCTGTTGATGGGAGTATGCCTATTCGGTATGTCTTCCTTGCAGGCTAATGCTACTGGAGGAGGTATTTCTCCAGTGCCTGCCGTTCAACAGTCGAAGAAAATCACTGGTACCGTAAGTGACGCGCAAGGTCCCGTCATTGGTGCGAGTGTAGTTGTGAAAGGTACATCGAATGGTGTCGCCACTGATTTCGATGGAAACTTTACTCTGAATGTCAATCGAGGTGAAACCCTTGTAGTTTCCTACATCGGTTATCTCACCAAAGAGGTAAAGGTTGATGGTCGTAACCATTTTGACATTCTCATTGAGGAAGACAAGAAGATGCTCGATGAAGTTGTAGTCGTAGGTTACGGTACGATGAAGAAGAGCGACATCTCTGGTGCTTCTGTTTCTCTGGGTGAAGAGGCTATGAAGGGTTCGGTCATCACCAACCTCGACCAAGTCTTTGCCGGTCGTGCAGCAGGTGTGACTTCTATGGCAACTTCTGGTGCACCAGGTTCTTCAATGTCCATCCGTGTTCGTGGTCAAGCTACCATTAATGCCGGTGCTGAGCCTTTGTACGTAGTTGATGGTGTGATTATGCAAACCGGCAGTCACTCAGCTGGTGACTTCGGTGTTGAGGGCTTGGGTAACGGATCTGTATCCACAATTTCTCCACTTTCAACCATTAACCCTGCCGATATTGTCAGCATGGAAATTCTGAAAGATGCCTCTGCTACCGCTATTTATGGTGCACAGGGTGCAAATGGTGTTGTGTTGATTACCACTAAGCGTGGTAAGGCAGGTGAAGCCAAATTTACCTATGACGGACAGATTGCATGGAATTATCAGGGCAAGCGTCTTGATCTGATGAACCTTCGCGAGTTTGCGGAATATTATAATGACTTCGTTAAGACGGGTTATCCTCAGGAAGATGCCTATCATTCTGACACTTCGTTGTTAGGTAAGGGTACGAACTGGCAGGATGCAATCTTCCGTACTGCTTTCCAACACAGTCATCAGATTGCGGCTCAGGGAGGTACTGAAAAAGTTCAGTACTATATCAGTGCAAACTACATGAATCAGCAGGGTACCATTATTGGTTCTAACTTCAAGCGTTTCTCTGCAAAAATAAACCTTGATGCTCAGTTGAAGTCTTGGCTGAAATTGGGCTTGAGTGCCACCTATGCTAACACGAAAGATGACCTGAAATTGGCTGACGGTACAGAGGGTATCATTTACTACTCGCTGATGTCACTTCCAGAAATACCTATTTATAATATAGACGGAACATACGCCAGCGTAGTTCGTGAGAACTATACGATGAAGAACCCCATTGCTGTGGCTATGGCTAACGACAACCAGTTGAAACGTCAGAAACTGAGTGGAAACTTCTTTGCTGAAGTTACTCCTATCAAGAATCTGGTATGGCACGCTGAGTTGGGTTATGATATCAACTACAACCGAAGCGACTACTATCAGCCTATTCTGCAGCTTCCTACAACAGCCCAGGGCAACTATTCTGCCTGGCACAAGAACAATAGCACCTTCTGGATGCTGAAAAACTATATTACCTATACTGGCCAGTTCGGCAAGCATGGTGTTACGGCGATGGTTGGTCAGGAAGCATGGGAAAGCAAGTGGGACAATATGTCCATTTCAAGTCGTGACTTGACCAGTGATGATTTCCACAATCCAGCTTTGGGTACTGCTACATCCAAGGATTTCAATGATGCATATGACAGTTCTGCCATGTCTTCGTTCTTTACGCGTTTGACCTATAACTTCGACAACCGCTACAATGCAACCTATACCTATCGTTATGATGGTAGCTCCAACTTCGGTCCTAACAAGCGTTGGGCTGGTTTCCATTCTTTTGCAGCCAGCTGGCGTTTCTCTAACGAGAAATTCATCGAAAGTTGGGCAGGTAAGTGGCTCTCGAATGGTAAACTCCGTATCGGTTGGGGTCAGACAGGTAACTCCAGCATCGGCGGATTCAAATGGGGTGCCGGTACTCATCCTACAACAGCTTGGTTAGGTGCTGTGCACACGGGTCTTCGCCCACGCAATATTCCCAACCTTGATATTCGATGGGAGAAGCAGGAACAGTGGAATATCGGTCTTGATCTTGGATTCCTGAACGATCGTATCAACCTGACTGTTGACTGGTACAAAAAAGAGTCAAAGGATATGTTGATGGAACTGCAGACTCCTACCTATATGGGTACGCAGGGTAACTGGAACTCAAAGATTGATGCTCCATGGGGTAACTATGGACACATCCGCAATACAGGTCTTGAGGTTACATTGAAGGTTCGTCCTTTCCAGACCAAGGATTTCACTTGGGAGAGCGAACTTCAGGCTTCTTGGAACAAGAACAAACTCGTTGCACTTGACGGTACTGCTCAGGCTGCTATCTGGGGTTATGGACAGTGGGGCGACATCGTCAGCAAGTCCGTTGTCGGCGGCAGCCTCTTCAACTTCTACGGCTATGTTACCGATGGCGTGTACAAAGATTATGAAGACTTGATGAATTCTCCTAAGCCAAAATGGAGTACTCCAACCGATGGCAACTACGTGCGTTCGCAGACCGTATATGTTGGTGATATCAAGTTCAAAGACCTGAGCGGTCCTGATGGAGTGCCCGACGGTGTCATTGACGAATACGACCGTACAGACCTTGGTTCTCCATTCCCCAAGATGACCTTTGGTTGGTCTAACACCTTTACCTATAAGAACTTTGACCTGAATATCTTCGTTAACGGTACTGTTGGAAACAAAGTGCTTAACTATAACAGCATTGTGCTGACCCAGATGAAGAGCGCTTGGTCTAACCAGCTGACCAGTGTTAACGATCATGCACAGCTTGTAGCAGTTGATCCTACGAAAGATTACTCAGCAGGTGTCACAACACCTGGAGGTATGGTTGTTTACAACTGGTATGATGATGTAACCAATGTGAAGGTAGCAAATCCTGGCACCCGTATGCCTCGTGCCGTTATCGGTGACCCTAACGACAATGATATCATGAGTGACCGCTATATCGAGAATGGCAGTTATTTGCGTATCAAGAACATTTCGCTGGGTTATACTTTCCCCAAGAAATGGATTAGCAAGTTGAAGTTAGAAAATCTGCGTGTATATTGCAACATTCAGAATTTGGCAACCATTACCAGCTATAAAGGCTATGATCCTGAAGTTGGTGCCAGCACTCAGAATGTCAATGTGTTCGGATGTGATAACGGACGTTATCCTTCGCCAACAACCTACTCATTTGGTGTTAATGTCGGATTCTAATAATGAAACCATATCAAAAGATTATGAATACAAAATATATCAAATTTGCAGCTGTCGCCCTTGTCTTCGGATGTGGTGCAACATCCTGCTCGAATTTCTTGGATCGTCCAGACGAAGATAGTCCATCAATGTCCAATTATTATAATAATGACACTGAGGTCAAGGATGGTGTATTATCACTGTATAGCTCTGTATGGAATGACTTTGTGTGTCGTGGCTATTATAAAGTAGGTGATATCATGTCAGGCAATGTATATTCGGGTGGAAGCCCTTATATGACTTTTACCGTCAATGGTAGTGATGAAGACATTAAGTCATCATCACAAAGCCTGTGGGCAGCCAATGCACATGCTAATACTATCTATACATACTTGAAATCAGCCAATTGTTCGGAGGCTGTCCGTAATGCCGCGATGGGTGAATGCCTGGCATGGAAGGCAATGGCTTATTTCTATTTGGTTCGTATGTTCGGTGATGTACCCATTATTCACGATAATACAGCCGATATTGGTAGTAATAATTATAATAGTGTACCGTTGGTACAAAAGGCTGATATCTATGAGTATATTGTCATGACATTGGAAAAAGCCATAGAATTGCTGCCTGAGCAAAATGAGACCGGACGTATTGACCGTTGGGGTGCTAAAGGCTTGTTGGCAAAGGTTTATCTGACTAAATCGGGTGTCAATTGCAATGGAAAAGGTCAGCGTGATGCCAATGATCTGGCTATGGCTGCCAAGTATGCCAAGGATGTCATTGACAATAGTGGTAAGAGCCTGATGGAAAACTATGAAGACGTATTCATTGGTTATAACAACTGTTGTGAAGAGAGCCTTATCGGTTGGCGTTGGAACTGTAACCCGGATATCTATACTTGCGCAAACCCGTTGACTTCTGAGCTTTGTATGGACGGTTTCGGTGGTGTTTATGCATGGGGTGGATGGACAGCTCCAAGTGCAGACCTGATGGCCGCCTTTGATATTGATCCTCTGACAGACCCTTCACAGCGTGTCAGTGTTGATAGTCGCCGTAAAGCTTCATTCATGATGGCAGGTGATACCTACAGCTATTTCTGGCGTGACAAGAAGTATGACAATCCGATCAATGGTACAGGTTCAGGTTTTGACTACCTGCAGTTCCTGTATGATAATAATTACTACTGCGATGATAATTATGCAGGTATCAATAAGCAAGGTTTGCAGTCAATGAGTGGTGCCAATATCGCCAAGCATCAGTATGGTAATATCAAAGACCACGAGCTGATGTTCGGTCAGACACCTACCCAGCAGCGTTCCAGTATGAGTACTCACGTGTTGCGTCTGTCAGATGTTTATCTGGTATATGCTGAGGCTGTAATCGGTAATAGTGAGTCAACTACGGATGCCAGTGCCATAGATGCCTTCTATCAGGTGCGCCATCGCGCTATCAAGAGCTACGCTAAACCAGCCAGCATCACACTGGATGATGTGCTGAAAGAGCGTCGCTTGGAATTTGCTTTTGAGGGTGACTATTGGTATGATCTGGTACGTCTGTCTTATTACAACGTTGAAAAGGCAAAGAATATCATCAAGAACCAAAAGCGTGGTACTTATTACGGTATAGCTGATATTTACAAAACCTATTGGGAGTCTGGTGGTACATGGACTGTAGGTGAAGCCCGTTATGATGCTTCTACTGAACCGGCAATCAATGTGACCGATGCTTTGTTCACATTGCCTATGCCGACTGAAGACGCAGAATATAATCCCAATCTCTTAGGGGATCCTGTTCATGTGGATGTTCGCGCAACATATAGCTATTAATTTATAACTACTGAATATTATGAATACTAGAAAATATATCAATTGGCTGATGGTCAGTATCCTGGCCTTGACTAGCTTCACAGTCACATCTTGTAAGGATGAGCCAGACAAATATGAGATTGCCGGCGGAAAGCCAACTGTGTACTATGTGCGTTCGCCCTATCTTGCACAAAAGGACTCCCTGATGACAGGTGCATATATGGGTAATACGGTCTGCTTGGTGGGTGATAACCTGCGTAGTATTGTCAAGCTGTACTTCAATGATCGTGAGGCAGTGCTTAACTCGAGTTTTGTAACGGATCATACGTTGATAGTCGATGTTCCCAATGAACTGCCTGCAGAGCCTACTGACAAGATCTATATGGTGACACAGGATAACGAAACGGTAACGTTCGATTTCTCTGTATTGATACCTGCTCCTGTGGTCAACAGCATCAGTTGTGAGTTTGCACGCCCAGGTGATGAGATAACTATTTATGGTGACTATCTCTTGGACTACGAAACTGCTCCCCTGAGTATATCATTCCCCGGTGGAGTTGAAGTGACAGAGTTTACTAAAATCACAAAGACTGCTGTTACCTTCGTCGTTCCTGCTGGAGCTACAGAATCTGGTTATGTCAACGTTACCTCCAAATACGGCACAGGAAAGTCGAAATTCTATTTCAAAGACGACCGTTGTGTTCTGTTTGACTGGGATGGCTCCCATGGCGGTTTCAAGCAAGCAAATGGCTGGCGTTCCGGTGCAGGTCTTGTAAAAGACGATGGCACAGGTATTGATGGTGCTTTCATACGCTTTACTGGCAGCACTCCAGCAGAAGGATGGGGAACAAGTGAGGATGACTGGAGCTTTAACTATTGGCCGAACAGTTCAGACCCAGCTTTCAATGAGATGTCTAAATTTATAGCACTTTATGACAAGTATGGGCTTGACAAACTGACTGTCAAGTTTGAATATCGTATTCCAACCGACAAGCCTTGGGTGTCCACAGCTCTACAGGCTGTTTTCACAGATGCTTCGGTAACGGGCACTAATAGCTATTATTGGGATCCTTCGGTACCAAGAGCTATTTGGCAACCTTATGCAGCCTCTGGATCATTTGATACTGGTGGGGAATGGGTAACTGTAAGTCTGCCATTCTCAGTATTCAACAAGACACATACTGGTGAAATTTGTGCTACATCATTCTCAGTTAACAATCTTGGCGGACTATCCTTCTATTTCATGGGAGGTGCAGCAGGTGTAGCAGGAGAATTGCAGTTGGATATCGATAATATCCGTATCGCTCCTACAGAGTAAATGAACAATATAAAAATGTACAACGTTATGAAAAAGTTAAATCATATTATCTCCCTGTTAGTGTTAGCCCTTGTCGGGCTATCACTGACAGCATGCTCCAACGATGACTTGGACACCAATCAGTATGTTGGTGACTTCTCATTGCAAGCATTCGGCCCGTGTCCTGTCCTTCGTGGAGGTACCCTTTACTTCTACGGAACAAATCTTGATCAGGTGACGGAAATTGACCTTCCTGGGAGTGGTGCTATTACTGCTATCGATGTGCTGGAAAAGGGTGCTCACAGTAAAATATCCATCACTGTACCCGCTGAAGGCGGTGTAGAAGGTTTGGTAACCCTGAAATCTGCTACTGGTAAGGAAATCACTTCTGTTTCCCCCATCACCTTCCGTGAGGATATTACAATTACTAGTGTCTTTATTGGTGAAGAGGGTAACCTGACGGGTGATGTAGGCGACCTTGTAACCATCAAGGGTGATTACCTGAATCTGATGAATGGTGTGACATTTGCAGGTGGTTATACCGTTACGGAGTTAGAATCACATGACCGTTATACCATTACCGTACGTATTCCTAAGGAAGCTACCAGTGGAAAACTGACCTTGACAGACTTGGCAGAGACTCCTACAGAGCTTCAGACTGATGAGGCTATCATTATCAATCTGCCCGAGCCTACTCCTGTGGCTCTGACGTTGAAGGCTGGTGAAACAATTACTATCACTGGTGTTGGTATGGATCAGATTCAAAGTGTTCTCCTGCAGGGTGCCACTATTGAGGAAAGTGATATCACACTCAGTGAAGATGGTAAGAGTATTTCGTTTAAGCTGCCAGAAGCAGCAGCTGACGGTGAGATTACCTTAGTCACCTATTCCGGTTCAAAAATCTCTGCAGGAACGGTTACTTCTGTAGTTCCTTCTAACCTTGCTGTTGTGGGGCAGGTGAAGAATGGTCAGAAGATGACGATTTCAGGTAAAGACCTTGAATTAGTGAAGAGTCTGTCATTCGCTAATGCTGGCGGTTATGAGGGCGAGTTTACTGTATCTGCTAATCAAGTGGTTATTGCGAAGGTTCCTGATGCTGCTCAAGACGGTGATTTGACTCTGACGATGATGAACGGTAAGTCGGTTACTGTTGCTTATACTTTGGTGAAGCCCACGGTATCTGGCGTTGATCCTGCCACCATTACGGCTGGTGAGGAAATTGTAATTTCCGGTACAAACCTCGACTTGGTAGCATCCATCATCTTCCCAGGCGATACAGAACAAACTGTTGCCAAAGCAGACTTTGTTGATCAGCAGGAAGAGGGTATTCAGTTAAATGTTCCAGCCGCATGTGCTGGCTCAGACTTCAAACTCGTGCTGGTTAATGGAACAGAAGTGGCTGCACAGGGTGTTCTCACCATCAATCCTGCTACAGATCCTGCCATCTCAGAGAGCCCTGCTGGTGCTATTGCTGGGGATGAAGTAACCATTAAGGGTAAGAATTTCAACAATGTAGCTAATCTTTATATAGGAGAAGTGAAGGTTACCCGTTATGTATCCAGAAGCAATACTGAAATAACCTTCAAGGTACCAGAGGCTGAAGTTGGTGATTATAAGATCATCATGGAGGATTTTGATGGCAAGAAGTATGAAGGTCCTGCATTTGCTATTAAACCAGCTGAAATCACCATCTGGGAAGGCGAAGCAGACAACATGTCATCATGGAATAATATTGAGGGAATTGGTTCTGATAGTGGTACCGAATTAAAAGCAGCTGGTGCACAGGCAGGCTGGATAGCCCGTTTTTATGGTGAGTTCTCTGACAGTTGGTTCGAATTAAGAGTTATCGAAGGTCACTGGGGCGATACTTATGCAACATTTGGCGTTGGTGATGTCAAAGACGGATGTGTTCAGATGGAACTGACTCAGGCCATACTTGACAAAGCGTTCCAGCAGCAATGGTGGGGTGGTACGTTCATTGTTTCCGGTCAGGGATTCAAACTTACCAAGGTCACTGTTGCCAGTAAATAGCAAAGACTAATTCAAGTAGAGGCGTTTTGAACGCCTCTACTTTCTCCTTTTTATAATAAATAGTAAGACTTATGAAAAAACATCTACTTCTATTCATTGTTCTCTGTGTCCATTTGAATATGCGAGCAGAAGGAAAGTCGCTATTCATTAGTTTTAATGACGGCAGTAAGATAGAGATTGCTATGACAGCTAATCCGGAAATCAAGATGGCTGACGACAAGTTGACCATAACATATGGTACGACAGAAAACAGCTATGAGCTCTGGAGATTGTCGAAGTTTACTTTTGGTACCACTTCTACGGGTATCAAAGATATTTTGGATGGTAAAAGCATTCAGATGCAGAACAACCAGATCATCGTTGCCGACAGCAACGCTCAAATCAGAATATTCTCTATCGATGGCAAGGCGCTATCGGTAACTCCTATACATTCAGGTAGCAAAACCATTATTGACATGAATACCTTATCCAAAGGTGTCTATGTGATGAATATTAACGGTAATTCTTTTAAAATATTGAAGCAATGAAAAAACTGATTATTTCACTTTTTGCAGTTGCTGTTTCGTTGGTATCTGTAGCTCAAACGGCAAACGATAAATTTACTGTTAAGCGTACGAATGGCAATACTTCAGAATACAAAATCAAAGAGTATGACCGTATTACCTATAAGGACGGGAAACAGTATATTCATAAAGTAGGGCAAACAAGTAAAATCGGTGTTTCTGTCGACCAGATAGAAAGCGTTGTCTTCGATATCTATCATGAGTCTGACGTCAGTGATGTTGTCCTGGCTGACAATGCTGCAACAGCTGAAGCAAAACGCCTGTACAAGTTTCTGAAATTGAATAATGGCGTGAAAACCATATCGGCTGTTGTCGCTAATGTAAACTGGAACCATGAGGAAGCCGACAAAGTATATCAAGCAACGGGAAAGTATCCTGCCATGAATTGTTATGACTTTATTCATATCTACGTTCCCGAAAACAACTGGATAAACTATAACGATATTACTCCTGTTAAGGAGTGGGCGGATGCCGGTGGTATCGTACAGCTGATGTGGCACTTCAATGTCCCCGTCAATGCAAGTACTACGCCTGGAGCTGACGGCTCTGGTGTGACCTGTACGCCCAGCGAGACATCGTTCCGTGCGACGAATGTGTTTACTGAGGGCTCTTGGGAGAACAAGTGGTTCTATCAGCAAATGGATAAGGTGGTAGCTGTGCTTTTGAAGTTACAGGATGCCGGTATCGCTGCTACGTGGCGCCCATTCCATGAAGCTGCCGGTAATGCTACTTACAAGCAACAGGCTGCTTGGACAAAATCCTGGTTCTGGTGGGGCTATGATGGTGCAGAAACCTATAAGAAGCTATGGATTACCATGTTCGACTATTTCCGTGAAAAAGGAATCCATAATCTTATATGGGTATGGACGACGCAGAACTACAATGGTAATGCCAGTCAGTATGATGCCGATACGGAGTGGTATCCGGGAGATAATTATGTGGATATTGTCGGCCGTGACCTTTATGGATATACGGCAGCACAGAATGAACAGGAATTCCGTGAGATACAAGCTCGCTATCCTGATAAGTTGGTGACGCTGGCAGAATGTGGTGTTGATGCAAAAAGCAATACACAGTTTGCAGATGTGAAAGATCTTTGGAATGCCGGAGCACGCTGGTCGTGGTTTATGCCTTGGTATGGTGCTAGTATGCCATCAAATGCATGGTGGAGTGATGCACTCAGTCAGTCTTTCGTGCTGACTCGCGATCAGATTAATCAGAATATATCCTATGTTGAGGAGAGTGCAGCGAGTGCAGTGCATAATATGGGACTGGGTTGGAATCTGGGCAATACCCTTGACTCTTGGAACGAGGGGATTGGCAACAATCAGTCAAGTGACAAATATGAGACAGCCTGGGGACAACCCATTACCAAAGCATCGCTGATGACATTTATGAAGAAAGAGGGCTTCAATGCTATCCGCGTACCTGTTACTTGGTGGCAGCATTTGGATAGCAATGATCAGATTGATGAGGAGTGGATGAATCGTGTGCAGGAAGTGGTTGACTATGTCATCCATGCAGGAATGTATTGTATTCTGAATGTTCACCATGATACGGGTGGTGATGATGCCCTTTGGTTGAAAGCTGATTTGGACAAGTTTGAAACAAACAATACAAGATTCGTCAAGATATGGCAACAAATTGCCACACGTTTCATGGGTTATGACCAACGCCTGCTCTTTGAAGGCTATAACGAAATGTTGGACAAGTATAATACGTGGAGTGCGCCCAAGGAAACCAGCAGTTATACAGCCATTAACAAGTTTGCCCAAAGCTTCGTCAACACAGTTCGTGCTACAGGTGGCAATAATGCAACGAGAAACCTGATTGTAAATACCTATTCTGCAGCTCATGGTCAGACGACACTTGACAACTTTACCGTTCCAACTGATGAGGTTAACAATCATCTGATCGCTCAGGTTCATTCGTACGATCCATATAATTGGTTTAAGAGTGGATCGTGGACTGCTGCATGCAGCAACGAGCTTAAAAACATGTTTTCACGTCTGAACACCAAGTTTGTCAGCAAAGGCGTTCCTGTCATCATCGGTGAATATGGGACACATGGTGAAAGTAGTGTGAATGGCAGTTCTTCGACATCTGAAAAGAAAGCTGCTGCAGATCATGCTGCCGATATGGTGAAACAGGCCAAGGCTCTGAATATCGCTACCTTTTATTGGATGAGTATTATTGATGGGACAGACCGTTCTGTACCTCAGTGGACATTACCTACTGTGGTTGAGGCCATGAAGAAGGCTTTTTATGAATAAACAATGATTGGACGAAGCGTGAAATGTAAAACGATATTCTTTGTTACTGCCACCCTTGTTATGGCATCGTGTGGCAGTAAGCAAGGAAAAGTCTCATATGATGAGCTCGGAGAGAGTGGACTTACCACTCGAACAGAGTATATGCGTGATAATTTAAAGTCAGGTGTTGCTGATGGAACAATTATCGGGCAGCAATATGGAACACTTCAAGGTGTGGGGTGGGTTGGTGACTCAGCACGTAGTGATATAAGCAGTATCTGTGGGGATGGCCCTGCTGCTTATGGATATGAGCTGAAAGGAATTGAAAAGGGCTTGCCATTCAATGACGATAGTATTGCATTCAGTGATATTCGTCGGGATGTTTTAGCTCATTTCCGTCATGGGGCGCTTATTACCATGACTTGGACACCCCCCGCTGATGCAAATATGGAAGATAGTTTGAGGATATATACTGATGCACTGGCAAAGTTCATGGAATCTCTGCAGGATGAATATGGCATAAAAGTGCCTGTCGTATTATTCCCATACCCAATGGATAGCAAATCATGGTATTCAAAACTGTCTGCTTCTGATTTTATCGCTTTGTATCATCATACAGTTACTAAGTTAAAGGAAGCCGGTGTGACGAATGCCGTCTATGGCTATGCTACAGAAAAAGATCTGACACATTGCCCTATCGATGATGTTGACGTTGTAGAATGGCGGCATATCTTGCCAGAAGTTGATAGTGCGCATTTTGATGGACTGATAGCTGAGCAGTTGGTTCCCATTGCAGATTTCTCAAACGAGCATTTTAAAGCTTTTGGCGTCATGACAGGAATTGAAGGAATTGGGAGTACTCATTTTTTCTCACAGCAATTGTTACCACTGATTTCTGGTCGTAAAGTTGCTTATCTCATGTTCGGACGCAATGATGGAGAAGTTGAGGAAAGGCATTTCTGCGTACCCTATCCAGGTATGAACAAAGAATATGTAACAGACTTTATTAAATTTTATAATGATAAGAAAACATTATTTCATCACGATTTAAATGGTTTGTATCTAAAAAAATAGATTAAGAAGGTGTTCATGGTTACTTTATACGTTTTTATAACGATAGTAAATCACCCTTTTTACAAGACCTTAATGGACTATACCTAAAATAATTAATTTCAGGACTTAAGTTGATTAATGCAGTCGCCCCGCATTGTAATAATGCGGGGCGATTTTTATTTATTTCAGTACCGAGATTTGGATATTGTCGGTATCTGTGGGCTTACCTAAGAGAAACTTGTCAAGGAAGGCTTCGACTTCAGGATACTGACTCTCAGGGAGCATGCAGTGGGGATGACCGCCCACGATGGAATACCCCATACGGTCAGCAATGCCGAAGTATTGCCATACCTCACGGGCTGCTTTGGCAGAAACCAGGGCGGAACGGTCGGCTAACCATGTGTAGTCAGGATTACCGAGAATAAGTAGCGCTCTTGGGCATATCATGGCACAGAGTTCATGGTGGTCGTAAGGCATGCGATAGACACTGTCGCCAGAAAATGTGGTACGCATACTTTCAAGGAACCAGTGGTAATCTGTCTTCTCAAGACACTCCACGCTGTCGAGTTGGTGGGAGATACGCCATGCTGCAGCTCCGCCGCCACCAGGCTCCTGGGCAATGGTGAGGGCAATGCGTTCGTCGAACGCTCCACAGAATAGTGCCATCTTGCCGGCATAGGAACAACCAGAGACTCCGATATGTCGGGTGTCAATCTTGGTCACTTCTGATCCTAAGATTTGCAGTCCGTCAATCAGTCGACTAACTCCCCATGCCCATTCGCTATAGGCTCCGTTGGCCGTGAGCTCAGGATAGAGACGGTCAAAGGCATGTTCGCCTCTGTCATGATGTGGCCGCCATTGGGAGTAATCATTCACCTGTGCTTCATGAAAGGTCATGGTGGCAATGGGACGGTTTTCAAATAGGGGCTTGGGGAGACTGAGCATACTGGTGCCTATCATAAGGGCGTAGGGAGCTTTGCCTGTCTTGGGATAATGAATGGTGGAACGGAGGGTGAGTGTCTGTCCATTCACCGTTACATCCACTATCAGTGTGTCTGCATCCATTCGCGCCTTCACCTGATGAGACTCAACAGCAGGCTTGCGGCCGATGCCATAGTGCTGAATCTCTGCAGCTATCTCACTGCGACGATGCGCCCACTCTGTGAAATTTGCAACGCGTCCCTTTCCATTGCTCCATGCCAAAGGGTCAGGGAGTTCGCGACATTCTGGCAACTGGTCGTAGCCGGGCATCTCAGGGGCTGCAAAATGACGACCTGTATGTTCTTGGTCATAGACCAAAGGCAATTGTTGGCCATGGGCGCATAGCCCATAGCCAACAAGGATAGAAATGAATAGTGATTTGTACATGTTTCCTTATTTAAAAAGTAGTGGTGCCATCTGATAAAGACTGCGGCGCCAGGTAAGGAATTCGTGGGCTGTACCCTCAGAGATATAGCCATGAGCATTGAAGCCGGCTTCCTTCAGACGGGCAGTTGATTCCTTGATGGCATCAGGGCGTTCCTTAGAACCGCAACTCTGGAAAATCACCTTTACCTGCTTCTTGTCCTTGATGTCCTTGGGCTCATACTGTCCACCACTCAGCAGGCCATAATAGCCGAATACCTCAGGACGACGCAAAGTGATGAGTTTGGTCTCGAAACCACCCATTGACAGACCTGCCATGGCACGGTTCCACTTGTCTGCCTTTGTCTGGAAGTTGGCATCGATATAAGGAACGAGCTCGTCAACGAGAACGGTCTCAAACTCCTTGGCAGTGAACTCATGCAGTCTGCCGAACTTGACATCATTGGTCATACCATAGGTCATCACGATGATGAAGGGCTTGATTTTGCCGTCTGCAATCAAGTTGTCCATGATGAGATTGGCATGCCCCTGGTTGCTCCAAGCGGTCTCATCCTCGCCCCAGCCATGCTGGAGATAGAGTACAGGGAATTTCTCCTTGGGATTCTTGCCATACGTAGGAGGGGTATAGACGAAGGCACGACGCACGGTGTTGGTGCTCTTAGAAGGGAACAGCACTTGCTGAACATTTCCATGAGGAACATCCATGCGACAGGCATAAAAAGCTTGGTCGTGGGCGGGAATCTCAATACCACTCTCCCAACGGCATGAACCGAAATAATTGTTGGTGCCTGGGTCGTTGACAATACCACCGTCAACAGTCAGATGATAATAGTGGAATCCTTCGTCCATCGGACCTTCTGTCTGGCCCACAAAAGAACCGTCGTAGGTCTTGTGGAGTTTCGTACCGCCGCGTCCGCCTAAACCGAGGCTGACCACAATCTCTTTGGCATCAGGCATATCGACACGGAAACGAACATAACCCTGAGAGTTTACCTGTGGGAACTGCTGTCCTGGTTGGTTCATGACAGAAGGTACAAAGTCTTCCTTGACACCTTCAGACTCAGGAAATGCCAGTTCGGGCTTGAAAGGAGGCTTCTGAGCCTGACCGCCCTGACGAGGCTTGCGGGCTGGACGCTTGGGCATATCCCAAAGCGGTGCCTTCATATCGCGGATGTATTCGTAAGACAGTTTTGGCTTGTATTCGGTGTCGAAGGGGAGGGGGTAGTTGGCGACACCTACCCATGAGTCTTTGTCGCCAAGATTCCAGAAAGTGACACAGTCGATGACATCCTTGTGCTTGCGGAAAGCACGGAACACACGGGCATACTGGTCGGCAGAATGCTGCTTCACAGAATCGGTAACATTCACACCATCGCGACTGAACTGCAGCTGTCCGCCCATCTCTTCGTTAGCACGGATGTCAAGCTCGGTTACGTGGATGTGTTTTACCACCTGCTTATAGAGGCTGATAGCGTCATCAACCTCTTTTTCGGTAGGACCGTAAATATTGTAATGCCCCTGCATACCGATACCATCGATAGGCACACCGGCAGCTTTCATCTTTTTCACCATCTCATAGATACGCTTGCTCTTCACGGGGTCGCACTCATTGTAGTCATTATAGAACAAAAGCGCTTTGGGGTCGGCCTCGTGGGCATACTCGAAAGCCTTGGCAATGAACTCATCACCATAGAGCTTGTACATGGGGCTTTGACGATAGGGATCCTCTGCCTTTATATCATCGGTGATAGCCTCGTTGACTACATCCCAACAATAAACGATATCCTTGTAACGGTTGACAATGGCGAAGATATGCTTCTTCATGCGGGCATAGAACACCTCTTTTGAAGGGTTGTCCTCATACATCCATTTCCCGATCTGATTATGCCACATCAGACAGTGACCACGCATCTTGATGCCGTTTTGGCGGCAGAAGTTGGCAATGCGGTCGGCTCCGTCCCAATTGTATACACCCTCAGAAGGCTCTATAGGTTCGGGCTTCATATCGTTTTCAGCTGTTACGCTATTGAATTCCTTCACTACGAGCGCCTGTTGTTGGGCATTCGTTACATTACGTTGATTAACGGCTACACCAATTTTGAAATAATCTTTGTAGACATCTTTCAGTCCTTGGGCATGAGCTATTATGCCACCTGCCATGGCAAGTACTGCCGTCATAAGAAAAGTTTTTCTCATAGGTTTCTGTTCTTCTTTAATATTAATATTCATTAGTTTTGTGTGCTTGCAAAGGTATGAAAAAAATATGAATTATCTTTTTGTTCATGTATCATATTTATTGCTCAAATGTAACTTTTACTTGCAGATATCAATAAAAAATGCTAACTTTGCATTTATAATAACTAAAAGTGAAATTATTACCAGCTATGAGAAAACTATTGATAGGTTTTATGGTGTTGGCAACAGAGCTGTTGTCAGCCCAGTCGTTCCAACTTCTTCCGGACGGTTATTTTCATGACGGCGGTGTGGATGTGATGGCGTTCAGTGACTTCTATCCAGAGGGACACCAAGGCGGTGTATGTGTGATTATGAACGGGCATCGTATTGCTACGAATGGCGACATTCGTATGGAGGCTACACCTGGGCAGTGGCAACCTGTTCCCAAGCAGTTGAGTCGAAAGGTGGAGGGTAACAGGATCATCACAACATTGTGCTATCCCGACTCGGCACGGCATTTGACGGGATTCAATCCGATGGTGTATCCTGACTATGTGTTTACCTATGAAGTGAATGTTGAAAGTCAGGGCAAGAGTATTGTTGTGACGGTAGATCTGGATAAACCTGTACCAGAATTTCTTTTAGGGAAGGTAGGATTCAATCTGGAATTCTACCCTGGTTGGTTGTTTGGAAAGCCTTGGATGATGGATCAGCAGACAGGTATCTATCCACAGCAGCCCAATTCGCCTCTGATGACGACTGCGGAAAATAATCAGCATATAGGCCATTTCTATGTAGGGAAGGGACAGTTGGCGGATATAGACCATTTGAATGCATCCGGATACAGTCCGTTTACAGCCGATAGGCTGATAGCTGAGCCGTATGCTGTGGGAAAGAAGTTTACCTCACGACCTGACGACCCCTATAGTAAGTTGACCATAGAATCATTGACAGAGCCACTGAAACTCTATGACGGGCGTATGAATCATAACAACGGATGGTTTGTATTGCGCAGTGAGGTAGCATCAGGTGTGACGAAGGGTGCTGTAAAATGGATCATTACACCGCATGTGGTTAGTGACTGGCGGTATGAACCTGTGGTACAAATATCACAAGTAGGATATGCTCCTATGCAGGCAAAACAGGCAATTATCGAGACTGATGCTCGTGAACAGACTGTAGAAACGGCTCAGCTGATTCGTATTGACGGAGAGGGTGAGACGGTTGTGAAAAGCATACAGCCACAGGTCTGGGGTAAGTTCTTGCGCTATCGTTATCTGAAAGCCGATTTCAGTAGTATACAACAGCCTGGTCTTTATAAAATAAAGTATGGGAAGTCGGAATCATCCGTATTCCGTATTGCTACAGATATCTATGAAAGAGGTGTTTGGCAACCTGTGATCGAGTATTTCCTGCCTGTTCAAATGTGTCATATGAGGGTCAGTGAGAAATACCGTGTATGGCATGATGCCTGTCATATGGATGATGCACTGATGGCTGCTGTAGGTAACCATATTGACGGTTACGACCAACGGCCGGGACTTTCCAAATATGAAGCTGGTGCCATTGTACCGGGAGTGAACGTCGGAGGATGGCATGATGCAGGTGATTTTGATTTGCGCATAGAGTCACAGGCTGGCGAAGCATATATTTTGACATTGGCTTATGAGGCTTTCCGTCCAGAGATAGACGTGACTGCTATCGACCAGCAACGTCATCGTGTTGAGATTCATGAACCTGACGGCAAGAACGACTTCTTGCAGCAGATAGAGAATGGTGCACTGACCGTAGTACGCAGCTATCAAGCCTTGGGAAGACTCTATCGGGGTATCATTTGTAATAATCTTCGCCAGTATGTGTTATTGGGTGATGCAGCAGCTATGACAGACGGTGTGGTAGGTAATGAGGATGACCGTTGGATATTTACAGAGAACAATCCATTCCGTGAGATATCCACGGCAGCCCAGCTGGCTGCAATCAGTCGCGCACTGAAAGGGTATAACGACCAACTCAGTAAAGAGTGTCTGGATATTGCTGTGAAGATTTATGGCGAGGCAGATGACAGGATCAAGTTGCAAGCTGCCATAGAACTTTATCTGACCACAGGCGAACAAACCTATCTGGACTTCATTCTCGGGCAGCAAGAAATGGCGGTCAAGAATATCAGACATACAGGATGGGTGTTGACGCGTGTCGTGAAAAAAATGGAGGAAATGAAAGATAAACGTGCTAAATCTTTTGTTGCTGCTTATCACCAGGCGCTAACCAATTATAGGGCGGAACTGGAGAAACTGGCTGCAGAGACACCGTATGGCGTACCTTATCGTCCATCTATCTGGGGTGCTGGATGGGATATTCAGCGTTTCGGATTTGAATATTATTTCCTCACCAAAAATTATCCTGACATTTTCCCAAAGGAGATTGTATTCAATGCTTTGAATTTTATTTTGGGCTGTCATCCAGGCAAAAATACGGCATCCTTTGCATCTGGTGTAGGGGCTAAGTCGGCAACAGTAGCTTACGGACTGAACCGCGCCGACTGGTCGTATATCCCTGGAGGTGTCGTATCGGGAACGGCACTGATCCGTCCTGACTTCCCAGAGCTCTTGGAATTCCCCTTCCTCTGGCAACAGACAGAGTATGTGTTGGGTGGAGGTTCATCACACTATATGTTCTTGGTATTGGCGGCACGGCAATTGATATAGGGATGATGAATATTTTTTTTCATCGAAGCCACAATTTTTTATATGATGGGAGTATAATTTTTACTCAGACATATTCTTAATATAGGGTAAAGAAACTAAATCCTTCAATCCATAGAATTGTCGTGCATTCTCTCCAAGGAACAGTTGCTTGTCAGTTTCTGATAGCTCCTGTGACTTCAGAATGAAATCGTATGACATACGATAGGTAATGGCCGTAATGGTGCGTGGATAGTCGCTACCCCACATCAGTCGATCCATTCCTACAAGCTCTGCAGCTTCGCGAATGGCACGAATGGCAGAAGGGTAGGGGTAGAACTCAGAATGATAGAGCCATGTAATACCCCCCGACTCGATACGGACATTCTCATTTCTTGCGAGTAGAACCTGTTCACGCCATCTGTTGTCTTCCCATGGAGGGGTTACAGGGGGATTGGCCATCCCGAAATGGCCGATGGCAATCTTCAATTGGGGATATTCCTGAATGACTTCTGCCAATTCAGCAATTTGACTGAGGTTATCAGCCAATGTGATGGACAGGAAGACATTTTTTTCCTCCATCAGCCGGAACATACGCATCATCTCTTTTCCTGTTAAAGATTGTCCGAGCAGGCGGTGGGCAGGAATGGCTATACCACGGAAATGGTAAGTGTTGATCAGTTGAGATACTTGCTCGTAAAACCCTGGTTGAAGATAGTTTGCCATACCACAGGTTAGGAACCGATTCGGATATTGCTGTTGCACCTCTGCCAGATAGTCGTTTTGCAGTCCATCTATAAACTCCTGTACAACGATAGCGGCAGATACCTGGGCATAGTTCATGTTCGAGAGAAAAACCTCAGCAGTGTTCTTTCCGTCTATCATGAAAGGTGGCAGCATCTGCACTTCTTCACCGAGGAATATTGAACGGCCGTTTTCTGTAGTACGAATCGGTTTTCCGTTCCAGTTTGTGTCTTGTCGAAGCCATAGATGACTATGGGCATCAATGATGTTGGTTTGTTCGTTCATAGTTATACTGTTATGGGTTATGTTAATATAAGTGTTCAAATTTTGCATTCTTCTCGAGGGTCCAGTCTTTACGCTTCAAGATACCAGGATGCTGGCCAAGGAACATCTTGGCAGCTTCTTTGTCACCTTTTAACTGCCACTGCAGCCAGGCAAGGGCAGGGATGGTGAACTCACCACCATGAGGTTGACGATAGGTGCCGCCATGACCGACAGGATAGTTGATAGCACAGGCAGGAACATGTTGGATACGATGGAAATCATCCATACCGTTGCCATAGGCAATGTCTGTCTCACCGCCTAAGATATAGATAACAGGGGTGTGAATCTCCTTCAACTTTTCTTTAGGAGGCATCGGCATGCCACCAACAGCTTGGTTGGCATTCTGCTGATTGAACAAACCGCTATTGCATATCATCAGTGAGGTGATACGTGGATCCGCACAATTGAAAAGTGTCTGCAGACCGCCGCATGACATACCAGCGACACAGATGTTCTTCGTGTCTATCTTCTGATAGTAGGTCGATCGGGGGTCGGCATTCTGAGCGAAAGCCCAATCGATACTCTCTATCTGCTGTTGGGTGGTTGACATAGGACCGTTGTAAGGCTCCTCTTCCATAGGGATATATCCCGTTGCTAATACAATAAAGCCATGGGAAGCTATCTCATTGAGGAACTTGAAATGCTCCCAGGGTGAGTTGGTGCAGGCTCCATTGCCCCATACCAATACAGGCAATGGCTTGTCGGCATTGAAAACCGACAGGTCTTGTGGTACGAAAACAGTATGTGCGGGCAGTGATGCCTCTTCCTTCATCAAAACCTTATGAGGACCAGTTCCGCCTTCTTCAACAATTTTAGACAATGGCTGCTGTGCAAATGCAGTTATACTCATACCGCAGAGCAGGGTAAAAATAACTTTCTTCATATTATTATTCATTTATAGTGTTTCTGATAAATACAGGAATATGTGCTTTATCGACCGGTGTGGTGACTGTTTGTCCACCCTCGTAATACTGTCCAGTCAGTTTGTCTTTCCATCCTCCTTTGTTTTTCGGAAGGTATGTCTGCCACTCGGTGACACCAGGTTCGGTGACGGGACTGACGAGATAAGTCGGTCCAAACATGTATTCGTGTTTTTGTTTTAATGCCTCAGGGTCGTCCGCAAAGTCGAAGATGAGTGGGCGCATGATGGTATATCCTTCCTCTGCAACACGTTTGGCACAGTGCCGGATATAGGGCAACATGCTTTCACGTTCTTTCAGGCAGTTGGTAATGATGGCTTGTGCCTCAGGACCATAGTTCCAGGGTTCCGTATTGCTCATATAACCGTGTACACGCATCAGTGGCAGATAGACGCTGGTCTCTATCCAACGGAGCATGCGTTCAATATAGGCACTGTCAGTATATTGATTCTGTGGACGGAAGAAACCTCCGGCATCGTATGTCCACCATGGAATACCTGCTGCCTGAACGCCCAGTCCTGCTGTGATCTGCCGGCGGAAGGTCTCCCAGTCATTACCCACATCACCACTCCACAGGGCTGATCCGTAACGCTGGATGCCAGGGAATCCACAACGGGTGAGAATCATCGGTTGGCGACCCGCAGCCACCAGTCCTTCATAGACGGTCTTATTAACCAGTAGGGGATAGACGTTGCGTACCTGTTCTCCTGTCCAATGCCCATGATTGACGCGCCGCCCAACGAGGTCGTCATTCTCTGGTTCTGTAGCATCTTGCCACCAGGCATCAATACCTAATGGTAAGAGACGTTCACGGAAGTTCTTCCAATATGCCTGGGCTGCTTCTGGATTGAAAAAGTCGATCCAGTCAGTGCCTGGAATGTAGTAATCACCCATCAGCATCTCCTTACCCACTTCAGAGTTCTTGTCTATCTTCGACCATACGGAGAGCATCAGGCGGATGTCCATCTGGTGAAGACTGTCAGTCAGTGCCTTCGGGTCGGGATAGTAGGCCTCGTCAAACTGCATGGAGTTCCAACCGTACTTGCCCCAATATTGCCAGTCTTGCACAATCATACTGATAGGCATTCCCTCTGCACGGAACCGCTTGGCCGTCTGTAGAATCTCTTCCGAAGAATGAAACCGTTCGCGGCAGTGGATATAACCCAATGCCCATTCTGGCATCAGTGGAGCATGGCCGGTAAGGTCACGATAAGTGGCGATTATTTCATCGGCAGAACCGATGAATACGGTATAATCGACTGCTGAGGCGATGGGAGAGTGAAAGACGGTTTCATCTTTTACCTTATTATAATATAAAACGGGTTGGTCATCACGTGTCAGTTCTGCAGTCAGGTGGTGACGACCTGCTTTTAATCGAACGGTTTTTGAGGTGGTGGGCGGAAGCCATACATTCTGCATCTCGATCACGGTCTCGCCATCAATGGTGAGATGGTGGCGACGGGCCATCTTTTGACCTACATCCAAGAGGAGGGCATAGTCGCCGGTTTCGGGAATTAGAAAATCAGCCTCAAAGATGTGGCGTTCACGAACTTCCTGCTTTCCACCCTCTGTTGAGGTGACGTTGACAATTTCCTGCTTGGCAGCTCCTTCACGCTTGGTGAGCTTGATACTGTGCTGGCAGGGGTTAAACTCCGTCAGTCCGTAGTTGTTCCAAAGAATACCATAACCCTTACTCGACAGGAGCATGGGCAGACTGATTTGTGTATTCACCTGTGTCAGTCGGCGGGAGAGTCCTCGAACATTGCTATATCCATCCTGGAACTGACCGAGTCCGAAGAGACTCTCGTCCTTGGGAGATTCGAAAGTCAGGGTAGCTCCGTCTTGAGACAGTTCATGGCGGATAGCATGAAACAGCGTTTTCCCGTTTCGGTCTTTGAGTATCAGAGTTTGGTTGGCATCGTCCTTTTCAACGATGATATCACATTGTTCCACCTCATCGTGCTTCACATATAACCAATCGGGCATGGTGTCAGGAGTTTCAGATTCCTGATATTGTATTCTGACAGCATTGCGAGCTACTTTCTTAACCGTCAGTATGCCCTTTCCCTGAACGAAGGTCAAGGAGAAAAGTAAGAAAAGTGATAGAAGTACTTTTTTCATCATTCGAATTTCCACCAGTCTAAGCGTGTGTCGCCTTTGTTGTTGTTGAAACAGATGTATAAATCATGTACACCAGTAGCATTCTTCACTTTTGTAGTGAAAGAACGGTATTTCTCTAATGATCCTGTGTTGCTGATAACAGCCGTTCCAATGACGGGACCGTCTGTACTGTCTAAATGGAGTGTGATGGTGCAACTGCCTGTGGAGGAAGCTGTGATATGGAATTTCTTGGCACCGCCGGCAAAATCAACACCACGCAAGCGAATATACTCGCCATCATTTATATCATAGATGTACATATTCTTCTTACCTGTTGAAACGGGCATATCGGCAATAACACCTGTATTGGCAATGCCCATCTTAGCACTTTTCAGTCCAAAGCCCCAAGACATCGTCTCTGCTTCCACTCGCTGGTATGGATTGAGCCATTGGAGTTGTTTGATAGGTTGCTGGTCAAGCCAATACGGAACTTCCCCGATAGTGCCATCAGCGAGGTATTTGATTTCAGTGGCTGAAACACTGCGGCGCTCATGGTGAATGAAGGTTTCCAAGTGCATCAGGTCGTAGTTTTGTCCAAAGATGTAGGAGTGGCCTTTGAAATCGCAGATACCAGGATGATTTCCGCGGTCACGCTCTGTAGGTTTCATAATATACCCCTTCCACTCCCAAGGTCCTGTAGGAGAATCGCTCATCGCATAGCCCAAAGCTTCAGGACAACAGGTGGTAGCGTATGCCAGATAATATTGTCCATTTCGTTTATAAAACCAAGGTCCTTCCTGATAATTATCAAGATGATAATCTAGTTTGACTATATCTCCTTTCAAGGATATCATATCGTCATTCAGTTTGGCATAATAAGTGTGAGGATTTCCCCAATACATATAGGCCTGGCCATCATCATCCACAAAAACCGTGGGGTCAATGTCGTCCCAGTGTTCCTGTTGCCAAACCAATGGCTTGCCAAGCGGGTCTTTGAACGGGCCATAAGGAGAATCAGCCACTAATACCCCAATACCGTGTCCGTGGAGTGGGGCATAGAGATAGTATTTGCCATTACGTTTAATGGTCTGGATAGCCCAGGCACCATTTTCGCGACTGCGCCAAGGGAATTCCTTTAAAGAGGCTACGGCACCGTGTTCCGTCCAGTTCACCATATCTGTGGTTGACCATAAGAGCCAATCGTACATGAAGAAACCTGCCGAACTCTTTTCATTGGGGTCGGGGATGTCTTCAGGAGAGGCATCGTGAGAGGTGTATAGGAATAGGGTATCGCCGATGACCAGTGGAGAGGGGTCTGCCGTAAATTTCGTTTGGAACAAAGGCATGTTCACCTGTTCCAAACCACGCATCTCCCACCAATCGAAATTGAAGAGCTGAGGCCCTTTACGTCCTGTAAACACCAGATAAAGATCGTGTGTGCCTTGAGCAATTGCAGTCAGATCGGTTGTCAATGTCTGCCATTCTTCCCATCCGCCTGTTGCAGGAACGGCTATGCGACCTAATAGCTGTCCACCGATACTGTCAATACGGATTTCGATGGCTCCGCCACGTAATCCACTGGTCACACGTGCAGTAAACGTTCGAGGAGTCTTGTTTCCGAAATCTACTTGTTGCAGTTTGATATAATCGCCATGATGGATACTGGTTACATAGACTCCGATTTTATCGTTTTGTTCCGTCTTGATGCCCTTCGAGAAAGCCATTGTCTCAGCTTCGACTTTGCGATAAGGATTGAAGGAGGCCAAAGGCTTCACGCCTTGGTCAGTCGGCATAATCTTCGGGAAACTGCCATCGGCATTGTATTTGAATTCCTCGACAGCTACACTACGCTCAAATCCGCCGCCCTGTGGAAGTTTTCCTGTATGGTAGAAGAAATAACTGTGTCCCTTATAATCAATCACACCACAGTGGTTGGTAAATGAGTTGGTATCACATAGCGGCATGATTTCGCCTGCGTATTTCCATGGTCCGGCAGGCGAAGACGCTGTGCTGTATGAAATATGTTCTGGTACGCCACCGGCAGCATACAATAATTGGTAGGTGCCATTGCGTTTAGTCAGCCAGGGACCCTCCACGTAGCTGTCTTTGTACTGCTTTCCTTTTTCGCGTTTACTCATCATCGGACCACCAAAGGCATCCTCTGTCATGTCAAGCAATCCCAGTTCTCCTTGGTATGATACCATGTCCTCGTTCAACTTCAGGTAATAACACTGGGGATTGCCCCACATCAGCCATGCCTGTCCGTCATCATCTATGAAAACGGTGGGGTCGATATGATCCCAACTGCCATTGTCAAACAAGGGCTTGCCGATAGCATCTCGGAAAGGACCAGTGGGAGTATCACCGACAGCCACACCAATAGCCATGCCATTCGTCAGTTTTGAGTGTGCACAGATATACCAGTAGAATTTGCCGTTGCGCTCTACACACTGGCTCGCCCAGGCACGGTCGTCAGCCCATGAGAAACTTTCTAAAGCCAAAGGAGAACCATGGTCTGTCCAATTGACCATATCTTGGGTGCTATACACGCGCCATTCCTGCATCCAGAAGAAATCGGCGCCGTCTTCATCATGACCTGTATAGACATAGAGTGTTCCGTTGTGTTCCATAGGAGCAGGGTCACTGGTAAACCAGGTCTGTACAAAAGGATTCTGGGCATGACAACTCATGCCCAGTAATGTGAAAATGAATGTTTTGAAAAATCTCATAGGTTCTTAGTGGTTCCTAAAGTTCCATTTTGAATTATCTGAATTGAAATCGTACTCAGCCAGTGTAGGAGTACTGTCGCCTGCAGAATAAAGAACGTAGCGCTTGTTATCTCCAGCTATTCCAGGAATTGCCTTAGGCATGATGCGGAACGTCCCGTCAGTCAATTGTTCTATGCGCCACAGTTGGTTGTCTGCCCCTGTAAAGGCAGGTACCGTTGTGACCTCTTTTTCGGCTGTGGCAGCCAGTGCTCTGTCAGTGCCTGCTATCGTGATTCTGAAATAGGGGTTACTGAGATAGCCACCTTTTTCAGGAACGGCAGTAACTGTCCAACGCTGATGTGGACGGAACATATAATCGCTGGTGCGCACAGGAATCTCACCTTTCGGCCAGTTCCCGATAACTTCTGCCAACGACTGGTCGGCAATCGGTTTGGTCGGTTCGTTGGGGTCGATACGCCAAAAAGCCTGTCTGTCCTGCTGGATGCGTACAAAATCGACCATCAGTTCCAGCGCATATCCACGGCGTTCCGACTCAATTTCATACGTCCCTTCTTTAAAGCGGTCACCGGCTATTGGCCAGCCATTCTTCCAAAGTAACGGGCGGATGCCCAGTACGGAACGGCCACTTCGCTCGAAGTCAGCTTCATAGTGACACGACATGATCTCTACGCCTTCGTCAATAATGGTACGGCCAAAGTGTCCGGGACCACAAACGCGATCGCCTGCTGCAATGACCATTTTCCCTCCGCCATGAAACATGTCACGCCCCACATTATCGATATACGGACCCTCTACCTTTCGCGAACGGCCAACTACTATATTATAGGTGGAGTTGACACCGTCGCAACAGGTACCATGAGTCCCCAACAGATAATACCAACCGTCGCGATAAATCAAGTCTGTGGCTTCACAGTCAATGGCGATATCTTTCTCTTTGTTACCTTTCATACGCTCGCCCGTCTTAGGGTCAAGCTCTATGAGACGAATGGTACCAAAATAGGTGCCGTAGCTTACCCATAAACGTCCTGTTGTCGGGTCAAGCAACATACCTGGGTCGATAGCATCCTGATCTTCCATACCGTCAGAGGCGCATACCTCAATGGCATTGGTATATTTGAAATCAGGACTCTTCGGGTCTAAGGTCTTGTTCCACATGGTCAGAATCCTGCCGTTATGGCCACCACCGAGTCCCCCGCCGGTGGCACCGTAGATAACCAGGTAGCGGTCACCGATTTTCAGGACATCGGGAGCAGCACCGCCACCAGGCCGTTCTGCACCGCCATGCCAGCTCCAACCGTCATCAGAAATAAGTCCTCCGCCACCAGTTCCGAAGGTGTAGTATTTCCCGTCACATTCGGCTATGGTTGATGGGTCGTGAATATAAGGAGCTCCAATCTGTGCTTGGGCAGCTGCAGCCATAAAAACAGTAGCAAAGAAACTATATAATCTTCTCATATTTATTTAACGTTAATGGTAAAGTTTGTTATGGGTTGAGCTTTCTCGTCTAAGAAACGAACACAGAAATCACTAAGACCAGGGCCGTTGATAATGGCACTGCGAAGGATATTTCGTCCCTTCTTCAGCGTCAGCCGTTTCGACATGCCATCATCCTCCACCATGCGGCGATCGCCTTCCAGCAACAGGACTTCTTCCCCATTGAGCCACCACATGGAAGCTCCGTTACTGCCAGCAGCCAGTCGAACATTCTGATACTCCTTAGGACAGTCGATGACAGTGAATGTCCAAAACAGCGAACCATAGGTCTGCTGTCCCCATTTCTCTGCAAAGCGGAATAGTTTAACATTATAGTTCTCACTGTCCAGTGCATGCCATTTCAGTGTCTGCTGACCAACTTTTACTTTCTGTCCGTCTGTGGGCAGGATATTCATCTGATTCTCAAAATACTTCTTCGCAAACACTTCTCTCAGCCAAGATGTGGTGAATATGGTATTCGAACGGATATCTTGTTTGATAGGTTCTAAGAGCATCCATCGGCGGATAAAACCGTCATTATCTGGTTGGATAGCTCCAGCTCCTGGTGCTACACCGGAGAAGTATTTGGGGCGATTTTTGAATTGTACCCAGTCTATGCTGCACGCTTTGTTTTCACAGGTGATGCAAAGGTCTGTTGTACCCTTTGGAAGATACTCCAATGGTGCAGTAAGGGTAATCCACTGTTTACTCATGTCACGACGGAAAGGGCCGTTCTCGCTCTTGACTATCATCGAAAATTTGGCAATGATTTTGCCATTCGCGCTTTTCTCACGGACATAGAATGCTGTATTCTCATCGGTCATGGCACGAACCATCACATAACTGTCGTTTGAAAGACTGTTGAAATCGACGTCGTTATAACGCACCCAACTGCCTTTTTGGGGAAGAGTTGCTAGCCAACCACGAAAACGGTTCAGCGTGTCAAGATATTCGATGGTTACTCCCTCACTTGCGGCACTGTAGCGATCAATCTGTATTTGGTCTGTTGCCTGATTGATTCCTACACCACGGAGAGTCGGTTTTACTTCTTGAATCGTTCCGTCAGTATTGAAACTGATTTTCTCAATACGAGTAGAACGACGTTTGTCCATCCATGGAGAATAATCATTATGATGATAGAAGATGTACCATTGTCCTTTGTATTCCAGAATACTGTGATGATTCGTCCAACAGCCATTGGCATGTTCTGCCATGATGATTCCCTTAAAGTCCCATGGTCCTAACGGATTTTTCGACATGGCATAGGCCAGTGTCTCGGTGGGGTTCTTGCCCTCGCCCGTCTCACCGCGAACCCACGGAAATGTCAGGTAGTACCAACCATTACGTTTGAAAGCAAAGGGACCTTCCTTGAATCCTTCAGGCAGTCCTTTCATCTCTTCTCCACCGATCTTCATTGGCGGCATGTCAGGCATACCCTCCCGCTTGGGCATCTTCACTTCCTGCAACGGTCCGTCCAGTTCAAGCATATTGCTTTTCAGTTTAGCTCCGCGGATTCCCATACCGCTCCAATAAATATAAGCGGTGCCGTCATCGTCGATGAGCACACAGGGATCGATGCCAAACACTCCTTTGATGGGTTCTTTTTCACAAGTGAATGGTCCTTCTGGAGCACTGGCAGTAGCAACACCTACGGCAAAGCCGCGTCCATCTTTCGGAGCGTTGGGAAAATAGAAATAGTATGTGCCGTTTTTATAGACACAGTCTGGTGCCCACATGGAATAGGCATCGGGCTTTCCCCAAGGTACATGCTCTTGTGAGATAATCATACCATGGTCTGTCCAATCAACCAGGTTCTCTGATGAGAATACATGGTAGTCCGCCATGCAGAACCAGTCCTGGCGTTGTCCTTCCGGTGCCGGGATGTCATGGGAAGGATAAACATATACTTTATGATTGAATACGCGTGCAGTAGGATCAGCTGCAAACTGGTCACGGATGACCGGGTTTTGCGCTGATACTACCAATGCACATAGTAATGAAAGTGTTGATATAGTAAATCTCATGTCGTCAAACTATTTAAAAAGGTGAGGAACGAACTGACGGAAACAGCGCCGCCATGTCAACCATTCATGATGTGTGCCAGGAGATACATAGAAGTCTGTCTTGATTCCAGCATCCCGAAGGTTTTTTACCAGGGCTTCTGTTCCGAAGTTCTCTTCACTGCCGCAACTCAAATACAGGTAATGGACTTTCTTGTTGAACTCCTCGGGGCGGGTGAAGATTCCATTATATGCTGTTTTTACATCCAGTCCAAAGATGGCACCGCTGAATGCCCCCATCCATGCGAACTTATCCAAATTGTTTAATACGATGTCGAAGGTTTGGTGCCCTCCCCATGACAGACCAGCCATTGCGCGATGGTCTCGATCTGTCAGGGTTCGGAACTTAGAGTCTATAGTTGATATCAAGTCATTTGTCATTACTTTGTAGAAACTGGCACCGTATTCGCTGAATCCTTGGCGATTGTCGCCGCCACGGAAAGGCGCTTTCACGTCACCACTTTCCATCACCACAATCATGGGCTTGGCTTCACCACTGGCTATCAGGTTGTCCATGATATGTTGCATGTGTCCTTGTTTGCTCCATCCTGTTTCGTCTTCTCCCATACCGTGTTGCAGGTAGAGCACAGGATAGCGTTTCTTGCCCTTCTCATATTCAGCGGGAGTGTAAACCATGGCATGGCGCCATTCCTGCGTTGATTGGGCATAATAGTATATCGAGCGTACCTGTCCTTGGGCCGCTCCCAACTGTGGGCGGTAATAGTTGCCTTCATCGCCCTCAGGTATTTCGATACCGCCAGCTTCACGATTGCAACCGAAGAAAGTCTCTGTAGCAGGGTCAATGACATTCATACCACCGATATTTATAAAGTAGTAGTGGAAGCCGACCACCAGTGGATCGGTAACGGCGCACCATACGCCCTGCTGGTCGCGACGCATATCATATTTCTTTCCACAAATGTCCAAAATGACGGAATTGGCGGTTGGAGCGACTACTCTGAAATAAGCACGGTGCTCTTTGTCAATCTTTGGAAACTCATTGCCGGGAACTGTTGTCTCTGCAGTGAAAGCATCCTCTGGGACAGTAAATGGCGAACGTACGTGATACCCCATCAGTTCCAACATCTTCTCTCCGTAACGGCGCCCCAATTCTCTATAGCCTGCAGCATCAAAATGAAGTTTGTCAGGACCGTTCGAACAGCCTGTCGATGAAATCACTTGTGAGGTGTGGAGTGTTTTGGGCAGTTCGTCAATTTGTTTATTCATGGCAATACATTGCCCTTGCCCGTTAGCTTGGACAACCTCGCCTGCCAAAAGGGGAACCTCTTCGGGCTTCAGTTGGAGGTCGCCTAACAGGTGGTCATACACATTCTGTACTTTATTGGCCCAATCAGGTTCACCAGTGTTTGATTCTCCCTGATGCATCAGGATTCCTTTAATGATACCATCTTTCTGGGCTTTTTTAGCCAGTGATACCAAGCGCTCATAAGGATTGTCGTTGTAGGCTTTCAACATGCCTACCATCCAACCCGGTGCATTCTTTACATAATTAGATATTTCATCAGGCATAAAACCTTCGATACGAATTCCACCTATAGCTACGTGGATAACACCTATACGGATATTCTCAGGAAGATTTTCTGTCAAAGTACGTCCGAAGTAATCAACAGGAGTTAAGCCTGTATTAGGGCGACAGAGAGGAGGTAACGCCTTGCACCATTCACCCATCTTGCGATTGCGGGCAGGGTCGTCAACTGCCGGCATCAGTAGGAATCGTGGACTGACACCCTCAAGATCTTGTGGCTCGGGTTGTGCGGCTCCTTCCATATTTGACTGGCCGAAACACAGGAAAATATAGAAATTGGGATCTTGCGCATAGGTGGTAAGGGTAGCGCAAAGACAAACTGTAAGTAGTAATATCTTTTGTTTCATGTTCATTGTTGTACTTAGAAGATTTTGATTGTGTTGCAAAATTACTTTATTTTTTTACAAACCAAATAACGAAATGAAACATTTATTTTACCAAATGTATCAAATGGAGCTTTTATCATGGCGATGTTACATTTAAAAAGTTTTGTGTAACTTTTAAACTTGCGTTTTTAATAAATAGATAGTAACTTTGCCACAGAAATGATTTGAAGCATTAATCAGCTTAGGTTAGATTTGAAATATTTGATTAGTAGTTATGCTAGTTATGGTTTTAGTCATGGGGAGCTGACGTGAGTCACCTCCCCATTCTTTATGTCTTTTTTTATTGTTTACGCAGTGTAACTCCTGCCTGCATTCCATTAATGCTTTTCATGAGTGAAGTCATCGTCTTAATTTGAGAATTGCTTGACTTCGCACCTAATGTCTTGAACAGATTGAGTAACTTGGTAGCGTCAGTCACGAACTGCATGTCCTTGCCGTCAATCTGAGTGGTCACTTTGAGCGCCTTGATACCAGCGATGGTCAGTTGTAGCTTAGAGTCTTTCACTGCCCATTTTCCCTTAGAGGTCTTACCGTTCAGTGTTTCTGTGAATGTTCCGTCTTCTTTGAAAGTCATGGTGAAAGCACCAGGTTTGATGCCATAGCGGGTAAGATACTCCTGGATTTTGTTTTCCAGCTTGTTGGCAGCTATTTTCGATCCTACCTTAGCAAGGAGATTGTCTGATGTGAAAACAATTGCAGGTTCGGTGTACGACCAAGTGCCGATAATCTTATCCTGTGTAGCCTGTTTCTTGCTATTGAATACAGTGGTCAGGTTTGACACCAAATTATCAGATGATGACGTTCCACCCAATACGCCATTAATTACATCACCGAGGTCCTGGGCCTGAGCGTTTATTCCCATACCGAGCATCAAGCTCACCAAAAGCATTTTCATTATTCTTTTCATATTTGTTCCTTGTTTTTGCTAAACAGCGCAAAAGTACTTATTTTGCACCTTATGACCAAAATAATTAGGAATAATTTAGTTTTCCCTTGGGGATTGCAGACTATTCGTGCAGGATGAGGGCAGAATGGGGTAGAACAAAGGCTGATTGACCACGGAGGGTACCTAAGCCTTGTTCATTGATTTGCCCTTGTTGACAGACGATAGTGTATCGACCCTTGGGGATGCGAATCTTCTGTGATTCGGAGGAAGCATTAAGAATAACGACAATGCGTGACCAAGTGTCAATGTCAGTGAGGTCTTTCAGTTGGAAAGCGACTACAGATTCGGGAGCGTCGAGGAACTCCAAGTGCCGGCGCACCTTGTCTGCAGAACCCAAGCGGAAGGCAGGATGATGCTTGCGCAAGGCGATAAGGCGTTTGTAGTAGTCAAATACTTGCGGATACAACTGGAGGTTGGTCCAGTCCAAACGGTTGATGCTGTCAGGTGACTCAAATGAATTGTGAACCCCTTTCTTGTCGCGTAGCAGTTCTTCACCACTCAGCATGAATGGTATGCCTTGTGAAGTGAAAACGGCTGTCTGAGCGAGGAGGTCTAGTTTGGTGAGTAGGGAGTGGTGTTTGGTGAGTGAGGGTATGCTTGTGTGCAGACGGTCAACCAGACACATATCATCGTGGCAACTCACATAACTAATCATCTGAGTGGGTTCCAATGCCCAAGGCTCTTTGGAATAGTTCACCTTTGACATATCCACCTGCGGATGGTGGATGGCACCAGCTATACCAAACTTAAGCGATTCCTTTGCATCCCCAATGCCTCCTAACCAACCTGGTTTCGTGTCGTCAGAGAAGGGTCCACGCAGCGCATCACGTATCTCATCGCTAAATGCTGCTATGCGGGACATCTGTGGAATGTTTGCCTTCATGCCTAATTGTTCGTTGGGCAGTGCGCAGGCTCCTGCGCTCCATCCCTCGCCATAGATGAAGATGTTGGGATTGATGGCATCAACAGCCTTGCGTATTGCATTCATCGTTTCGATATCATGGACACCCATCAGGTCGAAGCGGAAACCGTCGATATGATATTCATTAATCCAGTATTTTACACTCTCTATCATAAAGCGGCGCATCATGGGCTGCTCGGAAGCTGTTTCATTGCCACAGCCCGACCCATTGCTATACGAACCATCAGCAGTCTTGCGGTAATAATAGTCAGGATAGGTACGCTGGAAATTGGAGTGTTCAATGTCGTAAGTGTGGTTGTAGACCACATCGAGGATGACGGAGATACCTGCCTTATGAAGTGACTGTACCATCTGCTTGAACTCTCGGATGCGGCACAGCGGATCGTAAGGGTCAGTAGAATATCCGCCTTCAGGCACATTATAGTTTACAGGGTCGTAACCCCAGTTGTACTTGTTGTCGCTTAGCCGAGTCTCATCAATTGAGCCATAATCGTAACTGGGTAGGATATGGACAGCATTAATGCCTAATTCCTTCAGGTGCTGAATAGCCCATGGCTCCGTCAGTGCGATGAATTTGCCAGGGTGTTTCGCATCAGGACGCGCTATGGAGAAATCGCGATGATGCATCTCGTAGATGATATTGTCCTGGAATGGGCGCAATACGTGCCGGTCGAACTGCCAACCATCAGGATTCGTGTCCTGCAGGTCGATGACAACTCCTTTCCCACCATTCACGGTGACAGCTTTTGCAAACACACCGGGTGAAGCCTGTCCGTTGACCAAGAACTGGTATGTTTTGCCCTTCTGGTCACCCTTCACACATACTTTCCATATGCCCTCATGCAGGTTCATGGGAATGGAGTCTTCACCAACGATGATCAGGCAGGTGGCATCTTCAGGCGCGAAGAGCTGGAAGGTGGTAGACGCTGGTGTGTAGTCGACTTCATTGAAGTGGAAGTCTTGTGCTTGAACTGTTGTTGCTGCCATGGTGAGCAGTGAGATTAAGAGTTGTTTCATCCGTATCTGTTAATTATTGTGCAATCAATGATATGGCGAAGCCACCGCCAGGTGCCTCTTTCACTTTGAGGGTGTCACCAGCTTTCACCACCTTCTTGGTGATGGTATAAGCCTTCGGATTCTTCTCGTAGTGAGCATCCTTGGCATCCGCATAGATGGTGCACTGATATTTTCGGCCTTTGTCGAGGAAATCGAGTTTGATAGTGCTCTCATGGCCATTCTCATCACACTTGCCGCCCACGAACCAGTTGTCGGTGCCCTTGGCCTTACGGGCTACTGTGATGTAGTCGGCAGGTTCAGCCTCCAGATAGCGCGAGTCATCCCAGTCGCAAGCTACGTCACGGATAAACTGGAAGGCGTCGTCGTACTTCTCATAGTGTTCAGGCAGGTCGGCTGCCATCTGCAGTGGAGAATACATGGTCAGATAGAGTGCCAGAGAACCGGCTATCGTGATGCGAGCCCATGAGGTATTATTACTCCAGTTAGAGAGTTTTGTTTCAAATATACCAGGGGTATAGTCCATCGGACCGCCTTGCAAGCGTGTGAATGGCAGGATACACGTATGGTCAGGGCGATTGCCGCCGAATGCCTCATATTCCGTGCCACGAGCTGACTCGCCGCCGACGAGGTTGGGGTAGGTGCGACAGAGACCGGTAGGACGAGTTGCCTCATGCGAATTCACCATGATATGATGCTTAGCAGCTTCCTGGATGACATATAGGTAATGGTTGTTCATGGACTGTGAATAGTGATGGTCGCCACGAGGAATGATATCGCCTACATACCCTGTCTTCACAGCGTCATAACCATATTTGTTCATCAGCTCGAAAGCCTCCTTGATATGGCGCTCATAATTTTGGGTTGATGATGATGTTTCGTGGTGCATCAGCAGTTTTACACCCTTGGAGTGTGCATACTCATTGAGCATCTTGATGTCGAAGTCAGGATAGGGAGTTACGAAATCGAAGACATCGCGCTTCCACATATTCGCCCAGTCTTCCCATCCGACATTCCAGCCCTCCACCAAGACTTGGTCGAGTCCGTTCTTGGCAGCAAAATCGATATAGCGCTTCACTTTTTCGTTGTTGGCACCATGGCGTCCATTCGGCTTTGCCTTTGTCCAGTCAATCTCATCGAGTTTGATGCTGGGGAACTCGTCCGTATAGTTCCATGACGACTTGCCCACAATCATTTCCCACCATACGCCGCAATATTTGGTTGGGTGAATCCATGAGGTGTCCTCAATTTTGCAAGGCTCGTTGAGATTCAGAATCAAGTTGCTTGACAGCATGTCGCGAGCATCATCGCTCACAATGATGGTGCGCCATGGTGTGTTACAAGGCGTTTGCATGGCTCCCTTCAGTCCTGTAGCGTCAGGTGTCAAGTGACTGACGAACGTGAATGGTTGGGGGAGTTCGTAATTCGACGGTGTAGGATTTGGAGTATATTTATTACTGCTACCCTCCAGCTTGGTGGTGAGCGCCTTTGTCTTCGTATCAACCAGTTCGAGGTGCATGGTCGCATAATCCAGACAGGCTGCTTCATGGATATTGATATAAAGTCCGTCGTCTGTCTTCATTTGTAATGAGGTCTGGACACCCGTTGGTGAGAACGTAGCAACCGACGAGTTACCCCAGTTGACAGCCTGACGATAGCGACCGCGGATTTCCGACAGTCGGCTCTCAATGGTCATCTGCTCTTGTGTGTCGTAATCACCGGGCAGCCACCATGCTAGGTGGTCGCCTGTCATGGCAAACTCTGTATGTTCCTCTTTGATTAGGAAATAGCTCATAGAGCGCTGCTGAGGGAATTCATAGCGGAAACCGATGCCGTCATCATAGACGCGGAAGCGGATGATCATCGTGCGGATGTGGACGGCAGGGCGTTCGTGAATGCCAGGAACGGCAGGCCCCCTGCGAATGGGCATCACCTCTTGATCCAGTGTGACACATAGTTCGTTATAGTGGTTGCGAATGGTAGCAGTCTCTCCCCATACGGGTTTCCAAGTCTCATCAAACTCCTTGGTCTCTTCTTTCATGACCATAAAACCATCCATCAGGTCACGATGGCGCATCTCGGGTGAGGTATGTTTATCCTCAGCCAGTTCGAAACCCATTCGCGAGGGTCTCACCACTTCCTTCCCCTTATAGGTGAGGGAATATTTGGGTATTCCATTCGATGCATCGAACGTCAGTACCAGATTGCCATTAGGCGATTTGACACTTCCTGCCAATGCCGCCAGAGGCATTGCTGCTAAAAGCAAAAAAAGTAATTTTTTCATTTCTATAATTATTTGCGTCCACTTTGTACAATCAGAGTGCGAATCTCTTCGTTATAGTCGTCGGCAGTTAACAGCTGTTCGATCGTGAGATGCATGCGATAACGCCAGTAGTGGCGAGGGTTGGCAGGGATGTTGATACGCTCGGCATTCTGGTCGGGCAAGCGAAGACGTTCATCAATAGAGAGCCAGTCTTGAAGTGACAATAGGCAGAGCATCGAAGGTGAGGTGAGATGACGGCTCACGATGTCTTTAGCCAACCAACCGGGCAGGGGGTGAGGTGCTGCGCCACTGCGATAGAGCATCGAGTTGAAGTAGTCCTGCGTTCGCTCTTCGTCTTCGTCCCACCATTGGCGCAGTGTCGCCATATCATGGGTTGATATCGTGCAAACCGAACGATAGGGGTTGCGTGACAAATGCCCGAATCTTACCTTGTCATCCTTTGGCATTGATTGAATCTCGAGTGAGAGAATGCGCAACTCGTTCATCACCCAGGGAACGCAATCGGGTACCATACCCAAATCCTCCGCGCAGACCAACATGCGTGTAGCCTGAGTCAGTTTGGGCAGTTTCTTCATGGCCTCCTGATACCAGAAGTGATTATTGCGACGATAGAAATAGTCGTTATAAAGCTGATTGAAATGATATTTCTCGTCATCGTTCAAATCGGCAAAGGCCTGCTGATACTGTACGGCGATACGTGGGTGCCAACGGTCATTGCGCTTATGGTCAATGAGGAAAAGTCCCTCACGGAAAGGTACTCCGTAGGCAGCAATCTCCTCTTTGCTAAGTCCAAGGGCGGGCGAAAACTGTCCCATCAGTCCCGATTTCTCAGGAACAGGAATTTCCCAAATACGGAAGAATCCTAATACGTGGTCTATGCGGTATGCATCGAAATACTGTGCCATCTTTTTGAAGCGGCGTACCCACCAGGCACAGCCATCCTTCAACATCTCGTCCCAGTTGTAGGTGGGGAATCCCCAGTTCTGTCCATCTGCGGAGAATGGATCGGGCGGCGCACCGGCCTGTCCATTCAAGTTGAAGTATTTTGGTTCTACCCATGCCTCTACGCCATCACGAGAGATACCGATGGGGATATCACCCTTGAGGATGACACGATGCTGACGGGCATATTCATGAGCCTCACGCATCTGCTTATCGAGGTTGTATTGCACATAGCACCAGAAGTTAATCACTTTCTTATCGGGCTTAGCCAATGGTACAGGCCATTCACTGAAGGTTGCAGTGCCATATAGGTCGCGATAGAAACAAAACTCAGCATAGGGCTTCAGCCACTGCTCGTTCTCCTTATAAAAAGCCTTGTAGGCAGCACTGCGGCTCACCGAAGTCCACTCCTGTTGGAAGAGAGCCTGCAGATAGTCCATTTTGGCCGTAAACATTCGTTCGTAGTCAATCTGTGGCAGTGCATTGAGTTCCTGACGCAGTTGTTCGAAGTGTGCCTTCTTCTCTTTGTCTTTCAGTGCAGGCAACTGACGGAAGTCTGTGTATTGTGGATGCAGGGCATAGATGCTGATACTGTTATATGGATAACTGTCTTGCCATGTATGTGTCATATTGGTATCGTTGATAGGCAATACCTGAATCACACGCTGGTTGGTCTTGTCTGCCCAGTCAACCATCATTTTCAAATCGCCGAAGTCGCCCACACCAAAACTCCCCTCACTGCGCAGCGAGAAAATAGGAATCACCGTACCGGCACCTTTCCATGGATAAATGGGGAAATAAGCTTGCGACAGTTCATAGACCATCACCTCATCGGCACCGATGGCAGGCAGGTCAATGCTGCGGTTGGCATCCTGTTCCCAAATGGGCGTGAAATCTTGTTCGCTATCACAGATGATGAACTTGAACTCGAAGTGTTGTGGCAGTTGTGTGGCATCCAAGCTGACTACCCATTCGTGGTATTCATGTTCCGTCATATTGATAGCACGCTTGGGGTCCCAGGCTCCTAAACATTCTGGTGCACCTACAATGGCAAGCCATTCATTGGGCCTCAGCTGCGGGGCACGTACCTTCAGTCTTACCGTTGAGGCGAATTCCGTCTTGGTGCTCAATGCGCACTTGCGCAATGCGACACACTCAGTGAATGCCGAAGAATACATATAAGCATCCTCAGGGATGTCAATCCAGTGGTCATAAACGGTATAGTGCTTGGCTTTCTGAGCAGCAAACTCCAGTCGGTGAGGTTCCATCAGCCATTCTTTACGGGCCTCTTCGTCACCGCGCATCACACTATAGTAATAGTCGATGTATGTTTCTGGTTTGGTCGTCATTGAGAGTTCGCAGAACCAATGCAGCCCATCGAGCGTACTCATCTGATGACGTATGGCCTCCTGGGCATCATCATTCGGTAGGATGTTCAATACCAAAGATTCTCCAAAGGTCGTTTGGTATTCTACATTTATCAGTAGTTTCATAAGCGTTGAATTTATAGTTTCTATGGCAAAGTTACAAAAAATCCCTGTGAGTGCAATTCTCACAGGGCATGTTTTGAAAGTTATGGAATGCAAACGTTTGCATTTATTCCTTCTGACGGATGATGGTGACGCAGGCTGCGCCTACACAAAGCAGGACGCCCGAGACAATCATCATGGTTGACTGGTGACTGCCCACCAGTGAGAGCACCAGTCCACCACAAAGGGCTGCAACTATCTGTGGAATACAAATAGTACCATTGAAAAGTCCGAGGTAGGCACCCATGTGACCATAGCCCTGCAGGGCATTGGTGACAAAGGTGAAAGGCATGGCCAGCATAGCAGCCCAGGCACAACCTATCAAGAGAAATGGAATGAACTGAAGATAAGCGTCATGAATAAAAGGTACCATGGCAAACCCTACGCCTCCAATGACGAGGCTGACA
The DNA here is from genome assembly GCA_002353295.1 of Prevotella sp. UBA2754. Taxonomy (GTDB): domain Bacteria; phylum Bacteroidota; class Bacteroidia; order Bacteroidales; family Bacteroidaceae; genus Prevotella. Next base: position 209,126 of record DEJG01000026.1, read on the forward strand.
GCGTATGCAACTTTGGTGTTCTTGAACTGTGGGAGGATGGAAGCCCAGATAACGGAACCGATGGCTTGAACGGCAAACAAGACACCCACCCAGTTGCCTGCGGTCTGAAAATCTTCGCTGGCAGGGTCGGTGGAGTTCCATACTGTCTCGGCAATAGCCCCCGTAGAGTAGTTCCACATATAGAGGAAGGCAGCCCAGCAGAAGAACTGAACCAATCCCACTTTCCAGAAGGTGGCAGGTGCTTTCTTCAATAGGGTAATCCAGTTGCCGGAATCCTCTGATTTCTCTGATTCCTCTGAGCCTCCATTATACTCGGCATACTCCTGTGGATTCCACTCCTTTACCTTCAAAGTGGTGTATATAACACATAGGATAAGGATAGCGGCACCCACATAGAACGACCAGATGACACTATCGGGAATCACACCTTTCTCAGCCACATTGCTGATGCCGATGAAAGTGAAAATGAAGGGAAAGAGAAAGCCCGCTACACTACCGGCATTACAAAGGAACGACTGAATGCTGTAGGCTTTGGCCTTCTGCTCTTCGTTCACCATATCGCCCACCAGCATCTTAAAAGGCTGCATGGCCATATTGATACTGGTATCGAGAAACATGAGGGCTATCAATCCGAACATCATTGCGGCACTCACCGTCAGACCCAGTGAACCGGCATTAGGCAGCAGACACATCACCAATACGGCAACGGCGGCCCCTATAAATAAATAAGGTATGCGTCGGCCCCAGCGTGTCCATGTCTTGTCACTCAGTGTACCTACAATTGGTTGCACCAGAATACCCATCAGTGGCGGCAATATCCAGAAATAACTCAGGTTGTGCGGATCAGCTCCCAGTGTAGCGAAGATACGCGAAATGTTAGCACTCTGCAGTGCATAGGCTATCTGTACTCCGAAGAATCCGAAGCTCAGATTCCATAAACTCCAAAAAGGTAAATTCGGTTTCGTTTTCATATTATCTTGTTGTTCCTCTTATGATTAATCTTGTTCTGACAATACGACGCTCAGCTTTGTCTAAAGGAATGGTGCCCTCTACATGACCTATCAGAATATCGACAGCCTCTTCGCCTACTTTGATGCCACGCTGTTCTACGGTGGTCAGCATGGGATCGCAGGCTACAGCACGTTGTCCGTTGGTGAACCCGCAGATGGAAATGTCCTCAGGCACACAGAATCCCATACGCTTAGCGGTATAAAGAATACCAATGGCCGTATCATCATTGACCGCAAAAAATCCGTTGGGCGGATTATCGGTTGATAATATTTCTGGGGTAATGGCTTCCGCATCCGTCCTGTTATCACAGAACCGTATCAATTCCTGATTCGGTTGAATACCGTGTTTTAAAAGAGCATCCTTATAGCCATTATAGCGGTTCTTTGAAATCTCCAGCGTCATGGCAGACCCATAAAAAGCAATGCGTGTACACCCCGTCTCTATCAGATGCGTCACGGCATTGAAGGCTCCCATATAGTCATCCACCACCACACGGCTGGCATTCACGCCCGTACAGATACGGTCGTAGAATACAAGGGGTACACCACTGTCAATTAATCGCTGAAAATGGTCGTACTGGTGGGTGTCTTTAGCCTGCGACACGATGATGCCGCAAACCTTGTTTTCATAGAACGACTGACAGATTTTTACCTCGCGCTCATACTGCTCATTGCTCTGTGCCACCATGATGCGGTAGCCTCTGGCTGAGGCCTCTTCCTCAATGCCCGAGAGAATGGATGAGAAATAGTAATGGGCAAACTCAGGGATAATGACTCCGATGACCTTTAACGGTTGTACCCGAGAGTGGCGCAGCGATTCAGCAATCATGTTGGGGGTAAAGTTATGTTCTCGGGCATACTGTTGGATAGCCGCACGTCGCTCAGCGGAAATGCGGGGCGAGTTCTTCAGAGCTCGTGATACGGTTGCCACGCTGATACCAAACTCGCGGGCTATATCCTTCATTGTCAGTGTTGTCTTCTCTGCCATCTGGTTCTTAGTTTTGACGTTGCAAAGTTATTGAAAAGAATTTTCTGTTGTTCTTTTACCTTATTTATTTTTAAATGCCGGAAAGTGCAAACGTTTGCATTATAGTAATAACGCTTTTAACTTAAAAAAAGTATTAACGAAACAAAACAATTTCTACTTTTGCACTGTAAATATTTCGAATCAGAGAACTTAAAACATATATTAACTTAAAAAATTAAATTGATGAAGCAGGTAAACATTAAAACTCCGTTGAGGATGCTTGTCCTTTTGTTAGGACTCTTCCTTTCGGTAGGTGCCTTTGCTCAGATTGATGTCAAAGGTCATGTTCAAGATGCTCAGGGCGAACCGATTATCGGTGCCACAGTACGTGTAGTAGGTACTCAGACCGCTACCGTATCAGACTTCGATGGTAATTTCGTCTTGAAGGCTAATCAAGGTGCTGACATTAGCGTGTCGTATGTAGGTTATCAGACCCAGACCGTGAAGGCAGCCGCTAATCTCGACATCACTCTTCAGGAGGATGCCGCTGTACTTGACAACGTGGTTGTCATCGGTTATGGTCGCGCACGTAAAACCGACCTGACTGGTTCTGTAACAGCCATCAAACCAGACGACATGAACCACGGATTGCAAACCAATGCGCAAGACATGATTTCAGGTAAGATAGCTGGTGTAAGTGTTATCTCAGATGGTGGTACTCCTGGTGGCGGTGCCCAAATTCGTATCCGTGGTGGTTCGTCACTGAATGCATCTAACGACCCATTAATTGTTATTGATGGTTTGGCTATGGATAACTATGGCGTACAGGGCTTAGCTAATCCCCTTTCTATGGTGAACCCTAACGATATCGAATCGTTTACCGTGTTGAAAGATGCATCAGCTACTGCTATCTATGGTAGCCGTGCTTCTAACGGTGTGATTATCATCACTACAAAGAAAGGACGTGCAGGCACTGCTCCAAAAATCAGTTATAATGGTAACGTGTCAATCTCAACCAAGAAAAAATTGATTGACGTGATGGACGGAAACGAATATCGTGAGTTTATCAAGAATCTCTATGGTGAGGATAGCAAGGCATATAAGGCTTTGGGTTGGTACCCAATGAGCGGCGAGAATGTTACCGCTAAATATGACAAAGACGGTAATCTTTCTACTTATGCGGGTGACTATCAGATAGGAGAGCAGCAATTTGCCAATACTGACTGGCAAGATCAGATTTTCCGCACAGCAGTTTCTACGGACCATAATATCACTGTTGCTGGTGGACTGAAGAATATGCCATATCGCGTTTCTCTTGGTTATACCAACAACCAAGGTATTTTAAAAACTTCTAAGTTTGAACGTTATACAGCCAGTGTCAATCTCTCTCCTTCATTCCTAAAGGATCATCTGAAGTTTAATATCAACGGAAAAGGAATGATTGCCAAGAACCGTTATGCAGACGGTGGTGCTATAGGTGCTGCTCGCTATATGGATCCCACAAAGCCAGTAACAGCTTCTGATAATCAGATTTACACTAAATATTTCGGAGGCTATGCGCAATGGTATTCTGCTGCTACCTATTTGGATAAAACTTGGGTGCAGACAAACAATCGCAATGCAACATCTAATCCTGTAGCATTGTTAGAATTTAAGGATGATCGTGCCACCTCTAAATCTTTTGTAGGAAATATCGAGGTTGATTATGCTATTCATGGTTTTGAGGATTTGCACATCCATGCGAATGGTGGTGCCGATTTTTCAACAGGTAAGCAAACAACTACCATCAGCCCTTATTCTGTTAGCAATAACTATTATGGATATGACGGCTGGAACAAGAAAGATTCTTATAATCTCTCTTTCAATGCCTATGCTCAATATATGAAGGATTTCAACGAAAAACATCATTTCGATGTGATGGCTGGTTACGAGTGGCAGCATTTCCACGTCAAGACCGATTACAATGGATGGGGTATGTATCCTTCTACGAGTGAGGCTACTTTAGAGGTTGTCAGTGAAGACGGACAGACCAAGACCTACGAGCCATTGGCAGGAACCAAGTATGATGCTCCAACTACTGAGACCCAGTATAAGAGTGAAAACTACCTTGTATCATTCTTCGGACGCTTAAATTACTCACTGATGGATCGCTATCTGTTTACGTTTACAATGCGTGCTGATGGTTCTTCACGTTTCCACAAAGACAAGCGTTGGGGCTATTTCCCCTCTGCAGCTATTGCATGGAAGATGAAGGAAGAGAGTTTCCTGAAAAATGTAAATGTGTTGAGCGATGCAAAATTGCGTTTAGGATGGGGTATTACTGGTCAGCAGGAAGGAATTGGTGACTATACTTATATCTCTACTTATACTCCAAACTTGGCTCATGCCTATTACAATATTGGTCTGAATAACGGACTGACGTATCGTCCTGACGCCTATAATCCAGACTTGACATGGGAAAAGACAACGACATGGAATGCCGGTATCGACTTGGCCTTCTTGAACAACCGTTTGGAGTTCAATCTCGATTGGTACTATCGTAAGACAAAAGACCTGATTAACTCTGTATATGTGCCAGCAGGTTCTAACTTCCGCAACAAGGTGACCAGCAATATCGGTTCACTGCACAATACAGGTTTCGAGTTCGCAACAACTGTACGCCCCATCCAGACAAAAGATTGGCGTTGGGAGGTAACATACAATTTCACCTATAACCACAACGAGATTGACGAACTTGTCAGTGGCAGTGGTGATAACTACTATGTGGAAACAGGCGGTATTAGTGCTGGTACTGGTGGCAATATTCAGGCCCATGCCGTTGGTCATGCTGCAAGTTCTTTCTATGTCTATCAGCAGGCTTATGACCAGAATGGCAAGATTATTCCCAATACATACGTAGATCGTAATGGCAATGGCTATATTGATAGTGGCGACCGTTACTTCTATTATAAACCAGCAGCCGATGTGTTGATGGGTTTGGGCTCTAAGTTGATTTACAAGAATTGGGACTTTAGCTTCTCTATGCGTGCAAGCCTCGGTAACTATGTTTACAATGACAACCTCGCAGGTTCACTCAATGTAGGCGAGGGTGCTATTTATACTTTAGGCTATCTGGGTAACCGTCCAAAGGAGGCAGTCTCATTAGGTCTCGCCAATCCTCTCACCGAGCAATATTTCTCAGACTATTTCGTGCAAAATGCTTCTTTCCTGAAGATGGATAATATCACTTTAGGTTATAGCTTTGATGGCTTGTTCAAATGCGCTAAATATCATGGGCTGAGTGGACGCATCTATGCTACTGTTCAGAACGTATTCACCATTACCAAGTATGACGGTATTGATCCTGAGATATCCAGCGGTATTGATAACTCCCTGTATCCACGTCCATTTACGACAGTGCTTGGCTTAAGTCTGAACTTCTAAACATTAAAGACAGTTAGAATTATGAAACTATTTAATATAAAAAATATATTATCGGCCACTATAGTGGTTTTGGGCTTTGCCGCATGTACTAACGACTTGACGGTAGAGAATATTAACCCTCAGCAAGTGCCAGATGTAAATGAAGATGCTCTGTTCACTAAAATCTATGCGAACATGGTAACTACTGGTCAGACAGGCCCTAATGGTAATGGTGATATTGACGATATTGATGAAGGAACATCAAGTTTTATTCGCCAGTTGTGGAACGCTAATGAGTTGACAACAGATGAATCGCACTGTATTTGGGGCGACGCAGGTATTCCTGAGTTCAACCATAATGCTTGGAGTGATACCCATCCGATGATGCAAGCTCTTTACTATCGTTTGTATTTTGGTATTACAGTTGCTAACTATTTCTTACAACATACAGAAGGAGCAACCGATGACAAATTGCTGACTCAGCGTGCAGAGGCTCGTTTTATGAGAGCTTTCTACTATTCCTATGTTGTTGATCTTTTTGGAGGAGGTCCGTTTGTATTGGAAGTATCCAGTGAGGCTGCTCCTTATGCAAGTCGCACAGAGATATACAATTTTGTTGAGAGTGAACTCAAGGATGTGATTGGTGAAGGCGATGGCAACGAGATTCTGAAAGATCCTGCCCAGCGTGTGGCTTACGGACGTGCAGACAAGGCTGCTGCATGGCTGTTGCTCTCACGTCTCTATCTGAATGCGGAAGTCTATACGGGAACAGCTCAGTGGCAAAAGGCACAGGAATATGCACAGAAAGTGTTGACTGATGGAACTTACGACCTTGTCACCACTTCTGCTTCCAGTTACTCGCCATTCCAGTTGCTCTTCATGGGTGACAATGACACTAACGGAGCCCAGAAGGAAATCATACTTCCAGCTATCCACGATGGTATTGCAACGCAGACATGGGGTGGAGCACTCTTTGTCGTTGCATCTACATGCAGTGAGGCTATTCTGAAGGCTTATCCTTATGGAACCTCAGAGAACTGGGCAGGAAACCACTGCCGCCAGCAGTTTGTGGAGAAGTTCTTCCCAAGCGGTGGTTATGCTACAGGTACGCCAGATGTGGTGTCTGCTTCAGCAGGTGATGATCGTGCCCTTTTCTACAATGTAGGACATTCTCTGTCAATTACTAAGGAAAGCGACTTCACGAAAGGATTTGCCTATGTAAAATTCATCAATTTGCATGCTGATGGAACTCAGCCAAAGCATAAGCAGTTTGTTGACATTGACTACCCCATGATGCGCGCTGCTGAGGCATATCTGACTATTGCTGAGGCCGATGCTCGTCAAAACAATGGCAAATGCACAAGCACAGGTATTGAGAAGATTAAAGCTCTGCGCAGTCGTGCTCATGCCAATGCAAATATCACAAGCTTCAATCTGGATCAGATTTGCGATGAATGGAGTCGTGAGTTTGGATACGAGGGACGCCGTCGTATGGATTTGATTCGCCATAACAAGTTTGGTGGTCAGAGTAACTATAAATGGGAATGGATGGGTGGAACAGAAAAGGGAACCCCATTTGATAAACACTTGAATATATTCCCAATTCCTAATAGCGATATCAATGCTAATCCTAATTTGCAAGGACATCAGAATCCTGGTTATTAATTTTAAAGTATAACAGATATGAAAAGAATAAGTATATGGGCAACAGCATTGCTGGGAATCTTTGCTATCTCTTCTTGTTCGACTGACAGAGACAGCAATCCAGTTTTCACTGTGCCACAGTCATTTGAACTCCTCGTTCCTGAGATTGGTGATAATGTCATCAATTTGGAGAATAGTGAGTCCATTCAGTTTAAGGCAAAAGCAGCGCCAAATTACGGATTCCCCACTGAGACAAGTTATTGGGTGGAAATTTCTGAAGATCAGGCTTTCGCCGACGCAACCAAGCTCTCAGCAACTGACACTAAAGGAAAGTCTATTACCTATGATGCACCTGCCAATGAGATTGACTTAGGCATCATGAAGATTCGTGGTATTGAGGAAGACAGTCCTGAGATTGATTGGGGCGAAGTGATTACATTGTATGTTCGTATGGTGGCTTGTCCTTCTAACGCAAAGGATAGCGCAAACTACGTGTATTCAAATGTGCAGTCTATTAAGGTCACGTCTTATTTCCTCAAAGAAGCTTTGCCTGAGCTTTGGTATATGACAGGAGATTGTGTTGGTAATGCTTCTTGGACTAATGCATCAAGTGCTATTGGCGCAGGCTTGCTACCACTATGTGTAAAGAAGGGTGAGACATATAACCGCTTTACAGGTAAGGGAATTTTCGAGTACATTGGTTACTTCTTCAATGGTCCTTATGGATTTAAGATTTTGGCTCCTAAAGGATTGGATGAAGGTGGTTGGAACTATGATATTGGTGGTAAAGTAGGTGCCGATATGTCTATTACTGATGGTTCTGGCTATTGTTCACGAGCTGGCGGCGCTGATGTTGGTAACATTACAGTAAGTGAAGGTCAGCAGGGCTATTATAAACTGACTCTAGATACAAATGATGAGGATGCAGAAGAATTGAAGATTGATGCTTATAAACCTGATGATCCTGTTGTGAACTATACTTCAATGTCGTTTGGTGAAAAAGAATTGTCTCCAATGACCACCATCGTAGGTGCATATAATCATGACTGGTATGGAGTTATCACATTGGCCGCTCCTGCAAAGATAAAGTTTACTGCCAATGACGGAACAGAGTGGGGTACAGATGCCTTCCCATATGGTCTTGGTACAGATGATGGAGAGCCTATCCCTGTTGAAGCAGGCACCTATACAATCTATTTCAATGATATCACAGGTGCTTATATGTTTACAGAACAGAAAGACTAATAAAAGGAAACGAATATGAAATTTAAATATTTATTTTTAGGTTTTGCAGCGCTGCTAATGACGGCTTGTGACAAGGACTTCGATGATTGGGGTCAACAAGCTGGCAATGAGCAGGGGTCTGCTGTGACATTTGGTAACGGTAGTGTTGCAGAGGTTGATGTTATCAACTTTGCTGACATTGCGGAGGGCCAGGATTCTGTGCAGGTATGTAAGATTACGGCACCTACATCTTCTTATGCTGAAACAGCAAACGTCTATGAGGTAACCTTTAGTGCCAAAGGCGAAGAACTCACAATGAAGTTGGATTCCGAAGGCCGTGTTCTCTATAGCGATTTCAAAAAGTTTGTAGAGGGTGTTTTTGGAATGAATCCTAATAACACCAACGTTATTAATGCTGTAGTCGTAGCATATACAGGTGATGGAAAAACTGCTGTTAAAAGCGTTTTGGCTACTTCTGGCACTTTTAGCGTTAAGGCTAAGACTGATGCACCTTTTATTGATCCTGATGGCTATTATATCGTAGGTAATATTGATGGGTGGAAACAGGAAAAAGTGGCTGCTTGGCATTTGGTCAATAATGGTGGCGATGTTTACGAGAATCCTAAGTTCAGTTGTGTATTCGACATTACTAAGGAGATGGCAAGCATTTCTACGTTTGAAATAAAATTGATTCCATCGTCTGCATTCAATGAAGACGGTAAGGGCATTGCGAACTGGAATGTTGCTCTGTCCGCACTACCAGGTGTTGAAACACCTGCCAACGAAGGTAGCTTCTCGTATGAGAATGCAGGTGGTAATATTAAGTTTGATGCAGTTAAGGGAGCAACAAAGATACGTATGACATTTGATTTGATGGCAGGAACCTATCAAATTGAAGCAGTAAGTATTGCAGATGCATACTATCTCATTGGCGGTGCATTGGACTGGGCACAGTCCGCTACGACAAAGGAACAGAAGTTCTCGCACTCTGATGCCGATGTGTTTGACGATCCAGTCTTCACCTATCTTCTGACTGGTGGCAGTGAGAAGTGGTTCTCATTCGGCGATGCAAAGGCATGTGATGCAATTGTCAATAATAAAGACTATAGTCTTCTGTATGGTTTTGTAGGCAGCATGGAACTCAGCGGCTCATTCGATTCACGTGCTAATTTGGGTGCCGAAAATACATTCTATGTAGATGGCTCTGCACCTTTCTATCTCATTAGCATTAATATGTTGTCAAAGACTTATGAGATAAAGCCAATATCTCCACGTTTCTATTTCTTCGGAAGCTTTAACGGATGGGATGCAGAATCTGCAAAGACAGCACTGATGTTCCCTGTAACCAGCACTCAGTTTGAATACACATTTAAGGTTCCAGATGGTGGCGTGTGGACAAAAATGTGGCAAGAAGATGGCCTTGGTGATTGGAGTAAGTGCTATAATGCAGCAAAGGCTAATGATGGAACGACCGCTGAAAGTGGTTCTATTGAAATTAGCGATGGCGGTTCTATCTCAGCACCTGGCTCTGGTTATTACACCTTCTCGTTCAACTTGAAGGAGATGACCTATAAGTGGACAAAGATTGAAAACCAGACTCCAACAGAATATACAAATATCTCACTGATAGGTGAATTTAATAGTTGGAATGGTGATGAAGAACTGACAAAAGCTGCTGATGGGCATAACTGGTATTGCACGTTCACACAGCAAAGTGATGGTATGTTGAAACTACGTGCTAATCACGGCTGGGACGTCAACTGGGGATTTGGCTCTGATGGTGACTGGACCGTAAGCGATGCAGATTGGGCAAAAGTATGTACCAATGGTGGTGGTAATATTAAGTTGCCTGCAGGCACTTATCGTATCTATCTGAATGACATTACCAATCAGGTGTGCATTGTAGAGGATAAATAATACCCCCTAAACACTGACCATTGTCAGGCGGACAGGCATTAACCTGCTCCGCCTGATTTCGTTTTAGAAAAGCTGAAAGCATAGCTTGCTCATGTTTCTCCGTTATACAAAAAATAAAAGCCCCCACACCCTACACCCAAATTGGCGTTCAGCCCTTTGTGCATAAGGGCTTGACGAGGGTGTACACCTTTGAAAAGTGTACACCCACCCTACACCCTCGCGCAAGGCTTGAGCTTGAATTTGCGTATAGGCGAATAATCGTTTGCGCCTACGCGCACAATGATTTGCGCTAACGCAAACGGTCGTCGGAACGGCTTCTGTTCCCTGTTAGAACGCCATCTGTTCCTTGCGCGGATACTGTCTAACCCCTCTAAAGTCCTATTCGGATCAGCGATAGAAGGTATTCGGATGAGTCATAGGAACTATCTGAACCGCCGTTAGGATGCCCCAACCTACTAAAAACGTGCCTGATTTTTATCCTCATTGTTTGGTGAATACAAAGATTATGCGTATATTTGCAATATGAAGATAAGAAATTATTTGTTATGGACAGTTTTGTTCATGCCTTTGACTGCATGGGCTCAACAATGTTATTTGGGTGGTGATATTTCGATGCTGTCGTCGTATGAGAAGGCGGGAACGGTGTATCGTGATTCAACGGGCAAGAAGGTGAAACCGCTGAAGTTTCTGAAGAACGAAGGATGGAACGCCATTCGTGTGCGCCTGTTTGTTGACCCCAAGAATGCTCCAGTGCAACATCAGGGAGAGGGCGTGTGCCAAGACTTGGATTATGTCATCCGACTTTCGAAGCAGGTTAAGAAGGCTGGCTTCGATTTGATGCTCGACTTCCATTATAGTGACACGTGGGCTGACCCAGCTAAGCAGTTTATGCCTAAGCGTTGGACAGATGCTGCCCCTGCGACTTTACCCGATTCCGTCTATCAGTACACGCGTCGTTGCCTGCAACGGATGGTGGCTGAAGGGTGTACGCCTGATATGATACAGGTGGGCAACGAGATTACGAATGGTATGATGTGGCCTGTAGGGCGTGTTGACCCTTCGAAGGAGGGCAATTTCGATGTCCTTTCGAGATTGGTTAACAGTGGTGCACGTGCCTGTCGTGAGGTGTGCCCCAAGGCGCGTCTGATTGTTCATACGGAGAAGGCTGGCGTATGGTCAGTAACCAAGAATTACTATGAGCAGATGCGGCGCTATCAGGTGGACTACGACATCATCGGCTTGTCCTACTATCCTATGTGGCACGACCGTCTGCCCGTGCTCTGCAACACCCTCGATTCGCTGGCGATATTGTTTCCAGAGAAGGAGGTCATGATAGTCGAGACGGCAGCCTATTATTCCCATGAGAACGATAAATGGGCAAAAGGTCCCAACCAGTACAGTGAGTTCTATCCTATTACGAAGGAAGGTCAGCGCCAGTTCACTCGGGAGTTGATGGCAGAATTGCGTCGCCATCAGAATGTGACAGGAGTCTTCTGGTGGTTTCCTGAGGAGAACGAGAGTGGTCGGCAGATTACCAACTATTGGGTGAACCGGGGTCTTTTTGACAATCGGACGGGTAGGACACTTCCTGCATTTTATGAATTTAAGTAGTCAGTCATGATTTTAGCCACTACTTGACTTGGCTCGAGCCAAACCCCGATTTGGCTCGAGACCCCCTATTTTGTTACCACCAGAGTATAGTGGTGCTGTCACCGGCAATATGCCGGACAGGTGCATGAGCGTGCAATCGGTTGCATGTGTTAGGATAACAGTTTTAGGTGTTGAGAAAAAGAACGTTAGGAAATTTGTTCTAATTTTGCACTCAGAAGAACTAAAAAACCAAAACGATATGAAGAAAATTTTTACCTCACTTTTGTTTTTTGTTGTTTCGCTGACAACTATGGCGCAGTGGCAGGGATGGCCGGAGAAGTATTCTGGTGTGATGCTGCAGGGTTTCTCTTGGGATTCGTTTGTTGACACGCAATGGACGAATCTGGAGTCACAGGCAGATGAACTGGCGGCATATTTCAGCCTGATTTGGGTACCACAGAGCGGTAATTGTAATTCGTCGTATAACCAGATGGGCTATACACCTGTGTATTATTTCAATCAGAACAGTTCGTTTGGTACGGAGGCGCAGTTGCGTAAGATGATTCAGACGTTTAAGGCGAAGAATGTGGGTATCATTGCCGACGTGGTGGTGAACCATCGTAATAATCTGGGTGTGGGCAATTCGTGGGTGGACTATCCTGCTGAGGTATATGATGGTGAGACCTATCAGATGTTGCCCACTGATATTTGTGCCAATGATGATGGCGGTAAAACGAAAACCTGGGCTAGCGGACAAAGTATCAGCATCAGCAGCAATAATGATACTGGTGAGGATTGGGACGGATGTCGTGACCTGGACCACAAGAGCGAGAATGTGCAGAAGATCATCAAGGTATATCTGAAATACTTGTTGAATGACTTGGGTTATGCGGGCTTCCGTTATGATATGACCAAAGGCTTCAGCCGTAGTTACGTGGCTGATTATAACTATGATTTTCAAACAACATTCTCTGTAGGAGAGTATTGGGATGGTAACGTGACGACCCTGAAGAATGTGGTCAACCAGATGAAGAAAAACAATGTGGTACAGAGTGCCACCTTCGATTTCGCATTCCGCTATTCGGCACGCGATGCTTGTAATGGAAATAATTGGAGTAAATTGGCGAATGGAGGGTTGGCTACACAGTCTGGTTACGCTCGTTATGCAGTCACTTTCGTAGAGAATCATGACATGCAGGATCGTGGTAATGTGACAGGATATACGAAAGATCCTATAACTAAGAATATAGCAGCTGCCAATGCGTGGATGCTGGCGATGCCTGGCACACCGTGTGTGTTCCTGTTGCACTGGAAGAGCTATAAGGATGAGATTAAGCAGATGATCATGGCGCGTAAAGCAGCTGGTATTACCAATCAGAGTACATGGGCACAGAAAGCCAGTTCGACTACTGGTTATCAGCTCGAAACTACGGGTGATAATGGTAAACTATATGCTACCTTCGGCTCTGCATCATTTAGTAATAGCTCCTATGTAAAGATTTTGAGTGGTACCAATTATGCATATTATTTGAGCAAGAGCACAGAGACACCTTGGGTGAGCCTGGCAGAAGGCACTTATACGGATGCTACAGATGCTACGCTGACTGCCGTATCAACGAATAGCGGTGCACAACTGGTTTATACACTGGACGGTACGGATCCAACGGCAAGCAGTGCGAAGGTGAACAGTGGTCAGAAGATTACCATCAGTGAGACTTGTGTGCTGAAGGTGGGACTGCTCGTAGGTGGTGTGGTGAAAAATATCATCACCCGCAACTATACCGTCAAGCCTTTCGTTGCCCATAAGGCTACCATCTACTTGAAAGACCCCAAATGGTCGACTCCCGTTTACTTCTATGCTTGGGCTAATGACGGGAAAAACACGCAACTGCTGGGCGGTTGGCCTGGAAGACAGATGACGGCCACGAAGACCATCAATGGTGAGAAGTGGTACTATCAGGAGTTTGACGTGAACACGAAAGACTATTCGTTCAATATTATCTTCAACCAAGGCTCTGGTAAGACTCAGACTATTGATATCGGTCCACTGAGCGAGGATACCTATTATGAGATTAGCGATATCGTAAGTGGTAAGTTTACTGTAAATAATGTGACGGATGTGGTGACCGCCATCGCTCCAATCACTTATCATCCGACAATCACTCATCAGGCCTACGATCTGCAGGGACGTAAAGTGGAGCCCTCGACATTACGCAAAGGAACCATTTACATCCAGAACGGCAAGAAGTACTTGAAGAATTAAGAATTTAGAATTACTTAATACCCTACAACATTCCAGAGGTTACGGATGCGGGCCTCTGGATTCCATTTTCTGTCAAATGTCCAAAGGGCATTGATGGCATGGAACGCAGGCTTACCGGCAGCCTCTTGCAGATTGTCGGCGAGCCAACCGCTATGGCCGCCCTCGCGCTTGCAGGCGTAATAGTAGGCACGCAATCCCCAAGGACAAGGGTCGAGCACTTTGTCCTTATAGGCATAATGGATGTTCTCGTCAAGAATATTCTTCGACAGTTGACAATGGATGAGGTAGAACTGCGAGTCATGATGGAATCGGCCTAAGGTGGTGGGGCGCAGGGCATCAAATTTTGAATCGACAATAACCAGTTTCTTCGTGGAGTCACCTCGCCCATCGTGCCACAGAATGGCATGCCCATCGCCCTCGAAACGGCAACGTGTGGCATAGCACCAGCCTCGCGGGCAGAGGAAATCAACGCCCCGACAGCGCAGAAAAAGGTCGGCATGATAGTACATGCCTTGTCCCTCTGGAGTCCAAAGCGATAGGGCATCGTTGCCGTCCGACCAGATGTTGCTGTTGATGATGATGGTGCGTGTGGCACGTCCATATACGGCAAACTGGTGTTTGGTGGTTTTCTCCACCGTTGTACCGTAGTTGTTATAGATAGTCAGTCCGCTAATGACGCAGTCGTCAGCCCCCTCCAGCAGTTCTACTACTCCGTGTTTTACCTCGCGTCCGTTGTACTCCGTAATAATGGGTTTGCTACTCAACTCAGCCAGCTGGATAATGGTGCTGTCACGATCTTCGCCTACCAATACGATATTGGGGCGGTCAATGATGACTTTCTGGTTGTATGTACCCTTGCGGATGAGAATCTTATAAGGCTTGTCGGATTGTTGTGGAGCCCACTCAATAGCGCATTGGATACATTCGCCGGGGGAGACAATTTTGTCAAAGGCAGCATAGTTGATTTCTGGTTGACGAAACATCTCGATGGTGCCGTTCTCATTGGCTCCTTTGGTCTCCAGACTAACAGGAACTTTATGTTCAGGATCATACTTGTCGGCCCATTGTTCATAGAGAGGGAAGAGGGAGGCAATGCGGTCTATAAACCACGCATAACCATTACGACGCTCGTGCCCTATCTGTTCCAGTCGGCGGCGAGGAATGCCATCTCTGTCGCATACAAAGGGCTCAGTGCGTTCCAAGTCGTAATAGCGTGCCCAGATGGGTGGAGCCGTCGGGTCCTCCTCCAGCCATGTCTCACTATCTGCCTTGGCCCATCCTCCTGAACGGCGGATGCGCAACCCTGTCAGTTTATATTTGTCAAACCATCGCATGGCAGCATGAACGGCACGTTTCACCCGTTCGTCGGGTTGGGGCAGACTCATTAGCAAACGTGTGATGCCAGCACTCTCGGACGAGGCAAATGAAGGTAGTTCGAAGGCACGGGCTGGCGCAGGACGATAAGTGTCGCGATCGTGTTGCTGACACCAAACCGTCAACCCTTCATCGTCGATAATCTGGGTAGCCAGAATGCACTCGATACCCTTCTTGAATGCATGAAGCATCCGTTGGCGTTGACTCTTGTCAACCAAATCGCTATCGTAAGGAGGACGCTCTTCTGCTACATTGCGTAGCATCCCCAACGTGTTTATCATCGCATCATCGTTGTAGGTGATGTGAATCTGATAACCCTGTGGATTGGGCCAGAACTGGGGCCATCCGCCATTCTCGTACTGTCCGCTGAGCAGGTAGTCGATACCCTTGCGGAAAGCATCGCGGTAACGCTTGTCACCGGTGCCCTTATAGAGTCGGGCCAGGAAGGTTAACTGCATATTGGTTGCCCCATTGTCTGTCGTAGAATCGTCAGTACGAAGTTTGTCGTTCAGCACAGCTGTTCGCTCTTCTTCGCTTAATGGACGAGCCATGTCAATGTTCTTGGGCCATCCGCCTGTGGTGCGCTGGTAGAGTAAAACTTGCTCGCCAATACGCCGTGCCTCTGCAGTCTGATAGAAAGCTGCGTCTTTGTTAGTCAGTCCGTTTGTTCGCTGGGCACTTGATGGCATCACCGTCAGAAGTACCAATACTATAAATAAGGTACGCATAAGAAACCAAATATGTAAGAAAAATGTTTGAACGCTGCCGTAGTGATGGCACATCACCCGATAGCGCTCCTTTAGTGAAGCCCGATGATTTTGTGTGGTATTGCCTCCTTCCATGAAGTCGGCTAAAACGGTATTGGTATTGACAAGGGACAGTTGTTGCTGTTCGGCACGTTTCATCACACGGATGCACCAGTCGACATCTGCAGAATGACGATAATGCAGGTCGTATTCTTCCTGTTGTGCAATGTCGGTTCGCACGTAGAAGGCTTGATGGCACACCAGCATACCCTGTCGGAACGAACGCCAAGTGAGCGTTTGGGGAGGACGAAGGCGACGGAGGTGAAGAAACTGGCCCTTCTGGTCAACAATGGCAGTATCTCCGTAGATAACGGCGGCTAACTGGCTATTGGCTGTTGGCTGTTGGCTATTGGCTACAATTTCTAGCGTCTTTTCGTCGTGCAGCGTATCGCCTGCATTGAGGAACACCAGATATTGCCCAGTGGCCCTGCGCAGTCCTTTGTTCATAGCATCGTATAGTCCGCTGTCAGGTTCTGACTGAATGATGACGGGATAGCGGCTCTGTTTCTGATAAGCTGAGGCAATGGTTATGGTGCTGTCTTTTGATACACCGTCTATGATCAGGTGCTCAATATCCTGATGCGTCTGCCGGCTCACGCTGTCGAGGGTTCGCTGCAACACAGAGGCTGCATTATATGTTACTGTGATGATGGATATTTTCATAGACATCTATATATTTCTTGGCAACTGCCTGTTGTGAGTAGTTGCGTGTCACTTTCCTCAAACATGCCTTACTGACAGCCTCATGGTCAGCCTCAAAGAGAACCCAGTGAATGCCACGTGCCAAATCAGCTGCATCACGATAAGCTGCTACGTAACCATTCTCCAAATGATCTATTTCCTCGGGTATGCCGCCGATTTGAAAACCAATGCTGGGAATACCGCAGGCCATTGCCTCCATGATGGTGTTGGGCAGATTCTCGGAAAGGGAAGGGAGTACGAAAACATCTGCAGCATTATATACTTGTACAATACGTTGTTCGCTGTTGACATAGCCCAGCGGATAAGCGTCAAAAGGTAAGAGTGATGTTACCTCTTCCGCCTGACCACCCAGTATGACCACACCTGTTTGTTCGGACATGTCAGGATATTGCTGATGCAAAAGCCTACAAGCCTCAATGAGATACTGCATACCCTTGTAGGGGTTGGTAGTCCGTTGGGATACGAAGAGAATGAGGCGTTTGTCGGCAGGCAGCGACAGTTCACGGCGAGCCTGCTGACGGTCGAGTGGGCGATAGACATTGGTGTTAATCGGATTGGGAATAACCTTTACTGACTGTCCGGCAAGTAGTGCGCTCTTTTGGGCTTCACCAGCCAGCCACTGACTGCAAGCCACAAAAGTAATGTGCTGGTCATCAAGCATCTTTTGTTTCCGATGCCATATCTTGCTGGCGAGATCGTTGGCAGAACCGCCCCCAGGCAACAGTCGGCACTGCTGACATTGGGTCTCGAAGTTACGACAGTCGAGGGTGAGATGACAGATAGCAGTGGCAGGCCAGATATCATGCATGGTCCATACCACGCGTTTGCCACTCAGCAAGATGTTGCGGATACCTTTCAACGAGAGCATGCCTTGATTGATCCAATGCAGGTGAATGACATCGGCCTCCTTGAATTCTGGCAGACGAGTGATGTCCGTACCGGTATTGGCTATGTCAATGTCAAACAGATGTTGGCGACGTAAGTGCAAGCGGATCCATATACAAAAGCGCTCCCATAAGAAATGCCATTGAGGACGCCAGAACGGTGACAGTCCTACAACGGATATTTGAGAACTCTGTTTATCGCGTACTAGCATTTTTGCCTTCACGCCATTGTTGTTAAGGGCTTCCATCAGACGGTTGGCAGCTATGGCAGCCCCTCCTGTCCGTTCACTCGTATTGACTATCAGTACTCGCATATTGCAAAGGTACGAATAAGAGAAGAGA
This sequence comes from Prevotella sp. UBA2754, assembly GCA_002353295.1. GTDB lineage: Bacteria > Bacteroidota > Bacteroidia > Bacteroidales > Bacteroidaceae > Prevotella. The sequence continues at coordinate 227,251 of DEJG01000026.1, forward strand.
AAACCATGTTTTTTGTCTCTTTTTTCGTTGTTTGCGCACACAATCTGTTGATTTAGGTCAAGAATGATGCATTTTTAGCGAATAAATGCTCAAAAAGTATTGTGGGTTTGGAAATTCGTCGTACCTTTGCATTGTCAAAAGGAACAAGAGGTTCCAATAAGACATTCGGTTAATAGATTGTTTTAGGTTAGTAGTAATATTTATAGTTTTAGGTTTTTAGTTATTGGTAATTTAAGAAAGTTTTAAATGTGTTTTGGATAACAGTGGGCACCGTGAGGCGGTCATAACTTTCTTTTTAAATGAAAAGGTTAGTATTAGTTATATAGTTTACCGAAAGGTGAACATCTCCAGTCCAAAAGACTGGATTTGTTTTAAAAAGGATTTTTAGTTAAACATAGGCTTTGAATGTCGCTGCTCGTGGTGAGTAGTGGCATTTTTTTTACCCTTTACTCAGTATTTCCCAGGGGGGAGAGGGGGATTTGCTATTTTTCGATGAGGGCTACAGCGTAGGCAGAGATACCTTCTTGTCGGCCTGTGAAGCCAAGCTTCTCAGTAGTGGTGGCTTTGATGGAGATAGCATCCACGTCACATCCGATAACATCAGCCATACACTGTTGCATAGCAGGGATGTGTGGATTCATCTTAGGGCGTTCGGCACAGATGGTAGCATCGATATTCACAAGGTGATAGCCCTTGGTAGCTATCAGTTCTATGGTCTTCTTCAGAATGATCTTGCTGTCCATACCATCAGTTTCAGCCGATGTATCAGGAAAATGATAGCCAATGTCGCGCATGTTGGCTGCACCCAGTATGGCATCGCAAATGGCATGTATCAGAACGTCAGCATCACTATGGCCCAGCAATCCTAATTCATGTTCCAACTTAATACCGCCCATCCACAGTTCTCTTCCTGCCACCAGTTGATGGACGTCATATCCCATTCCTACACGTATCATAGCTTTTTACCTTTTAAACAGGTCCTTGATGCCGTCCATATCGAAGGCAAGGGTGAAACGAAGTGTTTGGTCAAGTGGATTGCTCTTGGCTGTGGCAATCACGTAGCCCACATCAAGAGAAAAGACGCTCATACGGAATCCGCCACCGACAGTAAAATATTTCAAGTTGCCCTTGTTCTCGCTCTGGTGATGATAGCCTGCACGTAGGGTAAACTGGTCGTGATAAGTGTATTCGGCACCGACACTCCACTGTATTTCCTGTAGTTCCTCTTTGAAACCGCCTGGGGCATCATGGAAACTCTTGAAAATACCGGCAATAGACCCCACGTCATTATATTCCTCAATAACTCGACGCTCATAATCTTCTTTGCTTTCACCATCGTTCTGCTTGGGAACGGTAGGTACCAATAGTTTATTGGCGTCAGCAGCTATCGTGAAGCGATTGTATTCGTTGATAGGTACCATCAGCGAAGCGCCAAGGCGCATGTTGGCAGGTAGGAAATTGGAACGATCATCTCCGAAATAGGTAATTTTACTACCTACATTAGAAATGTTCATTCCTATACCCAACTGACATTCGCGTTGTCCTATATTGATGTAGTTGTTGTAATAGAATGCCAGGTCTGCAGCAAAGGCTGAGGCTGGAGAGGCATCTTCTGAATAGTCATAGCGCAGGTCGCTATACAGCCAGCGGATGGCTGCAGCAAGAGAAAACTTCTCGCTCAGCATCAGGGAGTAAGCTACATCTACCGACATCTCGTAAGGTTTCACGGTCATTGCATTTTCGTCCATAGAAGTCATTACCTCACCTAAGGAGAAATAACGTAATGAACCTGAAATGGCCGAATAATCGCCAATACGATAGTAACCTGCTACATAAGCAAGGCTGATATCGTTCACCAATTGGCGCAACCAAGGAGTATAGTTCAAGGCTATACCCGCGCGACTGATGCAGAAAGGATACTTGGCTGGATTCCAGTATTGTGAGTTGACATCAGGGTCTGTTGCAGCACCCACATCACCCATACCTGCAGCACGGGCATCAGGTGCAATAGTCTGCGAAACTACAGCATGTTCAATGGGATTGAACTGGCTCTTTGTGTCTTGCGCTTGTACTGTGACAGCAAGCATCAAGAAGGCTATTGCCGAATATATATTTATTGCTTTCATCATCAATTTAAACGCAATACATCTTTATTTATTGCTTATAATGATGATTTTCTTAGCTTTTGAACTCTGACTGGAGCCATTGCTGCTGATGCGAACACGATAGAGATAGACACCTGTATGCAGTCGGCGACCTCCATCAACACAGAGATCCCAGTTGATGGTATAGGAGTTGTCGTAAGGTGTACCATGCTCGTGATGTTGCCAAAGATGATGGCCCGCCATGTCGAAAATGTCGAGAATGATATCCATGTTACAACCGATTCTGTCATGGATAATCCGTATACCGGTAGAGGTGGTAGCAGGATTTTGAGTACATTCAACATCGAAGAAATTTGGTGAAATGTCTTTCGATACTTTGAAGTTAAGTTCGCTGGTCGAGGAATTGTTCAATACATCCCAAGCACGGAATTGTAGACGGTGCGGTCCCTCGCTGAGTTCTGGGATGCTGAATCCGACCGTTCCTTTGGTGTAGGTGCCAAAATCATGTTGGAAGTAGTCGTTAAGGGTATAGGTGCGAGCCAACTCTCCGTCAATGATGAGTTGCAGGTCATGTCCAATACCATTACCTGTTGAGTTGATACCACTGGGGTCGGAAATCTCGGCAAAGAAATAGGGAGTGGTATTCACAGTTCCTCCATCAACAAAAGAACTGCTGTTCAAGTAACAGAAAATGGAGGGACCTTCATGATCGTCGCTGCCACCATCACCAGCACCAAAAATAATCTGGCCGTTAAAGCCGTTAGCCTCCTCGTCTTTGGTTTCATTGACCGCATAGACATTGATGAGCCCAGTGCCATTGGTATAACTGATATCACGGGGGACAACAAAGGAAAAGGAGAACTTACCCTTTGTAACATTATCGCTTCCCTGGAAGAGTGTCTTGTTGCGGTCTGTATAAGTGAAGGCTGTTTCTGCTTCATTGCGATCATTCAAACGGCATACTATCTCTTCGGAGGCATCACGTACTATGGCTGTCATTTCACCATTGAAATTCTCGTCTACCTGTCCTGCGCTATTCGCTATATGACCAGCCACATGTACTGTGGAACCGGCTCCTAACCTCAGGGGCTCTGTGAGGGAAGATAGCAGTTGGTGATTGATGGAGTCTATCACGACAGGGGAAGTGGGAATAGCCAATTTCAGGGCAGGGTCACCCAATAGTGAATATTGCAGTTTATTAGCGGTCTGATCACTGCCAGTCTGTATCAGCTCGTTTTTTGCCAGTCGTACAGCCTCACCAATGGGCATACGTTCTGTGGCGGAACTGAACAGATAACGGGTAAAAGCAAGATTCATGGTACGGTTGTATGACTGATACACCGTTCGGGCAGTACCGAAGAATGCAATTGCTCCACCTTTTTCGTTGAGAACAGCCGTTTCACCGATATTCTCTTCCTGGCCGTCGAAGGGCATGATATCACAAGAAGCAGTCACCCATAATGGCAAGTGAGAGGAGACGGTTGATTGGAAATCTTGTAATGTCAGGACGTACTCATGGGAGAGACTGTTGGGACTCCCGTGTCCTGAGTAATTGATGATGAGTGCTCCATTGGTCATCTGTTGCTTCAACAGACGTGTCACGTCGGGATAGCGATTGCCGGTAGCAGTAGAAGTACGTGGATAGGCATCCCACATCACTCGTTTTACCTGAAGGGACGGTTGTAGATTTTCGATGGTGGTAGCCACTGCATGGGCATCTTTCATGTGCTGGTTTTCGTTTCCGTCATCCCCCAGGGTGCAAACAATATTCTGCCAAACACCAGCTTGGTTATTTTGGATATATTTCTCAATCTTATCTACCATGACAGCGGCTTGTTCTGCTGTGCGAACAGGAAAACGGCCTACGGCAACATCAGGCTTGTCAGTACGAAGCATATTACCTCCTTCGTTATCATCGAGCAGACAAAAATAGTCATCAGTAACATAGCAGTCGGTACTGCTATAGGAGTTCTCGCTTTCATGACAAAGTAGGAAATCGTCTGGGGTTTCATTTTGCCAAGCAGAACTGAGCATACGGTTATCCCATGCACAATCTCCAAACAAAACGAGATATTTGGGCATATCGCTCTCCGTATCAGCTCTGTCATAAAGCATCTTGAGGTAGCGGCGATAAGCATTGGCGTCAGGGGTCCCGCTGTTAAATTCATTATAGAGTTCATCAGCGAGAATGATGCGCACCCTCATATTGTCATTGGTTTCATGGAGGGTCTTGAGGCGTTCTGCCTGTTGAGCTAATTTCCCGGAAGTAGGAATAACAATCACCATATCAGTTGCTTCATCGGCATGATGGTCTTGATTGGCAATCATTCCTACGTAGTTAGGAACGGGAAAACTGCCAGCAGACAGGTTGGGGGCAGGCATCGGGGACTCACAATAGAGAGATATGTAGTCAAGGCGGACAGTGGCTAAACTGTTAGCCGATTGTAGCTTGATTTTGTTGCTGGCCTGTAGATTTTCTACAGTAAAAGTCCGAGATGCTGTTCGCATGGCATCATAGCTGCCTCGGCCAGAAACAGTCAGTGTGCCGATAGAAGTATCATTGAGGCTGACGGAAACAGTGGTTGCCTGGTCTGCTGAGACAACAACGGTAACTGACCCATTGGTAGAACCTCCGGAAGCAGGAAGGGTATAATCATGGCTTGTCACCCGAGTGGCGTCATAAAGGTTGCGCCCACCTTGATACCAAGCAAAGTCGTCTATTTCGTAGAGGGTATTATAGTCATCTTCCAACGGATAATAGGTTGATAGGAAGTCTTCCTCACTGATAGTCATGGGTTCTCCATCGCTCTCAGTCAGGAAATAATAACCCTCATCCGAATAGGGATTCCGAATCCGCTGGTGTCTATTGTTCCATGTAACCGGTCCTGTAGCATGGAAAAGTCGTCGGCCTCCTACAGTGCAGGTGGGTATTTCTTTGAGATCGTCTGTCTCTGTCAAATATTCAGCCGTCAAGGTCTCTGGTTGCATACCACCGCCGTAGCCATAGATTTTCACCTTATTCGTATTTGAAAAACCAGCCTTTTTTAATAGATCGTTACTGAGATGGTAGATTCCTGTCTCGGGAATGCTGATTTTTACCCATGTTCCATTCTGCAGCACGGAGTGTTCAGCATAACGGGAGCCGCCATTAGCTCTTTGACTCGCTCTGCGAGAAGACTTGGCCTTGGATTTGACCTTCAGCATGAAACTTACCAGTTTCTGGTATTTCTTGTTACGATATACCAACGGGACCAGTGATATTTCCAGCGTACTCTTTTTTCGAGACACGCTGATCTGTTGCTCGATTTTGGGGAGACGCGGTAATGGTTCTTTGGATAGTGTCTGGTAATTCTTGATATCACGATCACTCATAGGAATGAATTCGGGATATTCGATACTAAGGGAGTAGGTGGAGTCTGCGTAATTGTCGTATAGAGGAATCGCATAGGTTACTACAGGTAATACGGAGTCAACCCTGACTTGTGGCGCCGTCAAGTTGAAAAAGCGTTGTGCAGCTATCGAAAGACAACAGCATAACAATCCTAAACTCAGTATTACTTTCCTCATGCTACTTACAATTAAATTCTAGTACTTTGCGCTCTTCTAGCCAGCCCTCCAGATGGTCGTTGATATGCACAGGCCCTACACCCACGGGAGTTCCTGTATAGAGCAGGTCCCCCGTCTTGAGGGTAAAGAACTGGGAGATATAGGCAATGAGTTCATCAACTTTGTAAAGCATGTCACTCGTGCAGCCGTCTTGTACTGTCTTACCATTGATATCAAGATGGAAGTGAATCGCTTGGATATCACGAAACTTCTCTATCTCCACCCAGTCGCCAATCACTGCTGAACCGTCGAATCCCTTGCAGATCTCCCACGGATGCCCATTCTGTCGAGCCTGTTGCTGCCAGTCCCGTGCCGTAAAATCAATACCTACTGTCACTGCATCATAGTAGCGATGGGCAAAGCGCTGAGGGATACTTTTCCCCAGTCGGCAGATGCGCACCACCACTTCTGTCTCGTAGTCCACCCTCTCACTCCAGTCGGGAATGAAGAAGGGCTTGTGGTCCTTCAACAACGCCGAGTCGGCCTTCGTGAAAATCACGGGTCTCTCTGGTTTATATAACGCTCCATCCAGCTCTTTATTGTGCTGGATATAGTTCATCCCTACTGCAAAAATCTTCATGTCAGCTATTTTTTATTTTGCAAAGATAAGGAATTTTTCCTTAAAATGATTATCTTTGCACCAAGTATGATTAGAAATTTACTGTTTTTGTTCTTTTTGTTGGGCAGATTGTCGGTTGCTCAGGCACAGACAGACACCCGTTGTATGGACTTTATGGGCATTCCGTTGGAAGGTCCTGTAGACTCTTTTGTGGTAGCTCTGAAAGAGAAGGGCTTTACGGAGTGGGGCGGGTCTGATGATCAAGAAGATCTCTATTTCCGAGGCAACTACTATGGCATACGTGCCAAGTTGATGGTTAATGTTCAGTTAACCACTCGCTTCGTCCAGTCTGTCTATGTAACCATAGGTCCTTATCGTACAAAAGATATGCTCTCGCGTAATCATACATATTTCCTGAATAAACTGGAGAAGGAATATGGCGAATACGTTTCTCGGGGTAATGCAGAGTATTTCTTTGGAGCATATGGCGATATCAAGGTATCGGAAACGCAAAACAATAATGGGACTACGGATTTGAATTTCTTCTATATGCTCTCTACGCCTTATTATAAAGATGCTGTCATGTTAGGATTGAAAGGCCATGTGCAGGAAGTAATTACTGAGAATCCCGTAGCAGAAAACCCCATGGAGCGCTTTGCAAAAAACGGGAAAATGGAAAATCCTGATATTACGGACCGGATATATGATGTTTATGGCTATCTTAAACAGGGAAAGATGCTGGAAAGAGCAGGAATGAGTGTAATAGACTATGAGTATGACGCTAAAAACAGGCTGGTAAAACGTACGCTGACTAATAAGGCTGTTAATATCACTTATGTCAATGAGTATATCTATAATGAACAAGACGAAATTCTTAATCTGAGTCAGAAGGTCTATGACGAAAAGAATGAGTGTGTGATGTCTGTCAATATGCGTAATAATTATGAGGACCATGACGACATAGGCAACTGGACTCGTAATGCTTTGAATATTGTTTATTGGGAGAAAGGTGCACAAAGTCAGTCAACCAATGTTAAGCAGACTCGGAAAATAAGATATTGGGAGGAATAAAAAAACGCTGACTCAAAATGAGCCAGCGTTTTTTTATGTTATGTGTAGATGTTACTCTGCAACGAGCGTGAAGCGCTTGAAATCAACAATCTTCAATTCCTTGTCCTGCTGAGCGAGCCACTGTGAAACAGTAGCCTTGTCGCCATCACCGAACTGGAACTCCTGGTCAACCAAGCAGTTCTCTTTCAAGAACTTATTTACACGACCCTTGGCGATGTTCTCAATCATAGGCATCTTCAACTGTGCCTCACCCTCAGCTTTAGAAGCCTCAATCAGTTTGCGAGCCTCGTCAGCCTGCTCCTGGGTGAGCCATCCCTTTGCCATATTGCTCTCGATGTGATCCTCAGAGTCAACGAGGTTAGGATTGATACCAGCCTTCTTCAACTTGTTCTCAACAAACTTCTCTACCTGCTCGAGCTTGGTCTTCTCAACGGCAGTCTTGTACTCCTCGTCAAGAATCTTCTGGTCAACACTCTCTGCATTCAGAGCAACGGGCTTCATAGCAGCTACCTGCATGGCCAACTTGTGACCAATCTCGGCAGCAGGCTTGTTCAGCTGTACCATGGTGCACAGGGTGTTCTTACCCATGTGGTTATAAACCTCAATGTTGTCGCCCTCAAGTACGAGATAGCCATCGAGCTCCATCTTCTCACCAGTAATACCAGAACGCTGTGTAACAGCCTCCTGAGCGGTCTGACCGTTGATGACAAGAGCCTTAACAGCCTCGATGTCCTTGCACTTGTTGGCGATGGCAGCGTCGAGGATGCTCTGAGTGAGAGCAATGAAGTCGGCACCGTTGGCAACGAAGTCGGTCTCACACTTCAAGGCGATGGTGGCAGCGAAGCCGTCAACAACCTTAGCGAGTACACAACCATTAGAAGTCTCACGGTCGCTACGCTTAGCAGCGATGGCAAGTCCACGCTCGCGGAGCAGCTCCTTTGCCTTGTCGAAGTCGCCCTCAGCCTCGGTCAGAGCCTTCTTTACGTCAGCCAAACCAGCACCTGTCATAGCGCGAAGCTTCTTGATATCGTCTATTGAAATAGCCATAATCTGTAACTTTTTACTTTTTTATTTTTTCTTTTTATTATTCCTCTGCAGCGGGAGCAGCCTTTTCAGCTACAGGAGCTTCCTCTGCGGGAGCCTCTTCTGTCTTGCGTGGCTTGCGAGTAGCACGCTTGGGCTTAGCCTCTTCAGCTTCAGCCTCAGCTTGAGCATCAGCAGCCTTCTCGTCAGCCTTCTCAACCTTGCGCTCTTCAAGACCTTCGTTGATGGCAGCGCAGCAAGCATTGAGGATGACCTCTACGCTCTCCTTTGCATCATCATTGGCAGGAATAACAAAGTCGATGTTGTTAGGATCAGAGTTGGTATCTACAATACCGAATACGGGGATACCCAGACGGTTAGCCTCGCGAACGGCGATTTGCTCTTTCAGTACGTCAACCACGAAGAGGGCAGAAGGCAGACGAGTCAAGTCAGCGATAGAACCGAGGTTCTTCTCCAACTTAGCACGCTGACGGGTAATTTGCAGCAACTCACGCTTTGACAGGTTGGCAAATGTGCCGTCCTGCATCAGCTTATCGATGTTCGCCATTTTCTTAACGGCCTTGCGAATAGTCGGGAAGTTGGTTAACATACCACCCGGCCAGCGCTCAATAACGTAAGGCATATTCACGCTGGTAGCTTTTTCAGCGATGATTTCCTTCGTCTGTTTTTTAGTAGCGACGAACAGGATTTTCTTACCACTCTTGGCAATCTGCTTCAAGGCGTCTGCTGCCTCGTCAATCTTCACTACAGTCTTGTGGAGGTCGATGATGTGGATGCCATTGCGCTCAGTGTAAATATACTGTGACATGGCGGGGTTCCACTTACGCTTCAGGTGACCGAAATGACAGCCAGCCTGCAGCAATGTATCAAAATTTGTTCTTGACATTGTCTTTAATGTTTTAATTTGTTTACTTTCTTTTTAATTCTGTTTTGTTAGAATCAGCCAGTGGGTAATCATGAAGAGTCCCACCAGTTTAGATACTAAACATAGTCCAGTATTAACGCTTACTGAACTGGAAGCGACGACGAGCCTTGGGCTGACCTGGCTTCTTACGCTCAACCTCACGAGAGTCGCGGGTGAGGAAACCTTGTGTCTTCAAAGCCTTCTTGTCTTCTGCATTAACCTTTACCAAAGCACGGGCAATAGCGAGGCGGAGAGCCTGGCTCTGACCAGTGAAACCACCACCGTCAAGGTTGGCCTTGATGTCATATTTCTCAGCCACCTCGAGCAGGTTCAGCGGCTGCTTAACCACGTACTGCAGGATAGCTGAAGGGAAATACTCGGTTAAATCCTTCTTGTTGATCGTGATCTTGCCTGTGCCTTCGCTCAGGTAAACGCGAGCTACAGAGCTCTTACGACGACCGATTGCATTAATTACTTCCATCTTCTATCTTATTATTTATACTGGTTAATATCAATTGCTTTTGGCTTCTGAGCCTCGTGTTTGTGCTCTGTACCATTGTAAATGTAGAGGTTGTTCAGCAGACTGCGTCCCAGAGGACCTTTGGGCAGCATACCCTTTACTGCATGCTTCAAGAAACGCTCTACGCCATAAGGAGTCTTACGGAGTTCTGCGGGAGTGCTGAAACGCTGACCGCCAGGATAACCAGTATAACGGGTGTATACCTTGTCAGTTTCTTTCTTGCCGGTGAATTTCACTTTGTCGGCATTGATGATGATAACATTGTCTCCACAGTCCTGGTTAGGTGTGAAGTTTGGCTTGTACTTTCCGCGAATCAGTTTCGCAACCTTAGAAGCAAGGCGGCCTACTACCTGGTCGGTAGCGTCAATTACCACCCATTCCTTCTGCTCGCGGGCAGCTTCCTTTGATACGGAAATGGTCTTGTAACTTAAAGTGTTCATTTTAACTTTTAAATTTTACTACTAAAAAACATTTATTCTTTTCTCTTTACACAAACAACACCACGGCAGAGAGTCTAATGCTCTGCAGCAGTCTAACGTCTGTGCCTTACAGCTGAACCATGATTCACAAACCGCAATGCCCGGCCAAAGACACCACTATTTACACACGGCTCACGGGGATTCTAAGTATCTCCCCAATAATCGGACTGCAAAGGTACGGCTTTTCTGTTAAATGTGGAAAACGAAGAACTGGATAAATTAAATATTTAATATTATTTAACTTACCCAGTCCTTTATCGCGCGTACATTAATATATTATAAGTAGCCAAGCCATCGGAGAATGTCGTTGAGGTTGGCTACCAGCATCAGCAATAGTAAGATACCAAAACCGACATATTCTGCACGGATCATAAATGTCTCAGAAGGCTTGCGTCTGGTAATTATTTCATAAAGCAGGAATAATACATGACCACCGTCGAGTGCAGGGATAGGCAAGATATTCATGAATGCGAGGATGATGCTTAGGAAGGCTGTCATCTTCCAGAACATATACCAATCCCACACAGGCGGGAAGAGACTGCCAATAGCTCCGAAACCGCCTAATGACTTGGCACCATCGGTAGTAAACACATATTTCATGTCACCCACATACCCAGCCAGTACGTCCCATCCATATTTGATACCGGCTGGAATACTTTCAAAGAATTCATATTCTTTGGTGACTGGCTTGTAGAGGCCGGCAATACTGCTTACAACAAAGCCCAGTTTTAAATCCGGAGTAAGCTGTGTGGTTACAGTATCCTTTCGGCTCTCATTACCAAAGACAATCGTTACGGTCCGTGCCTTCATACTGTCTGCAGGGCTAGTTGCAGTATCTAGTAGGTCTTGACGACGTCCCAGCAAATCTACAAACTCATTGTAGGAATCCACAGGACTGTTGTTCAGTGCCAGGATTTGGTCTCCAGCCTTGATACCAATCTTTTCAGCAGGGGTTCCGGGAATGATGCTGTCTACTTTGGCGGGGAGGAGTGGGCGAACGAATGAGGGGTCGGCTTTCAACATGTTCAGCAGATTAAGATCGCCAGGCAGACTAATACTCATTTTCTTCCCATTACGTATAATATCAACACGTTTGGCTTCGGAAATGTCGCGATAAAGGTCGGCAGAGAAATCCTTGAAAGCACCGTTCTCTGTACCAATCAGGATATCGCCATCCTGGAACCCGTACGATTTTGCCTCTTGGTTGAATTTCATACCCAAGGTCATATCCTTTACAGGGATATAGGTGTCACCCCACCAGAACAGAATCTGTGAATAGATAAAGAGGGCCAGCAGGAAGTTGACCAATACACCGCCTATCATAATTAGCAGACGTTGCCATGCGGGTTTAGAACGAAACTCCCAAGGCTGTTCGGGCTGTTTCATCTGTTCCGTATCGAAACTCTCGTCTATCATACCGGCAATCTTACAATAGCCACCTAGAGGCAGCCAACCGATACCGTATTCTGTATCACTGTTCTTGGGCTTAAACTTAAACAGACTGAATTTCCAGTCAAAGAATACATAAAATTTCTCCACTCTCACTCCAAAGAGTTTGGCGAAGAAGAAATGCCCTCCCTCATGGAGCAATACCAACAGAGAGATGGCGAGAATAAACTGTAAAACTCTAATAAAAAAAATTTCCATTATATACTATTATTTCATTAATTCACTTGCAATACGTCTAGCTTCTGCATCCGTTGCGACATACGTGTCGTATGTGGGATTGGCATCGAAGGTACACTTCGTCATTGTTTCGGCTATAATATCACTCATCTGTAGGAAACTGCATTTATCTTCCAGGAATCCGCGATTGACAATCTCGTTGGCGGCATTTACGATGCAAGGCATGTTGCCACCTTTCTGTATAGCCTCAAATGCCAGTGCCAAGCAGCGGAACTTCTTCAAATCAGGCTCAAAGAACTCCAGTTTCTGTGCTGCAAAGAGGTCAAGACGTTCACTGGAAAGGGTAAGACGTCTTGGGAAAGAGAATGCATACTGGATAGGTAAGCGCATATCGGGCACACCTAATTGTGCTTTGACGGCACCATCCTGAAATTGTACGGCGCTGTGTACGATGCTCTGTGGATGAACCAATACCTGAATTTGTGAAGCCTTCACCCCGAAGAGCCATTTGGCTTCTATCACTTCAAAGCCCTTGTTCATCATTGAGGCTGAATCAATGGTGATTTTGGCTCCCATATCCCACGTCGGATGGCGCAGGGCATCATCTTTGGTGACTTTGGCAATCTGCTCCATCGTCATATTGCGGAAAGGTCCGCCACTGGCTGTCAACAGGATTTTTTCTATGGGGTTATTGTCTTCGCCCACCAGACTCTGGAAGATGGCAGAATGTTCGCTATCCACGGGGAGGATAGGGGCATGATACTGAGTTGCCAGGTCTTGAATCAGTTCACCAGCAACCACCAGTGTCTCCTTGTTGGCCAATGCAATGGCCTTGCGTGCCTTGATAGCGTGAATAGTTGGCGACAGACCGGCAAAGCCAACCATAGCGGTGAGTACCATGTCGATGGGGTTAGCTTCAACAATTTCGTCGAGTGCCTGTTTCCCTGCATAGACCTTTACCTCAGGCATGTCGTCCATCAGTCGTTTCAATTCATCATATCTTGCATCGTTGGCAATGACAATGGCAGCAGGCTTGAACTGGTGGGCCTGTTGAGCCAGCAGTTCTACCTTATTATTGGCAGTCAAGCAATAGACTTCATAGAGATCAGAATGCTCTTGAATCACTTGCAATGCCTGTGTGCCAATCGACCCCGTTGAGCCGAGAATAGCTATTTGTCTTTTCTTCATAATTCTAACAATCCCTCCGGGATATGCATTTTGATGGTTCTTTCTTTGGTATCTATTGATTCTATCAGTTCATCGGAGGCAGGTATGAGTCGTCCGTCTTCCAGTTCGAAGAGCATGTTGACGGTGCTATCGTCGATACTGGCGATACGCCCAACCATCCTGTTGTCTTTTGCTTCAACTACATGATAGCCAACTAAACTGGCTAGCGAAGGTTCGGCATCCTCTTCTTCTGCCAAATGGCGAGGGAAGAAAACGTTGCATCCTGTCAGTTCTGCAGCTCTCTCTTGGGTGTCAATATCGCAGAATTTCACAAGGGCAACAACGTCAGAACGGAAGCGATACTCCTCTATAAAGAAAGGTACAAGTATACCGTCAATATCTAATACCAGGTAGTCGGCGTCAACACGGTCAAAAATGTCATCATCGAATTGAAATGACACTTCTCCCTTGACACCGTGAGCCTTGCCCAGTCGGCCTATCTTGTAAACCTCTTCTTGCTTAATCATGTTTAATCCACCCTCTCAATCTTAGCTCCCAGCGCATTCAGTCGTGCCTCAATGTTCTCATAACCCCGGTCTATCTGTTCGATATTACTGATAAGACTGGTGCCGTTGGCACTCATAGCGGCTATCAGCAAGGCGATACCAGCTCGGATATCAGGGCTTGACATGCGACTGGCTCGCAAAGTCAGTTTTCTGTCGTGTCCTACTACTACAGCACGATGTGGGTCACAGAGTATGATTTGAGCCCCCATATCTATCAGGCGGTCTACAAAGAACAGCCTGCTTTCAAACATTTTCTGATGGAATAATACAGAGCCCCGTGCCTGCGTTGCAACTACGATAAGTACACTCAACAGGTCAGGTGTCAGTCCAGGCCATGGGGCGTCTGCCAGCGTCATAATAGTACCATCCATAAACGAATCTACTACATAGTGCTTCTGGTGTGGGATATAGAGATCATCTCCGTCTACTTCTACTTTGACGCCTAGTCGGCGGAAGGCTTCAGGAATGATTCCAAGGTCTTTCAGCGATACGTTCTTGATGCGGATACCGTTGCCTACCATCGCTGCCATTCCTATAAATGACCCCACCTCAATCATGTCGGGCAGTAGTTTGTGCTCAGTACCATGCAGGCTGGTCACTCCCTCAATGGTTATCAGGTTAGAACCAATGCCGCTGATGTTGGCTCCCATGCGATTCAGCATGTGACAGAGTTGTTGCACGTAAGGCTCGCATGCCGCATTGTATATGGTAGTGGTACCTTCGGCAAATACAGCCGCCATGATAATATTGGCCGTACCAGTCACAGAAGCCTCGTCGAGCAGCATATACCTGCCTTTCAGTTTTTTAGCACCAATCTCGTAGACTTCACGCTCGGGTACCTGATGGAACTTAGCACCTAACTTTTGAAATCCCAGGAAGTGAGTATCCAGTCGGCGCCGACCTATCTTGTCACCACCAGGCTTGGCGATGATGGCCTTCCCCATACGAGCCAGCAGAGGACCGATCATCATGACGGATCCACGCAATTGAGAACATTTATGGACAAACTCGTCACTCTCCAGATAGTTCAAGTCGAGCTTATCAGCTTGGAAGGTCATGTTGTTGGTAGCAGACTGTTTGCTGTTGGCCTTTGCTACCTTTACACCAATATCCTGTAAAAGCTTGATGAGATTGTTCACGTCTCTGATATTGGGAATGTTATAGATAGTCACAGGCTCGTTAGTAAGCAGTGTAGCACAGATAACTTGTAGTGCTTCATTTTTTGCACCCTGTGGAGTGATTGTTCCGCTTAACAGATGTCCGCCTTCTATCTTGAATGAAGCCATAGTCTATTTTTTACGTTTACCTTTCTTACCCTCGTTGATTGCACTGGAATTAGTATTGTCGAAACGGAAACTGGATAGGTCGATTTGTATCTTGCCGTCTGTGAAGCGAGCCAGATCATCAGCCACCTTCTCATCGTCAATCGACCCATGTCCCCAGGTAGCAAGATTGCGCTTCATCTGGTTGGCGGTTAGCCTGACCAGCTCGTCGCGCTCTTCGCCCTCGGGCATAGTCTTCAACTGTTCAAACAGTTGTTCTATTAATCGGCCATAGTGCCGCATATGCGCTCCCCCAGAAGGATGTTCCAGAGGCTGAGGCTTCGACAGGATCTTCTCTACCTCACTCACGTCGAAAGGCCAGTCTATATCCAATTGTTTATGGCTCATCAAGTAGAGATGATCCCAAAGTGTCTGCTCGTAATCATTATTCTCCTGCAACAGTGGGTTCTTGCTTTCCATCAGGTGAATAATAGTCTCTGCACATATCTGCCGTTCTTTCTTGTCAGGCAGTCCAACAGCATGATCGACCATCTTCTGTATTTCTCGCCCATATTCGGGCATCACCAACTTCTCACGTTGCGTGTTGTAGTCTAATCCTTCTATATTCATATTAATTTTTTGGGTTTCAATGCTATGAAGTCTTTTAAGTAGAAAGGCTCGAAATAGGCCACATTCTCAGTCTGTCCGTTCAGCAGGCGTTTTTCAGCCAGTGGCTGCATCCATTTTGCAATGGGCTCAATACCATCCATGTAGTGGGCATTAGGATGATTGATAACTTCCATGCATTTCTTGGCTCCATTGCCGAAGAAATAGACTGGACGCTCATCTAACCATTGCTGATAGGTCTCTGCTGTCACTACATCAGCCTGAACGGGACGCACCTCGTGGAGTGCTCTGTCGTAGAGAGTGGCATACACCTCCATCCGTCGTGCATCGAGCATCGGACAGAGCAGGGCATTCTCTTCTATTTCTTCATGTCCCAACAGAATTGGGACACACAACAGTTCCAATGTCGGGACGGCTATCAGTTTCAGATTCCTGCCATAGCAGATACCTTTAGCCATCGACACACCTATGCGCAAGCCCGTATATGAACCTGGGCCGCAACTTACTGCTACGGCATCAAAAGGAATAGCGTGACTGTCGGTAAACGAAAGCGCTTCATCAACCATCGACCCCAGTCGCTCAGCATGATTCGGACCGCTGTGGTCTTCTTCGTGGTAGATGCAATGACTGTCTTCCGATACAGCCACCGAGCAAACTGAAGTACTAGTTTCTATATGTAAAATGCAAGCCATTTGTTTCTATCTTCTTTTGAGCTACAAAGGTACGAATAAGTGAGAAGATAACCAAAATTTTTTTGATTTTCTTCTTGTTTTCCTTTATAATCCCTACCTTTGCAGATATGTTTGAAAAAGAAATATATTCAGCCGCAGGGCTGATGGAGTTCATCGAGGAGGTAGGATTCCTGCCTTTGCTTGATAGTGGTATCCGTGGTTTTTCTGCCGAAGAGGTAGTGACGGATGACTGTCGATATGTGGTATTTCCTGATGGCGGATGGGATTGGCCTATGTGGAAATGGAAAGGTGATATTATCAGAGAAGGGCATGTCGTTTACGGTAAGTTCTTTGCAGGAAAGGCAGGTTATATCAGTAAACGGTGGTGGAGTGACTTCTGTAACTATCGGCGTGCCAAGAGTGGGATTCCCGAAGAGGGTTCCATAGAGGAAACAATCCTCTTCACCCTGCAAGAGCAGGGGAGCATGATTACCCGGGATTTACGTGCAGCATGTGGTTTCACGGGTCCGAAGATGCGAAGCAAATTTGATGGGTATATCACACGTTTACAGATGGATTGCCGTATTGTGACAGAGGATTTTGTATATCCCGTCGATAAGCATGGCAATGAGTATGGATGGGGATGGGCATTGCTCACTATTCCAGAACAACTCTTCGGTAGGGATGCTTGTCAGTGTGAGCGAACACCAGAGGAATCGTATGCCAAAATCAAGCAACATCTTCAAAGCATATTGCCTGAAGCCAGTGAGCACCAATTGACAAAGATGTTGAGATAGGGGAGGGTGTTATGTGTTTGGTAAATAAAGAAATCCTGATAATCCTTGGTGGTTGTCGGGAATTTTGTGTATCTTTGCAGGCAATATAAATATAATCGTAATATTATGATACAATCAATGACGGGCTATGGCAAAGCTGTCGTAGCCTATAAAGGAAAAAAAATCAATGTAGAAATCAAGTCGCTCAACTCGAAGCAGTTGGACCTCACCACTCGTATAGCTCCACTCTATCGTGAGAAAGAGATGGAGATCCGGCAGATGATAGCCGAACGTGTGATCCGAGGCAAGGTGGAAATGAGTGTTTGGATTGAGAAAGACGCCGCTTCAGAGGCTGTACCTGTCAATACAGCACTGATGGAGAGCTATTTCCAACAACTGAAGGGTTTTGCGGAGAGTCACGGTATCTCTACGAATCTGGATTGGATGCAGACGCTGACCCGTATGCCTGATGTGCTGACTAAAACAGAGGTGGAAGTTCTGGAAGAAGAGGAATGGAAGGTTGCTCGTGCCGGTGTCGAGGAAGCATTGCAGCACCTGGTTGACTTCCGTACGCAGGAAGGTGCAGCCCTTGAAAAGAAGTTCGGCGAGAAGATTGACAATATCGAACAGTTGCTCGCTTCCATCGAACCCTTCGAGAAGAGTCGTGTGGAGAAGATACGCTCACGCATCGTGGATGGCCTGAAACAGATACCCGAGGCAGAATATGATAAGAATCGCCTGGAGCAGGAACTCATCTATTATATTGAGAAACTGGATATCAGTGAGGAGAAGCAGCGTCTGACCAACCACTTGAAATATTTCCGTGAGACGATGGCTGACCAGCCAGGACAAGGCAAGAAACTGGGCTTCATCGCTCAGGAAATGGGTCGTGAGATCAATACCACTGGTTCGAAATCGAATCAAGCCGAAATGCAGAATATCGTGGTGAAGATGAAAGACGAATTGGAACAAATCAAAGAACAAGTGCTGAATGCGTTGTAGTTCATAGTTCATAATTCATAGTTCATAGTTATGAAAGGAAAGATGATTATCGTGTCTGCCCCTTCTGGCAGTGGTAAATCTACCATCGTGAATTGGTTGATGAAGGAACATCCGGAACTTCATCTGAATTTTTCTATTTCATGTACAAGTAGAGCTCCTCGGGGAACAGAGCAAAACGGTGTGGAGTATTTCTTCCTGACACCGGAAGAGTTTAAGGAGAAAATCCAGAATAATGAGTTCCTGGAATATGAGGAAGTCTATGAGAATCGTTTCTACGGCACGCTTAAGCGACAGGTTGAGAACCAACGGGAAGCAGGACAGAACGTGGTGTTCGATGTGGATGTGAAAGGCGGTGTGAATATCAAGAAGTATTATGGTGATGACGCCATGAGTCTGTTTATTCAACCCCCATCCGTTGAAGAACTCAGACGTCGGTTGGAACATCGTGGAACGGATGCCCCGGAGGCTATTGAAGAACGCTTGGCAAAGGCTGCCTATGAGATGACGTTCGCCCCTCAGTTTGATCATGTTGTTGTCAATGACGATTTGGAAACTGCAAAGCAAGAAACGCTAAAACTCGTTCAAGACTTCCTGAAATGATAAAGACGGGCATCTTCGGTGGTTCCTTTAACCCGATACATGTGGGGCATATCGCCTTGGCTCAGGAGATTCTCCGACAGATGGAGCTGGATGAGATATGGCTGATGGTGTCACCGCAAAACCCGTTGAAGCAGGATGCGACAGATTTGTTGGATGATGATTTGCGCTATGCGTTGGCTCAGAAGGCATTGGAAGGTATTGAGGGCGTTGAGGCTTGCAACTACGAGTTTCAGTTGCCGAAACCTTCCTATACCTGGACCACGTTGCAGCATCTCAAACAGGATTTCCCTGAGAGGGAATTCGTGTTGGTGGTGGGTGGCGATAATTGGGAACGTTTCACCCGTTGGTATCATTGGAAGGATATTCTGAGGAATCATCGGGTAGTGGTCTATCCGCGTGACGGACAGCACGGCACCATTGAGGCTCAGCTGTTACCTGTATCCAGTACGGAAATCCGTGAAAGGGTGAGGCGAGGGGAATCTATCGCCGGTCTTGTGCCCGATCGTATCATAGAGGATGTAAAACAACTATATACTAACAGATGAAACGACTCTTGCAGATATTAGGACTCCTTTGGCGACCACTACGCGTGAATGGCGCCTTCTTTGTCTTTATGTTTGCTTTGGGCTATCTCTGTACACAAACGGAAATCCGACTCCACCTGAAAGGAGCAAAACCTTATGAGCTCTCTGCCACCGAACTCTTCTTCGACCTCTATGTGCTCTGTGCCGTCTTGACGTTGATTCCTAAGAAAATACGGACATGGGTGCGCCTGTTGCTGGCCGTCGTGCTTTATGCCGTCGCCTTGATAGACATGTTCTGCTATGTACATTTCGAGTCAACACTGACGCCTACCATGCTGATGCTCTTCTTCGAAACAACAGGGCGCGAGGCACGCGAGTTCCTGGGCTCTTATCTGGGTTGGGACCTCATTACTTCGAAGACGGGGTGGATACTGCTCATTGCCTTGTTGCACGCTATATGGAGCGTGTGCAGTGCTTGGGGAAAACGTCGAGTCAAACAGATGCATATCCGTTTGGCAGAACCTGTTGTTCTTTTCTCGAATGCCATCATGGGGGTTGTCGCCTTCAGTCTCTTTATCTATTGCGCTACTGAGTGCTGGCCCAATAAGCAGGCCATACATCGGCTGATGACGAAATCAAATCTAGGCGAGGTGGAACACGAACTGACCACGAAAGGGTGTGCCACACTTTATCTGCCCATCCATCGTATGGTGTTCAGTCTTTATGCCAATCGCTTGGCTTCTCAACAACTGACACATCTGCTGAAAGCTACAGAGGGTGTGGAGGTAGATAGCTGTACGTTCCGCAGTCCACAGATTGTATTGATTATCGGTGAGAGTTTCAATAAGCACCGTTCGCAACTTTATGGATATGACAAGCCCACCACTCCTCGCCAATTGCAGAGGATGCAAGACAGCACGCTGATAGTCTTTACCGATGTGGTGGCTCCTTGGAACCTGACCAGTTTTGTGTTTAAACAGGTATTTTCACTTCATTCCGTGGGTGACGAGGGCGACTGGAGCGACAGTCCGATGTTTCCAGAGGTATTCCGTAAGGCAGGCTATCACGTCACCTTCCTCACCAATCAGTTCTTGCCCAAGGCGGGAGAGGCTGTCTATGATTTCAGTGGCGGCTTCTTCTTGAATCATCCGGAGTTGAGCAACAAGTTGTTCGATACGCGCAATATGAAACTGCATGCCTATGATGAAGGACTGTTGAAAGACTATGATGCCCTGAAGCATCATGAACATCAGCTCACTATCTTTCATCTGATGGGACAGCATGTTGACTACCTCGGGCGATTCCCTCGTAAGACGCGCAGACACTTCAAACCATCCGACTATCCTGATAAACAGCTCTCGGAGAAGCGCCTGCAGGTGAATGCCGACTACGATAATGCCACACTCTATAACGATTCCGTGGTCGACCAGATTATCCGTCGCTTCGAACATGAGAATGCCATTGTTATCTATATGCCCGATCATGGAGAGGAGTGCTTTAACGGTTCGCTCGATTTCTTCGGTCGGATGCATTCTGCTACCATCGATTATCGTTTGGCTCGCGAGGAGTTCGAGATACCTTTCTGGATATGGGCATCGGAACGGTATCGCGAGACGCATCCCTACGGATGGGAAGCCATCAAGCGCTATAGCCGCAGGCCCTACATGACCGACCTGCTGCCTCATACGCTGATGTTCCTAGGTGGTATTCATTCTAAATATTATCGCAAGGAGTACGATGTGCTCAGCGATGCCTATAACGGGAAACGCCCCAGAATATTGAAGAATCAAGTTGATTATAACAAACTGAAGCATGAAAAATGAACTGCTGACACGCGATGAATGTTCGGCGATGAGGGGAATAGCTATTCTTGCCATCATGCTGCACAACTACTGTCACTTCATAGGCAGAATCGTGCAGGAGAATGAATATCAGTTCTTTGCGTCCAACAACGATAAGTTGTGGCAGGTGCTTTCGAATCCCGATGCCCTCCTGCCAGTCCATCTGTTATCGTACTTTGGTCATTACGGTGTGCCTGTGTTCTTGTTTTTGAGCGGTTATGGATTGGTGATGAAGTACGAGAAGAATTTAAAAATTGAAAAATTGAAAAGTGGAAGTCTTCAATCCTTCAATCCTTCAATCCTTCAATTCTTACGATATCATTATCTGAAACTGTTACGGATGCTGATTGTGGGTTTCACGCTGTTCCTGTGTGTGGATGCGGTGACTCCTGGCCGTTTCCAGTTTCATTGGGACAACGTGGTAGCCCAACTGCTCATGTATATCAACATACTGCCCCAGCCCGATAAAATCATCTGGCCAGGCATCTACTGGTTCTTCGGACTCATGCTGGAACTCTATATCGTCTATCGGCTGCTGCTCTATCGGCGGAAGTCACGGGTGGTTGTCGTGCTGATGGTCGCCTGTTGGCTACTGCAGGTATTCTGCGATCCTGAGGGAGAAACGCTCAATAGGTTGCGCTATAATTTCATCGGAGGGATGCTGCCTTTTGGAGTGGGAATATTGGCAGGACGCTATGTCGAGCATCTCCATATCCATCTCTCTCGTTGGACATGGGGCGCTGTCCTCTTAGGGGCGACCATTCTGATTGTCATGATGGGCTTCAACTACCAGTCGTGGTTGTGGATTCCATTATTTATCATCGTTGGGACTATTGCTTTAGTGAAGGTGCTCCCTCAACAGTTGCTGACGCTGATGACGTGGTTTGGCAGTATCTCTGCCGCTATGTTTGTGGCTCACCCCATTGCCCGCAAACTCTTTATCACCGTGGCGTGGCGACAGGACATCTATGATGGACTGATGCTCTATGTCCTGGTGACCATAGCCCTCTCGTGGGCAGTGAAGAAAGTGATTGACCAAATACCCAGTCCGAAGTTATGAAAGACATTGCATGGAAAGACCTGAGCCGCTATCGTGGTGAACTGATGGGAGCCGCCATCTTCTTCATTGTGCTGTTTCACGCTCCGTTGGCTCGTACCGATGCCTTCTTCGGTTTGCGCCGTTGTGGTAATATTGGTGTGGATATGTTCCTCTTTCTGAGTGGCATCGGTCTGTGGTTCTCGTGGGTGAAGACGCCCTCCTTCCGCCAGTTCTATAAGCGCCGCCTGTTGCGTATCTTCCCTGCCTGGCTTATCGTGGCATCGCTTTATTATATTCCTCGTTTCAACTGGCAGACGGGCAGTGTTATTGATTTGATTGGCGACATCACCATCAACTGGGACTTCTGGTTGCACGACGAAGGTACGTTCTGGTATATTCCTGCTATCATGATGCTTTATCTCTGGGCACCCCTTTATATGTGGCTCGTCCAGAAATCGCCCACCTATCGGTGGTTGCCTGTGCTGATGATGGTATGGTGCATCTGCGTGCAGTGGGTGACACCTATCCACCAGGCGGTGGGGCATATTGAGATATTCTGGAGTCGTTTGCCTATCTTCTTCTTAGGCATCAATGTGGGGGAGTGGGT
This sequence comes from Prevotella sp. UBA2754, assembly GCA_002353295.1. GTDB lineage: Bacteria > Bacteroidota > Bacteroidia > Bacteroidales > Bacteroidaceae > Prevotella. The sequence continues at coordinate 249,847 of DEJG01000026.1, forward strand.
GCGCCAAGACCGACGGATGGAGTCACCTGCCATTTGGTTGCTCGTCGTCACCTTCCTCGCTACTGCCAGTGCCTGCATCTATCTCGAACAGGTGAAGCATGGGCGTTTCCCCTTGTTTGCCGAGCGTATGATATATATACCGCTGACGGTATCTATGCTCCTGTTGCTGTGCGAACTCTTCAGTCGCACACCCCAGTGGTTCAACAAGGCGAGTGCCTTTCTGGGCACCATCAGTTTGGAACTCTATCTGCTGCATGCCCATTTCGTCATGGCTTATATCACCCCCTATCATCTGGGTTATTGGCCGACGGTGCTGCTGACACTCGTAGCGGCTATCCCGTTGGCTTGGCTATTACATCAACTCGTTAAACGCATCATGCCGGTATGAAAAAGATAGTAGCCTTTGATTTCGACGGAACACTGACCCGTAAGGACAGTCTGTTGGCATTCATCCGTTTTGTGTTTGGTGAAGCGAAATGCTGGTGGGGCTTTCTGCGCTTCTCGCCACTCATCATCCTGATGCTGCTGAGGCTCTATTCCCATCATCGTACGAAGGAACGGCTCTTCGGCTATTTCTTCAAAGGCATGTCTGTTGAAACGTTCAATGCCCACTGCCAACAGTTTGCAGAGACCCATCGTCCGATACTCCGAGAGGGTGGCGTAAAAGCGGTTGAACAGGCGCTGACTGATGGTGCTGAGGTGGTGATTATCAGTGCTTCCATAGACAATTGGGTGCAACCTTTCTTCCCCCAAGTAAAAGTGCTGGGAACACAGGTCGAGGTGGCGGACGGCAGTCTGACAGGACGTTTCCTGTCGGCCAACTGTTTCGGACAGGAGAAAGTAAACCGCCTATTGGCTGAATATCCTCATCGGAGCGAGTATCATCTGACGGCATACGGAGATAGCGAGGGCGACAAGGAATTGTTAGCTTTTGCCGACGAATCACATTATAAACCTTTTCGCCCATGAAACTGAAACGTGAAGAATGGTTCATCGGACTGCTGGTCCTCGCATTGCTCGTCATTCTGAATGGGATGCTGGTGATGAAGTATGACGCCCTCTTTTCAGTCATCAGCGACGACTACGGCAAACTCCTTTCCTACAATTACCACGTGTCAGGCTTCGATGCCACCACCTATTCCGTATTGACGGAGTGGGGCATGAAGTACGATGTGTTGCGCCATCCACTGCTGCCTTATCTCATGCTGTTGCCCTATGGACTGAATCAGTTGCTCATAGCACTCATGGGGGTGAATGGTGCCTTGTATATTGCCTCGGCAGTCATCCTGTGCTTCGGTTTTGCCACCACCATCGTGCTCTATCGCATCCTTCGTGAAGTGATGGACTTGGGCAGATGGGATGCTACCTTGATCACGCTTTTCTTCTTCAGTTTGGCTTACGTGCTGGTCACTTACTTCGTGACCGACCATTTTGGCATCTCCCTGTTCCTTGTTCTATGGTCCATCTATCTGATAGCAAAAGCCTACAAGGAGGGACGGGTCTTGAAAACTTGGAAGACCGCCTTGCTCGTTATCCTGACAGCTGGCGTCACACTGACCAATGGTGCCAAGATTTTGGCTGCTGAACTGATAGCCCGTGGCAAGGGCTTCTTTCGTTGGCGATACCTGTTCGTGGCTCTTGGCTCTTTGCTGTTGGTGGTGGGATTGGGCCTGTGGGAAGAGCGCGTCTATGTCTATCCTAAGCAACAGGCTGACGAAGCCTACTTCAAAGCCCATAAGGCTGAGATGATAGCAAAGGCTCGTGCGAATCATGAGCGTTATAAGAAGGCTCCTTGGGTGATTCATAAGGGTAAGCCCTTGGGTAAGGGCAGCCTGCTGAAATGGACGGATTATACCACTTCACGCACTGAAACACTTGTAGAGAATGTGTTTGGCGAATCGCTGATATTGCACGAAGAACATGTGCTGGAAGATGTGCTGACCAGTTATCGCCCCGTTTTGCTGAAGTATCGTTCCTGGTGGAATTACGTTGCTGAATGCTTGCTGGTGGTCTTACTCATAGCCGGCATCTGTTGTGGCTATAGGGAACGCCTGCTGTGGATGTGTCTGTTAGGCATTCTCCCCGATGCCCTGATGCACCTTGGTTTAGGCTTTGCCATCAATGAGATATACATCATGTCGGCGCATTGGGTCTATATCTTCCCCATTGCTATTGGCTACCTTTTTAAAGTTCATAGTTCAAAGTTCATAGTTCATAGTTTGGTGCGATTGCTGGTCGCACTCTTAACCCTCTATCTCTTGGTCCATAACGTTAGTCTGATAACCGATTGGATGCAACAACCCCCTGTTTCAATAGCTTTCTGGTATGAGTAAGATATTTGGTATATTTAGAATCCGCAAAGAGGAGCGCCTGCAGGCTTTGGTAGTCTTGCTCTGTATCGTGGCGCTCAACGGCCTGTTCATCTATCGTCTGTCGCCCTTCTTTATGCAAGAAGGTTTCGGACCTTACATGAAGCAGTTATTGCATGAGTTCCACCTTTCGGGCTATGACCCTCTGACCTACTTGGCAGTTACTGACTGGGGTACGTTCTATAATGTTTACCGTCATCCGCTGCTGGCTTTCATGGTTTATCCCCTGTATCTGTTGAACTGGTGCTTGAGTTCGCTCTTGGGCGTTAATTGTGTGCAGTATGTCGTAGCACTGCCGGTGGTGGTGTGTTCCTTCTATTCCTATATCTTCACCTATCGTATTCATCGTGAAATCATAGGAATCAGTCATCGTGATGCCATCTTGATGTCGGTATTCTATTTCTCGATGGCTTACATCATGCTGTCGGTCATCGTACCCGATCACTTTACCATCTCGATGTTCCTATTGCTCCTGACGTTCTATGTGGCTGGCAAGTGCATCCTGCAAGGTCGGCAACTGGCGTGGTGGCAGAGTGCTTTGCTGTTCTGTGTGACGGCAGGGGTGACACTGAGCAATGGCGTTAAGACATTTTTGACTGGGCTCTTTGTCAATGGTCGCCGTTTCTTCCATTGGCGCTATCTCTTGTTGGGTGTTGCGTTGCCGGCTGCCCTGATGTGGGGTTTCTGTCAGTGGGAATACCGCTATTATGTGTTGCCTGGCGAACAGCTTCGTGCGAAGGCGAAACAACAGGAAGAGGCAAAACGCGAGAAAGAGATATCGATGATGAGTGCTCAAGAGCAGAAAGTGGTGCGACAGAAACAACAGCAGCGTAAGAAGGTACTGGCACGTCAGGCTGCCAAGAGTGGAAAGCCTGTCAAGAACTTCGGTTTTTGGAAGTGGACCGATATCACTACATCCCGTCTCGTGACCAGTTACGAGAATCTCTTTGGTGAGTCCATCCAGTTCCACCAGCAGCATTTCTTGGAAGACACACTGGTGTTCCGACCTGTTTTTGTACGTTACGATTGGAAGCTCAGTTATGTAGTTGAGGCTGTCATTGTGCTGTTTTTCCTGGTAGGAATATGGATAGGTCGTCGTCAGCGTTTCCTATGGATGATACTCTCATGTTTCGGTTTCGATATGTTCATCCACCTGATATTGGGTTTTGGCATCAACGAGATATTTATCATGGCTCCTCATTGGCTCTTTGCCGTACCCTTCGCCATTGCCTATCTGTTGAGGTTTCAGGTTGCAGGATTTAGGTTTCAGGTTTTACGTCTGAGCGTTGCCCTTCTCACCCTTTATCTATTGGCCTATAACGGCTATCTGCTCGTTGATTTTCTGTTGTCGCCCATCAACGCCACACTTTAAGCATGGCGGGCAAGTCCTAACCATTTCTTGATGCGGCGCACCAGCGAGTGACCTATCTGTTCGAAGTGGCCATAGCGCAGGTTCAGCCAGAGTTCTTCCAGAGAATTGCCTATCTTAATCCAAGGGTGGTTCCATGCCATCGTACGGTAAAGACGGTCTAGGTAGGGATGATGTTCTGTCACCTCAGCAGGATGCTTCAAGGGGAACGTGAGCTCCTGTCGCTTCATCGTGAAGATACGGCGCAGACGGTGGGGTGTGGTTCGCAGTTCTGCACTGAAATGGGTCGAGTCTGCCGTCATTCCGATATTGTTCACTTGGTTCTTGCCGGGCATGATGGCCAATCCGTTGTGCAACAGCATGTTCGCCCATTCTATGGTTTCGAAATAAGCCTTGCCCGACTCGCTATGGTGCTCAAACATCTGCATGGCATCTTGTCTGTAGTGGTGTTTCTGGATAATGGCAGCCAACTTTTCCCGCTGTTGGTTGTCTTTCATGAATCCGTAGTGCTCGTCCCATTGGTCGGCAACCCGTTTCCACGAAGCCCATCCCCAGATGCTGAAGGCTGAGGTGAAGAAATAGTCGGCTGGCGTGTCTGTAGTCTGTTCGTCAATATTGAAACCGGCTATCATCGTGACGCGCTCATCCTTTTCATAGCGGTCCAGCATCTCCTTGCAGAAAGGAAAGAACGACTGTGCCGGCACTACATCGTCCTCCAGCACCATCACCTTGTCGGCTAACGAAAACGCCCATTTATGCGACATAAAACCAGATGGGTCGCATCCGTAGTTGCGCTCTTGATAGCAGCGGTGCACTTCACATTCCCAGTCTATCTGTTCGGCAATCTGTCTGCACGCCATGATGCCAGGCATGTCCTTTTCGGAGCGTGGACCGTCCTGATAGAGCAGTAAGCGCGAAGGGCGCGCCTTTCTGACCTGTTCGAAAACCTGTCGGAAGGTATCTACTCGCGTAAAGAACAGCAGCAGTACGGCAATGTCCGTTTTCCAAGGATATTTCTGTGTCATAGGTTCTTCTGTTTCTTATTGATAACCCAGCGGTAGAGCATCACGAGTCGGCGACCTACCTGTGGGGGCAGCATCCATACCAAGCGGTCGTAGAGGGGGAGTTGAGAGTTGGGAGTTGAGAGTTGAGAGTTGAGAGTTGTCTCATAGTAAGCTTTTCTCACTCCATATTGCTTGTTGTGGATGAACTTTTCATACTCTTTCAGTTGGTGGAGGGTGAAGGCTGCCTTCATACAGTCCCATTTGGGAGCCAGCACTTGGCGGAGAATGTCGTCATACAACATTTCACGTTCCAAAGTATGGTTCCTGCTGTTGGGTAAACCTAATGTGTAGCGGTAAACGCAGTCTGGAATGAAATTCACCTTCGGTTCCTTCATCAGTACTTTCACCTGCATCAGTTTGTCTTCGCCTTCTATGATGTCGCGTGGTGTGTCCAGGCATCCTTGCAATATCTCTTTGCGGAAGATGATGGCCCACAGCACAGGGAAACGGTTCTTGCCGGTGATGATTTGGCGTATCAGCGGTTCAGGCTCCGTCTCTCCTTGGTAAACCACAGGCGACTGCACGCCGTCTTGCGTACAGAAAGTGCCGATTACCTCGTCGGTATGTGTCTCTTCTATCTGGTCGTAGAGTGTCTGTAGCGCATGAGGCATCAAGGCGTCATCGCTATCCACAAACACTACATACGTGCCTTTGGCTTGTTCTACGGCATAACGGCGTGCAGCCGTCACCCCTTGATTGGTGGTGTGGTGTACGTGGAAGCGTGCATGCGCCTTTGCCAGTTCGTCGCATATCCTACCCGACTCATCCGTACTGCCGTCATCTACAGCCACGATTTCGAAATCATCGAAATCTTGCGTCAACAGACTCTCCACGCATCCTCGGATGTAGTCGGCTTTATTGTAAACGGGTATGATAACGGATATTTTCATGATTGGCGTTTAAATAGGAATTGCAGACAGTCGTCCATCATTTTTACACGAAGCAGTTTCATGATGGCGGCATAGAGCACAACGGCTATCACGATGCGTATCAAGAGCAGCAGATAGGTGTTTCCGATGGCTGTGGTAGCATACCAGACAGCCACCATGACCGTTGCACTGATCAGGGCAAAGGGTAGGGTGTCCTTGCAGACATCCCATAGGCGTACACCAATCAGTCGCTTGGCAAACACCTGCCACACGATAATCCATACGATATTCAATAGGGTATAGGCTGCCACCACTGCCATGATTCCCTGCTGATATGTCAGGAATATCAATAGCATCTGCAAGGCTATCTGCACGATGTTCAGCCACATATTGATGTCGCTCCGTCCCTGACTGATAATGAGGTTTTTATAGAGCGAATAGAAGGGCATGAAAGCACCCCCGATGCAGAGCACACGCAGAATGGGCACACAGGCTTCCCACTTCGGTCCGATGGTAGCAAGGATAAACTCCTCTGATACCAACGCCAGCCCGAACATGGCAGGAAAAGCGAGGAACGACGTGAACCGCAACATTTTACGGAATACACGTATCTCTTGCTCATCTCTCGCCTCTAACCTCTCACCTCTTGCCTCTACCAATACTGGCTGTGCCACCTGTTCAATACTGCCACTCACCAGTTGGTAAGCCATCGTGTTCCATTTGAATGCTTGGAAAAAATTGCCTACCACCTGTGGTGTTTTGGTAAACAGCTTACCGAAAATGAATGTCAGGATATTATTGTTCAGTGTATTGATCACCATCGTCACCAAGATATTCAGTGCAAATTTCCACGTCTTACGGATAGGCGTGAAGTCCATCTTCAGCGACGGCTTCCATCCCACATAGTAGAAGCGCCCAATGACCAATATCAGCGAGTTCACCACCTGTTGCCAAGCCAGACTCCAATACGAGAATCCGTTGAAGGCAAGCGTCACCGCCACGATGCCCGAACAAATCAGTGCACATGTGTTTACGACGGTGATTTCACGGTTCATCATGTTCTTTGTCATATAGGCATTCGTCGAAATGCCGAATGACGAGATGAAGAAAGCCAGGAAGATAAAGCGAGACAAGTCTGTCAGGCATGGTTGCTCGAAAAATGCGGCTATCCAGGGGGCTGCGGCGAAGAGCACCATATAGAGCACGGAGCTCATCAGGATATTAAACCAGAACACGGCATTATAGTCGTTGTCCGTCGGCTCCTTCATATTGACGATAGCTGTTGAGAATCCGCTCGACTGCAAATTGCCAGCAATAGCCGAGAAAATGGCAATCATCCCGATGGGAGCCCATTCCGCAGGAGCTATCATGCGTCCCAGCAGAATGCCAATCACCACGTTCAGCACCTGCGTCACACCGCTGTTCATGACTCCCCAAAAGAGCCCTCGTGCCGTCCGTTCTTTCAGATTTCCTTTGCTTGCCATGATGCAAAAGTAAACAAAAAAGGCGAAAGTGCAAAATAACAAATAAAAAATCCGCCCTGAAACCTAAAACCATCGGAAAAACCTGATTATCCTTGGTGGTTATCGGGATTTTTTGTATCTTCGCCACATGAAACAGTTATTGGCTTGTTTATTTATGGCAACATTGACCGTCAGCTGTGGGGCTCAGGCTCCCAAGACACAGGCGGGAAATACGGCTGTGGTTGATTTTGAAAGGGAGTACACGAAGGAGGATAGTGTGCTGGTAGTGAAACTGCTCAAGGATGCTAAGACGCAACGGGGTAAGGAGAACCGCATGATGTACTTCGGCAAGAAATTCTTGGGACTGCCTTACGTGGGGCATACACTGGAATTGGGCGACAAGGAACACTTGATTGTGAATCTGCGCGAACTGGACTGTACGACCTTCGTAGAGACGGTGCTGGCACTTTCGATTTGCGACAAGAACGATACACGCACCTTTGACGACTACTGCAATACGCTGCTGAAGATTCGCTATCGGGGTGGCGAGATGAAGGATTATACCTCGCGCCTGCATTACTTCACGTGGTGGGGCGATGATAACGTAAAAATGGGACTGGTGAAGGATATCGGCATGGAGGATGCGCCATTCTTAGGAAGACAAACCATCCACATTAATTATATGTCGCAGCATCCACAACTATATAAACAACTGAAGAATCATCCAGAATTCATTCCCGTCATCAAGAAATATGAAGACGAGACAAACGGTAAGCAGTATCCTTATATCTTAAAGCGCGACCTGAATTGGCATGCGTCAACACCGTTGGCAATGGTGCGCGACGGTGATATCGTGGCAATGCTGACGGATAAGGACGGGCTGGACACGCGTCATATCGCCATTGCTTTCTGGCAGAATGGAAAGTTGCACTTGATGCATGCATCGAGCCTCTATAAGAAGGTATTGATGAGCCCTGAGACGTTCTATGAGTATGAGGCTAAACAACCTAAGCATACGGGCATCAGAGTGTGGAGAATGGTTGAAAATTGAGAGTTGAGAATTGAGAGTTGAGAGTTATGAGGAGGATTACGGATATCAAGGAATTGAGAAATCTTCAGATGGAGATTCTGGACGATGTCCATCGGTTTTGTGAGGCAGAGGGACTGCGCTATTCGCTGTCGAGCGGTACATTGATTGGAGCCGTGCGCCATCAGGGATATATTCCTTGGGACGATGATATTGACATCTATATGCTGCGTACAGACTATGAGCGCTTCGTCAAAACTTACCAAGACCAACAGGGTCGCTACCGCGTGCTCGATCCGAAGAAGGAACCCCATTATTATTATACCTTTGCAAAGGTAGTGGACCAGCGGACAAAGATGGTGGAGAAGGAAACGGAAGGCTATGAGATAGGTGTATATATCGACGTTTTTCCTGTGGACTATGTGGCAGATGACCCAAAGGAACGTGAACGTATTTTTAGGTTAAAAAAACTGCTATATAAGATTCGTCGCTGCAAGATATCGCATAGCAATCCGTTGCACTCCAGACTTGCCTATTTGTGTTATCGCCATCTGCCTATCTCTGTGGCTATGCTGGAGAAGTGGATTGATTGTCTGATTATCAGGAGGAAACCAACGGGTACGCTCTGTCATATGACGGAGGCTGGCCCCACATCGCCGAAAGGCTGTTTTCCTGCTGCCGACATGAAGAAGATGATGAACATGAGGTTTGAGGATCGTACTTATAAAGTGATGATTGGCTATGACGACTATCTGCGCCGTACCTATGGCGACTATATGAAACTGCCACCCGAAGAACAGCGCGCAACCCACCAGTTTGAGGCGTATTGGCTATAACCAGAGCTTATCACTTTGACGACGCATTTCAAAACCCGAAGTTTCGGCATGCAGTCGCTCATACAATTTCGATGCGAAGTAGATATCATGAAGGGCTATTCCGTAATTATAGCTCAGAATACGCTCGTCATCGCTGGTGCGCCCAGGGTTCTTTCCTTTCAGTACACTGCTGATTTCATCATACTGGCGGAATTGCTTGAAATACTTGAATTTCTCAATCTGTCCCGTATCGTCACCAAACACCTTGTCGAAGAACAAATCACAATTTTGGAAACCACGCACATGAACAGGAATGACCGTGATGCCTTTCTTGAACAAGCTGTCATCAGGGAATAGCAGATTAGTAGCCACCGTAACACAGGAAATCAGCACATCGGCTTCAGCAGCAAACGCTTCTTGGTCGTTGATGACCTCAAAGGTGACGTTGCTGTAATCTTTGAACCTCTCCATAAACAACTCAGCCTGATTCTTATATCGCAATAGGCGGATGGTGATATCACGATGCTGATTGTTGCTTATCAGACAGAGCGCCACCGCTCTGGCTATATTGCCCAGACCCATCATTGAATAAGTGCTTACATCTTTGCGCTGGAAAGTGCGTGCTGCGAGAGCAGCAACAGCCCCCGTACGCATGGCTGTTATCCAATCACCATCGACTATGGCAAGCAAACGACCATCGTGGGCATCATAGAGATTGATAGTACTTTTCAAGACGGGCAGATGTCCTTCTGTGCGGCTCACAATTTTAATTCCGAAATACTTCTGCCCGTTTATCTCGGGCAAGAGACAAGGCATAGACGTGATAAAGTCTTCGCCCTGCGGATGGACACTCAGTTTGGGAGGCATCTGAATATCGTCTTTCAAGAGAAAAGCCTCTTTCACCCATTCCATACACTCAACGGGTGAGAGGTCCAGACGGTTGATGTCTTCTTGCTGTATAACGGAAATATAATCTGTATGCATCGTCTTAAAGAATGAAGGTTTTCAGTCCCTCTACCAGTCGGCTGTTATCCTCGTGGTTGCGCACAGCAATGCGCATGTATTGTTTATCGGCAGGAAGGCCTGTCTTTCCGCTACAGTCGCGTGTCAGGATATTATGTTGTTTCAGCATCCGTATCACTATCTCACTGGCTCGATAAGGGGGCAATACCTCACAGAGGAAATAGTTTGCCTCGGTAGACATTACACGGAGGAAGGGGATGGTGCGGAGCTGTTGCTCAAAAATGTCACGCTCTGCCACGAATTTCGCACAGGCACGCTGGTAGTCTTTCTCGTATTTGTTGTAGATCTGCATGAAGAACTCGGCAAACGAGTTGAGGTTCCAGATACTCACCTCTTTCTTGATACGGGCGATAAGCTCCTTATCCGCAGAAGCAAGGATGCCCAGTCGGAGTCCGGGAACACCATAGCTCTTGGAGATACTCTTCATCACAGCCATGTGGGGATAATGCTCCAACAGGCTGTCGCTGAGCAGGGTGTTGGTGGCATAGTCACGACTGAAGTCCACAAACGACTCATCAACAATCAGACGGATGTCACGTTCCTCACACCACTGGGCGAGTCGCAATACGTCAGCCTTGGGGATGAAGTTGCCAGAGGGGTTGTCGGGGTTGATCAGCATGAGCTGGCAAATGTCCTTATCAGCAAAGAACACCATCAGATCGTCGGCGGTATAGCGAAAATTATCATTCTGTGGAACGAAGGTCACCTGCTGACTTTTGTCATAGCGATTAGGATATTCCTCGAAGGTAGGACGCACAAAGCCTATCTTACCCTGTGACTCCTCCATCAGAATCTTGATCAGTTCAGCGGCACCATTACCTGGCACGATATAGGGTTCGCTGACGCCAAAGCATTTGCTGGCAATGAGGGTGTTGACCTTCATGCCCGACGGATATTCCGTCAGCAGGGTGTCGAAATTGGCACGTAACTCGTCTTTCATCCGCTGACTGGGGAAATAGGGGTTCACCAGATAGCAGAAGTCGAGCATCTGGGGGAAACGCCAGAAACCACCATAGCGACCGTAGTATTTACGTAGTACGTCTTGCTCGTCAGCAAACAGCGCCTCGGCAATGTCCAGGTCTTGTTTGTCGTCAATCTCATACCATTTCTCATGACCGATAGGCAGTGCCTTCAGCTCATGACCGCTCAGCAGTGAGATGATGCGCAGTACATTCTCGTAGTATTCGTTCAGTCCTACCGCCTTGGTATAGGCATCGAGGAAAGGCACGTATTTCTCTTTCAGGAACTGCTTACTGAACTTATAGATATTGACAGTCTTGTAATAAGAGGCGACATCGTTATAGTCGAAGGCATCTTTGGAGATGAAGTTGACGATGTTGTTGTCTGCATCGATACGCACCATCGTACCATCCATCCAAGTCTCATATTTGGCAACGAGAGCCAGATTGGGGCACGGATTCTCCAACAGCATCTCAAACAGGCGGTCGCTGAGAATGAGGTCGCTTTCAATGAGCAGGGTGTCGTCCTCCTGCAATTGTTCCTTCACCAACGACAAAGAATAGATGTTATTCGTCTTGTCGTAAATGGGGTTCTCAGCAAATTGCAGTTGGCAATTGGCAGTCAGCTGTTGGCCGTATTGAGTGGTGATATATTCGTGCAGCTCTTGTCCCTTATAGCCCACAACGATGATGACACGCTGGAGTGGGAGCTTTGTCAGTTGCCCTAAGACGCGGTCAATCAGTCGCACACCATTCACAGGAACCATACATTTTGTCTGGTCCTTTGTCAATTCTCCGAGTCTGCGACCCATACCAGCCGCCAAGATGATTGCTTGCATGTCTTACTGCTTTAGAAGATTATCCTACCTGCCTGTCGTCTTGGGGCTTTTCTTTGCCATGGACACTCTTTACCTTCATGCCGAGCTTGTTAGGGAGACAGGCATTGAGAATGATACCCACGAGGGCAGAGAGTGCCAGTCCAGAGAAGTGGATAGAACCGATGCTTACATTATCCTCAGCGCCATATTTCACGCCAATGGCAATTACCAGGATCAAGGCTGCCACAAACACATTACGTGATGAGCTGAAATCCACGCCTTCCTCAACCAGGTTACGTACACCGACAGCTGATATCATGCCATAGAGAATGAGACTGACACCGCCAATGGTGGCAGCAGGCATCAGACCTATCAGACAGGCGAACTTAGGACAAAAGGACAGGAGTATGGCCAAGATGGCTGCCAGTCGGATGACGGCAGGGTCAAAGACCTTGGTGAGGTTCAGTACACCTGTATTTTCTCCGTATGTCGTGTTAGCTGGGGCTCCGAAGAGAGAGGCCAGTGCGGTAGCCATACCGTCGCCCATCAGGGTACGGTGCAGACCAGGATCCTTCAGGAAGTCCTTGCCTACGGTAGAGGAGATGGCACACATGTCACCAATGTGCTCCATAATGGTAGCAATGGCTATGGGCATGATGGCAATGATGGTGGATACAAGAAAAGTCGTATCCATGTGGTCGAAGACGGCAAGTACCGTCTGTTCTCTGTTGACGGGCAAGCCAATCCATGCTGCTTCGTGTAATGCCGAGAAGTTTACTTCACCAGTTACCACAGCCAGAAAATAGCTGACCAGTACACCAAGGAGGATGGGGATAATCTTTATAATGCCCTTGCCCCAAACACTGGTAATGATGACAGTCAGGATGGCAACAAGTGCCAGTGTCCAGTTGGTGGTACAGTTGTGTATGGCACTACCCGACAGAACGAGTCCGATGGCAATAATCATAGGACCTGTCACAACTGGCGGGAAGTAGCGTATAATCTTATCGATACCGAAAGACTTGATCAAACCAGCCATGATAAAATAGCACATACCGGCAAAGAAAACACCTATGCACGCATAACCCAATGCCAAAGTCTCTGTCATACCTTGCTCGACACCCAGTGTCTTGACCGAGAGATAGCCTCCGATGAATGCGAACGAGGAACCTAAGAATGCGGGTACCTTCAACTTGGTGATGCAGTGGAAAACCAAGGTCCCGATACCGGCAAACAGCAGGGTAGTTGACACAGAAAGTCCTGTGAGCACAGGTACCAGGATGGTGGCGCCAAACATGGCGAAAAGGTGTTGTATGCCTAAGATCGTGTACTTAGGTATGCCTAATTGTCTGGCATCTGTGATGCCTTCTTTGGGAGTATTTGTTTTCATGCAGTATTATTATTTTGCTTATTCTTTATCCTACTTGACTTCCTGGTTTCACATCCTTGGTGGTAGTCACCACACTGAGGCTCTCGTCGAAATCGACGGCTGAGAGAATCATACCCTGACTCTCGATGCCCATCATCTTGCGAGGGGCAAAGTTGGCAACGAAGAGGATGCGCTTGCCGATCAGTTCTTCTGGGTTCTCATAGAAAGCGGCTATACCGGAACAGATGGTACGATCCTGGCCAGAACCGTCATCAATGGTAAACTGCAGGAGCTTCTTCGACTTGGGCACGCGCTGGCAGTTCTTTACCAGTCCTACGCGGATGTCGAGTTTCTCGAATTCTTCAAATGAAACGGTATCTTTGATAGGTGCTGCTTTGTATTGAGCAGCCTCATTCAATTTCTTCGTGGCTTCCAACTTATCGAGCTGCTTCTGAATGACATCGTCCTCAATCTTCTCGAAGAGCAGGGCTGGTTCGCCTAACTGGTGACCGGCTTTCAGAAGGTCAGTGTTGCCTAACTGTTCCCACTCGAAACTTTCCATGTTCAGCATTTCGCGTAGTTTCTTGCTACTGAATGGCAGGAACGGTTCGAAGGCAATGGCAAGGTTGGCAACTAACTGCAGACAGATATACAGAATGGTCTCGCAACGCTTGGGGTCCTGTTTCCAAACCTTCCAAGGCTCACACTCGGTGATGTAGCGGTTGCCGATACGAGCGAGGTTCATAGCCTCAAACTGGGCGTCGCGGAACTTAAACTGGTCGAGCAGGGCCTCTACCTTCTGTTTCACGTCCTTGAACTCCTCCAGTGCCTGACGGTCAACATCCTGCAGTTCGCCACAGGCAGGCACGATGCCGTTCCAGTATTTCTTGGTGAGTTGGAGAGCACGGTTTACGAAGTTGCCGTAAACGGCTACGAGTTCGTTGTTATTGCGGTCTTGGAAGTCTTTCCAAGTAAAATTATTGTCCTTGGTCTCGGGTGCATTGGCAGTCAGCACGTAGCGAAGTACGTCTTGTTTGCCAGGCATGTCAACTAAGTATTCGTGCAGCCATACAGCCCAGTTGCGCGAAGTCGAAATCTTGTCGTTTTCCAAGTTCAGGAACTCGTTGGCAGGCACGTTATCGGGCATGATATACTTGCCGTGCGCCTTCATCATCACAGGGAAGATGATGCAGTGGAACACGATGTTGTCCTTACCGATGAAATGTACCAGACGGGTGTCCTCGTCCTGCCACCATTTCTCCCAGTTGCCCCAGCGCTCAGGATTCTTCTCGCAAAGTTCCTTCGTGTTCGATACATAACCGATAGGTGCGTCGAACCATACATAGAGTACTTTGCCGTCAGCTCCCTCAACAGGAACAGGAATACCCCAATCCAGATCGCGTGTCATGGCACGGGGCTGTAAATCCATATCGAGCCATGATTTACACTGTCCATAGACGTTAGGACGCCACTCTTTGTGCTCCTCGAGAATCCACTGCTTCAGCCACTCCTGATATTCGTTCAGGGGCAGATACCAGTTCTTGGTTTTCTTCATCACAGGAGTAGAACCTGAGATTGTTGATTTGGGGTTGATAAGCTCCGTTGGCGACAGGTCGCGTCCGCACTTCTCACACTGGTCGCCATAGGCTCCCTGATTGTGGCAATAGGGGCATTCGCCCGTTACGTAGCGGTCGGCAAGGAATTGCTTAGCCTCCTCGTCGTAAAGCTGTTCGGTGGTTTCCTCTACCAGTTTTCCTTCATCATAGAGTTTGCGGAACCATTCTGCAGCAAACTTGTGATGCGTCTCGCTGGTAGTACGGCTATAGATATCGAACGAAATACCGAATTCCTGGAACGAATCCTTAATCATCTTATGATAGCGGTCCACCACATCCTGCGGGGTGATGCCTTCCTTACGGGCACGAACCGTGATGGGCACACCATGCTCGTCGCTTCCGCCGATAAACAACACATCCTCCTTCTTCAGTCTCAAATAACGTACATAGATGTCGGCTGGTACATATACACCTGCCAGATGACCGATGTGTACGCCACCGTTGGCGTAGGGCAAAGCCGAGGTCACCGTAGTCCGCTTAAATTTCTTTTCTGCCATTATTCTTTGTTTTTTTCAATTTGGTTGCAAAATTAGTGCAAATCGGGCGAAAAACCAAATTTTCTTTGTACTTTTGCACCCATGAATAAAGAAGAGAATTACAAATTGCTTTTCGAGCAGGTGAAGGCGCTGATTGCTGGCGAGACGGATGAAGTGGCTATCATGGCTAATGTGTGTGCTGCTATCCATGAGACAATGGGCTTTTTCTGGACAGGGTTTTATATAGTAAAAGGTGAGGAACTGGTGTTGGGACCCTTCCAAGGTCCAGTGGCTTGTATGCACATCGGTTATGGACGTGGTGTCTGCGGTACAGCTTGGCAACGAGCAGAGTCGGTGGTTGTGCCAGATGTCGAGGCGTTTCCTGGTCACATAGCCTGTAGCAGTCTCTCGCGTTCAGAAATCGTCGTTCCCGTTTTCGACACTGACGGCAATGTCAAAGCTGTCCTCGACATCGACAGCAAGGATTTGAACACTTTCGATGAAGTTGATCAGCACTGGTTGGAAGAGTTTGTCAAGATGCTGTGAGGCTCTACCACATCATCATGCGTAACATCTGTTCGGCACGCTGACGCTTGTATTTGATATTGTCGTTGTACTCTCTGTTTTGAGTGGCTTCGAGAAACTTTTGAAGATGTTGCTGAGCTTTGTTATGTTGTTTGAGCGCCACGTAGCATTGTCCCATATCGTAATCCAATAGGGGGCGTTCACTATCATCACAATAACGGAGACACTCTTCTAATTCCTGCAAACGGAAATCGGCCTCGTTCTTCTGATTGAATGCTTCCGCTAACTCGCGGTGAAGTCGATAGAGCGTGCGGCTGTCTGGTATCATGAGTTTCTTGGCTTCATCGAGATAACCCAAAGCCTCTGCCCCAAAGCCTATCTTATTGCACACGATGCCGAGTATAAACAAACAGTAGGGGTGCTGGTCATTTTTCTGATAGGCACGATAGAGATAGTCGTACGCATTATTATCGTCGCCCATGCGTTGATAGGTCAAACCAAGGGTGTATAAGGTATTGAAACAGGAGTCGCCCATTGCCGTTAATTGGTTCAGTTCGGACAGCGCACGCTCGTAGTTCCCCATATTATAATAGGCGTCAGCTAATTGGCGATTGACCAGAATGTGGGTAGAATCGCGTTGTTTGTATTGCTTGCAAATATCTATCACCCGTTCTGGAAGAGGCAGTTTGCCCATCTCTGTTTTTATTCCCTTATTGAGTCGTTTAGTGTAATCGAGAATAACAGGTACACAGTAGGGATCGCTCTTCAGGATTTTCTCAGCCCAGTAAACGAGTGAGTCTTCTTGCCCCATGCTACTGAGACAAAGATAATGCTGTTGCATATCGTCAAGTGTCAACGAATCTTGAGGAATCTGACGAAGGGCAGCAATACTGCGCGCATAATAGCCACGCTCAGTCCAATAACGGGATATGGTACGAAGACTGTCCGTCTGAGCGGAAATAAAGAGTGAAAGATGAAACGTGAATAATACAAGCAGCAATTTCTTCATGGTTGTTTCTCCTTATCTAATAACGATTTAAGTTTATCAATAGCCAAAGGGATACTGATATTCTTGGCGATGATACGTCCTGAGCGATCTACCAGGTAATTATGTGGAATAGTTTTGATGCCCAATTTTTTTACTCCTGGCCACATCTGACCCGTTTTGTCATTGTATGCCCTGAAATGATGGAGTGTGAAGGGCTTGTCGGTTTGTTCTCTTGTCTTCGTACGGAAATCGTATTTCTTGGTAGCCTGCCACCAAGCCTTTGATGTCTTATCCATTGATACAAGCAGCACATCTAAATCATCGGCAAACATCTGTGCCATCAACTTGATATTAGGAATTTCTACCAGACAGGGTTCGCACCACGAAGCCCAGAAATCAACCAAAACATATTTGCCTCGGTAGTTATTCAGGTTAGTTCCTCCAACATAGATATTCAGGTATTCACCTACTTTCAAAGGACAATAAGTGCTGTCAGCAGTCTGATCCTTGAACCGACTACTGAGTCTGCGCAGTTCTATGGCATAGAAATCGAAACTGCGGGCAGAAGTATAGCCATCGCCTAAAGTACTGTCGTTAGCCAGTGCCTGCATCGGTGGGTAGTCAGGAAACTTCCTAATCAGATGATTCATCATCTTGTCGGCATCAGCCATCGTATAGGGTGCATCATTCCAGGAGTAGCGATTCTTGGCATAAGATAAAATGGCGGAAGCCTCTTCCACTACGCAATAAGGACTGTTGCCCGTCAGTGTGAAATTGTACCTTCGCCACCATGATGCTTCAGACAGGGCACGATATTCTTTCTTCAGCGAATCGAGCTCGTTGTCAGCGATGCCATAGCGATTCATCGCCATTCGAAGTGCTCGCTGCTTCTCTTGAAGACTGTCATTTAGGGTTTGCCACCGAATAAATTCCAGAGTGGAAGGTGAATTTTCAACCTTATCTACCAAACGGAAACGGAAGCCATCGTCTTCGTCACCAATATGAATGCTAAGACTATCTCCATTTTTCACTATCAGAGGTACCGAACCAGGTCCACGTCGGGCAAACATCAAATTGACATTGTACTCGTAAGGCACAGTCCCGTGCATGGTACCTTTTCTGTGCAGTGAATCAATGGCAAGGGAATCGTGTAGTTGGAATTCCCGCTCTATCCTTGATACGAGATATATTTTCTGTGGAATGCTGGCAATAGCGGAATCAACACTCACAGTAACGGTGAATGTCTTGTGGACAATGGCCCTCGCCGCCAATGGGAGAACCATCAGCAGGACGAGGGTCAACATGCTTGATCTGCTTTTCATGATCAATCGAGAGAGTGTTATTGCTTTTTCTTTGTTGTAATCTTGATACGTTTGGGTTGACCGTTCTCACCTTTCACAATCTCCATATTGGCAATAGTGCCAGATGGAAAGTTGGCTATTTCGGAATTGTCAACTTCCTTGCCGTCAATCTCCAGAATGTATTTCTCTTCAGGAGTCTTCGTCGGACCATCGAGTTTGAACGAAACAGGAACGGTGTATTTCACAGCTACGGGTTTGCCATCTTGCTTGCCAGGAATCCAGTTAGGCATGGAGTTGATGACGCGCAGCGCCTCGGCATCCAATAAGGGGTCGATGCTTCTCATGACTTTAGCATTCGAGATGCTGCCGTCTTTCTCAACGACAAAGGTTGCTACGACTCTTCCCTGGATGCCTGCTTTATGGGCAGCCTCAGGATAACGAATGTTCTTGTTTAAAAAGTTGAGCATGGCTATCTGTCCACCTGGGAATTCTGGCATCTGTTCAACGACATCGAACGTCTTGTCATTGGTGTTGGATGCATCGCTACCGTCTTTTTGCAACCGAAGGTCATACTTGGTTTGCGGATCGTTGATAACAATTGTTCCACTGGCATAGCCCACATACATCACCTCTATCCGATCGCCTTTCTTCGCATTCAGTGAGAACTCGCCATTCCTGTCGGTCACGGTACCCTTCTTAGAGCCATTGATTCTGATAACGGCTCCCACGATAGGGTCTTTCTTCTCTTTATCTTTCACGACACCACGAATAGTGTAAGTCTTCGTGTCTTCTTGAACTGCGGGGGCTTGTTCGGTAGCTGTTGTCACAATGTCTGGAACATTGTTGGCAGGAGTATAAACAATATCCTGTACTTTTTCTGCATTGATAGCAAGAGTAATACCCACGATGGGTACAAGTGCTAACAGCTTCAAAAGATGGCTGTTGGAGGATTTCTTATGTAACATCATATGAATACGATTTTTGAGGGTACTGTGACTGATACCGTTTGCAATGGAGTACCCGCCAATGCTTGCGGCTTTCGAGATTAACAGATATTGATATTGACGCGCGTTAATCCCTTGAGAGAGTACTGCACCGTCGGCCTCGTATTCGTGGATAGCGCGCAAGTCTTGGCGCAGCATCCACATGGCTGGATTGAACCATTGAAGGGCAGTGAGAAGGTCTACGAGGAGCACATCATAAGAGTGTCGGAGACGGATGTGCCCGCGTTCATGTGCGAGTATGGCATCATTTTGTGCCTCATAGTCGCTGCGATTCATCACGATATAGCGCATCCAACTGAATGGAGCCACCTTGGCGTTACCGGTCACACAGAGGGTGATACCATCATCCAAGGGATGCTGTTCGCAATGTTTAATGAGTGATACGACTTTCAGAATAGACCAGAGGGTATGCATCACGACGACCGCTACACCTATTATATATAAGACGGGCAGGATGGATTGCCACAAGGGCGCCTCTTCGTCTGCCACAACCTGCATCTGAATATCGCCCACCTCAACCGTAGGAACGGTTTGCAAGGTCACCGTTTCGTGCATCGTGATAACGCAGAGAGGTAATACGAAGGACAGCACGGCTGTGGCAAGTAGCACGATGCGGTTGACACGGTGGAATGTCTCGCGAGCGAGCATCAGGCGGTAGAACATGTAGAATACGATGATGAGCACCGCCACCTTGAGGTCGTATATCAGAAAGTCGGTCATAAGTTCTTAGGATTGTTGGTTTTCTATTTCGTTGATGAGTTTGCGCAGTTCGTCAACGCTGATTTTCTCTTCCTTGACAAACGAGGATACAGCAGAGAGGTAGGAATCGCCAAAATAGTTCTTGATAATACCTGCTATCGATTTCCTGCCATACTCCGCCTCCGTTATTAGCGGAAAGTACTGGTAGGTATTGCCGAACTGCTTATGATCCAGAAATCCCTCGCGCTCCAGAATACGCACAATGGTGGAAAGCGTATTGAAGTGAGGACGCGGCTCGTCGTAATGCTCCTGCAATTCACGAACGAACATGGGACCGTACTTCCAATACAAGTCCATGATTTCCTTTTCCTTGTTAGTCAGTTTCTTCATAACCTTTTTAGTTGTTGGTTTAAACTCGTTATTTGCGTCAATAATCAATATCTGAATGCAAAGTAACTAAAAGTTTTCGTTATATGCAACTAAAAGGATTAGTTTTTAAAGAATTTTAAATAGTTTATTTAGTTATTAACCTTCTTTCGTATGGTTATGAGAAAAAGAATAATCCGCAAGTTGTTGACGTTCAACTTCTTGCGGACTATTCTTGGTGATCCGTTTGGGGCTCGAACCCAAGACCCCAACATTAAAAGTGTTGTGCTCTACCAACTGAGCTAACGGATCTACCTTTGATGCTTAAAGCGGGTGCAAAGGTAGGCATATTTTTTCAATCTGCCAAATTTATTCGAATGTTTTTTCTGTTAATGCTCATGAAGATGCCAAACAGAGAGCACTTTTCGGCGTATGGCAACGTAATTGAGCACCATGACCAAAAGATAAAGTGCTAATCCCGTCAGCAGGGTAGGAGTGAGGTTGGCAGCACTATATCTGGGATAGAGTTCGCCAAACAGGGGCAAATAGTAACCCCGCATCAGTAATACGATTACAATGGATGCAATCAACACGAGCGTGTTAAGACTGATGGTCAGCAGGTGATAGGGACGAGCTACGGCCTGTGGCGAATAGCCAATAAGCAGTAGCGTATCCATTTTCTCGGTATTCTTCTGCAGCAACAAGAAAATGCTGAGCAATAATACGTAGAAAGCTAGGGCACTGATGACGAGGCCTACAACCAATACAATGCTGATGATGATGCGCAGGAAGTGGGCTGTACGGGCAGCTTCGGCATCGCTGGCCTCTGTCTCATAGTTGTTCTCTTCCAGATAGGTGGCTATACGCTCGTCAGCAGGATTGCTCACTGTGAGGATAAGTCGTGAGGGTTCAGGCTTGCGGTCAGGTGAAAGGGTGGCATTCATCTCGTCCATAAATGCCTGTGGTACGAGGATGGTGTTGAGTTTTTTAGAGAAAGCGACCACGCGTCCTGACAATTCTCGCCTTTCGGCTGTGCCTCGTAGGATGAAACGAATCTTCACCATCGAAACCAAACCTTCGGAGAGGGCTGGCAACCCCTGACTGCTGGCAAATCCGAAATTGTAAAGATCCAGATAGTTACGAGGCAGAATGATAGGTACCTCGTCGCTGTCTTTATTCCATGTCCATCGGGTGAGGTCTACGTCAATGAAGGCATCAGGCACTGATTCGAAAAACATCTCCGTAGAAAATTCCACGCCCAGTTTTCTGCTTCCCAACGTGGCAACAACACTGAATAAAGATGGCGTAAAAGTACCCACCTCGCTCACAAAAGGTTGTTGCCGCACATCAGCTATCTCTTCTGACGTGAAAGTGGGAGCCTTGCCAGTCAGGGTGCGGAAGGTATTTACGTGTTTCGCCATGACCATCTGACCAGGCTTCAGGAAACTGTCGTTGCCCGTAAACATGGGGATGATATCAGAAGCAAACTGGACAGCGGCCAGCACAATCGTCATACCAAAGAGGTTGGCGAGCACGAAGCCCGCCAACTGTCCTCGATTAAGATGTCGGCTGAGTAGCCGATGTAAAAGTCCGTTTACCTTCATCCGATTATTGGTTCATCATAGCCTGTATCAGTACCTCGATAGGATCCTTCTCCTTATCGCTCATGGTGAGTTTCAGTTCGCAGGCAGTATCACTGGTGTCGTAAATCTCGGCATTCGTTACAAAATTGGCAGCCTGCTTAGCCATATTCTGATATTCAGAATTAACACTACCGGCGAGCGTGGAAAGTTGCTGAATGTCGCAAGCCAGATAGATGCGATGACCCTTCACTAGAGCAGTGTCATAGCCGTCCTTAGCCTCCGTAAATGGAGCAGCATTGCCAACAATACAGAAGGTAGCACCATCCTTGAAACCAACGTTGATTCCCTCTCCTCCAGACAAACCTGCTTCTTTGGCGATATCACTGAGACTGGCATCCTTGGTCTTGATGTAGGAAGTGATCTCAGGTATGCCGTTTTCAACACCTTTGGCGCCTAATACGAAGTCGCCGTCGATAGCATTCAGCACAGCCTTGACCATCTCTTTCTGATTGTCAGCATTAAATTGTTTGAGGATATCAGCCTTCTCCAGTTCCTCGTAAATCTTAGCACCTTTCAGGTTGGCATAGAGCACGAAAGCACCCTTCTGAACGTATTTCATATAGTCACCGCTAATATTGCCGAAAAAGTCAGTAGACTCCTTGATCTTCTTTTTCCATGCATCGGACTTAGGAAGTGCCTCGGCAGTGAAGGTAGCAACACCCTTGTCTGTATTGACACTGACAATAGCACTGATGTCTTTTACGTTCAGACCTTCGGGCAGCGCCTTTGCTTGCTCATTGAAAACCGTACTGACCATATCGCCAGGAACGAGCATTTTGATGACACCCTTGGTAGCTACCAACTTTTCGAAATCGGCATTCTCGGCCATTGTGTCCTTCGTGTCTTCGTTCTTGAACAGGGCGATGATGTCGTCCACTTTCTTGCTGGAACCTACGAAAATAGCGTCATCGTATACGATGTTGTAGTCGCCGCTTGACAAATATTGTACACCGTCTTTTTCCTTCACTGCTTCGAAACCATATTCCTTAGCCAAGCCATTGAGCAGTTCGGTGAAGTTGCCTTTGTCGAGAATTGTACCAACAACAGACTGTGCATCGTTAGAACCATACAGATAAATAGGTTCACGGAGGTCTATACCAGCTTTGGCGGGATCCTCGGCAATCTTCTTGATGAGGTCTTTGGTCTCCTGTTTGCTGACACCGTCCTGAGCAGCCGACAGCCACATGGCTTTCGAAGCCTCGCTATTGCCCATCTTGCTCTTCTCGAAAAGCTGTTGTACGTCAAAGCTGGCTACTAACTGGTCGTCAGGGATGAATTTGGCTACAGCTGATTTCTTTGAACACGAACTAAGTACTAAAACTGCCATTAATAGCAGATACATCAAATTTAGTTTCCTCTGTTTCATAATTCTCATGTTTAAAGGGTTAAAGATTGATATAAATTCAAATCATGGCACAAAGATATAAAAATAATCTTAATAGTTCACCTTTTGTTACTATTTTTTTGTATTTTTGCCCTCGATTATGGGCATATTATATATTGTACCCACTCCTGTGGGAAACATGGAAGATATGACTCTTCGCGCTATCCGAATATTAAAAGAGGCCGATTTGGTCTTGGCTGAGGATACGCGCACATCGGGTATCCTGCTGAAGCATTTCCAGATTCAGCAGCATTTGTTGTCTCACCATAAATTCAATGAGCATGGTACCAGTTCCGGCATTGTGGAACGGCTGCAGGCAGGACAAACCATTGCCCTCATAAGCGATGCAGGCACCCCTGGTATCAGTGACCCTGGGTTCTACTTGGTTCGTGAGGCTGTGCGTGCAGGCATTGAGGTACAGACGCTGCCAGGAGCTACAGCCTTTGTTCCTGCTTTGGTGAGCAGTGGACTGCCTTGTGACCGTTTCTGCTTTGAAGGTTTCCTGCCTCAGAAGAAAGGTCGTCAGACCAAGATTCAGAGTCTGGCTGACGAGGAACGTACGATGGTGTTCTACGAATCGCCTTATCGTGTGCTGAAGACCTTGCAGCAATTTGCCGAGGTGATGGGGCCGGAGCGCCAAGTGAGCGTGTGTCGCGAAATCAGTAAGGTGCATGAGGAGAGTGTCCGTGGAACGCTGGCAGAAGTAATAGCTCACTTTACGGAACATGAGCCACGAGGCGAGTTCGTTATCGTCCTTGCAGGGAAAGATTGAAGGATTGAAGAATTGAAGGATTGAAGAATTGAAAAATTAAAAGATATGAAGAAATTATTGATTTTGGCACTTGGTGCCGTAGCAGTGGTAGCCTGCAAGCAGCAGGGACCAAAGACAGAAGAGTTGATGATGGCCCAGCAGGCCGATTCTCTGAATCGTATTATCCAGCAGAAGGATAATGAAATCAACGACATGATGGCTACCTTCAATGAGATTGAAGAGGGCTTCCGTGCTATTAATGCTGCGCAGGATCGCGTGACGCTGGCTAAAGATGGTGAGGGCGCCAATCGTGCACAGCGCATTCGCGACAACATCGCCCAGATTCAGGAGACGATGCAGCACAACCGTGAACTGATCAATAAGTTGAAGAATCAGTTACGCCAGAGTTCTGTGAAAGGTGACGAGTTGCGTAAGACTATCGAGAACCTGGTTGCACAGATGGAGAATAAAGACAAGGAGATAAACCAGCTGAAACTCGATTTGAAGTCACGTGATATACGTCTGGCAGAGTTAGGCAATGAAGTGGCTGACCTGACAGTGGAAACATCACAGCAGAAAGCCGAGATTTCTCAGAAGGCAGAAACCATCTCCGTACAGGATAAGCAGTTGAATACCGCTTGGTTCGTATTTGGAACGAAGAAGGAACTCAGGGAGCAGCATATCATTGAGAATGGCAAGGTGCTTCAGTCGAATTTCAATCGTGAATACTTCACCAAGATTGATATTCGTGTCGATAAGGAGATTAAGCTCTATTCGCGTTCAGCCAAATTGCTGACCAACCACCCTGCTTCCAGCTATATTTTGGAGCGAGATGCTAACAAACAGTATATCCTGCGCATCACTAATCCGCAGTTGTTCTGGTCAACGAGTAAGTATTTGGTTATTCTGGTTTAATAGATGAAGAAGAGTTTGATATTGTGGGTGCTGGCCCTATGTCTGTTCGGATGTGGAGGTGACAGTGCATCGGAAGATAATGGTGCTGCTGTCGTTGCCGGTCAGGAATCGTTTAGCTGGGGATCAAGTGTGACCTCTCAGGAAATTCGGCTTACAGCCTCTGCGTCGTGGACAGCCAAGAGTGATGCCAACTGCAAGAACTGGTGCTATCCCGTGAAATCAAGTGATCGGAGTGATAAGATCGTTCTGTGGGTCAGTCCCAATATCACCGGCAATGCCCGTTCGGGAAAAGTGACTGTTACCGTGGGAGGCCGTTCGCAGGAGATTCAAGTTTCCCAGCCAGCTTTCTCTGGCAACTTGGATACCTATGAGTATCATTTGCCGGTAGTCTTCCACGTGATGTATAAAAACGAGTCCGACAAGACTCAGAATGCTGATGAGAGTCAGTTTAAGAAAATACTTCAGGCAGTCAACAAACTCTATGCCGATAACGATATGGACATCGTCTTCGAAATGGCGAAGTATGATAATGACGGTAATGAGCTCAAAGAGCCAGGTATCGTGCGCAAGAAAGTAAATTTCGATGACATGGACCCTAGTGAATTTCTGGACGATAAAGATTTTTCTAATGATGTGTTTAATCTGAAGAAGTATATCAATATCTTCGTCTTCAGTTTTCGTCAAATGAGTGAGGGGGAAACTTCCCTCGGCCTGACCCAATTGCCTATACTTCCAACAGCCCATCCTCTTGGTGAAATACTGCATTGCACAGATTCTGCCAACGATTATGCTTATCTTACCACGCCCTATGGTGTCTGTATTAACAGTAAGTTCATAGATGAATGGCAAGATGATAAACACTATAATACCCGATACATCGTGTCGACAGTAGCTCACGAATTAGGTCATTATCTGGGATTGCTCCATACTTTCTCTGAAAACGAATGTGAAGAGGATGACGAATGTTCCGATACGCCAATCACCGACTACAATAATTATTCTGCTTGGCTGACGGATTATATCAACCAGAAAAGTGCAAAAGGGGTAGAACTCTCGATTTATGAGTTGGCAACACGCACGGATTGTAAAACAGGTGAAGTGTTTGTTGCCGATAATATTCTCGATTATATGGTTACGAAGGCAGAGGTCTTCACACCTCAGCAGAAGAAGCGCACGCGCCATGTGTTGAAATACGGTGTCATGACTCCTGGCCCGAAGTTGGTTAATTACAACACTACAGGTTATGTGACGAAGAGTGTGTCTGGCAGGCGTGCCGCTTCACTTCCTCCTCATGTTGTCAGCGTCGTACCTTGTCCTAGAGTACCGTCCAAGCGCTTCAAAATTTCATCAAACTAGTCGGTTCGAGTTTTAGCCACTCCTTGACTTGGCTCGAGCCAGAACGGGTTTTGGCTCGAGCCAAACCCCGATTTGGCTCGAGACCCCCTATTTTCGGTGTTGACCCCATGACTGGCACGCCAACCGTTTCCGTAAGTATCGAAGCCAGCCAGTCTTCCATGGCACTTAAAACGATTTTCGACTATCTTTCCCAAAGCAAGCGGCAGGTGTATGTGGCTATTGATGAGTTTCAGCAAATCAATAAAATGACACTGCTTGATGAGGCTGTCCATCATGTTGTAACCAGAAACGCCATGCAATATGAGGAACTGATTACCTTTCTTTCAGACAAACAGCTATAGTTACTGTTTTTTTTGCCTAACCACTCACCAACCTCAACAAAATGCGGTGAGATTGGTGCATCATTTTTCAAATGATACTTTTTAAGGTATTTGGCTGAAGCAAGTATATGGGAAACTACGCGCGTACATTAATATATCATATAGAATTAGGTTTGGCAACTATCAAAATGTCGCGAATTGATTTATATCAATTAACAAATCGGAAGTTTTTTGGGCTAAAATTGCACTAAAATTGCGAGAAATAGGGGTAAAATGTTAAAAATTGGCGGAAAAAATCACTTTTTCATAAAATTTATTTGCTGATTGTGAATAATTGTTGTATTTTTGCACAATCTTGTGAGCCGACCTCCGGCGGGGAGGTGTACACATGAGTAGACGAATAGCTGATTATATAAGTTAATTAAATCATTATAAATTAATAACAAGAGAGTGTTTATGGAAAAAAGACTAACGATGTTTATTGCTGCGCTCTTCCTCATGATGGGAACTGCGCTGGCACAGACAAAAGTTAATGGTACCGTAACATCCCAGGATGATGGACAGCCTGTAATTGGTGCTTCTGTCCTCGTGGTTGGGACACAGGTTGGTACAGTAACGGATGCTAGTGGTCGTTTCGAATTGTCAGTTCCTGCTGGCAAGAGTACCCTGCGCATCACTTATGTGGGTATGGAACCAATTGAGGTTAGTGCCCGTCCTAATATGCGCATTATGCTGACTAGTGATCAGAAGGCATTGGATGAAGTGATTGTTGTTGCATATGGTACGGCCAAGAAATCCGCATTTACAGGTTCTGCCGGTGTTGTAAAGGCAGAGGATATTGGTAAGGTTCAGACAGTGAATGCTGCTGAAGCTTTGCGTGGTAAAGTTACGGGTGTGCAGATGGTTCAGTCTTCTGGTCAGCCTGGTACAGCACCTACGATTCGTATTCGTGGTATAACCACAACATCTTCTGTTTCTGGTGCTAACAATCCTCTTTTCGTTGTTGACGGTTCTCCTTTTGATGGTGACATCAACACTATCAATCCTTCCGACATCGAGTCGATGACTGTGCTGAAAGAGGCTTCTGCTGCTGCTTTGTATGGTGCACGTGGTGCTAATGGTGTCATCATTATTACAACTAAAAGCGGACAGAAGGGTAAGGATGCTACGATTACCTTTGATGCAAAGTGGGGCTCTAATTCACGAGCCATTCCTGATTATCAGTTTATAAGTTCTCCTGCCAAATACTATGAAATGTGGTATCAGGGATTGTATAACTATGGCATGGATGTTTACGGCTACGATGTTGCGCAAGCCAATCATTATGCAAATCAGGCAATGTTTACAGGAACAACAGGTCTAGGTTACAATGTGTATACTGTACCTGATGGTCAGAATCTTATTGGTTTGAATGGAAAACTGAATCCTAATGCAACTTTAGGTCGTAAGATTACTTATAATGGTGAAGAGTATTGGATTCAGCCAGATAATTACATCGATGAGACCTATAAGAAATCTTTGCGTCAGGAATATACTCTTACTGCTTCAGGTAGCACAGAGCGCTCAACGTTCTATGCATCAGCCAACTATTTGAAGATGGAAGGTATTACACCTATGTCTAACTACGAACGTTTTGCAGCTCGTTTGAAAGCAGACTATCAGTTAAAGCCTTGGGTGAAGTTAGGCGTAAACGTGAACTATGCCCATTACAATCAGGACAATGTTAGTAGTGAAAGCCTGGGTTCTACAGGGAATATGTTTGCAATGACGACAGTTGCTCCCATTTATCCACTTTATGTTCGTGATGGAAATGGAAACATTATCATTCATCCAGATTCAAAGCGCCCAATGTTTGACTATGGCGATGGTGAGATTATAGGAATCACTCGTCCTGCTATGAATGGTGCTAACCCTCTGTCAGATGCATACTCTAACAAGAGAAATACTATAGGTAATACCTTTAATATAGTCGGAACTGCTGATATCCGCTTCCTCAAAGATTTCAAATTCACTAGCGTTAATAGTACCTATGTGGACGAATATCGTGGTATGCAGACCTTTAACCCTTGGTTTGGATCGAATGCTCCTAATAATGGCCATAGCTATGTTAGTCATGGACGTACATGGACTTATAACTTCCAGCAGTTACTGGATTGGCATCACCTCTTTGGGCAGCATGATTTGGATATCATGGTAGGTCATGAGTACTATAAGAGAAAAGTCTCAGGTTTGGAAGCCGACAAAACAAACCTTTTCCTGAATGAAAATGGCGAACTTGACGGAGCAGTTGTTGCAGGCACAAGTCAAAGTTCTTCTACTTCAACCTATAATACAGAAGGCTGGTTCAGTCGTGTTCAATACAACTATGCGGAAAGGTATTTCGCTTCGGCCTCTTATCGTCGCGATGCCACGTCAACATTCCATCCAGACCATCGTTGGGGTAATTTCTGGTCGTTTGGTGCTGCTTGGTTGATTAATAAAGAAAAATTCTTCAAGGCAGATTGGGTTGATGAGTTGAAATTCAAACTGTCATATGGTGAGCAAGGTAATGATCGAATCGGTCAGTATAACTATATTACTACCTATGAATTGAGGAATTCTAGTGGTCAGATTGCAGTTTCTCCATACCGTATGGGTAATGAGAAAATATCTTGGGAAAAGGTTGGAGAATTTAATATTGGCGTCGATTTCAGCCTGTGGAAAGGCCGATTGTCTGGAGGTGTAGAATACTATTACAGAAAGACAACTGATATGCTTGCATGGTTCTCTTTGCCTGCTTCATTTGGTTTTACTGGTTATTATGACAACATCGGTGATGTACGTAACAAAGGTTTTGAGTTGCAGTTGCGCGGTGATATTATCCGCAATAGGCATCTGACATGGTCGGCTTATGTGAATGCCACTTCAAATAGTATGAAGATTCTGAAAATCGCTGAAGCAAATAAGCGTATGGTTGTTGACGGGATTAGTGGTTATCAATCGGACGGTTATTTCTATGGTGAGGGAATTCCCATCTATACTAATTATATGTATCGTTATGCTGGTGTTGATGCAGAAACGGGTGAAGCTCTTTATTATAAGAATGTCTACAAGAAAGACGCAGATGGTAATAATGTACTTGACGAGGCTGGTAATCCTATCGTAGATCATTTGGATACTACAAACAAAACTGGTGATGCAAGCCAATATCTTTGTGGCAACCCACATCCAGATTGGTTCGGTGGCTTTGGTACATCTTTAAATTGGAAAGGCTTTGATGTAAGTGTTGATTTCACTTATCAGTTGGGTGGTCAGGTATATGATAGTAACTATGCATCTGCCATGTCGTTATCTCGTGGTTCCCAGATACATGTTGATATGCTTAATGCTTGGTCTTCAACGAACAAGAATAGTACTATACCCCGTATTCAATTTGACGACCATTATACAGCAGCAACCAGTGACCGCTTCTTGACCAGCGCTTCTTATTTGTGTTTGCAAAATGTGACAATTGGTTACACTCTGCCCACTTCTTGGGTTCGCAAGTTGGGAATCATCAACAAGATTCGTGTCTATGCAGTAGGTGACAATCTCTGGTTGTGGTCAAAACGTCAGGGTCTTGATCCACGCCAAAGCATCAGCGGTAGCGTGTCAAACCAGAGTTATTCGCCAATTCGTACTATCTCTGGCGGTATTACCGTTACATTCTAATTAGGAAAAAGTAAAATAGAAAAACGAAAACGAATATGAAAAGATATATCAAATCAATTATGACGGCAGGACTCCTCTCGCTATCACTGGTTAATACCAGCTGTATTGAGGAGACTGAACCTACGTCAAATGTGGTTACAACCAACCAGATGGCAAAATCATCAGGCGTAGCCGATGCACTTGTGAGTGCTATCCCTGCAGCATTGAATGTCAACTGGAGCGGGGGGAATAGTGGCTGGGATTATGGTTATGCTGCTATCATGCACATCCGTGATATTATGACAGAGGATGCCATTACTACTGATGGTGACTATGACTGGTGGTTCCAGTGGGAGCAGACATACTATATTGGTCCTGACTATTTGGTAACACAGTTTGTATGGAATTCATACTACAATTATGTGTTGACCACCAACAATCTTATTGATGCTATCAACCCAGAAACGGCAACTGAGACACAGTTGGGCTATTTAGGTGTGGGCTATGCTTGTCGTGCCATGTACTATTTGGATATGGCTCGTATGTATGAGTTCTTACCCAATAAGGTTTATCCTGACAACAAGAACGAGGAAGGTAATGTTGTTTTAAATCTGACTTGCCCAATCGTGAAGGTTGGTATGACGGAAGAGGAAGCTCGAGTAAATCCTCGTGCCACACGCGAAGAAATGGCTACATTTATTGAGGAAGATTTGACAGAGGCAGAAAAGTATATTGGCTATCTTTCCGACAGACGCAATAATATCCTTCCAGACTTAGCCTGTGTCTATGGCTTAAAAGCTCGTCTGTATATGTGGCTGGAGGATTATCCTAAGGCAAAGGAATATGCCCGTAAAGCCATAGAAACAACAAATGTGACTCCTATCACCAAGGAAAAGGCTTTGAATCCAGCTACTGGTTATAATGATGCAAGCGACTTTATGTGGGCAAGCACTCAGAATGCTGATACGGAGACCGTCCAGATGAAATCAAGGAACTGGACAGGATGGAACTGTAATGAGACTGACTGGGGTTATGCAGGGCGTTACGCTGCTTATTTCATGATTGGTAAGTCTGTTTATGACCGTATTGACGATGCTGACTGGCGTAAGTTGCAGTGGAAAGCTCCTGAAGGCAGTGCATTGGAAAATTTAGTTCCTTTCTTGGACACAAAGTATAAGAATAAGTTGGCAGAGTACTCATCAATTAAATTCCGTCCTAATGCAGGTAATAATACGGATTACCTTATTGGTGCAGCCAGTGCTTATCCTCTGATGCGTGTAGAGGAAATGTATTTGATAGAGGCTGAGGCTGCTGCTCATAGCAGTGACTCTGAGGGACAACAGTTGATTAACAACTTTATGAAGAGTCGTAACCCTAATTACAATACTAGCTTGACAGGTAAGCAGTTGATAGATGAAATCGTATTACAGAAACGTATTGAATTATGGGGTGAAGGTCAGACATTCTTTGATGTAAAGCGTTTGGACATGAGTGTAACCCGTGGATATGAAGGTACGAACTTCTTCCCCGCTTGCCGTTTCAATACTGATGGTCGCCCATCATGGATGAACTTCTGTATTGTTCGTAATGAAGAAAATAACAACGAAGGTGTGAAAGGTTATAACAACCCTGATCCTTCAGATAATTATAGCCCTTGGACTGGTAATTGAAACACTTATAAAAGATAGCAATTATGAAAAAAATATTCAAATATACATTTGTTGCACTTTTAGGTGCCATGACATTCTCTGCTTGTACGGATAAGTATGAGTATGATGGTGTTGGAAGTGCCGAGAATGCCAATGCTTCAGGAGTGTATTTCTCAGAGAAAAACTACTCTAAGAACTTGGAGGTAGAGCCAGATGCGAAGTATTTCGATATCTCACTCTCACGTAATAATACAGATGCTGCACAGACTGTAGGTATCAGCGTTATTTCTGATGAAGCTGGTGTGTTTGAAGTACCTACCACAGTAACTTTTGCAGAAGGAGAAAGTACGACGAATCTTCACATTACTGCTTCTAAAGCAGAAGAAGGCGGTGATTATAAACTGATTCTTGGTATTACAGAGTCTGGTATCTATACAGCAGGTTTACAGGAGTTCACGATAAATCTGTCTGTGCAAAAGTGGGAGAAACTTGGTACTGGTTACTGGCTGGATGGTGCTTTGAGCGGACTGTTTGGTCTTGACGCATCCATACCTTATGCTGTACAGGTGGAAAAACTTATTACAGAAAAAGGTTGTCGCTTCCGTTTCTATGGTCCGTACTCTCATGTGGCAACAGGTAAAGACGAAATAGGTTATATAGGATATCCTTATAACCAAGAAGGTGATTGTGACGAAGAAGATCATTTGTTTGTTATTAATGTAACAGAAAAAGGTGCTTCGCTTACTCCCGTAGCAATAGGTGCGGACTGGGGATATGGACCAATGACTATTGGAACAGTAGTTGGTAATTTGACAAGTAGTGATGGTGCTGTGATTACTGATACCAATTCATATCCATTAGGAGTTTATAACGAAAAAGCAGGAGTTATTACGTTCCCCAAAAATTCTTTCTTTATTAATCTGCCCCAACAGGGTATCTACTTAAATTCGATACCTTCTTATCTTTATCTGAGTGCAGAAGCGTATATTAATGCAGTAAGTGGAGAAGAGTAAATTAAAATGTTTAATAAAGGAATGCGTACACCCGTACAAGCGGCGTGCACGCATTCCCTTTTCTTAGTTAGATAGAAAAGTCATGAAAAAGGCGACATTACTTTTTGCTATGTTGCTGACAGTTATCGGAATGTCGGCAAAGGAAAGGACTGAGAGTGAAATTAGAAATATTGCTGTTCAAACATTGCATCAGTTCAATTCTCATCGTAAGGGTGCGGCTGCCGTCAATTATAATGATTTGAAGGTCTTTGGGTGTTACAAAGCCTTCACTGTGATGGGAAGTCAAGATAATGGGTTCGTTATTGTTGCAAATGACGATGCTTTCTCGCCTGTGCTCGGTTACTCTGATGGTGTCTATGATATTGATACGAATGACGGACTTTCATGGTATGTTCATACCTTAGATCTCTCGATGCAGTCAGCAATTGCCTCTGTGAACTCTTTACGTTCGCCAATCATTCCTTCTACGGACCCTGTCATGCCCTTACTTAATTCAACATGGGACCAGGGAGCTCCTTTCAATAGTCTGTGTCCAAAAACTTCAAAAGGGAAACACTATCCTTGTGGATGTGTTGCAACGGCTCTAGGGCAAATCATGAATTACTATAAGTATCCTACGCAAGGTCATGGGGAAAAGCAATATTCGTTCAAACCAGCAGAAGGTGTGGGTGAATTGCTTTATGCAAATTTTGGCGAGACAACTTATGACTGGGCAAATGTGTTAGATGATTATAATTCGGTAGATTATACGGAGGAACAGGAAAAGGCTGTGGCAACATTAATTCTGCATTGCGGTGTCTCTGTTGAAATGCAGTATACACCTAGTGGTAGTGGTGCTTATTCCTCAGAAGCGCATAATGGTCTGATTAACTATTTTGGTTATCATAAAAACCTGGGGCAATTTTATCGCAATTATTATTCACAAGAGGCCTGGATGAATCTTATCTTTGATGAATTGAATAAACAACGTCCCATCTATTATTCTGGCTCTGATGTAACGCAAGGAGGGCATGCCTTCGTAATTGACGGTTATGCATCCAACGGCCTTGTACATGTCAATTGGGGCTGGGGACCTAACGGTGGTAATGGTTATTATGATATATCATTGCTTAATCCTTCGGGATATTCGTTTGCGGAAGGACAGAATATGATATTGGGTATTGCGCCACCTACAGTTGCGGTGCCATATGAATCACATATAGTCAGTCCAAATCCATTTTCGGCTCAGGTTTCTAAAATAGGTGGGAAATATTATCTGACAAGTATTTCTGTTGGCACAACTATGTGGAACATGTGTGGTTCTACATGGGATGGGAAAATAGGCATAGTGATGCAAAGCAGTGATAAAACTTATGTATTACAATCACGTGCAGTCAATAAGACTGCCAATCTCCAAAATGTTGTAACTAATTTCAGTAGTAGTTTCCCTGCAGCAGCTAAGTTCCCGGACAATCTTGCTGATGGTGAATATCGTATTTTCGTTGGATCTATGGATGATAGTGACTCGAATTGGCGATTGGTTCGTCGGAGTGATAATCAAGTCAGCAATTACATCGTTGTAGTAAGTAATGGGATTCCTGTGCTTCAAAGTAGTTCTGACGACACATGGCAAAATGTGACAACAGCAATCCGTTCTGCAAAGGTATTAGATGAAGCACCTACTCGTTTCTTTGACCTCCAAGGTCGCGAAGTGGATGCCAGTACGAAGGGCTTGGTTATTCGCCGTCAGGGCAGTGAGGTAAAGAAAATCATTGTGAAATAATCTTCCGTTACACCTTATTATATAATATAATCGGGATGTCTCTCGTGAGGGGGGCATCCCGATTCCTACATCATTTCTGGGTGTTAAAAAAGGAAGTTTGTGACATAAATCAAGAAAAATCCAACGTTTTATGTAAATTTTAACTAAATTTTCTTGTGGTTTTAAAATTTTTTCTTATCTTTGCGGAGTAAATCAAATATTATTTATTCACTAAATTTGAATAGAATTATGAAAAAGCTGATGATGATTGCTGCCATGATGGTAGCTGCAATGAGTGCTAACGCACAGAATGAGGTTGGCCAGGTAACTCTTATGCCAAAGGCTGGTATTAACATTTCATCGATTACCGGTAGTGGTAGTGATAAGAAGGCTAAGGTAGGTCTCGTTGCTGGTGCTGAGTTCGAATATGGCGTAGCTCAGAACTTTGATATCACTGCAGGTGTTCTCTACTCTATGGAAGGTGCTAAGTTTGGAGATGTTAAGTTCAATATGGACTATATCAACATTCCCATCCTTGCTAACTACTATGTAGTTCCTGGTTTGGCTGTTAAAGCTGGTATCCAGCCTGCATTCAATGTTCGTAAGAAGGCTTCTTACAATGGTAACACAGTTAATATTGACGATGTCATGAATGATCTTCTTAGTATAGCAGGAGCTGATGTTGAGACAGGTGTTAAGTCTTTCAACCTTTCTATTCCCGTTGGTATCTCTTATGAGTATCAGAGCTTCGTTTTGGACGCTCGTTACAACATCGGTGTAACAAAGCTGTTCAAGAATGCAGATCAGGGTCGTAACAGCACATTCGCTATCACTCTGGGTTACAAGTTCGCCCTCTAAGACGGGAACTCCGTTAGTTTAAGAAATGAAAGAAATAGATGGTGCGCTCCTCGCTTGAGGGGCGCATTTTTTTGAGTACACTCCCCAAAATTGAAGTGCACTCAAAAAATTTTTTCGAGTGTGCTCCAAAAAGTTTTGCAGAGTCAAAGAAAAATTGTACCTTTGGCGCTGTTATGCGGAAGATTCTGTTCACAATTTTACTATTCGGCTTGGTGGTTTGCAACTCTGTAGCACAGGGGGTGTTGACGGAGCGCTATCAAGTGACGTTACTTGACCTTTCTGCTGGTCTTCCTCATAACAATGTCAACCAGTTTTTTGTCGACAGTCAAGGTTTCGTCTGCACGAGTCTAATAAGTCACTGTGCTGCTTACCACATGAAAGGTGAGGATATCTATATCAGTCATGGTTATAGTGTGGAGCACAAAGGTGCTGCGATATTGGTGCAGCGCAAGATTCAATGGACGGCTGACGGATGGCCCAGCCTAAAGTGAAGAATTAAAAGTTAAGTATAAAAAATAATTAGTTATGTGTCGTTTAATTATTTCTACATTTCTCATTTCCATTTTTCATTTGAGCACAGCAAGTGCTCAGAGTTGGACGGCAGATAATGGGAATGGGACGTTTACGAATCCGTTGTTCTACGATGAGTTTTCTGACCCTGATATTCTGAGGGTGGGTGACGATTATTATCTGGCTGGTACAACCATGCATACCGTACCAGGTCTTGTAATACTGCATTCGAAGGATTTGGTGAACTGGGAGAATATTTCGTATTGCTTTGATCGTTTCGACTTTGATGATGATGCTTTCTCGTTGAAGAATCATAAGGAGATCTATGGTCGGGGCATTTGGGCACCGTGCATCCGCTATGCAAACGGACAGTTCTATGTCTACTCCAACATCAATGGCAAGGGTTTGCAGTGCTATACGGCAAAAGATATCCGTGGCCCATGGAAACATCATAACATGAAGGGACATATTCATGACCTCTCAGTACTTTTTGATGATGACGGGAAAATATATGCCATTCATGGTTATGGTGAGGTGAAATGTATTGAATTGAAGCCAGACATGAGTGGTCCGATAGAAGGGACGGAGCGTACCATTATTCCTGAGGGCAATGCTGTGGGAGAAGGGCACCACATGTACAAGATTAATGGCATGTACTACCTCATCTCCACCGACTACTATCCCAATGGGCGTACGCTTTGTTCGCGTTCGAAGAGCATTTGGGGACCCTATGAGACCATCACTATCACAGCCGACGAGACGTTCGGCTATCATCAGGCACCGCTGACACAGGTGCCGAGAGATGTGAAATACCGCATTGGTGAGGATGGCACGAAATTCGGTATTCCTGAAGTGGATAAAGACGCTACAGCCTGTACCAATATCCATCAAGGTGGTATTGTAGAGGATCAGAGTGGACAGTGGTGGGCATTGCTGATGATGGATTTCCACAGCATCGGGCGTACGGTTACCCTGGCTCCTATCACTTGGAAAGACGGGTGGCCCATGCTAGGCTTAGAGGGTAACTTAGGACGTGCGCCACGTACGTGGCTGAAGCCTAGCATCCCTGGTGCTGTGACTGATGCCAGCCAGAAGAAGGCTCCTTATGTACGCTCCGACGATTTTGAC
Source organism: Prevotella sp. UBA2754 (assembly GCA_002353295.1). Taxonomy (GTDB): domain Bacteria; phylum Bacteroidota; class Bacteroidia; order Bacteroidales; family Bacteroidaceae; genus Prevotella. The sequence continues at coordinate 286,904 of DEJG01000026.1, forward strand.
GGTAAGCAGCTGGGCCGCATCTGGCAGTGGAACCATAATCCCGATGATAAGATGTGGAGCTTGAAGAACGGGCGTCTGCGTCTGCAGGCTCAGCCTGCCGAACAGTTGATGTGGGCTCGCAACACGCTGACCCAACGCGTCATCGGTCCGCAGAGCATCGCCACCGTCGAGCTCTACGTGGGAGGAATGAAGGAAGGCGACGTGGCTGGACTGGGCAACATCAACGTGCCCTGCTCTTGGATTGGCATCGAGCAAGGCCGCTATGGCTTGCTCCTGCGCTGCTTCGAGCAAGCTACCAACGACACTGTCACTCTGGGCATCGCCTCCTGCGACGCACCGTTGCAGAAGGTATGGCTCCGCATGGTGGGTGACTTCGATAACGATCAGGTCCACTATGAGTTCTCGCTGAACGGTGAGCATTACCGTCCGCTGGGGCGTGAGATGCCCCTGTCGTATCAGCTTATCACCTTCCAGGGCTCGCGCCATGCCCTCTTCGCCTTCAACCACAAGGGCAAGAAAGGCGGCTATGCCGAGTTTGACAACTTCACCGTCGTGGAGCCCATGGCTGACCGCAGCCAGAACATCCCCTATGGTAAGACCTTCCGCATCATCAACCAGGCTACGGGGCGTCCTGCCATAGCCTTGAAGCACGGACTGCTGCACGATGTGGCCATGCCCACGCATCCTGACCTCACCCCACAGGAAAAGGACAACGAACGACTGACCCACTTCCGCATCATCGACAAGGGTCAGGGCAAGGTCATCCTACAGTGCGAGGACGGACGCTACGTGTGCTGCTCTGGTTTCGGTATCGCTGGCGATGTCAAACTGACAAAAGACGAGAAGATGGCAGAGGTATTCCTTTGGCAAGACTATCTCAACCATGAGTTTATGCTCATGTCGATGCGTACACATAAGTATATTGGAAAGAGTCCAACAACGGGTAGTCCGTATTCCATGGATTTTGTGGGAGCCGATCCTGCCCGCCGTAATGGTGCGGTGCTCCGTTGGGAATCAGTAAAATAGTAATAGTCCTGCAAATGCACTATAGCATATCATGCGTATGGGATTGATCTTCAGGTAACCTGTACCGAAGGCAGTGGCCAGAAAGAGGGCACAACTGATATAGAACTGCCATGGATTCTCTGAGGGTGTCGAGAAATTGTCATGGGTACAGAGTAATAGCGTTGCTGCGGCCAGTAGTCCTACGACTGCTGGTCGCAGCCCTTTAAATACGGATTGCACAAGGTGTGAGTTCATATACTTCATGAACATCTTACTAATCAATATCATGAGTATCAGTGAAGGCAATACCAGTGCAAAGGTTGCGGTGGCAGAACCGAGTACAGCCATTGGTATGCTGTAACCGGCATTTTTAACGGCAGTATAGCCTGCATAGGTGGCAGAATTAATGCCTATAGGCCCTGGCGTCATCTGCGAGATAGCTACGATATCTGTAAATTCTGAGGCTGACATCCATCCCCAGTGCTCTACCGTTTCATGTTGTATCAGTGACAGCATGCCATAGCCTCCACCGAATCCGAAGAGCCCTATCTCAAAGAATGTGATGAATAAGTATAGAAATATCATGATGCAATCCTCCCGTAACAATAACCACCGATTCCAGCGGCAATGATAATCCATATAGGTGATACTCCTAACAGCCATATGAGCAGTGCTGATACAATGGGTATCCAAATGGTAAACCAATTGAGCTCAGCACGACGACCTAAGTTGAAGGTCGGTACGGCAATCAGTGCCACTACAGCAGGACGAATACCCTTAAACATAGCTGCTATCACACGATTGTCTTCGAACTGGTGGAAAAAGATGGCTATAGCTAGGATAATTAGAAACGAGGGTAGGGCAGTGCCTAATGCTGTGGCTACGGCACCTCGTACCTTATTTAATTTATACCCTACAAAGATACTGATATTGATGGCAAACACTCCAGGACAGCTTTGGGCGATAGCTATCAGATCGAGCATTTCTTCTTTCCCAATCCATTTGTGTTTGTTGACCACCTCTTCTTCAATCAAAGGAATCATGGCATATCCACCGCCGAGGGTGAACATGCCAATCTTAAAGAAGGTTCTAAATGATTCTAAATAGATATTCAATTTTTCAATCCTTCAATCCTTCAATTTTTCCTCCACCCATTTACGAGCATTCACGAAGGCTTCAATCCATGGGGTTACCTCGTCCATACGACGCTCTTCTGGATACCATGCACACTGCCATGGGAATACGGCACGCTCCAAATGTGGCATCATACAGAGATGACGGCCATCCTCTGAGCAGATACCTGCTACGTTATAATCGGAACCGTTAGGATTAGCAGGGTAACCAGCGTAGTTGTATTTTGCAATTACAGGGTAAGCACTCTCTGCTTCAGGCAGTGAGAACTTGCCTTCTCCATGAGCTACCCACAACCCCAGCTTATTGCCGCTGAGTGAACCGAACATTACGCTGTTGTTCTGTGGAATGTCCAAAGAGATAAACTCACTCTCAAACTTGTGAGAATCGTTATGTAGCATCTTGGCACCTTTAGCACCTGTCAGACCGAGTTCCACCATCAACTGACATCCGTTGCAGATACCCAGTGAGAGGGTGTTCTTGCGGGCATAGAACTTATCAAGGGCTTCCTTGGCCTTGGGATTGTAGAGGAAAGCACCAGCCCATCCCTTTGCTGAACCCAGCACGTCGGAGTTGGAGAAACCACCACAGAACACAATCATGTTGATGTCTTCCAGTGTTTCGCGACCACTGATCAGGTCGGTCATCATCACGTCTTTCACATCGAAGCCAGCCAGATACAAGCAGTAGGCCATCTCGCGCTCACCGTTGGTTCCCTTCTCACGAATGATAGCGGCTTTAGGAAGTTGGGAGTTGGGAGTTGAGAGTTGAGAGTTTCTCCAGCGATCGGGATTCAAACCATATTGGGCGAGTGTGCCTGTGAAGTCCTTATTGAACTTCATCTCTAGCGGTTGCTGCTTATAGTTCTCATAGCGTTCCTTCGCCTTGCCATTGAAACTCTGCTTGCGATCGAGCAGATAACTGGTCTTGTACCATACATCGCGCAGATGGTCAATATCGAAGCTAAGTTCCTTATCCTCAGCAACCACAACCAAATGGCGTCCTTCCTCCACAGGATAACCGATCTTGGCATAGCCTACACCAACTTCTTCCATGAATTCCTTGAACGCAGCCTTATGTTCGTCGCTCACCTGAACTACCACACCGGGGTTCTCTGCAAATAGTGCTTTGACAATATCGCCGTCTTTGCAGACATCATGCACATTGATGTGCATGCCACCATTGGTATTGGCGAAACACATTTCTAGCAGGGTGGTAATCAAACCGCCGGCAGAGATGTCATGACCAGCCAAAATCCAGCCCTTCTCTATCATCTGCTGAACAGCCATGAATGCATCAGCAAAGTATTCGGCATTCTTGACGGTAGGTACATCTGAACCTACCTTGCCCAGACTCTGTGCGAAGGCAGAACCACCGAGGTGTTGCTCATCGAATGAGAAATCTATGTGGTATAATGAAGTACGCTTGTCATTTCTGATGACAGGAGAAACTACCTTCCTGATATCAGATACCTCGCCGCCTGCTGATACTATCACGGTTCCTGGAGAAATAATCTTCTCTCCGTTAGGATACTGCTGGGTCAGCGACAACGAGTCTTTACCTGTAGGCACATTGATTTGCAGTTCACAGCAGAAATCGCTCAGGGCCTTCACACCAGCATAGAGACGGGCATCCTCACCTTCCTGTGAGCGGCAAGGCCACATCCAGTTGGCTGAGAGCGAAATAGACTCCATACCGTCGGCTAATGGTGCCCATACGATATTGGTCAGAGCCTCGGCAACAGAGAGTACAGAACCTGCAGCAGGGTCTGCCAGACCAGCCTGTGGAGCATGACCGATGGCTGTGGCTATACCCTTGCGACCACGATAGTCGAGAGCTACCACACCACAGTCGCTCAGTGGCAACTGAATCTTACCCTGACACTGCTGACGGGCAATCTTACCCGTTACGGAACGGTCAACCTTGTTAGTCAACCAGTCTTTGCAGGCCACAGCCTCCAACTGGAGCACGCGTTCCAGGTATTCGCTGATTTTATCTGAGTAATCTGAATAGTCAGAGTAATCGGAAGGCTTCGCATATTTCACGTCCTCATATTGGTGTTCTACCGTATTGTCGCGCATGATGGTCTTGGGCGAGTGGCCAAACATCTGGGCAACATCCAGGTCGAAAGGCTTTACACCATCGCCTTGTTTAAACGAGAAGTGGGCATCGCCAGTAGTCTCACCAACTACATATAATGGGGCGCGTTCGCGCTCAGCAATCTTCTGTACGTGCTCAATGTGTTTTTCGTCAATCAGCAAGCCCATACGCTCCTGACTCTCATTGGCGATAATTTCTTTGCTCGACAGCGTCTTGTCGCCGATAGGCAATTTGGTCATGTCGATTTCACCGCCGCACTCCTCGACCAATTCGGAGAGACAGTTTAGGTGGCCGGCTGATCCGTGGTCGTGGATAGAAACCACAGGGTTGGTGTCTTCCTCACACAGCGCACGTACCAAATTGTAGGCACGCTTCTGCATTTCTGGGTTGGCACGCTGGATGGCATTCAGCTCAATACCGTTAGAATAGCGACCCGTATCTACTGATGATACGGAACCGCCACCGAGTCCGATGCGATAATTGTCACCACCGACAACCACTACCTTATTGCCCTTCTGGGGCTCTTTCTTCAGACAGTCACGCTTGGTACCGTAACCGACACCGCCAGCCAACATAATAACCTTGTCGTATGCATATTTAGTATCGTTGGCTTCTTGATGCTCAAAGGTCAGCACGGAACCACAAATCAGTGGCTGACCGAACTTGTTACCAAAGTCACTGGCACCATTCGAAGCCTTGATCAGAATTTGCTCTGGTGTCTGATACAGCCATTGACGAACAGGAAGAATGTCCTCCCAGTCACGGTCGGCATCTTCAATGCGAGGATAAGCCGTCATATATACTGCTGTACCGGCAATAGGCCATGAACCGACACCACCGCCCATACGGTCGCGAATCTCACCACCTGTTCCCGTTGCAGCACCATTGAAGGGTTCTACAGTGGTGGGGAAATTGTGGGTCTCTGCCTTCAGCGAGATAACACTCTCGATGTCCTTCACACGGAAGTAATCGCTAGTCGATTGATCGGCTGGGGCAAATTGCTCAACTACCGGACCTTGTGCAAAGGCAACATTATCCTTATAGGCTGAGAGAATCTTGTTGGGATTCTCCTGTGTGGTCTTCTTAATCATGGCAAAAAGACTCGACTCCATCTCTTTACCGTCGATGATGAAGGTGCCACCGAAAATCTTATGGCGGCAGTGCTCTGAATTAATCTGAGCAAATCCGAAAATCTCAGAGTCTGTCAGTGGGCGACCATTCTCTTTCTCAATCTTGTGCAAATACTCAATCTCCTCAGGCGAGAGGGCCAGACCTTCCTGCTCGTTATATTCTTCCAGATTGTCCACATACTTGATAGGCTCTGGCTGAATATTAATCGTGAAGATGTCTTGGTTCAGCCCCTTGTACATGCGTTGCAGCATGGGGTCGTGTTCTGCATCCTCAGAATCAACGGGGAAATATTCTTCAATGCGCTGAATACCTTTCAGTCCCATGTTCTGAGTAATTTCAACAGCGTTGGTTGACCATGGAGTCACCATCTCTCGACGCGGACCGACAAAATGTCCTTCGAGAGTCTCGTCGCTAAGCAATTCGGCTTCGCCATAAAGCCAACAGAGTTCCTTAACTTCGTCTTCTTTCAGCTGATGGTCAGCTTGCGTGGCAATCACGCTATTCTGTGGGGTTTTGAAAAAGAGAATCATATCTTTTACCTTATTAATTTTAATTTGGATGCAAAGGTAATCATTTTCTGTAGAATATCCAAACTGATGTGTTGTTTTTACATTATTTGATTTCTTTACCACGACAGAAGCGGTGGACGATATGTCGATCATCACCTGTGTAGATGAAACGCTCAAGACGTTGTAGAAGAGTATAATCATCAGGGTAGAGATCCGAATCGTCAATGACTAAGGCATCGAAATCGTAACCTTTTTCGAAACTGCCTACACGACCGAAAAAACTGCCCCCCGACTTAGTCGCCAACCAGAAAGCCTCAGCCAAAGTGAGGAAGGGCAATCGATGGTTGCTTTGCTGATAATGTATTTTGCTTACCTGTATGGCATAAACCATCATACGGAAAATGCTGAGGTCATGCCCACCACTGATGTCACTACCCAATCCTACGCGAATGCCTTCGTCAAGGAAAGAACGAATGGACGCCATACCCGATGCGACATTGAAATTAGAAGTGGGGCAATGGGCTACCATTACATGGTTGTCTCGTATTAGTTGGCGTTCTTCGGCATTGCTCCATACACAGTGAGCCATCACTGTTGGGGTCTGTCCGAAAAGACCATATCGGCAATAGGCATCTCCATAATTGTTACTCTCTGGTTCCAGCTCGCGAACTAAGTCTATCTCCGAAAGATTTTCGGATAGATGCGACTGTACGGGGAGTTGGAAACTGTGAGCTATTTCGCCACAGGCTTGTAATAATTCAGGTGTACAAGATGGAATGAAGCGGGGCGTGACAATAGGGCGTACCAGTGCGCTGGTGTCATTAAAGTCCACAACTAATCGCTGCATTCCACTGATATATTCGGCTACCGTTTCCTGAAGGCTTTCAGGACAGTTCCGGTTCATAGCCACTTTGCCTATTAGCGCTCCCATGCCAGCCTCACGGAAGAGTTCCATCAGCTTGCAAGTGCTGGCAGTATGGGAAGTGGCAAAGACACAGGCCCGCATCGTACCCACTCGCCACAGATGTCGGATAAACCTATGATAGATTCGTTCGGCGTAGTCTATATCGCAAAATTTGGATTCTTCAGGAAAAGTATAGTTAGTGAGCCAAGGCAATAATTCAAGGTCCATCGCGATACCTTGATTGTGATATTGTGGAGCGTGGACATGCATGTCATTCATTGCTGGAATCAGCAAACAATTGCCGAAGTCAACCACTTTGGAGTTGGGACACCTCAGAGCGTCAAGACTAGAGGCTACGCCGCAAACGAGTCCGTTAGCATCGACAGCTACATAACCATTTTCAAGTATTTCAAAATGATCACGTTGTGGAGTGTAGATGATATTTGACTTGTATACAGTCTTAGTCATTGTTTTTGTTATGCAGATATGCTGTCTATTCTTCACTAAACTCTACGTATTCGCCTTCTTCTCCTTCATAGATTTTTTTAGTCTCCCGTTGTTTACGACAGTCGATAATAGTTTCACCTGTAGCAGTAGTGGTATGAATCTCTTCTGGTTCATCAATTTTAGTATCTTTTGGCTTAGCGGCACGAGGCTGTACGGGTTCGCTGGGCGTCCTCCAGCTATAGTGATACTGGCGTTGCTGGCGTCCTGTCTCATCACGATATCTTTGTGCCTCTTCGTCAGCAGCTTTCTTGGCTTTCAACTTGGCTTCTTTAAGGGACCTGATAATACTACCACTAGACAGGAGTAGAATAAAAATGACAATAAAGACAACGAAAAGAATAAAGCCTATGTTTTCTTTCATAGTAGTTTATTATTGGTTTTGGGTAAAAACAGAAAGGACAACATACCATGCGATGATGAAAGCAATACCCACTACACCAAAGCAGAGCAGAGGGATGCAGCTGATGAGAAAACAGTATTTCAGCTTATTCTCCTTGAATCCCCAGTGCTTGAATTTCAGAGCAAACATAGGAATCTCAGAAACCAGTAAGTAACAACTAATTAACATGCCAAAGAATACGGCATAATATAGATAAGAAGATGAGGTAAGCCAATCGCCTGCTCCAACGAGAAGTGCTCCCCAGAAGAGAGCATTGGCAGGAGTGGGGAGTCCGATGAATCCCATAGCCTGTCGCTCGTCGAGGTTGAATTTAGCCAAGCGCAAAGCTGAGAATGCTGCCATGAGGAAAGCTGCATAAGCAAGATAGTGCCAAGGAAGATAATCGGCTCCTTGTTTCAGAAAATCGAAGATGATAGCAGAAGGGGCAAAGCCGAAGGTAATGTCGTCTGCTAAGGAGTCGAGTTCCTTGCCGATAGGGGAGGAAACTCCTAATAGTCGGGCACTCATGCCATCAAAGAAATCGAAAACAGCTCCTATCACAATAAATAACAAGGCAATATTCCATACGCCACAGAATGCCCAATAAGTAGCAATACAACCAGAAATCAGGTTGCAGCAAGTGATGGTATTGGGAATGTGTTTCTTCATATGCTTGATGCTATTTCAGTTTGGCTATCACAGTCTGGTCGCCAGTAGTAGGTTGGTCCATAATCACGCAGGGCTTAGAGCCTAGAGGCAGATATACATCTACACGTGATCCTAATTTGATAAATCCCAGATGTTCATCGATATAGCACTCCTCTCCTTCTTTAGCATAGGTCACAATGCGACGAGCCATTGCACCTGCTATTTGGCGTACTAATATGTCTTCACCGTCAGGAGTTGTAATCATAATGTCAGCATGTTCGTTCTCCTCACTTGCTTTCGGCAACCATGCCTTATGGTAATTGCCGTTCTGATGATGGACGAACTTGATTTTACCGTCAACTGGGAACCAATTGGCATGCACGTTGAGAGGACTCATGAAGATGCTGATCATCAGCCTCTGGTCGTGGAAATACTCGTGTTCCTCTACTTCCTCTATAACTACAATTTTTCCATCGGCAGGTGCTACAACAATTTTCTCTGTGTCTCCATTAAAGTAGCGGATAGGACAACGGTAGAAATTGAGTGCCAATACCCATATCGTTCCGAATAGGATGATGAACACCCAAAAAGGGATAGGGTTGTCAATGAGATACCAAAGCATGGAACCAATACCTATCAGTAACAGCATACTGATAGTCAGTTCGTTGGTACCTTCACGATGTATTCTTATTTGTTTGAGTCTCTTTATCTTTTGGATTCTTTCTCCCATGAGTAGTAATACGGATTGTTTCTCTTCAACTTGCAAAGGTACAAAATAATTCTTAAATCCTAAATCATTCATCGTGTTTTTTTTGGCTATTTCGTTTTTTTACCGTAACTTTACGGCTCAAATCATAAAAAACGCTCTTAATGGAAGACTTTATACATCTACATGTTCATACATATTATTCCATCTTGGACGGCCAGTCAAGTATCAAGAAATTGGTAGATAAGGCTGTAGCTAATGGCATGCGGGGCATGGCGATTACCGATCATGGAGACATGTTCGGTATAAAGGAATTTCACGATTATGTTGGAAGTATCAATAAGGGTCGGAAGAAGGAAGGCCTGGAGCCTTTTAAACCTATCTTCGGTTGTGAGATGTATGTCTCGCGTCATGGCTCTAAATTGTTGCGTCGTGGAAGAGAAGACCAAAGTGGATATCACTTGATAGTATTGGCGAAGAATTATACAGGGTATAAGAACCTGATCAAGTTGGTGAGTAATTCGTGGGTGGATGGCTATTATATGCGTCCCCGAACAGATCGTGAAGATCTTGAGAAGTATCACGAAGGACTGATGGTCTGTTCGGCATGTATAGCCGGAGAGGTGCCTCATAAAATATTAGAAGGTGACATTGCTGGGGCCCGTGAGGCTATTGAGTGGTATCATGGCATCTTTGGCGATGACTATTATTTGGAACTTCAGCGACACGAGGTGACTGATCCGTCAGTTCGTGCCAACCGGGAGACTTTCCCTTTGCAACAAAAAGCCAACAAGGTGCTTATCGAGTTGGCAAAGGAGTATGGTATCAAACTTATCTGTTCGAATGATGCTCATTTCGTAGATCAGGAGAATGCCGAGGCTCATGACCATCTGCTATGTCTCTCTACAGGTAAGGACTTGGATGACCCTACACGTATGTTGTATTCCAAACAGGAGTGGTTTAAGACACGCGAGGAAATGAATGCAATCTTCTCGGATGTGCCTGAGGCTTTGTCTAACACATTGGAATTGTTGGATAAGACAGATTTTTATAGTCTAGACCACGATCCGATTATGCCTTTCTTCCCAATCCCTGAGTCTTTCGGTACAGAAGAGGAGTGGAGAAAGAAATTCACAGAGCAACAGCTCTATGACGAATTTACCAGTGATGAGAACGGAGAAAACCAGCTGCCGCAAGAAGAGGGTGAAAAGAAAATCAAAAAACTAGGTGGCTATGACAAATTGTATCGTATCAAGTTTGAAGCTGACTACCTGGCAGAACTGGCATATGCGGGAGCTAGGCGGATTTATGGTGAACCATTGACAAAAGAAGTTGATGATCGTATCCGTTTTGAACTGCATATCATGAAAACGATGGGTTTCCCGGGTTATTTCCTTATAGTGCAGGACTTTATCAATTCAGCTCGTGATGAACTGGGTGTTATGGTGGGTCCGGGTCGTGGTTCAGCAGCAGGATCTGTTGTTGCCTATTGTCTGGGTATCACTAAGATTGATCCTCTGAAGTACGACTTGCTGTTTGAGCGTTTTCTCAATCCCGACCGTATCTCGCTTCCTGATATTGATACTGATTTCGATGACGACGGACGAGGGAAGGTTCTGAAATGGGTGGAGGATAAGTATGGACATGAGAACTGTGCGCATATCATCACCTATGCCACGATGGCTACTAAGAACTCTATCAAGGACGTTGCTCGTGTGGAGAAAGTGCCTATTCCCGTGTCGAATGCTTTGTGTAAAGCTATTCCTGACCGATTGCCCGATGTTGATGGAAAAACACCAAAGATGAATCTGGTGAATGCCATTAAAGCTGTTCCTGAATTGCGAGAGGCTGAGAGCAGTAACGATCCTGCATTACGCAATACCATCAAATACGCAAAGATGTTGGAGGGTACAGTGCGCGGTACGGGTATTCATGCTTGTGGATTCATCATCTGTCGTGACCCTATCAGCGACTGGGTGCCTGTTAGTACGGCTGACGACCCAGACTTCAAAGATCAAAAAACCAATTGTACGCAGTATGATGGTCACGTCATAGAGTCAACAGGACTTATCAAAATGGACTTCCTGGGATTGAAAACTCTGTCGGAGATGAAAGAGGCATGTGCTGTTATCAAACAGACACGTGGCATCGATATTGACTTGGACCGTATTCCTATTGACGACCCCAAAACGTACGAACTCTATCAGCAAGGCCGTACCATAGGTACTTTCCAATTTGAGTCGAGTGGTATGCAGAAGTATTTGCGTGAACTGAAGCCAACAGTATTCGAGGACTTGATTGCCATGAATGCGCTCTATCGACCAGGACCTATGGGATATATACCGCAGTTCATCCGCCGTAAGCATGGAGAAGAACCTATCACATATGATATCCCCGTGATGGAAAAATACCTGAAAGATACTTATGGTATTACTGTCTATCAGGAGCAAGTGATGTTGTTGTCGCGTTTGTTGGCTGACTTCACTCGTGGTGAGAGTGATGCTTTGCGTAAAGCAATGGGTAAAAAGAAAAAAGACATTGTTGATGCCATGAAACCCAAGTTCATCGAGGGTGGAAAGAAGAATGGCCACGATCCAAAGATTTTGGAGAAGATATGGAGCGACTGGGAAGCTTTTGCTTCCTATGCATTCAATAAGTCACATGCAGCCTGCTATTCGTGGGTAGCTTTCCAGACAGCATATCTCAAAGCCAACTATCCAGCAGAATTCATGGCGGCAATTATGAGTCGGCGACGTGACCAGATATCTGAGATCACAAAGTTGATGGATGAATGTAAGGCAATGGGTATCGCAACGCTGGGACCAGATGTAAACGAGAGTTATTTGAAGTTTGGTGTTAACAAGAAAGGAGAGATTCGTTTTGGTCTTGCCGCAATAAAAGGTATGGGTGATGCTGCTGCTGAGGCAATCATTCACGAGCGTGAGAAAAATGGTCCTTATAAGGATATCTTTGATTTTGCACAGCGAATCAATTTCTCGAATGTCAATCGTAAGGCATTTGAGAGTTTAGCTCTGAGTGGAGGTTTCGATAGTTTCGGCATCGCCCGAGAAGATTTCTTCGGTGAGAATTCAAAGGGTGAAATGTTCTTAGACACTTTGGTCCGCTATGGACAGATTTATCAGCAGGAGAAGCAGGAGACTCAAAACTCACTCTTTGGCGGGTTCGGTGACGGCATAGAGATAGCTACACCTCCCATTCCAAAGGCTCAGCCCTGGAGTGACATCGAGCGATTGAACAAAGAACGTGACCTCGTAGGCATTTACCTCTCTGCCCACCCGCTTGATGAGTATAAGATAGTACTCGACAATCTCTGTAACGCCCGCTGTGACGAACTGGCAGACCGTGCTGTTGCACTCAACGACCGTGAAGACATCACGCTGGGGGGAATTGTCACGGGTGTACAGACACGATTTAGTGCTAAGACCAATAAACCGTGGGGCATTGTCACCCTCGAAGATTTTAATGGTTCTGGAGAACTAACGCTCTTTGGTGAAGACTGGCTCAATCTCAAAGGTAAGTTCATCGAAGGGGCTGCTGTCTATATCTCAGGTAAGATGCAGTCTCGTTTCCGCTTTCAGGAAAATAGTCCAAAGGAATTGAAAATCAATAATGTAGAACTCCTTCAAACGGTGAAAGAGAGAGCCATTGACCGTATAACTATTACTTTGACTACTGACCAGTTGGATGAGCAGATAGTGACAGAATTGACAGAACTGATAGAAGAAAATCCAGGTAAGACAAAACTTTATATACAGTTGGTTGACCGAACAGGTAAGGGGCATGTACTCATGCGTAGTACTTCAAAATTTGTTGATGTAAAAAGTTCGTTGGTTTCATTCATCGACCTGACACCGGCATTGGATTATAAGATCAATTAAAAACATGGCATGATATTTGCAAGTAAGAATATATACATTATTAATATTTAAACGTGAATTAGACTATGGAAGTAACAATCACATCTGAGAATTTTGAAAGCCTGAAGAATGGTGAACAACCATTAGTAGTTGATTTCTGGGCAACATGGTGTGGACCTTGTCGTATGGTAGGTCCAATCATTTCAGAATTGGCTGGGGAGTATGACGGTCGTATTGTTGTAGGCAAATGCGATGTGGAGGAGAACGAGGAGCTGGCTGTTGAGTTTGGCATCCGTAATATCCCGACTATCTTGTTTTTTAAAGGGGGTGTGTTGGTAGACAAAATTGTTGGTGCCCAACCCAAAGCTAAGATTCAAGAGAAATTTGAAGCGTTGCTATAAAGAATTGCAGAATTGAAAAAGGTCTCCCCTCAAAAGGAGACCTTTCTTGTTCCATCAGCCTGTTCTTCTATTGTCACCTTGACAGCATCATCTGGTAAAATGTCTTCGATGAGTTCTGGCCATTCTATCAGGCAGAGAGCTCCACTATAGAAATATTCCTCGTAGCCCATGTCGTACACCTCCTCCAGTTTCTTAATGCGATAGAAGTCGAAGTGATAGATGAGGTCTGTGGTGATAGGTGACTGGTGAGTGGTATATTCGTTCACAATAGAAAAGGTGGGACTGGTTATGACATCCTCACTCCCTAATTCCTCACAAATAGCTTTCACGAATGTTGTCTTTCCTGCCCCCATCTTACCATAGAAGGCAAAAACGCGGGCATCACCAATTTGATTGATAAAAGTTCTCGCGGATTCTCGGATTGTGTCTAAACTCTCTATTCTTATTTCCATCATCTTATCTGTTTTTTCCTTTAAGCGTGATAATCGGTATGATCATTTCTTCCATCGAAATACCCCCATGCTGGAAGGTATTGCGGTAGTAGGTTACATAATAGTTGTAGTTGTTGGGATATGCAAAAAATTGATCGCTAGTTGCAAATACGTAACTCGTCGAGATATTGGGCGCGGGTAGGTATGCTTTCTGGGGGTCTTTGATGACAAAGAGGTCTTTATTGTCGTATGCTAGATTTTTTCCTAGTTTATAGCGCAGGTTGGTATTTGTATTTCTGTCACCGATAATCTTTACGGGTGAGTTCGTTCGTATCGACCCATGGTCGGTAGTGATGATGACCTGATAATCTTTCTGTGCCAGTTGACGTAGCAGTTGTGACATAATGGAATGGCGGAACCACGACAGTGTCAGTGAACGGTATGCTGCTTCGTCATGAGCCAGTTCGCGCACCATCTTTGATTCTGTTCTTGCATGCGAAAGCATGTCGATGAAATTAACTACTAGTACGTTCAAGTCGTTCTTTTCCAACGAATTGAATTGATTCAAATAACGTTCGGCATCTTCCACCGTATTGATTTTATGATACGAAAATGTGTCATGTCTGCGATAGCGTGCTATTTGGGTTTGAATCAACGGAGCCTCGTTCAGATTCTTACCTTCCTCTTCGTCTTCATCCACCCAGAGATCTGGAAACATACGGGCAATTTGATCAGGCAATAGTCCTGAGAAGATGGCATTACGAGCATATTGTGTGGCGGTAGGTAGAATACTGCAGTATAGTTGTTCGTCAATTTCAAAATCAGCCAGTTCTGTCTCAATGGTCTTCCATTGGTCATATCGGAAGTTGTCGAGCACTATCAGAAAAACTTTTTTGCTAGCGGACAAAGGTGGAAATACCATACGTTTGAAAACTTCTGGCGACAACATTGGCTCGCAATTGTTATTGCGTGTCCCGGTGGCACTAAACTCAGAAATCCACCCCATATAATTCTTCTTCACGAACTTGGCGAAGCCGATATTTGCCTCTTCCTTTTGCATTCGTAGCATGTCACCCATAGCCGAGTCTGTGGCCGAAAGTTGCAGTTCCCACCTTACGAGTTGGCGATACATCTCACACCAATCGTTCCAAGTGTGGCAGTCCATCATCTGCATACTCAGTTGTTGAAATTGTTGCTGATAGGCCGTTTGTGTTACTTCCGCTACAATCTCGCGTTTGTGGATGAATTTTTTCAGTGTCAGCAGTATTTGATTCGGATTGACGGGTTTGATGAGATAGTCAGCTATATTCTGTCCAACAGCCTGATTCATGATGTCTTCTTCCTCGCTTTTAGTCACCATCACTACTGGGATGGTTGGTTGCAACTCTTTGATGCGTTGGAGAGTTTCGATACCAGTTAAGCCCGGCATCATCTCATCAAGTAATACAAGATCAAAGGTGCGCTGTCGACATTCCTCAATAGCGTCAATACCATTGGTGACAGTTACAACCTCATAGCCTTTCTTCTCAAGGAAAAGAAGATGGGGTCTTAACAGTTCCATCTCGTCATCAGCCCAAAGCAATAATCCGTTTGTCATAAGCCGTATTCTAAATTTTAATAATAGAAGTCATCATCGAAATCGATGGTTTCCTGATTCTGTGGTATCTCATTAGGCGGGAAGAGGTCGTTCTCTTCGTTTGCATTCTCTTGTTGTGGTGCCTCCTCTACATCTGCTTCCTCCACGATAGTATCAGGTTGTATTAGTAACTGTTGCTTGGTGACAGGTACAGGCGCTAATTCCTCCTGGTAGAAAATGTCGTAATCGTCATAACTGTACACTGTTCCTAGCAAAGGGAGGTTCTGGTCGCTGATGATGATTCGCTTGCATCCTGCCAGCCGTTGAGACATCTGAAGGTTGGCTGATAACTGATGAGCGTATTGCAATGCTTCATCGTAACTACGGAATCCACTCACCATCATCCTACTGATAGCTCCATCGGTATCAATATTGATATCAAAGTTGCGCACCAGATAGCTGGTGAAGTTATATTTTGCAATATCGTAGAGCAATTGATTCTGATTTATACTATCTGGTGAGTAAGCTAATATGAAGGTGTAGCGTGTATCTAGCTGAGTACTCAGAGTATCAATCTGTGTCGAGTCGCCAGGGTGTTCTAGATTCTGCCGTTGTCGCCAGATGTCAGCAGCGGTCATTCTGCCTCCCTGAAGTCGTCTGCCTTGTTGCACGCCTTTCACGATTTGTCCTGCCATATCGCTGACTTCGCTTTCCGGATATAGTTCTATTATTTGTCGCATTCTGGTCACACAACTGTCGGCACGTTGATTGTTCAGGTAGCTCAGTCCTTCGATAAACAAGAATTTCGCCCTGTTCTGGCCGTTAGGAAATCGTTGTGCCGAGAGTTTTACATTGGCTTCCACTTCCTGATAGCGCTCGTCTCGGAAAGCATTGTAGGTAGCAGCATATAAGGAGTCTTCAATATGCTGGCCGAAACGCTGGTTTTCGGCATAGTAGGGGTCTGTCAGCAGAATAGTCCATTGACTTTCCTTATGCTGTTGTCGCATCTGCTCCAAAGCCATGTCGGCCTCTGCCCATCGCCCTTCACGAGCATAGATGAGATAGAGATGATACCATGCTTCATCATTATGCTCGTAGCCTGGATATTGGTTTACAAGGCGGTATAACATCCGTTGGCTGAGTGACAGGTTGTCGAGTTTGTCTTTCAGAATGACACCCGCTTTCAATAGCGACTCCATGATGATGGCATCGCTTGCTTGTTTCTGTTCCTCGGTAAATGGAATCTGTGCGAGATAGTATTCACGAGTGTGTGGATCGTTGTTCTCTGCTGAGACAGAATCGTTACTCTCTGTAGTTTCTATATTCCCATTGCTGTTTCCCTTTACACCTTCGTTTTCTAGAGAATCTCTCTCTTCAGGTGATTCCTCCTCATTGTCAATTTTTAATACGGTGAGATTCGAGCGTTGCCAGTTGTCGGAATTAGGACGTCGCCCCCAAAGCTGTTCGAAACGTTGTTTTCCTTGACTCACTGCCTGTTGGTTGTAAAAATACCAAAGGTTGCTGCCTGGAGTTTGCTGAGGGGTTGGTGTCGGGCGTGATATTGGGGATGTTTGCTGTTGTCCTCCTTGCTGTTGCATCTGTTGCTCAGCTTCAGTTTCTTGCTGAGCGCGTAGTTCCTCTTTTTCCTTCCTGATAAGTTCCTCTATTACACGGTCAATGGCTTTGTTGCGTTCGGCTTCCGGCATGTTGGCCAATTGTTGTAAAGAGTCCTGTAGGTGTATGGCATCTGTGTAAGGTACCAATTCGTCAAGCACTTTCGAGCGTTCAGCCAGTTCCTTATAGCCGGGACGGTCTCGATCTAATAAACCTATCGCTTCACCATAACATCTACGAGCATCGGCATATTTCTCCTTTTGCCAGTATAGATTACCCAGTTGCAAGAGCAGTACGCCCTTCTCCGTGCCGCTACGAGTAGCCTTCTTGTTGCCTTCTTCATAAGCTGCAATGGCACGTAAGGTGTCGCGTTGGTTTAAATATACATTTCCGATAGCATAATATACTTGGTCTAAATATTCTTTATTGTTGTCAGAGGATGCCATACGTCTGAGTTTCTTGATGGTGCTTTTGGCATCTAGTGTTGCCATCACCTCGCTTTGTGCAATACGGGCATTGAACTCCAATTCGTAGGGTGGATTGAGTCTAATTACTCGTTTGTAGGCATCATAAGCCTGTTGGCGATGTCCCTGCAGAGCCTCTATCTGTCCCATTAGGAACCACATGCGGGCACGTTGTTTCTTTCGTTTCTCATGACGTATAGCCTTGCGAAGATAGGTGGTTGCTTCTGTCCATTTTTCGCTGTGTATGTAGTAATCGGCCAGTGTGTAGTCCCAATCTGCTGCAGCCTGATGAGGTATGGAGTCGCGTCGTTGTTTGATGATCAAATCTTCAGCCTCGTAGAGCCAGTCCATTTCTGCATAGCATTTGGCCTGCCATGCACGTGCTCTAGCCAGTATGACGGGTTGAGTTTGATATAAGCGAGCCATATAGCCGAAAGTAGCAGAAGCTTCTTCGAATTCACCTTTTTGGAATTGTGATTTGCCCATCAGCAACCACGCTTTCCATATAAAGGGGTTATACTCCCGTCGGTTCAGCCATTCAATGTCTTTTTGGGTCTTACGTCGGTTCTTTTTCCATACGGGGCGAGCTTTGATGCTATGTCTGCGGATGGCTTTCTCCATCTTCTCAATCGAACGGTCAAACTGCCCTCTACCTAAATCCTTGCTGTTCTTATTAGCAACGGTGTAGAGCGGTATCAATTGGGTGTGGTCGTCATGATTGCCGTTCTCTTTCTCAAGATTTCCTTCGATAAAGGCCTGCGAGCCATTGAAATAAGTGTTGTATCTGGCGTTGAACGAATGCCACCATCGTGTCGTCGCTGTGTTTTTCTTAGTGGAACATGAAGCCATGACCAGCAGTAGCAATAGCAGTTCACAAGTCTTTTTACCTTTCTCCACCAGATCAATGAGTTTACATTCAGTCCTACTGCTACAGGAACTACAGTCACCTTCTTTCTGTACAATGGGTTCATCGTCGCCTCCACGTGAAAGCAGGGCGGCAGTGATGCCTAGGGCAACCAGTGATATGACGACTATAAGTAGAAAACTCACGCTTTTATGATAGAAAAATGTGCTTCTGTGAGATCATCCCAATACTTAGGATACGATTTCGTTACAACTTGGGGATTGTTGATCTTTATTTGGTCGAGCCTACATGCGGCTGGAGCAAATGAGAGAGCCATGCGATGGTCTTCGTAGGTATCGATACTTAGATCGAGTTGTGGTTCACAGCGCTCTCCGTCCCACATCAGTTCACTGTCGTTGATAGATTTAAGTATATATCCCATTTTTCGCATTTCCGTCTTTAAGGCATCTATGCGATCAGTCTCCTTGATTTTTAAGGTGGAGAGACCGCGGAAGTGGAAAGGAACATCAAGCAGGGCACAAGTAACGACAAACGTTTGAGCCAGGTCTGGAGAGTTTACAAAGTCATATTCCAATCGTGGTACACAACGTCCCGAATGGCTGATGGTTATTGTGGTGGGTATTCCTTGTTGTTTCGACTCGAATTTGCTTTTCACACCCAATAAACTGAAAATGTAGCGTAGCGAAGAATCTCCTTGTTTCGAGCCATCCATCAGACCTTCTAGCCTTACTTCCGCATCAACATCTTTCGAGAGGGCTATAATTTCATACCAATAAGAGGCTCCACTCCAGTCGTTCTCAATGTAATACGATCGTTCCTTGTAAGGTTTAGGTTGAACCTTGATAGTTTCATAGTCATTCCATTCCGCATCGGCCCCAAATTCATTCATGGTCCACAATGTCAGATCTATATATGGTCTAGAAATGATCTCGCCCTTTAGTTGCAGTGTCAATCCGTTTTTCAGCGATGGGGCAATCATCAGGAGTGCAGAAATGTACTGCGAACTGATATTCCCTGGTATTTCCAGTAATCCACCTTCCAGTTGTTTACCTCTAATGCGGAGCGGGGGAAATCCCTCTTCGCCAACATATTCAATATCTGCTCCTAAAAAACGCAAAGCTTCTACCAAAACACTAATGGGGCGATGTTGCATTCGTTCTGTTCCTGTCAGTATATGCTCCTCACCTTCTTTGACAGCTAGATAGGCAGTCATGAAGCGCATGGCAGTGCCGGCAGCCTTGATGTTTATTTCGTAAGGATTATCTTTTAGTGCAGCTATAATCACTTCCGTATCGTCACAGTTGGAAAGGTTTTCGGGTAATATACTACCTCCCGACAGGGCATGAATAATCAAAGCCCTATTGGAAATGCTTTTCGAAGCGGGAAGTTTAGCAGTATGTCGGAGACGGTTTGGAGCCGTAATTGTATATTGCATATATCTTGTTGTATACCTAATTATAATAATTGCTGCAAAGATAATTCAAAAAGGGCGAATATCTAAAAAAAGTCCGTTAAAAATTTGCAAATCACGAAATAATGATGTACCTTTGCACCGCATTTCGAGAAAACGAGGTGTTGAGGATCGGGATTTAGCGCAGTTGGTAGCGCACACGTCTGGGGGGCGCGAGGTCGCTGGTTCGAGTCCAGTAATCCCGACTAAGGTAAGATTAACCGCTTGATTTTTCAAGCGGTTATTTTCTTTTTATGTCGATTTGCTAGCAATTTCGTTGGTCACTAAATACCCTTTTCCCCAAAAATATTTGTATTTCTTGTTTGTAATTTCTCTTTTTTTTTATGTATCTTTGCAATCGAATAGTATTAAGAATGTAGTTCATACATAGGAGAAATTATATTAGATATGGCAAGCAAATCGCATGGAATTACAATCAGAGTGCTGGTGCTAGTAGCAGTTTTTATCGCCCATTGTAACATGCTAAGGGCGCAGGATGAGACCATCGTGTTTACACCTCAGTGGACAGCGCAGGCCCAGTTTGCAGGCTATTATGTGGCCGAGTCAAAAGGATTCTATCGAGAGGCAGGGGTAAAGGTGCGTATAGAACATCCGTCGGTCACGCAGCCCGCCATGAGCCGACTGCGCAATAACCAGTGCCAGGCCACGACGCTACAGCTCTGTCAAGCATTGGAGATTGTTGACGGAGGCGTTCCTTTAGTCAATATCCTGCAGACATCGATGAACAATGCGATGGTTATTGTTTCGGCCCGAGGCAAGAACCCGCTAACGCAAAAGGGTGCCAAGGTCGGTATCTGGAGTGTCGGATTCGGCCAGTTAGCTATATGCATGAGTATCAAGGATCATTTGGACTATCAGTGGGTGCGCTTTGCCCAGAACGTCAATCTGTTTATTTCTGGTGCTCTCGATGCCACACTGGCCATGAGTTACAATGAGTATTATCAACTGGTGCAGGCAGGTCACAAGATGACCGATAAGAACGTGTACCGTTTTTGTGACCACGGCTATAACGTGCAGGAAGACGGCATTTATATGACTCGTGAGTATTATGACACGCACAAGGAACAGGCACGCCGCTTCGCCCAGGCCAGCAGGAAAGGTTGGGAGTGGGCTGCTGCACATCCAGAGGAGGCACTTGATATCGTGATGCAGTATGTCAATAAGAACCGCATCGCCACGAACCGCGTGATGCAGCGACTGATGCTCAAGGAGGTGTTGCGACTGCAGGTAGACCGTGAATCGAAGAAGCGCGAGTTTCGCCTGCGCACAGACATGGTGCGGCAGGCCAGCCAGTTGATGGTAGAGAACAAAATGCTGAGTCGTGAAGTGGTCTATGGAGAACTAGTAAGTGAAAAATAAATCATTTAATGCTGTATAGCAATGAATAAGATTTTCGCATATATTCGTCAGAAGCTCTCTGTTAGGGTCAGTCTGTGGGTGGTGTTCTTTGCCACCATCATCTTTAATATCGCTCTCGGCTTCCTATTCTATCAGTCACGTGATACTGTGCGTCAGGAGGCAGTCAGTCGCGCTATGCAGATTTTGGACAAGACCTCGCTGCAAGTGGAAGGTATCCTGAACCGTGTGGAGGTGGCATCGAACATGACCAAGTGGCTCGTAGAGCGTCATCCTAACCAAGCTGACTCGATGTTCGTCTATAGCCGAGGAATGCTGCTGAAGAATCCTGACTTCTATAACTGTTCCATCGCTTTCGAGCCTTACTACTTCAAGGATAAAGGCCGTTATTTTTCTGCTTATACTAAGCACATGGGAGACTCGATACGCACCATACAAGGTGGCAGCGACAACTACCAGTATTTCTTCGTAGACTGGTATCTCATGCCGCAACTGCTGAAGAAACCGTGTTGGACGGAGCCATATATGGACTACGATGTACCCACCAATACCAGCGAGATGGTGACAAGCTACTGCCAGACACTCACCGACAGCCAGGGGCAGGTAATAGGTGTTATCAATACTAGTCTCTCCATCTCTTGGCTTTCGAAAACTATTTCGACCATCAAACCCTACCCTAACTCCTATAGCATCATGATAGGGCGGGGTGGCACTTTCTTCGTACATCCCGACACGGCAAAGATTACACGGCAATCCATATTTACGCAGACCCTTGAGCAGCCTGATACGGCGCTGACCTCTTTGGGCTATGCTATGACTCACGGCAAGGAAGGTATGAAACAGATGAATCTGAACGGTGAGGACTGTTTTGTTTTCTATAAGCCCCTCGGGCAGACTGGCTGTTCTATGGCCATCGTATGTCCGGAAAGCGATATCTTCACAGGCTTTGACAGGTTGCGCCGCACGATAATGGCTATCATTACCATTGGCCTGGTGCTGATGTTCTATTTATTCATCCGCATCATTACCCGCGAACTGAGGCCTTTGCGCCAATTGGTAAAGGAGGCCGAGAATATTGCTTCGGGACAGTTCGATGCTCCGCTCCCCGATTATCAGCGCGTCGATGAGATAGGGCAACTGAGCCATTCCTTTGCCGATATGCAGCAATCGCTTGTGAAATATATCGATGAGCTCAAGAGTACTACTATTCAAAAAGCATCGATAGAAAGAGACCTGCAGGTGGCCAATGATATCCAGATGGGTATGCTGCCAGTGGATTTCCCTACGCGAGAAGACCGTGATGACGTACAACTTTATGCCTCGTTGACCCCTGCCAAGGAGGTGGGCGGCGACCTGTTCGACTTCTATTTCCGCGATGAGAAACTCTTCTTCTGTATTGGTGATGTATCGGGCAAGGGTGTACCCGCCTCACTTTTCATGGCCCTCATCCGTTCTACTTTCCGTGCCGTATCAGCATACGAGTCGATGCCAGACCGCATTGTCATGATGATGAACAAAACTATCTGCGACATGAACAAGGCTCAGATGTTTGTGACACTCTTTGTAGGTGTGCTCGACTTGCCTACGGGCCGTCTGCATTACTGCAATGCCGGACATGATTCTCCGCTGCTCGTAGGTGCCGGAGTGGGTGAGTTATCCTGTGAATCGAATATCCCCATCGGTTTTATACCATCGTGGCAATATATTCGGCAAGAGGTGAAGATTTTTACTGGCACCACTATTTTCCTCTTTACCGATGGACTCACCGAAGCTATGAATGCCAATTTAGAACAGTTCCAGATAGAACGAGTCAACGATGTGGCTAACCAAGCCCTAGCCCAACAACATCAGGAGCCCCGCCAACTCATCGGCCAGATGACAGAGGCGGTACATCAGTTCGTGGGTGATGCCGAGCAGAGTGACGATTTGACCATGATGGCCATACAGTATATCAAACAGCAGAGTGATGTGATTATGCGAAAGAGCATCGTTTTGAATGCTAATACGAGTGATATACCGCGGCTGAATGCTTTTGTAGACGAGGTGTGCCAGTTGGTAGGATTTGAACAGGATGATGTCATGCAGATCGAGATGGCCGTCGAAGAAGCTGTGGTCAACGTAATGAAGTACGCATACCAGCCAGGACAGCAGGGTGACGTGACTATTGAGGCTGCTTCAAATGGTATGCGCCTGAAGTTTTCCATCATTGACAGCGGTAAACCCTTTGATCCAACCGTGCATGCGGGTGTTGACACCTCGTTTCCGGGCCAGGAACAAGGCGTTGGTGGGCTGGGTATCCACATCATACGCCAAAATATGGACTCCATCAATTATGAACGCATTAACGACCTCAACGTACTGACATTAAGGAAGAATTTGAAGAACGTTAATTGAATCCGTATAATGTGAACCGTCTCTGATAATTTACATTAAATGACAATAGGCTATGAAAAAGGTTATTATTCTTTTGATGACAGTTATGGGAACATTACAACTTCAGGCTCAGGACGAGAATTTTTGGATTTTTCTCTGCTTCGGACAGTCGAACATGGCAGGACAGGCTCCTATCGAAGAACAAGATCTTGAGGTGAGTGATCGATATCTCAGTATAGCCACCACCGATGGGGGCGACCGCAAGTTGGGAACGTGGCGCAAGGCTGTGCCGCCTCTCTGTCGTGCAGATGCTCATCTGGGACCTGCCGATTGGTTCGGCCGTACACTGCTCGATGTAGTACCAGAGAATGTACGTATTGGCATTGTGTCGGTAGCTGTAGAGGGTTGTCCCATTACTTTTTTTGACAAGGATCAGAATGCGCCGCTTATTGCCAAGGAGGATCGAGACTGGATGAACAACATCCTCAATCAATATGGGCGTAACCCCTACGAGCGACTGCTCTCGATGGCAAAGATAGCAGCTAAGGACGGAATCATCAAGGGTATCCTGCTGCATCAGGGTGAAACTGATGCCTATAACGATCAGTGGCGCAAGACGCTGCGCAAGATCTATCGCGACCTGCAGCATGAACTGAAGTTCGATTCTACGGCAGTTCCTTTGCTCGTCGGTGAGGTAGTGCGTGGCGAGTATGGTGGTGTCTGCGCACATGCCAATCCAACCATCAATGATATCCAGAACCACTATCCCAATACATATGTCGTATCGTCCGAGGATTGTCTGCCTAGCGATGACAACCTGCATTTCTCCAGCGAGGGATATCGCATGCTGGGGCGTCATTATGCCCTACGCTATTTGGAGGCGACGAATCCGCAGTTGGCCAAGATCTGTCGTGAGAAGTTGGCTGCTGCAGGACTGGACAAGACAAGCGTGGGTGCATCGAGTCTGCAAGTTGAGACAAAGCGGAATGGTACGATGTTAAGCGTCTCGGCGTCGGAGCCAGTTGAACGGGTCGATGTCGTCAGTTTCTCCGGGCAGACCGTCAAGACCTACGCGCTTGGAGGCGCAAAGATGTTTGACCTCTATCTGAAGGAGTTGCCTAAGGAGAAATTAGTGTTTGTCTTCCAGAGTGCTGGCGGGCGGGCCACTAAGGATGTGGATCTGTCAATACGGTAAATTTGCGTCGTAAACGATTATAATGAGGGATTTGAAATTATGAGTTACGAGAATCTGAAACTGAGTCGTCAAGGTTGTTTCCGTCTTTACACGGCAGCACGACTGATGATGCAGGTCTATCAACCCTGGCTAGCCCCATTGGGCATCACTTATACACAATATCTGGTGCTGATGGTGCTATGGGAACAGGATGCTCAGCCACTGAATGCCATCTCTCGACGCCTCTATTTGGAAAGCAATACGCTTACGCCCCTCATCAAGCGTATGGAAACTATGAAACTCGTAGTGCGTAAGAGAAGTAAGGATGATGCCCGACAGACCATCGTTGCTCTGACAGAGCACGGACGGGCCATGGAGCAGCAGGCCGCAACGATTCCCGATTGCATGTCGACAGCGCTCATCGAAAGAGGGTTGGATGTGGAACGATATGAACCAGTTAATGCTACGCTTGATCATCTAATAGAGATATTATCATAACAACAATAATTATATAACTATTAAAACTTAAGGTATTATGACAAAAGAAGAAGCTTTGAAGCAGTTTGCCCAACTCGGTGCTGTATGGTTTGGAAACAGTAAGCAACATTTCGCCATATAGTCAAGGCGGTTGTCGGATCCTTTTTTGCGATGAAACGATATTGCCAGACATTAACCCTCGTCAACGACGAGGAAATGATAGCCCAATATGTGGATGCACATGCCCACGTGTGGCCCGAAATTATTGCGGGTCAGCGCGAAGTAGGAATACTTGACATGCAAATATTCAGACGTGGAAACGTGCTGTTTATGATATGCGATACGGTCGACGATTTTGACTGGCAACGCGATATGAAACGGTTGGCCACTTTGCCTAGGCAAGCCGAATGGGAAGCATATGTCGCACAGTTTCAAGGATGTGCGCCTAATGCTCCTTCTGCAGAGAAATGGAAGATGATGGAAAGAATTTTTTAGCAAGCTATGGATAAGAATATACAACAGAAACTGGTGGTCGAGAATATGGGGTATGTCGTGACGCTGGCCCGTCAATATACCTGCGAATTGCTTGGAACCGACGACTTGGTGAGCGAAGGCAGTATCGGCATGATGAAGGCTGCAGAAAAGTTTGATGCCAGTCGCGGGAAACCTTTCGTTACTTTTGCAGCACCCTATATCCGCCATGCAATAGAAGAAGCCATCCGAAAAGTCACAGGTGATGTCCCGTTGCTGTCAACCGACGAATCTCTGCCCGTGGGCTCCAAAAACAATTATACTCTGCTCAATGTTCTGGAAGACAAAGATGCTCCTAAAGCCGATGGTGCTTTGGAACGAAATACACTGTCGGACGATCTCATGAAAGCCATACGCATACTTGATGAACGAGAACAAGCTGTTATCAGGGCTTTCTTCGGGGTGGAAGAAGAGCGTAAGACAATGGCGGAGATAGGTGTTGCTTTGGGATTGAAACGCGAGCGGGTGCGCCAAATACGCAACAAAGCCTTGCGCAAATTGCACAAGGCCTCGTCGAAAAGCTAAATGCTAAAAGACAACTGCTAAAAACTAAATGCTATCACATAGCGCATACCCCATTTAGGACTTGTTGACAACTCGTTGTAATTGAGTCGACGAACATATTCCACGTGGAAGAACTTGAAGATGTTATGGATGCCCAAAACCAATTCAGCATAAGGGCGATCAGGATCCATCACGTGACTGCCTGCTGGGAAATACATTAGGTGTGAACTGCCTGCATTCTCGGGTAAGAAAGGATTGTTCTTATCAGAGAGTTCGCCCCACAACATACGAACACCGATATATTCGCGCCAATGGAGTTTTTTTATCAGTGGTATGCGATTGAATATTTTTCCGTTCAAATCCCATGATACCATCAGCGATGCAAAGCGGTCGTTGAGAAATTCCATCGTGTTGATGAGGTTGAAAGTCTCGGGTAGAATAATATACGACTGGTTGGCAGCAGGATGGATAAGCAATGGATATGGAACCTTGTTCCACTGAATGCCACCCTTCAGCGAAATGTCCAGTTTTCCCCAACTGCTGAGCCAGAAACGTTTGTAGATGTGGAGCTCAGTATAATTGTATGAATAGTCACCTCCCAAGACTCCACGGAATCCCATCGTGTGTGAGAGACTGAACACAGGAGCGTCGAGATTGATAACGCGACGGCGTAGCTTATTATTGATGTACGTTTCGCCAGGGGCATAGCGCAATTTGGCAGATACCTCTGTGGTGCGCAGAAACTCTTTGTTGCCCGTACGGAAAAATTCTGTGCGAGGTTGCATGTTCAATGTGCGGAACGACATCTTTCCGCAGGCCTCGTTTTCTTCGAGCTTTCCTATCAGCGTGGCTTTCAGACCCCAGTCGGTCTCATAATCAAAGGTGATTTGCTGGCGGTTATAATACATCATCTTATCCGTGTCTGCCCATTTCAGCGCAACCATGAAGTTATCCTTATCAGTATCCATAAAACGGTCGAAAGGCGAACAGACGTCACGTCCTGACTGTATCGTGATAGTGCGACGTGGAAACTCGTGAGGTAAATACTTCTTGGCATTTAGCGAATACGTAAACTCCACATTATAATAATTCTGGTGACTGCGCCAACCTCTACCATAGTAACCGGAAAGGAAGAAATGTTTGAAAAGATTGGCTGTTGTCTTCGCACTGATTCGGCTGCGTAAGCCATCAACATAGTTATGGCTAAGGATGGTATTGACAGGACAGATGTCAATATAGTTGGGTGTACTCGTCTCGATAGAATTTTCAAACAAAGCCTTGAGACCGAAGATAACATATTTCATACCTTTGATATTCTCAATACGATGGATGAACTTGTCCATCGAACCCTCGCTCTTGGTCAGTTCCACCTGTCGGTACTGATTCCAAAAGGCATCATCGCGCATCTCGGCATCAGCCTCAGTCACCTTGTTAGCCATTCCGCGGAACAGCTTCTTCGGTATTGGATCGAAAGCGTAGTCCTTCATACGGGTAGTACGTGTTACAATCAGTTGCCTAAGAAAACTTAGCAGTTCCAATTCCGTTGACATATCGTCTTTGGTCAGCACCCATTGTCCGTTGGGTAGTTTCTCATACTCTTGCAGAATTTTTACATTTCTCACGAAGTTGACATTACTCTGCTTAGGTATAGTCATCTCGCATCGACGTACATGGAGCGTAGAATCTTTAAGGATATACAAATCGCCACGGAAGCCCATGTCGTTCTGATTGTTTGGTAAGAAGTGTAAATGTATCACACTGTCGCGCTCAATAGCCAAAGTGTCCTCAATATAATAGCGATAAAAACCGATACCCTCCTTAGAAATAGGAGATATAAAAGGATATTGCAACAGTCGGATATGGTCTTGATATAAATCGATATCTGTGAATACATCCTTGATGACAGTATTAACGATATCACCTGTCTGGAAAATATTGTTTACACCCTTAGACGACTGTCCCTGAATGATGGTTTTCTCAGCATGAGGATTTTTACGATACACTTTCTGCGAAACCGTTTCATCGACACTCACAGGTAGAATCAGTTTGCCAGTAGCACTGCTAGTCTCCACCTGCTCCACCAGCCAAGGATGCTTCTTGAAAGGCCCAGTTTCCAATTGCTCTGGTTTTAGATCGTTGAGTGAAGTCGTGATTTTTTCGTATTTGTTGTATTGATAAAAATCATTAACTCCCAAATTGGTCTTTTTCTTAGCCTCTACCACTCGCTTCATTAGTTCTACTGCAGGGTTATTCTTTCGACTATAGCGACTTCGTTTAGCCTTTACAGTGACTTCTGCCAAAACCTGCTTGTCGGGTTTCAGAGCAATATTCAGCTTGCTTTTCGTCTTAGCATTGACAGGGATGATACGCGTCTTATAACCTACCGCGCTGAACGTTATATTCCAACCATTGTGGCGTTCGATGACATAACGTCCTTCACCGTTGGAGATGACGGAAATATGATGCCCCTTATATACCACACTGGCATAAGGAATACTGTCGCCTGTTTCTGCATCCGTGACATATCCAGTGATTTGTTGGGCATGAAGTTCCATGCCCAGCAAGCAGAATATGGCTATAATAAAATGTTTAAATCTGGTCATTTATTCTACTTAAACGTATATTCCATGTAGCCACCACTTCTGTCGTTCATCTTCAAAGTTTTGAAGGCAGAAGTTTTAGCATCAACAACTAACACAAACGAAGTAAACATCTGGCGACGCTTCTTACCTGCAGGTGTAATTGTGATAATCTTCTCGTTACCTTTGTTGCTGATAGTCAAGTCTTCACCAGTAGGGATAACCCGCCCGTTGATGACAGCTTCAAGAACCATTTGAAAAGTAGCAAACTGGGGATTCTTTCTGCTATCAGTAACATGTTTTTTCTTACCCAATGTCATGGTGAACTGGGTTCCGTCCATAATCAGTTGGTCACGGTCATTGTCTGTAGATATACATATATACGAGGGCTTACGAATCGTCATGGTACCTGTAGTGACAACATCCGTTTTAACAGCCTTTTTATGGGTAATCTTGGTGACAGTCTGGGCTTCTGCGTAGGTAAAGCATGCTACCAACCAGAAAAGTAAAAAAACAATTTTTTTCATATCTATCAACTTTTATCTTTCAATTTTCAACTTAAGTATACAATCCTCCATTAATGGAAATTACGTTACCAGTGATATACCCAGCCTTTGGAGAAGCCAGAAAAGCCACTAAGTCGGCCACTTCTTCTGGGGTACCAAAACGGTTGGCAGGGATGGTCTTCTTGAGAACAGCCTCATCGAGACCTTCGGTCATATCAGTCTTGATAAAGCCAGGAGCCACAGCATTGACAGTAACATTTTTACGAGCCACTTCCTGTGCTAAAGCTTTGGTAGCTGCAATAATGCCACCCTTAGCAGCAGAATAGTTGGTCTGGCCTGGTAGTCCTTTCAGGCCGCTAACACTTGCCATGTTGATGATGCGCCCGAACTTATGTAGCTGCATGGCAGGAAGCAAAGGTTGGGTGACGTTGAAAAAACCTGAGAGGGTGATGTCCAATACACGATGCCAATCATCTTCTGGCATGAGCGCCATCACATTGTCGCGACGGATGCCGGCATTATTGACAATCACTTCAATATACTCTTCGGGATGGCGTTGCTGCCAATCTTTTAACGCATCACGTGTCTGTTGTGCATCGCTCACATCGAAGCACAGAATTTCTCCCTGACCATTGATTTGTTCAAGCGTATTTTTTGCTTCTGCCAGATTGCTTGCATAATTAATGATGACTTGATAGCCATCTTGAGCCAAACGTACCGCTACAGCACGTCCTATGCCACGGCTTCCTCCTGTTACTAAAGCGTATTTCATTGTTCTATTTTTGTTATTTCGAATTTAAAATAATATTTGTAGTCTGTTGGGCCGTCATGGCCACTCCCTCTAATCCGTGTAACATGACATTCTGTCCTGTCAGTAGTAGGTTGCTGATGGGAGTACGAGGTGATAGCATCGTAAGTAAGGGCTGGCGACAATCCTTGCGGATGCCATAGGCCGAGCCATTTGGTGTATGCGTGAAGTGCTGCCACGTATGAGGTGTGCTGACATACTGTTCGCTCACCATTTCAGAAAGCCCAGGCACCACCGTTTCTGCCAAATCCATAGGATTGGTGTCACAGGGTGTTAATAAATCTAGGAGTGTTGCATATTCAGAACCGTCTTCTGGCACCCTACAACTCAGCATCACTTTGTTCGTATTCTCATCCCAGACGGTACCGCCTTTATACACAAACTTGTTGTGATTAAAATAAGGCAGGGATTGAGGCTTCAGGACCAGAGAATAGGTGTACATGCCATAGGTGTTCTCCAACATGGATAGGCGTGTTCTGAAGATGTTTTTTACCACCTTACTTTCTTTTATCAAGTCGAAAGTCTGGGTAGGATGAATATCGCTGATAAAGAGAGTTCCTTCATAGCGCTCATCATTGCTGCACAAAGCAGCAACAATTTTTCCATCTTCTTCAATCAGTTCCTTTACTTCTGCGCGACATATTACTTCACCACCCATGTGTCGGATATCGTCCACTAATGTACGTACGATGAGGCTGCTATCACCTTTCAATCGCCAACTGCTTTGGATATAGCTTTTCTGGCTATGAGCGAATGCTAATAAAGGTAATGAATCACGGCGCAATTCAGTTTTCAAGCAGGAACCTGACAATACATCAATTAACAACGGGTTGCTAAAATTCTTATTCAACCACTGCCATGCATTGACAGATGGATCTGGGTCTGGTCCCTGTAGCATATCAACGTAACACTTCAAAGCGTCGCGCTGATTGGAGAACTGGGAAGACAGTATCTCAACGAAGTGGTCAAACCCCTGTGCTAGACAGAAAGTCTCGCCGTCAATGGTAATCCGGTCGGCCCCGTCAGTATCCAACTGATGCCAAGGTAGTCGAAGAAGTCCTAATTGATGGAAGATATTATGCAATGCCTCTCCTTCGCGCAATCCTCCAATATAGTGAAGTCCCGTGTCGAAGATATGTCCCTTGCGTTGGTAACTCTGTAAACAACCGCCTGGTTGCCAGTGAGCTTCCAATACAAGAACTTTACGCCCTGATCTTGAGAGCAGGTGAGCGCAGGCGAGTCCGCCAAATCCACTTCCTATGACAACGACGTCGTATTTCATGATTTCTTACGGTTCAGCCAACGATAGATAGCTGGTTGGAGTACATATGAGAGAATCACCGCAGAAAGAAGGCCTACTAATGTAGAGAAACCCACTGAGCGGATGGCAGGATGAGAGGCAATGAGCATGCTGCTCACGGTAGTAATGAGAGTAACGGCACTTAGGAAGATCGCAGTCTTGTGGTAAGTCAGTTTCTGTGAATCTTGATGTGTCAGGCCGTCCATCACAAAGATGCTATAATCAACACCTATACCGAAGATAAAGGTGGAGATGATGATACTTATCAAGTTGAATCGTATATCAAACAAAACCATAGCCCCCAAAACAATCATCCAGCTAAGAAGGATGGGTAGGAAACCGAGTACGGTATGTTTTAAATTGAAATGGAAACTCAGTAGCAGTACGATGAAAACGAATGCCATAGACAACCACTGGAGCACATTAAAATCTTCACTCATCCGCATCAGAGTGTCAGTAGTATAATAATAGGTGTCGAGTACCAACAGTTCAGGATGTTGGGCAATGGCATCACAGATGCGGATATAATCGCTCTCACTGCTTCGCACACTATCATTGGCACATCGCACAGAGGTGAAACAGAGAAAGTTTCCGTCGTATGATTCCTCCATAAGTGTAGACTGATAGCCAGCAGGAATAATGCCTGCCGCATAGAGTGAATCGGGCTCGTAATTGGTCGAAGCTGCCTCAAAGAAGGTGTCAAAGGCATCAGTGGTAAGTCCTGCCTGTGGTGCAGTTGACTGAATTAACTGCCGCACATGGGCAAGTCGATCCTCTGTCCAATAGTTGTGCCAGGCATCAATGCGCTGCTGTTGCACCTTCAGTGGAACAAAAATCTTGTTGGTATGCGTGTAACTCTTGACGAGTCCCAGTTGTTGCAGGGAGTCAAGTTTTTGATCCAAGATGCTGAAGGTATTGATAGCCTCCTCCATCGTATGACCCTTACTGGCGAAATACTTGGTTTTATCACCAGTATATGTTTTGTCGCGCAAAAGTTGTTCTGAGTGTTCCGTCAATTCGGCCTCATAGCCCAGATTGTGCATATCAGCATCAAAACGTGTTCCTCCCACGAAGTAGGCTCCGATGCAGATGGCCATCACGACGGTGATAGCTATCAGCAAAGGTTTCTTGCAATCGAAGGGATACGTATTGATACGGTCAATCCATGCAAAAGAACGAACGGAAGAAACTGTTTGTTCCTTATGGAAGAACTGTGGAAGATAGGTCAGTGAGAATAATGTAGTGCCTAAAATAGCAAAGGCAGCAAAGAGACCGAAGTCTTGCAGCAGGTCTGTTTGGATGAAAATCAGTCCAGCAAAAGAACCGATAGTGGTAAGACAGCCCAGCCAAACGGGTTTCACCTGATCGCGCAACATCCGTTCAGGGTCGCCTACATATTTCTGGTGAGTCAGTACATGGAGCACATAACTCAAAGCTACTCCCAGCACGACACCGCCAATCCCCAATGCCAATAGCGAGAACTGACCTTTGATGAAATACATCATTGTCAGTCCAAACAAGGTACCAAAAACAACAGGTAGAAGCAACAGCGGAATCGTTTGCCACTGACGGAAACAGAGCAGCAGGAACAGTAATACCAGGATAAGTGCCCCTGTAATGGTTGTTGTCAAGTCGTGTTTGATCTGCGTCGAGTTGTAGTAACCACTGGCAGGTGTACCATGATAACTTATACGAACATCGGGATATTGTTGCGTAAACTGTTCAATCTGTTGATTGATGTGCTTGAAAAGAGCCGACCCCTGTCCAGTATTGGTAGATGAAAAATGAGGAGTAAGGAAAGCCAGACATACCGTAGAATCGGGTACGAAGAAGTGGCCATTGATGGTTTGATAATTGCCAGATCCACCTTCCAATAGTGGTTTAATTTGTTCTGCCAATATCTCTCGCATACCCATTGGGTCGAGCTGTATCAGTTCAGGGAACAGTTGTCCCACCTCGCCCTGTAGGTCCTCATAGTTCTGTTGCATTTGACGCGTAAAATGTTCTTTGGTCAGCAACGTGTCAAAGCGTGCGTAGGCTGCTGTGTCAATATATGCTGGCAGATGTGCCATTAGATAGTCTACACCACCCATCATCAGGTCTTCTGGTATCTGATAGAAAATATCCTCTATCAGGGTAGAGTCACGCTGTAGCGAGTCTACGAAAACATCGCAAACCTCTGTTAGACGTTCTGTATTTCCCCCCTCGAAAGTCAAGAAAACCTTATCCTTGATTTTCAAATCGGCAAAAGCCAATTTGATGCTGCCGTCTTCGTTTTTAGATGATGGCATCAACTTATTGATATCCTCTTCCAAATGGATGCGTGTTGCAAACCAACCGAAGATGATGAAGAATGCTGTCATCGAAAGCCAGCATGTAGTTTGATGACTATGGAAATACTGATATAACCTGATGAAAAAGTTCGTCATTGCATGAATATTTTCAAATCAACCTCGGCCACGGTTTCCTCTCCTACTAGAGAGACACCGTGAGCCAGCGTCATATTACCAAAAGAAAAACCAAACGTCACCTTTGTTTGGATACGTTCATTTAACAGTGGACGACGATGACAACAAAAGTTCTTTACCTCTACTATCATACCTATTGGGGCATTGCTGTCTTCCGCCTTGTTACTGGCTGCAAGGGCCGAACATGACTGGGCGATATGTTCTATCAACCCAGTCGGAGAAATCATTCCGTCAGGCAACAGGAAATAATTCCCTCGTGCGATGGTGAGTGCAGAGGTGGCAGAAGTTTCGTCCTGTCGTTCAAACTCATCGACCATCATAAAAGGGTCGCGTTGCGGAATGAGTTTCTTGATGTCGTCGCCTTTAATGATCATGCTGGCAAATGCTGCTCAATGTAATCGTAGAGATTGTTGAATGTCTGTATCTGGTGCAACTCATTTACAGGAATGGTGATTTTGTAAGTCACCTGTACAAGTGCAATCAGGTCAACCAGATTGATGCTGTCTAACTGGAGGGTATCCTTCAGATTAGCATCTGGGGTGAATTCACTCTGTTCTACTTCAAACTCTTCTGAGAGCAGTCCGTTAACCTGCTCAATGATTTCTTGTCTTGTCATAATTTTTTTAATTAAAGAATTTTCGATATATTGTTTTTTGATGTTTCGACTACAGATTTTTCACTATCAATGTCGAGTTTGTGCCTCCAAATCCGAATGAATTCGAGAGGAAAGTGTCAAAATGTGCTTCTATTGTTTCGGGGATAACGTTAACACAAGCAGTATCCTCGTCAGGACTCTCGAAATTGATATTACCTGCAATAAAGTTGTTCTTCATCATCAGTATGGTGTAGATAATTTCAGATGCACCAGCCATCCACATTTCATGGCCAGTCTGGCTCTTGGTAGAGGTGACAGGTACATGATAGTCGCCGAAAATCTGAGCAATAGCTTGAGCTTCACGGCTGTCACCAATCTTGGTAGAAGTGGCATGGGCATTCACGTAGCCAATTTCTTTCACACCGATACCGCTGTCTTTGAAACAAAGTTCCAACGAACGGGCTGGACCGGCAACGTTCGGTGTTGAGATATGGTCACCATTACCGGAGAATCCCCATCCGATGATTTCTGCAAGAATAGGAGCACCACGACGAACTGCACTCTCATAATCCTCAATAATTAGGGTTGCAGCACCACCGCCAGGTACCAGTCCGTTACGATCTTTGTCGAACGGACGACTGGCCTTAGAGGCATCATTGTCGTCACGCAGGGCAAAAGATTGGATACCGTCGAAAGATGCCACGCCATACATGTTAGCCTCTTGAGCACCACCGCAAACGACGCAATCCTGCAAGCCGTTCTTAATGAGCAGATACCCTAGTCCGATTGACTGCGAACCAGATGCACAGGCTGCAGAGGCCGTCAGGTTGATACCTTTCAGGTGGAACAGACATGCCAAGTTCATGGTAACTGTCGAGTTCATTGACTGGAAAATGGCACCACTGCCACATGCAGCAGTTGAACCGAATTCGCGGAATTTATCCAGTGCATGCATTGTTGCTTCGGCCACTGAGTCGTTACCATAGATAATACCCACCTCATGCTGGTCGATATAGTCTTGTTCCAGGCGTGCTGCTGCCAGGGCATCGCGAGTAGCCATATAGGCATACTGTGCCTCTTCGGGCATAAATTGCCGGAAATTACGATTTACAAACGGCTTCAAATCGGCTTTTGGTACATTCGCACAGAAAGGGGAACGGAAACCTGCGTCCACACGCTCCTGACTGAAAATAATACCACTCTTTCCTTCATACAGGCTTTGGCGTACTTCATCAAGGGTCGTACCCAAGCACGACCAAATACCCATTCCTGTGATTACTACTCTTCTTTCCATATTTTTTATATAATCTTTTTATAACATCTTCTACGTTTGACGAATTGTGGATGTAAAGGCTTCCATTGTGATAATTCACGCACATTATCTTCCAACTGCGGACCTGTTTCAGCCCATTTGAATCCACATTTATTAAATATAGGTATCAAATCATCGAAGAACATGGCGTTCACACCCAGTCCCTGATAGTCAGGCCGCACAGCAATCAATAGCATTTCTGCATTGTCTTCATGATGCCATTTCAGTGCTTTCAACAGATGATACCAGCCGAGTGGCAGTAATTGTCCATGAGCTTTTTGCATGGATTTTGATAAACTGCCCATAGAGATGGCCACTCCTACTACTTCATCCTTGTCATTGAGTACGACAGGAATCAGTTGTTTATCAACCATTTTTAAGTACTTATGAATGTATCTTTCAATCTGGCGAGGTGTCAAAGCTGAAAAACCGAAGATGGGCTTATAGGCCTCATTCAATAATTCGAAGACACGCAGTCCATATCCTTCGTTGAAGATTTGTTTGTCTGTCAGCTTAATAACGCGCAGTCCTATTTGTTCTCGGGCATATTGTGCTACGCGGGCATAGCGAGCTGGCGTTTCCTGTGGAATGTCGATATGTACCTGTAGCCAGTCAACTTCCTTTTCGAACCCTAGTGCCTCCATGTGGCGAGGGTAGTAGTCGGGATTGTATATTGTATTCATGGAGCCCAACATGTCAAAATCCTCAACAAGCATACCTTCTTTATCGAAATCTGTAATGCCCAATGGACCTTGCAGGGTATCCATACCTCTTTCCTTTCCCCATTCCTCAACAGTATGGAGTAGCGCTTTCGAAACCTCCAAGTCGTCTATGAACTCGATCATCGAAAAACGCACATTGTGCGTGCCCCATCTTTTATTGGCCTTGCGATTAACAATGCCCACGATACGGCCTACGGGAATGTGGTTACGATAAGCCACAAAAGGTTGAATGTCGGAAAATTCCAGTCCCGGGGTTTCACGGATGTCGAATAATTTACGAACGTCAGAATCCAAGTCAGGCACATACTGTGAACAATTCTGGTAGATAGTCCTTGGTACGTGAATGAAATCATTCATCAATTGTTTTCCGTCAACTTTTTTTATCAGAATCTCATTCATCTTACAGCTCTTTTATGGTCTGAACGATACTCCATGGGGGTAACACTAGCCTGTTCACGGAAATATTGACTGAAGAACGAAGAATTGGGAAATCCCAGTTTGTGGGAAATTTCCTTGATGCTCATGTCTGTTTCTGTCAAAAGTGAATAACAATCCTGCATGGTGCTTTCGGTAATCCATCTCATAGGATTCTTGCCGCTTACTCTCTTGGTAATCGATGAGAGGTATTTGGGCGAGATATTCAGCTGGTTGGCATAATATGCCACCTTTTGTCTTTTCTGCTCCTGATTCGAGAGCAATTGCAGAAACTGATTGAAAATCTCCTTGTCGTGAATGGTAGACGGATCAGTCGTCAACATCATATCGTCATGCGTTAATAATTCCTCGCAAATCATAAGTAGTAAAGTTCGCATGAACGAAACGATAATCTCGCGCGAAAGCATGGGAACCTTCTCATGACTGAAAATAGTGCGCGTGTATTCTTGAATACCTGCCAACCAACTGTTTCCTTCAATCACGTAGATTTCTTTCATGTACATGGCCTTATTCCAGATATTAATCTGGTTGCCCAAAACCGATTTCAACATGCGGTCGGAAATCAGCAAGGCACTGGCTTCTACGTCTGTACTTACCAACATGGGCTCAACGAGTTTTCCTGCGGGAATCAATAATAGTTGCCCAGGGGTAACTTTTACTTGCTGTTTACCACCGACTTCTACCAAGATACGTCCACCTCGGCAGTGTACAATGGTGTTGTAGGAAGAGCGTAACGTTGGCAGATCTTTGGCGTTGCGCAGACTGTTTACAAACAGTACTTCGTCCTCAATTGCATGTGTAATATTAAAATTCTCCATACGTGCCTTTTCTTTTCCGCTGCAAAATTAAACATTATTTTTCAACTTTCGACGTCTGATTTTACTTCTAGGTTGTTTATTTTGTCTTTTTAACTGTATTTTTCGAAACATTGTTAGAAATGAAAGTTGAAAAACCTTTGGAAAAGTTTGTGTACCACAAGTAAAATATGTATTTTTGCAGGCAAAACCGATATGTTTTATGATTAAACAACTTCTGACTATCTTTAGTCAATTATTCATGTTATGCCTGACCTTTTTGTTGACAGGCTGTAATTCAAGTGTTGATATGGAACAAAAAGTAAATGAACTCTACGACAAGATGTCGCAAGAAGAGCGTATTGCACAGCTAAGGAGCATGTACATGGACGAGCTCTTCGACAAACAGGGGAAACTAGACACTGTAAAATGTCGCCAACTGATTCCTTATGGGATAGGTCATTTCTCCCAGTTTGCTATGCAGAAGCCTACCGATCCTAATGTCCTTCGCGATCGAGTCGCTGCAGTGCAAGACTGGCTGATACATCATACACCGAATGGGATACCTGCCCTTTTCCATGAAGAGGTGTTGACGGGCGTCAATACTTTAGGAGCAACCATCTATCCCCAGCAGATAGGACAGGCATGTTCGTTCAATCCGCAATTGGCAGAGTTGAAAACAGTTCAAACCAGCACGGCCATGCGTAAAATGGGGGGTGTTCTGGCGCTATCCCCCATGGTGGATGTTTGTCGTACACCCACTTTTAATCGTGTGGAAGAATCGTATGGCGAAGATGGTTATCTCTCTGCTGTGATGGGAACAGCCTTCGTGAAAGGATTACAGCAAGGCGACTTGAAAAAAGGTGTCGGTGCCTGTACTAAGCACTATCTGGGTTATGGTGGCGGAGGCGATGCCGACGAGAAGGAGATGATGGAAGAAATCCTGTTACCCCATGAAGCCATGATTCGCACAGCAGGCAGTAGGGTGGTGATGCCAGGTTATCATGCTGTCCATGGTACGAATTGTGTCGAGAACAAAGAAATACTGATAGACATCCTTCGTGATTATTTGGGATTCGATGGTATGGTCGTGAGTGATTACACGGCCATTAACCAGATTCCCGAATTCAAGTCTTCTGTCGAGAAAGCAGCCGCTGCTATCAATGGTGGCAATGATGTTGACTTCCCTACAGGGGCTGACTATCAGAATCTGCAGGATGGATTGGATAAGGGACTCGTAAAACCTGAGGCTTTCGAACGTGCTGTGAAAGACGTGCTGCGTCATAAGTTTCATGCTGGGCTCTTCGACGAGAATCCATATCTCTATAGCTCAGAACCAATCAAACTCGATACTCCAGAGGAGCGCCAGACAGCCTATGATATTGCCATTCAGTCGATTGTGCTCTTGGAGAATAATGGTATTCTGCCATTGAGTACCTCCACTCCTAAAATACTTCTGACGGGTCCTAATGCCAACTCTATTTGGGCTATGTGTGGCGACTATACCTATCCGGCAATGTCCTATTTTTGGAAACGTGTAGAAGATGTGGCCGATAGTCCTCATATCGTGAAACTTCTGGAGGGTATGACCAGTCATAAGCCCGCAGGTTTTGACATCCTTTATTCTCGTGGGTGTGATTGGACGGAAGAAGTAGAGACCAAATATGGTGAAGGTGGGGACGAGCGTGCTTGGGAATACGAATTGCTCCATCGTAAGGTGGATGCAGGTGAAAAGGCCGACAAGCAGGAAGCTATGCAGATGGCTCGCCAGTGTGATGTGATTGTGGCTGCAGTTGGAGAAAATGTGATGCTCTGTGGTGAGAATCGTGACCGCAAGGGATTCCGCCTGCCAGGAAAACAGGAACAGT
This sequence comes from Prevotella sp. UBA2754, assembly GCA_002353295.1. Classification (GTDB taxonomy): domain Bacteria; phylum Bacteroidota; class Bacteroidia; order Bacteroidales; family Bacteroidaceae; genus Prevotella. Next base: position 326,426 of record DEJG01000026.1, read on the forward strand.
TTGTGGAAGAATTGATACAGACGGGTAAACCCGTTGTGCTGGTTATCTTTGGAGGCAGGGCACAGATTGTATCAGGACTTGCCGAACGTTGTGCTGCTGTGATTCAAGCCTGGTATCCAGGTGAGGAAGGTGGTCATGCCGTTGCCGACATCCTTTTTGGTAAGGTGTCGCCTTCAGCCAAATTGTCAGTGAGCTATCCTAATACTGAGATCAACGAACCTGTCTGCTATAACTATGCTGCAAAGCAGGATGCTCGTGTGCAGTGGCCTTTCGGTTATGGCCTGAGTTATACCACGTTTGAGTATAGTAATCTGAAAGCCGACAAAGAAGTTGCTACTGACAGCCGGTATGTCAGCCTGAGTTTTGAGGTGACGAATACAGGCAAAATTGCTGCCGATGAAATCGTGCAGATTTACCTGTCTCCCACCACAGCCGAACAACCCATTCGTCCTATTCAGTTGCAGGGCTTTACCCGTGTATCTTTGAAGGCAGGAGAGAGCAAAACCGTTCAAGTAAAGCTACAGACGGAACAGTTTGGCTTCTATAGCCATGACGGACAGCGCCAATGGAACATCCGTCCTGGTCAGTATATGATAAAAGTAGGAAGTTCTTCAGTTGATATTAAGTTGCAAGCTCCAGTGATTTTGAAGGGTGAGCCTATTGTCAAGCCGCTCAGGGAGTACTATTTCTCTGAGTGCTCTTGACAGAGCTTCATTGACTGGGCTTTCTCCAACAATAGCTTCATCAGCGGTTCGCGCTTATTTTCTACGCGATTGTCGAGAACGGCGTCTTTCAAGTATTGTTTCAGTATACCCACTTCTCGTGAAGGAGGCAGATGAAACAGTTCCATGATTTCATTGCCGTCTATCACAGGCTGCAGCAGTCGCTTGTAGTCTTTCTCTTTTAGGTCGGTCAATTTCTCGCGCACCATACGGAAATTCTCAAGGAACATTTGTTTACGCACCTCATTCTTAGAAGTGATATCTGCTTCGCAAAGTGTCATCAGATCATCGATATCGTCACCAGCATCATTCAGTAGTCGGCGCACGGCAGAATCCGTCACCTCCTCATCTGCAATGGCTATAGGACGCATGTGCAGTTCTACCAGTTTCTGCACATAGCGCATCTCGGCTCCCATGGGTAGTTTCAACCTGCGGAAGATGTCGGGTACCATTTTTCCTCCTATATAGTTGTGGTTGTGAAACGTCCATCCCACTTTGGGTTCCCAGCGCTTGGTCTTGATTTTTCCGATGTCGTGCAACAGGGCGCTCCATCGTAACCAAAGCGATGCGTCATGCTGGCAAACATTCTCCAACACTTCCAGTGTGTGGTGAAAATTGTTCTTATGCGCTTTGCCTTCACGTTTTTCCACAATATCGAGGGCCGACAGTTCTGGCAGGATGATTTGCAACAGTCCACAGCGCTGTAAGTATTCAAAACCGATGCTGGGGTGGGATGCCATCATGATTTTATTGAGTTCTACTGCTATGCGCTCCCCACTCACAATCTTAATACGCTGTGCCATGAGTTCCAAGGCTTCGAAGGTCTCGTCTTCTATTTGGAAATTCAGTTGGGTGGCAAAACGGATGCACCGCATCATGCGCAGAGGGTCATCCGAAAAGGTGATTTCTGGGTCGAGAGGTGTCGCGATAATTCCATCTTCCATATCGGCAATTCCGTTGAACGGATCTACCAGTTCTCCGAAGCGGTCTTTGTTCAGGCAGATAGCCATCGCATTGATGGTAAAGTCACGTCTGTTCTGGTCGTCCTCCAATGTGCCATTTTCTACAATCGGCTTTCGCGAATCATGGCTATAGCTTTCTTTTCTAGCTCCAACGAATTCCACTTCAGTGTCATAAAATTTTACTTGTGCTGTTCCGAAATTGCGAAATACATTCAGATGAGCTTTTCGTCCTAAGTCTTTTTTGAGTGCTGAAGCCACTTCAATGCCGCTTCCCACCACTACGACGTCAATATCGTCGGAAGGACGTTCCAAGAAAATATCACGCACATAACCTCCCACTACATAGCACTCCACACCTAAACGGTCGGCTACAGCACTGATTTTGTGAAAGATTTCCTTGTCTAAAATCTTGGCTAAAGCAGCATCAGAATACAATTTCATGACTTTTTTTTCTTTTCGGATGCAAAAGTACAAAAAATATTTGTAACTTTGCACACAAATTATATTTATTAAATGCATGAACATATGGTGAAACATTTACTTACAGCAGTTTTGGTATGCATTTCACTTGCAGCCTCTGCTAACGCTAACAGCTACAAAGACATGGAGCCACTCAAGTTGGATGTCCCTGAAATGAAGGCTGAGTTAGCCCCTGTTGCTACTGAAAACTATGATCTTAACTCAATGATGATGAAGACTCCAGAGCCCAAGATGGACTTTGCTTTCTTCAAGTCAAGAACCAATCCCAATACGAAAGCATATAAGTTTATGGACGACATGACGTTCGTCGGTGTACCCCTTTTCATTGCCGGTATTATTGCTAAAAGTGAGAAGAATGCTTTCAAACAACAAACCAAACATTCGTTGGTGACCAAGTTTAAGACAGGTATTGACGATTATACCCAGTTTTTTGGACCTGCTGCCGTTGTCGGTCTGAAGCTTGGTGGCTATGAGGGTCGTAGCGACTGGCCCCGTTTGCTGGCAAGTGCAGGAATGGGTTATGGTATCATGGCACTCTTTGTTAATACTATCAAGCACACAGCAAAGGAAATGCGCCCAGATGGAAGTACGGCTAACTCATGGCCCTCTGGACATACAGCCACCGCTTTCGTCGGTGCTACCCTGCTGCACAAAGAATATGGTCTGACCCGTTCACCGTGGTTTTCTGTAGCTGGTTATGGTGTAGCAACGGCAACAGGTGTTATGCGTGTACTTAACAACCGTCACTGGATTTCCGATGTACTGTCAGGTGCCGGTCTCGGTATCTTGTCGGGTGAGCTCGGTTATGCTATTTGCGACCTGCTGTTCAAAGGCAAAGGCCTGCTCCGTAATGACATCCCGGGCATGGCTAGTGTCATTGAGCATCCCTCGTTCTTCAGCATATCAATGGGTATCGGTTTCGGTACTCGCGACTTCGACTTTGAGATGGCAAAATACGGATGGTCTGACGATTTGCACATGAAGTTCCGTGCTTCTACTGCTGTAAGTGCTGAAGGAGCCTATTTCTTCAACCCTTACATCGGTGTCGGTGGTCGCCTTCGCGTGAAGAGCACACCTATCAATGGATGGGATAAAATTGTGGAGTTCGGATGGGAGGACTTAGACTATTTCTATAATAGTTTAGACGAAGACGAGCAGGCTGTTTTGGAAAAAAATATAGATAACATCGACTTCATCATTGAGAGTGACCATTTGACAGAATTTGCTGGTGACCTTGGTGTTTATTTCAATTTACCATTGTCCAACCGATTTGCTTTAGGCAGCAAACTGCTTATTGGTCGTAGTATTATGCAGGAACTGGCATTGGATGCTAAAGTTGAAGGACAGCACTATTACAAGAGTTCTGACACTTGGGATAAACCTACGGGCGACGCATTCGAACATTCATGGGACTACTTTACCGTAACTGGTAAAAACAGTACGAAGTTTGGTACTGGTATCTCACTCACCTATGCCTACAAGCAGAACTTTTCATGGAAGGTCTTCTTGGACTACGACTACACCCGCAAGACTTATACCATGGATTACGACTTTGGAGGTATGTATGAGGGATTATACCCTGAGGATTATGCGGCATTGTCTCCTCAACAACACAAAGAATTCAAGGATAATACTTCCGCATCCCAGAGCATCAAGAAGAATATGCACTCCTTCGTGTTGGGTGCTTCCTTCGCTATTAATTTCTAAGCCATCATGACAGTAGGAAACGAGAAAACCAATTTACAGTTCGAGCAGGTGATGCAGGAATGCCGCAGCCTGTTCGAGAAGAAACTCCATGACTACGGGGCTTCTTGGCGTATCCTACGTCCGCAGTCACTCACTGACCAGTTGTTTATCAAGGCAAAGCGTATCCGCTCTTTGGAAATCAAGAAGGAGTCGCTGGTCGGAGAGGGTATCCGCCCAGAGTTCATTGCCCTTATTAATTATGGTATAGTAGGACTCATCCAACTGGCACATGGCTTCTCCGACACTGTGGATATGCAACCCAAAGAGGCGATGGCGCTCTACGACCGCTATGCGGTAGAGGCGCTGGAGTTGATGAAACGTAAGAATCACGACTATGACGAAGCCTGGCGTGGCATGCGGGTCAGCAGTTATACGGACTTCATCCTCACCAAGATAGAACGTATCAAGGAGATCGAGAATCTCGATGGTGACACCTTGGTGAGTGAGGGTATCGACGCTAATTATATGGATATTATCAACTATGCTGTCTTCGGAGCTATCAAGCTCGGAGAGTAGAGGGTGTTGTGAGAAGGGTATTTGTAAATATAGCCCGTCTGATCGTCGCTGTGACATTCATCCTATCGGGATTTGTCAAGGCAGTCGACCCAGTGGGCACACAATATAAGATAGCCGACTATTTGGCGGTACTGCATCTGGGGGAGTATGTTCCTGACTTTATGACCCTGTTTGCGTCTGTACTCCTGTCGGCAGCAGAGTTTTGGCTCGGCGTATGTCTGTTGTTTGCCATTCGCAGGCGTGTGGTGACACGCTGTATGTTGCTATGGCTTCTGATTCTGACCCCGATGACACTGTGGCTGGCCATCTCCAACCCCATCAGTGATTGCGGTTGTTTTGGTGATGCTGTTGTGCTCACAAACTGGCAGACCTTCTGGAAGAATGTTGTACTCTTGGGGTGCACTATCCTTTGTGTATGGCAACCTTTCGACATGCTTCGTTTCGTGTCCAGGTCTAACCAGTGGATTGTGATGAATTTCACGGCCCTGTTCATCTTCATAGTGTCAGGATTCGCTATCTACGACCTGCCCTATTTCGATTTCCGTCCTTATCATATTGGGACCGATTTACGCGCAGGTTGGCAAAAGATGATGGAAGGTGAAGAGTCGCCTTATGTCGATTTCTTTATCGAGCGTCCGGGGGGAGATGATATAACGGATTCGCTGCTCCAACTCAAGGGATATACTTTCCTATTGGTATCACCTCATCTTGAACAAGCTGACGAGAGTCAGTTCGACAAGATTAACGAGTTGTTCGAATATGCTCAGGAACATGGTTATCCCTGGTTTGGATTGACGGCCAGCAATGAACGGGCTGTAAACCGTTGGCTTAGTGGGACAGGAGCAGAATATGAGTTCTGTCAGACCGACGATATCGTACTGAAGACCATGATACGTAGCAACCCGGGGCTGCTGTTGCTTCATGATGGTAAAATCATTCGCAAATGGAGCAATAACGGCTTGCCAGATGAGACAATACTCACGAAGCCCTTGGAGCAGTCGGAGGTGGGGCAGATGCCAGAAGACTCCGTTCCCAAGAAGATTATGACCATCATCCTATGGTACGTCCTGCCCCTTGTCCTGCTCACACTGGCGGATCGTTTCTGGGCTTGGACCAAGTGGATTAAGAAGAAAGAAAAGTCAAACAAATTATATCAAATTTTAAAACGTAAAGACATGAGAAAGAAAATTGTAGCAGGTAACTGGAAGATGAACCTGAACCTGCAAGAAGGTGTTGCTTTGGCAAAAGAATTGAACGAGGCACTGGCTGCCGACAAACCCAACTGTGGTGTAGTTATCTGCACCCCATTCATCCATCTGGCCTCTGTAGCCCAGGTCATCAATCAGGACGTGATTGGACTGGGTGCTGAAAACTGTGCCGACAAGGAGAAGGGTGCCTTCACTGGTGAGGTTTCTGCTGAAATGGTGAAGTCAACTGGTGCGCAGTATGTCATTCTGGGTCACTCAGAGCGTCGAGAGTACTATAAGGAGACTCCCGAAATTCTGAAGGAGAAGGTGCTGCTTGCCCTGAAAAATGGCTTGAAAGTTATCTTCTGTATTGGTGAGACACTCGAAGAGCGCGAGGCAAACAAGCAGAATGAGGTGGTAAAAGCAGAACTCGAAGGTAGCGTATTCAATCTTTCTGAGGAGGACTTCCGTAAGATTGTAATTGCTTATGAACCCATCTGGGCTATCGGTACAGGTAAGACCGCTACTGCTGATCAGGCAGAAGAAATCCACGCCTACATCCGTTCTATCATTGCCGAGAAGTATGGACAGGCTGTTGCCGATGATACCAGTATTCTCTATGGCGGCAGCTGCAAGGCCAGCAATGCTCCTGAGCTGTTTGCTAAGCCTGACATCGATGGTGGCCTGATTGGTGGCGCTTCATTGAAGTGTGCTGACTTCAAGGGTATTATCGACGCATGGAAATAATGAGCAGACTGATCTCCCTACTTATCCTGTGTGTTGGCATGTCTATGCATGCCAATGCACAGACTTTTACCGAACGCGTACAGAAAAAGCAGGAAGGCAAGGGCTCAGTTATTATTCGTCAGAGTCAGGAAATCGATGACCTCGTGAACGATCCTACGGCAACAGGTGTACAAACTAGCAGTCAACCGCCTAAGGTCAACAGTCAACCGCCACTCGCCACCCCCCAGCAGCCAAGAGCTAATGAAAAAGAGCCGACGACAGAAACTGAACAGCCCGTTACAACTGTTACACGCAAAGTGACAGGCTATCGCGTCCAGGCTTTTGCTGGTGGCAATTCGCGTAAAGACCGTCAGACGGCAGAGCACATACGCAACAAAATCAAGGCTGAGTTCCCCAATATTTCCGTTTACGTCCATTTCTATTCTCCCCGTTGGATATGTCGTGTTGGTAATTTCCGTACCTACGAGGAGGCTCATCAGATGATGGTGCGTCTGCAGAATATGGGATACAAGCAAGCCACTGTCGTCAAAGGTAAAATCAACGTAGCATACTAACTATGAGTACAGAACCCGAATACAGAGAAGGACTCGAGGAGTTGGCCGTACATTACAAGAATGTATTAGGACTGTTGGGCGAAGACCCTGCGCGCGAAGGACTTCAGAAGACCCCGATGCGCGTGGCCAAGGCCATGCAGTTTCTGACCCAGGGCTACACGCAGGATGCCCATGAGGTGCTCAATAGTGCCCTCTTCAAAGAGGACTATAGCCAGATGGTTATCGTCAAGGACATCGACTTCTTCTCACTCTGCGAACACCACATGTTGCCATTTTATGGCAAGGCTCATGTAGCCTATATTCCTAATGGCTATATTACAGGCCTTTCGAAGATAGCCCGTGTAGTTGATATCTATGCTCATCGCCTGCAAGTGCAAGAGCGCATGACCCTTCAGATCAAGGAGTGTATCGAACAGACCCTCCATCCGCTGGGTGTCATGGTAGTCATCGAGGCGCGTCACATGTGTATGCAAATGCGTGGTGTGGAAAAGCAAAACTCCATTACCACCACCAGCGATTTCAGCGGAGCTTTCAATCAGGCCAAGACCCGTCAGGAGTTTATGAACCTGATACACAGTAATACTTAATTATTTTAAACAAACAACAATCCAAAAACCTTTTGCATCATGGAACAAGACTCAAGAAACTCATATCGTACCAAACAGTCGCTTCCCCAGGAGTTCTATCACAGTTGTCTGGGCAAAATTGTCATATTGGCCGTTTTCCTGCTTATTCTCTTCGTGATAGCCGTTATCACCGTTCCTTCCGATGAGAAGATGGAGCGTGAGATGATGGACAACATCCGTGAGTGCATCCAGGACAACGACAGCATCAAGGGTGATGGCATCGACGAGGCAGTGGCCAACTTCGGGCGTATTTTTACTGAGATTGATACTGCCACCGTCGACGATAAGGAAGTCATGGAGGCTTTCCATAAATACAACAAATTGGAAATCTATCGCCATAGTTTCTATTCCACAGCCCGTCTGCGCAATAATCTCAGTGCCGAGGGGATTCGCGTGGGTGTCGGCATCTTCAATCTTGTCATCCCCACCATCAAGTATAGCGACATCATCCTCTTTGTGAGCACCATTAAAAATTACAATAAAGAACGGCTCATCGAGCCCATGCCGCAAGACGAGTATGTAGGTGAGAATCCTAATATCAAGGAATATCACTACCTCGGTGATCCTGATAATTAAAATAAAAAACAACGAAAGGGATGTTTAGCGCATCCCTTTCGTTGTTTTTGAACACTATCTATTATGCAATCTCAATCATACGTGAAACCTTCGTTTCCTCCTTCTTCATCTTCGGCAGTACCACTGTCAGGATACCATTTTCAACCTTGGCAGAGATGTGCTCACGGTCAACATCGTCAGGCAGTGAGTAGTTCTGCTGATAGTTCGTGTAGCTAAACTCGCGGCGCAGGAAGTGCTGCTTTTTATCCTCCTCCTTATGCTCCATCTTGTTCTCGATGGCAATGCTCAGATTGCCGTCATCATTGATGTGTACTCGGCAGTATTCCTTCTTGATTCCAGGAGCAGCTACCTCCATGGTGTAATCATCAACGCTCTCCTTGACATTTACGGCTGGTGCAGTGGTTGTAGCACATGACATCATGTCGTTATTATTCATAAACTCATCGAATACTGTTGGAAACCAACTGTTTTTGAATACTGGTAACATAATCATACCTCCTATTATTTAAATGTTTAACGTATTATTTTTCCTATGGCTTTTGGCTCTTTGCCTCCCGCCTTCAGTATTCATTTCACAATTTACGTGCCAACACATTTTGCCCTGCCAGATTGTCGCTTTTCTGTGACAATCTGACAGAAATAGGATTAACGCTTCTTTTCTCCTGACAGGATACTGTATTTCAACTGCAGCTTTATAAAAGGTTTTACATGGTCATACATTCGCATGTAAGTTTTGTTGTATCCGCTTTCGCGCAGATAAGCGTCATTTAATGACGAAATTTAACAATCTTTGCGCCTGCTTTTTTGCTCTCTTTTTCTGTAAAAGTCTTGCGTTTCATTTTATTTTTTGTATCTTTGCCCACAAAATACTGTAAACTAGAGATTTGAATATTATTTTGGCTGATGATGAAAAAAGGATTGGTACTATTGTTGACGATGGCTGTCGTAGCTTGTAGTACGCTGACTCCAGCAGAGAAGGAAGAACAGGCCCGAAAGGTGAATGCAGCGCTGGATGAGCGGTCGTATGAAATCGAAATCCAGATGGTGTATCCGTTGCGGGGACCGGCCAAGAACGTGACCAGTGATTGGTCTATCAGGGTGAGAAACGATACGCTGTACTCGTATCTGCCGTATATCGGCAGGGCTTATAATGTACCTTACGGAGGAGGAAAGGGCTTGAACTTTGATGCTCCTATTGAGGAATATGTGGATGGACATTGGCAGAAGGATCAGCGAAGGATAGATTTCCGAGTTGTGAATGAAGAAGATACGTATCTTTACTCCATCGAGGTGTATGAGAACGGGAATGCTACCATCAACGTTCAGGCCAGGGAACGGGAACGCATTGCTTTTTCAGGCATTTTGAAGTGAATTATTTGTAAATACTTGTGTATTAAACAATAATATATTATATTTGCACATTGATAGTAGTATTTTCTAGGATATGAAGGGACAAATGGGTATAGGCAAGTTGCTAAACCGTATCATCCGATATGTTCAACCATATCGTTGGTTGGTAGGTATAACCCTTTTCCTGACACTGATGAGTTCGCTGTTGGCACAGGTAAATGCGGTAGTACTAGACCGTTCTGTGGATGCCATTAATATTCTGGATCAACAGCCTGCATTGCTCTGGAGCAATGCTGTGGAGCTGCTGGTGATTATCAGTATCATATTGTTGGGAAAGGAAGTGCTGGCTGCCGTTGTCAACTTCTTCCGTCGCTATTATGGAGAACGGATGCGCATTCTGGTCAATCGTGACTTGTCGTTGCAGGTGATTAGGCATATCCTGACTTTCCGCATGGCTTTTTTTACATCATCAGGTAACGAGGCAGGTCGTCTGCAGTCACGTATAGACAAGGGTGTGACCAGTCTGAGCCGTTCCGTCAACCTGTTCTTTATCGACATTCTGCCTTTGGCTACCAGTGCGATATTGGCCCTGATACTGATGTTTGCTGCCAATTTCTATGTTGGTCTGGTTGCTTTGTGTATTGTGCCTGTTTATTTCTATGTTACCTATATTCAGGCAGAGCGCATGAGAGCTGGACGCATGGCTATTTTCAATGGCCAGCAGGCTGTCAGCCAGAATATACTGAACACGATAGAGAGTATTGCTGTTATCAAATCGTTTAACCGCGAAGAGATAGAGGTTCAGCGGCAGGCTAACGTGCAGAACTACGTGACAGACCTGCAGTTGAGTACGCGCAAGCAGAGCTATTTCTATACCGGGCTGAAAGGTTTTTTGGAACAGGTAGGTACGGTTCTTGTCATTATCCTAACTGCCTACCTCGTACTGGCCGACTATCCGGGTATGACCATCGGTAAGATTATGTATCACGTGATGCTCTTCTCGAATGTGACAGCTCCAATTCGCCAACTGCACCGTATCTATGACGACCTGAATGATGCGCTGATCTATTCTGAAGGACTCTTCGAACTGTTGGAAGGTGAAGAGGACGTGGAGGCTTCGGGCAACTATCATCCGGAAAAGGTGAAAGGCGACTTCGAATTGCAACATGTAGATTTCACCTATCCCAATGGTGTCAAGGCGCTGCACGACGTATCGATGCGCATCGAACCGGGTAAGATAACAGCACTGGTGGGACTGAGCGGTGCAGGAAAGAGTACGGTGGTCAATCTGCTGGATAAATTCTATCAGACCGACAGCGGTGACATCATGCTCGATGGAAAACCATTGAGCGAGTGGGATACCCATTGGCTTCGTGAACACATCGGACTGGTGATGCAGAAAAATCATATCTTTGACGGAACAATCGAAGAGAATATCAAATATGGCTGCCCAAGTGCTACGCATGATGACGTGGTGAAGGCGGCGAAGCAAGCATTCCTCTACGACCAAGTGATGGAATTGCCTAATGGATTCGAGAGCAGTGCACTGCGTCTCAGTGGTGGTCAGCAACAGCGTGTGGCTATTGCCCGCATGTTTATCAAGAATCCTACAATCATCATCCTTGATGAACCTACTGCCAGTCTCGATGCCATTGCCACCGAGCAGATCAAGGCCAGTCTGGATGCCATCAAGCAGGGACGTACGGTGATTATCATCTCGCACAACATCGGACAGATTGTCGATGCAGACTATCTGTACCTGTTGGAACAGGGCAGGGTAGTGGAGAGCGGAATACCATCGGATGTCTATCGCCAAGGCGGGCATTACAAGGAAATCTTTGATGCCAGTGCCCGTAGCATGAATGCGGATAGAATCGCAAGAGAGTTGAATGTTGAAAGTTGAGAGTTGAAAGTTATGAAAGCGATAAAATATATACTGATTAGCTTGACGCTCTTGGTAGTGATAGCCTGTGCTCATAGGGACATTCCACAGAAGGCTCAGACCTTCCTTGACAAGTATTTCCCCAAGAGCAGCATTGTGCTGACCGAGATCGCTGTTGAGGAAAACGTGCTTGAATACGAGGTGTGGCTTAATGATGGAACAAAGGTTGAATTCGACATGCAAGGCAATTGGCGTCGCGTAGCTCGTAAAAAGAGTGGAGTGCCTGTAGAGATGATACCTGCCCCCATCATGCAGTTTATCCATGAGAACTATCCAGGCAATGTGGTGACGAAGTATAGTTGGAAAGACTATGGCTACAAAATTGAACTCTCTGACGATATGGATCTGCGTTTCAACAAACAGTATAAGTTTATTGAAGAAGTTGACTAACTGAATATAAAGCAAACTAACAAAGCATATAATGATATGAAGAAAATTCTACTTTTTTTAGTGGTAATGTGCTTGTATTGCATGGCACTGAGTGCTGAGCCTGTTACGAAGCAAAAGGCCCAGCAGATTGCTGCTCAGTGGTTGGCTGAGAAGAGTCCAACCCGTAGAGCACTGCCGGTCTCAGAAATGAAGGCGGAAGTGGTACTTGATGCTGTGAATGGTGTGGGACAGCCTTATCTTTATGCTGTACATGCAAAAGACCGGAATGGTTTTGTGATTGTCAGCGGTGCTGTCCTCTATGAACTGGATGTGGTGGATAAAGCGGAATATGGTAATGTGACAGGTTATGATGTGGAAAGTGGTCTTGTTACCCTTAACTTCAAGAGTGCCCATATTATAGAACCAGGAAAACCCTATTTCTTGGAGTGTGAGACGACGACATCGTCAGAAATCGTCAATCCTGTATTTGACAATGTCACCATCAAGACGACACCTGCCGCAGAGGGCATCTATATACAGAATGGCAAAAAGATCGTTATCAAATAAAGCGCAATGATATGAAAACAGACATCCAGATTGCACGTGAATGCCAGTTGAAACCGATAAGTGAGATAGCAGCTCAATTGGGTATCAATCCTGATCAGATTGAACCGTATGGCCGACATATGGCGAAAGTGCCCATTTCGTTGATTGATGAGAAGCGCGTTAAGAAGAGTCATTTAATCTTAGTAACGGCTATTAGTCCTACGAAAGCGGGAATTGGTAAGACGACAGTGAGTATAGGACTGACTTTGGGACTTCAGAAGTTAGGAAAGAAAGCCGTTGTAGCCCTTCGTGAGCCATCACTCGGTCCGTGTTTCGGTATCAAAGGCGGTGCAGCTGGTGGCGGGTATGCTCAGGTGTTGCCCATGGAGAAAATCAATCTTCATTTTACGGGCGATTTTCATGCTGTGACTTCTGCCCACAACACCATCAGTGCCATGCTCGACAATTATATCTATCAGCATCGTAAGGAGGGTTTCTCGCTTCGGGAAATCTATTGGAAGCGTGTGCTGGACGTCAATGACCGTGCCTTGCGTAATGTGGTGACAGGATTACGAGGTGATGGCGTAGTGTCGGAAACAGGTTTCGACATTACGTCAGCCTCGGAATTGATGGCAATACTCTGTCTCGCCACGAGCGAGGAAGACTTGCAGCATCGTATAGAAAATATTTTGCTGGGTATTACTTCTGACGGAAAACCCTTCCGTGTGCGAGATTTGGGTGTGGCTGGAGCAATCACGGTGTTGATGCGTGATGCGCTGATGCCTAATCTCGTTCAGACAACCGAACAGACTCCTGCTTTCATTCATGGCGGACCGTTTGCCAACATTGCCCATGGTTGTTCGAGTGTTCTAGCCACCAAGATGGCTATGACCTTTGGCGACTATGTGGTGACGGAAGCAGGTTTCGGTGCTGACCTGGGGGCAGAGAAATTCTTCGACATCAAATGCCGTAAGGCAGGCTTGCAACCTCGATTGGTGGTCATTGTTGCCACCACTCAAGGATTGAAAATGCATGGTGGGGTTGACGTATCTTTGATCAAGGAACCAAATATCCAAGGATTGAAGGAAGGGTTGAAGAATCTGAATCGACATATTAATAATATGCAAGGGTTTGGTCAGCCTGTTGTAGTGACTCTCAACCGGTATGAGACAGACAGTGATGAAGAAATAGACGTCGTACGTAAAAACTGTGAAGACTTGGGTGTTGGCTTCGCTGTGAATGAAGCCTTCCTTAAAGGAGGAGAAGGAGCTGTCGAACTGGCGCAGAAGGTGGTCGATACCATAGGCCAGATACAACCGCTTCCCATTCATTTTACTTATCCGGAGAACGATAGTATTGAAGGAAAACTCGAAAAGGTATGCAAGCGCATTTATGGTGCTGCTGCGATGGAATTCAGCAAGACGGGTAAACGTAAACTGGAGTCTATACGCACCATTTTTGCCGATGATCAGGATATCACGCACTATCCTATTTGTATTGCTAAGACACAGTTCTCTTTTTCTGCCGACTCGACACTTTACGGTTCGCCAGAAGGATTTACGATTCGTATTCGTGATTTGATTGTTAATAGTGGAAGTGAAATGATAGTCGCAATTGCTGGCGACATGCTGCGTATGCCAGGATTACCCAAGAGCCCTCAGGCTGAACGTATTACTATTGTGAACGGCGAGATAGAGGGACTTTCGTAATGTCTTGCCCTAAAGTTTGTTAAATGTATAAACCCGTTTGTTTGGGAAAGTGGGAAAATTTGTACCTTTGCAGGCTGAAAACCGAAAGGACGAATGGGGGTTTTCAAGTAATGGAAGAAATTTAAGTATAAAGAATAATAATTAAATAGGTAAGAAAATGAAGAAGTTGATGATGTTTGCTGCAATTGCCGCAGCACTAGTATCATGTGGAGGCGGCGGGGGTCGTCCTAGCTTTGGTGACAATGAGTACCCCGTTGTGACGGTGGGTACGTCAAATGCTGACATGCAATCTACCTATCCTGCCACTATCAAGGGTATGCAGGATGTGGAAATTCGTCCAAAGGTTCAGGGTTTTATTCTGCAAATCAATGTAAAAGAAGGTCAGACGGTTAGTGCCGGTCAGACGCTTTTCGTTCTTGATAACGCCACCTATCAGGCACAGGTCCGTCAGGCTCAGGCCGCTGTGAATACAGCTCAGCAGCAGGTGAACACAGCCCAGTTGACATTTGAGAATGCCAAGCAGTTGCACGCCAACAAAGTGATAGGTGATTACGAGTTGAAGACTTCTGAGAATTCTTTTGAAAGTGCAAAAGCACAGTTGGCTCAAGCCAAGGCATCTTTGGCTTCTGCCCAGGAGATGCTGAGCTTCTGCTATGTGAAGAGCCCTGCTGCTGGTGTGGTAGGTACACTGCCTTATAAAAAGGGTGCACTGGTCAGCGCCTCTAATTCGCTGACAACGGTATCAAACATCTCGTCAATGGATGTTTATTTCTCAGTGACTGAGAAAGATGCCATGGTTATTTCGCAAAAGGGCTTGAATAGTCTGCCTCCAGTGAAGTTACAGTTGGCTGATGGCAGCATCTATACCAACGAGGGTACTGTCACGAAGATGAGTGGTGTGATTGATCAGGCTACGGGTAGCGTACAGCTGATTGCCTCTTTCGCCAATCCGGAAAAGAAGTTGAAGAGTGGTGGTGCTGGTACCATTATTATCCCGCGTATTGCCTCTTCAGCCATTATCATTCCTCAGTCGTGCGTCATGGAGGTACAGAACAAGAAGTTTGTATATACCCTCGGCAAGGATAATAAGGTTGCTTATACAGAGATTAAGGTTGACCCACAGAATGATGGCAACAACTATATTGTGACCGACGGACTGAAAGCCGGTGACAAATATGTGACCAATGGTGTTACAAAGTTGAGCGACGGTATGGAGATTGTGCCCATCACTCCTGAGCGCTATCAGCAGAAGATATCAGAGCAGGCTAAGGGCATGTCGGCAGGTGATATTGTAAATGCAATGAAGAAGTAAAAAATTGAAAAGTTGAAAGCTTATCAGAACACTTCAGTCTTTCAATTCTTAAATTCTTAAATTCTAAAGAAATGACTTTTACAACATTTATCAAACGCCCGGTATTGTCGACGGTGATTTCTATCCTCATCGTCCTGCTGGGTTTCATCGGATTGGTTTCGCTGCCTGTTGAGCAGTACCCCAATATAGCACCTCCTACCGTAGCCGTGTGGACCAGTTATCCTGGTGCTGATGCTGAGACGGTGAAGAACTCGGTCATCACGCCACTGGAGGAGAGTATCAACGGTGTGGAGGGTATGGACTATATCTCCTCTACGGCAGGTGCCGGATCAGCACAGATTAGCGTGTTGTTCCGCCAGGGTATGAACCCTGATATGTGTGCCGTCAATGTGCAGAACCGTGTCAGTCAGGCACAGGCGCTGTTGCCTGCAGAGGTGACACGTATCGGTGTGACGGTGACGAAGCGTCAGACATCACAGGTCTTGATGTTTACCTTGACATCTGACGGACGTTATGATGACGAATTCCTGACGAACTATAACAACATCAACATCATTCCAGCCATCAAGCGTATTCAGGGTGTGGGTGACGTGCAGTCGCCTGGTCTGAAGACCTACTCCATGCGTATCTGGCTGAAGCCCGATGTGATGAAACAGCACAACCTGATGCCGTCGGACATCAGTGGCGTGCTGGCCGAGCAGAACATTGAGGCGGCTCCTGGTACCTTTGGTGAGCAGTCGGATGTGGCATACGAATACAGTATGCGCTATACGGGTCGTCTGAAGACAGCAGAAGAATTCGGCAATATCATCATATCGAATGATGCCAACGGCCAGACACTGCGACTGAAGGATGTGGCCAAGATTGAACTGGGTGGACAGCAGTACTCGGTATCGATGAAGAACAATAACATCCCATCGGTATTGGGTATGGTGCAGCAGATTGCCGGTTCTAACGCCAACGAGATTGCCAAGCAGGTGAAAGCCGAACTGGAAGAGCAGGCAAAACTGTTCCCTCCAGGCATGACGTATAAAATCAACTACGATGTAACGGAGTTCCTCTATGCCAGTATTGAAGAGGTGGTGTTCACGCTGATATTCACCTTGATTCTGGTGTTCATCGTGATTTACTTGTTCCTGCAGGACTGGCGCTCGACGCTGATTCCGTTGATAGCTGTTCCTGTGTCACTGATTGGTACGTTCTTCTTCCTGTCAGTGTTCGGATTCTCCATCAACCTGCTGACGTTGTCAGCCTTGCTATTGGCCATCGCTATTGTGGTGGACGATGCCATTGTGGTGGTGGAGGCTGTGCATGCTAAGCTCGACCAAGGTTATAAGAGTCCTCTGACGGCTTCCATTGATGCCATGAACGAAATTTCGGGTGCTATCATCTCCATCACCCTCGTGATGGCCTCGGTGTTCATCCCCGTGTCGTTCATCGGTGGTACAAGTGGTTCGTTCTATCGTGAGTTCGGTGTGACGATGGCTGTCAGCATCTTTATTTCAGCCTTGAACGCTTTGACGCTGTCGCCAGCCCTGTGTGCTATCTTCCTGAAGCCACACGACAAGGAGGGACACAAGAAGATGTCGCGCATCGACCGCTTCCATGCGTCGTTCAATACGGCTTACGACTCGGTACTCGGAAAATATAGAGGTATTGTAGAGAAACTGGTGAGAAAGCCTATAGCCATCGGCATCTCTGTGATTGTTGGTATTGCTGTGCTGATAGCAACGATGGCAGGTGCCAAGACGGGTCTGGTTCCTGATGAGGATACGGGTACAATCTTCTGTACCATCTCTATGCCACCTGCCACCTCTGTTGCCCGCACAACACAGGTGATTACCGAGGTTGACTCCATCCTGGCTGCCGACCCCGCTATTCAGAGCCGTGAGCAGATTCAAGGTTATAACTTCATCGCAGGTTCCGGTTCCGACCAGGCTACGTTCATCATCAAGCTGAAACCCTTCGAGGAGCGTCAGAAAGGATTCTGGTGGAAGCTCAGCGGACTGTGGCAGGGTGACGGTATCTACCGTTTCTTCCTGAACCCATACGAGGCCAATGGCGTACTGGCTCAGATTTATCTGAAGACAGCTCATATCAAGGATGCCCAGATTCTGGCATTCGCACCGCCTATGATTCCTGGCTTCTCTGCCAACTCAGGTGTGTCGATTGTGATGCAGGACCGTACGGGTGGTAGCTTGAGCCGATTCTTCGATGTGGTGAAGGAATATCTGGCAGAACTGAACAAACGTCCGGAGTTCCAGACGGCACAGACATCCTATAACCCGAACTATCCGCAGTATATGATTCATGTGGATGTGGGTAAGTGTAAGCAGGCTGGCATTTCGCCCAATCTGGTGCTGACCACCCTGCAGGGTTACTATGGTGGACTCTATGCCTCAAACTTCAATGCCTACGGAAAACTCTATCGTGTCATGATTCAGGGTTCGCCTGAAACACGCATGACGCCAGAGTCGCTGAACAGCGTCTATGTGCGCACACCAGGTGGTATGTCGCCTGTACAGGAGTTCTGCCGTATGGAGCGTGTCTATGGACCATCCAATATTAACCGTTTCAACCTGTTCACGAGTATCAACGTGACGGCAACGGTAGCCAATGGCTATTCTACGGGTGATGCTATCAAGGCTGCACAGGAAGTGGCAGCCGACATACTGCCTCAGGGTTACACCTACGAGTATTCAGGTCTGACCCGTGAGGAGGCTAAGGCTTCCAATACGACAGCCGTAATCTTCGCCCTGTGTATCATCTTCATCTATCTGATTCTGTCAGCGCAGTATGAGTCATACATCTTGCCATTGGCTGTAGTACTCTCCGTACCGTTCGGTCTGGCAGGCTGTTTCCTCTTCACGATGCTGTTCGGTCACTCCAACGATATCTACATGCAGATCTCACTGATTATGCTGATCGGTCTGTTGGCTAAGAACGCCATCCTGATTGTGCAGTTCGCCTTGGAGCGTCGTCAGACGGGTATGGCTATCTCGTGGTCAGCCATCCTGGGTGCCGCAGCCCGTCTGCGTCCTATCCTGATGACCTCTCTGGCTATGGTTATCGGTCTGTTGCCTATGATGTTCGCCTCAGGTGTAGGTAAGAATGGTAACCAGACGCTGGGTGCCGCTGCCGTAGGTGGTATGTTGATAGGTACAATCTGTCAGGTATTGGTAGTGCCTGCCCTGTTCGTTATCTTCCAGAGCCTGCAGGAGAAGTTCAGTCCTATGAAGTTCGAAGGTGATGAAGAGAATCCTGATGTGGCTTCTGAGATTTCGCAGTATGCCCATCGTCCAGTTGATTACAAATTAGAGGAGTAAGAAACTATGAAGAAAATCATGATATTTGCAACCGCAGCACTGCTCATGAGCAGTTGCGGACTCTATAACAAATATGAGCGCCCAGGCGATGTTGTCACCACCGGACTCATCCGCGATGCTGTTTCGGATGTGGATACGCTGGTGGCTCAGGACACTGCCTCGTTTGGCAATCTGCCTTGGCGTAGTGTGTTCACAGACGCTCAGTTGCGTCAGTATATTGAACAGGGATTGAAGCAGAACGCCAACCTGCAGAATGCCGTGCTCACCGTGCAGATGTACGAGACGATGCTGAAGGCGGCTAAGCTGGCTTTCCTGCCCGCTATCAACTTCGGTTCCACTTCTTTGGGTAATATTCAGACACTTTACACAGACCCATCGCAGACCACTAAGGCATACTCACTGCCTGCCACAGCATCGTGGACGCTGGATTTCTTCGGCAATATCCTCTCGCAGAAACGCTCCACACAGATGAAGATGCTGGGCGCCAAGGATTATCAGATGGCGGTACGTGCTCAGGTCATCAGTGGCATAGCCAATAGCTACTACACGCTGTTGATGCTCGACGAGCAGTTGCGTATTGTGACAGAAATGTCAGGTATGGCCAAGGAGACCTGGGAGATGATGAAATTGCAGTACCAGTTAGGTCGTATGCGCTCTACCAGTGTGCAGAGTGCTGAGGCTGCCTATCTGTCAACGCAGACGCAGGCCAACGAGTTCAAGCGTCAAATCCGTGCTACGGAGAATGCTCTCAGCCTGCTCATCGGACAGGCTGGTCAGCAGATTCCTCGTTCGACACTGGCTGAGCAGTCGCTTCCCACGGAGTTCTCTGCTGGTGTAGGTGTGGCATTGCTGAAGAACCGTCCTGATGTGCATAACGCAGAGATGACACTGGCATCCTGTTTCCACGATGTGCAGACTGCCCGTTCGCAGTTCTATCCCAATATCACCATTGGCTTTACGGGTGCCTTTACGAATGCCAGTGGCGGTTTGAATCCAGGTAAGTGGCTCACCAATCTCTTCGGCGGTCTGACGCAGCCCATCTTCAATCGTGGTGCGCTGACAGCCAATCTGAAGGTAAGCAAGATCAAATACGAGCAGGCTTTCAACAGTTGGCAGAATGCCATCTTGCAGGCTGGTAATGAGGTGAGCAATGCCCTTGTCAACTACAACACTTACGATGCTAATAGCAAGGTGGAGGATCAGCGTATCGCTGTGCTGACGAAGAATGTGGAAGACACCCGTGCACTTTATAAGAGCAGTGGATCCTCTTATCTGGAGGTGCTGACCGCCCAGACCCAGTTGCTGAATGCTCAGATTAACAAGGTGACTGACGATTTCAACAAGATGCAGGCTGTGGTCAGCCTCTATACGGCTCTTGGCGGTGGAGGGAAATAGAAATGAAAAATGAGTAATGAGTAATGAGTAATGAATAATATGAGTGATATTTCTCCAAAAGCCGAGATAGATCCCAGAGCGAAGATCGGCAACAATTGTAAGATATTCCCATTCGTATATATCGAGGGTGATGTAGAGATTGGTGATGACTGTATCATATTTCCCTTCGTGAGTATCTGTAACGGTACGCGCATGGGAAATAAGAATAAGGTGCATCAAGGTACGGTGTTGGGTGCTCTGCCACAGGATTTCGAGTTCCGTGGCGAGAAGACGGAGTGCATCATAGGCGATAATAACATTTTCCGTGAGAATGTGGTCGTCAACCGTGCTACTCATACGGGTGGACAGACCGTCATCGGCAATGACAATGTGCTGATGGAGGGTGCCCATATCTCTCACGATACCAAGGTAGGCAACCGTTGTGTCTTCGGTTATGGTACGAAGATAGCCGGTGACTGCGAGATAGAGGACGGTGTCATCTATTCGTCGAGTGTCATCGAGAATGCCAAGACCCGTGTGGGCCGTGGCTCCATGATACAGGCCGGTACTACCTTCTCGAAAGACGTACCTCCCTTCATCATTTGTACCAACAAGGTGGAGTATGGTGGTGTGAACTATCAAGTAGCACGTCAGCATGGTGTTGACGAAAAGGTATTGAAGCATATTGCCAATGCCTATCGTCTGTTGTTCCATGGAAAGACGTCAACCTTTGATGCTGTCAATCAGATTGAGGAACAGGTTCCTGAAGGACCGTTCATCAATCACATCATTGAGTTTATCCGTGCTTCGCAGATAGGTATTATCACGAAGATTTAATAACTGGCAGTGCAGGGAATACCTGCCTCAATAACACGGTCGCGAATGGCATCCAGCTGTTCGCGACTTGCTTTTTCCAAGCCGTGGGCAGGTGTTTCGCGGTCTATGGTATAAACCATGACCTGTTGTGGTTTTATGGCTTTTACCACTTCCAGCCAAGGACCCACATACTCCTCGCCGGTGTTATCCACGCTGTCGCCATTGCAGGCACCACGCATGAACATTGTCTGTATGATGATATGACCCTGGAAGGCTTTCATCCTCTCAATGATGAGATTCACATCGTATGTTCCGTTAGGATGATCCACCTTATTGATATAGGTAGGGTCAACGGTGTCCAGCTTCAGAATGTTGTCATCTACTTTCATCAAGGCGTCGTGCACCTCTTTGCGGTGAATCATCGTGGAGTTGCTCAGTACGCAGACCTTCGCCTTCGGACAGTATTGATTGCGCAGACGGATGGTGTCGTCAATAATCTCTGCAAAATGCGGATGACCGGTGGGTTCGCCATTGCCGGCGAAAGTCAGTACATCAGGCAACTGTCCTTCTTGTTGCATCTGCTGTAGTCTCGCTTCCAGTTTCTCGGCAACCTGTTCTCTCGTGGGCAAGGGCAGGGTAGGACGGTGGTCTTCGTTGAAACCACACTCGCAATAGATGCAGTCGAACGAACACACCTTGCCGTCGGCAGGCAGCAAGTTGATACCCAGTGATATGCCCAGTCTTCTGCTGTGCACTGGGCCGAATATTGGTGATGGATAAATAATCGTACTCATAATATGTTCGGTGCAAAGATATAAAAAATGCACTAAAATAGTGCAATATATTTAAAAAAATGCACTAAGGCAGTGCATTTTTTTTTGTAATGTTAAATATTTGCAGTATTCCGGCTGACACCAATAATACTAGATGATGATCCGGCTTCAAAAAGGGGGGTCTCGAGCCAAAACGGGCATTGGCTCGAGCCAAACCGCGATTTGGCTCGAGCCAGATCGAGATGTGGCTTTTGGCGTACCTTCTGTCTTGCACAGATTTTGGCTAAAAAAATCGTGAGAAGAGAGTAAAAGAAACAAAAAGTGAGATTTTCGTATTTTTTTGACGGAGATTCGGGAAAAATTCGTAAATTTGCAGCAAATTAGGTGTATTACGTCTAAAAAAGAAATGGGAAATAAACGAAAAAAGACCCGCAGCCGCCGTGGCATGCAGGTTGTTACGCTTTGCATCAGTACCACGATGGTATTGATTTTGTTGGGTATGGTGGTGTTTTCTGTCTTGTCGGCACGGAACCTGTCGAAGTACATGAAGGAAAATCTCACAGTTACCGTGATGTTGAAAGATTATGTGACGGTCAATCAGGCTCATCGCCTCTGTCGTGACCTGTATCATCGTCCTTATTCCCGTAATATTGACTACATCAGTAAAGAACAGGCGCAGAAAGAACAAATAAAGGAGCTGGGCAGTGACCCGTCGGAATTCTTAGGTTTTAATCCTTTCTCGGCAACACTGGAAATTCAGCTGAAATCAGATTATGCCAACCGTGATTCCTTGAAATGGATAGTGAAGGAGATCCGTAAGGATGCACGTGTCAGTGATATTGCCTATATGGAGGACTTGGTGGATCAGGTGAACTATAATCTGAGTCGCATCAGTATTATCCTCTTTGTTTTGGCTATCCTGCTTACCTTTGTGTCGTTCTCATTGATCAGCAATACGGTGCGGTTGAGTGTGTATGCCCGTCGTTTCACCATTCATACCATGAAACTGGTGGGGGCATCCTGGAATTTTATTCGTCGGCCATTCCTGAAAAATGCTGTGACAGTAGGCTTGATAGCTGCTGTCTTGGCCAATTTGGTATTGGGAGCTTGCTTCTATGGTCTCTACATGACGCAGCCCGGTATTTTGTCAATCGTAGGATGGGAAGAGCTGACCTTTACGGGATGTGCCGTTTTCCTGTTTGGTATATTGATCACTTTCTTTTGCGCATGGCTGGCAGTTAATAAGTTCCTGAAGATGACGGCAGGAGAGCTTTATAAGATTTAGTTGAGAATTGAGAGTTATGGATAAAAAGAATTTAGCATTTACTCGTGTCAATTATATACTGTTAGTAATAGGTATGGCGATAGTGGTATTGGGTTTTGTTCTGATGAGTGGATCTGGATCTACTGAAACGGCTTACAATCCTGATATTTTCAGTACTCGTCGTATCAAAGTGGCTCCAATGGTATGCCTCTTTGGTTTTGTTTCGATGATTTTTGCCGTGATGTATAAGTCTAAAAATCAGGGGGGAACCAAATGAATTGGATAGAGACGATTATCATCTCCATTGTTGAGGGACTAACGGAGTTTTTGCCTGTTTCTTCGACAGGACACATGATTATCACCCAGAACCTGTTAGGTATCCCACAGGGTGATCCCTTTGTTCATGCCTTCACATTTATCATCCAGTTCGGTGCCATCCTTTCTGTGGTATGCCTCTATTGGAAGCAGTTCTTCCAGTTCGACCATACTCCAGCCCCCGAAGGCAGTAGCTGGTTTCAGAAGCTGAAGCATAAGTATCATTTCTACTGGTTGCTGATAGTGGGTGTGTTGCCTGCTGTCATTATCGGGTTGTTGGCAAAAAAGTCAGGACTCCTCGATTGGCTGTTGGACAGTGTGTTGGTCGTAGCCATCATGCTGGTGGTGGGTGGCATCTTCATGCTGTTCTGCGACAAACTGTTTAATAAAGGGTCTGACGACAATAAGGTTACAGAAAAGCGTGCGTTCAACATCGGCCTGTATCAGTGTATCTCCGTCATCCCCGGTGTGTCGCGTTCGATGGCAACTATCGTGGGTGGCATGACGCAGAATCTTACGCGCAAGCGCGCAGCAGAATTTTCATTCTTCCTGGCAGTGCCTACGATGGCAGGTGCTACGTTGCTCGATTTGCTCGACTTAATGAAGGAGGAAACTTCATGGGCTACTGCTCATAACATCACGATGCTGATTTTGGGTTGTGTTGTGTCGTTCGTTGTAGCTCTTTTGGCTATGAAATGGTTTGTGGGCTTCCTGACCAAATATGGATTCAAGGCCTTTGGCATCTATCGTATTATTGTCGGTAGTATTATCATCGTACTGCTGCTGACAGGACATTCACTTGCAATGGTTGACTGATGAATTTTACGCAGGGAGAGATTATATATATCAATAAGCCGTACAAGATGTCGTCGTTTGGCGCTTTGGCTTTTGTTCGCACACGTATCTCCAAGAAAATAGGAGTTCGTCGGGTGAAGATAGGTCATGCAGGCACACTGGACCCACTGGCCACAGGTGTACTCGTGCTTTGTACGGGTAAGAAGACCAAAGAGATAGAACGCCTGCAATACGACACGAAAGAATATACCGCCACTCTCCAATTAGGAGCCACCACCCCGAGCTACGACATGGAACATGAGGTAGACCAGACCTATCCCACCACCCATATCACGGAACAGCTGCTTCGCAGTGTCCTCGCCGATTTTGTCGGTGAGATTCAACAGGTCCCTCCCCAGTATTCTGCTGTAAAAATAGGCGGTAAGCGTGCATATGAATTGAAGCGGAAGGGTAATGAGGTGGATTTAGCCTCAAAACCTGTCCGTATCGATGAACTGGAACTGACATCCTATGATGAGGCGTTGAAACAGGCATCCATCCGTGTGGTATGCGGAAAAGGAACTTATATACGCTCATTGGCACGTGACATTGGCGAGGCCTTAGGAAGTGGTGCCTATCTGACAGCTCTTTGCAGAACAAAAGTGGGTGACATCCGTTTAGAAGACTGTATAGAGATAGACACTTTTCAACAGTGGTTAGACGCTCAACAGATAGAACAATCGTAATCATAAAAACGAAATATTAATGAAACTTTCACAATTCAAATTCAAACTGCCAGAGGCCCAAGTGGCATTAGAACCGCCTCATAAAACGTTTGAGAACGAAGATGGAACTGTAGAAAAAATCTATCGTCGTGATGAATGCAAACTAATGGTGTTGCATAGGAAAAGTCAGACTATAGAACTGTTTCAGAAAGATGATAATGGGCAGGATACTGACCAGCCTCTATTGTTTCGAGATATAGTCAACTACTTTGAAGAAGGTGATACTTTGGTGCTTAACGACACGAAGGTGTTTCCTGCCCGTCTGTTTGGCACCAAGGAAAAAACAGATGCAAAGATAGAGGTGTTCCTGCTGCGTGAACTCAATGAGGAGTTGCGCCTGTGGGATGTCCTGGTTGAGCCTGCTCGCAAAATCCGTATAGGCAATAAGTTGTTTTTTGACGAGGACGGACCCATGGTTGCTGAGGTCATAGATAATACAACAAGCCGAGGTCGCACACTTCGCTTCCTCTATGATTGTCCGCATGATGAATTCAAACAAGAGCTCTTTGCGTTAGGTTCGGCGCCAGTGCCTCGTTATATCATTGACAAGCGTGAGGTGTCAAAAGATGATATGGAGAACTTCCAGACGATCTTTGCCAAGAACGAAGGGGCTGTCACTGCACCGGCAACAGGATTGCATTTTAGCCGTGAACTGATGAAACGCCTGGAGATTCGAGGCGTGGATTTTTCCTATATCACCGTGCACTGTGGACTGGGATGCTTTGACCCTATCGAGGTGGAGGATCTCACGAAGCATAAGATGAGCTCCGAACAAATCAAGGTGAAAGACGATGCTTGCCAGATTGTGAACAAAGCCAAGGAAAACGGTCGTCGTGTCTGTGTCGTAGGTGTCAGTACGCTCCGAGCCACAGAAACAGCTGTAGGCACCGACGGGTTGTTGAAGGAGTTTGACGGGTGGACTAATAAATTTATTTTCCCTCCATACGACTTCAGCTTTGCTAACACGCTGATAGCTAATTTCTATCATCCAGAGTCAACGATGATGATGGCCACTGCCGCCTTTGGTGGCTATGAGCTTGTTTACGAGGCTTATGAGAAGGCTGTTGAAAATGGCTTTATGTTCGGTTGTTATGGTGATGCAATGTTGATACTCGATGACTAACCATCAGGTGTATCTGGGACTGGGCTCGAATCTTGGTCAGCGCAAGGAGTTGATACAAAAGGCGATAGCGCTGATAGACGAGCGTATAGGGACTGTCACTCGTCAGTCATCACTGATAGAGACAGAGCCCTGGGGGTTCGAGTCCAGTCACAAGTTCCTGAATGGTGTCATCCTCTGCGAGACTACCTTAACACCTCGTGAGGTGCTGAACGAAACACAAAAAATAGAGCGCGAATTGGGAAGGAAAAAGAAAACAACTCTCAACTCTCAACTCTCAACTCTCAACTACAAAGACCGTCCCGTAGACATAGACATTCTGCTCTATGACGATTTGAAAGTCGACGAGCCCGATTTGAAGATTCCGCATCCGCTGATGCACCAACGTGACTTTGTCATGATACCCCTTAAAGAAATAATTACTAATCTATAAAGCAACACATTATGAAGAAACTACTTTTAACTCTCGTTACAGCCTTGACTGTCAGTCTTGGCGCACAGGCTGACAACCCCTATAAGAAGTACACGGAGAAACTTCCTTTCAGCATGCCTGAGGTGATGGCTCCCGTTATTCCCGACTATCAGGTGAAACTGACCGATTTCGGTGGGGTGGGTGATGGTATCACTCTCAATACCGAGGCATTTGCCAAGGCTATTGATGCACTGAGCAAGAAGGGTGGTGGCAAACTCGTGGTACCGCAGGGCGTGTGGCATACGGGACCTATCGTCTTGAAGAGTAACATCGAACTCCATCTCAAAGCAGGAGCCGTGATTCTTTTTGCAGCAGACGAAACACTCTATCCTATCATAGAAACATCCTTCGAGGGCTTGGATACCCGTCGTCTCCAATCACCTATTTATGCGAAGGGTGCTTCCAATATTGCTATTACAGGTAAAGGTGTGATCGATGGCAATGGACAGTATTGGCGTCCTGTCAAGAAAGGCAAGGTGACTGCCAGTCATTGGAAATCACTGCTTGCTATTCCCGGCTCTCAGGAAATGAAAAAAGACTATTGGGTGCCCTCTGCCGGTTATGCTAAGGGCGAGCGGGGTGCCAATATGAATGTGCCTAATGCAAAGACAGAAGAAGAATGGAATGCCATCAAGCGTTTCCTGCGCCCGGTAATGATTTCGCTCGTTCAGTGCAAGAATGTCATGCTCAAGGGTGTTATCTTCCAGAATTCTCCCGCTTGGAATCTACATCCTTTGATGTGCGAGAACGTCATCATCGATCAGGTGTTGGTGCGTAATCCCAGCTATGCACAGAATGGTGACGCACTCGACCTGGAGTCATGCAAGAACGCATTGATTGTCAATTCGCGTTTTGATGCCGGCGACGATGGCATCTGCATCAAGAGCGGTAAGGATGCCGACGGTCGACGTCGCGGCATCCCATGTGAGAATGTGGTTGTTGACGGTTGCACCGTTTTTGCCGGTCATGGCGGTTTTGTAGTAGGTTCAGAGATGAGTGGCGGTGTGAAGAATATCCTTGTGGAAAACTGCCAGTTCCTGGGTACGGATGTAGGACTGCGTTTCAAGTCAACGCGTGGTCGTGGCGGTATCGTGGAGAATATATATATTAATAAGGTGTCGATGACCGATATCAAGACCGATGCCATCACCTTCAATATGTACTATGGTGGAAAATCAGTAGCGGAGATGCTGGCTGACGGTGACAATCCAGACAATACCACCAAAATGCCAGTGACGGAAGAGACACCTATCTTCCGCAATATCGATATCAAGGATTGTGTCTGCAATGGTGCCGGACGTGCTATGGAGTTCAACGGTCTGCCTGAAATGCCTATCGACGGTATCACATTGGAGAATCTCACCATCCTGGCCAAGAAAGACGCTGTGTTCACCAACTGTGTGAACATCAAGAAGAAGAATGTGAATATTGCTATTCAGAAATAGGAAATAAAAAAAAGAAAAGCCTCGCAACTTGCGAGGCTTTTTCTTTTTGTCTTATTTACGCAGACCGAGAGACTTAATCAGTTCACGATAGCGATTGATGTCTTTGTTGTAGAGATACTTGAGGAGCTTACGACGCTTACCTACCATCATGGTCAGTGAACGGGCAGTACCGAAGTCCTTGTGGTTCTTCTTCAGGTGCTCAGTCAGGTGCTGAATACGATAGGTGAACAGTGCAACCTGGCTCTCTACTGAACCAGTGTCAGTTGCAGTCTTACCATACTTCTCAAAGATCTCTTTCTTTTTAGCTTGATCTAAATACATAGTTTTGATGAATTAAATTGTTAATATTATACATCCTTCTGATGCCTGCCGTCCTCATCACAGACGGGGTACATCGTCAAATGCGGGTGCAAAATTACTATATTTTTTCGAAATAACAAACTTTTCTCAGAAAAAAGTAGTAATTTTGCACCCAAATTAATAAGGAAAAGAACATGCAGGATATACGTAACATTGCGATTATCGCACACGTAGACCACGGAAAGACTACACTCGTGGACAAAATGATGCTTGCAGGAAATCTGTTCCGTGAGGGTCAGGACCTGTCAAGTCAAGTGTTGGATGCTAACGATTTGGAACGCGAGCGTGGCATCACTATTCTTTCGAAGAACGTAAGCATTAATTGGAAAGGTACCAAAATTAATATTATTGATACTCCGGGACACTCTGATTTCGGCGGCGAAGTAGAGCGTGTGCTCAATATGGCAGACGGCTGTCTGTTGTTGGTCGATGCTTTTGAAGGACCGATGCCCCAAACACGTTTCGTTTTGCAGAAGGCCTTGCAGATTGGTCTGAAACCCATTGTGGTGGTTAACAAGGTGGACAAACCCAACTGTCGTCCGGAGGAGGTGTACGAAATGGTGTTCGACCTCATGTTTGCCCTTGATGCAACGGAAGACCAGCTCGACTTCCCTGTGGTCTATGGCTCGGCTAAAAGCGGATGGATGGGTGAAGACTGGCAGAAACCTACCAATGATATTACCTATCTGTTGGATAAAATAGTAGAGGTGATACCGGCTCCCCAGCAGTTGGAGGGTACTCCCCAGATGCTCATCACCTCACTCGACTATTCAAGCTATACAGGGCGTATTGCCGTAGGACGCGTACATCGTGGCTCTCTGAAGGACGGACAGCAGGTTACCATCGCCCATCGCGACGGCTCTATGGAGAAGACGAAAATCAAGGAACTGCATACCTTCGACGGTATGGGTCATGTGCGTACCGAACAGGTGGACTGTGGCGATATCTGTGCTGTCATCGGACTGGAGAAATTCGAAATCGGTGACACCATCTGCGATGCCGAGAATCCTGAACCGCTGCCTCCCATCGCTATCGACGAGCCTACGATGTCGATGCTCTTTACCATCAACGACTCTCCGTTCTTTGGTAAAGAGGGTAAGTTCGTTACTTCCCGCCATATCAACGACAGACTGGAGAAGGAGTTGGAGAAGAACCTCGCTCTGCGTGTAGCACCCTTCGAGGATTCTACCGACCGTTGGATTGTTTCCGGTCGTGGCGTGCTCCATCTTTCCGTACTGATCGAAACCATGCGCCGCGAGGGTTATGAGTTGCAGGTAGGTCAGCCACAGGTTATCTATAAGGAGATTGACGGTGTGAAGTGTGAACCCATCGAGGAACTCACTATTAATGTTCCTGAGGAGTTTGCTTCCAAGATGATAGATATGGTGACCCGCCGTAAGGGTGAGATGACCTCGATGGAGAGTCAGGGCGAGCGTACCAACATCGAGTTTAACATTCCTTCGCGTGGTATCATCGGACTCCGTACCAACGTATTGACAGCCTCGCAGGGAGAAGCCATCATGGCCCATCGCTTCAAAGAATATCAGCCCTATAAGGGCGATATCGAACGCCGTGTCAACGGTTCTATGATAGCCCTCGAGACAGGTACTGCCTTTGCTTATTCTATTGATAAACTGCAGGACCGTGGTAAGTTCTTCATCGACCCGGGTGAGGAAGTCTATATGGGTCAGGTGGTCGGCGAACACGTACACGACAACGACCTCGTGGTTAACGTAGCCAAAGCTAAACAGCTCACCAATGTGCGTGCCTCAGGTACCGACGATAAAGCCCGCATCATTCCCAAGACCGTTATGTCATTAGAGGAATGTCTGGAATACATCAAGGAAGACGAGCTGGTGGAGGTGACTCCCCAATCCATGCGTATGCGTAAGATTATCCTTGACCACGATCAGCGCAAGAAGGCTAACAAACAGTGATTACCGAAAACACTGTTTGGAATAGCTTGTTAAATATTTTTCTCTTATCTTATCGCTCCAAGCCTTTCTAAAGGAGAGGGTTGGAGCGAAGTTTTGTTCTTGCTGTTATAATTTTAAGAGCCTTGGCAGGAGTCAACGTATTTCAGGCTAAGACAGACCGTGCTTTGCTAAGTCATTTGTCCCATCCTTTTAGTTTAGACAGCAGGCGAAAAAGTATTATTCCGAAGAATTTGCACGGAAACACATTGTTTTTTGGAAACATTTTCGTAATTTTGCAGTTGCATTGTAATGCTATGGCATTCATGGTGAAGAGGCGGCATGTGTGCAGGCTTCGTATTTTTGAGGGTAAAACATAGCGTTTGCTATTTATTCTAAAAACGTCCTTGAAACTTGGCGGTGGAAAGGTGACGATATATGAGGAATAAATAAGCGAGCGTTCGCGATAGCGTGGACGTTCTGCTTGTCTTCATATATCAGGTTTCCGCCAAGTACCTAAGGACGTAGATGAGCAACAAAGAATGTCTGCGCTTCTGCGTCTCTACCGGTTAGGTACTTGTCGATAAACCTACATGTTTTTAGGTAGTGGCGATGCTCTAAAAACATAGCGATCTATGAACAAAGAAGAACAGGGCGTAGGCGAACTGTATCTGCGTCTGATAGAACAACTGAAGTGTGAGCCAAATTTTGTTTCGGATGATGGCGAGTTGAAAAAATGGGTTGTGGCAGAAGCCGCCAGAGCCTATTCTGCTGATGTCATTTCGTTACTGCTCAAAGATGAATTGCTTAGAAATGCATTCTTTGTGAATGTAAATGGAGCGGAAGTGTTCAAACTTGACAAATTCTTGTTGTTCGTAGAGCAAAAGAATTATCTGAACGATGGCTATACGCAATTCAGTCAAAAGGTAGGATTGAAAATTGGCGGCAAGTTTCTGAACCAGCGAAGTGAGGTGGAACTTGTTTTTCCTCATAAAGATTGTGTGCTTGAGGGAGGGCAGACAAAGGAAGACCAGAAACGGCAGGAGATTTTCTTCAATGAAGTGTTAGCGCAAGACGAAATTACCCAACTGTTGGAGCCTAAGGTTTTGATGGGTGGAAAACGATATGATTCGGAGGGTGAACACCCATTGGAAGGTTTTGTTCGTGATGCTGAAATCAATGAGAAACGTGGGTTGCCTAAAGACACAATAACGGACAATCTCATCGTAAAAGGTAACAATCTCTTGGCTCTGCATACTCTGAAACGGGAATTTGCCGGGAAGGTGAAATTGATATATATCGACCCGCCATATTACTTCGTGGCAAACAAGTCTGAAGATACGTTCAATTATAATTCCAATTTCAAACTTTCAACATGGTGTACTTTTATGAAGAACCGACTTGAAATTGCAAGAGACCTTCTTAGTGATGATGGGGCTATATTTGTTCAAATAAGTGATGATGGCGTTGGCGAGTTACACCTGATACTAAAGGATATATTCAACCGTAATGGACAAAACAATTTTATTAACAAGATAACTGTCAAAACAAAATCGCCATCGGGATTTGCTAGTGTTAACCCAGGTGTGTTTGAGACTGCTGAGTATATATTAGGATTTGCTAAAAACAAATTCCATTGGCGCTTCAATCAACAATACATCAAATCGGAATATGATACCAACTATAGTTCTTACATTGTTAACCCTGAAGACAATTATGAGAATTGGCAATTTGAAAAGATTGATACTGCCATAGCTAAAGAACTTGGATATGGTGACAAAAGAGAAGCCCTTAGAAATGTTAGTGAATTCGTTTTCAACCAAATGGTTGCAGAATTTGCGCTCAAAAACAAAGATCGTGTTTTCCGCTTAACTGCTATAAATGATAATGCTGCATCAGAGGCCGTTGAACTAAGAGAACATTCACGCCTAAACCCCGATTGTATTTATTGCCTTAAAAGGGAGGATAATTACGATTTGTACGTTACAAAGGCACAAGAGATTGCGTTTTACTCGAAAAAAATTAGGAACATTGACGGTGAAGAAGTTCCTACAATGCAACTGACTAATATCTGGTCAGACATTTCTTATGAAGGAATCGCGAAAGAAGGTAATGTAAAACTCAAAGGAGGAAAGAAACCTGAAAAACTCATTCGTAGAATTGTTGAGATGGCTTCTAATCCTGGGGACATCGTACTTGATTTCTTTGCAGGAAGTGGAACCACGGCATCGGTTGTTCATAAACTGGGACGTCAGTTTATAACCTGTGATCAGTTGGATTCACAAATTGAGATGTCTATGAAACGCCTTAGGAAAGTTGTTGATGGCGATCAATCTGGCATAAGCAAACTCATCAATTGGCGCGGCGGTGGTAGCTTCGTATATCTGGAGTTAAAAAAATACAATCAGGTGTTTATCGACGAAATAGAATCTGCAACAAAAACCGATGAACTATTGGCGATATGGGAAAAGATGAAGCAAAAGGCTTTCTTCCGCTTTAATGTTGATATGCAGAAGTTTGATGAAGGGATTGAGGAGTTTAAAGCCCTGGCATTAGGGCAACAAAAAGAATGCCTCTGCAAAATGCTTGACCTTAACCAACTCTATGTGAACCGTTCGGATATGGAAGACGAAACGGCGAAAGTGACCGAAGAGGAAAAGAGAATAACTAAGAATTTTTATCAGGAGGCTTAAACGATGGCTTTTCTATACGAGAAATACAACACTCTGTCAGAATTTGGGGCAATCGACAAGAACCTGCCCCGCTATCTGATTGACAATCTCCGTCCACGTTTCGCCTTGCGGCCTTATCAGATAGAGGCATTTTCGCGCTTTATCTATTTCTGGGAGCGCGATGAAACAAGCGAGAAACAGTCTCGTCCCTACCATTTGCTTTACAACATGGCAACGGGTAGCGGCAAGACGAACATCATGGCTGGCCTGGTGCTATATATGTATCAGCAGGGCTATCGCGATTTCCTTTTCTTTGTGAACAGCAATGCGGTTATTGAAAAGACAAGAGACAATTTCCTGAATGAGCGTTCAGCGAAATATGTCTTTAACGAAAGGATTACGTTTGATTCCCGTGAAGTGAAGGTGAAGGAGGTGGAAACGTTCGATGAGAGTGATCCTGATAACATCAATATCAAGTTCACGACCATTCAGCAGTTGCATATTGACTTGGAGAATCCAAAAGAAAATTCACTCTGCTATGATGACTTCACAGATAGGAAAATCGTTATGCTGGCTGATGAAGCGGACAACTTTAACGTGGCAACCAGAAACCAGAACACACTTGACGGTAACTGGGAGAACACCATCCGACGTATTCATGAAATGAATTGTGGCAACGTGTTGCTAGAATTTACTGCGACGATGGATTTGGATACTCCGGAGATTCGCCAAAAATATGAAAACAAGACTATCTTCAAGTACGACTTGAAGGAGTTTCGTGTTGACGGATATTCAAAGGAGATAGAAATCATGAAGTCTCGTTCTGAACAACGTTTTCGTGTTTATCAGGCTTTGATTTTGAATCTTTATCGGCAAGTGCTGGCAGCGGAATATGGTATCAATCTAAAGCCGGTCATTCTCTTTAAGGCAAAGAGGACTATAGCAGAGAGCGAACGGAACATGGCATCGTTTCACAAATGGATTGAAGAATTATCGGCTGAAGATATTGACCAGCTTCGCGATGCTACGGAGGTAAATGAAGTTGTGAAGCGGGCCTTTGCCTACTTTGATAAGAGGCAGATATCTTCTCCAGAGATAGTTTTGCGCACGAAGTCAAACTTCAGACAGGAGAGTTGTATTAGTGCAAACAACGATGCTGAAAAAGAGAGAAACCAAATGTTGCTCAATTCTCTGGAAGATGAGAATAACCCCATTCGTGCGGTTTTCGCCGTAAACAAACTTGACAGGGGATGGGACGTGCTGAACCTGTTTGATATCGTTCGAATGTATGACGAGCGTAACGAGGAACGGGATGGGCGTATTGGTAAGACAACAAGAGCCGAGGCTCAGTTGATAGGTCGCGGTGCCAGATACTTCCCTTTCCAGATTGAAGAGGGGCAAGATTTGTTCACGCGCAAGTATGATAACGATCGAGGTAATGATTTGCGCATTTTGGAAACCCTCTATTACCATACCATCGACGAAAGCAGATATATAGCGGAAATCAAGAAAGCATTGGCCGAACAAGGCTCTATTGACCCCACGTCTGTTACCAAGACGCTCGAACTGAAATTGGATTTTAAGGAAACAGATTTCTATAAGAATGCGAAAGTCGTCTTTAATACAAAGAAACCTAAAGATTACCAAAGTGTAAAATCTTTGGCAGATTTGTCAGTCAGGAAAACTAATTACAGGCATCGGTTAACGAGTATGTCAAGTTCTGTGGTTGGCGTATTTGGAGAACAGGGAAACGAAAAGGAATCTAAGGTTATTGAAAAGGACGTTTCTCTAAATGATATTCCGTATCATATTATCCGCTATGCGCTTACTACGAATCCCTTTTATCGGTTTGATAATATCCGCCATTACTGTCCTAACTTGAAGTCTTCTAAGGAGTTCGTGGGAGATAACGCCTACTTGGGAGGTTTGGAGATTACATTCAAAGGAACGCAAGAACGCATAGAGGCTATATCTCATCAGGATTATTTGCAGGGTGCTCAGGGGTTGCTATCCCAGATTGAAAAGGAAATCAAGGCGAATTGTGTTGAGTTCGAAGGGTCAGAATTCTTTTATAAGCCAATACGTGAAGTGTTTGGAACAAAACCTGTCACATTCCCCAAAGATGAAGCTCGTGAGGAAGGACAAATAGATATGCTTCGCGAAGAGCATTGGTATGCCTACAATGCCAATTACGGTACGAGTGAGGAGCGGGCGTTTATTGAGATGTTCGCACGTAGGTACAGTAGTTTTCAGAAGAAATATGACGACATATACGTCATTAGGAATGAGAAAGTAGTTAAAATAGTAGATGCGAAGGGACGTGTTTTTGAACCAGATTTCCTGTTATTTGCCAGACAAAGGGAAGAAGAACATTTGTTGTTCCAAATCTTTATTGAGCCTAAGGGCAATCACCTGAAAGGGAAGGACAAGTGGAAAGAAGAGTATTTGGATAAAATGAGAAAAGAAAAGCGCACCTTGTCAATAGATACTGACAAATATCTTATTACGGGTGTACCATTCTATAATCTGTCAAATGAAAAAGAATTTATAAGCAGTTTGGAGGATGTGTTAAATCTGAATGAAAAAGGAGGAGTTAGCTTTTAATCATCTGCCAACATTGAGGGAGGTGTCCTACAGCTGACTCCTGATATAGATGATGAGATTGCCGAGGTGGAGCGAGGTGAGACGATAACTATATCAGAGTTAAAAGCGATGTTTGCTAAATGGCTCTAACGATTGAATTCAGCTATCGCAGTATTACCCAACTGAAAAACATCCTAACCCAGTAGGTTAATTGTTCTCAGCATACGTTCGTCTGCACGCAAGTCGTTGAAAATATATCAAAAAACACAGTAAGACGGATTCTTATTCCTGTGTAGCCATTAAAATACAAACTCATGAAGATTCATATTCATCGAACAGCTGAGGAACATCTCAGGGTTGATGCTTTAAAGTAATCAGAGAGATTGTGCGAATGTTTTGGTAATCTGGAACGAATGGTCTGCAATGGTATTCCAGAAATCATGATACTGAGAGGCGTCAGTGTCACGAAGTGGTATGTCGCTGATGACGCGGAAGGAGATAAAAGGAACCTTGTTGATGTAGCAAGTCTGGGCAATGGCACACGACTCCATATCTACGGCTTTTGCCTCAGGAAACTTCTCAATAATACTGCGCATCTTCT
Source organism: Prevotella sp. UBA2754 (assembly GCA_002353295.1). GTDB lineage: Bacteria > Bacteroidota > Bacteroidia > Bacteroidales > Bacteroidaceae > Prevotella. The sequence continues at coordinate 362,363 of DEJG01000026.1, forward strand.
CTTTTGAATCCACAAACCAGTCGCCGGTTACGATGAGACCGTCGTGAATATTGATGCCTTCAATGTTCAGGGCCTTTGCCTTTTCCAATAGGAGGGGGTCAGCCACGTAGCGAGCTGGTAATCCCTGTACTTGTCCATAGATGGTGATATCGTCGACAGCTCGTCCGCAATAGACGTCATGGTAAGTCACTTCCCTGCTCACAATGACATCCTGTATGTTGATATCATCGCCGTTACCTCCGGCACAACCACTGGAAATGATGATGTCAGGGTGGAACTCGTTGATCATCCGCTGGGCACCAAGGGCAGCATTTACTTTCCCGATGCCACACTTTTCAACACGTACATTTTCGTCACTGAAGAGTTGTTTCAACTGCTGCAACTCCTTGTCCATTGCTACTATAATTCCTATCTTCATCGTTGTTTTTGTTGTTTCTGGTGCAAAGTTACAAAGAAAATTTGTATCTTTGTCCCCGAAATACGAAAATTGTTATGAAGAATCTTAAAATGTGGCTGCCTGATATCTTGGCAGTGGTGTTATTTGCAGTTATATCATTTGCCTATTTCTTCCCTGCTGACATCGAGGGACGTATCCTTTACCGACATGATTCATCGGCAGGACGAGGGGCAGGACAGGAGGCTTCAGAATATTATCAGCGCACCGGAGAGCGCACCCGTTGGACGAACGCCTTGTTTGGTGGTATGCCTACTTATCAGACAGCTCCTTCGTATAAAAGTACGGATACGCTGGCTAAGGTGGAAAAAGCCTATCATCTGTGGCTTCCGGAAAATGTATGGTATGTGTTTGCCTATCTTTTGGGTTTCTACATCCTGTTGCGTGCCTTTGATTTTCGTTGGTATCTTGCTACATTAGGAGCCGTAGTATGGGCTTTCAGCAGCTATTTCTTTATTATCATTGCTGCAGGACATATATGGAAGGTGATTGCTTTGGCTTATCTTCCTCCGATGATAGCAGGTGTGGTATTGGCTTTTAGGGGGAAATATACGTGGGGCCTGATAGTGACAGCTCTTTTTTCAGCCCTGGAGGTTTCTGCTAATCATGTGCAGATGACTTATTACTATCTGTTTATCGTATTGGCTATGGTCATTGCGTTTGTGATAGAAGGTGCGGTAAAAAAGCAGTGGCAGCATGTACTGAAGGCGTTGGGTGTATGTCTGGCTGGTGCTGCTATCGGTATCTGCATCAATATGTCGAACCTGTATCATACTTGGGAATACGGCAAGGAATCGATGCGCGGCAAGAGTGAACTGGTGAAAGCCAATTCTGCTAATCAGACTTCCAGTGGACTGGACCGTGACTATATCACCCAATGGAGCTATGGTATTGACGAGACGTGGACACTCTTGGTGCCCAATGCCAAAGGCGGCGCTTCCGTACCGTTGGTACAGAGCAAGACGGCCATGGAGCATGCTAACAACGACTATATAGGAATTTACGAGCAGATAGGACAGTATTGGGGCAATCAGCCGATGACGGCAGGTCCTGTCTATGTGGGAGCCTTTGTCCTGATGCTTTTCGTATTAGGGTTGATCATTGTGAAAGGACCATTGAAGTGGGCATTGCTGGTAGTTACCATCCTCTCGATTCTTTTGTCGTGGGGTCGTAATTTCATGCCGTTTACGGACTTCTTCCTGGACTACATACCTATGTATGCCAAATTCCGTACGGTGGCATCTATCCTGGTCATAGCAGAATTTACGATACCGCTGTTGGGTATGCTGGCCTTGAAACAATGGCTCACTGATGACCAACAGCCAATAGCCAAAAGTCTGAAGCCTCTCTTTTTAGCCTTCGCGCTGACGGGTGGAGTGGCAGTGCTATTTGCTTTGATGCCGAAATTGTTCTTCTCTGATTTTATCAGCAACAGCGAGATGCAGGCCATGAGCCAGATCCCTGCAGAACAGTTGGCTCCACTTGTTCAGAACCTGACGGAGATGCGCGTGGCAGTATTCACGGCTGACTGTTGGCGTTCGTTCTGGATCATCGTGATAGGAACAGCCTGTATGTTGCTTTATCGTTACAGGAAATTGCGTGCGGAGTGGCTGGTGGGTATATTGACCGTGCTTTGTTTGGTTGATATGTGGCAGGTCAATAAGCGTTATCTGAACGATGGTATGTTTGTTTCCAAGACCGTTCGGGAAGAACCTGTGCAGAAGTCTACGTCAATTGACCATATCTTGCAGGATAAGACGCTCGATTTCCGAGTGCTGAATCTGGCATCCAATACCTTCAATGAAAATGAAACCAGTTTCTATCTGAAGAGTATCGGTGGCTATCATGCTGCAAAACTTCGCCGTTATCAGGAACTGATAGATGCGTATATCTCGAAGGAGATGGAAAACTCGTTTAGTGCTATTGCGGAGGCACAGGGAGATATGACTAACGTGAAGGGCGATTCTATTTATCCTGTATTGAATATGCTCAATACCAAATACTTTATCTTGCCGCTTCAGGGTGGACAGACGGTACCCGTTGAGAATCCTTATACCTATGGTAATGCGTGGTTGGTGGATAAAGTGACTTACGTAGACAATGCCAATCAAGAGTTGGAAGGATTGGGTAAGATAGACCTGCGTCATGAGGCCGTGGCCGATAAGAAGTTTAAAGAACAGCTGGGAGAGAGCTGTGTACAAGATACGCTGAGTGTGGTACGTATCAATAGCTATGAGCCCAATCAACTGTCGTATGAAGTAGAATCAGGGAAGGGAGGCATTGTCGTCTTCTCTGAGATATATTATCCAGGATGGACAGCCACAGTAGATGGCGTAGAACAGGAACTGGGAAGGGTCGACTACGTATTGCGCGCTTTACAGGTGAAGCCCGGTAAACATGAAATCGTATTGAGCTTCTTCCCCAAGACCATTACACGTACGGAAACTATTGCCTATACGGCATTGGTTGTTCTTCTGTTGTTAGGGATTGGCCTAGGATGGCAATCTTGGCGTAAGCGTAAAAAAGAGTAAACAAGTCTAACCGGTAAGCTCAATGAAAAAACTACTATCCTTGCCACCTAATGTGGTGGACTGCTTTCATGAAATCACAGGACTGAGCAGAGACGAATATTTTTGTACCTGCGACCCTGTAGGTCATCGCCTGGGGTCGGGTGGGGGAACTGCTTGGCTACTCCAACAGGCTGACGAATGGCTGAAAGGAGAACGGAACATCATCCTGCATGCTGGAGGACAGAGCAAGCGATTGCCTTCATACGCTGTCAGTGGAAAAATACTGGCTCCAATTCCTGTGTTCCGTTGGGAACGTGGACAACGGCTCTCGCAGACACTCTTAGACCTGCAACTGCCACTCTATGAACGGATGATGGAAGCAGCGCCGAAACGGTTGCGCACGATGATTGTCAGTGGCGATGTGTATATCAGGGCTGCTGAGCGTATCGGACCGATACCCGATGCCGATGTGGTGTGTTACGGGTTATGGCTCGACAACACGATAGCCAGTCATCACGGGGTATTCGTGAGCGACAGGCGTACACCGGGCGTTTTGAAAATGATGCTGCAGAAGCCCCGTCCGGAACGGCTTTCTGAGTTGTTGAAAGACCACTTTTATCTCACAGATATAGGTATTTGGCTGTTGAGTGACAAGGCTCTCGAACTGTTGAAGAAAAAGAGTCATGACAATACCGGTCATCTCAAAGAATATGACCTTTATTCGGAATTTGGAGGAAGCCTGGGCACTCATCCGACCATCGATGATCCCGAACTGCGAGAACTGTCTGTAGCCATTGTTCCTTTAGCGGGCGGAGAGTTCTATCATTTTGGAACGTCGCGTGAGATGATTTCATCAACGATGAGCATACAGAATATCGTCAACGACCAACGGGAAATCATGCATCATGACAGGAAGCCACATCCTTCTATTTTCACTCAGAATGCTATTACCGACTATCAGTTTACGGCAGATAATACCAATATATGGATTGAAAACAGTTATGTTGGAAAGCGTTGGCAACTGACTCATGATAATATTGTAACGGGAGTGCCTAGGAACGACTGGGATATTCGGCTGGAACCAGGAGAGTGCATCGATGTGGTGCCGGTAGGTGAAAATGATTATGAGGTAAGACGATACCATATCGATGAGGCGGTAAACAGTAATGAGGTGGCAGAAAAGGCAAACCTCAGACGACTGTTTGCTCAGCGCGAAGCCTTCCGCAAGGAGAACTGGAGTGCTATGGCTCGCAATTGGCAGCATAGTGTGTTTTACCAGTTGGACCTTGACCATGCTGCTCACGAGTTTGAACGGATGCAGATACCCATGCCGTCGGAGTTGCCTGACGAGGCTCCGTTGATGACCCGTATTCATGATGCCATGTTCCATGGTGAGAGTGATAAAGCTTTTGCGCTGTTGCGTGAGGGGTTGCTGTCACCACTCACGGTTCACCAGGCATCTGTCACCCCTCGTCTTTCAGTACTCCAAGACCAGATAGTATGGGGACGCTCACCTGTCAGAATAGACTTAGCCGGTGGGTGGACGGACACTCCTCCGTATTGCCTGATGGAAGGTGGCAGTGTCGTGAATATAGCTATAGAACTCAACGGACAGCCACCGCTGCAAGCCTATGTTAAACCTTCAAAAGAACCACGTATCGTGTTGCGTAGTATCGATCTGGGGGCTTCGGAAGTTGTAGAGACTTACGAGCAGTTAGGCGATTTCATGCATGTAGGCTCTCCCTTCAGTATTCCCAAAGCAGCACTTTCATTGGCAGGATTCCTGCCACAATTCTCCGCAGAGACCTATCCCACACTTAAAGCGCAGTTGGAGGATTTCGGTGCCGGTATAGAACTGACGCTCTTGTCTGCTATCCCCGCAGGCAGCGGACTCGGAACAAGCAGTATCCTTGCAGCTACAGTGCTGGGAGCCATTAATGATTTCTGTTCGTTGGCATGGGATAAGAATGAAATATGCAGGCGTACACTGATGCTTGAACAGTTGTTGACTACCGGTGGTGGCTGGCAAGATCAGTTCGGTGGCGTCCTTGGAGGTGTGAAGCTATTAGAAACTACCCGTGGCTTTGAGCAACGACCCATTGTCCGCTGGATGCCTGACGACCTCTTTACCCTTCCGGAATATCAGTCATGCCACTTGCTTTACTATACAGGAGTGACTCGTACTGCCAAGAAGATTCTGGCAGAGATTGTGCGTCGTATGTTCCTCAATCAGCATGAACAATTACTCATGTTGCGAGCAATGAAAGCCCATTCTGTTGATTTGTACGAAGCCATCCAGCGCCACGATTTCCAGGAGATGGGTCGGTTGGTAGGTAAAACGTGGCAACAGAATCAGCTCCTTGACAGTGGTACAAATCCGGAAAGTGTACAGCGTATTACTCATTTAGTTGATGACTTGTGTCTTGGCTACAAACTGCCAGGGGCTGGTGGAGGAGGCTACCTCTATATGGTGGCAAAAGACCCAGAGGCAGCTGCCCGTATCAAGCGGATTATTCAGCAGAGTGCCCAGAATCCCAATGCTCGTTTTGTGGACATGACGCTCTCGAAGAAAGGACTTCAAATCAGTAGAAGCTAATGGATTTTAGAACGATAGTAGATGTTCCGAAGTTAGGATTCGAGATAGAGCCCTGCGAGGAAATTCTCTTTGTCGGTTCCTGTTTCGCCGATGCCATTGGCAGCCGGTTCCGCGAGGAGGGATTTCCTGTAACCGTCAATCCCTTCGGCGTGATGTATAATCCTGCCAGCGTGCTTCATACCATCGAACGTTATGAGGGTTGCCCACGTGTTGTTTTCATCACTTTGGGTACTAACCATGTATATCGCCTGAAAGAGACGGGTGAGATTGTTGATAACTGCCAGAAACGTCCAGCCGCATTGTTTCAGGAGGAAGAGCTTTCCGTTGACCAGTGTGCCGACTATCTTCAAAAGGCAGTCAACCTGTTGAGGCAGCGCCGTGAAGATGTGCAGGTCGTAATGACCGTCAGTCCTATCCGTTATCGCAAATACGGCTATCATGAGAGTCAACTCTCCAAAGCCACCCTGCTGTTGGCAGTCCACTCTCAACTCTCCACTCTCAACTCTCAACTTTTCTACTTTCCCTCTTACGAGATTCTGATGGACGAGTTGCGCGACTACCGTTTCTATGCTTCCGACATGTTGCATCCTTCTGATCAGGCCGTGGAGTATATCTGGGAGCGACTGGTAGCCAGTTGTTTTTCGGACGAGGCAAAGGCATTCCTCGAAGAGTGGCAACCTCTCAAGCAAGCATTGAATCACAAGCCTTTTAATCCTTATTCCGAGGATTACAAGACATTTATGGATAAAACTATGTTAAAAGTTGAAGCCCTTAGAAAAAAATATAGTACCTTCGCACTATGATTTACACAATTGAGAAAATTGCTACCTTAATAGGAGCACGTCGCATCGGACATGCTGATGCGAAAATAGGTTGGCTGTTGACAGACAGCCGTTCACTGTGTTTTCCAGAAGAAACACTTTTTTTTGCCCTTCGTTCACAACGTAACGACGGACATCGGTATATAGAAGACCTTTATCGTCGTGGAGTGCGCAACTTCGTGGTGGAGAATATCTCTCAACTCTCCACTTTCAACTCTCAACTTGCGGACGCCAACTTCCTCGTAGTGCCTTCTCCTTTGGAGGCGCTTCAGCGACTGGCAGAGCGTCACCGTGATGAGTTTGATATTCCTGTGGTGGGCATCACGGGCTCTAATGGCAAGACCATGGTGAAGGAATGGCTCTACCAGATTCTGTCACCCCAGATGGTGGTCACGCGTTCGCCACGCAGTTATAACTCACAGATAGGCGTACCGCTCTCGGTCTGGCTCTTGAATGAACAGACGGAGGTGGGACTCTTCGAAGCCGGCATCAGCGAACCAGGTGAGATGGCGTCGCTGCACGATATCATCCAGCCAACCATTGGTGTGCTGACCTATTTAGGAACCGCTCACCAGCGTAACTTCCGTTCGATGGAGGAAAAATGCATGGAGAAGCTCCAGCTTTTCCATGGGGCAAAGGTGATTGCTTACAATAGTGATGATGATATTGTGAGCCGCTGCATCCGCCGTTCAGGTTATAAAGGCGAGAAGATAGGATGGAGCCGTGAAAACCAGTCGGCACCTCTGTTTATTGCTAATATTTCCACAGAATCAAATCTATCTTGCGTCTCCTATACCTACAAAGGTACGCGTAGTACCTACCATCTGCCTTTTATCGATGAGGCATCTATTGAATGCTCTTTCGCTTGTGCGGCTATCGCGCTCTATCTGGGTGTGAGTCCCGAGGATTTGGATGCCCGTATGTCGCAGTTGGAACCTGTTGCCATGCGCTTGGAAGTGAAGGAAGGTGTTCGAGGCTGTACGTTGATCAACGACTCCTATAATTCGGATATCAACTCGCTGGATATTGCCCTTGATTTCATGAATCGCCGTCCCGATCACAAGGGACGCCGTCGCACATTGATACTCAGTGATATCCAACAGATGGGTATGGATAAGGCAGAACTTTATCGCGAGGTGAGTGACCTCTGTCAGAAGCGTGGCATCGACCGCCTGATAGGTGTCGGTACGTCCATCATGTCGCATGCAGAGGATATCCAGATAGCCGATAAGGCTTTCTTCCCTGGTGTGGAGCAGTTTGTGGCAAGCGATGTGTTCCGTAACTTGCACGATGAAGTCATCTTGCTGAAGGGAGCACGTGTCTTTGGCTTCGACCGTCTTACAGAACTGTTGGAACAGAAGGTGCACGAAACCATCCTGGAGGTCAACCTCAATGCCGTGGTCGATAATCTGAACTTCTATCGCTCGTTCCTGAAACCCGAAACCAAACTCGTCTGCATGGTGAAGGCCGATGCTTACGGTGCCGGTGCTGTGGAGGTGGCAAAGACGTTGCAGGACCATCGCGTCGATTATCTCGCGGTGGCTGTGGCAGACGAGGGCGTGACCCTGCGTCGCAATGGTATCACACAGAACATCATGATTATGAATCCTGAGATGACTGCCTTCAAGACTATGTTCGACTTCGATTTGGAACCGGAGGTTTATTCCTTCCGTCTGATGGAAGCCCTGATACATGCTGCCGAGAAAGAAGGTATTACGGGGTGGCCCGTACATATCAAGCTCGATACGGGAATGCATCGCTTGGGATTTGACCCGGAAAAAGATATAGACGAAGTGATAGCCCGATTGAAGCGCCAGAATGCCATCATCCCCCGTTCCGTATTCTCTCATTTCGTGGGTTCTGACAGCGACGACTTCGACAATTTCTCGACCATGCAGTTCGAGAAGTTTGACAAGGCCAGCAAGAAACTGCAGGCAGCTTTCTCACATAAGATATTGCGCCACATGGACAACTCTGCTGCCATCGAACATTTCCCTGAGCGACAGATGGATATGTGTCGCTTAGGTCTTGGACTCTATGGTGTCGATCCGCGTGATAATCGTATGTTGCACACCGTCAGCACTCTGAAGACCACCATCCTGCAACTGCGTCATGTACCCAAGGAAGAAACGGTAGGCTATAGCCGTAAGGGCGTGTTGACACGCGACAGTGTGATAGCCGCCATTCCTATCGGCTATGCCGACGGACTGAATCGTCATTTAGGACGAGGAAAAGGTTATTGCTTAGTCAATGGTCAGAAAGCTCCGTATGTGGGGAATATATGTATGGATGTCGCCATGATTGATGTGACAGATATTGACTGTCACGAGGGTGACAGTGTGGAAATCTTTGGCGAACACCTGCCCATCACCGTCCTCTCCGATGTCCTCGACACCATCCCCTACGAGGTGATGACGAGTGTCAGCAATCGTGTGAAGAAAGTGTATTTCCAAGACTGACGCACCCGTGGGGGTATCTGGCATCGAGAGGAATGATGATGAGTGCTGGTTCATCTTTATTCTTTCTTGGCATTGCCGTATTTTTAATAATTGCGTGAAGGTAGTGAAAAAAAACAGCAAATTGTAAGGAGTTTGCTGTTTTTTTTATTATCTTTGTAGCCGAATTATACTAAAACAATTTGAAAATAGCTATTTTAAATTAGACAATGGAACAAGTCTTTAGTTACATTATTAGTCTTGGTGCCAGTGTGATGATGCCGATACTGTTTACCATCATCGGACTGTGTATCGGCATGAAGTTTGGTAAATCATTGAAATCGGGTCTCTATGTAGGTGTGGGTTTTGTAGGTCTGGGTATCGTAACAGCCCTGCTGACTACGAATTTCGGTTCGCCGCTGAGTGAGATTTCCAAACTCTACAACCTGCAATTGGGCGTATTTGATATGGGATGGCCTGCTGCGGCAGCCGTTGCCTATAATACGGCAGTGGGAGCGCTGATTATCCCCATCTGTTTGGGTGTCAATTTCCTGTTATTGATTACAGGTTGTACACGTACCGTTAATATCGACCTTTGGAACTACTGGCATTTCGCTTTCATCGGTGCCGTCGCCTATTTCGTGATGGGCGAGAGCTTGGCATGGGGCTATTTTGCTGCCATCGTCTGCTATATCATCACGTTGGTCATGGCTGACTTGACGGCTGATAAATTCCAAGGCTATTATGAGGATATGGAGGGTATCTCCATCCCGCAGCCTTTCTGTCAGAGTTTTACACCGTTTGCCATCGGCATCAACTGGTTGTTGGACCGTATTCCAGGTTTCTCAAAACTCGACATCGATGCCGAAGGACTGAAGAAGAAGTTCGGTGTGCTGGGTGAACCCATCGTGCTGGGTGTGATAGTGGGTGCCTTGATTGGTGCTGTTGCCCAGTTGGATATCAAGAAAGTGATGTTCCTGGGTGTGACAATGGGTGCCGTGATGGAGCTGATTCCACGCATCACCCGTCTGTTCATTGACGGACTGAAACCTATCGCAGAGAAGACACAGGAAGTGGTGCAGAAGAAGTGGGCAGGCAAGAAAATATATATCGGCATGTCGCCTGCATTGGTGATCGGACATCCTACTACTCTTGTAGCCTCTTTGATACTGATTCCATTGGCATTGCTGATGGCCGTTGTGCTGCCCGGTAACGAGTTCCTGCCATTGGCATCGCTGGCAGGTATGTTCTATGTCTTTGTAATGGTACTGCCTTATACGAAAGGTAATGTGGTGAAGACGCTGATTATCGGTATCGTGGCTGTGGGTATCGGTCTGTGGTTTGTGACCGATATGGCACCAGCCTTTACACAGGCAGCTCAGACGGTATTTGCCCAGACACAAGACCCTGCCGCCAAGATTCCTGAGGGATTCCAGGCTGGTGCCCTCGACTTCGCCTCCAGTCTTTTCGGCTGGGTAATCTATAAGTGTGTGAATAACCTGCAATGGATAGGTGCAGGTGTGCTGACTGTTATTACCCTCTGCATGGTATTCTGGAACCGTCAGCGTATTGCGAAAGAAGAAAAAATAAATAAGTAAAAATATAAAACAATGAAAAAGACAATTTTGACATTCATGCTTATGGGAACAGTTGTTGCTGGTTCTGCACAGCAGAACATGAATTTCCAGACGGCTTGTCATCCTGCCGATGTGAAGCACTATGACACGCAGACACTGCGTGACCGCTTCGTAATGGAGAAGGTGATGGTTGCTGACGAGATTAATCTGACTTATTCGATGTACGACCGCTTTATCTATGGCGGTGCCATGCCTGTCACCAAGGATTTGAAGTTGGAGACACACCCTCAGTTGCGTGCTGACTATTTTATGCGCAATCGTGAGTTGGGTATCATCAATACAGGTGGTGACGGTATCGTTATCGTTGACGGACAGGAATATCCCCTGGGCTACAGCGAGGCATTGTACGTGGGGCGTGGCTGGCTGGGTAAGGACAAGAATGGCAAGGATATAGACTCAAACAAAGAAGTTGTCTTCCGTTCGAAGAATCCGCAGAAACCGGCAAAGTTCTACCTGAACTCGGCTACTGCTCACAAACATTACAAGACACAATGGGTGACGCTGGACGGTCGTAAGAATGGTAAGGTGCAGTCGCTGAAGGCTACCATTATCGGTACTAAGGAGAAACCCCTGGGCACCCTTGCAGAGAGCAATCAGCGTACCATCAACCAGTTGATTGTGAATACTTCGCTGGAAGAGGGACCCTGTCAGTTGCAGATGGGTTTGACCCAGTTGCAGGAGGGTAGTGTATGGAACACGATGCCCCCTCACACGCATGGTCGCCGCATCGAGGCTTACTACTATTTCAATGTGCCCGAAGGGCAGCAGGTGAGCCATATCATGGGTGAGCCTCAGGAAACCCGTGTGGTATGGTTGAAGAATGAGCAGGCTATCATGTCGCCCGAATGGAGCATCCACTGCGCTTCTGCCACCTATTATTATACCTTCATCTGGGGTATGGCTGGTGAGAATCTCAACTATAACGACAAGGATAATATCCCTGTTGGTGATCTTCGATAACAATAATGAAAAACTAAAATATTATGGCTCCTGTACAAACTACTAAAATGTCCAACTTCCGTTGGGTGATCTGTGCGCTGCTGTTCTTGGCAACCACAGTCAATTATATGGACCGTCAGGTCTTATCGTTAACTTGGAAAGATTTTATTGCACCTGAGTTCCACTGGACCGATGCCGACTATGGTACCATCACAGGTTGGTTCTCTATTTTCTATGCTATTGCAAACCTCTTCGCAGGAAAGTTCATCGACTGGATGGGTACCAAGAAGGGTTATCTCATCGCTATCTTCGTATGGTCGACAGGTGCTGTGCTCCATGCAGGATGTGGATGGGCAGCGATGAATATTGAGGGCTATGACTCTATTGAGGCACTTCGTATGGTACAGGCAGGCTCTGATGCTGCCGTAGCCATCGCAACCGTTTCAGTATGGCTGTTCCTCTCTTGCCGTATGATTCTTGCCTTGGGTGAAGCAGGAAACTTCCCTGCAGCTATCAAGGTTACGGCAGAATATTTCCCCAAGAAGGACCGTGCTTTCTCAACATCAATCTTCAATAGTGGTGCTTCTGTTGGTGCACTGGCTGCTCCTGCCACCATTCCTCTGTTGGCTCGTGCAATGGGTTGGGAAATGGCTTTCATTATCATCGGTGTGCTAGGCTATGTTTGGATGGGCTTGTGGGTGTGGCTCTATGAGAAGCCTCACAAGAGCAAGTTTGTTGATCAGGCCGAATTGAACTATATCGAGCAGGACAACGATATCGCTGAGGTTCAGAATAAACAGGAAGCCAAGGAAGAAAAGGTGATTCCTTTCATGGAATGCTTCAAATACAAGCAGACGTGGTCGTTCATCGTTGGTAAATTCATGACTGACGGTGTGTGGTGGTTCTTCCTCTTCTGGGCTCCCGCCTATTTCAGCGACCAGTATGGCTATACCAGTGACTCGGGCATGGGTATTGCCCTTATCTTCACGCTCTATGCCATCGTGACTATCCTCTCTATTGGTGGTGGCTATCTGCCCAAATATTTTGTGGAGACACGCCAGATGAATCCATATTTGGGTCGTATGCGTGCCATGTTGATTTTTGCCTTCTTCCCCCTGTTGGGTCTGTTGGCACAGCCTCTCGGTGCCTATAGTGCCTGGTGGCCTGCCATCCTCATCGGTCTGTTGGGTGCCGGGCATCAAGCTTGGTCAGCCAATCTCTTCTCTACGATTGGTGATATGTTCCCCAAATCGACGATCGGTACTATTACCGGTATTGGCTCTATGGCAGGTGGCGTTGGTTCGTTCCTGATTAATAAAGGCTCAGGTAACTTCTTTACTTGGGCTGAAGGACAGGGGCAGGCTTTCACCTTCTTTGGCTTTGACGGCAAACCGGCAGCCTATATGGTTGTGTTCTGTATTTGTGCTGTTGCCTACCTGATTGGTTGGTGTATCATGAAGGCTTTGGTTCCCAAATACAAACCCATTATCATTGATTAAGCCTTCCTGTAAATAGGAACTGAGATTAAAAAGAAACCGACAGAATGGCATTCCGACACGCCATTTTGTCGGTTTTCTTTATTGGGCATAATCTTTGTCCGTTCGTTGATAGAAATTAAAATAGGAGGACAAGATTATGACATTAGACAAATTCACAATCAAAGCGCAGGAGGCAGTCCAGGAGGCTGTCAACACAGCGCAACGCAATGGTCAGCAGACCATAGAACCTACCCATTTGCTTGCCGGTGTCATGGCGAAAGCCAAGGACGTTGTAAACTTTCTGTTTCAGAAACTCGGTGTCAACGGTCAGCAAATAGAGATGCTCCTGCAACAGGAGTTGCAGCATCTGCCTCGCGTGCAGGGTGGTGAACCTTATCTCTCAAGTGATGCCAATAAGGTGTTGCTGAAAGCGCAAGACAATGCACAGAAGATGGGCGATGAGTTCGTCAGCGTAGAACCCATTCTGCTTGCTCTTTTGACAGAGGGTGCAACAGCAGGTCGCATCATGAAGGATGCCGGTATTACGGAGAAAGACCTGCGTGCTGCTATCCAGGAATTGCGCCAGGGACAGAAAGTGCAGTCGCAGTCAGCCGATGACAACTATCAGAGTCTGGAGAAATATGCCAAGAATCTGGTTGACCTTGCCCGTCAAGGGAAGCTCGACCCAGTCATCGGCCGTGATGATGAGATTCGGCGTGTACTGCAGATACTGTCTCGCCGTACGAAGAACAACCCTATCTTAATAGGTGAACCGGGTACGGGTAAGACGGCTATCGTTGAAGGACTGGCTCAGCGTATTGTCCGCGGCGACGTACCGGAGAACCTGAAGGACAAACAGCTTTATTCGTTGGATATGGGTGCGCTGGTAGCTGGAGCGAAGTATAAGGGCGAGTTTGAAGAGCGACTGAAGAGTGTCATCAACGAGGTGACCAAGAGCGAAGGACGTATCATTCTTTTCATTGATGAGATTCATACGCTGGTTGGTGCCGGTGGTGGCGAAGGCGCCATGGATGCCGCCAATATTCTGAAACCAGCCCTTGCCCGTGGCGAGTTGCGCTCTATTGGTGCTACTACGCTGAACGAGTATCAGAAGTATTTCGAGAAAGATAAGGCCTTGGAGCGTCGATTCCAGACGGTGATGGTGGATGAACCAGACGAACTCTCGGCAATTTCCATTCTGCGTGGACTGAAGGAGCGTTACGAGAATCACCATAAAGTGCGTATTCAGGATGATGCCTGTATCGCCGCAGTGCAACTTTCAGAACGGTATATCTCTGAGCGATTCCTGCCTGATAAGGCTATCGACCTGATGGATGAGGCTGCTGCCAAACTGCGTATGGAGCGCGACTCCGTGCCTGAGGAACTGGATGAGATTACACGTCGATTGGCTCAGTTGGAAATCGAACGCGAAGCCATCAAGCGTGAGGGCGATGAGCCCAAGATAGCCCAACTCGACAAGGATATAGCCGAACTGCGAGAACAAGAGCAGCAATATCGTGCCAAGTGGGAAGGTGAGCGCCAACTGGTGAACAAGATTCAGCAGGACAAGCAGGAGATGGAAAACCTGAAATATGAAGCTGAGCGTGCTGAACGCGAAGGTGATTACGGTAAGGTTGCAGAGATCCGTTATTCGAAGCTCAAGGCGCTTGAAGATGATATCAAAAGCATACAGGCCCAGTTGGCTTCAGCACAGGACGGCAATGCAATGGTACGTGAGGAAGTGACCGCCGACGATATTGCCGAGGTGGTCAGCCGCTGGACGGGTATCCCTGTAACACGTATGATGCAGAGCGAGCGCGAGAAGTTGCTCCATCTGGAAGAAGAACTCCATAAGCGTGTTATCGGTCAGGATGAGGCTATCGTTGCCGTATCGGATGCCGTTCGTCGTTCCCGTGCCGGGTTGCAAGACCCGAAGCGTCCTATAGCCTCGTTTATCTTCCTCGGGACGACAGGTGTCGGTAAGACGGAACTCGCTAAGGCATTGGCAGAATATCTGTTCAATGACGAGACGATGATGACGCGTATAGATATGTCGGAATATCAAGAGAAACATACCGTTTCCCGTCTGATTGGTGCACCTCCGGGCTACGTAGGTTATGATGAGGGTGGACAGTTGACGGAGGCCGTTCGCCGCAAGCCTTACTCGGTTGTTCTGTTCGATGAAATCGAGAAAGCACATCCCGATGTCTTCAACATCCTGTTGCAGGTATTGGACGACGGACGACTGACGGATAATAAGGGACGTACGGCCAACTTCAAGAATACTATCATCATCATGACGTCGAATGCTACGCGTGAACAGCTTCGCATGACGATGCGCCCTGAGTTCTTGAACCGTATTGATGAGATTATCACCTTCCAGCAGCTGACGCAGGAACAGATAGCCGATGTGGTTCGCCTGCAGATGAAACGACTGACGGATATGCTGGAACCGCAAGGCATACAGCTCGACATCACGGATGCTGCCGTCAAGTATCTGGCTCAGGAGGGTTATGACCCCGATTTCGGAGCCCGTCCAGTAAAGAGGGCTATCCAGCATCTGGTCCTCAACGACTTGTCGCGTAAGATTCTGGCTGACGAGGTAGATCGCTCAAAGCCAATCATTATCGACGAGTTTGGTGAAGGATTAGTATTCAGGAACTAAAACTTTTGGAGTGCAGGGAAAGCTATTGACCCTGCACTTCAATTTTTTTTGCGTGCACTCCAAAAAATGTTACAGAGCCGGTTGGTCGGTAGGCTCCTCTGTTGTATCGTCAGACTGGTCGGAAAAGAAGTCCTGCTGAACAGAGAGGGTAGTGTGGTTGCCGTCCGAATCGGTCATAATGATCTGGGCATTGCGCTTGGCATCTGTGGAGTTGGCTGCCACCGTGACGGTGAGACTCTTGGATGTCTCGCTCTTCCATGTCAGTTTTATCCAGTCTTCTTCTCCCTTAGTAAAGACTACGGGTGGGGCGAAATCCTCCAAAGTGACGGTTCGCGATCCGCCCTTGGCACCAAAATCCATTTGCAACTCAAAATATACAGGTGCCTTCTGGGTGATGTCCAGTAGGAGCTGATTGCCGTTCTGGGCCTTCAGAATAACTTGGTGCTGGCGCTCATCACTCTCTGTGTTCTCCTCTACCGAAACTTTGACGACCCACTGGCTGCTCTCATTGGTGGAATACGTCACCGTCACCCACGAGGGTTGAGTGCTGACAAGAGAGAGGTCATCGGTGGCATCGGCAAAGTCCTTGAGCGTATATTCCTTGTCTTCGCCCAATGCCGTGACATCCATTTTTACGTTGAATGTCTCTCCGCTTTTGTCAGAACCGCACGATACCCATGAGCAGCAGGCCAGCAACATGAGTAGTATGGTGTATAGCTGTTTCATCGTATGACTATTTTCTTGCCGTTAAGAATATAAATACCTTTGTTGGGATAGAGCACGTGGCGGCCGTTGAGGTCGTAGTATTCTGCCCCCGTGCTATCTGTTTTTATCTTACGAAGCGCAGTAGTATTTCCATCGTTTGTCATATCCAGTCGTGAGGCTGTGGCGGCAGACTTCGGAAGGGCAAGCCATGCTTTGTGTCCTTCGATGTCAAAGGCTGCACCGTTTGCTGCGCCCCAATACCAGCTATATACCTCTTCGTTGGAAGTGTCTGAATGGCCTAATGCCAACTTGTAGAACAGGTAGTCTGTTCCATAGATGTCCGTTGAGCAGTCCTCGTCATAGCCATTCAGCAGATTGTCGCCTGTATATGACTCGCCCTCGCTCACCTCTGTGATAGTAACGGTGGATGGCAGGGAAGTGTCCTCGCGAGTCAGGATGACGGGGGTGTTGGCGGGCAGGATGCTGTTTCTCAGCGTCTGGTCAACAATCTTCTCGCATACGAGCTTGCCGTCGTCCGAGAGCTTGGTCACAACACTCGCAGTAACACCGGTAGGCAGACGGAAGTTCTTGGTGCTGTGGAAGAAGGTAGCCTTGTTGAGCAGTTCGGCGAAGTGAATGCTGTTCTCTCCGAAGACGAAAGAGGCCAGTCCGTCAGTGACAGAAATATTGGTCAGCGACTTGTTCATCAGGAGCTCGCCCTGGCTGTTCTTATGAAAGAGAGTTGAGGCAGGCGATGACGTATTAGTCAATTCGTTATTGCCGAGATAGGGGTATGCCCAACCGCTGGACGCAGAGGTACTGGCGTTTGCGTTGGCAGGGATGATGGTGTACGCATTTGATTCTGTGTATGAGGTGTTATTCTGGTCCACAAACTTAGGATGATTAGGACCTACGTATTTATTCAACCAGGCATCATTATCGAAGTCAATATGGAAAATGACGATACCGCTACCGGGCAATCCGGCATCCCAGTCTTTCTGCTGGCGGTTCTCCACCACGTAGAACTCGTTCTCATAGGCGTCGTTGTGGATGAGATAGGCAACGGGCTTGTCGCTGAGGGCAGGCATGTCCGTGACCGTTGTCCCTTCACTGAGCTCAGTAAACGGGAGCCATCCCATGAGCCAGCGTTCGTGGGCAGAATAGCTGCAGGGAATATAGCCTTTGCCGTTATAGTTGCCATAGTCCATCAGATCCCATTGCTTCACGTATGATGTGCTGCTGAAATAGAAGTCGGGAAAGCCGAAGCAATGGCTGAATTCGTGACAGAGAGTTCCGAAACTGGCATACGTACTTCCTGATTCTGGCACGGCGCAGTAGCAATCAACACTGTAGGTCTTGTCGCCATAGGTGACAGTGCGAGGCTCGCAGTAGTCGCTCGAATCATCCTCTGTTGACTTGTTCAGATGGTCGCTGAGCCACCATTGGTGTGCCCAGATGGAGTTGGAACCTCCCCCGTCGTTCATGCCTTTTCCTGCAAAGACAATCAGTAGCTGATTGACGTAGCCATCGTCATCCCAGTCGTAGAGGCTCCAGTTGATGTCACGCTCCGTGAGGATGTCCATGATGTCGTTGACCAGATATTGCGAATTCTCATCATCATTGGCTGTGCTGGCGTATCGGGCTACCCCCTCTGTGAGTTGCACATACTGCAAGTCGAAGGTCAGATCAAACGTTCCATAGCTCTGGGCATAAAAATAGTCGCGCACTGATCCTTTGTAGGGCTCTTCCTGATAGTTTTTGGTATTCATGATATAGTCCCATTTCGTCATCGTGGCAGTCTCGTCGCCCTCAAAGCTTAAGTCAGCAAACGATACGAGCACAGTCAGTTGGTGACGCTCGCCCGTATAGAAATCACCGCCCAATTGACGGTTCTGCGCTGAGCGAAGCGTCATCCCATGCTGGCTGCGTGGTGTGCCGCGTCGGCACCCTTGCCGTTGTACTTCCTGTTGGGCTGCTGCTGTCAGGGTGAGAAGCAACAGCAAGAGGGTTACTATCTTTTTCAAATGCTTCATTTTATATATTTATAGGTTGTACCATTATTTTTCTTCACAATATATAAATTCCCAGGTTTGGGAATATTAATGCGCTGGCCTTGCAGATTATACAGGCAGGACGCGTCGTTGTCGCCAGCTATCGGTAAGTGGCGGATTCCCGTTGTTCCTCCCATAAAGTCGAACGAGATGAGTCCGTCGTCCGTCATCTGGATATTCGTGATGGGTTTTGCTAACAGCAGCTCACCTTCCGTACCGGGATAGAACATCGTGGCTGCTGGGGTAGAGGTGTCTGTCAGTTCGTTATTCACCGTTTCCTTATCCTCAGAGATATATGGATAGGGTGAGGTGCTGAGGAAAAGGCGGTTCATCCTATCGTCAGCAGCATAAGGATTCAACTTTTTCTCCTCGATATATGCACTCCATGCGTCATAATCCATGTTGTCAGCATGAACAAGATGGAAGCGTCGCTTCGTCTTGTCGTTATTCACACTGTTTCCTTGCCATACAGAACCGTCGTAGTTTACATGGTAGACGACGAGCCCCTTGCCTGGCGTCCCTGCGTCCCATGCGGTTTGCTGGCGATTTTCGAGCAGCAGCCATTCGGAATCGGAATGTTTGACAATGTATGCAGTTCCACCCTCAGAAACAGGTTTCATACCAGTGATGGTGGCAGCCTCGTTCAGTTCCGTCAGCTCCAGCCACCCCATCAAGTATTTCTCCAGTGCTGTGTAGTTGGGTGGGCACCACCCCCAATTGGTAAAATTACCACCATCCATCAGGTCCCATTCGTCACAGACGGAATAGCCTTGGTCTTTGCTAGTCGGATAAATGTCGGGCAGTCCCAGACTGTGGGAGTACTCATGGCAGACAGTGCCGATGCCACAATACACGACAACATCGTCAGCTTTCCTTATCCCCCAGTATTCGCCACTGGCAGAATAAGACGAAATTTTCTTCCCGTCAGGTGTGGTGACGACATCGAAAATGGAGGTGTTTGGCCAGATGTGTCCATACGTGTCAGTCGTATTTCCAGGTCTACCTGCAAATATATAAATCACTTGCTCGATAGTGCCGTCGCCATTCCAGTCATACTGCGAGTAGTCAACATCGGGATTGGCTTCCAGGACCAGTTGGGTTGCCTCCTTCATGGGTGCCCTTCCGTAATTTTGAGTATTCTTGTCTGGCTTGTCGTAGGGCTGTGATTTAGACGAAACCTGTACAGGTCCATAGATGTCAAACTCAATGTTACACAGTCCACCCGACTGGTCTCTGAAATAGTCAGCCACACAGCCAGGTCCCAGATTAGGATTAAAGCCTTTTTCGTTGAATAGCTTCTGGTAATACTCTTGGGGGTTCTCCATTGTAAACTCACTGTCGTCGCCAGAGAAAGTGAAGAGTATCACCATCTGTTTATAAATCTTTTCCCTGTCCCAATCCGTCTTGGGTATCAGGGCACGATGAGTGGCACGGTGGCCATCAGCTGTACTTTCATCAGCCAAAGGCATGCAATCGCCTTTGAGGATAGTGAAATCCTCGCCCTGCGCCATGATGCGCAGGGAAAGGAATAGGGTCAGGAGTAGCCAGAGTGCTTTCTTGTTCATCTTTTACTTATTTTGCGTTGGGACACCAGGGCTTCAACTGCTTGAAGAAGTCGTTACCTTTGTCATCAACGAGGATGAAGGCAGGGAAGTCTTCTACCTCAATCTTCCAGATAGCCTCCATACCGAGTTCTGGATATTCTACGCACTCGATGCTCTTGATGCTGCTCTGTGAGAGGACAGCAGCTACACCACCGATGCTACCCAGATAGAAGCCGCCATACTTCTTGCAAGCATCTGTAACCACTTGTGAACGGTTGCCTTTGGCAATCATCACCAATGAGGCACCCAGCGACTGGAACTCATCCACGTATGGGTCCATACGGTTCGCTGTGGTTGGGCCCATGGAGCCGCAAGGATAGCCCTCTGGTGTCTTGGCAGGACCGGCATAGAGCACAGGATACTTCTTAAAGTATTCAGGCATGGGTTCGCCGGCATCGATACGAGCCTTCAGTTTGGCATGGGCAATGTCGCGTGCCACGATGATGGTTCCCTTCAGGTTGACGCGTGTGGAAACGGGATACTTGGAGAGTTCCTTGCGGACGGCATCAATACCCTCGTTCAAGTCTATCACGATGGTATTCTTGCCTTCGCCAGCCTTGGCATACTCAGCAGGAATCAGTTCGGCAGGATTCGAATCCATCTTTTCCAACCAGATACCATCCTTATTAATCTTAGCTTTGATGTTACGGTCGGCTGAACAGCTCACACCCATACCGATAGGACAGCTTGCACCATGACGAGGCAGACGAATCACGCGGATGTCGTGAGCCAACGCTTTACCACCAAACTGTGCTCCGAGTCCAATCTTATGGGCTTCATCGAGCAATTTGTTCTCCAGGTCGATATCACGGAAGGCACGTCCTGTCTCGTCGCCTGTTGTGGGCAGTGAGTCGTAATATTTAATAGAAGCCAATTTGACGGTCAGCAGGTTCTTCTCAGCTGATGTACCACCAATCACGAAGGCGATGTGATATGGAGGACAGGCAGCTGTACCCAGTGACTTCATCTTCTCCACCAGGAAGGGCAGCAGTGTACCCTCGTTCTGGATGGTAGCCTTGGTCATGGGGTAGAAATAGGTCTTGTTGGCAGAACCGCCACCCTTAGCCACCATGACGAAGCGATATTCAGCACCCTCTGTAGCCTCGATGTCAATCTGGGCAGGCAGGTTACAACGCGTGTTCACCTCGTCGTACATGTTCAGGGGTGCATTCTGTGAATAGCGCAGGTTGTCTTGCGTGAAGGTGTTATAGACACCACGAGAGAGTGCCTCTTCATCTTCGAAACCAGTCCATACCTGCTGACCTTTCTCACCATGGATGATAGCCGTACCCGTGTCCTGACAGAAAGGCAGGATGCCTTTGGCTGCTACCTCGGCATTGCGCAGGAACTGCAGGGCTACATACTTGTCATTTTCGGAAGCCTCAGGATCTTTCAGTATCTCAGCCACCTGTAGGTTATGCTCACGACGCAACATGAACTCCACGTCATGGAAGGCCTGCTGAGCCAATAGTGTCAATGCTTCTTTCGACACCTTTACAATTTCTTTTCCTTCAAATTCACCTACACTGACACCTTCTTTTGAAAGCAGTCTGTATTCAGTTTTGTCTTCGCCCATTTGAAACATAGGGGCATACTTAAAATCTGGTGTTGTTGCCATAGTCTTAAATTTTATAGTGTTATTAATATCCAAATACTTCTTCCGTAGTCAGTCGGCGGATAGGGCCAATCTTCTCCAGTGCCTTCATGTCAAGCTCCTTCTCATCACCCAATATAATGTAGCGATAAGGCTTGTCGGCCATATTGGCTTTTTCGAAATTCACAATATCCTGGAGCGTTACCTTCTGCAGGTCGCGATAGATCTTCTCACTCAGACTATAGTCGAGCCCTAATTTCTGCATGCTGTACCAATTGTTGATGATATCCATCTTCGTGGTACGCTGAGAGGCGAGTTGTTTGTTGAGGCCTTCCTTGGCAATCTTAAAGGCATTCTCGCTGGCAGGGAACTGGTTTAGGATGTTGTGGAACTCCTTCACACAGTCCATCATCTTGTCGTTCTGAGTGATGATGTGAGTAAAGTAGCTCTCTTTCTCACCCTTCTTACTTGGACGACTATACCATGCTGAAGCATTGTAGGCCAGGCCGCGAGCCTCGCGCAACTCTTGGAATACGACACCGTTCATGCCACCGCCAAAATATTCGTTGAAGAGTGATACGGTTGCTGTTTCATCTGGATTCCAGTCGCGTCCCTCGTTATGATACATACGCATATAGATATTCTTGGCATCGTAGGGTGCAATCCACACTTCGTTCTTGGTTGCCAATTCATGTACATAGGGCTTATTCTCAGGCACGTCCTTCAACTTTTTCGGTGTCTTATGGTACTTGCTGATGATGTTGGAAACCTCTTCAACCGACATCGGACCATAGTAGTTAACGTTGTGCTTGTAGGTCTGCAGATTCTTCAGCAAGTCAACCAGTACCTGTGGGTCGGTATCCTTCAGTTGCTGTTCACTCATGATGTCTGTTGAAGCGTTACGCTTGCCGTACGTACCATAACGGTACAGGGTGTTGAAATAGCGACGCTGGTCTTTCTTGGCATCGGCACGCTGTTTCAGTGTTTTGGCTACCAACTGGTCGTATGCAGCCTTATCGACCTTGGCATTTTGTGTCAAGTCTTCAAACAACTTAATGGCAGGCACCATATTCTCGCTGAGACCATATAGCATGACGGTGATATTGTCGTTACCCTCAAAGAGGTAGTAGTCGCAAGCCAGTTCATAGAACTTCTGCTTGAGCTCGGCATTGGTCAGAAGTTCCGTTCCTAAGTAGTTCATGTAGTCTCTAGCTACACCATAGCGATTGTCTGCCTCGCGTCCGAACTCATAGCGGAATTCAAGCTCAAAAAGTCCATTCTCCTTATTCTGTACATAGAGTAGGGGCAGTTTGCTCTTCGTCTCAGCAAACGTCAGGTCTTTCTTGAAGTCCACAAACTTGGGCTGGATAGGCTCCACCTTGCTGTTCTGGATATCTTTGACGAACTGACTCACCTTATCGCGATTGGCGGGGATAGGTGTGATGGCAGGTTTGTCAATCTTCTTCTGCAAGGAGTCGATGCCTTGTTTCTTATACACCACAATATAGCCATCGGTGAAGAAGCGGTTAGCAAAAGCGACGATTTCCTGTTTGGAAATCTTCGAGATACGGTCAATCTTACCTACATGCTGTTTCCAGTCAACTTCATTGATGAAAGCGTCCACAAACATATCGGCACGACTGCGGTTATTCTCCAACTGCATGTAATAACTGCGCTTTTTGTTATTGATAATGCTGGGTAGCAGGTTGTCAGGGAAGTCGCCCTTCTTCAACTTGTCAATCTCTCCCAACATCAAGGCTTTAACCTCATCCAGACTCTGTCCCTGCTTCGGAGTACCCATCAACAGGAAACCGCCATGGTCGTGCATCAGTTCAGAACCAGCCGATGCACGCTGTACCTTCATCTGCTGATTCAAGTCGAGGTCGAAGAGTCCGGCACGTCCGTTACTCAGCACATCCTCCATCAGTTCCAGAGTATCAGCCTGCAGGGTATTGGCTTGCTTAGCACGCCAAGCCACCCAAATCTGTTCGGCTTCCTGTCCGACAACCGTCGTATCCTTCGGAGTCGTGAGTGGAGGCAGTGGTGCAAAAGTAGGCTGGGCAACATCCTTACCTGGCTTCCAGTCGGCAAAATATTTGTCGATGATAGCAATCGTCTGGTCAGGGTCAAGGTCGCCAGCCATACAGATAGCCACATTATTAGGAACATACCACTTGTTGAAGTAGTTCTTGATGTTCACAATCGAAGGGTTCTTCAGGTGTTCCTGTGTACCAATCGTGGTCTGTGTGCCGTAAGGGTGGGTGGGCCACAGCATCTTGCTGCTGGTAGTGAAGAGCTTGCGCATATCGGAGGATAGCCCGATATTATATTCCTCATACACAGCCTCCAGCTCGGTGTGGAATCCGCGAATCACCATATTCTTAAAACGGTCAGACTGAATCTTGGCCCAGTTCTCGATTTCGTTCGAAGGAATATCCTCTGTATAGCAAGTCACGTCGTTCGACGTGTAGGCATTGGTGCCCTGAGCACCGATAGCTGCCATCAGCTTGTCGTACTCGTTGGGGATATTGTACTGGGCAGCCAGTTGCGAAATACTATCAATCTTGTGGTAAGCCTTTTTGCGAGCCTCGGGGTCGGTCAGTTTGCGATAGGCCTCATAACGCTGAGTAATCTCTTCTAAATAGGGAGCCTCTGCTTCTGGGTTACTTGTGCCAAACTGTTTGGTGCCCTTGAACATCAGGTGTTCCAGATAGTGTGCCAGACCCGTTGTTTCGGCAGGGTCGTTCTTCGAACCTGTGCGTACAGCAATGAAAGTCTGAATGCGTGGTTCTGTCTTGTTGACGGAGAGATATACTTTCAGACCATTGTCTAGTGTGTAGATGCGAGCCTTCGTCAAGTCGTCCTCTACCGTTTTGTACTGGTAGTTTTTAGCCTGCATTGACATTCCCAATGCCAACAGGCAGGCAGTCATTAAAAATTTAGTCTTCATAATCTATTTCGTGATCTAATTTCGATATAAAATCATCGAATACTTCTTGTTCTACATCGCCCATCGCAAACTCTTTCTCGGCATCTTTACGGATTTCAGCAATCCAGGCACGGCGGGCACGCACATAGTCTTCGCGGATGCGTTGCATTGCCTGTTCGCTCAGTTCTTCCAGTCCGTAGTAGTCGAGAATCATGCGGTAGGTCCATGTCCATTGGTATTCGCGGTAGTTTGAATCAATGTCTTTGAAACGGTTCAGGATTTCTTTCACACTCTCGATGTTGCCATTCTTGATATCTTCTATCAGACGTTGCTCCTCCGTGGCAGGCAGCAGCAGACCGCTTAAGTCTACCCAGTCGCCCTCGCCAATGGTAGATTGTGGCTTGCCCAGGAAACCTCCTTTGATAGCACGTTTCAGTACTGCACCCATATAGATGCGTAAGGCGATATCATAGTATTTGATACCTTTTTTCAGTGACGAGGCATTAATGATATATTCCTGGAAATTATATGACGATACATTCTTACCACCTGCCTGACGCAGATTTTCCAGAATCTTCTTGCCTTGAACAATCTCGCCTACAGTAAAGGGTGATAGCCAGTCGAAGTTGATGATACTCTTGCGACTGGATGGAGCACGGCGGTCGCGCTTAGGCCATTTCTTGATGTCGCGATAGAGGCCGACGGTGGTGATGTTGCGGCCAGGTACGATATACATCGTTTCGCCATAAGCCAATAAGTAGGCAAAGGGCAGACAACGCATGTCGGGGTGGTTCATCAGTTTGCCGAAGCAGACGGAGAAAGCGCCAATCTTGGCAGGCATCAGCACGTAGGCACCTGATGCCGTTTTTGATCCACGTTCCAGCGTTCCATAGTGCATAGGTCCCATCTTATAGGCGTGGTTCGAGAAATTGGTGTTTGAACCGGCATTGTAGAATGAGAACTCACCACCAATCAGCAGACTCGACTTGTGGTGCGATGCTGAGAAAGGTCCGCAGAAAGCTGCACAGGCCTCACCATTCGCCATGAATGAGTTGGCAAAGAATACGCTGGCCTCAGCAGTGAAGCCGTTAGTAATCTGACAGGCCTCGCCCACGAAGCACTCCTGCATCTTCACCGAGTTGGTAATGGAACAGCCATTGGAAATGATAGAGTTTTCGCAGATGACACCTGTGCCGATATATACCGATGCATCTTTCGACGACAGGATGGTGCAGTCGCTCAGACGGGCAGCACCGTTGATTTCGCAATCGTCCTTAACGACGGTATTGGTAATCTCCTTGGTGTTGATAATCTTCACACCATTTCCTATCGTTCCTCGTTCTGGCTGTGTGAAACGTATCTCTTCGTTCACCAGTCGGGTAATATTATCGCGTAGCGTCTTGTCTTTGAAATACTTGACCATCAAGGCTGCCAACTGCGAGTTCAGATCGTGGAACAGAATGACATTGCCATCGCCCATTTCGTTGAGCACGCTCACCAAGTGACCTTCGCCATAGGTGGCACCCTCCGTTGTTTCCATCGTCGATATGTTAGAGATGTAACAGTCGTCGCCGATGTTATAGTTGTTAATGAAATTGCCGATTTTCTCTATCAGACAGTCGTTGCCCACCGTGACATTGCGCAAGGTCGCATCGTTGATGCCTGCGTGTTTGGTAAAGCCTTTCGTCACTT
Organism: Prevotella sp. UBA2754; assembly: GCA_002353295.1. GTDB lineage: Bacteria > Bacteroidota > Bacteroidia > Bacteroidales > Bacteroidaceae > Prevotella. Next base: position 388,473 of record DEJG01000026.1, read on the forward strand.
CAACCTGCTTGTCGAATGAGCCCAAACGTATATCGCCATAGAACAATACACGGTGGAATCCATAGGGGCGGAAGTTCTCGGCTACCAGCACCCTGCTCCAGTCTTCTGCCCAACAGCTATTACGCTCGAGCACCTCAATTTCATCTTGTGTCAGTTGTCTGTAATCTCTCATAAGTATTTCGTGTAAATAAGTTATTCTTCTACTACGTCGTATAGAAAGTCGTTATATGGATATTTCTGTACATGCAGTTCACGCACCTTCTTGTAGAGCACTTCGCGCAGTTCGTCAATGTTCTCCTTCTTCTTGGCTGAGATGAAGAGTGGGGCAATCGGCGTCCATTTCTCATTTCTCATTTCTAATTTCTCATTTACTTTTGCCATCCACGTCCGCTTCAAGTCCTCCAATGAAATATTCTCTTTGGTAGGTGGCGTTAGGTCGTCCTCGTCCTGTGGTGTCCATGTATAGGCATCAATCTTGTTGAATACCAGCATCGAAGGTTTATCGGCACACCCCAGGTCGGCCAGCGTTTTCTCTACCACGTTGATTTGTTCTTCGAAGTCTGGGTGCGAAATATCCACCACATGTACCAGCAGGTCGGCCTCGCGCACCTCATCCAGTGTCGATTTGAACGAATCCACCAAGTCAGTAGGCAGTTTCCTGATGAAACCAACCGTATCAGCCAGCAGGAAAGGCAGGTTGTCAATCACCATCTTACGGACAGTTGTGTCCAGTGTGGCAAAGAGTTTGTTTTCTGCGAAAACGTCACTTTTGCTCAGCAGGTTCATCATGGTTGATTTTCCTACATTGGTATAGCCCACCAAAGCCACACGAATCAGTCGCCCGCGGTTCTTCCTCTGGGTCGTCTTCTGCTTGTCGATTTCCACCAAGCGCTCTTTCAGCAGCGTGATGCGATGCAGAATGATACGACGGTCCATCTCCAACTGCGTTTCACCGGGTCCGCGAAGTCCTACCGAGCCCTTTCCACCGCCACTTCCAGAACCGCCGCCCTGGCGTTCCAGGTGGGTCCACAGACGTTGCAGACGGGGAAGCATATAGCGATACTGGGCCAGTTCAACCTGAGTTTTGGCTTCAGCAGTTTGGGCACGCATGGCAAAGATGTCGAGGATGAGTGATGTGCGATCCAGAATCTTCACCTTCAGCTCGGCCTCGATATTGCGTATCTGTTTGGCTGTGAGTTCATCATCGAAAATGACCATACCCACAGGCTCATCCAGGTCTTCCTGTTCTATGATATATTTTTTTATCTCTTCGAGTTTACCCTTACCGACATACGTCACCTGACTCGGCCCCTGTACTTTCTGCGTGAATCGCTTCACAGTCACAGCACCAGCCGTGTCAGCCAAAAATTCCAACTCGTCGAGATACTCCTTTGTCTTAGCCTCGTCTTGTTGCTGGGTAATCAATCCTACCAGTACAGCGGTCTCGGCTTTGACCTCGGAAATCACAAATTCTTTCATACCTTATAAATATTAGGTGCAAAGATACAATTTTTTTAGGTAATCCGTATATTTTTCTGAATAAATTGTTAACTTTGCAGACGAAACAGACACAACTTAACAATTTAAACTTATGAGAGTAATTATTGAAACCAATTATCAGAAGATGTCGCAATGGGCTGCTGAACACGTCATTGAACGTATCAATGCGTTCCAGCCAACCAAAGAGAAACCGTTTGTTTTAGGTCTGCCCACGGGATCGTCGCCAGAAGGAATGTATGCATGCCTTGTAAAAGCCAACAAGGAAGGACGCGTATCGTTCAAGAATGTGCTGACGTTTAATATGGACGAGTATGTCAATCTGCCTGAGGATCACCCCGAGAGCTACCACTCTTTCATGGCTCGCAATCTGTTCGACCATATCGACTGCCCCAAGGAGAATATCCATATTCTGAATGGTAATGCCAAAGACTTGGCTGCTGAGTGTGCTCATTATGAGCAGATGATTCAAGAGGCAGGAGGTATTGATCTCTTTATCGGAGGTATCGGACCTGACGGTCATATCGCTTTCAATGAGCCCTATTCAAGTCTGACCTCTCGTACGCGTGTGAAGACTTTGACCACTGATACCATCATTGCTAACTCACGTTTCTTTGACAATGATGTCAACAAGGTTCCCAAATTGGCATTGACCGTTGGTGTAGGTACGGTGATGGATGCTCGCGAGGTGATGATTTTGGTGAATGGCCACCACAAGGCTCGTGCCTTGAAAGCAGCCATTGAGGGCGCCGTAACCCATGAGTGGACCATCTCTGCCCTCCAGATGCACCAGCATGGTATCATTGTGGCAGACGAACCCGCAACTGATGAGTTGAAGGTTGCAACTTACAAATATTTCAAGGATATAGAGAAAGACAATTTGCTCTAATAGTTAACCCCTCAAGGAGAAATCAAAACGAAGACCTCCTTGAGGGTTATTTTTTACAGTAATTTGTCCATTATGCAGGAGAACTGCGTTTTTTACAATAGCCAATCCTAAGCCAGTACCACCGATTTGACGGCTACGACTTTTGTCAATTCGATAGAATCGTTCGAAGAGTCGTGGAAGATGTTCTGGTGGTATTCCAATACCATTGTCACTGAAGGTGAAGTGCCAGCCGTTATCTTCGCGCTCGGTAGTAAGTTCAATCGTTGTTCCTATGCCTGCATAGTTGATTGCATTGTCCGTCAGATTACGAAAGATACTGTAGAGTAACTGCCAGTTTCCCTGTATACAGATGTCTTGAGGCAGACAATTTTTGAAAGTCATCTGTTTCTTTGCCAGTGCCTGTTCTGATTCAAGAATCAAATCAGCAACCATCACAGAAAGGTCCACACGTTCACGTTTCATTAAATCAGGAGCATAGTCTATCTTGTTGAGTATGGATAGGTCCTGAAGCAGGGCAGAAAGCCGTTTGGCTTGGATATTGGTGCGTGTGATAAATTGCTCGCGTGTTTGTTCGTCAATATCAGGGTTTTCGAGAATGGTATCGGTATACCCCAGTATACTGGCAACAGGTGTCTTCAGTTCATGGGAAATATTTTGTGTCAGTTCACGGCGCATTTGGTTTTGTTTCCTTAGTTGCTCGCGGGAGATACGTTCGTCCATCTTTCGGGCATAGCGCAGCAGGAGGAGACCTAGCCCTGTCATAACAATGAGGGAAAAGAATAACAGATGCCAGTCGCTGGCTTCTCCCAGTGGCATGTTGTTCTTGCGGTCGTAGTCTTCAAAGATAATGAAAATGGTAGCATAGATGGTGAAAATGACCATAACGCTTATCCACATCTTGCTTCCTTCACTCCATTTCTTCATAAATCAACTTTTAGATGTTGGCTCAAAGTAATAACCATATCCGTGACGTGCCACAATGTGCGTGGCATAGAAACCTAGTTTCTTACGGAGTCGGGTAATGTTCACATCCACCGTACGGTTAGTGACGATAACATCTTTGGGCCATACCTGCTCCAATAATTGCTCTCGTGTAAAAATCTGTCCGCGATGTATCAATAAAATTCTCAGTAATTCGTACTCGGTCTTGGTGAGTGAGATGTTCCGACCGTTCATTGTTACTGTTTTTCGCTCATCATCGATAACCAGTCCTTCGAATCTGAAGCAATCCTCCGTTTGTAGTGGCGTGTGAACACTTCTCTTGAGTACAGCCTTCACGCGAGCCAATACTTCCCGCACAGAGAAAGGTTTAGTGACATAGTCATCGGCACCTATGCCAAATCCGGACAACGTGTCATCTTCCGTATTTTTAGCAGTGAGAAAGATAATTGGGATGTGAGCCGTCTGTGCATTACCCCTGATTTGTTCAGCCAATTCAAATCCCGACATACCTGGCATCATGACGTCTAATAGCATCAAGTCGTAAGTTTGCCCTTTTGCTATTTTTTGCAAAGCCTCCTCAGCAGAATAGGCAATATCTCCTTGAAAGCCTGCCGCTTTCAAATTAAAGAGTAGTATCTCACAGAGATCCTCTTCGTCGTCTACTACTAAAATGCGTTTTGCTTTCATACCGACTGCAAAGATACAAAGATTTTGATAAAAAAGAACAAATTAAAGTCCAAATCTTGCTTGTACTACATTAACGACATAGTCACCAAGTTTCTCACATTCATTGATGAAGTCAGAAAAGATGGTACCGGTGGAATAATCGTATTCTCTTTCGTTGACTGCCCGGATGTTGTCCGATTTCAATCGTTGACGCATTTGGTTGATATCGTTTTCAATGCGGTAGGTGTCATGGATATCATGTTCTTTGGCATGTCCGTTCATGACAATGTTCATTTGGGTAAGAGCATCGTCCGTGAGTGCCATCATAGCCCGAATCTTGTTGTATAAGGTTGGGGTAAAGTCAAGGCCGGATTCCAGACGACGATTCAATGTCCTTGACATGTTGTAGCAAGCATCTCCAATAGACTCCAATTCACTGATTTCTCGTAACATCTGTCGTACCTTAGTTTTTGTGATGTCACTCAGATGGTTGTCGCTGACTTGTTCCAAATAGCGGGCAATCTCCATCTCCATCCTGTCTGTATAGTCTTCTTGGTTGGCTATCTGAGTAAATAGCTGGTGGAACTTTTCTTCGTCCTTTTCTTCGAGTAGCTGACGTACCATACCAAACATTTGTTGTACGCGCTCAGAGAAATGCCCTGTTTCTTTTTGGGCCTGAAGTACAGAGATTTCTGGAGTTTGAACAAGATTAGCTTGTATGTATCGCAACTTGAATTCTTCCAGTTGGGGCTGTGGACTCTCTGGTAACAGCCAGCATACAACTCGTTCCATTTGTGGAATAAATCCTATGAGGATAGCTGTGTTGGTAACATTGAAGCAAGTATGGAATGTGGCAAGAACAACAGGAAGCAATGTGGCCTGACCTCCATGCTGTGGGTCATAGCCTACAAGCTGGCATACCAGGTCTACAAAGGGATAGAAAACACAGAGTACCCAGATGACACCGAATACGTTGAAAACGAGGTGAGCCAGTGCGGCTCGTCGTGCTTGGGTATTAGCCCCCAACGCAGCAAGATTAGCCGTAGCTGTCGTACCGATATTCTCACCCATCACCAGGGCGATTCCTAAATAGATGGGCAGAACTCCTGTTGAACATAGAAGGATTGTGATAGCCATCACAGCAGCAGACGACTGCACAATACATGTGATGACAGTACCGATAGCCAAAAAAGCCAGTATAGTCCAATAACTGCCTGTGTCAAAAGAGGCGAAAAAATCGACTACCGATTGGTTGTGAGCTAAATCCAGTTCCTTACCAGCAGTACTTAGCATTACCAGCGAGAGGAACATGAAAGCTATACCAAACAGGAAGTCACCAAGGAACCGGTGTTGTTTTTTATAAATCAGAATCATGCCTATGAAGAAGGCAGGGAAAACCACATTGGTCAAATCGACGTTATAACCCAGTGACATGATCCATGCTGTGAGTGTGGTTCCGATGTTGGCACCCATAATCACAGAAATGGCCTGCCCGAGTGTGAGCAGGCCTGCAGAGACAAATGATACAGTCATCACCGTTGTTGCTGATGATGATTGTACGGCACTAGTTATAAATGCACCTGTCAGCATACCCGTCAGCCGATTGGTTGTCATTTTGCCCAGAATGTGTCGCAGTTGAGGACCTGCCATTTTCTGCAAGGCATCACTCATCATGCGCATGCCATAAATGAGCAATCCAAGGGCTCCAAGTAGCTTTAGGCCAATCATGAAATAATCTTGCGTCATATAATCTTTATTTTTGACGCAAAATTACAAAGAATGCTTTTGTGTTACAAAAAAAGAAAGTTACAATACCATTACAACAATCAAGTGTAACAGTATTGTAACTTTTAAAGTCTTATCCTGCTGCGCATTTCAGAATTTCACTAAGGGTGGGATGGATGTGAATCATGTCGCGAAGCTCGGAGAGGGTAGTGTCCTTGCACATCAGTACGCTGACCTCCTGTATGATGTCGGCAGCATGAGCACCGTAGGCATGACAGCCCAGAATGCGCTCTTGTCGGTCGGCAAAGAGTTTCAGTATACCCTCAGTCTCGTTCATGGCTTGTGCCTTGCCGTTGGCTCGCCAGAATGATTTCTTGCAGATGTAGTCAATGCCGTCAGCCTTCAATTGGTCTTCCGAAGGACCTACGCATGCAGCCTCGGGTTCTGTGAAGATGGCTGCCGGCATGATGTCGAAGCGGATGCCGTCAGCCTTGCCTAAGATATGGTTGACGGCACGGATGGCCTGCATCTCTGCAGCGTGCGCCAACATCTGGCGACCGTTAACATCGCCGATGGCGTAGAGGGTTGAGGGTTGAGAGTTGAGTGCTGAGTGTTGAAAGTTGTCATTCGTTGGGATGTTGCCCTTAGCATCGAGGGTGATGCCGGCAGCTTCCAGATTCAGTCCTTCAGTATTGGCTTTACGGCCTGTTGCCATCAGAATGACGTCTGCATCAATGTCTGCCAGCGACTGTACGGCGGTCTTCATCTTGAACTTAATACCTCGTTTCTCCAATAGCTTACGCAAGCGTTTGGCAATATCGCTGTCCAACATGGGCAGGCATTCCTTGAGATATTCGATGACCGTTACCTCGGAGCTGAAGCGCTGGAAGACGCTGGCGAACTCCATGCCAATGACACCGGCACCGATGATAGCCAGTCGCTTGGGCAACTGCCTCATCTGAAGCAGTTCGGTGGAAGTGACAAGCCGCGGGTCGTTGATGTCAGGCAGGGGCAGCATCTTGGCACTGCTACCTGTAGCGATGATGATGTTCTTTGCGGTGATACAGTCGCCGCATACGCAAACCGTTTGCGCATCCAGAAAGGAGGCGGAGCCACGGACAAGGGTGATATTGGGAGCAGCGAGAATCTGCTCCACACCACTGCGCAGAAGACTGACCACCTGCTGTTGGCGCTCAACGGCTTCCTCGAAAGTGGCAGCATGGACATAGGTCTTGGTGGGAATGCACCCACGGTTCAGGCAGGTGCCTCCCACTTCGTCCTGTTCTATGATAACCACCTGCAAGCCCTGCCTGGCTGCATATTCTGCTGCCCGATATCCGCCAGGACCGGCACCTATGATGATAAGATCAGTATTCATTCTGGCTGTTGGCTTTTAGCTTTTAGCAATTGACAATAGGTTACAATAGGATGCTTGGCAGCCAGCACATCATCCACTCGTCCGATGGGCGTGTTGTGGGGTGCCGATTTCACGAGGTCAGGATTCTCTTTGGCTTCCTCCGCTATCTGTCGCATCACACTGATAAAACCGTCAATGGTGTCTTTCGACTCATTCTCGGTGGGTTCTATCATCAGCGATTCGTGGAACAACAGCGGGAAATAGATGGTGGGTGCATGATAGCCATAGTCGAGCAGTCGCTTGGCCACATCCATGGTGGTGACGCCTGTCGATTTGTCCTTCAGTCCGTCGAATACGAATTCATGTTTGCACAAGCCCTCAATAGGCAACTCGTAAACATCCTTCAGACACTCCTTAATATAATTGGCATTGAGCGTAGCCAACGGTCCCACCTCTTTCATATGCTCTCGACCTAATGAAAGGATATACGCATAGGCGCGCATCACGACGGCAAAGTTACCGCTGGAGTAGGGACTGACGTAAGGCAGGAAGGGCTCCAAACCTTTGCGCACTCCTACAGGACCGCTGCCGGGACCACCTCCGCCATGAGGTGTGGAGAATGTCTTGTGAAGGTTGATATGCATCACGTCGAAACCCATATCGCCAGGGCGGCAAGCACCTAACATCGGGTTGAGGTTGGCGCCATCGTAATACATCAGTCCCCCACAGTCATGTATCATCTTGGCAATCCGGGGAATGTCGCGCTCGAAGAGTCCCAAGGTGTTGGGGTTCGTCATCATCATGGCTGCGATGTTTGGGCCTTCTTGATTTACAAGATTCTCCAGATCTTCCAGATCGACTAACCCATTCTTTGTACTTTTCACTTCCAGAATTTCAAGACCGCAGACCGCTGCTGAGGCAGGATTCGTGCCGTGTGCTGAATCAGGCACAATAACCTTCGTTCGAGCCTCATCGCCACGCGACTGGTGATAGCCACGGATGACCATCAAGCCCGTCAGCTCACCATGAGCACCGGCAAAGGGCTTCAAGGTGAAATCAGCTAATCCTGTCAGTTCACATAGGGCTTTCTTCAGCAAAGTGCTGACAGCCTGGGCACCAGTTGTTGTATCCTTAGGTTGTAAGGGGTGCAGGTTGGCAAACTGGGGTAGGGCAGCCATCTCCTCATTGATTTTCGGATTGTACTTCATGGTGCAAGAGCCCAACGGATAGAAACCATTATCAACACCGAAATTGTTGGCAGAGAGATTGGTATAGTGGCGCACCACTGTCATCTCGTCACATTCCGGCAGTTGGGCAGCCTCTTGGCGTTGCATATCAGCAGGGATATCATAGTTGCCAAAACGATTCTTGGGCAGGGAATATCCTTTGCGTCCAGTCTTCGACAGTTCGAAGATAAGATTTCCGTATAGTCGATTATTCATAGTTGATGCATTTAATGAAGTGGTCAATTTCCTCTTTGGTACGCTTCTCCGTGACAGCAATCATCAGTTGATCATCTGCTATTTTGATTCCTCCGAAGATGCCTTCTGACTGTAGGCGTTCCAACAATTTGTCAAGATGGCCTTTATAACGTACAACAAACTCGTTGAAGAAGGGTTGGTCATAAACTAACTCGAATTGACCGGTAGCCAACAGATGCTCGCAGAGATAATGAGCTCCCGCATACGACAGTTGCGCAGCCTCGCGCAGTCCTTCCTTACCCATCAGCGACATATAGATGGTGACAAAGAGAGCCATCAGACTCTGGTTGGAACAGATATTCGAGGTGGCTTTCTGTCGGCGGATATGTTGCTCACGGGCCTGCAATGTCAGCACAAAGGCGCGCTGGTCGCGGCTATCCTTTGTCATGCCTACGATACGGCCCGGCATTTTGCGGATGAGTTTCTCCGTGCAGCACATATAGCCCACGTATGGACCGCCAAACTGCATGGGAATACCCAGTGACTGTCCGTCACCTACCGCAATATCGGCGCCCCATTCACCTGGTGTCTTTAGAACAGCTAAATCGGCAGCCACACTATCCATCATGAAAAGTCCTTTCTGTTCGTGGATAGCATCCGCAAATCCTGTGTAGTCCTCCACGATGCCATAGTAGTTGGGCTGTTGAACGAGTACCCCAGCCACTTGATGCTCATGTAGGGAAAGTAAGGATTTTAGATGGGATAGGGAGGTGACGCCATCCTGTTGAGGAATCATCTCCAATTGGATGCCATGAAAGTGCGCATAGGTCTCAATCACCTTCAATGTCTTAGGGTCGATGGTCTCACTGATGAGGACTATATTCTGCTTCTTGCCGGCAGCAACAGCCATCATTACAGCCTCAGCAGCAGCTGTAGTACCATCGTACATCGAGGCATTGGAGATATCCATCCCTGTCAGTTCTGCCATCATTGACTGATACTCAAAAATATAATGGAGTGTTCCCTGAGAGATTTCTGCCTGATAAGGGGTGTAACTTGTCAGGAACTCGGAACGGCTGAGCAGTTGGGGAATAACGGCTGGCATATAATGGTCATAGACACCGGCACCGCCAAAGCAAATCAGTTGCTGATTCTGTGCCCCCAGCTTCTCGAATAACTGGCGCACCTCAATCTCACTCATCTGCTCAGGCAATTGATAATCACCATGAAAACGGATCTCATCAGGAATCTCAGCATAGAGGTCGTTGAGGCTCTTGACCCCAACTTTCTCCATCATCGCCTGAAGATCGTCTTCGGTGTGAGGGAAGTATTTAAACATCATCAAAATATCGTTATGTCGAAAATATTATTTCTCGCAGAAGGCAGCGTAAGCCTTGGCATCCATCAGATTGTCGAGCTCAGACTTGTCGCTGATTTCAACCTTGATAATCCAGTTAGCGAAAGCATCCTGATTCACCAGCTCCGGCTGATCGTCGAGGGCTTCATTCACTTCCACAATAGTACCACTGACTGGCGACATCAAATCGCTGGCAGCTTTGACACTCTCAACGGCACCAAATTCTTCGCCTGCCGTTACCTCATCATCTACCTCGGGAAGGTCCACATAAACAACATTGCCCAAAGCATTCTGCGCATAGTCGGTGATACCGATATAGCCGAAATTACCTTCCACTCTAACATACTCATGCGACTCGCTGTAATAGAGTCCTTCAATTACTCTTGCCATAATATTCTTTTGGTTTTTAGTTATTTATTTCTTGTAATGTTTGTCGTAGAAACGTTTTTTGCAGACCGTTCCAGGGAACGTCTTCTTGCGAATCTGGATTTCCACCTCAGTGCCCAGAGCTGCATACTGACTGTCAATCAATGCCATGCAGACACTCTTGTCGGTGGAGATGGTGTGATAGCCGGTAGTCACTTCGCCAATCACGTTGCCATCCTTCAGCACCGCATAGCCGTGGCGGGGAATAGCCTTGTCGTGCAGTTCGATACCTACTAGTTTCTTGTCAACACCTTCAGTCTTCTGGCGTGCAAGCGCTTCTTTGCCGATGAACTCCGCCTTGTCGAGCTTGACGAAGATGCCTAAGCCTGCCATGATAGGTGATATATTCTCTGATAGTTCGTCACCATAAAGCGGTAGGCCCACTTCAAAGCGCAAAGTGTCTCGACACCCCAGTCCACAGGGTTTGACACCTGCTGCCATTAACTGATCCCAATAGCGGCGTATGGCATCAGCTCCTGCATAGATTTCAAAACCATCCTCTCCCGTGTAGCCGGTTCGCGATACTATCATGTCATCCATGCATTTGAAAGTATAGAAGGTTAGTTCCTTGCATGGAATACGCAGGACTTCCTCCATCACTTTTTCTGCTTCTGGCCCTTGGATTGCCAGTTCACCATATTGGTCGCTTTGGTGATTCAGCGTGATGTCAAAGCCTTTGGCTTGCTGTTGAATCCATTCCCAGTCCTTATCAATATTGGCAGCATTGATAACCAGGAAGAAACGGTCGGTAGCCATCTTATAAACCAGCAGGTCATCGACGACGCCACCATGCTCATAACACATCATGCCATAGACAATTTTGCCTTCAGGGATATTACTTACGTCATTGGTGAAGATGTGGTTGACATAGCGTTCAGCCCCCTTGCCGCTGACGAGTACCTCACCCATGTGGCTCACGTCAAAGACACCACAGTGCTGGCGCACGGCATTGTGTTCATCAACAATATTGGTGTATTGAATAGGCATGTCGAAACCGCCAAAAGGAGAAATTAATGCTCCAAGCGCTACATGCTTGTCATAGAGACAGGTTCGTTTGTTGTCCATAGTTGTTTTTATTTAGTTAGTAATAATATAAAATCGGTTTTCATTAAGTTCATAATAATATCGTCAATGCGGTCAGGCAGGATACGGCTGATAGCCCCATCTTCCAGCGGTACTCCTTTTAGTTTGTTGAGCAATCCGTTATCCAAATCGCCAATGAGGAAGAAATCACCCATCAGATTGATACTCTTGATGATGCCGTTCTTCAATTCTATGCGAGCCTCAAACTCACCAACGCCTTCTATCCTTCGTTTCTTGACAATTGTGTAGCGCGGATTCTTGCCGTAGATGAATTCATCAGACAGATACTCTTGTTCCATATTTTCTATCTGACGCACGTCCTGCTGGGTAAGCACTACATCTTTTTCGCAGAGATGATCGTGCACGTATTGCTTAAACTCAGGCAACGTGAGCTTGATGTAATTTTTTAGAAAATCTACACGCTGGTGGATGCTCCTCACCCCTTTCGAGATAAGTTTGGTGTCAGGTGGGGTGATAGCTCCTGCCATATTGAGCATATCTGTGTCGTAGAGCATCGTCCCGTGCACAATGCTATGACCGGAAATCTTGTAGAAAGCATTTCCAGATACTTTTTTGTTGCCGACCATCACGTCGTTACGACCTGATGGCGAAGCGTCAACACCCAGTCGTTGAAGGGTGTTGACCACCATATTAATATATCGGTTGAAGGTGAAACCTACCTGTTCTTCCGTCGTGATATATGAGAACATCACATTATTCATGTCGGCATACACACATCCGCCCCCACTTTTACGCCGATAGGTTTGGATATGGTGTTTCCGACAGAATTCCAGATTGACCTCGTTTTCTATCAATTGATTGCGGCCGAAGATTACACTCGGCTCTACCTGCCACATGAAAAAACAGTCGTCCGCCTTCACGTTTTTGGCAACATACTCCTCCATAGCAAGATAAAAGGAGAGTCGGCGAACCTGCTTGTCTGGCAGTGCAATGTATAGCATAGATGATCAATTGTAGGTTGCTTGTTGTTTATTTCTTATCGTAGGCATGCAGCGGATAGTCGGTCGTGAAGTGTAGTCCACGGCATTCTTTGCGCTCCAACGCCCAACGGGTAATGAGATAACCCACATTAATCATATTACGGAGTTCACAGATGTCGCGACTGGCTTTCACACGCTTGAAGAGACGCTCTGTCTCCTCGTAGAGCATGTCGAGACGGTCCCAGGCACGGTGCAGACGGAGGTCTGAACGCACGATGCCCACATAGTTGGACATAATCTGCGTCACCTCTTTCACCGATTGGGTGATGAGCACCTTCTCCTCATTAGTCATCGTACCCTCATCGTTCCATTCCGGCACGTCGAGATTGAAGTCATATTCATCGATATGTTGCAATGAATGCTTGGCAGCTGTGTCGGCATAAACAACAGCCTCAATCAACGAGTTGGAAGCCAGTCGGTTACCACCGTGCAAACCAGTGCAAGAGCATTCGCCAAGGGCATAAAGCCGTTCAATACTCGATTGTCCGTTCAGATCCACTTTGATACCACCGCACATATAGTGGGCAGCAGGGCGCACGGGAATGTAATCGGTAGTGATGTCAATGCCCATTGATAGGCATTTCTGGTAGATATTGGGGAAGTGGTGACGAGTCTCCTCAGCAGGCTTGTGGGTAACGTCCAGACAGACATGGTCAATACCATGAATCTTCATCTCCTTGTCAATAGCGCGAGCCACGATATCGCGAGGAGCCAAAGAGAGACGTTCGTCATATTTTTCCATGAAGGTTTCTCCGTTGGGTAATTTCAGGATACCGCCATAGCCACGCATGGCCTCCGTGATAAGATAGGCTGGATGCGTCTCGTTGGGATTATGCAGTACCGTGGGATGGAACTGCACAAATTCCATGTCGGCAACAGTACCTTTTGCACGATATACCATGGCAATACCGTCACCAGTGGCAATGACAGGATTTGAGGTGGTGAGGTATACAGCTCCACAGCCACCCGTACACATCACAGTCACTTTGGCGAGATAGGTATCTACTTTGGGCTTCTTGGGGTTTAGCACGTAGGCTCCATAGCATTGGATATGCGGAGAGCGCCGGGTGATACGAACACCGAGATGGTGCTGTGTGATAATCTCCACGGCAAAATGATTCTCTTTGATGTCGATATTGGGATGATTGCGCACAGCCTCCATCAGTCCGCGCTGGATCTCAGCACCCGTATCGTCGGCATGGTGAAGAATACGGAATTCAGAGTGCCCGCCCTCACGGTGCAGGTCGAACTGCCCATCATCCTGCTTGTCGAAGTTCACGCCCCAGTTGACGAGCTCTTCAATCTGGCTGGGGGCGTTACGCACCACCTGTTCTACGGCCTTGCGGTCACTGATATAATCACCTGCAATGATGGTATCGGCTATATGTTTGTCGAAAGTGTCCACTTTCAGGTTGGTCACACTGGCTACACCACCTTGTGCAAACGATGTATTTGCTTCGTCTAGCGATGTCTTACATATCATACATACCTTACCTTTGTTCGCACGGGCTATCTTCAAAGCGTAGCTCATACCAGCTACACCAGCACCAATCACTAAGAAATCGTATTTGTAAACCATAGTAGTAGTAAATAATGCTGCAAAGATAATCATTTTAAATAAAAAAACATTATCTTTGCACAAAATTATGGAAAGACTTAAGATTTTATTTTTATTTTTTGCCTTTTCCGTTGGCATGTGTGCCCAAACGGAAGAAACAGATACTTTCTGTGTTGATACCGTTGAAGTATTGCCTTGGCCGCAGAATATCCAGTATCGGCTTGATTCGCTCTCACAACTGAAGATGTTTGAGACATCCATGTTAGGTATGGTGGTTTACGACCTTACCGCTGATTCTGTGTTATATAAGGTGAACGAGCGACAGGCTATGCGTCCTGCCTCTACGATGAAACTGGTAACTGCTATTGCTGCACTCGACCGTTTAGGGGGAGCTTATCAATTCCGAACCCAACTATATTATACTGGTGAAGTAAAGGACAGTACGCTCTATGGAGATTTGTATTGTGTGGGGGGATTTGATCCGGCGTTTGACAAGGACGACTTACGTGCTTTCGTTGAGAGTGTCAGTAATTTGGGCGTGGATACTATACGAGGACGAATCATCACTGACCGTTCTTTTAAAGATGAGGACCTGTTAGGTGAAGGATGGTGTTGGGATGATGACAATCCTAAGATTTCTCCTCTCTCTCTTGGGCGCGATATTGATTTCCTGGACCATTTTTTCAGAGCTCTATGTAATAAGGATATCGTCATGGATGTGCGACTCTCAGAAGGAACGCTCCCTGATGATGGCAGAATACTTTGTACCCGCACGCACACGATGGATCAGGTCTTGCAGCGTATGATGAAGATGAGCGATAATTTTTATGCTGAGGCTATGTTCTATCAGATAGCCAGTTCTACAGGGCGTCGCCCTGCTAAGGCGAAAGACGCAGCAGGGGTTATCCGACAGCTGATCCAGAAGGTGGGTAATGGCAAGAATCCCTATCGCATAGCCGATGGCAGCGGCTTGTCGCTTTATAATTATGTGACACCGGAATTGGAAATGCGTCTGTTGCGCTATGCTTATCGCAATGCCAATATTTACGAACATTTGCTGCCTTCTCTGCCGATAGCTGGCAGGGATGGTACGCTGAAAACACGTATGAAGCATACTTTCGCAGAAGAGAATGTGAAAGCCAAGACTGGTACCGTGACGGGCATATCAGCACTGGCTGGCTATTGCACCGCAGCCAATGGTCATCAGTTATGTTTTTCGATTATTAACCAGGGCATCATGAAATCGGATACGGGCCGAAATTTCCAGGATAAGGTTTGTGATGCGCTTTGTGCTCCATAAGTGATGAATGAGATAAAAGAAATGGTTGAGCAATTGCTCATACAGGCAGGTCTGTCAGTAGACGCAGCCTCAGTGACGCGTCACCTCGTACTGGTCATAGGGACTATCCTTTTGGCCTGGTTCGTTGGATGGTTGTTTAAATTACTGATTCCATGGGTTGTAAAATTCACCAGGAAAACAGATTATAAATGGGATGATGTGGTACTGAACGAACAGGTGCTTCGCGCAGCCTGTCAGATTGTACCTGCTATTGTGATATGGATATTACTGCCCTCTGTCTTTGAAGAATATCCTACAGCCCACGAAGTGTTGTCTCGTTTGACGGCTATCTATATCACCGTCATGAGTGTGCGACTGGTCAGCAAGATGATTGACTCGCTGAAACAGCTGGACAATGGAACACGTACAGCCAGGCAACAATATATGTACACGATTTGTGGCGTGTTGAAAATCATCATGTATTTTGTGGCCACCATTATTGTCATTGCCATTATAGTCGATAAGGATCCGTCCACCTTACTTGCAGGATTAGGTGCCGCATCAGCTATTCTGATGTTGGCCTTTCAGGATACCATCAAAGGATTGGTGGCAGGTATTCGGCTGACGTCTAATGATATGGTACGGGTGGGCGATCGTATTACAGTACCTACGGCTGGGGCTGACGGTATAGTAGAGGAAATTACCTTAACCACAGTGAAGGTGCGTAATTTCGACAACACCATTATTACTGTTACCCCTCAGACGCTGGTCGATGGTTCGTTCCAAAACTGGAAAGGAATGGCAGAGAATGCAGGGCGCCGAGCTATCAGAAAGTTTTATGTCGATTTCCGTTCGCTGACACTCGACGAGGAAGGCGTTCCTAATCTGACCCGCTACCGTGAGCATATGGAGCAATGGCTCTCGCAGCATGAAAAGGTAATGGGCGATAAACCTATTTTGGTACACCAACTGGATGCTACGCCAACAGGTCTTCCTGTTGAGTTCGTGTTTTGGTTGAAAGACCAGGCAGCTATCCCTTATGAACATGGCATCTCTGAAATCATGGAGTATGCCTATGCAGAGGCAGCTGTCTTTGGACTGCGTGTTTATCAGCAATTTCCTGAGCAATAGTTCTCAAAAGCCTCACGATAGGCGTCTGTCACACGGATAATCTCATCACCGATATAGACGCACAGGTTTCGGTCAACCGTTTTTATCTTGTCCAGTCTGACAATATAGGAACGGTTGATGCGCATAAAAGCATCAGCGGGCAAGGTGTCCTCAACGGCTTTCATGGTCATGTGCGTTGTCAGAGGTCGCGCTTCGCCTTCTACGTGGAAGCGCACGTAGTCTTTCATTCCTTCCACATAAAGGATGCTGTCGAAATTTACCTGTCTTAATTCTCCATCCACACGGATAAACATGGTCTTCTTATGCGCAGGCTCTGCCACTTGCGCTTTCGCTTCTAAACTCATGAGGCGTTCAACCTTCTCAACGGCAGCAATGAATTTGTTATAGCGGATGGGTTTCAGCAGAAAATCGACGGCGTTTACTTCATAACTCTCAAAAGCGTATTCCTTGAAAGCTGTCGTAAAGATAAGTCTTGTTCCCTCGGGCAACATACGGGAAAGTTCCATACCATTGAGATCAGGCATCTGGATGTCCATAAAAGCCAGATTGACGGGATGCTCCCTCAACCACGTGAGAGCTTCTACGGAATCAGTGAATGACCGTTCCAACTGCAGTTGGGGCGTCCTGTTGACAAACGATTCCATGAGTTTTACTGCCAAAGGCTCGTCATCTACAATGATACAGGTAATAGGGTTCATAGCTGAATAGTGATTTTAACGTGATAGATATTGTTTTCCAACGAATGTTCCCATGTGTATCTGTCGTGATAGATGAGTTCCAGTCGTCGCTTGGTATTCTCCACACCGATGCCCGACCCGCTACGGTTCTGGTCGTCCTTGGGGTAATTGGTGTTGTCACAGACAAAAGTCAATTGTCTCTCGTCCGTAGTCAGCGAAATATTGATTTGCGACTCGCGCCCGCTGCTCACACCATGCTTGAAGGCATTCTCGATGAGCGAAATGAAGAGCAAGGGGGCGATTTCGAGTTGAGCGTTGGGAGTCGGGAGTTGGGAGTTGACAGTTGTCTTCTCGTTGCAGCGTAACTTCATCAGGTCGATATAGTTCTGCATAAACTCAATTTCTCCTTTCAAGGGCACTTTCTCGTGACGCGTCTCATACATCGCATACCGCAACAGGTCGCTCAGTTGGGCAATGGAGTCCTGTGCCTGGTCGGCATCTATCTGTACGAGACTGGAAATATTGTTCAATGTATTGAACAGGAAGTGCGGGTTCAACTGGTTTTTCAACCATTCCAACTCCGCCTCCGTATGTTTCTGTTTCTCTTCCTGCAACTGGCGCTTGATTTCCCTTGTCCTGACGGTATGGTGCACCAACAGGGCCAAACCAGCCAAGGCTGCATATACAAAAAGGAAGAAAGCCGTAGAAGCATAATAGCCGATGAGCATAGCCTTCTTGAGTTCCTCGTGGGGCTGCATGTCCGTAATGGTCCGTGGGTCAACAGAGAAATAATGCCATGCGGTACCGCACAGAAACAGTGCATTGGACAGGAAGAACAGCCACCGCCTGCCACGATAGTAGCAGAGGGGTATCAGCACACAGAAATTCACGAAATAGACTCCTGCCGGCATAGCCGTAATCCGCATGGAGTAGCTCATGGCGCGATAGGTGTCAGTCCAGCTGTGTGTGCTGAAGAACGTAGTGATGGCAGGTACCATTATCAGTACCAGCCATACTACTATTTGTATTCCCAGCAACTCAAGGTCGCGTTTGGTTATTTTGACTTTCATGTTGCAAAGATACAAAATTTTATTTTAATTCGAGCCTCCCATCTGTGCATTATTGATGGTTTCGCCTTGACTCTGGTGTTCGATGTAGTCATTCTCCACACGTGTCTGGCGCTGTTTGAACTGCTTCTTCGTGTTACCGAAGTTGTAGGCGATGGTGAACGAGAAGCTTTGGATGGGCACG
This sequence comes from Prevotella sp. UBA2754, assembly GCA_002353295.1. Lineage (GTDB taxonomy): Bacteria > Bacteroidota > Bacteroidia > Bacteroidales > Bacteroidaceae > Prevotella. The sequence continues at coordinate 406,733 of DEJG01000026.1, forward strand.
TTGATCTGCATGTGATTGGTGAAGTCCTTGCCATGAGTATAGTTCTCGATGTTCAGTTTTCCACCATTACCCAGAGGTGTCAGGCCTGAGAGGGTGAGTGTCAGTTTGTCGTCGAAGAAAGTCTTCGAGATATTGGCTGTCAGCATATTGAAACCTGTGCTCCATCCCTGCAAGCTGTAACGCTTGGTGGAAGTGATGAGGTAGGCGCCCAGTTTGAAGTTGGCAGGCAATGTCTGTTGGAGTCCCACCATCGCATTGGCATGCCATCCGCTGTTCTTCAGGTCGAGTGCCTGTGAACGCATGTCGCTATAATCCACACCGCCGTTCAGGAAGAGTCGGGTGTTCTTATGAAGCAGCCAGTTGGCATAGACGTTGAGGCTCGTCACATGGTTCTTAGCCGTATTGTCGTAGGTGGTATTCAACAGGTTGTTGCTGTCGTAGAACGAATACTGCTCGATGGCATTGTCCGTAAAACTGTGACGCAGGTTCACATTCAGCATCAGCTTCGATGAGAAGGTGTTGAACACCAGTCCTACGCTGTGCGTTTTCTCCGTCTTCAGGTCTGGGTTACCATAGGTCAGGGCTGTGGGGTTCGAACGGTCCACGTAGGGATTCAGATAACTGATTCCAGGACGCGAGATGCGCATATTGTAGGTCAGGCCGATATTCGTTGTCGGGGCAATGTTGTACGACAGGTTGGCAGAAGGTACCAGATTGCCGTAATTGGTCTTGAAATCGTCGCCATTACCCAAATGGTAGTCAACGTCCTGCCAGGTCTGTTCGAAGCGCAGACCAGCCTTGGCGCCCCATTTCCCGAACTTGCTGACAAATTCTGCATAGCCGGCCAGAATACTGTTGTTGTAGTCGTACAGCGAACTGAGGTCTTCGCTATATACATCAGCCAGATAATACTTGGCATCCGATGTGGCTTTGCGGTGGCTGAACTTCAGACCGGCATTCAGGGTGGTGCTCTTGCTCAGCGGAGTGGTGTAGTCGGCTTGGAAGATATGGTCGGTGGTGCGCTCTTCGTTCTTCGAGAAACGATTGGTCAGATCCACCCAAGTGGCATCGTTCGACAGGATGTCAAACTTGCTGTCATTCTCATTGTTCGTGGGGGCGTAAGTCAACTGGTAGGTCAGTGTCAGACTGCTGGTGCGCTCCTTGTTGAGGAATCGCTGGTAGTCCAGACTTCCGTTGAAAGATGTGCGGCTCATCTTCGTACCAGTAGTTGTGCCGTATGAATAGCCATTGCCATTCAGCATGCCTCCCATCGTGGTGGTAGAATATCCGTCGTTCTTCATATTAAAAGAGGTGATGCCAGCCGTCAGACCGATAGAACTCATCGAGTCAACTTCGTAGCTCAGATTGAGGTTGCCCATTGTGAATGGGGTCTTGGGCTTTGAGGTCGATTCCATCTTCATGGTCGAACCGTTGGCTCCCAACTGCTCGCGCTCCATCGTGGTAGAGGTGGTGCCAGGGGTTGCATGGTTATACATCACATTGGCACTGAACGACAGTTTCCCCTTCTGACCACTGACGAAACCGCTGCCACCCCAGCTTCTGTTGCCTGCCTGGGCGCGGATGCTGCCATTATAGCCGTCCATACTGCCTCCACCCATGGCGGATGCAGCCTCTTTGTTCATCACGATGTTCAGCACACCGGCGCCTCCTTCGGCATCATACTTGGCACCAGGATTGGTGACCACCTCAATGCTCTTCACCATTGAGGCAGGCATGGCCTTGAATACCTGACTGGGAGCCGACGACATCATCATGTTGGGCTTGCCGTCAACATACACCTTGAACGAGCTGGAACCATTCACAGAGATGTTATCCTCGCCGTCCACCGTCACCATAGGCACCTTGCGCAGCATGTCCAATACGGTTGATGCCTTCGAGTCGTTATCCTCCTGTACATTATATGACATCTTGTCAACCTCCATCTTCACCAGAGGCTTCTGGGCAATAATCTCCACACCCTTCAGCATCTGGGCATCCTCACTGATCAGAATAGTACCGAGGTCGATGGTCTGTTCCTTGCCCAGCGTAATCTGACGGATAGCATCGTGCTTGCCCACGCTGCTGAGTTGTACGATGTACTTACCACTGCCGTTGACTTCCTGACGGAAACGGCCTTCCAAGTCGGTCAATCCCATAGCAGCCGGCTTCTGTTGTTTGCCAACCTTGAAGATGCGTACTGTGGCGTATGGTTCAGCCTCCTGAAGGGTAGAGTCAACCAATACACCAGTGATAACCGTTTTCTGAGCCATTGCCAGCATTGCAATGCAACTCATCATGATGGTGAAAATAACTTTTTTCATAATTCTTAGCCTTTTTGTTTTTTTCTGCTGCAAAGGTAGTCATTCTCCCGTTATCCACCAACACACTTTCGACGAAACCACCCCCGTCTTTCGACCAAATTCCATTTAATATTTATTTGTAACACCTACCCTCCTACCATCACTACTACTGTGATTAAGCCAATTGCATTTGAATATTATTTACAAAACAAAACTGCTATTAAATCTCGCAATTGCTACTATTAAGAGAAAAAATTGCTACCATTAATAGAAAATATGATTTCCCCAGTTAGGAAAATTTTTTTTGTAGGCTTGCCAGTAAAAACGCACTGGTTATGAAGCATTTACGCCAATCTTCCATAATTAGTACAAGAATCATGAAAAATATTTACTTTTCCTTTTCTGCTGCCTCATAAATCATAGTAGAGGCATAGTAGGAGTATGGTAGGAGGGTAGGTGTTTTTGCGGGATAAAAGCTCTGGATTGAGGCTCACACGGGGTCAGTCCCCGTGTGAGCCCAATTCCTACATCCTTGCCGATTCAATGGAATTCCCTATCGGGAAAAAACTTCCACTCTGGATAGTAGGATTGCTGTATTAATGCACCTTTAGCCGTTATATTAATAATATGTGTCCAAAAGAACTTTACGCTGTTCAGCAGCATGCGCACCACCGATGATCTGGAGCTGTTGAAGATGGAGTAGCAATAATCAATTTGGGTTCGCTCGGCATAGTAGACGGCTTGTTCACGAATCAATTATTTGGGAATTCTATACTTTGTGTTGATGGAATATGTACTTGTTACAGTGATTTACAGCGACTCAACTCATTATTCATTCGGAAATACTAAAAGCATTGGTTATTGAGTTGTGTATAGGGATCAGCAGTTCTTTTGCCAGCTCGATAATGTCTTTATGATATCTCATTAACATAGCTTGAATGTCATCTAATTTTACATGAACTTTTGTTCCATCCGAGTTATATCCTTCTGATACTACGTTGAAAAATTCAGCGTACAATAAATAGTTGTCATTTTCTATATATTGACGATGCTTCAGCCTGTTTGCCAAATCATGAATTTCTATGTTCCTTTTGTTAAACTCAGTAATTGGGTTATTACTTTGGTTATTATATAATCGCTCTTGTATCTTTGAAATTTTACAATTATATAGTATTTTTTCGATATTGTCAGCACGCAGTTGGTCTTCTTTATATAACTGGAATTTAAACCACAGACACTGCAATATCAAATCAAAGCTATTATGATACCATATTAGAGCAGAATACAGATAATATTGTTTAAAGTATTCAGTTTTGAATTTGTTGTCGAAATCCTTTTCATCTACCAAGTCAAGATAAGGATGCTTGTATGACATAGCCAACATGAAGCGGGCAGTATCAATTTCGTGTATAAAATCGATTATACGACGCCTCGTTTCTGTATCCTCGGGAGTAATGGGCTGCACCAAATCATCATCTTTAAGGAAATGCGCAGGCTCTAACAATAAATATGCTTCTTTAGTAGTCATGTTGTCATTTGTTTAGGGAGAATAATATCTATTTTAAGCATTTGTTTTAAAACACCTTACGCAGTTTAACTATCACATGCCAAGATGTCAAGACCGTATGAATCCTTTTTCATTTTTGCTTCATAATACATAATATTGGAAAAGCCTGAAGCAGACGCTAATTCTTTTATACTCTCCTTGTCTTTTCCTGTAGTCCTACAACCGAAGATGATTTCAACGAGACAGTCTGTGTTTATCTTCCAAAGTCCTTGATGGTCAGTCTTAATGATTCTATATTCGTCTTCGTATTCCCATACAGGCGATTTTCGCCTAAAGACGCTTAACAAGTCACTAGTAAGGCAGTTGAAATCAATATATTGTGAATTGTAATCAACTTTTATAGGAACCATGAAAGACTCTTGGTCTTTTAGAATGTCAAATTTAATACACACACCTTTATGACTATCTGCATAATGTGCCCACATTAGCAGATTGTCTGGTTTTGCAGCCATACAGAAATATCCCACAGAGGATACTACTTCATCTGTTAACTGTCTTAGCAGCGTGTTTCCGTCTATTGTTCCATTGGAAACTTGAGTTGTAAGCTCTTCTGCTAATTCTGGTCCCATTCCAGCATAAATAAATGAGTCATAGTATTGCTGGGGTGTATAATCTGTAAGAATATTGATTGAACTCTCAAAAGGATCATTAAATTCTCTATAACTTGAAAAATAAATGCTGTGGCTTTCTAAGAGTTTCTTAACTCCTTCAATAGTTCGATATTTATACAGGCAACATGGCACATCTCCCCTTTTGATAAAATAGCGAATTAATTCTTTTTCGCCTTTGGAATATGAAATAGATAGTGCCATAAGAAAGCCTTTTTGTTAAAGATAAAAACGCCATAATTATAATTCTTTGGCTCCTATTGTTGAGTGGTCATCAACCTTTTCTTTATTCTTATAGCGTAAGATTTCTGCTTGTTCCAACTCGCAGAATCGCTCGTAGTGTTTAGTCATCGCTTCTGTGTCGTATTGCTTTTTCTCTTGCTCGTCGTATTTCAAATGCTGCAAGTTAAATGCCGCAAGCATATCACGCTGGTGAGTGTCGCCATTTGAAAGGGTAACACTACGCTCATTCAATTCATGCTTCGTAAAGCTATTGTTTGTAAAGTCGTATTGACTGGCAGCATTCTGAGTGTCAACTTTAACAACTTTGCCTCCAAGCGATTTCACTTTATTCTCCAAAATAGTCATAAACATAGCTGGAGCATGGTTAGCGACTGATTTTCCGAAGCGTTTTTTCTTTCGGATCTTGCCAGTGTTCTCGTTTACCTTGGTTTCCTTGGCTTTTCGTGTCCAACCACTTATTTGGTTGTCCTCTACGATAAATGTATCGCCTTCTTTCAGTAACTCGTTAGCTCTGTCTATATGTTGTTGCTTGCGAATGGCAGCTTGTCTTCGTTGCAACTCTGCCATCTCGACACGCAATTCTTTATAACGCTTAGAATCGTTCCACTCAAGGCGAATACCTCGCTTTATCGTTCCGTCCTCATTGAAATTCTGAGGATTGTTTGCTCGGCGACTACGATCAATCTTTCGTCCTAATTTTGCTTTCTCCGTCTCAATGCTGTCGCATTTCGATGCTAATTTGTCTATAGAGGCTATGTTTTCGCCTGAGACAGCCACAGTAGTTGGCCCTAAATCAATACCTACATTACCCTTACCCAGTTTCCTACCTTTCAACGGCTTTTCACCTTCAATACTCATCTGAAGATAGTACTTGTATCGTCCTCGTACCATACGCCGAACAACCTTAACAACTTTTATGCTATCCAAGCCTCCCTTGAGTGCCCACATCTCATAATCGGCATGTTTCGGATTGTGTAAGATTGGTAATGTGATGAATTTAGCCGCCTTACCAACCTTGCCGTTCATTTTGACAGAAAGCATCATCGAGTCTAAGTGCAACTCCATTCCCGAAAAATATACCTTCCCTTGCACCACTTTCCTTCTACTGGAGAACGAATCCAACTCGCCATACTTCTTGAATGAAATCCGTCGGGCCTTATAGTCATACAGCATTTTATCCCAAGCACTCCAAATACCGGCAGATAAATGGTCTAAAATATAAGTTGTAAAACCAAGGTCAGCATAAGTCATATCAGTCCCAACACCCTTCTGTACCAATTTTTCTACGAATCCTTTAATGCCGTATTCGTCAAAAGTTATGTCAAGAAGTTCCTTGTTGCTGCCAAGTATTCCGTTTATATGAAATGGATGATTCCGAAAGAAATCCTTCTTCTCCTTAAATGTCTTGCAAGCCTGATACTCCTTCATTTGTTCGAAGTATCTGTACTGCCTGAGCAACTTACCTTGCACGTAGTTGTACAATTGGCGAAGTTGTTCAAAACGCTTATTGAGTATATCAGATTGATATTTCTCAACTCGCAAAGGCAAATCCAATACGAATACTTCTTTCATTTTGCTTAAAAAAATACGCTTCAGGGGGGACACCTTTACTCGTTAATTTGGGTTCATAGTTACCCCCGTCACTGGCTTGCATTTCTGGGTGACTATCACCGTACACGGTCGCAGTGATTAACTTCTGCCTCCTGTCACTGGCTTGCATTTCCGGGTGACTATCACCGAAGGCCGTGGCCCGCAGCGTGCGCTACCTCCTGTCACTGGCTTGCATTTCTGGGTGACTATCACCAAGCTGGACTTCGCCAACATCAAGACCAACCCTGTCACTGGCTTGCATTTCTGGGTGACTATCACCCGGATTAACCTACCCTTCGATGGGATGCGCCTGTCACTGGCTTGCATTTCTGGGTGACTATCACCACGCATCCTCTGCATCGACCTCGACCCGCACCTGTCACTGGCTTGCATTTCTGGGTGACTATCACCCGACGAACTGCAGATTATCGTCACCGGCGACCTGTCACTGGCTTGCATTTCTGGGTGACTATCACCTCACTGATGACGTCTTCCTCCTGCTCCACGCCTGTCACTGGCTTGCATTTCNNGCATTTCTGGGTGACTATCACCGGCAACTAAACTCTCTCACGTCTTCTTTCCCTGTCACTGGCTTGCATTTCTGGGTGACTATCACCAGTGTCCGTCGGCATACCGAACAGACGGCCCCTGTCACTGGCTTGCATTTCTGGGTGACTATCACCCACCGAGACCACTCGTGCGCAGAGCGTGGACCTGTCACTGGCTTGCATTTCTGGGTGACTATCACCCAGATAGGCTCTACGACCGTTGACCTCTCCCCTGTCACTGGCTTGCATTTCTGGGTGACTATCACCCTATGGTGTATAATCACCTAAGAATGAATTAAAAAGCCATGATTAACATACTCGGAGACTTGCTCTATACTCCCATTCCAAAAACGGAACTGACTGTTATTTTTGCATTCCCCATTCTGAATAATCGTTTGTCGCACCAGCCGCCCACTGGCATTAGCTTAACGTGCGCAAGGCCTGACAACACCTTTGTTAATTGCAAAGTTACAATTTTTTTTAGGTATCAAGATAATTCAAAGAATTTTTTATGAATAATTTAGAATATATCTTTTGAACCCTTGTACTATTTACAACTCTAACCATGCTCAGAACGAAGTCATACTCTGTACCTTTGTAAGATTTTGCAGGATTACTTTGTATAAAGACAATTAATAGTTGTTCCGCATGAGAAGGCTTGAAGCCGTTCGCCCATGACATTCTTCAGTGTGGCAAACACCGTATCGCCTGTGCAGTGGCTGGTATGGAAGTGCGTCTGTGGATAGGAGTCTGTCAGCCTGTATGCGAGTTCGCGAAGTTCATCTTTCGATTCATGGTCGTCGAGCAGATGGAAGCCTCCTACGACTTCGTTCACGGGGAAGGGGGTGGCAGCAAGGATGTTTTCCAGTCCGCTGTGGGCACAGCCCGTAAACAGCAAGCCATCGGTATATAGGGCCAGCTCATGACGGAAATCGTCGGGGATATATGCTCCTTCAGTATTTTGGGCGAAGAGGTGCTGGTTGCCCTTTGGCATCGGATGTACTTGTGGGATATGGGCAATGACATACAAGTTATCGGCTACCCATCCGCTTTGCTCTATGGGCAGCAGCCTTTCTGAAGGTATATCCGGCCATGCTGTGGTGATGCTGTGGAAATACCGGCGCTTAGAAAAGAATTTCCCGCTGAGTGCATCTGGCGAGACAATGATTTTCGCCTTCTTGTTGATGGTAATGAAATGCGTTAAGCCTCCTGCATGATCGCTGTGTCCGTGGGAGATAAACGCATAGTCAACGGTGCTGAGGTCGATTCCCAATCGCTCTGCGTTACGTATAAACATATCGCTGGCTCCCGTGTCAAGTAAGATACGGTAACGCTCCGTTTCCAAGAATATCGACAGCCCATGCTCTGTCTGCAAAGCCGGGTCGTTCGTGCGATTATCTACCAGTACAGTCCACTTCATGTCTTTCTCATATCACTCATGATGATGGTGATAATTTTGATTTAACTGATTTCTTCTATCTGTTTCGTTTCACTTGCAAAGTTACAAAGAAAATCCCGAAGAGGGGGAAATCATCAGTTTGATTTATATTTTTTTGAATTAAATGGCTGACAAATGAATGAATAGCAGTGAGAATTCAACATATTTTTGGGGTAAAATACCATCAAATTCAACGATTTTCCGTATCTTTGCAGCGTCTATAGACCTGTGACTTGTGAGTTTTACTGTTGCTATACTGGAATGGTTCCGAGAGAACGGAAGAGTGTTGCCCTGGAGGGAAACACGTGATCCGTATGCGATATGGTTGTCGGAAATCATATTACAACAGACGCGCATCGAACAGGGAAAGCCTTATTGGGAACGGTTTATGAAGCGGTGGCCTACCGTGGAGGCATTGGCACAGGCCTCTGAGGATGAGGTGCTGCGCGAATGGCAGGGGTTGGGCTACTACAGCCGTGCCCGCAACCTGCACGAGGCAGCCAAACAGATAGTCGAGATGGGCGGAGTTTAAGCATAACAATGATGAGCCGCACATGAAAGGTGAGGACATCAGTATTGTAGATAATGTTAGGTAGAAACAAAACGTTATAAAAATATGGATAATTCTATTAGCATACTGGATAAGGATTACTTGCAGTGGATAAAGTCTCTGGCACTTCGCTTTCGCCAGAGTCAGATAAAGACTGCAGTGAAGGTGAATCAAGAAGTGCTCAAGTTCTACTGGGAACTGGGTAGGGACATTGTGAATCGGGATGCTGAGAACCGATATGGCAGCAAATTTTATACCTCGCTGAGTCGCGACTTGAAGGATGCTATTGGAGCCAATGGATTTTCTGAGCGGAATTTGCGCTATATGAAAAGTTTCTATCTGCTTTATAGTGGACGTATTGAGAACTCGCCACAGGTTGTGGCAAATTCTGATGAAGCAATTCTGCCACAAGTTGCGGCAGAATTATTCATGGTGCCCTGGGGACATCATCGGTATATCATAGACAAGTGCTTTGGCAATGCAGACAAAGCCTTGTTTTTTGTTCGTCAGATTATAGAGAACGGATGGAGCCGCAGTATGCTGCTCAATTTTCTCGATACTGATCTTTATGAGCGGCAGGGCAAAGCACTGACCAATTTCAGTAAGACGCTACCGGAAGAGAAAAGCGACTTGGCGCAAGAACTCACCAAAGACCCATACGACTTTGCTTTTACAGGTATAACTGGTCGTTACAACGAACGGCTGCTGAAAGATAAATTGCTTGGAAATATCACCCAGTTTTTAGTGGAGTTAGGTACGGGGTTTGCATACGTTGGAAAGGAATATAGATTGCAGGTCGGTGAAAGGGAACAATTTGTTGACCTGCTTTTCTACCATCTAAATCTTTCGTGCTATGTCGTCATAGAAGTAAAAATCGGAAAACTTGAATTTGCTGACGTAGGACAACTGGGCGGATATATTGTTACATGCAACCATGTATTGCGCAAAGAAGGACGTGACAACCCAACGATAGGTCTTCTGATATGCAAAGAGAAAGACCGCATTCAGGCACAGTATGCCTTGGAGTCAAGCAGTCAGCCCATTGCTATCTCGGAATATGAATTGGAAAAATTCTATCCAGAAAAGGTTGAAGGTGCGATTCCAACTATTGAAGAAATAGAAATGAAACTAAATGTGAAGGATGATAGCACAGGTCAAGTGCAAGATTGAGAGTGGAGAGAGAATACGCTGATTATGGCAAGAATTTAGAATTAGTATCGTTTACCTAATTTTCTGAGACTTGCAACTTTTTGGGGTAAAATACCATCAAATTCAACGATTTTCCGTACCTTTGCACCGTCTATAGACCTGTGACTTGTGAGTTTTACTGTTGCTATACTGGAATGGTTCCGAGAGAACGGAAGAGTGTTGCCCTGGAGGGAAACACGTGATCCGTATGCGATATGGTTGTCGGAAATCATATTGCAACAGACGCGCATCGAACAGGGAAAGCCTTATTGGGAACGGTTTATGAAGCGGTGGTCTACCGTGGAGGCATTGGCAGAGGCTTCTGAGGATGAGGTGCTGCGCGAATGGCAGGGGTTGGGCTACTACAGCCGTGCCCGCAACCTGCACGAGGCAGCCAAACAGATTGTCGAGATGGGCGGATTCCCCAAGACGGTGGAAGGTATCAAACGGCTGAAAGGGGTGGGTGACTATACCGCTGCGGCTATTGGCTCGATAGCCTTTAACCTGCCTGCTGCTGTGGTGGATGGTAATGTCTATCGTGTGCTGGCTCGCCATTATGGTATCGAAACACCTATCAATACGACGGAAGGCAAAAAGGAATTTACAGCGCTGGCAAATAGCCTGTTGCCTGCAAATGAAGCTTCTGCGTTCAATCAGGCGATGATGGACTTTGGGGCTGTCCAGTGTACGCCTGTCAATCCGCAATGCACTGTCTGTCCGTTGCAGGAAACCTGTGTGGCACTGCATGAAGGTAAGACGGCATTGCTTCCTGTCAAACGGAAGACGCTGAAAGTACAGGAGCGCCACCTTGTCTATATATATGTCAGACATCAAGGCAAGACAGCCATCCATCGCCGTGCTGCCGGTGACATCTGGCAAGGGCTCTACGAGCCGTGGCTCACTGAAACGGTTCCGTCTGGTGCCATATTGTTGCGCCAAGGGGTGAAGCATGTGCTCACCCACCGCATCCTGTATGCCGACTTCTACTTATGGGAACCTGCAGAACAGCCTCAGCTCCCGGAAGACTATTTTTGGATTCCAGAAACGGACATCGACCAATATGGTGTGCCAAGATTGATAGAGTTATTATTAGAAGAACTAAACAGATAAAAATGGAAAAGATAAACTTTGCAATATTCGTGTCAGGAAACGGCAGCAACTGTGAAAACCTGATTAAGTATTTCGCCACGTCCGAGCGCTATCGTTGCACTTTGGTGGTGAGCAACAAACCGGAGGCTTACGCTTTGAAGCGTGCCAAGAACCTGGGGGTAGCCACAGCCGTAACGCCCAAAGCGGATTTGAACAATGAAGCGGTGATGATGCCCCTGTTGCAGCAATACGACATACGGTTTATTGTATTGGCAGGCTTCCTGCCCCTTGTCCCCAACTTCCTGATTGATGCCTATCCACGTCGCATCGTCAATATTCATCCAGCCTTGTTGCCCAAATATGGCGGCAAGGGTATGTGGGGCCATCATGTGCATGAGGCTGTGAAGGCGGCTGGTGAGACGGAGACGGGTATGACGGTGCATTACGTGACTCCCGTTTGCGATTCCGGCGAGATGATTGTACAATATAAAGTTGCTCTCTCTCCAACAGATACCGCTGAGGATATCGCAGAGAAAGAGCATCAGTTGGAAATGAAATATTTCCCTAAGGTGGTAGAGCAGGTGCTCGACCAGACCTTCGGCTAAATCTTCGTTTTCGCTTCCTCTAAAGCCTGAATCACCCGGTCGCACCATGCGTCGAATTCAGGTTCTTCCTGTTGCAACTCGGGGTGGGCGAGGATGTATTTGACACATCGGCGTACACCCTCTTCGAAACGTACGGTAGCTTGGAATCCAGGTACGACACGCTTCAGTTTCGAGCAGTCGAAGACTACCGTCACAGCCTTATCGCCAGTGAGGTTACCTTCCAAGTCGTATTCCTTAGGCGAAACGGCAGCTAAGTATTCCGATGAAACATAGTAGGGCTTGAACTCCACCCCCAGTGCATCAGCTACAGCCTGGTAAATCTGATTCCATGTGAGTGATTCGTCTGACATAATCTGGAAAGCCTCGCCAATGGCATGCGGATTACCCAGGAGTCCGATGAATCCCTTGGCGAAATCGCCATTCCATGTCATCGTCCAGAGCGAACTGCCGTCGCCATGCACGATGACCTGTTTGCCCTCCATCATACGTTTCAGCACCTGCCAACTGCCTTTCGGTCCGTGGACACTGGTGGGCACTCCACGTTCGCAATAGGTATGACTGGGACGTACGATAGTCACGGGGAATCCGTCTTCACGATAATGCTTCATCAGCAGTTCCTCGCAAGCTATCTTATCGCGAGAATACTGCCAATGCGGATTAGCCAGTGTGGTACCCTCGTTGATGATGTAGTTGCGAGCTGGCTTGTTGTAGGCAGAAGCCGAACTGATATAGATATATTGGCGCGTGCGACCCGCAAACAGTCGGTAGTCACGCTCCACCTGAGCAGGCGCGAAGCCGATGAAGTCGCAGACGCTGTCGAACTGCATGTTGCCAATCTGCTTCAATACAGCCTCTTCGTCGTTGATGTCGGCCACGATTTGTTTCACATTTGCAGGAACTTCCGCTTTTCTGTTACCTCGATTAAGCAACCAGAGTTCATGCTCTGTGGCTGCCAGTTGCTGAGTGATGGCACTGCTGATAGTGCCTGTTCCACCGATAAAAAGGATTCTCATAAGTCTTAAAACGTTTTTAGTGTTTTGCAAAGTTACGAAAAGTCGAGGGCAATACAAAATAATTCATTCTTTTTTAGTATTTTTGCATCCAGATATGAAGAAAATATGTGATTTTATCTCCCGTTGGATGGGTGCATTGGTGCTGCTCATGGCACTTTTGGCTTTATGGCAGCCTGCCCCTTTTGCTGCTGTGGGTACGTGGGTCATCAATCCTATGCTGGGATTGATAATGTTTGGTATGGGACTGACACTGAATCCCAATGACTTCCGAATTGTGTTCAGCCGTCCGAAAGATGTGGTGACAGGTTGTCTGGCGCAGTTTACTATCATGCCTCTGCTCGCTTGGATATTAAGCAAGATTTTTTCATTGCCACCTGATTTGGCATTGGGCGTGATACTCGTAGGCTGTTGTCCTGGTGGCACAGCCTCGAATGTCATTACCTACCTCGCCAAAGGTGACTTGGCATTATCAGTGGGTATGACAGCCACTTCGACGGTGCTTGCTCCGTTGTTGACACCGTTGCTGACTTGGATGATGGCAGGAACTTTTGTGGATGTGGATGCCGTAGGTATGCTGATGTCCATTGTCTATGTGGTGATAGCCCCCATCCTTGCCGGTTTCCTGATACAGCATTATATGCCTGAGTTGACACGCCGTATGGTAGCCTATCTTCCTGCATTCTCCTCCGTGATGATAGCGACACTGGTAGCTATTATCATAGGACATAATGCTTCCAAGCTCCTCACAGGTGGACTGATTGTCGTTGTGGTGGTGATGTTGCATAACCTTTGCGGTCTCGCTCTTGGCTATTGGATAGGACTGTTATTGCGATTGACACACCCCAAGCGTTCTGCTATCTCTATTGAAGTAGGTATGCAAAACAGCGGTCTTGCTTCTTCTTTGGCAAACATTCATTTTGCCGCATTCCCTATGGCGACAATTCCTGGTGCAATCTTCAGCGTGTGGCATAATATCAGTGGCGCTTTGGTCGCTAAAATCTATAGTATGTCAGAAGCCCCTCGTCGGTTTGGCTCGAGCCAAACCGTGGATTAGCTCGAGCCAAAACCCGATTTGGCTCGAGACCCCCCTTTTTGGGGCCTAATTTTCAGTAGCTGTCAAAGACATAAAAAATCCGATGGGTCACACAGACTCATCGGATTCTTTTTTTTATGGAATAAACTGTTATTTATGCTTCAGTTTCTGCCTCGGGCTCAGCAGCCTTAAAGTTCTCCAAGTCTTCTACCTTGAAGTTCTTGATGTAGGCAGCCTTACCGCAAACATCCTCCTCGGTCATACGAACATAAACGTTGGCAGACTTCTTGAAGAGTTCAGGAGCCTTTGAGGCATCGCGGATGATGAGCAGACTCATTACGAGTTCAGCAGTCATATCGTACAGGCGACGAGCCAGGAAGTCATGTGCATCCTGATTGTCGAGAGCCTTCACGTAGTTCAGTGCGTCCTCATAGATGGGGATGAGCTTCTCAACACGAGCCTTCAAGGCTGCTACACAGTCGCAGCATTCCAAATTAGCAGCCATCTCCTTGATATTATTGAGCATGGTGCCGTTGGTGATGTAGCGGATAGCGGCTACCACCTGTAACTGAGTGGTACCCTCGTAGATAGAGAAGATACGGGCATCGCGGAACAGGCGCTGACTTTTGTACTCCATGATGAAGCCTGAACCACCGTGGATGCTGATGGCATCGTAGGCATTCTGGTTGGCGTACTCAGAGTTCATACCCTTGGCCAGTGGGGTAAAGGCATCAGCCAGACGCTGATACTTCTTCAGTTCCTGCTTCTCCTCTGGTGTCAGTTTGCGGTCGCGCTCGATGTCCTCGAGACACTTATATACATCTACATAGCAAGCTGTCTCGTACAAGAGTGAACGACCTGCATCGAGCTTGGCCTTCATGCGAGAAAGCATATCATAGACAGCGGGGAAGTTGATGATCTTATCGCCAAACTGCTGACGTTCCTTGGCGTAAGCCAGACCCTCGTTGTAAGCCTCCTGCTCAACGCCTACTGACTGTGCAGCGATACCCAGACGGGCACCGTTCATCAGGGCCATCACATACTTGATCAGACCCAGACGGGTGCTACCGCAGAGTTCTGCTTTGGCGTTCTTGTAAGTCAACTCACAGGTGGGTGAACCGTGGATACCGAGTTTGTGCTCGATGTGACGAACGTCGACACCGCCCTGACGCTTGTCATAGATGAACATCGACAGACCGCGTCCGTCCTTGGTGCCTTCCTCAGAGCGAGCCAGTACGAGGTGGATATCTGAGTCACCGTTGGTGATGAAACGCTTCACACCGTTCAGACGCCAGCAGTTCTCCTTCTCATCGAAGGTGGCCTTCAGCATCACGCGCTGTAGGTCACTACCTGCATCAGGCTCCGTGAGGTCCATCGACATACCCTCACCAGCGCAAACGCGGGGTATGTATTTCTGGCGCTGCTCCTCGCTACCGAACTCATACAGCGTGTCGATACAGCTCTGTAGGCTCCAGATATTCTGGAAACCAGCATCAGCAGCCGAAATCATCTCAGAAAGCATAGAGAACACAGCGTTTGGCAGGTTCAGACCGCCATAACGACGGGGCATGGAAACACCCCACAGACCAGCCTTGCGGGTGGCGTCGAGGTTCTCGTAAGTCTTAGAGGCGTAGATCATTCGGCCGTTCTCAAGGTGCGGACCTTCGAGGTCAACAGCCTCAGAGTTTGGCTCGATGATGTTGGCAGCCACGTCGCCGGTGATGTCGAGAATCTGCTTGTAGTTCTCGATGGCATCGCCCAGGTCAACGGGAGCGTAGTCGTATTCTTTCGCATCAGCGAAACCCTTTTCTTTCAGCTCAACGATACGAGCCATCAGGGGGTGGTTCAAGTAGAACCCGATCTCAGGATGATCGCTATAATAGTTTGCCATAATTATTTGTTGTTTTCAATCTTTCTTGATAAGATGTAGTTTATAGAACACGTTACGGTAAGTAGTGCATAGGCAATGCCAGTTTTTAGCTGATTATTACAAAAGCTAAAAATGCTGAATGCAATTGCTGCCACTGCTACTAAACCATTGGCTATTCGCCACACCTTTCTCTTGTCCATTACTTCGAGTTCTGCTTGTAGTACTTGATCAACTTTGGAACAACCTCCTCAACGGTGCCAACAATCACGTAGTCGGCAATCTTGTTGATAGGCGCATCGGGATCGCTGTTCACGCTGATGATGATACCAGAATCCTGCATACCAGCGATGTGCTGAATCTGACCAGAGATACCGCAGGCGATATATACCTTCGGATGAACGGTAACACCCGTCTGACCAATCTGGCGGTC
>DEJG01000002.1:0-4247 GCA_002353295.1 Prevotella sp. UBA2754
CATGTGGAGGTAGGACATATTGACCTTCTGCAGACGCAATCGTACTTTGAGGTACCTGAGGACGATGCCCAGCGCGTGATGAAATACGTGAACGGTCAGCAATACAAAGGTCGCGACGTACGTTGCAATGATGCAGCAGAGGGAGGGAAGGGCAAAGAGCCTAAAAAGCCCAGAAATGCCAGAGATTCCAGAGAACCTAAAGAATCCAGAAAATCCAAAGACTCCAAGCGTTCCTTCAGCAAAGACGAATGGATGCAATTCCTGAATCCGAAATCAATGAAGATAAAGGGCGATATCCCCGATTTTACCGAAGAAGGATGGGCTATCCGCAAGCCAAGGAAGAAGAAATAAAGAAAAGAAAAAAGGTAGGACTCAAAACCCTACCTTTTTTCTTTTCTTTACTGAATATCCATTTCTTTCAACAGCCTGTCGGCGTGGCCCCACTTGTCCATCATATAGAGCATGTAGCGCACATCGACATTGATGGTGCGAGCCAACTGGCGATCGAAGAAGATATCACTCGACAAGCTGTCCCAGTTGCCATCGAAGGCAAGACCAAGCAGTTCGCCCTTATTATTAAAGATAGGTGAACCTGAGTTGCCACCGGTGATATCATTGTTAGAAAGGAAACAGAGTTGCAGCGTACCTGTCAAGGGGTCGGCATACTTGCCATAATCCTTCTGTGAGAGTAGCTCGTGCATCACGGGTTCTGCAAAATACTCGAAGTTATCGGCAGACTTCTGCATCTTCTCCCACAGCGAACGGGCTGTAGTATAGTAGCCAGAAGGTTTGCCACCCAAGGTATATTCGCCAATCTGTCCGTAGGTCATACGCAGCGTGAAGTTGGCATCAGAATAGTTGGGCATATCCTGTTCCATGCGCAGTTTAGCAGCACAGAGATAACGCTCCAACTCATCAATCTCACTATTCAGCTGGCGACGATTGACATTGATCTGTGACATCAACTCATTCAGGTCGAGACCATACTGAACGCCCAAGTCCTTCATATAGCGTTTCTTATTGAAGTAGATGGGTTTATCGTTCTTCATCAGTACCGATTTATACAGTGCCTGCACATAGGCAGTATAATCGCCCTTGAACTTCTTGTCAATCGTCTCGTAGAATCCAGGGATATACTCTTGATCCGTTACCTGCTCGCGATAGTTTTTCAGCAGTGCAGCCAATATCTCCATATCCGTAGCCTGGTCCCATTCGCTGGTATTATCCTTGAAAAGATAGTACTGCTTCTTAGGTTTGTCGGCAGGACCTTCCACCTTCTTGCCCCACTGCGTTGCCCAAGCACGAGATGTCAACTGGTCTTGCAGGAAGAATGTTTCAGTAAACAAGGTACGGATGCGCGTCAGTATCAGGCGTTTCTGATAAAGATCAGCCATTTTATCGAAATCAAGCTCGTCCTTCAGATAACCTGATTCCTGTTGCCACTGACGGAGCTTAGCCTCAAACTGCTGCTTCTGCTGAATCAGCCCGATGCTGTCGATACACTTATTCATACCGATGGAGTTCTTCCAATAGTTCGATGAATTGGCGTATTTTGAATCATATTTGATGCGCACAGCCTCATCGGCACGCATGTGGCGAAGCATGATTTCCTGTTTGATGCCACGCACCTGAACACGGGGAGCATTCATGGCGTCGCGACGCTCCTTGATACCATAGCTGGAGAGATAACGGCTGGTAGAGCCAGGATAACCCATAATCATGGCGAAGTCGCCAGGCTTGTAGCCCTCCATCGACACCTTTGCCCAGTGCTTGGGGTGATAGGGCACGTTATCCTTCGAATACTTGGCAGGGCCGTTGGTCTTGGGGTCGGCATAGATGCGGAATACGGAGTAATCGCACGTCTGACGCGGCCACATCCAGTTATCCGTCTCGCCACCGAACTTACCCATCGACTTGGGAACGGCAAATACCAAACGCACATCCTCGAAGTCACGATAGGTAGTGCAATATAACTTGTTGTTCTCGTAGAAAGGTTTCAGTTCCACACGCAGCGTAGAGTCCTGCTTGCGAATCTCCTTTTGCCAAGCATTCTCGATGGAATCGACCTTTTCGCCTTGTTTTGCCAATGGCAGGCCTTCGAGCATAGGGCGCAATTCCTCGGTCACGTCCTTCTGGTCGATCATGAAACTGACGAAGAGGTTTTCGTTGGGCAATTCCTCCGAATACGACTTAGCGATAAAACCGTTCAGCATATAGTCATGCTCCACCGTAGAATGACTGCGGATGCACTCAAAACCGCAATGGTGGTTCGTAAAGACGAGTCCATCAGGGCTTACCACCACACCTGAACAATAGCCGCCGAAGTTGATGACGGCATTCTTCACGGCATCATCACTCTTATACAGCTGGTCTTGCGACAGTTGGAATCCGTACTGCTTCATCTGGTCATAGACGGCAGTAGGCAGGTCAAACAGTGTCCACATGCCCTCATCGGCATAGGCTCCCATAGAGCAAAGACACATCAAAGATACTAATAGTTTCTTCATATTGAGTTGGTTATTTAAAATATTTTCCGATAACGGGCAGTTTTGACAACGGCAGGTCGCGCTTGATGATAACTGTCATAAAGAGCAAGACAAATGCCGTATTGACAGCCAACGAGAACCAGAGGGGCTGACTGTCCCTCACTACCGTCATCACAAAAAACGCCACCAGCGCCAATGTTACATAGATTCCGATGTCCTTCAACGGATAGTCAATGGGATAGTATTTCTGTCCTACAACATACGAGATCAGCATCGCCACACCATAACCGGCAAAGCCGCCCCACGCACAAGCCATATAGCCGTATTGGGGCACGAAGATGACATTGACAACTAAGAGCACTGCCACTCCGATGCCCGAGAAGATGGCTCCCCAGATGGTCTTATCGATGACTTTATACCAGAACGAGAGGTTGAAGTAGATACCCATCATGATTTCTGCCGCCATTACGATGGGTACCACGCGCAGTCCTACCCAATAGTCGGCTCCGATGATATACTTCAGCACATCGAGATAACCCACCACCATGAGGAATGCCAAAAGCGTGAAGATGATAAAATACTTCATGGCCTGGGCATACATCTCGTGCTGGTCTTTATCCTTTACGCCAGCAAACACGATGGGCTCGTAGGCAAAGCGGAAAGCCTGTGTAATCATCGCCATAATCATGGCAATCTTCGAACAGGCACCATAGATTCCCAACTGTGCCTGCATGTCGGCACCCTTATAGAGATAGGGAAACAGCATCTTATCGGCAGCCTGATTCAGAATACCTGCAATACCCAGCACGAGGATAGGCCATGAGTAGCTGAGCATGGTGCGCAACAGCTTGGTATCGAGCTTCCAACGGAAGCCGGTATATTCGGTAATAAGACACACGGCAAGCATCACCGTACAAACCAGATTGATATAGAAAGCATAGGCTACGTCCTTACCGTCCATGAAATAGAAATAGACGAGGTTGAGCGCGATGCTGACCACGATATTCAACAGTTTGAGCGCTGCAAACTTCATGGCTTTCTTCTGTTGGCGCAGGTGGGCAAAGGGGATGCACAGGAAGGCATCGATAGCCACTGTCACAGCCATCACGCCCACGTATTCCGGATGCTCGCCATAGCCCATCAACTCGCTGATGGGATTGAGCAACAGCAGCACCACCACGACAAAAGCGAGCGACACCGTACCCACAGAAATGAGGGTCGTGCCATAGACGGTTTCTGAATCAGTATGGGTTTTATTGGTGAATCGGAAATAGGTGGTCTCCATACCAAACGTCAGCAACACCAGCACCAGTGCCACGTAGGCATAGATATTGGTGATGATGCCGTAACCTCCGCTTGCTGCCGTGAGCTGGGCGGTATAGAGGGGTACCAGCAGATAGTTCAGGAATCTGCCGATGATGCTCGACAGTCCGTAAATAGCGGTATCTTTGAAGATGGATGCTAACTTTCCCATTAGTTAAAAAACAAATAACAGATTAATATCGCGGCTATGATGCCTGCCAAGTCTGCCAGCAAGCCACAGGCCACAGCGTGGCGCGTCTTTGAAATGCCTACAGAGCCGAAGTAAACGGCAAGAATGTAGAATGTGGTATCGGTTGAGCCTTGGAACACACACGACAATCGACCTACGAACGAATCGGCACCATAGGTAGTCATAGCGTCAACCATCATGCCTCGCGCTCCTGAACCCGACAGCGGCTTCATCAGGGCTGTCGGCATAGCGTCAACCCACTGGGCATT
>DEJG01000002.1:4308-59090 GCA_002353295.1 Prevotella sp. UBA2754
GCACGGAAAACTCCGATGCCCACCAGTATAGCCACCAGATAGGGAATGATGCGGACGGCTGTAGTAAAACCATCCTTAGCACCCTCGATGAAGGCATCATAAACGTTGGCCTTCTTGCGCACACCGGCAGCGATGAAACTGACGATAATCAGCATCAGCAGAATGTTGGCAACGGTGGTGCTCACCTTGTTCATCATGTCGCTGTCCATCTGCGAGAATCCCCAGATGATGCCAGCCACCAACGCACAGGCACCACCCAGCGTCAAAAGCAGAGTGCGGTTCAGCAGATTGATGCGCTGAAATAGCGAGGTGACGATGATGCCAGCCAGTGTCGAGAAGAACGTAGCCAGCAGGATGGGCATAAAGATATCGGTAGGCTGTGCAGCACCCATCTGCACGCGATACACCATGATAGAAACAGGAATCAGCGTCAATCCTGATGTGTTCAGCACGAGGAACATAATCATTGGATTCCACGCAGTGTCCTTCTTCGGGTTCAGTTCCTGCATCTGCTCCATTGCCTTCAGTCCCAGCGGAGTAGCTGCATTGTCGAGTCCCAACATGTTAGCAGCCAGGTTCATGAAGATAGAACCCGTCACGGGGTGGCCCTTGGGGATGTCGGGAAACAGTTTTGTAAACACGGGCGACAGCAGGCGAGCCAGAAAATTGACCACACCACCCTTCTCGCCCACTTTCATAATGCCGAGCCACAGCGACAGCACGCCAGTCAGTCCCAACGAGATTTCGAACGCAGTTTTCGACGACGAGAATGTAGAATCCATCATAGCGGGGAACACCTCCAAGTCTCCCCAGAACACCAGCTTCACCGTTGCTATCACAAAGGCAAGCAGGAAAAACGCTACCCAAATATAATTTAAAACCATTCCGCAAAGGTACAACTATTTAAGGTAACAGCCAAAAAAAAAAGCAAAAAAAGAGCGCCTACATCTCGCAGGCACTCTTCCTAAATAGAATTGTTTATGATTGTATTTGATGGGTTCAAATTAATACAGGTCAGATTCATTAGTAACTGTGTTATACCAATCCTGAGGTTTACTGCTATTTACATACGCTTTGAATGAGGTATAACTACCTGTCAGCTGCTTGCGCTCCTTCATCCACTTGGTGCCTACAGGAACTGCAAATTTTTGAGTAGCCTCACCTGTTTTTGCTGTCAGTTCTGTAGTGCCAACCCTTGTTACAATTTCTAAAGCATTATGATCCTGATAAGTAGCATCACCCAGCAAAACTCTGAAGACAACAGGAGCCAAACCATCAACACCACCATTTGCATTGGTATTAATCATGGTAGAAACTGGCTGACCAAACAACTCATGCACTTCCTTACCACCAATTGTCAGAGCCTTGGTACCACCAGCTGCCCATAGGGTGATAATTGCATAATCTACATTTTTGCTTCCATTCCATTCTTGTACGAAAGCAACATCAAATACAGCATCATTGAAGTCCCAGTCGCTGATGTCAAGGTTATCAAGATTGCTGTCAATCAAGTCTTCAACCATAACGCGTTTTGCATTCTTGTATGTAGCAGGATTAATTCTAACAATATAATCTGCATAATTACCATCAGCTGGCACAACTTTTTCTCCTGTGCTACCATCAGATTCGAAATCGAAACCTACATAGTAGTTTCCTGCCAAAGTCTCATCAATAACAGAACCAGGGATGATGATAAAGTGGTCATAAACCTTATGCTTGTTATCAGTAAGAGAGCACTCATAAGTAAACTTCAAAGAGCTACTGTTCGACATAAACATACTTTTGCCATGCCATCCATTATCGGTTCCGCCACCAAGGTTAAAATTGTTGATATGCTCAAGTTCCTGATTGTTGGGACCACAACAAATCTGATCCATATTTTTGTCGCCATAACCTTGTGTCCAAACTTGAAAAACAAAAAAATCACTCCAATTGACAACTACACCAACTGTCGGGTTGGGATTATCATTGAACCACTTCTGCACTAGGTCAATTTCCGATTCTGTTGGTTCAGCTGGAACGTTCATCTTACCTGACCATTCATTAGCATTAGCCCAGACACCACGCATTAAATTTCCATCTTTGCCAAATGCGGTTACTTGCTGGTCATCAAATCCCCAATTTACATTGGCATTTACCTTACCACCTACGAAACTCTCAAAAGCAGCAGCGTACTTCTGTTCCTGAGTCTGAGGAGCAACAGTCTTGTCACTTACGCAACTTGCGAAAGCAAGGGTTACGAAACCCATCAAAAATAACTTCTTCATCTTACTTTAAACTTTAAATTTTTAATGATTGTATTGATACTTAATTCTTTTGAGAGAGGTCATTCACATAATGACGATGCAAAAATACAATATAAATTGGAAAAAATAGACATATAGAGGTTAAAATATGTAAAAAAGCGGACAATCGGTTGTCTAAATCAAGTTTTTGATACAAAAATGAGGAAGATTCAAGCATTTTTTGTAATTTTACACCCGAAAACAAAAATGTCATCATGAACAAAACATTCGCGCGTACATTATTTATATTAATAGTAACGCTGTGCTGCACCACAGCATGTATCAGAGACAAGTTCAAGTACTACGGCTACGAAGACGAGCTGGAGGGCTATGCTCCCGTTGACTACGTGGACCCAAGCCAGACGTGGATACTCACTAAGGAGTGTTCGAACGGCGTGGGCGGCATTCCCAACAATGCCGAACGGGT
Source organism: Prevotella sp. UBA2754 (assembly GCA_002353295.1). GTDB lineage: Bacteria > Bacteroidota > Bacteroidia > Bacteroidales > Bacteroidaceae > Prevotella. The sequence continues at coordinate 7,021 of DEJG01000002.1, forward strand.
GGTTCTGCTGTCGGGAAATCCCTTTACGGACGACGGTGTCGAGATTCTGGCAGAGGTATATACTTCGGTGCTGGCTGGACAATATGCCAACCTCAGCTTTGTGGCTCCCCCTACTATTAATAAGGTGTATGCCGCTGCATTGGGTGAAAACGGCGAATATCTGGCATTTGCCGAGTCTGCCCTCAATGCCACCATCAAATTTGACGGCACTGTACCTACCGGCAATCCCAAGGCCATTACCCCGCAGGAGATAAAATACTGCTTCGAGGCTGAATATCCCAAACCGGGCGACTGGGACTATAACGATGTGGTAATGACGATTTCGAAGGAAATAGTGCGCGACCTGCCTAACGTGGTGGCGCTGAATGTGAGCCTCGACGCTGTGGGCTATCTCGAGCAGATAGCAGCAGCCATCCGACTGGTGGGCTATCCCAACAACAAGGTGACCATCACTCAGAACGAGAGCTCTACCTTTGTCCGTGAGCCTGAGCGCGAGCGCAAGATTCTGACACAGAAAGAACTGCAGTTTGCTTCGCTCAATGGTCATGCTGTCATCAATCTTTTCGACGATGCCCACCTGGCTATGTATCATAGCGACAAGGACGGCAACGTGTATCGCCGATACTTCAACACCATCGAGAATCCTACGTCCGACAACAAGGGTGCCGTGCAGCCAGCAGTGAAGGTGACTTTCTACCTCGACTTCGACGACGAAAACATGGCCCGCAACTTCCAGCTGACCGAACTCGACCCCTTCATTCTGGTGCAATACGGAACGTCGGGCTCCAATTTCTGGGAGATTCACACCTACCCCTACAAGTTGCACGAGGTGGTTTATCACTATTACAACGATGCTGCCCAGAGTTACAACAACCTCTACACATGGGCCATCCCCATCCCCGACGGCGATTTCCGCTATCCGCTGGAGGGCGAGCCGATGGGCATGATGAAGAACAGCATTGTGTCGGGTTCGTATCAAACCATCGGTCATTCGTTCGGAGAGTGGGTAATGGACGCCACTTCTGCCCGCGATTGGTATCTCTATCCTGCTGAAGGAGCCGTTTACATTAAGTAAGCTTAGAATCTTTCTGAAGGTTGGAAATATATTGCCATAACTGGCGATAGAATGGGTGATGTGTTAAGGTAGGCATGTCACCGAGTATAATTAATTTCATACGGGCACGAGTGATGGCTACGTTCATACGGCGTAAGTCGCGCAAGAAACCAATCTGTCCCTCTTCGTTGGCACGTACCATCGATACGACGATGATGTCGCGTTCCTGTCCCTGGAAGCCATCCACTGTATTGATGCTGATTTGTCGGCGGAAAGGTTTGAAAAGCTCCTGTTTCATCAGCAATCTGCGCAGGTACTGTACCTGTGCTCGGTAGGGCGAGATGATGCCTACGTCGATATGTTCTTCCAACAGGCGTTGCTTGCCAATGCGTTCGAAATACTGCTGTAGCGTGTTGAGGGTGAGTTCTGCTTCTTCCTTGTTAATACGTCCGAAACTCTCGCCTACAAACTCCTCTTTGAAGAGATGGTCGGAAGTGTCAATCCATTCCATTGGGATGTCGAGGTCAAGAATGCTCCGATATTTGACAGTTGGTGAACTTTCCAACTGTCCGTCGTAGAAATAATTGCTGGAGAAACGCATGATGTCTTCATTCATGCGATACTGTATTTTCAACAGGGTGACGGCTTCAGGATGGGTTTCTACGATACGTTCCATCAGTGTTTTCCCCAGTCCGGCTTTCAGTGCAGCAACACTTTTGATGGTAGGGGGCAGTTGACAGTGGTCGCCAGCCAGGATAACTCGCGAACAGCGGCGTATGGGAATCCAGCAGGCAGCTTCCAGAGCCTGCGCTGCCTCGTCGATAAATAAGGTGCCGAATTTCTGTCCATCAAGCAGTCGGTTGGCTGCACCTATTAATGTACAGGCAATGACGCGTGCCTCGCCGAAGAGTTCATTCTGGATTCTGATCTCTAGTTCGGTGGCTCTGCCTTTCAGACTTTCCAGTTTCTGGTGGAATTTCTCGTCGCCTCGTTTTCGATGGGCTCGCAGTTCTCGAATAGCCTTGCGGATAGCCCACAGGTGGGGATAGTCGGGATGCGCCTCAAAGCGTCGTTCGTAGGTAAACGAGAGCATCTTGTCATTGACACGCGTAGGATTACCAATGCGCAACACGTTGATACCCCTATCCACCAGTTTTTCTGAAATCCAGTCGACAGCCATATTGCTTTGTGCGCATACCATGACCTGATTCTCGCGCATCAGTGTTTCGCGAATAGCCTCTACCAGTGTGGTGGTCTTACCTGTTCCAGGAGGTCCGTGTACAATGGCTACATCTTTCGAGCGTAATACCAGATTGACGGCCTCTTCCTGTGTCGGATTCAGATAGGGGAAGTGTAGGGGAGGAAAGACAAATGTCTCTGCTTTCTGATGCGAATAGAACAGATCGCGCAGATAGCCGATACGCCCTTTCCCCTTGATGGCTCTGTCGAGTGCTTCCATCATCAGTCGGTAGCTCGTTTCATCGAACGATAGTTGCACACCCAGTTGTTCGGTCTTCTGCAGGGTTACCAGATAGCCGTTATTGGGAATGATGCACACCATGCGGTCCCCATCCACATAACTGACGGTAGCCGAAAATGGGAGGTATTTGATCTTGCTGTTCTCGTCCTGATGGAAGAACATGACCGACTTACCAAACTCAAACGTATGTTCGATGTCCTGGTCTGTGGTGCGAAACACCTCTATAACCAGTTGGTTGAGTGAGTTATAATAGCTGTTACCTACCTTTAGTGGCCACCACGCATCACCACGTTTCACCTTCCGCTGTACACCCATTTCTTCAGTCTGCTTGCGGAAAGCTTCTTTTTCGGTGTGATACTCCATCTGGAGCAGCAATCTTTGTTGTTCTAATGCCTGTATGGGTGAGGTCACAGCTATTTGTTTCTTGCTTTTATTTTACAATAAATTTCTGGCCGTTTTGGATGTAGACTCCCTTGGTGTTGGGCTTAGCGATGCGACGTCCGTTGAGGTCATACCATTCTGTGGCAGAGTCTATGTTGTTCTTCACCTGGTGGATGGCGGTGGTTCCCTGATTGTAGGCGAAATGGAATTCGCGTTCAAAGGTGATGCCGTCTTCACTGGCCGTCACTGTGATGGCGAAGAGCTTGGGGGCTGAGGTTGATGGCGTCACTGTCAGTTTTCCGGCTGTCTGAACCGCTTTTACGCCATCGGGCGTGTCAATGACAAAGGTAGGATTTTGGTATCCTGCGAAATAGTCACTCAGTGTTAGCTCTTGAGATTCTTCAACGATGAAATTTGGAACGGCTATCCAGTTCAGATACTCTTCCAAGTCGGTATAGTAGTCGCCATCGCGGTCTTCATTATGGTTGGCCGCATTGGGGTTGGTACCTGTTAAAGCCTCAAACCAGTTGGGAATGCCGTCTTGATCGGTGTCCCATTTGCTGTCGCGCTGGGCTGTGGCCAATCCTAGTTTGTCGAGATCAAACCCTTCGCACCCCTTGTCCTCTTCTGAGTCGATGAGGCCAGCACGTCCAGAGCGACTGCCTTTGGTTGATGTGGTGCCTTCCAATGTCTCTTTGACCATTCGCTGGTCGTGCAGGTCGAAGAAAGGTTGTGTACATCCGACGTCTGACAGCACATTTTTGAATGCTGCCTTCGCAGTCTCCATATTCTTCTCTGGATTCATAAAACTGAAGGGGGTGGTGGGCAGGGGATCCCAGTCAACTTTTTGTCCGCCTGATGTACTGTATTTATAGGTAGTACCTTTTTTATCCTCAGTCAGGTTTCCATTGTTCTTCTCCTGACGGATATTGCCATTCACATAAACGCTCTGTGTTCCAGTGCCAGTACCTTCCAGTTGCAGGTTCATCAGCGTTCCGGTGCTGTTGGCACCCATTTTATAATAGTTGTTACAGAAGTTCATTTCGTGTGTACCGCCATCCGTAGCGCGTCCACCCCAGTTGTACACCACATTATTATATATGTCATGATGTCCGTCGTAGGTTCCCTTGCCGTCCAGACCTCCGGAGATACTCCAGTTGCGCCCCTCGCAATGAGCCAGCAGGTTGTGGTGGTAGCTGCCTGGCTGACCACCCATCTCTCCACCTCCGATGGTGGCTGCATATCCATGTTTATTGCCTGCAGAATAGTTAGGGTGCCCTGCCTGGTTCAGCGCTTCGCTGATCAGTGTGCGTTGCAGGGTGAGTCCCTTGGCATTACGGCTGGAGAATGCCTCATCTATAGTCCATGAGATGGAGCAGTGGTCCATGATGGATTGGTCGTTGCCTGCCATTCCCATACCATCAAGGCCTCCTAGCGTTGTTTCTTCGGTAGTGCCTTCCTCGGAACCATATGAATAGCTGTTATTACCGCCAGGAATGAGGTTGCTAATCAACTTCTTGTGTCCCAATCGCATACGTAGGAAGCGGGTAATGCCGTCGGACGCCATGCCGAATGGGCAGGTACGTAGCATGATGCCTGTTCCTGGAGCGGTCTGTCCGGCGATAGTTACGAATTTGTCAGAGCAGGTGAGGCGGCTCTTCAGCGAGATGACTCCAGCCACGTCGAACACGATTGTTCTGGGGCCCTTCACCTTCTTGATACCATAACGGAGTGAGCCGGCTATGGGGTTCTCGTCGTCACCATTGTCTTCGAGATTCGTTACGTGATAGACTACTCCACCTCGTCCACCAATAGCAAACCGGCCATAACCTTCAGCTCCTGGGAATGCAAGGCGACGAGGCTGGAAAGCGAAAACCTTGCCCTTATGGAAAGTGCCGTTCACCCGTTCGTCCACTCGCCACCAATAGCGTACCAATGGTGAGAAGCCAGTGGCTGCATATTGGGCTTTGCTGCCTTCGTACTGGGCAGTTGCGGCATTAGCCACTTCTGTCGAGTCGGTGCCGTAAAACAGCCGGTGTAACGTAGCCCCTTCAACTGGCATCCAGCTGAATGTAATACTGCCCATATCGTCGGTAGCTACATGGAAGTCGTAGTTGGCCGGCACTGGATCCATGACACCATATGGGTTGGTGTCAAACTCCAGTCCGTTGATCATGATGCTTGTGCGTTGATAGGTCTTTCCTGATTCGGGAACACAGGCATACTCGATAACAACAGGTTGCCCCTCGGTTACCGTAAACTCTACGTACGAGAAACTACATTCTGAAGCTTTCTTCGCTCCCGATGAGTGTTTGACACCTGTTACCTTCACCACACCATCGACCTTCACCTGTATGTCAGGATGGGTCTGTCCGGCATCTGTGTCATTGTGATAGGCAATGACAGAGTGCTGTCCTGCCTTCATACCTTCTATGGTCAGTTTGATAGCCGTAGTCCCACTGGTAATCCACTGATAGTTGCCGTCATCCAGGTGACAGGCGAAAATGCCGTCGCCTAGCAGTTTAGAATTCTGCTGTACGATATTCTTATTCCAATTCGATGCCAGAGCGGTAGCTCCTTCGGATGGGGCTACTGTCAGTGTCACCCCTCCTTCCAGTGTTTTACTATCACTAGCTACGCGTCCCACAGGCCATGCGACGTAATTAGGTTCCGTGACTTCCGACGACTGTCTGCCAGAAAAGTCAAAATCGATTTGTTGGGCCATCATCACCGTGGCACAGCAAAACATGTAAGTTTGAATGAGTAGCTTTTTCATTTTTTGTTGGATTAATGTTTTTTTTATAGACGTTTTTTTATAACTTTGTACCCAAATGAAACACTTGCATCTTCTACATTCCGACATTGCCAGACCGGAGCGGTTTACCTATCCGTTCTGCTATGAACCTCATCCGCTGTGCCAGTTGGCAGCTAAGGAAGTGCAGCAATATATAGCAGCACAGGAGGAAATCAGAGAGGACGCTGATCGTGGAAAGATGTTTGGCGTGTTAGTGGTGGAAGGTGGATTCCTGGCAGCGTACAGCGGATTGTTGGCAGGACGTAATGATTGGGATTATTTTGTGCCACCTGTGTATGATGCCCAACAGCCCGATGGTTATTTTAAGACCAAGGAACGCGAGATCTCACAACTCTCAAAGGCTACGGGTAGGCGAGCAGAGCTCTCAACTAAACAAATGTCGCAAGACCTCCAGCTATGGCTGTTTCATCAGTATAAGTTGTTGAATGCAAGAGGAGAAACGAAAGACCTGGTAGATATATGGCAAGAGTACTATTCGCGTCCCAAGTTACGTCGGAAATTTCCTTTGCCCCCTGGTGGGACTGGCGACTGCTGTGCTCCGAAACTCCTTCAGTACGCTTTTCTGCAAGGGTTGAAACCTATCTGTATGGCAGAGTTCTGGTGGGGAAAACCTACGAAAGAGGAATTGCGGCAACATCTGAACTATTATCCAGCCTGCCGAGGGAAATGCAAACCCATCCTTACGTGGATGATGCAGGGATTGGACGTAGACCCCGACCCAGAGACTTTAGGCTTCCAGCGTATGGAGTTGCCTATTCTCTATGAAGATGAGGCTATTGCCGTTGTCGATAAACCCAGTGGGATGCTGTCCGTACCTGGACGTGTCGAGGAGTATTCCGTCGAGACCGTCATGCGTCAGCGCTATCCTGACTGTGTCATTGCCCACCGCCTGGATATGGGTACCAGTGGCCTCCTCATCGTTGCCAAGACGTTGGAGGCCTATCACCCTCTGCAAGAACAGTTCGTGAAACACCAAATACGCAAAAAATACATCGCAGTGTTAGAAGCCTCCCCTCAACAGGGGAGGCTGGAGGGGGCCGGCACTATCTCCTTACCTTTGCGTCCCGACCCAATGAACCGTCCCCGGCAGGTGGTGGATATGGAGCATGGAAAGCGTGCAGTAACGGATTACGAGTTTCTCACCTCTCACCTCGTCGCCCTCTACCCCCAGACAGGACGCACCCACCAGTTGCGCATCCACTGTGCCCACCCCGACGGCTTGGGTTGTCCTATCAAGGGTGACGAGCTCTATGGCACCAAGGCTGACCGCCTCTACCTCCACGCTGCCGAGATATGGTTCCGTCATCCCATAACAGAAAGGGAGATGCATCTTATCTCTCCGCCACCATTTGGAGCCACTCCTTGACTTGGCTCGAGCCAGAACGGGTTTTGGCTCGAGCCAAACCCCGATTTGGCTCGAGACCCCCGTTTTTGGAGCTGTTTTCGCAATCTCCCTTTTCGACACTTCCGAAACGTAAAAAATAAAATCCGAAACCACAAAGAAATACGAAAGAAAAAATGCGAGGAAGCTGTTGAGGCTCCCTCGCATTTCTAATATGTTTTTACCTTTTACTTCTTATTCAAAGCAAGGTCGATGGCTACGGCGATAGCTACGGTAGCACCTACCATGGGGTTGTTACCGATACCCAGGTAACCCATCATCTCTACGTGAGCAGGAACTGAAGAAGAACCTGCGAACTGAGCGTCAGAGTGCATACGACCCATAGTGTCGGTCATACCATAAGAAGCAGGACCTGCAGCCATGTTATCGGGGTGCAGGGTACGACCCGTACCACCACCACTGGCTACTGAGAAGTAAGGCTTGCCAGCCAGAGTGCGCTCCTTCTTGTAAGTACCTGCAACGGGGTGCTGGAAGCGGGTGGGGTTAGTAGAGTTACCCGTGATAGATACATCTACATTCTCCTTCCACAGGATAGCTACACCCTCGCGAACATCGTCAGCACCATAGCACTTAACCTTCAGACGGCTGGGGTTGTTGCCATAAGGAATCTCCTTGACAACCTTCAGCTCAGAAGTGAAGTAGTCGAACTGAGTCTGAACATAGGTGAAACCGTTGATACGGCTGATAATCTGAGCAGCGTCCTTACCCAAACCGTTCAGGATCACGCGGAGAGGCTTCTGGCGAACCTTGTTGGCCATCTCGGCAATCTTGATAGCACCCTCAGCAGCAGCGAAAGACTCGTGACCGGCCAGGAAGGCGAAGCACTCAGTCTCCTCGCGGAGCAGACGGGCAGCCAGGTTACCGTGACCCAGACCTACCTTACGGTCGTCAGCCACAGAACCGGGGATACAGAAGCTCTGCAGACCGATACCGATTGCCTCGGCAGCTTCAGCAGCTGTCTTCACACCCTTCTTGATAGCGATAGCGGCACCACATACGTATGCCCACTTAGCGTTCTCGAAGCAGATACGCTGGGTATCCTCACACATCTGATAAGGATCGATACCTGCCTTATCACAAATCTCGTTGGCTTCCTCAATACTATTGATGCCATTCTCTTTCAGAGCAGCAAGAACCTGGTTGATACGGCGTTCCTGACTCTCAAACTGTACTTTTCTAATCATCGTCGTGTCCTCCTTATTCTTTACGTGGGTCAATAGCCTTCACTGCACCCTGGTCCTCTGTTGTGCGACCATAGGTACCTGTATTCTTCTTCATAGCCTCGTTGGCATCCATACCGTTCTTGATGGCTTCCATCATCTTGCCCAGGTGTACATACTCGTAACCGCAAACCTCATTGTTGGCATCGAGGAACATCTTGGTGATATAACCCTCGGTGAGCTCGAGATAGCGAGTACCCTTGGCAACAGTGCCATAGAGTGTACCAGTCTGTGAACGAAGTCCTTTACCCAGGTCTTCCAAACCGGCACCGATAGCCAGACCGCCCTCAGAGAAAGCACTCTGTGTGCGACCGTAGACAATCTGCAGGAACAGTTCGCGCATAGCGGTGTTGATAGCATCGCATACCAAGTCGGTATTCAGAGCTTCCAACAGGGTCTTGCCAGGCAGAATTTCACTGGCCATAGCAGCAGAGTGAGTCATACCTGTGCAACCGATGGTTTCAACCAGAGCTTCCTGGATGATACCGTCCTTTACGTTGAGACTCAGTTTGCAGGCACCCTGCTGAGGTGCGCACCAACCAATACCATGCGTGTAACCGGAAATGTCCTTGATCTCTTTTGCCTGAATCCATTTGCCCTCCTCGGGAATGGGTGCAGGTCCATGGTAAGCACCTTTGCAGACGCTACACATGTTTTTCACTTCTGTGGAATAAATCATTGCTATATTAAAATTTAGATTAAAAATATAATCGCTGAATAGTTTTGCAAAATTACTGTGATAATTTCAACTATCCAAATGGCAATTCTGATATTTAAGAACAATTAACAGAGGGAATTAATATTTTTTATGTACCTTTGTCGGCAAATGACGAAATTGTATAAATATCAGGTTGCAGGTCATGTGTTTGAACTGACGTTGCCCGAGGCTGATTCTTTGGTGTGCGAATTGGGGCAGTACGAACCGTTCCGCATAGTAGAAACGGAAGCTGAACCCGTGTTCCGGCTTCAGGTGGTGGGGGAGCGTCCTGCGATGGGCGAGTTCGTGCGCGAAAATCATCAGGATGACGACGGTTCGGAAATCATGGCAGGAAGAGTCGATGGCAAACCCTGTTTCGACTTTCTGTTGCAAGGCCAGTGCCAGGCTCGTTTGTTGACAGACGATTCGTATCGTGAAGGGCAACTATATATAGAAGGTGATCGACTTTTCAGTCTGAACGATGCGCTGATGGTGATGTTTGCCCTGAGCACGGCAGAGGAACAGACGTTGCTAATGCATGCCTCCGTAGTGAGCTATCAGGGTGCAGCCTATCTGATGCTTGGCAAAAGCGGAACGGGCAAAAGCACTCATACGCGTTTGTGGTTAAAGCATATACAGGGCACAGAACTGGTCAACGACGATAATCCCGTAGTACGGATTGTTGATGGACAAGCTGTCGTGTATGGCTCGCCATGGAGTGGTAAGACGCCTTGTTATCGTTGTGTCAGTTATCCTGTGGGCGCTTTTGTGCAACTCACTCAGGCTCCTTTCAACAAAATTCGTCGTATCAAAGGTATTGAGGCTTACGTATCATTGGTACCTTCTGTATCGGGCAAGCGATGGGATAAGCGTATAGCCGATGGGCTGCATGAGACGGAGAACTGGGTGGCAGGTCATGTCCCCATGTTCCATCTCCAGTGTCTGCCTGATGGCGATGCGGCTCTGACCTGCAGAGATGCTGTTGCTCCACAGGTGGAAGCCAGTCAGCAGAAAATGGTTGACAATAATGAAGCCATTCATGCGGTCGATTCGTTATTGAAAGAGGGTCATAAAGTCATCTTGCCTGTGAAGGGACAAAGCATGCTGCCATTTATCGTAGGTGGAAAAGACAGTGTGGAACTGGTAGTTCCTGAGGGTCCTCTTGCAGTGGGTGATGCAATATTGGCATGGGTAGATAGGTGTCGTTACGTGTTGCACCGTATTGTGGAGATTGGTGGCGACGGACATCTGATACTGATGGGCGATGGTAATATCGCAGGTAAAGAATATTGTACGCTGGGTGATGTCGTAGCCCGTGCTGACTATGTGGTTAAGCCCGATGGAAGGCGCATTTATTTGTATAGTGACAGCCTGCGGAACTACTGGCAGTGGTGGATGTGGCTGAAACCTATTCGCCGCTGGATACTTGCCGTTCTTAGAAGAACAATCTACAAAAAATAATATATGAAACAAAAGAAAGGTTTTACGTTGCGCAATGTATGTGGCGAAAACGTGATAGTGGCTGAAGGTATTGAAGTCATTAACTTCAACAAACTGCTGAGTCTGAACGAGAGTGCTGCCTTCCTGTGGCAGCAAGCTTCAGAACTGGGCGATTTCACATCCGCGCAGTTGGCTGACAAACTCTGTGAGGAGTATGACGTTACTCCCGAGCAGGCACTTGCCGATGTTGAGGGCATGTTGGCTGAATGGCAGAAGATTGGTGTTGTGGAATGAAATACCTGAGGTGGCTTTGGAATAACACACGAGGCATTAGGAGTAATCTTTTGTTGCGCATCCTTGTCGGTATAGGACAAGTGTCGCTGGCCTTGTTGATGGTTTGGCTCTGTCGCTATTTTATTGATGTGGCCATCAAAAGCGATAGTCGGCTGATCATCCAAACCGTCGTAGCATTAGTAGTGATAGTTGCTGGCAATATCGCTTTGCGTCAACTCTATTTCTATACTACTATTCGGGCCACAGCCTATCAGGCTACACAGGTGCGTCTGCGCATCTTCGGGCATCTGCTGCGTCGGCGTATCTATGATGACGAACCGTTGCATTCTGGTGATGTAACCTCGCGTTTGGAGACCGATGTGTCTACTATAAGCGGGGCAGTGGCAGAAACGTTGCCACAGCTGATTGTTACTTCCGTAAAACTGATTGGTGCCTTTCTGTTGCTTTATTCGATGGATCAGCAGTTGGCTTGGATGCTTTTGCTTTCCACCCCCTTGCTGATAGTTATGGGTAAACTCTTTGCCCGCCGATTGCGAAATATGACGCATGAGGTGCGCCAGCAAGACAGTCGCATTCAGATGTTAGTGCAGGAGGGTATGGAGCACAACGCTATGCTGCGTGCCATGGAAAGTGGGGGATGGTTGACGGGTCAGCTTGACGGTATGCAGCAAGGACTGCTGTCCAAGATAGAGCGTCGCACTCGTTTTACATTGGTGGCTCGTACGGTGATGGCCGTCTGCTTCGGTTTCGGCTATCTGTTGGCTTTCGTATGGGGAGGTTTGCAGTTACGTGATGGTGTCATTACTTTTGGTGTCATGACGGCTTTCCTCCAACTGGTGGCACAGATTCAGCACCCCATTCTTGATATGCTCAACATGATTCCCCAACTTATACATGCCTCAGCCAGTATCGACCGACTGGAGGAGTTGGAACAAAAGGATGCCGAAGGCGAGCAACATGTTACCAAACTGCTGTCGGGTAAATTGGGTATCCGGGCAAAGGGCATCACGTTCAAATATCCCAAGGGTACACGCTATATCCTGCATGATTTCACTCATGATTTTCTTCCAGGCAGCAGGACGGCGTTGATGGGTGAGACGGGAGCTGGAAAGACGACACTTTTCCGCATGATGCTGTCCCTGATTCGTCCACAGGAGGGTCATGTCGAACTCTATAACCAGCAGGAGTGCGTGGCTATTGCTGTCGATACGCGTCGCAATTTCGTCTTCGTACCACAGGGCAACACCCTGATGAGTGGTACGATTCGCTATAATCTGCAACTGGCTAATCCTGAGGCCACTGAGGAACAGATGCGTCATGTGTTGCATGTAGCCACTGCCGATTTTGTATTTGAATTACCTGCCGGGCTTGATACTTCATGCGGAGAACGGGGTGGGGGATTCAGCGAAGGGCAGGCTCAGCGTATTGCCATTGCTCGCGGATTGTTACGTCCAGGCAATGTGTTGCTCTTAGACGAAATCAGCTCGTCACTCGATGAACAGACAGAGCGAGAGCTCTTTTCCCGACTCTTCAAGGCCTATGCCGATAAGACCGTCATCATGATTACCCATCGCTCTACTGTTGCTCAGTTATGCGATACTGTTGTGAGGATTAATCGGATGGAAGGTTGATGTAAATCAAAAAGAAGCCCAATTCTTGGTAAAAATGCCAAAAAGGCTTGCTGTGTCCGTACACAATGTGTATCTTTGCATCGTCAAAAGGACAGTAAAGATTGTTTCAGGAGACAAGAATTTCAGGTATAACTTAAAAGTTTGAAGATTATGATTATTTTTAATTATGTAGTAGTGAAGCTCGCTTCCAAAGCAATTTCAATGATTAAGAAATAACAGCGAGTTTTTGGATTGAAAAGATTGGATTAATTTGAGAGAATAAAAAGATCCCTGTGTGTCAGATGACACGCAGGGATTTTTGTTAAGCAACCTGATTTCCCCTTCTCGGTTCCCTTATGAGGGAAGAATTTAGCGGAGGCGTTGACGGCATTCTTCAAGAATGGTCATTAGGTCGTCGGTCCGTTCGGCACGCAGCATGCGGATGCGTGTCTGTCGGAAGTCGGGGATGCCTTTGAATACCGGCGATGCAGCCAAGTGGCGTCGTGTGTGCAGAATGCCTCGGTACTCGTCAATGCGCTCTACATTGATGCGTAATTGTTCTTCCAATACATCTATTTTCTCATCCAGGGTCAGTTCCTTCCTACTGAATATCCAAGGGCATCCGAAGGTGGCGCGCCCTATCATCACTGCATCTACCCCATAGGTTTCAAAAGCCCGGTCGGCATCTTCCAATGACTTAATATCACCATTCCCGATAATCGGAATATGGATGCGGGGATTGCGTTTCACTTCGCCAATCATTGTCCAGTCTGCCTCTCCTGTGTACATCTGAGCACGCGTTCTGCCGTGGATGGTCAGAGCCTGGATGCCACAGTCCTGCAACTGTTCAGCCAAGGTGGTGATAATCAGCTGATCAGCATTCCACCCCAGTCGTGTCTTCGCCGTCACGGGTAGATGGACGGCATCCACCACTTTCCGTGTAATCTCCAGCATTTTAGGGATGTTCTGCAGCATACCGGCGCCAGCACCTTTGCCTGCTACTTTTTTGACCGGGCAACCGAAGTTCAGGTCTATCACGTCGGGTCCAGCCTGTTCTACTATCTTCGCAGCCTCTACCATGGCATCCACGTCACGTCCGTAGATCTGGATGCCCACAGGTCGCTCCTCGTCTGCAATGGTCAGTTTCTTGATGGTGGATTTCACATCGCGTACCAATGCCTCTGCCGATACGAATTCCGTATAGACCATCGAAGCCCCGAATCGCTTGCACAACATTCGGAATCCGATGTCCGTCACATCCTCCATTGGAGCCAGAAACACGGGGCGTTCTCCTAATTCTATATCTCCTATCTTCATCTTCAATTCTCAACTCTCAACTAAAGTAAATGATACGTTCCACCTGCATACGCTTTTACGATGCCTTTCATTTCCAGTTGGAACAGCAAGGCTGCCAGTTGGCCGATGGGGATGTTGGTCTGCACACTGATCATATTCAGTTGTAGATCGTTTGTTTTCGTCAGTGCGTCGACCACGTGCTGCTCTTCAGGTGTCAGTTCCACAAAAAGTTCTCGCTCCACCACTTTATTTTTCCCATCAGCCATCTTGCTTCTATCCTCCCATCCCATCGATTCTATGAAATCGTGTGCCGACGTGATGAGCGCAGCTGTATTGTTGCGAATCATTCGGTTGCAGCCTTCAGAGTAGGGCATACCAACATTGCCTGGGAAGGCAAACACATCGCGTCCATATTCCTGAGCAATGCGACAGGTAATCAGTCCGCCACCCTTATAGGCACTCTCCACCAGAATCGTAGCATCCGACAGACCTGCCACGATACGGTTGCGCTGTCGGAAGTTGTTTGGAAGAGCCTGCGTCTGACTCATGTATTCCGTCAGCAGTCCTCCATTTTTCACCATCTCAGCAGCTGTAGCCCGATGCTGATTGGGATAAATCTGGTCCAGTCCATGAGCCAGCACTCCCACAGTTTCAAACCCATGCTCCAGTGCTTGGCGATGTGCACAAATGTCGACACCGTAGGCCAGTCCGCTAACGATTAGTACGTTAGGACACATCAGTTTTAAATCGCTGACGAAACGGCGAATCATATCCTGTCCGTAGCTCGTACATTGGCGTGTCCCCACGATGTTGATGATGTGCAATTGGTTCAGGTCTGCCGTCCCGATATAATAGAGTACGATAGGCGCATCCTGGCACTCACTGAGACGTCTGGGGAAAGCAGGGTCCTGCAACGTCAGAACCTGGATGCCTCTCTTTGTGATGAACTCCATCTCAGCAGCTGCACGATGTAGCGCGTCGTCCCATTGGATTCTGTCTTTCGTCTGTTCATAAACAGCCTCAGCGCTCCCCATTTCCCTATATGTTTGCACCAGTGTGGCATGGTTCACGCCTGTTAGTCGCGTCAGCGCGATGCTGTAGTAAATCTCGTCGCTCATAGGTAGGGGGCAAACGCTTTGTTATACTCTTCACTCTCTCCCAAACGGCCGTTGATCAGACATACCAGCATAATCTTTCCCTTGAAACAGATAGCTTCGTCGGAGGCGCGGTAGATGTCCTGATGGAAGATATACTTAAAACTATCCTTTTCCAGCCACAGGCGTGATATGAACTCATCATCACAACGCAGGGGGACCTTGTATTGCAGTTCCATACGCGCCACCACGGCATCCACCCCTCTTTCGTGCATCTCGGCGAAACTCAGTCCACAGTGTTTCAGGAACAGGTGACGTGTATGTTCCGTATAATGCAGATAATTGGCATTATTGACAATTCCTTCGATGTCGCACTCATAGTCGCGCACCTCCATTCGGGCTTCAAAAACGTATTTGCTCATATCTTTAACTTTTACTTTCAATTCTTCAATTTTTCAATTCTTCAATTCTTCAATTTTTTCAAGTATTCGTATCCAATGCGACAGCGCAGACATTCTTTCTTGTCGCAATATTCCTTTTTGAGTTGGATGAGTGCCTGTGAGTCGCCAGCATTCTTCACGTCCAGTCCACATTCTTTCCACAGTCGGATGATGTAATTGTTTTCTGCCTTTAACTGTTCCAACAGGTCGAATGCCCTGTCGCATAAACCTTCGTTGGCAGAATGGCGCCCATAGGCAAACAGCATGGGAATGCAAGTGTTGATTATCAGTAGATTGATGGAGAAAGGCGACAGATTTTTCGCGTTCTCGCTACTGACTGACCCAAACGTGTAGTGTGATTCCCAGTAGGGTGTTACTTTCGTCTTCATCAGTTCGCTGAGTGCGATGGTATCCTTGCATTCCAGCAGTTGCGATAGTCCTGTCCTGTGCTCATAATAGAGGTTGGCCATCTGTGCCAATCGGATATGAGGAAAGTTCTGAGGACGCAGCCTGAGGAATTTCCAGAGTTTGAAATCCATCGGTTTCAACGAGAACTTATGTGCTAAGTACAGGTATTCGTTGCGCAGTTTTGCAAAATATCCCTCGTTGAGTGCTTCTTGTTGATAGCGTTCAGGTATAGCCTCTGTTTGCAGAAGTCCTGCTTGTCCCAAAAAGATAGCCTCAATCTGGAATAGGTTATCGCGGTGATGGGCCACTGCCGAGAAAGGGATGTGAGCAGCCCACTCCTCGAAGGCATCGCCATTGATGCCGAAACCGTAATTGCGTGCAAGTGTCATGAAATAGGCATCTTCCCACGAGCCGTTCATGCGGTCGGCCCGCCTTTGGATAGCCTCTGTCTTTTCTTCCAGTCGTTCCGTCTGTAATGCAGCCATCCACGAGTGAATCGTTAGGCGTGGTAGGTCTGGAATGATTTTATAGCAAGGCGGATACTGGTCCGTGCGTAGCAATTCTTCGTAATTCTCTCTGACTATGTTAGGTATGTCCAGTTGCATCTGCGGAATGTACTGCCCTTCCGTGTTCGTCACATCCCTGTCGGGATTTCCCGTCACGTGCAGCACTACGTTATCATAGGCTTTATCTTTGTCGTGCCCGTGTAGAAACCAGTCACTCGACTTGTCGTGAATTTCTACATTTCCCACCCATAGTGTACCGTTGATTTTTATTTTTGCGTTGAAGAAGTCGGGTCCGCTATGATGGTTGTGCAGTCCTGGGTCAATCACTTCTACTCTTAGTCCATCAGTTGTCTGCAGTTCTCCCAAAGGAAACATTTTGTGTTTCCAAACGTAATGTAATAGCTGTTCCATGTTTGTTTATATCTCGTTACCTGTATATAGTTGATAATATTTACCTTTCTTTGCTATCAGCTGGTCATGCGTACCCTGTTCGATGATATGTCCATGATCAAGCACAATAATCTGGTCGGCATTGCGCACTGTGCTCAGTCGGTGGGCTATGACGAAGGTGGTACGTCCTTGCATGATGGAGTCCATGCCCCGTTGCACCAGTTGTTCCGTACGTGTGTCGATAGATGAGGTAGCCTCGTCCAGTATCAGTACAGGCGGATTAGCCACAGCCGCGCGGGCGATGGCCAGCAGTTGACGCTCACCTTGACTCAGGTTACCGCCATCGGCTTTCAGAATGGTCTGATAGCCATTACTTAGACGACGGATGAAGTCGTCAGCTCCCACCAGTCGTGCTGCCGCTATGCATTCCTCGTCGGTAGCATCCAGCTTTCCATAGCGGATGTTTTCCAGCACACTGCCTGTGAAGAGATGGGTTTCCTGCAACACGATACTCATGCTCCTGCGCAGTGAGTCCTTGCGGATGTCCGTGATGGGAATCCCGTCATAGAGAATTTTCCCGCCTTGTATTTCGTAGAAACGGTTGATCAGATTGATGATGGTAGTCTTGCCGGCTCCGGTACCTCCCACGAAGGCTATCTTCTGCCCTGGGTTGGTATTGATGTCGATGTCGAAGAGTACCTGTTTTTCTGCCGTGTATCCAAAGTCTACATTCGTGAAGTCTACGTCGCCCTTTGGTTCTTTCAGTTCCACCTTGCCTTCATCCACCTCGGGCTGTGCGTCACCTAAAGCAAACACGCGTTCGGCGCCCACAGAGGCATTCAGTACACTGTTGATCTGCTGACTTACCTGAGCGATAGGTCGCGTAAAACTCTTGTTCAGTTGCAGGAAGGCCACCACTGTGCCCAAACTCACAGCCCAAGTGCCTTCAGTACCATGTATTGCCAATGTGGCACCTACTACGGCCAGCAGTACGAATCCGATGTTACTGATACCTCCGTTGACAGGCATCACGATACTGGCAATGCGATGGGCATGATAGGCAGAAGAACGCAGCTGTTCGTTCAAATCTTCGAAATTTCGGATGGCCTGCTGCTCATGACAGAATGCTTTTACCACCTTCTGGCCAGTCATCATTTCCTCGATAAAACCATTGATTTTTGCAAGATTCTGTTGTTGAAATCGGAAAAAAGTGCGCGAGCGTTTGCCTAATTGTGTCGTGGCGATGCTCATGGTCACTGCCATCAGAATGCTGACCATGGTGAGGGGGATGCTCAGTACCACCATTGACGTGAACGTAGCTACGATGGTGATGAGCGATGAAAACACCTGAGCCATTGCCGTGCTGATCATCTGACGCAGTGAGTCCACGTCGTTCGTATACACCGACATGATGTCACCGTGCGAACGCTGGTCGAAGTAGCTGATAGGCAACTGTTCCATCTTTTCAAAAATCGTCTTCCTCAGTCGGAGCATCGTTCCCTGGCTGATATGTATCATCAGCCGGTTATAGGTGTATGAACAGATGGTACCAAATAGTAGAATCAGTCCCAGCATGAACAGTGTTTGTGCCAGCGACGCATATTCGGGATTGTCCATCTCTGTCAGTGGTACAATGTAGTCGTCAATCAGCGTCTTGGTGAAGAGCGACGAGAGCAGTGAGGTGATGGACGAGACGAACACGCATACCAGCACCACCAGCATGGCCCATTTGTAATGGTGCCATACGAAAGCCGTCATGCGCATCAGCACATCACGCTTCACCTCACCTTTAGGCATCGAAATCGCCTGTGTTCTGGGTTTGAATTGCATGTATCTCTTGATAAATCTGATTGTTCTTCAATAGGTTCTCGTGGGTGTCGAATCCTGTCACCACACCATTGTCCAGCACCAGGATGCGGTCGCAGTCCTTCACGCTCAGGATACGTTGTGCAATGATGATTTTAGTCATCTTAGGCAACTGGTGGTGGATAGCCTCCCGTATCTTGGCGTCCGTCGCCGTGTCACAAGCCGATGTGGAATCGTCGAGCACCAATATCTTAGGTGCTCTGAGTAAGGCTCGTGCGATGCACAGGCGCTGTTTCTGTCCGCCACTCACGTTCGTTCCACCTTGTTCTATATGTGTGTCATAGCCCTGTGGCATCTGGCTGATAAAAATGTCGGCTTGTGCAATCTTGCAGGCTTCGCGACATTGCTCCAGCGTCGCATGGGGATTGCCCCAGTGCAGATTGTCGAGCACACTGCCACTGAACAGAATGTTTTGTTGCAGCACCACCGATACAGCTGTTCGCAGCGCCGTCAGGTCGTATTCTTTCACGGGGTGTCCGCCAACCCATATTTCGCCTTCCCTGGGGTCGTAGAGCCGACAAATGAGGTTGACCAGTGTCGACTTGCCCGAGCCTGTTCCACCTATCACGCCGATGGTCTCGCCACTTTTGATGCTGAAATTGATATTAAAGAGGGCAGATTTCTTGTGAGTTGTAACAGGTGAGGGCTGAGGAGTGAGTGGAGCGTAGTCGAAGCGGACATTCCGAAACTCAATGCTGCCATCGTTAACCTCAGTACGGCCCATTTCTGGATTCACAATGTCGGGCTCCTCCTCTATGATCTCGGCCACACGATGGGCTGAGGCCACACTCTGTGTGAGCATGACGAAAGTCATCGATAGCATCATCAACGACATCAGAATCGACATCACATAGGTGAAGAGCGACGTTAGTTCACCCGTTGTCAGCGTACCCTCCACGATGTAATGGGCACCGAGCCACGACAGGGCGATGATGCACCCATACACCACCATGTTCATGATGGGGTGGTTCAGCGCCATCAGACTTTCTGCCTTCACGTATAGCCGATACAGTTTTTCGGCAGCGCGACTGAATTTCTCGTTTTCATAGTCTTCGCGCACAAAAGCCTTCACCAGGCGGATGCCCGTGATGTTTTCCTGTACGCTCAGGTTCAGCGCATCGTATCGTTCATACACCAGCTGGAACATGTGTGCCACCCTTTTGATGATATGGAAAAGTGAAAAGCTCAACACCACCAGTGCCACCAGGAATACCAGCGACAGGCGTGCGTCGATCACTAGGCACATCAATACCGACAGCACCAGTCGGAACGGTGCCCTGACGCTGATGCCCAAAAGTTGTTGAAATGCGTTTTGCAGACTGTTCACGTCGGTTGTCATTCGCGTGATCAGTCCACTGGTAGAATATTTGTCAATGTCCGAGAAAGCAAAGCGCTGGATATTCTGATACATCGCCGAGCGCAGGTTAGCGGCAAAGCCTGTCGAGGCATATGCCGAACATCGGCCTCCCGCCAGTCCGAAGACGATGCTCATCAGCGCCATGCCTATCATGATTGCGCCGTAGAAATACACGTTCTGCATATCGCCCGCATTGATACCCTTGTCGATTAACGAGGCCGTCACATAAGGTATCAATACATCCATCACTACTTCCAGCGCTGTGAAAACAGGTGTAAGTAGTGATGCTGTCCGATACTGTCGTATTTGTCGATAGAGCGTCTTCAGCATGACGCTTGCAAAGGTACGAAATTATTTTTTCATACAGCAAGTTTTTCGTTTAAAAACGCCTCAATATCTTTTTCCATGTGTACATCTGCATTGTCAAATGGAAGAATGTGTGGCTGAAGGCGAAAAATAATGAGAGACTTTGTCGTTTCATTTTTTATTTGTAACTTTGCAGTCGAAATTAACAATCATAGGAAGAATGAAGAAATTTTTAATTGGTGCAGTAGTACTGATAGCCGTGATAGCCATGGCAAAGACTGTGCCCGATAAGAAAGCTCATAAGAAGGCGATGATGGAGGCCGTCAAAGCATACGTTGACGAAGAAGCCACAGAACGTGGAATGGGTGACAACATACTGACCGATTTGGGCAAGGGTATCGTCAATAAGACCATTGAAGTTGCCTTAAACTCGAAATTGGAGGTTGACAACTATCTGATTTTCAACACTACCCATGTGGAGTTGGATGGAGAGCCGCAAGTGTTGTCGCTGGGTATTTTTAATCATGTGTTCACTTTCGATAAACAAATGTTGCGTGATGCGCTGGAGGCTTCAGCCAAGGAAAAGGCAGAACAAAAGAGTGAACGGAAGTCGGCTAAGGAAGCCCGGAAAGAAGCCCGGAGGTTGGAGAAGCAACTGAAGAAAGAAGAGAAACGTCGTGAGAAGGCGGCTCGTAAAGAGAAGAAAAAGGCCATTAAACAGGCTAAGAAGTTGAGGAAAAGCATAGAAAAGGAAATCAAAAAGAGTTCAGAATAAATTTGGTAATTCATTTGTTTTCATTATCTTTGCAACAAATTCATATAACGTAACGAAATGAGAAAGTATCTGATCATGGCCACCGCCCTGTTGGGCTTGGCATCTTGTAGCGAGAAAAAATTCCATGTAGAGGGCAATATCACCAATGCCAAAGACTCTGTGCTATACTTCGAGAATGTAGGACTGGAGGAAGTCGTGGTGCTCGATTCTGTCAAGTTGGACGAAGAGGGCGCTTTCGCTTTTGCAGAGAAGCAGACCGAGGCTCCCGAGTTTTACCGCTTACGTATCAGCGACCAGATTATCAACGTGAGCATCGACTCTACGGAGACAGTGACCGTCAAGGCACAATATCCACAGATGGCTTCACAATACGACATCAGCGGTTCGGACAACTGTCAGAAAATCAAAGAGCTGACACTGAAACAGATGGACCTTACGAAACGTGCTATGGCTGTGGCTAACAACCAGGCACTGACCGTCGATGAGTCGAACGACAGTATTCTGAACATGATTCGTGCCTATAAACAGGACGTGAAGATGAACTATATCCTGAAAGCGCCTAATCGCTCGTATGCCTACTTCGCGCTTTTCCAAGCTTTGGGCAATACGCTGATTTTCAACCCCCGTTCGGATAAAGACGACATCAAATTGTTTGCTGCTGTAGCCACCAGTTGGGATGCCTATTACCCCCATTCCGAACGTGGCGCCAATCTGCACAACATCGCCATCGAGGGCATGAAGAACATGCGCATCGTCAAGGCCAATTCATCAAAAGCCATCGACATGAGCCGCGTAGAGACAGCGGGTGTCATTGACATCGCCCTGCGCGACAACAAAGGTCAGGTGCGCCACCTGACAGACCTGAAGGGCAAGGTGGTGCTGCTGGACTTCCACCTGTTCAGTCTGGACAAATCGCCAGAGCGCATCTTGCTCCTGCGCGAACTATATAATAAGTATCAGTCGCAAGGACTGGAAATCTATCAGGTGTCGCTCGACCCCGATGAGCACTTCTGGAAACAGCAGACGGCTGCCCTGCCTTGGATTAGCGTGTTCGACCCACAAGGACTGGACTCTGGTACGCTGATGACTTACAACATTCAGGGACTGCCCGACTATTTCCTCATCACGCGTGACAATGCACTCTACAAGCGTGCCGAACAAGTGAAGGATTTGGAGGCAGAGATTAGGGCGTTGCTTTAAGTGAGACGGACATGCTGTTGGCTGCTGGCCTTCGGCTGTTGGCTCTCCATATGGGGTCAGAAGACTGAGGGGGGATTTTCGCTAGAGCAGCGAAACGACTCTCTCTCCGTCTTGATTCTTATGACAGACTCCACCAGCGATGCATGGTCGCTGCCTTACCCCGTCTACCGATTTGATACGGGTGACGTGGATGGCGATGGGAGTATCGATGCCATGGTGGGCGTGGTGAAGAGCACCCGCTATCATCCCGAAAGGGGGCGTCGCATCTTCATCTTCAAAAACTATCACGGGCTGGTGCGACCGTTGTGGATGGGGTCGAAACTGGGAGGCATATTAGACGATTTCCGTTTCAAAGATGGTATCATCAGGAGCCTCGAACTGACTGCTGACGGACGTTATGTAGTGGCCGAATACCGATGGCACCATTTCGGTATGGATTTTGAGCGATTCCTTGCCAAGAATGTGACTAGACAAGAGGCTTTGAACATTTTTAATCAAGACTAAATAAACCATTTTGCCTATGAAAAAGTTGTTGATGATGATGGTGACCCTGCTGGTAGCCATCAATGTTAGTGCTCAAGAGAAGAAGAAACCTCTTATCCTGCCTGGTAAAGCAAAGATCAATGTGGAGTCGCTGAAAAAGAAACTACCGCTCGACATCGACGTCAACAGTCTTTCAATATCCGAGGCGCGCATCTTGCGCAATGCTGTTGCTGCCCGACAAGGCTACATCTTCATGAGCAGCGACCTGCGTGGCGTGTATGCCTCTACCTCGTGGTATGTGGATATTGCGGAAGACCGTATGACTGCTGAAGAAAATGGTACCGCCAAACCTATCAAGTACACGGCTGCAGAACAAGCTTTCGTCCAGAAACTGCAAGCTCGTGAGAATGCCTTGAAGAAGCAGAACAATGATGTGCCTGCAGGTATGATGACCAACATGGGCAACATCGTCAACCCCTACAGCCTCTCTGAGTTCGACCCACAACTCTACAAGGCTATCGAGAAGAACGGCTTTGCCATCGTACCTGGTGACGACGACCAGCTGTTCCAGATTTACGAGAACAACGACTATCGCGAATTCCCTAGTTTCGTGACCACCGACCTCTATCTGCAAGCCTTCCACATGTTCTTCGATTGTCTATTGAAAGAGACCGAACAACAGAAATTGGCGCCTATGGTGACGAATTTCGTGAAACGCAACTATGAGCTGCTCATGAAAATGGCTGCCAACACTACCGACAAACAGGTAAAAGAAGCTGCCGAATACTGTGCGGCCTACTATGCCATCGCCTACGAACTGAACGAAGGAGAGTCGCTGCCTGTAGCTGCCAAATACAAGGCTTTGGTGAAGGAGGAAATACAACACGTGACCAATGCCGAGGCTACTCCATCGGAGTTTCTGAGATATACCTCTGCATACCAGCGTCCTGCCTTCCCCTATATGCTCTATCGTCCACGTGGTCACTATACGCGCTCGGAGACGCTGCAGCGCTATTTCCGCACCATGATGTGGTTGCAGAATGTTCCCTTTGAGATGGAGAATGATGAGGAACTGCGTTACGCGCTGATGATGGCAGAGACCATCTGTCAGGATGCAACCCTCGCGAAGATGTATCAGAACCTCACTGAGCCCATTACCTATCTGATGGGACTGCCTGATGACGTCAGTATCACGCAGGTTTATAAGACACAGAAAACATACGGGAGCGTTCAGGATATCTTCAATTCTCAAAACAAGATGCAGCAGGTGTGCAAAGCCCTCATGAAGATGACTGACCAGCAGACACGCATCAAACCGAAGTTTCAGGTGACCAGTCCTTATAAAATTCGCCTGATGCCCCAACGTTATATGCCTGATGCTGAGGTTTTGCAGGAGATGGTGGATTACGAAGGTCATCCTACACAGCGTGGGGTACCGAGTGGACTCGATGTGATGGCTGCTATCGGCATTCCTGCCGCTGAGCGTATACTTATTCAAGAACTGAAGGAACAGCAGAACTGGAATCAGTTTACACCTAACCTTGAGCGCATGAAACAACTGATGGGTACCGTTGATTGGAACCAGACAGTGGCTAACAAATGGATTGCTTCGTTCAAGGATGTTAACAGCAAGGATGCCAACTATCCGCGCTTTATGCTGACCCCACAGTGGGATAAGAAAAATCTGAATGCAGCACTGGCTTCGTGGGCCGAACTGAAGCACGATGCCATCCTCTATGCCAAACAGCCGTTTGGTGCCGAGTGCGGTGGCGGCGGACTGCCAGAACCCTATACTCGTGGCTACGTGGAGCCCAATGTGGCTTACTGGACAAAGGCTATCCAGTTGATTGATGCCACGATGGATGTGCTGAAGAAGTTTGATCTTGTGACGGAGAAAGGAACGACGGCCTCGCGCGACTTGAAAGAACAGGCAGAGTTCTTCTTGAACTGCAGCCGGAAGGAGTTGGCGGGTCAGAAACTCACCGAGCAGGAGTATCGACAGATAGAAGCCATCGGTTCTGTCTTTGAAAACATTACCCTTAATCTCGTTCGTGAGGAAGACCATGAACTTTATGGCTGGTACAACGTGCAGGGTGCCGACAAGTCTGTAGCAGTCGTGGCTGATGTCTATACTGCCAACAGCTTCAATAATCCCAATAAATCAGTGCTGTACGAGGCTGTAGGTCCTGCCCACCAGATTTATGTGGTCGTTGAAATTGAAGGATATCTCTATCTTACGCGTGGTGCCGTGTTCAGCTATCGTGAGTTTGAGGATGGTTTGGACGTTCCTCGCCATACCGATGAGGAGTGGCAGCAGGAATTGCAGACGCAGCCCGACAAGGGGATTCCCGACTGGATGAAGGAAATCATTGTACCCCTTGGTGGCAAGAAACTTGAGAACGAGTATATTTTCTATAGCTCGGGATGCTGAAAACCATGTTATTCGCTATGTTGATGGTCACTGACACTGTGTCGGTGACCTTCACTGGCGATATCCTGTTAGATCGTGGTGTTCGGAAAGTGATAGAGCAGAAAGGGGAAGATGCCCTGTTTTCGCCCTTTGTCGACTCTGTATTCCAGACGAGCGACATCGTAGTCGGCAATTTGGAGTGTCCGGTGACCAGCATCCGGCAACCCTCGTTCAAGCAGTTTGTTTTCCGTGGTGAACCAGTATGGCTCCAGGCTTTGAAACGACATGGAGTGACCCACCTTAATCTGGCTAATAACCATAGTGTAGATCAAGGGCGGGCAGGTCTGACAGATACCAAAAGTCAGGTGGAGCAGGCTGGTATGATACCTCTTGGAGCCGGTGATACGATGGACGAGGCTGCACAGCCCGTGCTACTGGCGGCATCACCTCGGAAGGTTTATGTGCTGGCTTCGCTGCAACTGGTGTTGGAAAACTTTGCCTATCTACCAGAAAAGCCCTCCGTCAGTCAGGAAGATTTCGAAACACTCATAGCGCGTGTCCGCAAGCTACGGTCGACAGAACCTGACTGCTATATCATCGTCACCCTGCATTGGGGCGGTGAACACATGCTACAACCGGTCACTATCCAGCGCCTCAAGGCTCATCAGTTGATAGATGCCGGTGCAGATATCCTGATAGGACATCATACGCATACCCTCCAGACTATCGAGCATTATCGCGGAAAACCGATATATTACAGTATCGGCAACTTCATTTTTGACCAGCGTAAACCCATCAATACCCGTGCATGTATGGTGAAACTGCTGATTACGAAAGAATCGTCCCATGTGGAGACGATTCCTGTAGAAATTCAAAAATGCAGACCCGACAGGGCCAGATAGCAACATTCAGAAACTGCGCAACCATTCACGCAACTCCTGCATCATCTCAAAGTGGCTGGGGAAGGCTTGTAAACTGCCAAACCCATGTCCGCCGTAAGGATAGATGTGCAGGGAGGTGGGAACCTTGTGGGCACACAGTTCCTCGTAGTAGAGAACACTGTTCAGTGGTGGCACGGCACGGTCGTCGTTAGCCAGTACGATAAAGGCACGAGGTGTCTGGGCTGTGACGTGCTGCTCGTTGCAATATTCGTTCTGTAGTTTACGCTTAGGCTTCTTGCCAAGCAGATTCTCGCGCGAGCCTTTGTGGGTGGTGCCTGGTTCCATCGTGATGACCGGATAGAATAATATCTGGAAATTGGCGGCTGCATCGCCTGTGCTGTGGGTGGCAATGGTGGAGGCCAGATGACCGCCAGCCGAGAATCCCATGATGCCCACATCGTTGGTATTGATGTTCCAGGCTACGGACATACGGCGCACCATGCGCATCGCCTCTTCTGCATCTTCACGGGGAACGGTCGAAACACCATGCGGCATGCGATATTTCAATACAATGACGGCAATGCCCTGCGCATTGAAGAAAGGAGCCCATGACGTGCCCTCTTTCTCGAACGACAGATGCTGATAGCCACCACCAGGGCAAATCACCACGGCACGCCCCGTAGCCATATCTTTCCTGGGCAGGAAAACCGTTACCTTAGCCACGTCGTTGGCATCGCCATTGGACGTCTTAGGTCCAGATGGCCACAAATCCATTTCCAGTCCCTGCTGAGCATGTGCGAGCGCTGATGCGAAAAGCATAGCGCAAAAAAGGAGTGTTTTCTGTATTTTCATTTTTTTTATGTTTTGTTGTTTGCAAAGATATAAAATTTCATTATCTTTGCACCATATTTCGACTAAAAACTTTAAACGATGTTTAAAAGAATTCTAACATTATCAGCACTAGCCGTTATGGCATACGGTGTTCAGGCAAAAGTGAAGTTATCGCACTTGGTAGGTGATAACATGGTGATTCAACAACAAACGGATGTCCGTCTGTGGGGATGGGCAAAGCCCAATAGCACCGTGACGGCTACTACATCATGGAGCGGGGAAAAATCGACAGCGAAGGCTGGAAAGGATGGCCAGTTCCTGCTGACGGTGAAGTCGCCCAAGGCTTCATATACGCCGCTGAGCATTACTTTCAATGACGGTGAAGGCGATGTTACTATTAATAATGTACTCGCGGGCGAAGTGTGGGTATGTGCTGGTCAGTCGAATATGGAGATGCCTGTGAAGGGTTTCGGTATGTGCCCTGTTCAGGATTATAATCACCACGTGCTGGATGCTGCTCAGTCGAAAGGTGTTCGCAGCATCAAGATTCCCAGTATCATGAGCAGCAAGCCCTTGAACGATGCACAGGCCGAGTGGCGTGTTTGCTCGCCGAAGACAGTCAGCGAGTTTTCGGCTACCGGCTATTTCTTTGCTCGTTTGCTGAACCGCACACTCGATATCCCCGTTGGACTGATCGAGGCCAACAAGGGTGGTTCGCGCGTAGAAAGCTGGTTGACCAAAGAGAATCTGGAGAAATATACCAACGACCCCACCGACTCGGTGGCTATCTGTAAGCGATGGGCCCAGTGGGACTACCACCGTTCTCTGCTTTGGGGTAATGGTACGTTCAACCCAATCCTGAAAGCTACCGTGAAGGGCATCCTCTATTATCAGGGTTGCTCGAACGTTGGTGACAAAGGCGACCAGTACAGTCAGCGTATGAAACTATTGGTAGAACAGTGGCGTCAGCAGTTCGGCTTGGGCGAGATTCCTTTCTATTTTGTCCAGATAGCTCCCTATGCCTACGAAGACAATGTCAATGGAACTGACGGTGCCAAGTTGCGTGAACAGCAGTATAAAGCCAGTCAGATCATTCCCAACAGTTCGCTGGTTTGCACCAATGACCTTGTTTATCCTTATGAGACCACTCAGATTCACCCCACCCAGAAGCAGGCTGTGGGCGAGCGCCTGGCTTTTACGGCCCTGAATCGCGATTACGGTTACGAGACCATTCAGTATAAGAGTTCGGCTTACAAGGATATGGCCGTCAAGAATGATACCATTTTCATTCATACGCAGGATAATTACTGGTGTGACGCTCCCTTTGAACAGATGGAAGGGTTTGAGATAGCCGGTGAGGACCGTGTGTTTTATCCTGCTACGGCCAAGCACTTCTGGCAGCCAGGCGGTGGCTATTGGGACGAGGCCATCATCGTGACGTCTCCCAAGGTGAAGAAGCCGGTAGCCGTTCGCTATTGTTTCAAGAATTTCCAGATTGGCAATGTGAAAAACGGCGGCAATTTGCCACTTTTCCCCTTTAGAACGGATAACTGGTAATGGAACATCCTTTGGAAAAGTTTGCTTACTGCCCTATCTGTGGCAGTAAGCATTTCGTGATAAATAACTTTAAGAGCAAGCGGTGCGAGGATTGCGGTTTTGTCTACTATGCCAACCCCTGTGCAGCTACAGCGGCCTTCATCCTCAACGAACGAGATGAACTGCTGGTGGTGAGACGCGCCAAAGACCCTGCCAAGGGCACCCTCGACCTGCCAGGCGGTTTTGTGGATATGTATGAAACGGCGGAAGAGGGCATGCGTCGGGAAATCAAAGAAGAGACAGGTTTGGAGGTTGGCGAAATAAAATACCTGTTTTCCAGTCCCAATGTCTATATGTATAGCGGGCTGGGGGTGCATACCATCGATTTAGACTATTTGGTGCGTGTTCCTGACGATGTGGTGGTGAATGCTGCCGATGATGCTGCCTCATACCTATGGATAGCCCTTAGTGACGTCCATCCAGAGGAGTTTGGTCTGCTCAGCATTCGCCATGCTGTAGAAAGATTTTTGGCGTCCAATCGTTAAGAAAAGCAAAAATCTGCTATATATATAAGGTGTAACCAAACTTTTTCCATACTTTTGCAGCCCGAAACATTTATTTTTTATCGTGCATATGCAAAAGAACTTAGTGATAGTAGAGTCGCCAGCTAAGGCAAAGACCATTGAGAAGTTCCTGGGAAACGACTTCAAAGTGATGTCGAGTTACGGACATATCCGTGACCTGAAGAAGAAGGAGATGAGTATCGATGTTCAGACCTTGGAGCCTGAATATGAGATACCTGAGGAAAAGGAGAAGCTCGTCAAGGAACTCAAAGCGAATGCCAAGAAATCAGAGAAAGTGTGGCTTGCTTCCGATGAAGACCGTGAAGGAGAGGCTATTTCATGGCATTTGTGTGAGGTGTTAGGGTTAGACGAAGAAAAAACCAACCGTATCGTTTTCCATGAGATTACCAAGCCTGCCATTCTGGAGGCTATCGAGCATCCTCGCCATCTGGATATGAATCTGGTGAATGCCCAGCAGGCGCGTCGCGTATTAGATCGTCTGGTAGGTTTCAAACTTTCACCCGTTCTTTGGCGTAAGGTGAAGCCGGCTCTTTCGGCTGGTCGCGT
Organism: Prevotella sp. UBA2754; assembly: GCA_002353295.1. GTDB lineage: Bacteria > Bacteroidota > Bacteroidia > Bacteroidales > Bacteroidaceae > Prevotella. The sequence continues at coordinate 36,323 of DEJG01000002.1, forward strand.
ACAGAGTGTTGCCGTGCGACTGATTGTAGAGCGTGAGCGCGAGATACAGAATTTCAAAAGCGAGCCTTTCTATAGTGTGAATGGTATTTTTGCCATCACCAATCCTGACGGTTCGCAAACAGAGGTGAGAGCCTTGTTGGGTACGCGCTTCAAGACCCACGAGGAGGTGGAGCAGTTCCTCGAGATGTGTAAGGAAGCAACCTTTACTGTGGAGTCTATTAACAAGAAACCGCTGAAACGTACACCAGCTCCCCCGTTCACAACCTCTACGCTCCAGCAGGAAGCTGCGCGTAAACTCGGTTTTACGGTTAGTCAGACGATGATGGTGGCTCAGCACTTGTATGAGAACGGACGTATCACCTATATGCGTACCGACTCAGTCAACTTATCTGCCCTTTGCATCAATGCCAGCAAGGAAGAAATCAAGAACCTCTATGGCGAGGAGTATAGTAAGCCCCGTCAATATCGCACGAACTCGAAAGGGGCGCAGGAGGCTCACGAAGCTATTCGTCCTACCTATATGAGTCAGACGGAGATAGAGGGTTCGGCACAGGAGAAGAAACTCTATGAACTTATCTGGAAGCGCACTGCCGCCAGTCAGATGGCTGATGCCGAGATAGAAAAGACTACGGTTGAAATCTCTATCAATAGCCAACAGCTAACATCTAATAACTCACATCCAAATTTCATCGCTCAAGGTGAGGTCGTGAAGTTCGATGGATTCATCAAGGTTTATCGCGAGTCATACGACGACGATCAGCAGGAAGAGGAAATGGTTCATCAGCTACCTCCGCTGAAGAAAGGCCAGGAACTGACTCGTCGCGAGATATTGGCAACGGAGCGTTTCAGCCAGGGGCCTGTGCGTTATACAGAAGCCTCGCTGGTTCATAAACTGGAGGAGTTGGGCATTGGTCGTCCTTCCACTTATGCCCCCACCATTTCTACTATCCAGCAGCGTGAATACGTGCATAAAGGCGACAAGAAGGGCGAGGAGCGCAGCTATACCATTGACTCGTTGAAAGGTAAGCAGGTCAAGCAGTCGGTTCGCAAGGAGATGGCAGGTTCGGATAAGGGCAAGCTGCTCCCTACCGATATTGGTATTGTGGTCAATGACTTCCTGATGGAGCATTTTACGGAGATTATGGACTATAACTTCACGGCTAAAGTGGAGCATGACTTCGATAAGATAGCCGAGGGCAAGGAGAAGTGGACCAGCATGATGAAGAGCTTCTATAAGAGTTTTGAGCCCGTTGTCGAGAAGACCATGAATGCGCGTCAGGAACATAAGGCCGGTGAGCGCGAATTGGGAGTAGACCCCAAGTCAGGACGCCCCGTATTCGTCAAGATCGGTCGTTTCGGTCCTGTTGTTCAGATTGGTGCTGCCGATGATACAGTAAAACCTCAGTTTGCTCAATTACCCTCTGAGCTCAGTATGGAAACACTGACGTTGGAGGAGGCTCTCGAACTCTTTAAACTGCCTCGTATGCTGGGCGATTTCGAAGGGGGTGATGTCATCATCGGCACAGGTCGCTTCGGACCTTATGTCCTTCATAAGAAGAAGTACACCTCGCTCCCCAAGCACCTCGACCCAATGACTGTCACGATGGAAGAGGCAGTAGCCTTGATTAACGAGAAACGCCAACAGGAGGAGAAACGCCATCTGAAGACCTTTGAGGAAGACAGCAAGCTGGAGGTGATAGACGGTCGCTACGGACCCTATTTGGCCTACGATGGAAAGAACTACCGACTGCCAAAGAATATGCATTCACGTGCTGCAGGACTGAGCTATCAGGAGTGTATGGACGTCATTGATAAGCAGAAGAAATAATGAGAAGGATTATCCTCATCGGTTATATGGGTTCTGGAAAGACGACCATTGGTAAGGCGCTTTCCAAGCAGACAGGAATGATGTTCTACGATCTCGACTGGTATATCGAGAGCCGGATGCGCAAGACAGTGGCCGAAATCTTTGCCGAACGCGGTGAAGAGGGCTTTCGGAAGATAGAATATAACATGCTTCATGAGGTGGCTGAATTTGAGAATGTCATCATCAGTTGCGGTGGTGGCACTCCCTGCTTCTTCGATAATATGGATTATTTGAACCAGCAGGGCGATGTATGCTATCTGAAGGCCGATCCTGAAGTGCTCTACAAACACCTGCTGATGGGCAAGGTGGAACGGCCACTCATCAAGGGCAAAAGTCCGGAGGAACTGATAACTTTTATCACCGAGCAGGTGGCTAAGCGTGAGGAGTTCTATGGCAAGGCTCGCTATACGCTTGATGTCAGTCTGATGGACAATTATGAGAAGATACAAATCAGTGTGGAAGCTATTCGCAAACTTTTAAACCTTTAACCCTCGATAAAACATGAAGAAATGGACGATTGAAGACTCTAAGGAGCTCTACAACATCAACGGCTGGGGAACCAGTTATTTTGGTATCAACGACAAGGGTAATGTCTACGTGACACCTTGTAAGGATGGTACGGAAATTGATATCCGTGAGGTGATGGACGAACTGTCATTGCGTGATGTCCAGTCTCCTGTTCTATTGCGTTTCCCGGACATTCTCGATAATCGTATCGAGAAAACATGGAGTTGTTTCAAGAAGGCAACGAAGGAGTATGACTATAAAGGCGAAAACTATGTGGTCTATCCCATCAAGGTCAATCAGATGCAACCCGTTGTGGAAGAGATTATCTCGCATGGCCGCAAGTTTAATCTGGGTGTCGAGGCTGGTTCGAAACCTGAATTGCATGCTGTCATTGCCGTGCAGTGCCAGAGTGATTCTATCATCATCTGCAATGGATATAAAGACCAGTCGTATATCGAATTGGCACTCTTGGCTCAGAAGATGGGCAAGCAGATATTCATAGTAGTAGAAAAGCCCAACGAACTCGAACTTATTGCTCGTGAGGCGAAGAAACTGGGTGTGCGCCCTAATATCGGTATCCGCATCAAGTTGGCTTCCTCTGGTTCTGGCAAGTGGGAAGAGAGTGGGGGTGATGCCTCTAAGTTCGGACTGACGAGTGCTGAACTCTTGGAAGCTTTGGAACTCTTGGATAAGAAGGATATGCGTGACTGTCTGCGCCTGATCCATTTCCATATTGGTAGCCAGATTACGAAGATTCGTCGTATACAGACAGCTTTGCGTGAGGCTTCCCAGTTCTATATCCAACTCCATAAGATGGGCTATAATGTCGATTTCGTAGATTGCGGTGGCGGACTGGGAGTCGATTATGACGGCACACGCTCGCCTTCGAGTGAAAGCTCTGTCAACTATTCCATTCAGGAGTATGTCAACGACTGCATTTATACTTTCGTTGATGCTGCAAATAAGAATGGTATTCCGCATCCCAATTTGATTACGGAGAGTGGTCGCTCGTTAGCTGCCCACCATTCCGTTTTGGTGATTGATGTGCTGGAAACAGCTTCTTTGCCTGAGATGCCTGAGGAGTTCGAACCCGATGAGAATAGTCATCAGTTAGTGAAAGATCTCTATGATATCTGGGACAATCTCTCACCTCGTAATGTGCTGGAAGACTGGCATGATGCCGAACAGATCCGCGAGGAGGTGCTCGACCTCTTCACACATGGTATTGTCGACCTCAAGACACGTGCGGAGGTAGAAGCGATGTACTGGAGCGTATGTCATGAGATTCATGCGCTGGCCAAGAACTTAAAGCATATTCCTGAGGAGTTGATGAATATCGACAAACTCTTGGCTGATAAGTATTTCTGCAACTTCTCGCTGTTCCAGAGCCTGCCCGACTCATGGGCCATCGACCAGTTGTTCCCCATTATGCCTATCCAGCGCCTGGATGAGCGTCCTACACGTAATGCGACGATTCAGGACATCACCTGCGATTCTGACGGTAAGATTGCTCAGTTTGTGACCAATCGCCACAATTCACATGCACTGCCAGTTCATTCTTTGCGCAAAAACGATAAATACTATCTGGGCGTTTTCCTCGTGGGTGCTTATCAGGAGATACTGGGCGATATGCATAATCTCTTTGGAGATACTACCGCCGTTCATATCTCAGTGAAGGACGGTGGTTATCACATTGACCAGATTATCGATGGTGAGACGGTGGCTGAGGTGCTGGACTACGTGCAGTACGAGCCAAAGAAACTCGTGCGCCAATTGGAGATTTGGGTTGCCAAGAGCGTCAAGCAGGGCAAAATCACACTGGAAGAGGGTAAGGAGTTCTTGTCTAATTATCGCTCAGGTTTGTACGGTTATACTTATTTGGAATGAAAGAGAAACTAACAATAGTAAAGGTTGGCGGAGCTGTAGTTGAAGACGAACTGCAGCTCTCTCAGTTGCTGAAGGACTTCAGCGCCATCGAGGGGCGTAAGGTGCTCGTTCATGGTGGAGGCCGTAAGGCTACGAAGATGGCTGAACGACTGGGTATTGAAACCAAGATGATAGAAGGACGCCGCGTCACTGACGCTGCGATGCTCGAAGTGGTCACGATGGTCTATGGCGGCTTGGTCAATAAGAATCTTGTGGCTCGTCTGCAGGCCCATGGCGTCAATGCGCTGGGCCTTACAGGTGCCGATGCCAATATCATCCAAAGTCATAAGCGCCCTCCTCGTATGGTTAACGGTGCTGCCGTTGATTATGGCTTTGTTGGCGACGTGGACACTGTATCGAACGTAACACTTTCCCGACTCATCGAGACAGGCATCACGCCAGTCATTGCTCCTTTGACACACGATGCTGAAGGTCACATCCTGAATACCAATGCCGATACGATGGCTTCCGAGACAGCTAAAGCGCTGGCGTCTGTCTATGATGTCACACTGATTTTCTCTTTCGAGAAAAAAGGTGTGCTGAGCAATCCTGATGACGACGATTCTGTCATCCCTGTTATTACCCATGCTGACTTCGAGCGTTATAAGGCCGACGGCACCATCTCGGGCGGTATGCTTCCCAAGATTGATAATGCGCTCAAAGCCGTAGATGCTGGTGTCGGCAAGGTGATTATTACCCTTGCTACAGCCTTGGATGGTAGTCAAGGAACTGTTATCAAATAATGAAAACTGCTAATTTCCAGCTGCCCGATGCTATCTTTCCAGCACGACATATTGCCATTGAAGGACAGACTCTATCGCCTGGCCCTTCGTATTACGCTCAATCCAGCGGAGGCAGAGGATGTTGTGCAGGAAACGATGATCAAGGTGTGGAACCGGCGTGACAGTTGGAATACCATTGATAATATCGAGAATTATTGCCTGACCATCTGTCGGAATCTGTCTGTTGATAAAACACGCCATCTAAGTAATCAGACGCTTTCGCTGGAAAACGAGGTTGACCCTTCCGATGACAGTCATCATGCCAACCCAGAAACACAGGCAGTGCAGCGTGATCGCGTCCGTCTGGTCAGACAGCTCATTAACCGGTTGCCGGAAAAGCAACGCAGTTGTATGCAATTACGCGATATAGAAGGAAAGTCGTATAAAGACATAGCTACTATCCTCGGAATCAGCGAGGAACAGGTAAAGGTGAACATCTTCCGCGCCCGTCAAACTGTCAAAGAACAATTCAAAAAATTTGAAGAATAAAATTTTTTTGAGATTTCTGTAACTTTCCTTTTTCTAATTCGTCTTTTTATTAGAAGGGGCAATAAAAGCTCCGTAAGTAATAATGGATTATAAGTATATCGAACAACTCCTGGAACGTTACTGGACAGCAGAGACCACACTCGAAGAAGAAGGTATTCTGCGTGCATTCTTCAGTCAGAAGGTCATACCTGCTGAATTGGAGCAGTATCGTGCCCTCTTTACCCTCGAAAGCGAAGAGGCTGGTGCATGTCTGGGTGGTGATTTCGATGCTCGTATCCTCTCCATGATTGAAGAAGAGCCTGTTGTCAAGGCTCGTGAGATCTCGCTCAAGCAGCGTCTCATGCCATTCTTCAAGGCTGCTGCTGTTGTGGCGGTCATTCTCACTATAGGTGGTGCTATGCAGCGTCCATGGGATAGCAGTTGGAACGACCCTCGTGCCGATTATACCAACAATTATTCCTTCGTGGTTGATTCTGCTGATGTCACTCCCATGCAGGCTGAGAATGTCACAGAGACATCAGCCGATTCCGTCAAAGCGATACAGACGGTGGCTAAAGATTAGCGTGAATTTTTTCTATGCTTTCTCTATAATAATTATCATGTTTAGTTAAAACAATCAAGAAACTGTGAAGTTTCTGTTCTCTCAAATTTTTCATAACATACTAACGAAGGGTGGGCTGCCAGTCATAGTTTGACGAGCAGTCCACCAATTTTATTTTTTCATCCTCAGGTGCAACTGATAAACAGCAGGAATGAAAATGAGTAGAGAGAAGAATACTGCCATCAGCACGTGAGTTTCCGATCCCTTGAAGATATCTATCAACTTGATATCAGGATCAGGGTAGGTTCGGAATAATATATATGCTATTGAATTGTTAGCCCAGTGATATGCCATACTGGGCAGAATAGAGCCAGTGCGCCAATACATCCATCCCAACAGTATGCCAATCAAGAAAGCGAAAGGCATCTGGACGGGATTCATGTGGACTAGCGAAAACAGCAAGGCTGAAATAGCGATAGCCATCCATGGTTTCATCTTTGTGAGTAGGTCGCGAAGGATAGCCCCGCGAAATACAATTTCTTCAGCCAGCGGAGCCAACAAGCCAATCACTAAATACCCCCAGTAGTTACTCATCAGCATCTGTTGTTCGTTTTCTATCCAATTGGGCAACTCTGGAAGATGTTCTAACAACCACGTTTCCGGTATTACCAATCCCATAGCGGCTAATACAGCCCATATCAGAACACTCCACTGTTTGGTTAGCAACCAATTGGGTGATACTTCTGCCCATTTAGCTAATAGGAAAACAGCGATTGCCAATCCATTACAGGCAGCCGTCATGACTAACAGCTTGGTGGTCGTTACATCCGAACCGCCACCCATCAATGTCCATACTCCTCCAACAATTCCCCCTACAATCAGTTGCAGGGCTACAAATACCAAAGTATATATAATAGAATTCTTCATATCAACTCTCAATTTTCATCATTCAAATTTTTAACTCTCAAAGCGTCTGCTTTCAGTTGTGCCACCAATTCCTCTTCATTGTCGAATCGTTGTTCGTCGCGCAGTCGCTTGATAAACTCCACCCTCATCTGCTGCCCGTAGAGATTGCCTTCGTAATCCAGAATATGAACCTCCAGTGTTTGCTGATGTATGCCGAATGTAGGTCTTGTTCCGATATTCATCATTCCCATCCACCGTTTCCCGTCTTCCAGCACGCATCTTACCGCATAAACACCAGGCGCGGGAATCTGTTTCTGAGTATCATTGAGTTGCAGGTTCGCCGTTGGGAATCCCAATTCCGTCCCCACGTGTTCGCCTTTCACGACCATCCCTGTGATGCGATAGCAATAGCCCAGCGCCTCAACAGCGCCAGCCACATCCCCTTCCGCCAGCAAACGCCTGATCATTGACGAACTGACCATTTCTCTCCTCTCAAAAGGAGAAGGGGCGGGGGTGAGGCTTTTTACTTCCATTCCCATTTCTTCACCAAAGCTCATATAGTCTTCGAATGTCGACTCACGATCGTGGCCGAATCTGTTGTCGTATCCTAACATCAGCACCTTGACTCCCAGCTTGTCGGTCATCAGTTGCATAAAATCATAGGACGACAGTGCTGCCATCTCCTTGGAAAATGGAAGTATTATACAACGGTCAACACCCGTTTCTTCCAGCAATTTGATACGCTCTTCATAAGTGGTCAGCAGCATGGGGTGCCAGTCTGACTGGACAATCTCACGGGGATGTCTGTCGAAGGTAATCACGGTTGAGGCTAAGCCGTGTGCCTTAGCATAGTCGCAAACCTGCTTCAACACAAAGCGGTGCCCCCTATGCACCCCATCAAACATCCCGATGGTAGCTACACTGGGCACAACAGCCTTACTGTCTTTATCGAACATCATCGTTTCCATTGCGCCTGCAAAGATACAAAGATTTTGGCAATTTTATTTGGATATTCGCGAAAATCTATTTAACTTTGCACCCGCTTAACAATAAGCACTGGACTTGTAGCTCAGTTGGTTAGAGCAACAGACTCATAATCTGGAGGTCCCAGGTTCAAGCCCTGGCTGGTCCACACTGAAAATCAGCAACTTACGAGAAATCGAGAGTTGCTGATTTTTCTTTTTGCGAACACGATGCGAACACAATCGTTTTGAGTTCGCCCCCATTTTAAGCAAGTTTTCGCAATCTTGTGCGACTGCGAAAACAAGTTGTTTGAAACCAATAGGTTCTGACTACACTCCATCACTCTCCTAAAAAGTACTCCTTTGCCAAGTCAATGGCATCTAAACGGAGTGTTTCGTCCTCTTCCTTCAAGATAGCATAGACGCCATCAGCCAGCCAGAGTTTGATCAGTTCCCTCTCGTCAACCTTATACAGCTCTGCCAACTTAGGAACTTGGTCACGTCTTACACGCCGTGCTCCCAACTCCATCTTGCTGTACATGGGCTTGTCCGTCTCCAGCAATTCTGCTAACTGCCGTTGCTTCAACCCTTGCTCCAGCCTCATTGCCTTAATTTTTGGACCGAATATGCCATAAATTCTTTTATCCTTCATATTTTCCCAATTATCTTATTTGTTCGCTACTTGTCCCGAGCTTGTCCTGAACTTGTCCTGTGGTTTTATTGTTTTTAAAAAGTCAATTAGTCTTCCTGCTCATAGTAATACGAGTAGTCGATACCCTTCATGAAGATTTCGCGGTCGTCTATCTTATTCGTCAATGCAGGTTTCTGCAACTCGCGAATCTTAGTGCTGTCCATTTGACTTGCAATCATCGCATCAAGGTATTCCCGTTTATCTATCTGACTCCAATCCACGCACAGGCCTAAGCGTTTCTTGAATATCAAGTCGAGCCAAATGCGCGTTGAACGGCCATTACCTTCCATAAAAGGATGAGCAGCATTCATCTCCACATACTTATCTACTATCTCATCGTATGCGTTTTCTGGCATTGCCTCTACTGTTTTCAAGAAACTATGAAGATGTTCTGCCAGGCAAAACAAGGTGTTTCCCTTCGCAATGGTCTTGGTACGGATTTTCCCAGCGAAGTCATATAGCCCACCGAAGATATAGGCATGAATCTGTTGCAGAGCCTTGACAGTTCCCACGTCTTTATCTGCCACGAGATTACTTTCAATGAATGTATAGGCTTTCTTTTTGCTGCGCCCGTCAATGGTGTTGTCGCTATAAGTGAACCAGTCCAAGAAGGCCGTAGCCTGGTTGTTGGCTTCGTCCCATACGGCACGAACCTTATGGTCTTTGTAGAACCGTATTGATATCTTACTCATATCTCGTTTTCTTTACAATGCTTTTATTTGGTTCTGTATTACTTATAACATCTACTCAGTTGTTGTGAAAAACCAGATGTTATCTTTAAAGCGATTTCACTTGATATACCAATCTTATATAACATATACGTTCTAATGATATCCTCAAGGCAATAAGCGACATCAATGTATTGCTCTTTGCTGAATACGTCTTTGCCCATAGACTTAGGATGGGTTATTATATTTCTGGTTTCTATTACTTTCATACAGAAGTCTGACTCAATATCCACTTTGACGTATTCCTTGAGTATTACCATTAGATTTGAAAAACGAGGTTTCAACTCGGCCGGAGATTCCCTTAAAATCGCCATTTTGATTTCGTTATACTCTTTTGGAGATAAAACCTTCTTGATCTTCTTAAAAGAAGAATCAAACTTCTTTAATCTCGTCTGGTCTGATATTTGGCCAGATGATGGGACTCTTACATTTCGAGTTAATCCATCAATTACAGACACATAATTCTTAATCTTCGTCGCAGGTGTTGTATGCTCATTAAATTGAGTTTCAAAGAAAGTACTCATAGATGATTTTTCCTCTTCTACGAAACAAAACCATTTCTCAATAATGGTCGACAACTCATCCTTATCAAAGCTTGAAATTGATGTTACAATACTGTTGTTAGAAACATCACGATACCTATAACTATACCTGTCACTTTGCTTATAAATGAATTTTGACTTTGCCGTTCTAAATTCTATGAATTCTGGACTAAATTGATTGTTCCATAACAGCGAGAAAAGCCAAATCATAGACTCTGTTAAGTCTAGTGCATCATAAAACGAATGTTTTTTCTTTAAGTTGAGGTTTAAGAAACTGTTCGTGGACATATCAAATCCGAGGGCGTTTGGAGTATGGGCACCATGACCAAATTTTATGTATAGATTGTGGCTTGTTGATTCAAATAGTGCCAGTGAGGGCTTGGCTTGATATTTTAGTTCTATGCCGTCATTCTCTCTAAAAGGCCATAAATCCGAATAACTTTCCTTAGTATAATCCCAAACCCATTTATCCATAAGATGAGTTCTTATACAACTATTAAGTATCCCATTAATGGAAAACCTCGGTTTGTCAGACATAAAGAAATGATCAACATCCCATTTATATTTACTTTGATGATGACCAAACCAAGAGCTATATGTTAGCCGTAACCCTTTGAGAGCAAAATAGAAACATAGTTTCCTGTTATCGATTTCTGAATAAGCATAGCCCGTCGCAGAAGAAATAGTACTCACATTTGCAGCAGAAACATTATTCCAAAACAATTCCAAACGAATGGAATGCTTTTCAATGAATAATGTCCCAGGTATCTTTCTCCCTAATTGGGGGATATTCCAGAAACCTAAATAACTGTCAGCAAATTGAAAACTATAATTATCCATAAAGACCTTTATTTTCTCAGAATCATTTGTTCCACTTCCAGCTTAGCCTCTTCAAGAATTCTCATACCTTCTTCCTGCAGCCCCTTTGCCTGTTGACGTAATTCATATACATGATTGGCAATCTCTACCTGCTTTCCTATAGGAGGCAGCGGAATGTTGAAATTTTCGAGAAACGATGCAGGAACTCGTTGCTGCCCTGCAGAGCCGCCAAAAAAGAGCATCGCAGTTTCACGTACGCATTTCATGTGAAGGATTACATGCAGGTACTCTATTGCAAGGCGTTCGTCCTTGGGTCGTAAGATAAAGAACTCTGTTGAGCCACATCCTAAACCATTGGTTAGATCCTTTGCAATTGCCGATTTCCCGTTTTGCATACAAGGGGTTATTTTAGCCCAGAGCAGGTCGCCTTCCCTGAACTTTGTAAAACCGGAGGACTGGGCTATAGTTTTTTCGCCCATCGTTGTTATCTCCGAGAATATTTCATCGACGACTTCCATTGGAACAAACGAAATGGGAGTGTCAATGACTTTGCCTTTATAGGCTCCGCTGGGGTTGACAAATACCACCTTAGAGAGTTTCACGTTATCCCATTTCGGTGAGATAAGTTTTACCCCGTCTTTATAGACAGTAGGGTCGAACCTACCTTCTAGTTCACTCCTTTTCATCAGGAATATACGGTCTTTCAATTCGTTATGCACCTCTGGCAGCGTAATGCCAAGTTCGTCAAGCAGATATGTGTCGATACTTTCAAGGTGTCGCTGAGCTTCTTGCTCTTTTGCATCTTTAGCTTTAATGCCTCTTTTGAATGCTTCTACAACTTTTAATTGAATATGAAGATCAGGCATTGGTATAGGAAGACTACCAACTTCATCAAGGTTTATATTCGCTCTAGCTACAGGTCGTTTTATCCTTTCGATAATCTTTTGCCCTATTGCTGTCTGGAAAAACGCTTGAACATAGTAAGGGTTAAGAGTGTCTTTTAATCTAACTGCACAAATTGCCTGATTTATATTCGCTTCTCTATCGTACTGATATATGCCTATTTTCCCAATAGTTGCTCCAACAATCGCTATGAGCAGATCACCTTTCTTAAGTTGCGAATTGCGCATAAGATTGTTATGTACGTCCCTTTTCAGCTGAAGTAGTTTTGAGAAGTCTATGATGTTGGTTTCCGAAAAATCTCCACTTCGAACAAAAGGAATCCCTTCAGTTTGTACATAAGCGTCACCTCCACTTTTCGGGGTGATACCTGAAAAGATACATATACTATTGCTTTTCAAATCAGATAACCTATATGACAGATGAGATAAAACATTCCACATGTCTGTGAAGAGTGGTTTGTTGAAATGGGGATCCAACCTCCCTTCAATCTCCGACCGATTGACGATGTAAATTTTGTTACTGTCGATATGTTGAGGAACCCGGTAACTCATAGCGTGGCAATAAATTTCTTCAGTTCTTCACCTATCAGTTCCAACTCGTTTGTGGCTGTTTTCTTGCCTGTGGCATCATAGCCAATCTCTTCTGCTATGGCCATAAAGATGGGATAGTCGGGCAATTGGCTCTGCTTGGCCAGCAGATATTGTTCCGTCAAACGGCTCTTCAGGTCGTCAATCTTCGCGGCATACTCTTCCTGCATCGACGTATTCCACGTCTTGTATTCTTCGGTCTGTTTGGCTGTAGTGACCGAGATGCGCTGCCTACCCTTTATCTCTTCTACTTTCAGTTTCTGCTTCTGTTTGATTTCCAGGTCCCACTGACTGCGCTGGTCCAAATAATTGCTGTCGCGCAACAATCTGCTTTCAATATCCTTTTTCTGCTGGACGAGTTTGTCGGTTTCATCCTTCTTCCATTTGCGGAGGAAGAGCACCGAACTCTTCACACCGGCTCCATTGGCGGTAAAGGCCGTCTGTGGCATGCTGATGACGGCAACGATACGAAACCAGTCTTCTATCTGCGTCCTCACATATTGCATGCTGCTGTTAGTCAATATGCCATCAGGAAGAACGACAGCCATATAACCTCCTTCTTTCAAAAACTTGTAGTCTTGCTCTATAAAAAGAACCTCCGTATTCTGACCGTCACGATTATTCTCTGGTTGAGCTTTCACTGCCAACCAGTCTTCCTCTTTCTTGCCAAGTTGATAGGTCTTCAGATAGGCCTGTTCGCTCAGACGAACAGTGCTACCAAAGGGTGGATTTGTAATAATAAAATCAAATGTTCCATATTTAAAACCTTGATTGTTAGTCTTGGCAAATATCTCTTCATCAGAAATCAGGCCGTCGGAGGTGATAACATTGGTGTGACCATCATCATGGATAATCATATTCATCTTGGCTGCACGTGATATCTGCTCACTAATCTCGATGCCGTAGAGGTTCTTTTCTGCAAAATCATGCCAATACGGAAACCATTTGGCATAATCTTTGGTGTCACTCTTATATCTTGGATAATAATCAGTTGCTTGCTCCCGAACTTTATTCAATGCATACAGAAGGAAACCTCCACTACCACAGGAGGTATCAAGAACCTTAGAGTCTTTCGTGATAGGCAAAACATCTACAATAAACTTTACTATCTCCCGAGGAGTAAAATACTGTCCGAAGTTACCCCTAAAGAAAGAACCCATAAAGGTCTCAAATGCACGTCCTTTACTGTCAAGATCGGTCTCTCCAAGATTCACACTTTCAAGATAGCCCACCACTGTCCTTACCTTTTCTGGAGTTAAGTGGATATCATCACGGAAAACTTCTTTATCCCGTTTTCTTCCTTCTTCGTATAATGCCTTAATACGGTTCAGCAGGTTCTCGTTTTCCTTGGCTCTCCTCTTGTATGCATCCTTTTCTTCCTGTTTTGATACCGTGATAATTTGGAAATCGTAGGGTTCTCCTATTTTACGAGGTTTGCGTTCGTCCCATATTTTACAGAATATGAGCTTATCCATCTCGTCAAAAGCATCAGAAGGATTTAACTGTCCACCAGCCCATAATGCTTCATGTGCCTGCTTAAATCTTCGAGTCAGCTCCGACTGGTCAATAACAGAAAGGTCAAAGAATTGTTGTTCGCCTTCTTCATGCTCCATGTACTGAGCACCATAAACGTACTTGTAAGATGCAATCTTGTCAACGCCATATTGTGGAATGTCAGGAATCTGATTTCTCGTGTTCTGATTCTTGTCAACTTCGTAATACTCATTTCTGATGCCTGATGTTACCCAAACATATTTGACATCACAGGGCAGGGAGTAAGCATAGCTATACGCTTGATTGACTGCTTGTAGAAACTCAGCTTCACTTATATCTTGTTTCTTGCATTCTACTACAATATGTGGAGACAAGCACATCTCGTCATCATATACAACGATGTCTGCTTCCTTTATATCGCTACCCATAGTAACAGGAACAAACTGACGAATGTGCCTCTCTGGATAATGATAATCTATGATAAGTTTCAAAAATGCCTCAGCCTGCACCTTTTCTTCTGGGTTATTGTAGTTTCGCTCTTTCTTTTGATAGACGTATGTGATTCGCGACCTATCTTCATTAAAAGAGATATATCCCTTGTCTAACCCTAATTGTATATAGTCCTTCATGTAATGCTATTTATTCTGTTTCTGTTTCTTTTTCTTTCCTTATCTCATCCAGCACTTTCCCATTATACGAGAAATACTTCGCTCCCTGATATGCTCCAGAGGCATTTCGCTGCTCTTCTGGCATGAACGTTCCAACAAATGGAGAGAGCTTATAGATACGCCCTTCGTACTCTATGCTATCATCTGAGGCCACCTTCACAACAAGTCCCGTTGGGTCGAATGTTACCTGTTCGCCAATCTTGATGCCGCACATTGAGAATTTGAATCTGGGACGCTTCACTTCTCGCTTTGTTGTTTCTTTGTGGTCACTCTCCACTATAGGTTTGTTGTCCTTGTAGAGTGTTACCTCAGCATCGTCAATTGTCATAGCGATGTCACGGAAGATATCGAGAGCCATCTGTGGGGCTACATTAAAGAACTCACGATTTTGGCGGATGCGCAAGTCGGTTAGTCGATCAATGGTCTTATGCACCAACTTCTCAACCTCGTTATACTTCACCGTTTTCATCGTGGCGAATATCTCGAAGGGAAGAGGAACGGCTGTATTGTCCAACTCTTTGCTCCGTACATCCGCAGGACGTGAACTCTTTCCAATCTTCACCCAATCCTCTCTGAAACTGGGATTGGTTAGAATGTAAACATATCCAAGTTCTTTGTTTGCCATATTCTTCTATAAGCTATAGTTCATAACCGCTCTTCCCTACGGGAAGCAAGTGAGAACTAAAGTAGTCGTTACCTCCTTTATCCTTTTGCCCTTGGTGTAAATCTCTGGCTACATAGGCCGCTGCAAATACCACATGAATTTTATATCCTAAATGCTCATCTAAAGACTCTTCGTACTTCTTAGCCTTTTGAGGATTAAAAGTCGCTACATGAGCTAGGTAATCACGATAAACAGCCTCCGTGTCACCACCTGGGTCCATGAAATCAAACAGAGTATCCATGTAGTTATCCATGTATGAAAGATCCTGCTCATTGGTCGCCTTAAAACCCGCCACCAATGTCTTGCAAAGTCGGAACTGAGCATTGTGGTGCTCAGCTATCTTTTGAAACATATCATGCATATCTTTAGGAAACTCCATGTTGCTTTGTTATATTACGTCATTCATCATTTCACCATATCTAAGATTGTCTCTGGCGATGTTGATAATTCGGTTACAGCGCATAGTCCTGTGCCAATGTCTTTTACGCTGGCACCAAGGAGATACGCCTTGTTGTCGATAATCAAGAAACGGTCATGATTTCTGTGGGGCAATTGTACAAACGTAATCTCTGGATATTGTTCATTGTGCTTCTTTAAGTCTGTCAGGAATTGCTCGCTGTAGCGCGTATGGATGGTGGCTGTCACGCCATCAGCACGTTTTGTTAGCAATGACAAAACACGGTCGTCCACGAAATTGTCTATTAGCACAATCCTTTGTTGGGCACTTCGCACTAAGTCTGAAATATACGACCAGGCATCCCACACGCATCCCGTTTGGAATATCTGCTCTGGCAAGAGCTTAGGAGAGAAATTCTCTATTTTCTCAATAATGGCATCAATCTTCTCGTCCGTCTCCTGTTGATGTTGTTCAATGTGGAAAATGCGCTGAATCATTTGAACATTATTATTCACTAACTGTGGGATAGCCGTGAAAGCACGCATAATCTTGATATTGACTCCAACAGCAGTCTGTGACCTCAGCACGCTACTAAGCATGGCTACACCATTGCGAGTGAAAGCATAAGGCGGCCTTCTTAAGCCCATTTTTGCAAAACTTGATGTCGCATTTTGTGACATCAAAATATCTGAGCCATGATTATTGTCAAGATTGGAGGTCACAATTTGTGACTTCCAATTTGTATTTTGCTGTCTTTCTATCGGATTGGAGGTCACAATTTGTGACCGCAATATTTCAAGTTCGCTTTTTGTCAACTTGAACATAAAGTCCTCAGGGAAACGATTTATATTACGCTTAACAGCCTGATTGAGTGCTTTTGTTTCAACACCATATAGAAAAGCCAAGTCGAAGTCAAGCATTACCTGCTGTCCACGTATAACTCGTATCATTGACTTAATGCTAACGTTTTCAGGACTACTTTGTGCAACCGACGTTATCACCTTGTCATGGTTTGGGGTTACTTCATTAAGGTTATCACATTTTGCGATAACCTCAGGTTCAACTTTTTCAGCAGCTACCTTCTTTGCCATATTGCTTTTAACAAATAATGTCTTTTGTTGGCTACAAAATTACAAAAAAATATCTTGTATAACCTTTGGTTACATAGAAAAATTGCCTTTCGATGGCTTACTTTTATGATTTTTTGTGCAAATGATGTGTTCGTAAGCCTATTTTTGTGTTCAAAATGGGATGATGATATGGTTTCAGCAGTTGCTCTTCCAAGTCTTGCTTGAACTTGGAAGAGACATCTGCGTGGGCTTCTTTCCAATCTAATAGTACATTCTCATCCATGAATGTAGCAACTATTCTTTTGTGTGGTTATCCCCAATCCATGTAAGATCAAACCTATATACTTTCTCTTCTGACTGAATTTGCTCAAAGAAAGTTATCATATAGATGGGATAATAAGTGATTTTCCCTTTGGTTTGTACATTCTCTTGACAGAACACATAGGCCTGGGGTACATCATAATCTTCATATGCCATGACGTTTGAAAGTGCGTTACAAAACTTCAACAATTTGCATTTTTCCAATGTAAAACACCATGTTATATAACACTTTTCCAATGTAAAATCAGAACTGTATTTACATTTTTCCAAGTTTTCTTGATTAGCAGATTTATCTTTTATAGAAGACAAAACCAGTTATTTTTGTGTTTTTGTCTTGTATAATTCACATCTTGGGTTCCAGTATTTCCATAATGTCGTTATTGCCTGTGACAAAGCAGAAGAGCAGCAACTGCATGTAATGTTAAGTCCTCATTTTCGGGCAACTGTTCGTAATTCTCCGTTTGTGGCTTGAAGATATAATCTCCCCAAAGGCCCACGATAGTCAGTCGGCTATAGCCATCGTGTTTGTCGAGGTTCAAAGACAGTTTGGGCTGCACACCTGTCAGAGATGTTTGTGAAGCAGTCTCTCATTGGGAGGGTATAGCGAAAGAATGCGGTGTTCCATCGTCTATGATAGATGCTATTATTCCCAATATGATTCTCGGCTGATAAAAGATTTGTTATTTGATGGGCCACAATATAGAATTGTTGCGTAAACAATGCGTAAACATTTTTATATGGTATCTACTATAATTTCGATAAAAAATATGCCCGAACATCGTTTTGCCAATGTTCGGGCTATATTTTTTCAGAGATTTATTCTAATCGAGCGATTTCGGTTCTTCGCTTACTTAATCAAGACCTTGCGGCCATTGATGATGTTGATACCCTTGCGCGGAGCTGTGAGGCGCTGACCATTCAGGTTGAAGATACCCTCGATCGTGTTCTGACGAAGACCGTCAGTTTCAACATTCTCGATGAGTGTACTAATCTGTTCGTTACCACCGAAGTCAAGCGTGATCTCGCGGGCCATGGAGATGTTACTATTACTATAGCAATCAAAGTAGGCATGGGTAGCATAGACATACATCTGCTTTGTAACCTGATAGATCTTGTTCTTTGCGCCGAGTACGAACATTTTTTCGTTTGCCTGCAGCTGCGACGGACCTATCAATGCCTGGAAGCGAACATCATTACTCTCTGTCTCGTAATTGTTGTAGGCATCATCATCATCCAAGTTAGTTTGATTCGTCAACGTCACCTCAACATTCGTGAAGCATGGGTCCTCGATGACCTCGCCAGTGGCTGTCTCGGGTGTTCCCCAACGGATGATGTAGGGTACGCCCGCCTCTATCGCACCTAAGTTCGAGCTTGAGAAGTTGAGGGTCAGCGCCTTATCGGTGCCATTCCACGATGCGCTCTCGAACTTACGGATGTCGGCACCAGCCAGACAGGTGGTAGCCAACTTCCCGGCAGAGAGGCTGAACGGCAGCGTCAGCGTGTTCCAGTAGCCGTCCTTATAGAGCTTGCGGTTCTTCAGGTTGACAACAGCATACTTGCCACCGGCAAGGTAGGCCCAAGTAGTAGCCCACCACTGTTCAGTCGTACTGGCACAGTCAATCGTACAGCCGATATAGATAGCGCAGAACTCGATGTCGCCATAGATGTTGCTGAGGTCTACTTTTGCGCCTGGCTCATATACATAGCCATTGGGTCCGCCACAATGGCTCGACGTTGCCCCCAGTGTATTGCCGTAGATGCTCAGTATCCACTTATAGTTCTTTCCATCAGTTGAAGTAATTGTAGGCAAAGAAATCTGGCTACCGTTGCCAACCTCGTATTCTTCTTCATTCTTCGACAAAGTAGCACCGACGGTGTAGTAGCTGACTTTATATTTAGGAGCGACAGCTACCCCGACCGATGAAGACATGTCAGCGCTTACGGGTGTGCCTGCAGCACCGCCTGCGCCACCAGGCTTGTGATTGTCTTCATCGTCGAAGATGTTGTCATCACCTTCCATCCAGAATGTACCACCAGCAGTACCATTGTTACTCTCAGGGCCATAGCCGCCTTCACCGCCACCGGCACCTACAGAGCCAAAGTTGTCATTCACCCACGCGTTATGGGCGCAACCGCTGCCGCAGGCACCCGAGGCACCGCCACCGCCACCAGCACCACCGGTACCGATAGCCTGTGCGCTGCCACCACCGGCACCGCCGCCACCACCGCCTCCACCAGCAATGGCCTGCAAGTCTGTGAGGTCAAATTGAGGAATGGGAATAGGTACACCACCAATCATTTCAACTTCTATACCCTCAAACGAAATATCGCCGCCAGTGAACGAACCCTTACCGATTGTACCGGCAGCACCGCCATTACCTTTGGCACCGCCGCTGATCTGCTGCGTGATGGTGCTTGCAATGTTGAGCGTACCCATCGTTGCTGCTGCTGAGCCGGCACTGCCGGGGTCGCCAGGACGACCGGCGAGGTCACCACCCTCCCATTCAGCATAAGAATGAGGTACACGCGAATCGTCCGCTGCGAGCATCTCTGCACCCAGACCGCCATTGCCGCCAGCAGTACCGATGCCTGCACCGGCACCACCGCCGCCATTACCACCGTAGCCGCCACGGCCACCAGTAATCCTTCCTCCCAAGAACCATGTATTGGGATCTTCGTCATCATCTTCTACATAACTACCATCGGTTCCGTCGCCGCCAGCCTGGCCATCGGCAGCATTACCGCCCGTGGCTTTCAGCGTACCGTTGCCGATGATGTTGAGCGTAGAGCCCGAAGGCAGCAGGATACCGGCACCGGCACCTGTGGTTCCCTGAGCGTCAGCACCCTTTACGGTCAGCGTCACGCCGGCGGGGATGTAGAGGTTCACTGTTCTGCCAGCCTGCACATACATACCGCTGCCCTGGCCGGCACCTTCGATGGTGTTGGTGAAGGTGAGGTCTTCCGTCACGTAGTAGTAATCGTCTTTCAGCTCGAAGCCCGCAGCCGAGCCTTCTGTGATGTGCGTCCACTTGCTCGTCACTGTCGGCACCTGACCCCAGTTATCGTCTTTTGTATCTTGCGCCCAAGCGCCACCCTGATGAGTCAGGGTGGTCGCAAAGAGGGCGAGGAATGTGAATATAGATAGCTTTTTCATCTGTTACAATATTAATATTAATGTATAATATATACTTAACGGACGTCGTCAGCCACGAAATCATCAGGAGTTGGTCCTCCATAGTCGAATTCAACGTTCGTAACCACACCTGGACTTCCGCAAAGCATCTGAGTGATTTGTACTGGAACCACCATCATGGTGGGTTTTAAATAAGTCTTTTTCATTGTTCTAAATATGTTATTTGATTATTACTTTTTTACCATTCACGATGTTCAGACCCTTTCTGGGAGCGCTGAGGCGCTGACCGTTCAGGTTGAAGAAGGTGTCAGAATCCTTACTGTCATTATTGAGCTTAGGCGTCTGGATGGCGGTAGTCATCTCGTCGTCGAAGCTCAACACCATCTCACGTGCGTTAACAGCTTTACCTGGCAGGATGAAGTAGCCACGACAAGAGTTGACACTCATGTTCTTAGTGGGATAGTAGAGCTTGTCGTCATTACTCAGCACCAGTTTGGTCTTGTCACCGGCAGTCAAGGCTGTCGGCGAGTAGGTGCCCACGAACTGGATGGCACCCTCAGAGGCACCATTGCCTGACCAGAATGTGGGTGCTGTTGAGCTAATCTCCACGCCAGTGAAGTCCAGCTGATGAACGGCACTCTTTTTCCCCTTAGTGGTATTGTCCACCAGGTTGTCACCTGATGCCCACTTCACTAAGTATGGATAGCCGGCATGTAAGGTCTCTGTGCTGGTATTAACAGTAGTAAAATAGAAGTAGAGTGTTGGCCCGTCATAGGTCTTAGCACCGATGGTACCACCTACAGGATAGTAGCCTGAAGATTCATCCAGCTTCATTACCTGAGCGCCTTTCAGTGGAGACTGAGCAAACTGCGCCGGAGTCAGGTCGAAGGGCAGACAGATGGTGTTCCAGTGGTTGTCCTTATACAGTGTGCGGTCCTTGAGGCGCACGGTGATGGGGTATTTCAGATTATTGTCTGTAAAATCTTGGAAGAATTCTGAGATAGTCTGGTCGTTGGTATTATTATTGTTGAGCTTGCAGAGGCTTGCCACCTCGACGAAGGTCAGATTGCCATAAACATCTGCGAGTGTGATGGTGCGTTCAGCATCGTCTTCCTCATTACCACCGTATGAAGTCTTTTTCGCCTGGGTGAAAACACTCTTTGTGATTTGTGCATTAGAACTGCAGTCCTTACCGTAAACGGACAATACCCACTGGTAGCCCTCTACGTTCCTTGGCAGAATGACAGTAGTAGCACTTGAGGGAGCATACTGAAAAGTTACGGAATTGGTGTTTGATCCGTTTACACGGGTCTTGATAGGCTGATAAGTGATGTTGTACTTCAGCTGGCCGGAATTCATCGAGCCTTCAGAAGAGGCACCGCCCTTAATGCCTCCTTTTGCATTTTCAGGTTTACCAAGGCCACCATCCGTTCCAGCGTCATCGAATTTATCATTGTTAAAATATTGCGTATCATGCATCCAGCCGTCATCACCACTAGCTGCCCATGTTCCATCTGCATCTTGTCCGCTGTCGCCACCGGAAGATGCAACCTGATAATAATCCGGATTATATTTATATCTGCTACTACCAGAGGAGCCGCCGCCACCAGCACCACCACCGGCACCACCAGTACCTATGTTAGCAGCAGCGCCGCCGAAGCCGCCGCCGCCACCACCACCGCCGCCGGCAACAGACTGATTAGCAGCTAGATCCAAAATAAAATGGCTGCCAGCAGTACCACCAGTACCATTGACTGATGCTTTGCTTCCACCAGTGGCACTCACAGTGATGCCGAAAGTCTGGTCAACATAGAGTTCCCCCATGTTATCTGCGGAACTACCGTTACCACCAGCTCCACCTGCAACACCATCTGCATTAGATTTATAACCTATTTCGCCATATGACCCACCAGCACCTCCAGTGCCACCGTTGCCGCCGCGGGTGCCAATTCCAGCACCGGCACCGCCGCCACCATTGCCACCATTGCCTCCGGTGCCTGCGTATACCTTCTCAGATGAATAATTGCCACTTGCATTACCACCATTACCACCATTGCTACCGTTGGCAGCCTTACCGCCTTTGGCGGTTACTGTAGTGTTCTCACCATCACCGCTACCGATGATGTAGAGCGTGTTACCCTCAGCGAGCTCAATGCCGGCACCAGCACCTGTAGCTCCACTGGCATCGGCACCCACGCAAGTAATGGTTAAGCCATAGGGAATGTACAGGTACACAGTTCCCTTGATGGTCAATCCGCTACCACCAGCATTAGTATTGGTGAAAGTCAGGCTTTCCTGAAGATAGTAGTACTTTGTAGTACCTGATTCACCCAGCGTCTTACCCGTGGTAGAGCCCGTTGACAGGGCTTCCCACGTAGTTGACGTGGTCTGCGACTGGCTGAAAGCCGACTCCCAGCCGGCCTGCGCCATTGCCTCGCTGCCGCCAGTAAGGCTTCCCAGCGCGAGGGCAAGTGTTGTGAAGAGTAAATGTTTTTTCTTCATGTCGTTAAAATTAAGTTATTATTAAATTGTTAAAAAATAAAATGTTGCATGTCTATATTCGTTCTTCAAAATTACAATTTATTATTAAATTAGGAGTACGTTTTGCGTACACTGCATCCAAATAAATATTTCAAATGGGTAGCGAGTTGTTGGAATGGTAGAAAATTGCTCGTTTGACAATCGGGAATTGTTCGTATGACAACCCCAGGGGCGCGCTTCCTCTGCCCCGAGAGAAAAAAAGAGACCGTTTTCTTTTGTTATTCGGACGT